>NZ_KB902252.1 GCF_000379445.1 Fangia hongkongensis FSC776 = DSM 21703
TAATGCAATCTCAGCGGGAATGGGAATGAATCTTAAGCATGTGATGAGGTTATTGACACCTGTTTAGACATACCTGACACAGATTAAATGAGTCACTCTGGTAGATGGGTTGGGTATTTGTGTCCTGCATGTCACTGTTTGATTTATTTTTATCCAGAAGAAGCTGGCTCAACTCAATTAGGGCATATCTTTGAGTTTTGAAATAAAGTTCAGTGAACAATAAACACACAAAAACAATGTGAAAAGCTACTTTTTCAGGGGCGACTAACTAACTTTGGACTGGCATCAAATGCAGACTCTCCACAAGAAAAAGCAGACAAAGAGTTGGTGGACAGTATTATTCACCAAAGGCATCAGCTACATGGTGGAAAGAGCGCTGCAGTGATGGAAAAGGGGAGTATTTTGAGTGTACAAAGATGGAGCCCTTTGTTAAATGATGCTTTAATCATGGCAGGATGTGCTCATGGCTGTGAGTTTCATGTGGCGCTGAATGAGGAAGAAAGTGACTGTATTCAAAATATTTGGTTAGAATATAGCGAAAGCAGTGTTAATAATATTCTATCAGATAATCAAGCAGTCTGGCTGAAGCTATTAACGCAACACAAAACGATGTTATGGAAAGGTGGCGTTCCACGCGTATTTACAAGAGAGCTACTTGGATTGCAGTGTTTTGGTTATGAGGCTAAATTTCATCCATTACAGCTATCTTTTTACCCGAAGTCAAGTAAGGTAAGTAATAGAGAAAAGATAAATTTTTCAGAATATATAATCCATTTAAGAAATTCAGGTATGAGTTTGCCTGATGAGGAAAAAATCATGATGCAAATATCTATATTTTTATTTGGGGAGAGCAACAAAAACCTGCTGAATTATTATTTTAGACAAAACCAATCATTACAAAGTGCATAGTAATTGGCATATCATATCTAAACTGTCTAGAATAGGATAGGTTTTCAGAAGATATGATAGGACGTGATGCAGGTTATTAATAAACCACTACTTCGAACTGCAGTTTTAAATACAAAAAGAGAAATACTCCTTATAGATGCGTATGGCGAAAATACGAGCGAGCATGATCCCTATAAACATTATGCAAAACATGTTTCTGAAGTCCCTTATGCAAATGCTTTAACACAAGATCAGTTGACTGTTATCGATGATTTAATCCTTAGTAAAAAAATTCAGTCGGTGAAAATCAACGGCATTATTACTTTAAATACAGGTAGAACCTATTATCGTGAAATTGATCGTAGAGCTATTGTGAATACCAATCAAGAGGTGATTGGATTACGTTTTAGTTCAAAAGTTGCGCCTGAAATACCGTATCTTCCCTTATTTTTTAAGCATGAGGCTATAGATGAGTATGCGCGTCAGATTGGTTTATCCTTATCACAGTTTAAAGTTTTAATGTATCGTGTATACTTTCCTAAAATGAGTGTAGATGATATTGCAAAACATGCTGAAATTAGCACCAATAGTGTATATCGTTATTCATCTTTGAGCAAAGAAATTCTTGATATACCGGGGTTTTCAGGAGCATATGTTGCAACGATATTAGATGATTTAGGTGTATTTGAAATATTTGCTGACTATCTGACTTCTTGTTATGTCAGGCAGGATGATTATGCTTTTTTACAAGAGAGTGACGCAGTGAATCTCCCCTTAAAACGATTGCTACGTGTATTCTAGTCACTCCATTATATAAACAAGTAAATTCTTTCATGAAGACTCTTTCTACCTGTAGATCCCAGCTTGGCATTTATTGGAGGGAGTCTAATTATTAATTTTTGATTTTTTTTAATATAGTCTTTATTGCTATTGCGCATCAAAATAAGCCTACGTTCGTTATCAAGAAGATTATCAGTTATGTATAGTGGGTGGTACTTTAGAGAAATTGCTAAACGAGAGATTGATAAAGTGGGTACATCAAAAAGCCTATCAAAGAGGGATTGGAAGCTTTTATTTTTTGCTAGTAGCCCAATACTACTTATTGCTACGAGCGTTGTCCTTGCCTGCTTTTTAGTTAGGTAATGTGAATTAAAAAATGTACTTAAGAGAATGAAAATAATGAAAAAATTAATAGCAGTATATATGACGGTACTAGTATTAGCGCTAAGAAGCACTGCGTTTGCATCTAATACTGATTATGTATCAAGCGCTACAACACATGCTTATAAACACAGCCTAGTACAAAGTTAAGTAGAAACAAAATATAAGTTGGTTAGGTTTTTCTATGGATATTATTTCTGCTGCATTGAGATACATGCTCTATAACTCGGAGAAATATGGAGGTAAAAGTCGATGAAACGATTATTAAAAGTATCAGTTATCATAGCGGGGATGGCCTCTTGTACTGCTGGAATGTCGTTAGATATTACTTCAGATGCAAACGGCACGGTAATGCTGCCAGATAGGCAGTTACACAAGGGTGAAAGAGCGCCTGTTGTAACTTTAGTCGACTCACGATATAAGCCAGTTACAATTGGTGGTGTAACAGGCAAGGTACAAATTATCTCAACAATTGAATCATTTAACACCTCTGTATGTGATCAGCAAAGCATGTTATTAAATGACATGGCTAAAGAGCTACCCGATGCAAGTGTTACCGTTGTGACAACCAATCAGCCTTTTATTGTGGATGCGTTTGAGAAAAAACATCCACTGCCAAATATTAAGGTATTATCTGCCTTTGATAATAAAGCCTTTGGGATGAAATATGGAGTACAGGTCGTAGGTGGAGAGCTCCGTGGCATTACCGCGCGATCAGTGTTCGTTGTTGCCCCAGATGGTGACATAGTTTACAAAGAAATCACAAGTAATATTGATCATATGCCCAATCTAAAAGCTGTATATAAAGCAGCAAAGAGTGCAATTAAACAATAAAAACCCCCAAGATATGTTAATAGAAGAAAAAAATAAAAACACAGTATATAGTGCAGGGTCTATAGCTTATGAAATCCTCTCATCTGAACGATTAGAAGAAACCATTCGTTTTGTGACAGAGCACTTTGTTGAGCATGAATATTTAACAAGAGAGTCAGGGCTTGATTATGCAAGTTTTGAGCGGTTTTCTCGCTTGTACTGTCAGGCATCTTTATGTCATCGGCTATCTATTATCGCTGTTGATACAGAGATTAATGAAGTCATTGGCTTTGCAATTAATGAAGACCCTAATTCTCCAATGGCTGTAGATGCAAGCATTTTTTATGATATTAGTGTGAACTTTCACCCATTTTTAGAAATGCTTACCGAGTTAAGTGCACGTTATTTAACAATTCCTTCTCAGGAAAAAATGAGTTTTCACCTGTATTTACTAGGTGTAAAACCTCAATATCAGGGAAAGGGTATTGGGAAGGCATTGGTCGAGCTCTCAGAGATAAGAGCACGTCAAAAAGGTTTTCGATATATTGTGATTGAAGCCACAAGTCCTCCAACTAAACCAATTTGTGAAAGGCTAAACTACACAAATTTAGGTCATGTATCTTATCGAGATTTCACTTTAGATGGTGAAAAGCCATATGAGCATATTATAGATTATGAAGGGCCGTATTTGTTTATTAAGGCATTTGATGATGTGGACTCTTAATAATGAGCAACTTTAATGTAGAAAAATTTGGTTACAAGCAAGAGCTATCAAGAAAACTAAACCTTTGGCAATTAACTGCTTTTGGCGTGAATTATATGATTCCCCTAGCGCCAGCGATTATTTTTGGTATGATAGCCTCTAGCTCAGGGGGCTCAGTTGCCTTACCCTATTTACTTGGTTTTTTAGCGATGTTATTAACTGCAAACGCGTATGTGTTTATGGTAAGAAAGTTTCCTTTATCTGGATCGGTCTATACCTATGTTGGCAAGAGCATGGGTAAAAAAATGGGCTTTCTTGCAGGTTGGATATTGCTATTAGATTATATTTTAATTCCAACAGTTACCTCAGTGAGTGCTGTTTTATATTTCCAAAACTATTTTCCAAATATTCCCTTTTCAGTGCTGCTTATTGGTTTTGCACTTGTTACGGGATTAATAAATCTATTTGGTGTAAAACTATTGGCAAATTTGGGCCTTGGGCTTTTGCTTGTAGGGGAAGTTGTTTTAGTTATAAGCTTTATCACATGGGGACATGCAGCCACCGTTAAGGCAGGCAGTTGGCATGGCTTGTTTAGCGCCTTACCATTTCATATTTCAAGTGTTAGTGCGTTATTTACAGCAACCTCTTTAGCGGTATTAAGTTATCTTGGCTTTGATGCTATTACGACGTTATCAGAGGAGGCGAAAAACCCGATCAGAGATATTCCTAGGGCAATTTTTCTCTCAATTTGTATTGGCGCATTAACGATGTTTCTTTGTGGTTATTTAGGTATTTTGGCGGCATCACATTTAAGCACTCATTTAGCTGATCCAACTTGGCAGAATACAGCACTTTTTTTCATTACTAAAGAGGCAGGTGGAAATATTGTATCGATTATATTTACCTCTGGCTTTATTCTGTCAATGTTTGTCTTTAATGTTGTAGCAACAACCGCTGGGTCAAGATTACTGTATGCAATGGGGCGAGATAATGTTTTACCAAAGGCAATATTTGGCCAGGTAAATAAACGCTTCAAAACACCACATTTTAATATTTTTATTATTATTGTGGTTGAGTGTGTGGTTGGACTGTTAGTGCCTTTAAATACCATTGGTGAGATGGTAAATTTTGGCGCACTTGTCGGCTTTATTCTACTAAATATTTCGGTTATCTACTTTAGTATGAAGGATATCCACAATATAAAGACTAGATTAATAGGTCTTTGGCTGAAGCAATTTATATTGCCTATATGTGCAGTATGTATCCTTGCAAGTATTTTGTTTTCGATGAGTAGCATTTCGTTAATGGTCGGGTTAAGTTGGCTTGTTATGGGAGTTATTTATTATTATCAACGTGCCATTAGCTCAAAAAATGCAAATTTAAGTTTCAAGTAATTAATTATGCCATGAGTGTAACGCTCATAGTTTCCTACTATCCCTATGTATTACACAAGAAAAGGACTTGCTCTGACATCTGGTCTGCCGCTGTTGTCTATGATTGCTTATCAGTATTAAAGCATATAAAAATAACATACACTATTTTCATGTTATTTCCTCTGAATAATTCATTTTAAATGCTATAGAAAAAGTTTTTTTTCCTATATTACTTTATTTTGATTCATGGCGTATATTTTACTTAGATGTCTAGCGACATTTATTTATGGGAAGAGGGTAAGTAATTTTATCAATTAAATATTTTAACGAGCCGGTTACACATGTGGGGTGTGTCTAATGTTGTACCCTTGGTTCATTAAGGGTGCAACATTAGATGGGCGGGCTCAGTTGCTAGATTGATTTTATTATCTTTTTCTATATTGAAGTCAATGTTTATACGCTTGGCTAATGATTATCAAATGGGGATGAAATGATGAGAAAGGGTTATTTATATTTAATCAGTGCAGCTATGTTTTTTTCGTATAATGCTGGGAACTCTGCAGCTAGATCAGCAAGTGCAGATCCATATTTATGCATTAATAATTTTTCGTCAGTTCCAGTAGGGACTAAAGCATATCTCGGCACCAGAAAAAGAGATGATTATAAGGTAAGTGATTTAAATGACAAGCCTTATATAGAAGTCACTGAAGCGCTTAGTCAAAGCTCGGGTATTTACTGTATGTCGAGCAAAATTGCAGATGTATATATTGATAAAAATGCAGGGAGTGGTGATATTTATGTGAGGTTTTTGACTCAAACCGGCTGGTATTCAAAGATGTTATCATCTGCTGTGTTTCTTGATGGTGACTATAAATTTTCAGAGGCAGATGTTCAGCGGTTTGATGGTGTGAAAGATGGCGAGACTTCACTTTTATGCATCTCTAGGCATGGATGGGGTCAATGTCTTCATGGTAAAATTAGTGATTATGGGACAGCATTAGATTATACCTATAACCTTGGGGCTGATTACAGTAAATATCAAACACTAGATAACCCGACATTAAAGATTAATCTGGATAAAAACAATTTAGCCATTAATGGTAGTAATGTTAAGCTGAGAGTGACCCTGTTAGGGTCAAGTGCAGATGCTGATACGGATATAACACCTCATATTTATTATCAAGAGTCGGGTGAAGCCAAAAATGGTGTTGTTCTCGATCCTAGCAGCTTTTATCAGCTCTATGGTGATATTCCATTACATCTGAAACAATCAGACTTGAAGCTTGTGATATCCATTTTCTATCAAGGGCTTGATCCAAATATAACGGATAAAAAGATTGCCTATCTTGTGTTGGAGAAAAATGATGAGGGTTCTGAGAATGCTAAACAGTCACACTATAGCATTATTGAAAGTGACGCACGCTTTGGCTGGAAACTGGAAACAGTGGATGGCAATACACAAAAATTAGTTGCGCCAGATACAGCATCTCAATTACAAGGGGATTATACAGGAGATTTGGCTGTTAGCAGCAATAGTGATGCGCTAACAGCTAAGGATAATATTGCTTATGCTGGCGATGCTATTAACTATACCTTTAGATATCCAGTTGGTTCCACGCTTTCAGGCGTGAGTATTGAAAATGGTATGCAGGCGTTTTCGCATTTTATTTGGGCGAGTGGCGATCCTGATGTATACCCCTTTATTCAGTATGAGTGGGGGTTTCCTGATAATCTTGATGCAGATGTCTTTTATCGATATGACAGTGTAAATAGTGAGGCTTTGCCAGGGGTTTCCAAGCATAGTGATGACTTTGAAATGACCCATACTTACTATTCATACGGCTATATTGATTCGAATAATGGTGTTGTTGATAATAACTCAGCTGAAGATATACAGTATTATCCAATAAGCTTTAATGTCATCAATAAGAAGTTATTTGATTACTCTCAAGCAAGCTTAAAGCCTTACTTATCTTATATAAATGCCTCAGGGAATTTGCAAAGCTATCACTATAGCTATGGGCTTAATTTTACTGAAGGACTTACTCTGTCGACTAAAGAAGCACAGTGTCATATTAATGCAGAAACGGGGAAAGTATCTTGCATTTTGATGTTTGCTTTAGATGACTATATGACGGACTTTAAACTTGTTGATTTATCTATCAGTGCCGGCATGTATGGGTTTGCAAAACCAGAGTCAGGGACTTTGGAAGTAACGCAGGTAGCGCGAGATGCTTATGAGCTTAGCTATGATACATTCGGTGGCTATCACTATGAATCGGGTGCTGGGAAAATGAAGATAACTGGCGTGGTGATGGATGACTTTGGTGTAAAGCATTCGTTTGATATTTCACCAAGTGTAACCAAAGGTTAAGGAGGGAGGTATGAAAAAAGCATTAACAAAAAATAATTATATTGCTTATGGAAAGCTGGGTATCGGGTTAGCAAAGCGAGTTTCATGCATAGTAGCGGCATCCATTTTATTTAATGGTGCGTATTCTTCAGAAATCTCACTCTCTGGTAGTAATTTGTGTTATTTATTTCCAGATCCATCAAATGATAATGTGATTATCGATGCAACTCCAGATAAAAATGTTTTTCATTTTTATGAAAGGTATCCGACTACTACACATTGCTTTAATCCAGAGAAATTATACCTTAAGTTATACCCTGATTTAAGGGTTACTTTTGATGTATGGGGAACCCAGCAGTATGGTCAAAGAACGGAGGACTACCATAGTGATGATGTGCAAAATATTCGCTCAAGCTATGTTGAGCTGACAGGAAAAACTCTTTCAGATGGAGAAACCTCAATTTCCACTATTAAATATCAGGATAGTAGTAATGTGCTTAATAACAATCCACTGCGTGTAGAATTAATCTTTACAGACTTGCAAGGAAAAAAATTATTTTCAACTATTTATAATATTGATTCTGCTGGCATCTCTGGTGGACAGTATGGGGCATATACGATTTTAAGCCCGAGTTCATTTAAGAATTATACAAAGAACTTTTACAACAAAATTGTTGATTTTATAGAGAAAGATAAAAACTCGTATGATTACACTGCCGGTAAGCTAATAGTCAACATCTATAACCCACAAATGTTCAGCTCAGAAAGCCAATACTATGAAGCACCTGAAAATAAAGTGGCTTATTTTGTATTTGATGCCGAACTAAATATGGATTTGCAGATGAGCTATAGTCTAGTAGAGCAGGATTCTCGTTTTGGCGCATTGTTAGAATCAAATAGTAATAATGCTTGGACACTAAGTTTGCCGCAAAGTAAAGCGATGCTGGATAATGGTGTTTTTTTACTTTGTGATTACATTTCTTGCTCTGCTGCAGGGGATGAAATTGATACAACAGGTTCGATCAAACTATCAACTGAGCAGACAAATAATCAAATATACAGCAACCTAACAAGTGCCGTTTCTGTCACTGTAACAACAGATACCTTGCAAAAAATTGAGGATATATGCTCAAGTGATGGCTTGGCTGCATGTATGGAGCTATATAAACAATTCTTCCATACCTTTAACTACATGGATGCAAAAAATGATTATTTAGTGTGGGGTTATCCTGATGGAAAATACCCAGAGCACTTATATTACACATACAGTCAATCTCTGTATAAAGATCAGTTAAATAATCAGGTTTTATCCTATATAGATGTTCGCTCACCTTATTTAAAAAATATTGAAATGGCAATTTTCCCACGATTTAGTCAAAATAAACAGACTCAGGAAGATCTTGATGGTAATTTCTTCACCCCTCCTGAAACGGTCAATACGGTTTTAGTTTCAGCGCCTCAAGCGATCCAGAACACACCCTTGAGCTTTGACTATTTAGATTACGACTTAACCCAATTTTTAAGCTACCACAATACACCTATTGGTATGTCAGGCGACACATTAACATTAGATTTTTCGCCAACCAATTCTATTCAAAGTTATTCAATAGAAAAGGTGTTATATCTGAATGTATTTTACTCTGAATATGGCAATGTAATTGGGGTTGATCAACTGGAACTAAGTTCAGAAGATAACTCTGTATTAACTATATATACCTATGGTTTGAGAAGGGATACCAGTGTTGAGGGGGATATTGACATTTCTGGTGCTTTAGAAGATGAAAATGGAAATGTGCATACCTTTTATTATCACCGATTAAACCCTGAATTGAATGATTATCGAATCAATATGTAAAAAGAAAAAATTTAAGAGAAGGAGAAAGAAAGATGTTGAACTCAAAAACGATGATGAAACCTTTGGTGTTATCGATGATGTTGGCTTGCAGTGCTCAATCGCTGTATGCATCTAATTATTATTCAAATGCCTATAATACACGCTCGAGCGAGCAAAGCTATGTTGATGAAAAAACGGGGGCTTATCAGTTTCAACTACCTGTTGGCTATATGACAACAAATAAAGGGCTTAGAGATGGCTTTCAGCTGAATTTAATCTATGTACAAAACTCATCAGCTGATATGTTTGGCTTGGGTGCGGGTTGGCAGCTGAATATAACGCATTATGATGAAACGACTAACATGTTGTATTTGTCATCTGGCGCGGCATATTTTTTAAACTCTGACGATACCCTGCAGTATTATAAATTAAAAGATTTAAAAGTTGAGCGTGATGAAAATCGTAATATTATTCTAGTATATGCTAGTGGTGCTAAAGAGTATTTAGATAAAGATGGATGGTTGTATAAATTACAAGATATTTACGGTGATGAGATCACATATCACTATAACAAATCGGGTAATCAGGCATTATATGATGAGATTAGTGACACAGATGGGCATAAACTTACAATTAACTATCAAAATGCCAGTGTTAGTATTTCCTCTCAAAGTGATGGCAGCGCTAAAGAGGCAGTTTATACGCTAAATTTAGGTGCGAATGGTATTAATAAAGTTTATCTTCCTGAAGAGAGTAATCCAATTGCTATTGCCTACGAAGAGAAAGATGGCGTAAGTTTAATTCAAAATATTAGCTATCCACAAGGAAAAACAGAAGCACTAAGCTATCAAAAAGTTACTGTAGATAGCGCATATGTTTATGGGGTTGATACATGGACGGTTTCTACTCAAGATAATTCAAAGCCAGTTGTCTATCAATACGATCTTGATGCCCAAGATGGTCATAACTTTTTTGGTAGTGGTTTATCAATAAATGTTGTTAGTAATAAAGATCCGCTGTTAGAGACACAGCAAGACTATAAATATACGGTAAAACTTACCACACCTGATACAGTTGTTACAGATACCTATAACAAGTTTCACTTGCTTGTTAAATCAGAGGTTGAGGATAAATTGACAGGTAGACTCGCATCGATCACGGAGTACTGTTATCCACTTGCAGCAAATGGAGGCAATATTTGTGGTTTAGAAAAGATGAATATGAATTTTGCTGATGTCGTAGCCTATTATGATCAACCAACCAAAATTACCACTTATTCCTATAGTTTGTTCAAAGATAGCAGCCAAACGCCACTGATACAAACACAAACCATGAACTATGATGATGAGGCAAATTTGACCTATCAGCAAGATATAACAGGAATGACGACTCATAATTTATATCAAACAGATTCCAGAGGGTTTAAGACCTTATTAACTGACTCAACCATCACAGGCACAGATGGTAATACTAGTATTGCAACAACAAACACCTATGAAGAGGCTACGGCTAAAGATAATCAAAAGGTTGATCTTTTAGCTACATCTATGCAACGCTTTACTGATGCAAGTGGCAATGAGGGTGTGCCTGATAGATTTATGGACTACAGTTATTATGATGATGCTGTGACATTCCCATACGCATTTGCTCAAATAAGTAAAAGTGCACTTGTTGGCGCTAATGGAAAACAATATGACATTACATATGATTATCAGGTTGATCAACCGCTCACTATTAAAACCGAAAGTGGCGTTTCTTATACTTTTGATACCTATATAACTACTGCGACACAGTCTGGAACAGGACTTAAAAAAACAGACTATTATAGCAAATACACAGGTAATTTAGTGTTATCAGAATCACAAGGAGTGAAAACGGCATATTTATATGATAATCAAAATAGAGTGATTACGAAGATAGATAACTACGATTCATCTAACCCGCTAGAAACGCATTACACCTATAATACCTTGAATGGTACTCAAGAGATGATAACCGAGTATCCTACTGGCGCTAAAGAGAAAGTGCTGAGCGATGGTGCTGGCCGTGAAATAGAAAGCTATATTACAAGTAGTGTTACAAATACTTTAGTGAAGCTAAGTGCAACTGAGTATGGTGATAATGGGCAAGCATCACAAAAGACAGTTTATTTACCTGAAGGAGAGCTTAAAACCTATTATCAATATCTGGATGATGGTAGAACAATGATAGCTACATCAACAAATGGAATTACAAATGTCTCCGCCTATGATCCTGTATATAACACAAGTATTAGTTTTTCTTTGTATGCAATTGCCTCTATGCAAAGTAGTTTAACCAATCCATTTTGTAGAATAGGAGATCAAGGTTACTCATGTCATATTGACAGTATACAGGTTCAGAAATTTGATGATGCAAATAGAGTTATTGCAGAGTATACATTGCCCTTTGTGAGCAAAAACTTTAATGATGCAATTCTAAAGCCTGCAAATGATACAATGGCGCTTGATGAGAGTGATATGTTTTTATCATGGTATGGCGCAGATTTAAGTGGTAGTGTTGATGAAATTAAAGGCGCTCTACTTTTTAACCCAGAGCTTCCATTGGCGCTTATTTTTGAGTTTGTAAATAAAGCTATTAGTGGAACTTGTGTGAATGCAACTGGCGGTACTTGCTACTATACAAACACTCAATACGGCTATGATGCACTTAATAGACAAAATACCGTCACTGACACAGACGGTAATAAGACACAAGTTAACTATGATCAGTTTAATCAAGAAATTGAAACAGTGCTTCCCAATGGAAACATCATTAAAAAAGACTTTGGCTTATTGAATAATGTTGAAACTATTGCGCTATCAACGCCAAGTAAAACATATCACCTTGGTACACTTGAATATGATGATGGAGGCAGAGTCTCTAAGCAGTTAGATCCATTAGGTATTGCACTTTACAGTTATAGCTACAATAATAATGGTTTACAAGATAGTGTCACTACAGCGCGTGGTGATACGATCAGCTATAGTTATAATGACCTTAATTTACCGACAGATGTTACTGTTGATGAGCCAAGCGCTTGACGCTATATCCTTTGATATTATCTCAGAAAAAAGTAGAAACAATCTAGAGGCTTATAGTGCCCATTCTAATAAAAAGTAGAAGCCATTTTTTTGAGGTAAATCATTCAACTACTTTGTGAATTAAGGTGAAGAATATGAATGTTAAAAAAACGCTGTCGCTTATCACATCAGCTTGTTTGTGTGTGTCTAGCTTGTATGCTGGTGTGTATGATGCACACTATCAATATGATGATGTCAATAGATTAAATAATCATGCGAATGAAACGCAAAGTGCAGTTTATAGCTATACACTGCAAGGGAAGACAGCTACAGCTGAGTTTACAATTGACGGTAAAAATTACCCTATTACATATCAGTACGATGCTTTACAGCGCTTAACAGGATTGGTTGATGCTGAGGGTAATACTGCCGCGTTTTACTATGACTTACAAGGAAGGCTCTATAAAGCCAATTATAATGGGATTACGATTGTTGAAAACCATTATAATACAAAGGGGCAGTTGACTTCTCGGGACTACCCTCAATCGAGTCTTCAGGAAAAATATGGTTATGATGCACTGGGTCGTGTAAACGCCCAAAGCGTGTATTCATCAACTGAAAATAAGATGATTATGAGGTTGGCATATCAATACAATAAACTAAATAGTATCGTCAAAATCATCCGTAAAAGTGATGTGAGCCTCACCTCGCAACTAGAAGAGTTATACGCTTATGATGATATGAATCGTCTAATCAATTATACATGTAGTGGTGCGGGGTGCCCACAGGTTTTTGACGGTGTTATTTCAGGACAAAGTTATGAGTATAATGATATGGGGAGCATTAAAACCCTTACCACTTCATATCAAAGCTCTATTGCACCGACGACAGTCAGTTATCAGTATGATGTGAATTATCCAGATAGACTCAAGCGTTATACTGATAATTTGGGTATTCATACACTTCTCTATGATGCATCTGGCAATATGATAACTGATCAAGCCGGTAATACATTAAGTTATACACCACTTGGCCAATTAAAAACCTTAACAAATGAGAACGCTCAAAGCACTCAGTATTTATATAATGCTTTGGGTGAGTTAAGTGTTGTTAATACAGGTTCAGAAAAACAAAAATTAATTTATAGTGACTTAGGCCTACTCCACTCAGATAAGGACGGTGAGCTCAGCTCTTATATTTATGATGGATATTCTCAAATTGCAAATAAAACAAGTGATGGAGATATTCGTTATAGCTTTGATGACATAATGGCAAATATACTGTCAGTTGTGTCAGAAGACAGTAGGCTTTTGGCAATGTTTTCCTATACACCATATGGTGAAAAAACGCTACTTTCAGGTGATGAAACAGCAAATGCAAATATAGGTTTTCATGGTGAGTTTACTGATGAGAGTAGCTCTTTACAACCATTAGGCAGAGGAACCAGAATATATAACCCCAAACTCGGTGCCTTTCAAAGACCTGATACGCTTTCACCATTTTTGGAAGGCGGAATTAATGGCTATGCTTTTGCAAATGGGAACCCTGTAATGTTTGCTGATCCTTCTGGGCACGTTGCCATCAGCGATATGACAGAAAATGGCAATACACGAGAATATATTAAAAAGACTAGAGAACAAGAAAAAATTATGGCCACAAGTGGTATTGCTCAAACTTCTACTATGGTCGCTATGTCAGTTCTATTTGGAGCAACAACTTTGGCAAGTGCTGGAGTTGGGTTGGTAACAGGTTTGGTAGCAAGTGCTGGAATTGCAGGAAGTGCAGTACTTGGTGGCGTATTAATTGCAGATGATGTCAAGGCGTTTAAAGGTGATGCACGGTCTTTAAGCAATGATCAATACAACAGTATGAGTATTTTATTAAATTTTGTATCAACCTTACCAGATATGGCAGCTAATATTGGGCTTACGCTTGCAGGAAAAAAGGGAGCGAAGGAGCTGACGGAGAGGGCTACTTCTAAAATGGCGGATAATGCTATGGATGCAAAAGGGATGACTTCTCTTACTTCTGGCGTTGGTCACTCATTTCACATTGCTGATTCTCGAGTCCCAGTTTCAAAAGCAAGTATTATAAAGACAGAGCTAATAACTAAGACAAAATCAGGCATAAATGGTATTAAAGGAGCACCTAAAAGTTTCTCGAATGCTGTAGCAAGTAGAGCATCGTCTGTTCGAACAAGTTTTGAAAGTTTTTTGAAAGAGTATAGTACGCTTCTAGATTAACTGTTTTAGAAGTAAATATACGGCTTTATATTAATAATTTTTTGGGGAGAGTAATGAATATTACAAAAAAGTTAAGTGTTTTATTGTTAAGTAGTTGTTTGTTCAATGTGGCACTGGCAACAGAAAGTATTAACTATAGTTACAGTGAATATAATCAATTAAAAGCGGTCGATAATGGGATATCGAAGCTTGAGTATGGCTATTTGTCGACAGGGCAGGTGTCAGAGTCAAATACGATTTTTTATTTAACCAGCACACAAAGTGGCTTTAATTATGTATATGATGATATCAATCGTTTGGTATTGATTGAGGGTTCTGACGGCAATCAAAGTCATTTTATTTATGATGCGTTAGGTCATTTGGTATTAGTACAGTATCAAAGCGCCCAAAATGCTTCATTACAAGATGTAGTATCGCTTAAGTATAACCAAAAAAGTCAGTTAACTGAGCGACTTTCTTATTTATCGAATACAACAGAGATATTTTTGTATGATGGAATGGGGCGTTTGTCAGGACAATTGGTATATCAGGGTGTAGATGGACAGAGAAATGTGCTTTTGTCATCTTTGAGTTATCACTATGATGCTTTAGGCCATATTGTTAAGAAAGTTCGAGTGAATGATAAAGGCGACAGTGCAACTGAAAGCTATGTTTATGATCAGATGAACCAGTTAAGTGAATATAGCTGTTCGGGGGAACTTTGCTCTGAAGATGATAAAGGGAATAGCTTAGTATCAGAGAGCTATCACTATAACGATATGGGGAGCTTATTATCTGTAGAAAGTCATTATGCCAATGGGGGCTATAGCGAGATGGTCTATCAATATAATAATGATTATCCTGATCGTTTGGTGAGCTACAGTAAAGATAATACAACATACACTTTTAGCTATGATCAGATGGGTAATAT
Source organism: Fangia hongkongensis FSC776 = DSM 21703 (assembly GCF_000379445.1). Classification (GTDB taxonomy): domain Bacteria; phylum Pseudomonadota; class Gammaproteobacteria; order Francisellales; family Francisellaceae; genus Fangia; species Fangia hongkongensis. The sequence goes on from NZ_KB902252.1 coordinate 15,320, forward strand.
GGTGATAGATGATCAAGGGAGCGAGATTCATTACAATGGCTTTGGCCGTATTGATCAGGTGATTCAAGGTGCTGAGATAAGTGATTATTATTACAATGGATTGAATGAACTTGTAAGTGTGAAAAATAACAACCACTATGAGCAGTATCTCTATAGCCAACTGGGATTAATGGGGGTTGATTCAATTGATAGCACAAATAATGAGATAACGAGTACACAACGTTATCTTTATGCCGGTAGTGGTAAGGTTGGGGTGTTTAATCAATCAAAGGATAATCAAGCAAGTTATCAGGGCTATATAAAAGACTATGCTGGTAGCATACTGGCTTTAGTTGAAAGAACAGATGAAGCGGTAAGTGATATTGTTCAAAGTTATCGTTATACGCCGTATGGGGAGATCACAAAGACACACACTGAGACAAATCAAGCAAATAGATTAGGTTACAATGGAGAGCTCACTGATAACGCAACAAGCTGGCAGTTATTAGGTAAGGGCACAAGGGCATATAACCCAAGGATCAGGCAATTTACAAGCCAAGATACATGGAGTCCATTTGGGAAAGGAGGGATCAATAGGTATGCATATCTATCACAAGCGAATCCTGTTATGTATAGTGATCCAAGTGGGCATATGCTTAAAGCATTAAAAGCTAGATTCTCTAACCATAACAGTAATCAAAATACCCATGCTCAAAGGCTACAGTTAGAGGAACGTAGCATGTCAAAAAGCCTGTTTCACACTCAGAGCAGGCATAGCGACGTCAATATCGAGGAATATCAAAGGTATATAGAAAGAAGGGTGAATAGAACTAGAAATGTGGGTGTGAGGGATCCCGTTCAGGTATTCTCAGGTATTACATTTAGAGTGGATCAAAGAGAGCCAGAGCATATATTTGTACATGGTTTTAATCAAGATTATGAAGCTTATACAGGTGGAGAGTTTTTTGGGGACAGGTATGGTCGCACAAATTCAAGAGGAGTATCTACTTCAAGGCAATATACTATAGTTCGTCAGTTTGCTAATCAACGGAATATGAGAGCATGGACTTACGTCTTGGATTTAACAGAAGGGTTTCATGCTGTTGTTCACAACAACTCTATGGCGGAAATAAACTCAAATGGAATTTCGAGTGATAGAATTATGGGGGTTTTAGCAGGATCGATGTATTTTAAAAATCCAAACTATGACGGGACACAGAGACATCCTGATCATGAGGACTTATGGAATTAATTGGAAAGCCCTTGTTGTATCCATTGCAATTTAAATTTAATGGGAGAGAGCATGAATTTTAAGAAGAAATTAAGTGTTTTATTATTGAGTGGCTGTTTGTGCAATATCGCACTAGCAACAGAAAGCATCAATTATAGTTACAGTGAATATAATCAACTAAAGGTAGTTGATAATGGGGTATCAAAGCTTGAGTATAACTATTTGTCTACAGGACAGGTGTCGGATGCAAAGACTAGCTTTCATTTAACCAGCACACAAAATGGCTTTGATTATACATATGATGATATTAATCGTTTGGTGTTGATTGAGGATAGTAAAGCTAATCAAAGTCATTTTGTTTATGACGCCTTAGGGCATTTGGTATTAGTTCAGTATCAAAGTGCTAAAGATGGTTTGTTAGAAGATGCAGTATCACTTAAGTATAACCAAAAAAGTCAGTTAACTGAGCGACTTTCTTATTTATCGAATACAACAGAGATATTTTTGTATGATGGAATGGGGCGTTTGTCAGGACAATTGGTATATCAGGGTGTAGATGGACAGAGAAATGTGCTTTTGTCATCTTTGAGTTATCACTATGATGCTTTAGGCCATATTGTTAAGAAAGTTCGAGTGAATGATAAAGGCGACAGTGCAACTGAAAGCTATGTTTATGATCAGATGAACCAGTTAAGTGAATATAGCTGTTCGGGGGAACTTTGCTCTGAAGATGATAAAGGGAATAGCTTAGTATCAGAGAGATATCACTATAACGATATGGGGAGCTTATTATCTGTAGAGAGTCATTATGCCAATGGGGGTTATAGCGAGATGACCTATCAGTATAATAATGATTATCCTGATCGCTTGGTGAGCTACAGTAAAGATAATACAAGTTACAGCTTTAGCTATGATCAGATGGGTAATATGGTGGTAGATGACCAGGGGAGTGAGATTCATTACAATGGCTTTGGCCGCATTGATCAGGTAATTCAACCAAACACAAACCAAAGCAGTAATTATTATTACAATGGACTGAATGAGCTTGTGAGTGTTAAGAGTAACAGCCACTATGAGCAGTATCTTTATAGTCAATTGGGATTAATGGGGGTTGATTCAATTGATAGCACAAATAATGAGATAACCAGTGCACAACATTATCTTTATGCTGGTAGTGATAAGATTGGGGTATTTAATCAATCCAAGGACAATCAAGACAGTTATCAGGGTTATATTAAAGATTATGCTGGTAGCATACTGGCTTTAGTCGAAAGAACAGATGAGGCTGTGAGTAATATTGTTCAAAGTTATCGTTATGCAGCCTATGGAGAGGTGACAAAGACACAAGTGGAAGCAAATAAACAAAAGAGTACATTAGGTTACAATGGAGAGCTTACTGATAACGCAACAAGCTGGCAGTTATTAGGAAGAGGAACAAGAGCTTATAATCCAAGGATCAGACAATTTACAAGCCAAGATACATTAAGTCCGTTTGGAAAAGGGGGAATCAATAGTTATTCGTATTTATCACAAGCAAATCCTGTTATGTATAGTGATCCAAGTGGGCATACACGACGAGTGCATTTAAGATATCCTGATACGCCTATCAGCAGACCATTAGCTATTGAATACAATACCCCAAGGTTAAGGGAGCATAGGACAATGAGTGAGGTAGGTACTCAAACGGCAAATGATAGGATGGGTCTTAGTGGCAGGAATCTCAGCCAAGAAGTACCTGAAGGAACATCTGGCAGAATACTTGAAAAGTCAATGTATTATAGTATTAAGGAGAGTAGCGATCACGTTGCTAGTCAGAGTATAGTGAGATCGGGATCATATAGCAGTATTCGTGAAAATGAACTAAATGCCAGTGGCGCCAATAGCCTATATTATAATGCGGAAACTGGCTTTATTTCTGGAATCGTAACAGAAGGCACGCAAACAGCACCTTTTATAGGAAAGTTTGTTACAGGTTTAGTTGATCCAAGAAGTTTCTCTCCCATAGGTAGGGCATGGACCGCGCATGTTTATACACAATTAGATAACCCTCAGTCTTCGGCTTTTCAAGCTGCAAAACGAATAAAAATTGCCCGTAGTATAATCATTATAGCCACTATGTTCTCAACAGGTGTTGCCTCTACGGTGATGACCAGTCTATTTTTAGCAGGCACTGTGGCAGTATAAATCTATTTGGAGCTGGCTCATAGAGATCAATATCAATTTTAGAAAAAAATCTATATTCCATTTTATCTTCCAATATATAAATCTAAATACTTGGGAAATAAGCTTATGGAGGTGAGTTTGTGAGTGAGATAGCAGATAACATTAAAACATTTAGATTTATCAATAATCAAACACACCTTTGTACTGTTATAAATGACATGCATCACCGTACTATTTATGCGGATGCTATGTTTCTTGATGTTATGAATATTACGATGGAAGCATTACGGTACCTGCCTGCTAGTGCTTTGTGGAAGCAAAATGAAGTACAAAAACAAAAATGGCGATTATCAACAGAGATGATCATCAAAGGGGAGTTGAAAGAGGCGAAGCTTTCAGGCGTTTATAACTCAAGTGAAGTTAAATTTGCGTGGAAATGTAAGAAAATACCTGTATGTAATGATAAAGGGGAGAGAATTGCTGTGATAAGTCATATTCAATTGGGGAGCTTGAGTAGTATAGAGGATGTTGATTTTTCAAGTTTACAAGTTTCAATAGGAGCTGATAATTTGGGGATTAGCAAGATGGAGTTTAAGCTTTTATATTTAAAAGTATTTTACAAGCTAAGAGCTAGCGATATAGCAAAGCTATTAGGGGTCGGTTTAAATACGGTATATATGTATACCACGGCTTTAAGGGAGAAGTTGTATCTATCAGGGTTTAGAAATACAGAGGATTTGGCGCGTTTAGAAAGACTAGGATTTTTTGAGTATGTATAGGAGTATTTTGTCTATAAACAAGAATGAAAACTTGAGAATCAGTCTGATCAATTAACGTGATTTAAAGATTTATTGCTTTGTAACCCAATCAATAATAGTAAGACCGTCCACTTTGTTAAACGCTTTAGTGTTGTTTGTGACAAGTGGAATATTTAGCGATTTAGCATGTGCAGAAATTAACAAATCATTTGCACCAATCAAATTTCCTGTTGTTTCAAGAGATGATCTAATAAGCCCGTATTCATTAGCTGCATTTTGGTCAAACTCAATAATAGAAAGTGGGGCAACAAACCCTGCCAATGCTGATATATTCTGATTAACTCTTTTGCTTTTATAGGCACCATAGACTAATTCGGAATAAACGATAGAAGATATAGCGATTTCATTGAATTTATACTGTTTAAACCTTTCAAGTACAGCAGGAGGCTTTTCGTTAATGATGAAAATACAAATGTTAGTATCCAACATAAGCTTAATCATCTTATATCCTCTCTTTTTTGTAATGGCAAATCAATTCTTTTTTCAACCATGAAATTCTCAAACTCATCTAAACACTTAAAAACTTGTTCCCATGATTGAGAAACTTCTCGAACAATAAGAGCGTTACCAATTCTATTGATATCTACTTTGTCGGATTCCAATTTTAGTGATTTTGGTATTCTGATGGCTTGGCTATTCCCATTTTTAAAAACTGTTGAGATCATATATCATACTCCTTTAGATTCGGTATATATTTAATGGTATATACAATTGTTTGTGGATGTACATAGTAATATATACCTATAATCTCATTTTGGCATAATGGCTCACAAAATATTGCAAACTTTTCAAATAACGATTGCATGACAAAAATGCCATTTTATGGGTAAGGATCAGCTGATAATACTCCATTTAGTACGGTTGTTTCTCGATAATTATAAGTTGCATTGTAAATGATTTCATTATAGTGATGGCAGTTCCAAAGGATCATATCCGCTTTTTTTCCTACTTCAATGGAGCCGTGGGCTCTATCAATATCAAGTGCTTTAGCAGCGTTGATGGTGACCCCTTTGAAGGCATCATAAGGTGTGAGATTAAAAAAAGTGCAAGCCATATTCATCATAAGTGGCAGTGAAAGAAATGGCGAAGAGCCGGGATTGGCATCGGTTGCAATGGCAATGTCAACCCCTGTGGATAAGAGCGCTTCAACAGGCGGTTTTTTCGTCTCTTTTAGAAAATAATAGGCGCCGGGTAATAGGACGGCCACAGTGTTATGTGCCTTTAAAGTGGGAATATCCTCTTCAGATAAATACTCCAAATGATCTACCGAATAGGCATTCATGCTTGCTGCCAATGCTGCACCTTTTTGGTTGGATAATTGCTCAGCATGAAGCTTAAGTTTAAATCCAAGTGCTTGCGCACGCTGAAAGAGTCGTTGAATTTGATTTGCTGAAAAGCCAATTGTTTCACAAAATCCATCAACAAACTGACATAAGTTTAGCTCGGCTAATTTTGGCAGCATGTGATCAATAATATGATCAATATAAGCATCTTTTGATTGATATTCAGGAGGCAGTGCATGAGCTGCTAAAAAGCTTGGAATAATGTTCAGATCAAGTTGTGTATTTAGCGCTTTGGCAACCTTTAGCATTTTGATTTCAGTGTCAAAATCAAGCCCATAGCCTGATTTGATTTCACAGGTTGTTGTGCCAAATTGTTGCATTTGAGTCAGACGCTCTTTGGCGCTTGAAAAAAGCGCCTCAAAGCTTGCCTCTCTAGTTGCTTTCACTGTAGATAATATCCCGCCACCAGCATTGGCAATTTCCTGATAACTTTTTCCTTGAAGACGCATTTCAAATTCATGTGCGCGATTGCCGCCATAGATGATATGGGTGTGGCAATCGATAAGTCCAGGAGTAAGAAGCCGCCCTTGATGATCAAGAACTTTTCGTGCTTGTGGGAGCTTCTCTGTGCTTTGCATGATATCAATAATCACGCCATCATCAATAATCACATTGGCATGATTGATTATGCTGTCTTTATCATCAAAGCTGAGCACTTTTGCATTTTTAATAATAAGATCGTATATCATGAGATTTAAAGGTTGAAAAGTTGTGTTTGGACATCACTGTAGTAAGTTGTTTGCTGAATGATATCGCTTGCAGTTTCAATATCATAAGCAAAGTAGCGATCTTGATCATAAAAAGGCACTTTCTCGCGAATCATCTGATATTTTTGTTGTAAATAGCTTGAGGTTTTAAGCGGTGCACGTAGAGAAATTCCCTGACAGGCAGCTAAGGTTTCAATGGCTAAGATGGAAAGGACATTCTCAGCAATGTTACCCAGTTTCCGCGCTCCAAAGGTTGCCATGCTGACATGATCTTCTTGATTTGCTGAAGTTGGGAGGCTGTCAATGGAGGCAGGATGGGCAAGGGTTTTATTTTCGCTGGCTAAAGCCGAGGCGGTTACATGTACCAGCATAAAGCCTGAGTTAAGCCCTGCATCCTCAACCAAAAATGGTGGTAAACCACTTAGGTTTTTATCGATTAAAAGGGCAATTCTTCGCTCTGAAATAGCACCTATTTCGGCAAGTGAAATCGATAACATATCCGCGCTGATTGCCACTTTCTCAGCATGGAAATTTCCCCCTGAAATCACCTCTTTTGTCTCAGGAATAATAAGCGGGTTATCTGATACACCATTGGCCTCGTTTAATAAATTCTCTTTGGCGGACTCAATATGTTGCCAAATGGCACCCATTACCTGTGGTTGACAGCGAAGTGAGTATGGATCTTGCACCTTATTGCAGCAGCACTCATGTGAGGCAAGTAGTTCACTGTCTTTAAGAAGTGTGTTAATCACTTGTGAAAAGCGAGCTTGCCCCTGGCAGCGTTTAATCTTTGCAATTGTGGGATGAAATGGTTTAAGGCTGCCCAAAGTCGCATCAATGCTTAAACTGCCAGAAATGCTTGCAATGGCATAGCATTTCATCGCTTCTAAAAGGCCGATAATAGCAAGTGCCGTTGAAGCTTGTGTGCCATTTAAAAGTGCAAGGCCTTCTTTTTCTTTTAAAATCACAGGTTTTAAACCAGCCACAGCCAAAGCATCGATTGCTGGGCGTACTTGGTTTTGATAAAAAACCTCTCCCTCACCAATAAGTGCCATTGCCATATGGGCAAGTGGAGCAAGATCGCCCGATGCGCCAACCGAGCCTTTCTCTGGAATAAGGGGATAAATCTCGTGATTATAAAGTGCAATGAGCGCATCAAGTGTCTCTTGAGTGATGCCGGAATAACCCTGAGCTAAAGAGTTGATCTTTAATAGCATAATGAGCTTTACGCTTCTATTATTCATCTTGTCGCCAACACCTGTTGCATGTGAGAGCACAATGCGTCTTTGCAACTCTTTTAAATTGTCATAAGATATTTTCTTATTGGCCAAGAGTCCAAAACCGGTATTAATGCCATATACAGTCGTATCTGAAGCAACAATGTCATTTACAATATCACGTGATGATTGTATCTTTTCATAGCTTTTCTCATCAAGATAGATGCGAGCTTTATTGTCAATTAAAGCGCTGATGTCAGTTAAAGATAGCTCTCCCGGGGTGAGCAGGAAATCTTGTGTATTATATAAAGGTGTTTGAGTCGTTGCCGTGCTCATAGGGCGCTTTCCTTGATTTTCACTTCATCTTTTTCACCAGAGAGCATTGGGAGTTTGAGTCCCTTTTCTTCAGCACATTTTTTTGCAATATCGTAGCCGGCATCAGCATGGCGCATAACACCAGTTGCTGGATCATTCGTTAGAACACGCTTAAGGCGCCTTTCGGCCTCTTTGGTTCCATCGGCAACAATAACGACACCTGCATGTTGTGAAAAACCCATTCCTACGCCGCCACCATGGTGCAAACTCACCCAAGTGGCGCCACTGGCTGTATTTAAAAGGGCATTTAAAAGTGGCCAATCAGAGACAGCATCTGAGCCATCTTTCATGCTTTCAGTTTCCCTATTTGGGCTGGCAACAGATCCTGAGTCTAAATGATCCCGACCAATCACGACAGGTGCTTTTAACTCCCCATTTTTAACCATTTCATTAAAAGCAAGTCCAAGGCGCGCTCTATCGCCCAAGCCAACCCAACAAATTCTAGCTGGCAAGCCCTGAAATGAAATGCGCTCTTTTGCCATATCAAGCCAATTATGCAGGTGTTTATCATGAGGTATAAGCTCTTTAACCTTTTGATCAGTTTTATAAATATCCTCAGGATCTCCTGATAATGCTGCCCAACGAAAGGGCCCGATTCCTTGACAGAAAAGTGGGCGAATATAGGCTGGAACAAACCCTGGAAAGGCAAAGGCATCCGCACATCCTGCCTCAAGAGCCATTTGACGAATATTGTTACCATAATCAAACGTTGGAATGCCTTTATGGTGAAACTGAAGCATGGCATCAACATGCACTGCCATTGATGATTTGGCTTCGCTAATGACGCTGTTTGGGTCTTCTTTGCGCATTTGTTTGGCTTTTTCCAGTGTCCAACCAATTGGTAAATAGCCGTTTAATGGATCATGTGCGCTTGTTTGATCAGTCACGGCATCTGGGTGAATGCCACGATTTAACATCTCAGGTAATATTTCAGCTGCATTACCAAGAAGACCAACTGAAATGGCGCGCTTATTTTCAGTTGCCTCATTAATCAGCTCTATTGCCTCATCAAGAGAGGTTGCTTTATGATCTAAATAACGTGTTTTCAATCTAAAATCAATACGTGATTCATCACATTCAATGGCAAGGACTGAAGCGCCTGCTAATACGCCAGCAAGTGGCTGGGCGCCGCCCATGCCACCAAGGCCTGCGGTTAAAATCCATTTGCCTTCAAGGCTGCCGTTATAGTGCTGTCTGCCCATTTCGACAAAGGTTTCATAGGTGCCTTGTACAATGCCTTGTGAGCCAATATAAATCCAAGACCCTGCGGTCATTTGGCCATACATCATAAGTCCCTTCTTATCCAACTCATTAAAATGCTCCCAATTGGCCCAGTGCGGAACAAGGTTTGAATTAGCAATGAGCACACGAGGTGCATCTTTGTGTGTGGTGAAGATTCCAACGGGTTTGCCAGATTGAATAAGTAAGGTTTCATCTTCTTCCAAAGATTTTAAGCTATCAATGATTTTATCGAAGCATTCCCAGTTTCTAGCTGCCTTACCAATACCGCCATAAACAACAAGCTCCTCTGGATGCTCGGCAATGTTTGGGTCTAAATTATTCATCAGCATGCGCATAGGCGCCTCGCTAAGCCAAGATTTAGCTGAGATTTTATCTCCTTTTGGTGCGCTAATGTGTCGTGACATACCTTCCTCCTATCTATTTTGTTATGCGTGCAAATAAACTGCAATCAAGCTTGCAGCTAATTTGGCTGTCAGGTTGTTTTTATCTTTAAGTGGATTAAGCTCTACAATATCTAGCGCCATTGCAGGGTTGATTTCTTTTATTTTCTTCATACTTTGAATGACATATTCAGGGTAAATGCCAAGCGGCTGTTGGCTACTTACCCCAGGGGCAATTGAAGCATTGAACACATCAAGGCAAATACTCAAATATAAAGAGCTGTCCTTTTGTGAGCGTAAGCAAGTTTCAATATAATCAGTATTGCTGCTTGCAAGGTTAATTTCTTCTGCAAGCTGATAATTTACCCCATTGGCATCAGCAAAATCAAAAAGCGTGCGCGTATTGGCAAAATTTTGGATACCAAAGCAGTTGTATTCGAAGGGTTTATTTAATGACTTTAGATATTCACACGCTTGGTAGAAGGGGGTTCCTGAGCTTCCTTTATTATCAGTAGTCTGACGCAAATCAAAGTGGGCATCAAAGTTGTAGATGGTAGGAAAATATCCAGATTGGTATATTCCTTGCAGATGTCCCCAAGCAGTTTCATGTCCCCCGCCAATTACTATCGGAATTGCGCCAAGATCTAGAATTCTTTTAACGTACTCTGCAAGCGTTTTTTGTGCATCTTCTAAGTCTTGCTCCTGACAAATAACATCACCTGCATCAAATAACGCAAAGTTATTTAAGTGATAGGGTAAGTTGTAAAATGCCTCACGAAATGCTTTAGGCCCATTTTTAGCACCGATAATCCCTTGATTGCGCCTGACGCCTTCATCACAGCAAAAGCCAAGCATAGTATAAGTTGGCTTGCTACTCTCTGGAAGGGATAAGCAATGATCTAAATTAATGGGTTTAGCAAGATGATAAAAGTATAGAGCATCGCTGCTTTCTACTCGCTGGCGAAATTCCTTTGGTGTTGCCTCCAAAGCTAGATACATCAAATTTTCCCTCAAACAAACCCTCTTGAGGTAATATATTTACTAATCAACAATGATTTTGCAAATTGTTTTTTAGCGATCTAGCTAAAATACAGGTTTTGCTGATCCTTAAATAATCAAATATAACTTTTTATGTAAATTTTATAGTGATTTTGTCGATGCAATCAGAAAAATAGGGTACTTTGTTATCGGGTAACTTATTCATTAAGGGGAACAAATGAAACAAAATACTTTAAAGAGGGATCTGAAAAGTCGCCATCTTACTATGATTGCACTTGGCGGTGCGATTGGTACCGGGCTTTTTTTGGCCAGTGGATCAGCTATCTCACAGGCAGGGCCAGGTGGCGCACTTGTTGCCTATGGGCTTGTGGCACTTGTGGTTTATTTATTAATGACTTCCCTTGGGGAAATGTCGACTTATGCGCCTGTAACTGGTGCATTTAATAAATACTCCGAGAAATATGTCGATCCTGCTTTTGGTTTTGCCATGGGTTGGAATTATTGGTTTAACTGGGCAATTACAATCGCCTCAGAGCTTCTGGCTGCTGGGTTTTTAATGCAATTTTGGTTCCCCGGGACTTCTGTTGTCATGTGGAGTGGTATCTTTTTTGTCATCATTATGCTGATTAACCTTTTTTCAGTGAGAATATATGGAGAGTCTGAATATTGGATGTCATTGATTAAGGTTTCCTTTGTTATTATTTTCATTGTTGTTGGCCTTTTGGCTATTTTTGGTATCAGTAAATATGGACACGCTGTTGGCTTTAGCAACTGGAAGATAGAGCATGCGCCATTTAACGGTGGACTGTTTACTATTTTAGGTGTGTTTTTAATTGCCGGCTATTCATTTCAAGGTGCTGAGATTGTTGGTGTAGCAGCAGGTGAGGCAAAAGATCCTAAAAAGGCGATTCCAAAGGCAATTCGAAGTACTTTTTGGCGATTGACACTGTTTTATATCTTGGCGCTTAGCATTGTAGGGTTTTTGGTGCCTTATACCTCAGGATGGTTGGCTAATCCTGACTCTAATGTTGCACTAAGTCCTTTTACAATGGTGTTTCAAAGCGCAGGCTTCTCGTACGCTGCAACGCTTGTAAATATTGTGCTGGTTACAGCCGTTTTATCGGCAGCAAATTCTTGTGTCTATACTTCATCCAGAACGCTTTGGTATTTAGCAAAATCAAATCAAGCACCGAAAATTTTAGCAAAGACTAATAGAAAAGGGATTCCCATTTGGGGTGTGTTAATTACTGCAGTATTAGGGGCTGCTTTTTTTCTTGCCTCATTTGTAGGAAATGGCATTATTTTTAACTGGCTCGTTAATATGATCAGTCTTTGTGGCTATATCAGTTGGCTTAGTATTGCCATATCACACCTTCGCTTTAGACGCGCTTATATTCAGCAAGGCAGATCACTAAAAGATCTATCTTATGTTTCTAAGTTCTTTCCATTAGGACCTATTTTATCGATTGTTGCCATTTTGATTATGATGTTTGGTATGCAGATTGAAGCGCTTTTCAACCATACAGCAACGTGGGGCTCGTTTTTTGCCACCTATAGCAGTGTGATTTTGTTTTTAGTACTTTATTTTGGCTATAAACTGATAAAGAAAACAAAGCTTGTGCGCTCGAAATTTTGTGATTTAGATTTTCACCTGAAACAACAAGGCACCTAAAAATTATTCACTGTTGGATTTGAATTCCTACTTGTTTACAGCAAAATCATTCGTTAATATGTATGAAAAGTAAGCGACAAAGGAATGCGCTATGCCAGGGAGTAGGCTAAGAAGAGATTCTTTAGAGATTTTTTCAGGGACTAACCATGATTCTTTTAAACTTCTGCATGATTATTCATTTAGTGATAAAAGGCCGCTTGTTAGAGAGCTATTTAGACGATCTTTAAATCATATTAAAACGAGCTCGACTTTACCCTTACAATGTGGAAAGGACAGGGGTGAATGTGTGAGGAAAGTGCAAGCATCAAGAAATGCTGCTGATTATCTTTATGACTCACAAGTCTATAGAGTTACAAAGGAAGAATATGACAATGAGGCAGATTTAGCAGCAAGGGTATTTGCTGCCAGAGCTTGCTCGGCAGGGGAGTGTGGAGAGATTGCGCTTGATGGGCATTTTTCGCTGTTAGAGCTTAAAATAACAGGTCAAATTTATCTGGCATCTGCAAGTGGACAAAAACCTTTAACATCAAACAAAACCCATGTCGTGAATGTAATCAAATCACTTGATGGCAGCTCTCATGTTGTGGATTTACATTCGTGTAAAATATACCCATTGGAGGCACAATATCTTGCTGAAAATTTAAAACTATATTGTTCTGAAGGCGATGAATATATCCAATATTTACCCAAACGACATTTCTTTGGACCACACCCTAAATATAGTAAGTTAAACAATGAGAAGATTCTTGAATTATATCACTCACATGCTGAGAAATGGGCTGAAGCCCTGCGAACACATAGGCGACATAGTTATATCGTAGAGGATGAATATCTCTCTCAGTTTGCAACAAAGCCTTCCTCAATTGGGAAGTCTCAGATGGAGCATGTTTTATCTCATGAAGATATATCTGGCAGTCAAATATATGGCACTAAACCCTTATCAGCTGTGCATAAACTGAGTTATAAACCTAAACATGATTCGATGGTTATAGCTGAGCCTGCAAGAAAACGTTGGATCCCTGACTCAGAAAGTAGCACTTGTATGGCAAGTGGGTGCAGTACAAAACTTAAAAGGTTCTCACGCCATCATTGTCGCTCTTGTGGTATCTTAATGTGTAGTAGTTGCTCACAAACGACAACAAAAAAGCTTGAGCTGTACATCTTAATCAAAGGAGATACCGAGATGGAATATATCGGTAAGCAGAAGGTTTGCCCAGAATGTTATAATTTACTGGGAAGTGCCTTGTTAGAGTAAGTATAAAAACAGGATTAAAAGATTACCAAAGAGGCGATAAGCGCAGATAAAAAGCTGACCATAGTCGCATTAAGTAATATTTTCATGCCATATTTTGCAACAAGTTTGGCTTGTTTTTGGTTGAGTCCATGTACAGCCCCTACAATAATTCCAATCGAGCCAAAGTTCGCAAAGGAAACCAAAAATACAGAGATAACGCCGACGGTATGATGAGAGAAGTTTGCTAAGGTTTCTTTCAAATAAGTCATTGCCACAAATTCATTTGAGACAATTTTTGTCGCCATGATGCTTGCCGCTTTTAAGGTTTCACTGCCATGGATGTTTAACAACCAAGCAATAGGGTAGAAAATATATCCTAACAGATCCTGAAAGCTCATGCCAATAATGCGTGTGCACAGATCATTTAACATCGCGATAATGGCGATAAACCCAACCAGCATGGCACCCACGATAATCGCAACCTTAAAACCATCTAGAATATATTCACTTAACATTTCAAAGAAGGCCTGCTCTTTCTTACTGGTGCTGTCCATGGTGTCAAAGCTGATCTCTTTTGTGTGATCATATGGATTGATCATTTGTAAAATGACAAAGGTGCTAAACATATTCAGCACCAATGCGGCAACAACATACTTTGGTGGAATCAGCTGCATGTAGGAGCCGACAATCGCTAAAGATACGGTAGACATTGCTGTAGCTGCCATGGTGTACATGCGCTTGTCAGAGATTTGACTGAGAATATTTTTATAAGCGATAAAGTTTTCAGACTGTCCAAGAATCAGAGAGCTTACTGCATTGAAAGATTCAAGCTTTCCCATGCCGTTAACTTTCGATAGCAGCCAGCCAACTGATTTAATGACAAGTTGCAGTAGTCGAATATATTGCAAAATACCAATCAGTGCAGATACAAGCACAATTGGCATCAGTACATTGGTGAAAAAAGAGAACTCGCCTTTATTAACCATGCCGCCAAAGACAAAGTTTGACCCAGCTGCAGCATAGCTTAAAAGTGCATCAAAGCCATAGGAAATATAGTTGATAATGACAATGCCGATATCGGTGTGGAATAAGAATAATCCTAAAAGAATTTCGATTATAATTAGCTGGATGACATAGCGAAATTTAATGCTTTTTCTGTCAGAGCTTAGCAGGTAGGCGAGCGCTAAGACGACAAAAAGCCCCAAAAAAAAGAATAAAAACCTCATCATTAATACCCCTGAAAAATACTCTACTCATTTCAGGGCTCAAGGGTACTGCAAATGACTAGGCAATGACAAGGAGAATTGCATAAAAATTTATCCGTCTTTTTTACAAAAAGCAATAACATACACCTCTGATGAGCGTGCCCTTGAGGCCTCAGGCTTACGAATGATAATTTTTTGATAACGTTGTCTTAGGTTTTGAATAAATGCGTCAAAGCCCTCACCTTGAAAGACTTTGGCAAGAAAGTTCCCTTTTTTTGTCAACACTTGCTCTGCAAAATCAAAGGCTAGCTCAACTAGATGCATTGCACGCGCTTGATCGGTTGTTTTATTGCCGCTCATATTTGGCGCCATATCGGAAATTACCCAATCAATTTGTTTTCCAGAAGTCATGTCAAGAAGCGCTTCATAAGGCCCATCTTCTGTAAAATCCCCTTGAATAAAGTGTACACCAGAGAGTGGATCCATCTCTAAAATATCCAGAGCAAAAACTTGCCCATTTTGGCCAACAAATCCAGTTAATATCTGTGACCAGCCACCGGGTGCTGCACCTAAATCAACGACAGACATTCCCGGTTTGAAAAGTTTATCTTTTTGCTGTAATTCAATTAATTTATAACTGGCTCGAGAGCGATAACCATCAATTTTTGAACGGGCAACATAAGGGTCATTATGATGTTCATCAAGCCAAGACTTTGAGCTTTTTGTATGTTTGGATTTAGCCATTATTTATACCCCTATTTTATCATCATAAGCAATAATATGATCGCGCCCAGTGAATTTGAAGCCATGTTGAAGGGCAATATCCATAATAATAGGATATTGTTTGACCATTTCTTCGCGTGTACTACCAGCTGGCATGAGATAAACCTTGTCATGCAAAGCACCGAGCTCATCAATAATCATCAAAATCTCTTGTAACCTCTCAGGGTGATTGTCACAAACAAACTTTAATTGATAGTCCTTGTGATAGTCCATCATCTCTCTCATAGCTCGATAATTCAAACGATATTTATGATGCTGCTTGATAAAGCTTTCTGTTACAGTTTTATTCTTTGGTGTTAGTGTGTTGAGAACAGGGCTTGCATTACTAAGCTTGGGAGAGAGGCTAATTAAATCAAATGGATGATCTGTTTGAATAAAGTGCGAGCCCTCTGTTTCAAGAGTGACAAATAGCTTGTGTGAATGTGCTAAGTGAGAGATTTCATTTAAAAGCTCAGGGTGCATTGTTGGTGAGCCCCCTGTGAGCATAATCTCTTTAATGTGGGGGTGCTTTTCTACTAGCTTTAAAATATCTTTAAAGCTAAAGCAGCCTTTATCCGCATGAATGCTTGAATACCAAGTGTCACACCAGCCACCATCTTCACCAAAATAGCATCTGTGGGTGCAGCCTGTTGTTCGAATAGCAAAGCTTGGATGGCCTCGCCTTGCGCCTTCACCTTGCAAACAAGGGTAAAGCTCAATAATCGCTAGGGTCTTATGATAATCGCTGATACGTTTAAGATTCATAATATTATAACTCGGCAGAGGCCATGTTTTTATTATTCTCAAGAACATCAATGCGATAAAGAGAGGCTCTTTGGTTGCTTGCTTGATCAATTAATGGATGCAGAATATCAAGCACATATTTTGCAATGCCTTCACAGCTGAAAAAAGGGACTGTACGAAGCTGGATAAGTCCATCTTTGTCCATTTGAATGAATTTCTCAAGGGCTGGGTCTTTTTCGCTTAACACAACCGTATGGTCAAACATATAATGTAGCCAGTCACGTGTTGTCATGTTATTGATGGTGAAGCGGGTATCTTTCAGCCAGCCAAAGTCCCATACCCAGTTGCATTCATCTAAAACTTCAGCTTTAAAATGTAAACGAAGTGAAATAGCATAGCCATGCAAGAACCTGCAGTGTGAGTTTGCATTCCATTGACGAAAACAAGTAGAAAAACCATCAATCAGTTTTTCAACACGATAAATCATAAACGAGTTTAAAATAATATTATTTTTGATATGCACTATAAGTGAATTTGATAGGAACTACAATTTTTTTGTCTAACCTTATTCTATTCTGCTGATTGATTTTATGGGGTGCAGATAAAATAAAAAACTATATTGACATCGGTATTTGGCTATCATAGAGTCTATTTGTTATTGAGAGGGAATAGACAGGGTTGGGAAATGCGTTTTCTTTATGCAGCTGAAATGGTGCTTAATATTGTAAAGGCAATAGTTTTGATCGCCGCGGCTGTTAGTTTAATGGCATCTTCAGATAACGTTGTATTATTTGGATTCGCAATTTTGTTTGAAGTCATATCTTCGGTTATTGCCCCCTTATCTATTGGGAAGTTAATTGATAAGAAAGGTGCGCTAATTATTTACAAAATAATGATGCTAGTGTTATGCCTTTGTATTGCGCTTTGCTATTTTCTTTTTAGCCTTGTTAGCACAGAGCTATATATTTTTATCGCGTATAGTTTGATCTCTTTCTTTTCTCCATTGCTACGTTTGGCTCAACAGTCCTATTTCCTAGATATTCGAGAAACTGTCAATTTAAAAAAGATAAACTCTTGTTACCAGATGGCTGTTCAATTTGGACAAATTTCTGGCCTTATTGTGGCAGCAATGTTAGTTGATAGGCTTGATTTTCATCAGATTCATTTGTTGTTGCTTTTTGTTTTATTATGCAGTGTGGTATGTGCTTTTTGTGTTAAAAGTAAAATACAAAACTTACCGTCCAAGGTGGCTCATATATCAACTGTTAAATTGGTTAAATCAATACCACTTATAGCTGTTTTGATTATTATTGTGAGTGCTTTTGATTATGTTATTTTATCTATTTTTAACCTCTCATTGCCTGTCCTAACCTCCATTTATAAAGATCAAGGCTTTGCAATGAGCCTGTTTGATATGTCGTATGCTGTGGGTGCGATTGTTATATCATATCTTCTTGCCAAAGGATTTGGCTCAGATCATGGACTTAAATTGAGTCGCGTTGCTTATATAGTTCTACCTTTTGCTATTATCGCCTTAGTGCTGACATCAAAAATAGAGTATAGAGTTCTTATTATACTTGCCATTGGTGCAATGCTGAGCTTATCTACGATTGGCTTTAATAGTTATATACAGTCAATATTGCCAAAAAATGTCATTGGACGCGTTTTAGCATTAAGAAGAATATGCTTAGCGATAATGCTTTTTATTTTTGTGAATACATTATCGTTTACTCAGTCGTTTAATACAGATGCTTTTTATTACTTACTTATTATCATTGTGTTGATGTTAAGTTTTATGATTGTCTATGTTACATATAAAGAGGGGGAAGGAAAAAATGTTGAAATACACACTCTCAGCAAAAGAGAGGTATAAACTTCAAGAAGTCCTAAAGAAAAATAAAATAAGTCCATATACATGCTATCCTGCATTTAAAGAGGCTATAAATGAGATCATTATAGAAGGTAGCGTTCCGGAGGAGCTGCATAAGTTTATTAATGATTCAAAAGCATATTGTCAGGAAGATGAGCCATTTGTGTTTATAGAAGGGTTTGCAGTTGATTCTATTTTACCTTACTTTGATAATTATAATCCTGTGGAGGAGAAAAAAGAATTAAAAAGAACTTATATTAGTGAGGGGATTTTAGAGCTTTATGCACAGATTCGCAATGAAAAACCAATAGGTTATTTAAATGTGAATAATGGTGATATTTTTCAAGATATTTTTCCTAAGCAAGATTTATTTAATAGCCAATCTCAAAAAGCATTGAATAATATTTATTTTCATAAAGATTTGGCTAATCATTTTGTCCGTCCAGACTGGGTAAATTTGCTTTGTTTAAGAAATGATATTGAAAACATGATTGTTACATGCTTTGTAAGAAATAAAGATGTATTGTCATGCTTTTCTAAAGATGAATTAAATGTGCTTACAAAACCTATCTTCTATACGCCTTGGAGTGGTTACACTTTTACGGACAGCTAATTACGTAGTAACCTGTTAAAAAAGTTAGGACTGTCCAATGAACAAACGACCATACGACACATACACAGAAGAGTTTAAGAAATCATCAGTTGATTTAGCCTTAGAGAATGATCAACCTTATGCACAAACAGCCAGAGAGTTGGGCGTGAAGCCAAGTACTTTTTATACCTGGATTGAGCGTTACTCACCAAGTAAAGAAGGCGGCTCAGATAATATGGAAGGCGAGCTTAAAAAGCTACGCAAAGAAGTCACAAAG
>NZ_KB902253.1 GCF_000379445.1 Fangia hongkongensis FSC776 = DSM 21703
AATCATTACTCCCTTTGGTTGCCCAGTAGTTCCTGAAGTGTAGATGACATAAGCAAGATCTGAAGCTTTACTATGCTTTGGTAAATTATCACTACACTCTCGATAACAGCCATCGTCATCAACCAAAACATTCATCATTTTTGGTGCTAAAATACCCACCTTTTTTAACAGACTAGTTTGCGTAACAAGCAGCACAGCCCCTATATCATCCATAATATATTGCATACGTTCCTGAGGACAATCCGGAGAGATTGGAACATAAGCAGCTCCTGCTTTTAGTGTCGCTATTATAGCAACAACAAGATCAATTGATCTTTCTAGACATAACGGTATTAATGCGTCTGGCATTAAAGCATCTCTTTTTGCCACTAAGTAAGTCGATCGAATGTGGTTCGCTAGTTGATTGCTTCGCTTATTAAGTTCGTCATAAGTGAGTTGTTTATCATTAAACACAACTGCAACAGCATCAGGTGTTTTAGCAACTTGTGCTTCAAAGAGTTGTGGCAATGTTTTGTGGCCTGGAAAATAATGCTGATGGGATGTTTCATTGCAGCTGCCAGTAGTCTGCAGAACTCTTAAATAGCGACCTGTATTCATAACGACGACTTATCATGATATTTAACTAAAGATATAATGACTAGACCACAAGTTATCATACTAAATGAATAGCCTAAAATCAAAATCCAATCATCAATCAAAATACCATATAAAACAGATGTGAACTGTATCACAATAAAACCAAAAAATGTGATGAGCGATACAGATGAAGACGAGCGTTCCTTACAAATTCTTAATACTTGGGGAACAAACAGAATTCCATTTAAGAACAAGGCCAGACTAAATGCCGTCCGAACAGCGTATTCGTACATATATTCAATTCCCATAATACATTAAAATACACGCTTGAGCATAGCCATGGAGCCTACCATATCCAACAATATTTTTATTCTACAAAAATGTATTAAGATGTATCAAAGATCTTCTCCAAAGCTTATTTGTCAACTATTTTTTCAACTTAGGAAAAAAGTGTCCTAAATCTTAGAGTTGTCCAACTTCAGTAGCACAAATAAATTCTTTTAATATCCCCTCTATAAACCTTATCAGATTAGGCTTTAGATAGACCTTGTCAAAACCGTATTTATGAGGTTGAATATCGCAATGCAACAGAACGAAACTATGACCAGTATTAACAATAATATGACTTGGATGAGCTGCATATTTTTGTTCTAAATCACGAATTATCGACGCGACCTCATACCCAGTCCAATCAGGCAAACCAATATCAAGAATAATTAAGTCAAACTCAAAATTTAGTGCATAGTTAAGTGACTCACAGCCGTTTGAGGCAACAGCTATCTCAAAATGCAAATTTGTATGAGCATATTTCTCATCAAATAAAGTTTTAATATATTGGGATAACGCTTTTCTAGAGTCCTCGTAGTCTTCGACAATTAGGACTCGAAATACTCCTTTTTCATTTATTTTTTGATGTGCAATATCCATTCTGTATCGATTCCATAGCTCAAACAAAAGGGTTATGATGTTTTCAGCTCCGTTATCTGCCCGTATCAATCCATCGTTAATATGACAAACTTTTTCATCGTTATCAAACTTAATTTTTTGACTCATGTTGGATGGTTGTGCTTGGTGATGTACAATAACTTTAAAACATACCCCCTTGATGTTCTTCATTATTTCATATAGTTTGCTCATATCATGAGCATCATGTAAATCAATAACCAAAAAGTAAAAAAATCCTTCAACGACTCTCGACTGCAAAATTAAATTGATGTCAAACTCTCCTATCTTGGACCAATAGATATGAAAGCACTCACTGCGAACTGCCATATCGTAAAAATTGGATGCTTTATCATTATCATGTATAAAGAGCATTTTGTACCCAGCACGTTGTTTCTTTTCATAGCACTGTTTTTTGTCTTTGGCTATTTCAACAAAATTATCAATTTGAGGACAAGACAAAAGCGCTTCCTTAGTAATTTGATCAAGTACTTTATGAGTTTCAAGCTTATCTACTGGATCAGAAATTTTTTCAATCAGAAACTTTAGTCTGATCATAAAAGAGTCAAGTATGCTTTTGTGCTCTTCAATCGATTTTCTAAGCAATTCAAAATTAACAACATTTTTGCCATTAATACAATAGTCATCAAAAGATGTGCTTAATAAACCAATAATATTTCCTTCAATATCTCTAATAACTCTCTTTTCAACTTCTATTACAATTTTCTGGTCATTGTATTGCAATACATCCATCACTTTTGCATAGCAATCTCCCGATCTAACTGGTTGAAATAAATCCGGCAATTTTATTGTTAATCCCAACATATAATCATGCCGCTCATCAATAAGTTTTCCACTTCCTGGATCCAAATCCGAAAATCTCTTTGATAAAATGCTATTTTTTTTCGCCCTTAATACATCTACAAGCACTTGATTACAATCAACGATGCGACCTTTTCTATCTAGAAGGTAAGTGATTCCCTTAATATTATCTAGTGGAAAAATACAAAAATCATCTTGGAAAGCATTCACGCAACACCTTAAAACAATTAAATGCAATAAATAATAGCGTTGATTCTCTCTTAATTGCTTGTAACAAAGTATGTCTTTTTTGTATTTATAGTCACTTAATTGTTTTAATTGTAATGAGCACTTTCATTCTATAATCTCTATCACTGTCATATCAAAATGCTCTATTGATTAAGAATCGATACCATCGGCACGTAGGTTATAAAAAAACCTGATTGAATAGGTAGGTATATATACAATCTCCTGCCTTCACCATCTGATATCAACCACTAAACCACTTTTGCTTGGGTTATTGTATATAGACAAACTTGCACCGCTATATTCAATAATTTCTTTAACAATTGATAATCCTAAACCTGCTCCAGGTAAGTTATGGCTTCTAGAACTATCAACACGAAAAAATGCATCGCATAATTGATTGATTGCATCTGAATCAACTCCTGGACCTTCGTCAATAAAACGTAGACACACTGCATCATCTGTTAATTTTAGAATGGCTACTTTAACGCCACCAGCATATTTAATGGAATTATCAATAATATTTTGTACTGCACGTTTAAGCGCCTTTCTTTGTAATTCCAGTACTATTGAATCAGTATAACTTTCAAATTCAATTAAAAATCCATTAATTTGATATTCATGGCAAATAGAATCAATAAAATCAATCAAATTTACTGGCTGAAATGCTTCAGTTTTATGTGACTTTTCACCATAGATATTTATTTGATTAATTAGATACTCCATGTCAGAGTAGTATTTTATTAATTGGTGATGGTGTATTTCTTGAATCATATTTTGCGTATATAACGTTGCTTTAGTCAACGGCGTTTTTAAATCATGTGATAGCGCTGATATAAGCTGTATTTTATCATCTAACATCTTTTGAACTCTGTCACTCACCTTAATCATTAAATCAGCAGCATTTTGCATAAAAAAAGGAGTAAACAAGGAATGTTTTTTCGTTTCTATACCCAAGTTATCCGCCAATATTTTCATTCTTAAATATGGTTTTAATAACTTCTCTGTATAGGCAAAATAGACTGGGATGGCCACAGCAATAAATAAAGAAGCAATGACAAGCAATAAGTACAAATATATTTTATTGGTATTATCAATGGAAAAATCGACGCAAAATCCAAGATCTTGATAACAAATCGATAGCTCTTTTTTCCCATACCCAATATATGGCAGCATATCCTGTATGCGCTTACGCACTTCCCGATATGTTTGAGAAAGGTACTGCCTATGCAGAGCTGTAATGTTTAGTGATAATTTTTTAGAAAATGTACTATTCACTGATAATTTATAATTAATATAGTTCGGCCATGTGCTGGTATACAACGATGAAGTTTGCTTATATTGCTCTTGTGGCAAAAATTTATAATGCAAATTAATTACTGCGTTCGTTAATGAATAAACTATCTGGTAGTAGCGGTTACTCGCATAGTTATGATAGGAATAAATGATAAAAATAGCATTCAGAACCAAAAAAGTCATAAATAGTTTAGGAATGAGCCAAAAGTAAATTTTTGTCTTAAATTTTATTTTCACTTAATGCTTCTCATCCAATAGTTTTTGATCGGAATAGTAAATATCTGCCAACATAATATAACCATATCCATGCACAGTTTTAATTAGTTGTGGACTAGCTGTGTCCTTTTCTATCTTTTTCCTCAATCGACCAACAATGATATCCACAGCACGGTCGCTGCCATCATACTCTCGTCGAAAAAGTGCTTGTGTAACATCATTACGTGATACTATTTTTCTATTGGAATCAATAAGCATTCGAAGCAAATCATACTCCGTATTTGATAACTCAGTACTCACGCCATCGATGTTGATCAAGTAACGATCATAAAGATCTAAAATCCAAGCATTAAAATGCACATATCTCTTATTCCGGTTCTCTTCTGTTACTAGCGAAAACTGTCGCAATGCACTTTTGATCTGTGCAACTAAAACATCACTATTAAAGGGCTTCGTAATATATTGACATGCCCCCAGTTCATAAGAAAGTATTTTTTTAACATCATTATCTACTGCTGTTAGCATAATAATGGGAATATTATAAGTTTTTTGTATTTGAAGGCAGGCATCGATACCATTGCCATCTGGAAGCATTACATCCAATAAAATGATATCGGGAACTTTCTGATTGAGTATCGTTAATGCCTGAGATAAACTATTTGCAGAAGTAACCAAAAACCCATTATCTTTAAGCAGTTTTTTCACAAGAGCTACCATCTCATGATCATCGTCAACAATTAAAACTTGATTTGAATACATACAAATTGATTTATCTAGATCTAACGCCATTTTTATACCACTTCCTCGAGCTATTGAACCAAATCTTTACATTTAACTCATTAATGCATCCGATTGTAATTAATTGAAACTCTAAGGTTCAACCAAACATAAATATTAAATTCAAATTTATACATTTTGATACAAATTAAGGATAGTAGATCGCTATCACTTATTAAATAAGTCCATTTTCTATATGCATACAGAAAGTGAAAGAACAGGTGTCTCAAAAACGCCTGGCAGCTTACAAGCTTAAGTCACCAAAATTTGAAATTTTCTAGCGTAATCATACAATTCATAGCGATTGACTAATTTTAATTTCTTCCTAATATTTTGAGTATAATCTTCGACGGTTCTCACTGATACATCTAACCGCTCGGATAACTCAACAGTCTTATTAACACCAAAAGCCAAAAATTTAAGTAAATTTAGTTCATTATTATTTAAGCTATTTTTAATATTTAGCAAATCATTACCATCAGATAATGATAAAGTATGATAATTCAAATTAAGAGAATTTAATCTATCTTTAGGAATAAAAAAAGGCGTAAAATTTTTAAGCATGACTGATTTTAAAATATTTATTACCGAAGTAAGTTGTTGGGGAAGGTTGATTAGGTTAACATGAAAATGGATTAAGTCTTTCCAATCGACATAGTAAAACACAAAACGATGTTTGACATTTTCATGAGTAAAAACAAACGACATTGCAAAACAAGGAGGAACATCAGCATTTACGGGGCTAAGTAATGGTTTCCAGATTTCACTTTGATCCGACAGTGTCGCAATGTCTGCGAATGATAATACTTTTGGTAAAAAATCAATATATGTGCTATTGTGATACGGGTCTTGAATTCGATATAGCGTGTTTAAATGCATTCTATTAGCATATCGATGGTGATACAATGGTAAACACCATACCCCCGCGTCGCTGGTTAGGGAATAATCTATTCCATCGCACTTTAATATTTTAATGATTGACTCGACATGACTATATAGTTGAAGTGACTCAGCTATGCGACATAGGTTCATAATATAAATTCCCATATAGACGGTTTTACACAACCTCATGTTTTAAAGTTCAAAAAAAGAAATCTTGTCCATTTTTTTGTATATAAACAGAGTTTAGTTTTTATATTATTAAACTACATAACCGTTAATTCAACACGTATCAATACGTGATAATAGCCGTCTACCTTATATCAGGCAGTAACCCCCCCTTTAAACAATATCAACCAATGTTCATAAAGTAAATACACTACTCATAAACCATTTTGTGACGTTCATTATTGAAAAATTGCTAGCCTGAAACTATTGGATTAATTTGCATAATATTGCCATAAGCTAATGCATTAACATCACCGTTAAGACTGCCGCCAACTGATTGCCACTTGTCACTTTCACCATCCCATAGTGCAATGCCTTGTGTGGAACTTTCCCCAGCATGTTTAAATTTACCGCCAACATACAATGATGTGGTATTGTTAAAATACTCGGGTGCAATGACGTCAACCTGCCCATCAACGCCACTACCCAATTGATGCCAAGCTTCATTTTGGATGACAGCAATATGATTGAGCTGTTCACCGCCGAGGTTTAAAAAGTCCCCTCCTACATAAACATCCTGATGGTGATCCCCTGCCAGTGCATATACATTACCTAAACTTGCAGCATCCTTTGTCATCGACTGTATTCCTGCAGAACTGAGAGAGAATATATAGTTTGTATCTGCTGTATTATTAATGCCTGTAAACTCACCACCAATAATGGCATGCAGTTGATTATCTTTACTACTACTAATAATCGCTTTTACTGATCCACCAGTTACTTTGACATCACCACCAAAATCAATAAACTTACCCTGAGCCCAAGTTGCTATGTTTTGTGCTACATGATCTCCAGATGACAAGACAAATTTTCCGCCAATAAGAACATCATCATCATCTTGAGGGTGATCAGCAATATCTAGCTTACCAAGCGATGATATCGTATAAACTGGACCATTCAAACCACTTGCTAAAGGTATCCACTTATTACTTTGCCACTGAGCAATATTGTTTAATTGCTTGTTATTGGCAGCATTAAAGCTTCCTCCAACAAATAAACTACCATTTGGCGTAAAATCCATGGCAAATACTTGTGCATCCTTAGCATTAGCATCTTTTAGACCACCATCTAGCGTTTGCCATTGTTGCCCATCCCATTGACCAATTAGATTTGCCGGTACTTTACCTGCGTTAAAATAATCAAATTTGCCTCCAATATAAACATTCCCATCTGCAGCAACTTTTATGGTATTAACGCTATCATCAACTCCTTGCGCCAAAGGCTGCCAAGACTTCCCGTCCCACATCGCAATATTATTTATAGTTAGTTTTCCTTGATCAGTTGCAGTGAATGCTCCACCAACATATAAAACAGGCTTACTTTGTAGCGAAAAGGCAAACTTATCAGTCTTTGTCGTGATAGATAGTTTTTCACTATCAGAGTCCCCTACCTTTATCATAGGTGCCTTAGCGTTGCTATGCAGATATAGATAACATGATTTACCTGAATTTAATTCATAGGTGTTTTGATCTTTCACATCACTAATACAACTATTTGAGCAGGTAATACTGGTGCACCATGGACCTTTATCCGTATTGGCATTTTTGCCATTGTATATGCTAAATAGCTGCAAAGGCTGCGTCGTAAAATTGACATCTTTGTCACTATCATTTGCAAGCACTACCCTTTTTACCCCTTGATACATGTTATATGATGCATCAATATAAGCATGGACACCCGTTGTCGTTAATGTCGTTGTCGTATCTTTATCTAAGTTATTTGTCGCTTTAATTGTAAAGTTATAAATAGCATTTTTAAGTGTATTATCTGCATTAAACACAATACTACAACTTTTTCCTGGAGAAACCAGATTCCCAGACAGGCAATTATCGGCATCTGTTGAGCTCACAATTGACAACCCTGTGGGCGCTACTTTAGCAGATGGATCCGCTGTAATAAGATAATCACTTGCTTGTGTACTCGGTTGCCAAGCAAAAGCCCCAGTATTGATTACAGTCATTTTTGTTTGCTCACTCCCTGTGGTTGGGATATTAATCATGGTTGGATGAGGTTCGATCGCTACTTTGCCAATGTTAATTGCTGTGGCCTTGCTAAAAGTGTAAGTATTCAAACCAAACGTAAATACAATTTTTCCTTGCCCAATGGCATTGATACCTGCATTAATGGCTAATTCGCATTGGCTATTTACTTTGATCTGTCCACCTTTTTGGCATGTTGAGTCCTTAGTATTAATAGTCACACCGTTTGGTAAACTTGATTGTATTGTGCTTATTTTAATCGGTTGGTTGGCCTCATTCATAAGCTTGATTTGTTGCTCAGCAGGCTTATTAAAATCAATTTGGTCAATCAAATTCACAGGGGCAATGCTAGCACTAATCTGTGGGTAAATAGCTTTAATATTTGCCGCAGTAATACTTATTTGACGGGTTATTTGATTAGCACTTAACGCTTGTAAATTTGCTTTCAATGCATCAATGGTTGTTTGATTAGCATCCAGTGCAAAACTAAAAATCTGCGATTCACCAGATGCGAGATTATTAACTCTTGTTAGTTGCATATTTTTAGCCAATTTAACTAACCAGCTTGGCAAATGAACTTGCAAATCATTAATGGCTTGATGTTGATCTGTATTTTTTACGCTAAGACTAACGATGCTTCCTGGCACTATTTTTATCTGTCTATTAATCGCTAATTGCGGGAATTGATACTTAGCATCATTAGCCAGATAATTAATTTTTACTGGAATTGAATAGGTTTGTTTATCTGTGACAATATCAATTTTGTCATTTAGTAGTTGAGGCTTTGTACTTGAAACATCAATGTTTAATTCACACGCATGACCATCACTCACTGTCACATTACAGTTACTTCCATCAATTGTGTTGCAACAGCTGTTTTGTTGATGTGCATTGGCAATCTTGTATTGCATTGAGCTACTTTCTGGTAAGTTAATACGTTGAATGTGAAGTGTTTGCGCAGCATCCGCCAAAGCAAATTGCATCTGTTTTTGACTATAATATGCATTGGATTTTGTATCATCATTATGAACCGTTAGACCTAATAATGCATTATTGTCCACAAGCGCGGTTTCTGGCAAAGAATTATCGATCGTAACCCCTGCTTTTGGCGATGGAGGATTGGGGTTTGAGGAGTTAGATCCCGAACCTCCACCACCACACCCGGTTAAACTCAGCATGCCTATAGCCACTGGAATAAACAAGGTTAATAACTTGTATTTAAATTTGATATTTTGTTTGTCATTTCTTGTTGTTATATCATTAGACTTTGTCATATAATTGCTCTCCTAATAATTCGTGCTTTGACATCAACAGAAGAAATGTAGATTAATAGAGATCAAGGACAACTTTATTGGTTGAATATAAGCGAAACGTTAGCTTGATACCTTAATTGACGTAAAGTCACTGAAAATTTAGTATAGTGGAATTGAATATAGTGATTTTAACTAAAACTGCTTAGGCTTGTAATGAATTTGCAGGTTTTTTAGTATATAGCTTAAAGCCAATAGCTGCACTACTTGCATATAAAGTTGCATCGTTTGCTTTAACCATCATTTTTTAATAAAAATGAGGCTCTATCAATAAATAGAGATACTCTTCATATCAGATGATTTATTTAATAACCAAGTACAAGCTGGCGACCCTTGAATTTTATGTTGACAGATAAATAGCAACTGCCCATTAACTAATGCATAGGCAATATTTGAACTATTGCAGTTAATTGCTCCTGCATTAATGTTGCATACCGTTGGACTTGCACTAAATGTCACTTGGTAATTACCCCCAGAGAAATATGCCTTAAAAGGTGAAGTTCCACCATTTGTAGTAACCCTAACAGTTCCCAATCCGATTGAAGTAATGCCTGAATCACATACCCCTGAAGCACAAATCGCGATACACCACTTATTACCACATGGTTCAAAATTTGATCGTTGATTTGTTATTGTATTAACAATGGACCACCTAGGTTGAATTTCATAGTGCGCCGTTTTGTTGTCACCCACAAAAAAACCTAATACATCACTATCTTTTTCTGGTGCTTTGTCTTCAGTATAATATCTGGCACTACTGCCAGCAGCTAGTATATTATCATGACCTAGATCATTTGGGTAAAACCCATTTTCACCAGCAGGTCCAACAGTTATTTGATGATTGGTATCATTAATAACTGTCACTAGAAACCCTTGCCCAGCAAAGCTCAAAAAAGGTGTTACTGATATCATAATCCACAAAATAACTACTACTTTTGTTTTCATTTCTTGTCACCCTGGTGTAAGTTCTTTCTCTGTATCGATTTCTGTTGACAGCTTTTGACTTTGGCTGCTCGATCTAAACTCTTGGAGGGCAACACGTAAATTTTTGCACGATTCTGGCGCAATGGTAAATTCTATATGATTATTCGATAACGCTTCTAATTGTTTTTTATACGCATCTACGGTGACTACCTCATCAGATGAAAAAATCTGATACACAAGATTATTAGGCTTATCATTAGAGTTATCATCTTTTACTTTAATGAGACTATCAATAAGTGATTCAAAATTATCACTTGCCAACATATAGTTATCATTCGCTTTATCATACTTAATGTAGCAAGCATATTTTTTATTATTAAATTGAATTTTTGTATATTTCAGTCCTTTTTCAAAAGTTAGATCAGATATATCCTTTACATCCAAAATACTTGTAGCCTCATTTTTGCCCTTAAAAATTCTATCTATTTTTCGCTTAGATGTATGATTTTTCCCCCTAAATGCATTAACATAATGTTTAAACAACATGTAATATCCCACTATATCAATCCTTTTTTTTGTTTTCAGTTATTGCCGAATTTTTTTCTTGCTTTTTGTCTTTTGACTTGTGAGGGTATCGTACAGATGTGAAGCTCTGCATACCTGAAGAAGAAGTCTCTGTATACTGTGTTTGTGCTTGATTGGCTTTTTCTTCTGTCTGCGTACCAGACTGAGCCAACCCTGAAGCATTTTGTGAGGAGCTTGATTTTAATTCCTGCAGATCTTCAACCCCAGATCTTTCACCTGCATTATGTCCAACCCATTGCATCACCTTGTCCGGTAATAGATAAATTAATGAGAAACATTTATTAAAAGCAATGGAAATAAAGCTTGCATAAAGCAATACACACAACAAACTAAAGGTACCGTTGACATAAACTGAACTGCCACTAAAAATAGCACTGATTTGAGTGATAATATTATGGAATCCATCTGCCGAAAAACTAATAATGACATACGTTAATACGATGCCAGCCAATAATCCGACAACCATTAACACAGGACGCAAGACAACATTCAACATAATCTGAATACCAGTTTCTGCTTTGCCAAAAACTTCATGTCCTTGTGGATAGACAATTCCTAAAGCCACAATTGGTGCTGCAATTAATGCCTCAATCACCAACAATAGCCAAGCAATTTTTCCCGCCCAAAATAAAATAAAAGGAGTTAAAGGAATAATTAAGGCAAACAATACGCCAATACCAAACAAAGTAATGAGTACAAAAAATATAATAGGTAACCATATAAAAGAACTCATAATACTAAGCATCCATGCACCAAACCCTATTTGAATCCCACCAATGCCAAGAGCTGCCGTCGTTGAGCCAAGATCTGTAAACGGTATAGCACTTGCAGTCATTGCTAATACTGAGACACCGCCGTATGCGATACGAACATATTTCCTATAATCATACATTTTTCCTTCAAAAGAATTATAAATACTAAATAAGCTTGATATGGTTGTTTTTATAATCGCCAGTCCCACCCCTTGCATTTGCTGCATCATCGAGAAATGATTATCTACTACATTAGTTCCTTTGGGATTAACAGGATTACCGATATTGTAAATTTGCTCCATAATGCCGTGTTGACCAATATCATCATTAACGGACATCTTCGCCAACATTGTCGAGATAAATTGTGATGCCGGCGAAGCAACATTACGCTCAAGATTAGTCGCCGGCAAAAAGCTAACTTGATTGTTCCTTAAGTAAGCTAGTAGTTTCAAAGTAGAAATAACAATCCAACACTCTTTCTCCACTGATGGATTACCACGTCTTTCTTCAGAACTTAATAAATTACTAATTAGAAATAAAAAACGCCCCTGCCTAAAAGACATGCTACTTGGCACAATCGCATCCACAAATTGCCTACAAGAAGTTATATTGTCACTGCCTATAAAAGCATGATATAACGGAATAAGGCTTAACTCGATACAGCGCTGATTATCTCCATGGAAAGCTTTTGTAAAGGTGTCTTGGATTTTGCTCATGTCAAAACCTAATTTATTTAGACTATTATTATCACGATCCCCTTTGACTAAAGTTAACCAGTTGCTGTAGTGAAGGCTATTACTATTCGCTAACCCCACCTTGTAATTGCCATTAACAAGATCAGTTGTGCTAATGTTATTTAGATAATATTTGATTTTAACCTTATCCAGATCAATCTTTATCATTGAATTAGCGTTGCTTTGTTGCAGTTGATCAAAAACCTGAAAGTTTTTATAAAACGCCTCTAGATTGGTTGAAAAAACCTTATCTAAATTTAAATACTCTTGATCAGCATCCCACCAACCCTTTGTGGTATCAACTTTGCTATTAGCGTTACGTGCGTTTTCATTAGCTGCATGGATTTTATTTTCAAGTCCATTGATAATGCTGTCTGACAGATTCATTAATTCAAATGAAACGCTATCAGTAATATTATTTAAGGGGCTGTTGGAAAATCTGATAATATCATGTAGGTTTTCTTTAGCACTTTTTGGGTCATTTACATTTTCTTGAGGGAGGTTTTTTTTGTTATCTTGAGAAATGTATTCCCAAATTGCACTAACAAAATTACTTTCTTGTTGCAGCGGCGGATATACATTAAATTTTCCTCTATAGGTCACACCTTGAATTTTCACCTGCTGATAGTGATCACCGTCAAGCACTGACCAAGCATTCATCCCTTGGTTTAAAAATGACTGCCAAGATGCAAAATTATTCGCTGAACTCACTACAATTGAATCAGCAATATTGATCATATTAACGGGGGTATTATCCGCTTTAATTGGCATAGTACACCTAAAATAATTTTCAATTGGCGTGCATATATCTGTGCTTTTCTCAATCAATTTCTCTGCAAAGTTTGCTAGCATAAAAGTACCAATATCATCTTTAATCCCCGAAGAAATATCTGAACTAATCACGGGGGGTAAATTCTTGTTTGCAACATCATTGTTAACCGACTGCCAGACATAATCTGCAAAATATACCCCTGTCGACAACGCCATAAATACCAAATACTG
Source organism: Fangia hongkongensis FSC776 = DSM 21703 (assembly GCF_000379445.1). Lineage (GTDB taxonomy): Bacteria > Pseudomonadota > Gammaproteobacteria > Francisellales > Francisellaceae > Fangia > Fangia hongkongensis. The sequence continues at coordinate 13,248 of NZ_KB902253.1, forward strand.
TGCAAAGCAAAATCCAGATTTAACGGGAATTGCCGCCATGCTACCAAAAACACTACGAATAGGAATCCAATAGGAATCCCAGTTTTTTCCTAGAAATGTACCATCTCTTGCTGTGTTTATTGTGCCAATAATTACAATAAAAGCATAAATAAAAATAACCACACTCAAAAGACCAAGGTTAAAGTGATAAATAATCGCTTTAAAGGCAGTATGTGTAGTATCATTAATTGCGCTAGTTGGTCCATCAATGCCAAAAATTTCATTAAGCACTTTCCACGAAGCATCATTCGTTGATTGAGCAAAGCTAATCATTCTTTTTTCTCCCTTTGATGTATAAGACCTAACAACCAATCCTTAAAGCTGCATCCAAAGCGCTTTTGCTTAATTTGATACAACCAAAAATGATGTTTAAATGCTTGAGCTAAACTTAAAATAGTCGCTGCGAACGCTAATAGAGAAAGCCAATATAACTTACTCCATAACAACCACAAACAATACATAAAGATCACTACGGCAACCAACAAGCATCCTTTGTATATCAGCCTTAATTTTTTGGTGATCAACATAAGCCTGTCATCATCAATATCTAGGCTTTTCAGATCGTCATAGCAAATGTTTGTCTTCGATGTAGGCACTGAAAATAAGTTTTTAGCAAGACTTATAATTACCTTGCTTTGCAACTTCAACAGATCAACCATCAGCAGCTTTTTCATGCGTTTTAAACGTTGTTTTTTCTTAAACATCAGAATTCCTTTAACGCGCGATTAAAATGTTAAATTACTGCTTTGAATGATTTGTGCGATGCCGAATAAACTTTGATTAGCATCCGTGACTTCTTGCTGTTGAACAGTAACTTGTAGTATTACTTGAATGTTCTGTACTACATCCTCTTTGGAATAACTTATAAGCAAAGGTACTTGTATTTTCCAACTACGAATACCAGATAAATAGCCTTCAGCTGTGACCACTGGGACATCACTTAGTGTCGCGCTGACAACAATTTTCTTACTTTTTATCTGCGCCAAAGTATCTGTAAATGCGCTATTGAAACTACTCCATCCGTCGCTAGTGAAAAGTGGCTCAACATGGCTTAACTCACGCCGATAATTTAGGAAATCTAATGCATAGACTTGCACAATGTTTTGGCTAACCCAGTTAATAACCATCTGGTTATTGATGCTTGGCGTCTCAGATAGCATGATTTGTTTTATAACACCATGATCATTGACTGCAAGAAATTTTTCTTCTTTAGCATGGTAACAATACCAGCATGACAGCAATAAAAATATATTAAACAAACCGCTAATGATAATGACTTTTATTAGTAATCTAAAATTATCGCGATAGAATGAAGCATTTTGCATTATTAGTTTTAAGTTATCTTGCTTCATTACGCTTCATCCATTGCGAGAGTTAATACTTTTTCCAAGATATGCAAACGCTCATAACACATAACCTTGGTAATAACCTGACATTTTTCAAAGCAGATGCATCGCTTAAGCAAATACTGAAAATCATTATTGGGTTCACTACTTATGATTGTGTAAAAAGCATTAAACATGTCAGCATTTTCCTCTGCTAAATGCTGCATGTAGTACATTAGTATTTTTGTTGGTAACATATTAGCAACTTCAATAATTCGAATGATGTTCTCTTTAGTTACTGGCCAGATATAGCTTTGCTCAAAAAAAATCTCAAGCTCATGATAATCCTCCTCACCAAAAATAAAATCATTGTCATCGATTTCGATTTGCTGAAAAGCATCTAATAAATTATTGACATAAACATTTGAGAATGATGCCCAATAGCCAGTTATTTCATCGTGTAAAGACATTTAACACTCCTCATCATCAAGATTAATTTCAGTGATACCAGATACTTGCACCAATATTTTTTTTATAAAGGCATTCGATAAAAACGAAATGCCTTTATCCGGATAAATCTGCGCTTGTATTTCAAAATAACGTTTGGCTGTGCCTGTTGGAAAGGCTTGTGATAACTGCAAAAGCGCTTCATTTACTGATAAGTGCTCAAAAAGTTGATCTCGAAGATAGATATCTTCAGCAGTTGTAGTAAAGGCCCATAACTCATATGCACTTAAGCTTAAATTCAATAACTGTGTATTGATCCCAGACTTGGTATGGAACTGTGACAAAAAGGTCATCCCTGTGGCACTAGGACCATGAACATAGTGCTGCAAAGCATAGCGCTCCGTCTCATTCAGTCCAAACGTTTTGACTGTTTGATTCAGAGCACTATGATTACCCCCACTTAAAATAAAAATAGAAGTTGCAAATTCCAGAATTACTGGGTCAAAATCAGCTAATGCTTGAGATGCTAGAACAACCTGTACATTTTGCTTTCTACCCTCACGCATATCTTTGATCACTTGTTGGCGGATCGGCCAACAATTTGATGTGCGATGAAATTCGTCAAAAACGATACGTTTAGGAAGATTGATCATCGATTTAATTTTCTGTGTGTGATAGTGCTTGTAATTATCAGGTAATCCATTTAAATCACTTAACTTTAAATAAAACTGATTTGATGTTGCATGTCTTACTAACATGTAAGCAATGGCTGATTTCTTCTCATCACTGGCGCTACCTGTTGTTACCACCGATGATAGATCAAACGCGGTTACACGCGAGGTAACCGATAACTTAGTTACCATATTAACGCCTGGATAATTACGGATACAACTGGCAATATTACGACAAAAATACTCAATATAACTCTCACCATTGCTTAAGGTAAGTTTTTCGTACAAATCTACAATTGATGGGTGATGTACTGCTGATACCATATCAACTAATAGTGGCGAGGCATAGCGTTGTGCCATCTGTGCTAGTGATACTTCATTATGTATAAATAAATAATCGACTACATCCCACCAACTACTTATATTGGATGCAATAGCATGGTCAGTATGAAGCTGTAAAAATTCATCAATTTCGGTGACAATACCATCTAAATAAAGCTTTGGTTGATGCTCATCACTTGCATTGCGATAAACAATATCAACCACCATCGTGATCATGGCGCTCATCCCATCAGGTAGGCTGTGCGTAATATTTTCTAACATTAAAATAGATATGAAATTCACTAGAAAATGTCGATGCATAATGTTCGGGGTTCTTGAACCTAAATAGCTATCAAATGGATTGATTGCATCTTCAGTAGATAGGTGAAATCGATAACTTTGAGCAAGAGCTATACCCCGAACATTATCTCTACGTTGCTGTAAAAGATGGATTAATCCAAAGGATGATTCGCCGATGTCTAGGATTGAAATATACGGAAGTTCATCTAACCCTGCCCTTAAACATACACCAAGGTTCAGTTTATTTAATAACACTGACTTTCCTGCACCAGAACGTGCATACACAAGCTCAACCCAACTAACCTGCAAATAAGAACCACTTTGGTATGGCCATGTTTTACCATCTGGTGTCCTAAAAATAGTGGATCCTGAGTCCCATGAACAAGCGGGTCTAAACAGTGGCATCAATTTAACCGCATCACTTAATGGACAACCAACAACGCCCGGAACATGCTGTTTATCAAGCGCCAACAAAGTTGAACACACAGTTTTTGTTGGGTCACCAAACTTATCGCATACTTGTGCTCCACCCCAGCTTTGCACTGCTTTGATAAGCATAGATTTTTGTTGCATTAGTCGATCAAGATCATTCTTATCTGCCCAAGTAACCAAACTAACGGAAAGCTTAATAACAGGAATGTCACTTTTTTCTTCTAAAACTTTTAATAATCTATGAGCCTCACAAATCAGGCGATTTTCATGTGAGCAGAACTTTAGAAACTGCGCTAAAATTGACTTTGTTTTACTAACATTAATGCCATTATGTGACATACTATAACTCATTTGCCAGGGAATATTACTTTCGACCAGAGCTCTAAATAAATTAAAAAATGGCTTTATATCTTTTGGAAATAACTCAATAGTGACTGGGGCATAGCAGTATTCGCCAAACGAGGCTTCCGATACCGACATATTCATGCCATCCTCGGTGAAAAGCTGCTGTGAAAAACTTGGCCAAAGCAAATAATTTCCATCGCTATTCGTGTCAAAATAGTGTGATTCACCTGGCAATAAAGCTTGCCAAGTTTTTTGCTGATGATTTGGTGTTATCTGCCATTTGATGGTTGTGAGTATGTGATCTACTGTCAGTAGTTTTATACTAATTCGCATTACTTTTAATGCATTGGTAATCAGTGACATCACTGATTGATGCGCCAGTCTTATCTCAGGCAGCACATTTAAAAACTGCTGTGATTTAGCGGAAAGCTTGAGTTCTAAATCTTTGATAGATTTGGCTTTATGCGTTAATGCACGTTTTCTTTGTGCACTGTCTATAATTGATGAAGTTGTCCATATGCACAAATAAACCTGCTCAAAATTACATTGCTGAGAAAGATGTTCTTTAGTTTTAGTAAAATAATCTGACAATGGAATATCAAGGCGTTTTGCAGTATGGATGCTTGACTGTTGGAGTCCATCGATTTGCTCACTAATATCGCTTGGGTCATATCGGTATAAACATTTAACAATATGCCCTTGTCTTTTTAGCAGTGGTGTTAGCGCTTGTTGCAAATGATCTGCCAGCTCTTTGAACTCGAGATCTGAAATTAAGTTATTTACACCTGAGAAATCAATGACTGAAAGTAATGAGCCATCCTGAGTGATCAGCGTATGTTTATCATCGGCGCTTTCTAGTTCGCAGTAGCTTGCCAAAGACTTTTTAGTAAACTTATCAAACCAGGCAAAACACTCTTCAACACCTTGATACAAGCGATTTAACATAACCATGCCCCAACATGCTTATGAAAATACATAACCAGATGACATAAAGATTTTATTATGAGTACTATCTATCTTTAGCACTTTTCCATAACCTGGAATCTCACTGTTTTTGACAACTGTACGCGTATAGCCATTTTGATCTTCAAGCCAAGCAATTCCATCAACAATAGCCGTTAAATTGAGTTTATCGATACTCGCCATTCTCGCTGCACTCATTGCTTGCAATTGGTTTTCGATACTGCCTAGCGCCGTTTGAGCTTTTTGCATTGCATCACTATTTTGTGTCATTTTAGCCATACCTTCTTTTAGTGCACCAAGGTCAGCTTCTATTGATTTAATATGTTGAGCCAAAATTAAATAGCTTGATTTTAACTCTTTTTGTGTTTGCTGCTGCATACCAATTAATGACTGTAATTTGCCCCCTGTCATGGTCTGACGATTTTGATTTAATGGCTGCTGTCTATATGCAGGATAAGCATCGCCACCAACAGGCAAACTAAGGGAGTCAATTTTTTGCCATTGTTGATCTAGCGCTTGATTTCCAGATAGAATTTTTTGACTGGTGTTTGTCGATGAAAAAAGCGGACTAAGTAATAAATAAGCACCAAAAATCATGGCAATGCCAGTGACTGAATAAGCAATATGTATTTTCTCAAATTTAAACCGTTGTGGTTTGGTTGATAATGTTTTTGATGAATGTGACGTATCTTGAGCAAATGAATTGTCACCATGATCATTTTGACTTTTGAAAACATCCTCTTGCATAGTATTAATCTCCAAATAATTTTTGCATCTGTGTAATCACTGGTTACACTTTCCCCGAACGAACATCATCCATAATTAAAATACCAATGGCAGAACCCTGCGCGAGCTTTACTGTCGGCGACATATTAAACTGTTGCGCCATTGCATTACTCAATGCACTACCAATCTGACCTAATCCTGCATAGGCAGCATTTTGGGTCGTCACTGCTGCTTTTTGTGTATTAATGCAGATCGTCGCATTTGGCGGGCAGACACTATTTTGTCCATTTGAAAAATAAGTGCCGAATCCTTGTAAAAATGCAGCTGAAAACAAACTTCCATAGCGCAACAAATAGTGATGGTTAACACTTGTTGCCATGGCACTTTGTGCTGTATTTTGATCAATTGCATAAGCGTTGATTGCCACACTACTATTAGCATCAGGTATAGACATACGCGAGAATTTAACCACCAGCTTGTCTTCCTGACGTTCAAAACTACCCAATAATTTTGCACCTTTATAGTTACCAACGACTATCGTAGCTAATACTGGGGTATTTGCTTGATCACTATTAAGAGCCGTATTTAACACTGCAAATAAAATGTCACCCGCTTTTAACAGCACCGCCCCATTTTGCTCAGTTGATGCGTTTGTCGCCGTGCTATTACCACTATTAATCACTTGCTGCATAGTGGGCACTTTATTCCAAACATTAATTAATTGCTGAAAATTATTTTGCTCTGCCTGTAAAGATGATGAATTACCACTATTTAACCATGCTTGCGTCTCAGAGGTTATCGAATATGAACTATTTTTATCTTTCTCACTTGCTTGCTGCTGATAAAATGACTTAGGATCCTCACTTTCAGGTGCTTGTTGTTGAGTATTTTGCTCATTTGCATTAAAAATATCTTCTATATAGCTATCTTGCGACTTTTTTGCTTGAGAAATATCCTCTTTATTTTGCTGTTGAATCAGTTTGTCATATGCATGTTTATGTAGGTTATTTGGCTGATTTGGTGCAATCTCATTATCGATAGATGATGACAAATAGGTTTTAGAGCTGTTTGAAAAGACAGATATCCCAATAATAATTGCCGTTGCACCACCAAGAAAAACACAAAGAATTTTGATTCTAGGGTGTTGCGCAAAAAATTTCAGTATCCCTTTAAACATTGTTATCCCTAATCATCACTTTTTTTAGACCTGAGTTTGTTGAGACAAGTACCACTGAGGTTGGATTAATTTCATAAGCATTCATATGTGCAGTAGTATTATCCTCTGCATGATGAATCCATGAAGGCGATATCAATACCCCTTCAGTTACTAATAAATAGTTCCCCTGATAATGCCATGCATCAAGTGCATCATTTGAAATACTTAACTTTTTTGCCCCATCTGGTACAATGCCGTGCAATAAATCAACCAATACACCGCTATCTAATTTGGTTAGATTACTATCACTGCGTCCATTGGAATCAATAACACGAACATAGTCCAAATAATCCCATTGCTCTTGGGTTGATAAAATAGTGATAGTAACTGGGATAGATAATCCATTTAGCATAACTGCCATATTAGTCTCCGCATAAGGCTTTATTGCTTGCATCATTAAGACATTGTTTTTCTTATCCCAGCCCACCTTAAAATCACCACTATTACCAATGACATAACCGTCAATTGGAAGAACATTGCCATTAGCATCTGTGAAAATTAAAGAAGTAACCACTCCGATACCCAAGCGAACATTTGGCGGTGTAATATGTTTAGTTGGATTAATGCTTGTTATTAATACGCGTGATACACCTTGCGTTCCTGACATTGCTGGCACAGTTGATGCTGCTTTTTGACGAGTAGAAACTTCTGTTTTAATTTCTTTGATTTGCTTTGGTGCTAACGGAAACATCGAACTGACTAATTGGTCAATATCATTTGTAGTTGCGAAAGATACCTGCGTCAAAAAAACAGTGGCAATACTAAGTAAAATAGGTGTTTTTGTCATCAAAAATTCATTACTTTTGCCTTTTGTCATGAAGATAATACAATGCTACAAAACTTGCAAAAATTAAGTATTGAATTAAGCCAAAAGTTTATTCAAATAAAAATTTCCAGTAGTTTAACGGTATTTAGTTGTAAAGTCTGTCCTAAAGTAGCATGGATACAACAAGGTAAATTGATGGTTATCTAATGAATGTACATCAATCACGGAATTACGCTTAACCCTACTATACCTGTACTATTACTTACAATACCATCATATGAAATTATTCACGCATATTTAGCAATTAAATCACATAGCATTTATAGAATAGTTATACTACAGAACTAGGAAAAAGATCAAAATAAAATTGTACATGGCAAGTTATTAAGCAATCTTTGCTAAGTCATCCACTTTTTGCTCGCTTACTTGTTTAAAAGTTAAGTGAGGGAGACTTTTTTCTTGAATGTGTTCTGAGAAATATTTGTTGTATAGCTGCAGTGGTAATATACTTTTGATGTTGCTAGCCAAAGAGTATTGATTCAATTGCTCCATTAACACTTTACCAGACTCGTTATTAATTAATGCAGCGCTACATGACTCATTTAATTTTAGTTTAGATAGCATATCACAGAATATTTCTTTAAAGTCTTTATTGCTCAAGTTGAGCCTCTTTACTCCTGACAAGAACACCTCCACTGTTTCACTATGATTGCAATACAACGCCGTAAATAAACCGGATAGCCCATTCTTTTTAGCAACGATTAACGTCTTTAGTTCATCGTTATTGATTGCAAAAGATTTTAATTCATGCATCATTATCTCGACGATATCTGATAAGCCTTCTTTAAGCGCCCAGTGCAATACTGGAAATTCGATGCTTACTTCAAAATTTTTTCCGCAATAGTCATTCACCAAAACATACTTATATGTCAGCCAATTTTTTAACTCGCTAGTATCAGTTAAACTAAAGCGTTTTATCAGATGCATATAATCTTGAAAAGCACAAACGTCACCCTTGGTAAGTATAATTGACAGAGTGTTTTGTTTATTTTTGTTTTCATGTGTCAACAGCCTCTTTAATTCTTGTAATGCTTGTTCTTTTGGGTTGAATAGCTTTAGCATCATTCCTATTCGAAAAAGCACGAAAGAATGATTGTTTTGCAATGAATTTTGTATTTGATTATTTCCATTATCATCTTCAATTGCTAAACATCTTAGCAAGTCTGACACATCTAGTGACAAACTTTTGAACCCTTCCAAATAGGAGTTAAATTTTTGATCACTATCAGACTTTTGCTGCCTTAGAATCTGTACAAATGGACTCCCTTCAGGGGCGTCTTTAGTTAAAAAGATTTCCTTTAACTGAGATAGATTGAGATTAAGGCTTTGAACACCTAGCATAAATGACTTTAGATCATTTCCATTTCTACTATTTGATTTAATGATATCTTTTAAAAGTAATTGATATTTTTGTTTTTCATAAGGAAAGCAGTCAGTATTAAAGCCCTTGGTTAACTCACTAGGGCTATCTGAATAACTTAATATATTAAGCAAAGGATGGTTACAAATATCACTCTGTTGTTTTAGACTTTCATATATTTCGTCACACTTGCCTATAGCTTCTTCTACAAGAATTGTATCATGATCAACCAAATGCCACTTCTCATCATGGCATATAAGTGCCATTCTATGCCTAGGCCTTTGAATAGTTAAAACAAACTCTTGAGATTCTTTTTTCCTCTTTAACAATTCTGTAAACGACTTCTTATCATTAATATCTATAACGGTATAGTTGCCTGAAAATATTTCCTTCTGGTTATCTTTGGGTTGCATTGCAAAGAGCTTTGACGCTTTTCGGTAGTCTTGCTCAGAAAACAGGTAGGTTCTTAGGTTTTTCCGCAAAAGTTGGTCATTATTCGAGTTACTTATAACGCCTTGATACAATAACACGGTATCACAGAATGCCAATAACTCACCAAATGTAATGTCGTTAATTTTAATATTCAATATTTGTTTTTTTTGTTCTTGGTCTCTTTCCTGATCAGAGTGCCAAGTATGCGTGAAAAGTGATAATAGCTTCTTATCATTTTCACTAAAAGCTTGTATCGACTTTGCTCTATGAAGGAATTGCTTAAACAGACTAGTGCTATCAGTCGCTAAATGCCCCAGTGCTGCCTGAACTGCGGTAAATGCAATACCATAACAAACACCTTCTTTATCGGGACTATACCCAAGCAACTCCATTAGTTCAATAATTTTCATTAACACAACCCTACTATTTGAAAAAACTTACTCCATTACTGTGTGCTTTTTGCTGTTCTGTTAACTTTTTAAAAGGCATAGCAATATTGGTTTTTTTTAACATCAAGTTTTTCTGCATCCCTGATAGCATCTTTTGCGTATCTACAGCATTAGGTTTTTTGGTATGATCTATTTTTAATTTATGCTTGTTACTGGCACTTTTAATCCTGCCTTCACATTGGGTATATGCGGGATTAAACGTCGACCCACTTTCAAATCTGTCTCTTGCGCTAAATTTTTTTAAGTGCAACAGATTGTGTGCTGCAAACTGATGTGCATTTAAGCCTTCACTTTCTACCTGCAATGCCTTCGGGTCATTTATTAACATATTTACAGCTTCTGCAAAGCGCTGCATATCATCTAAGGCTAATGCAGACATTGCGAACCAAATTGTGTGTGCATTGTCTATTGAAATACGACCTTTAATCATTGTACTTAATAAGCCTACTTCATCTTTTAAAAGATACTGTCCCATTTTCTGGTAGTTTTTTTCCGTTGTAGATTTTTCCTTTTTTAAATCATTGGCAAAACATTGCACTTTTTGTATGTCTATCATAATTTTTCTCTCTAAAGTTAATACGTGCTTTTCTCATTTAAAATATTCTATACATTTGTTATAACAATAATCTTGATCCTACCACCTTGCAAAAATATCGTGAAAAACTTGTCAAAACGCCTATGATAATGAAGTTTTTTGATGATTTAACTGGCTAACTAGAAATTCCATATGACACACAAAAATATGAAAACATTAAGCAATGATTTTCTGAATTACCTATGCTCAAGGAACATTACAAAGTTAGAAGCTAATCGAAAAATCTTAGACGATAATCATCTTGAAAATCACCATTCTCAATATATTGCCCCATAAAAGCAAATATTTCAGGTTTACTCTTACTATTCACGTGTTTTGGTGTATCCTGCCGATTTAAATGATGGAATTTATCTATTTGTTTCGCCCAAGCTAAATGCTCATCAATGTCAATTTTCAGCTGAGTAGAGCTCAAATAACTAAGCTCCCTAATGCCCTGTTTCCACCAAACAGAACTTTTAGCACTATTAAATGTGTCGTTACTAACATTAATTATGTCTACGCTAAAATATTGTTTCATATACTCGTCGTCTGTAGGCTGTCTTGAGCTATTATTTAAAGCATTTTCATATAGGTTAAATCCATACCCTTGAAGGGCATCTATATACCAGACTCGACCATTGTATTTAAAAGCACTAATGTAATGGGACTCTGATTCAAGATTTAGTATTACCGCGCCTTCTTCAGAAGATATTGTATCTTTTATTCTTGATGATAACTTTTCTTTATACTCCTTAATACTTTGGTTTGCTTCAGCAATTAAAGTATTTTTAGGGTCTCTAATTTGTGAACCATAATCCGCATAAAATGGAGTACCAAAATCTTTAAATCTAATATGACCAGGCTGGGGGATGCTTGATAAGCCTTTATTAAGAAACCCCATACATGCAATAAAAGATGCCGCTAAGCAAGGACCATCAGACATGCCATTTTTAGGAAATATTTGCTTTTTAATTAATTTACTCAACAAGTAATCTTTTTGATAGTCTTCTAATTCTAGTTTATCTATTATAGACATTAACTCTTTGACACCACTCACCTACGACCTCGTAATTTTAGCTATAAATACTCCCAGATTTTTAAATTATAACGACTCATCAAAGAGCGCTTAACGCGCCCTCTAATTTCTTGTGTTATTTTAATAACATTTTATTCTCATCCTCCTTCAATTCTAAGTAGATATCACCTTCCCTCAATACTTTCCATTACCTTATACAACATTCATGTTTAGTTGTACTCCGTGTTAATTGATTGAATACTGTCTTATTTTCCTAATGTTAATAACCATTTTTATTATCAGTTTGCTTGATATCTTGAGGGTTAGCAGGGAGACATAGATGCATCGATTTTTTTTGCAACATACATGTATTCTTTACCGTTTTCAAAGAATATTGGTTTGGACATTACATCACTATCAAGGTCTGGATAAGGGTTTTTAAAATCCTCCTCAAAGTTATTTAATGAGCTAGGATCTGAAGAAGTATCATTATTCTTTGATTTAAAGAGATTATATACTTCTGCAAGTTCCTTTGTATGGTTTAACTTTTCCCTATTAACAATGTTCTTTGGTTGCCAATAGCTTGGTTGATGATTTTTACGTGACAGATGGTTTATCACGCTCATCCTATCGGCATACCCATTGTGATTATACGCATCTGTAATTATCTGAGCGATTTCTTCTATATTATCTATAGCACCACTTTCAAGATGATGTTTTACATTCTCTATATTTAATAGCTCTCCTTTTTGCAGGTTTTGAGTGAGAACATTCGAGGCTGATTTAACCTGATTGATCACTTCATTAACTTTTTTATCATTCATAATCCCTTTATTCTCTAAGAAATTTCTTATATCAAATTCTAATGCGGCATCTCTTTTTTCTTTGATCGAAGTTTTAAATAAACCTAGCTTATGACATACATCTTTAAAGAAGTTGACTATTTTTAAGGTGAAGTTATAAAGTATGTCTTGAACATAATTTGATGAACGCTTCCACCACAATGGAGATCCTGCTTCAAGATTTTCTTCAAGGTCATTAACTGCAGATGCTATGCTATTTTCAAAAGTACCTGGATTATCACAGGTTAGAAAATTTGTTAAGACTGATTTTTTGAAATCATTTAAATGCTGCTTACTATTCGTAGAATGTTTTCCAGCTTCTTTGACTAGTCTAGACACATCTCTCATAGCAGCACTAATCGGACCATTTGAACTGCTCATCAGCGCCAAGTAAATCTCTTTTAATCTGTTAAAATGATCTTTTGACTTAAGCTCAAAGTCGCCACTTTTATTCTTTTCTGCACAATTTGAGCTAATTAATGCTTGAGCAATATCATTGGGAGTAAATACATCTGTTTTCTGATTTTCACTTAAACCAGAAGTACTATTATCAGAGATGGTAAGCTTATACCCTTTATTAAATACTCTTGATCTATTTTGAATTGTCAACCTATCTTCTATTTTATCTGAATTTTCTGATTTTAATAACACATTAAATTTCATAATATTTCTCCTTTATTTACCTTTCATTTAGTGGATACTAGCCCAATCTATTGCCATCTTGTTTTTATTATTTAAGCTCAATATCATTACCGCCAAAGGGGAACTTATATTTGGCAGATGTTGCTAATATACGGTTAATTTTTAGAGATTTAAGCTTTTGCCTAGTTGATCAATCATTGCGCTATACCAGCCGTATTAACCACACCAAAAAAAGCAACTAATGTCGTATTTGTAAGCATTTTGTTTAATGAGTATTTTTGTGCAAAATAATTCTATCGCTCTGTAATGTGGAGTACACCATACAAAAATTTTTGATTATGGTTCTATTCCTTTTTGTATTAAATTGCGGATAAGCTCATGTTGAGAAGAAACAAAGATCAAAAAATCATATTTATTTTTAAAACTCAACTTTTTCATAAGTCTGTTTAGGTTATCTTCGACTGTACGATAAGACAAATAAAGTTTTGATGCAATTTCTTTGGCACTGTGAAATCCGTGATAAAGAAACCATAATAATTTTAACTCCTTCTCAGAAAGTCTATTGGTTAAAGGGTGCGAAAATTTGGATTGGTAGTGAAAGTCTTTTCCTGTATATGCTTCAGAAATAGTAAACTCGGATAGATACCTAAACTCATTGGTTATGTTTTGATAAATCCTATGTGTTATAAGCTGTAACTCCCGGTATTTATCGCTATATTTCAACATCTCTTTTTTATCTTTAAAAGAGAGTGTTAGCTTAGAAACACTTTGATCTAAATGGTAGCAAAAAACCATTATGGCATCGATATTACTATCTAATATTGATTCCATGAAAGATAATTCATTATAATCTTCCTTATTGATAAAATGATATATATCAGTGTACCTTATTACACTAGGTAATAGCAAAACATTTTCATATGAATGTACTGGGTTAGCGTGCTCAGGCTGGTAATCGTAGTAATTGAAATCTTTTTCATTAAGTCTAATAGGAATCTCACAAACAATTCCATTTTTACAGATAAGCGTGTAAGTTATCGCATCTGAAGTAATATCTGATAGATAATTTAAGAGAAGTTTTTTTATTTGGTTATAATACAGTGGATAAGATTTTTCATATATAGAAAGCAAACTAGGCATAAATAATTGATATATTGTGTATATTGGCGAAATTATATGGTTTTAAAAGAGCTAAATTAAGGGCACCTCAAAAACCTTTATGAAATTTTTATTTTTATCATCACGTATCAATACGTATTGAATTGATATCTTATAATTTGCACAATAGCTTCTACATTTATTTGGCTAGTTTTTTGCCTAACTATAAGGAAATAAAATAATATGGATAACGTCTCTTTTTTTGAACTTGATACCTCATATCGATTAATAAGTTTTAATCAAAAATTCATGAATGATATTAAACTACATGAAAATGACTTAATAGGAAAAACAGCACAGGAAATTTTGCCAAAAAAAGCATTTCATCATATGTATGACCTAGGTAATCAAGAAGCTATTTTATCAAAAGGGATTTCTATTCGTAAGGACATAGCATTATTTTACGATGGTTGCCAGCCAATTATTACCACAAAAAAATATATTAACCATAACAATGTATATATTCGCGGTTTTTATTTTCCTCTTGAGAAAAGTCCAACCGAGGTATGTGGGAAAAAAATTGTGATCAAAAATTATTTTAAGTTGGTTAAACTCTCAGCACTGAATTTTTATGTGTTGTCATTAAAATGTTCAGGAAAAACAAATACAGAAATTGCACAACGTGTTTTTAGGGCAGAATCTACAGTACGTAACATGCTCTTAGATATGTTTTGCACATTTGGGGTATACGATATTGTAACGTTATCTCGGTATTACTTTCTTGGAGAGTGGCTTAATCAAACAAGTCTTAAATTTATACATAAAAATATCACCACATTGGCTCAAGTCAATATGAACAAGCAAGAGAAAATCAATAAAAAATTACGATTTTAATAGCACGCCAATAAAAATTTGACGCTTTCAACTTCTTCAACGGTAATGATTCACAACTTATTCGGATAAATAGCATCTTTAAAAAATTCTTCTGACCCAATCTTCAAACAGCAAAGAATATATGCTGAAGGTAATTAAAACTATAAAATCAAGAAAAACACTCTGTCCTTGATGGTTATTTTTGATTTATCAAATAGAGAAATAATAATTGATACATTATGATGCATTTTTTGTATATCTATATTGATTGCACTTACTGTAACATCCCTATGTCGCCTGAGTGATAGTACGTCCATCGTGGGGGCTCTCATTCATTCATGCATAATACATATCTCTCCCTCTTGTGTTTGGTGCTGGGGGCTGTTCTCAGGCGATGTTTAATTTAGTTTTATGTGGTGTAGCTCATGTTCCTTATGGTCAGGTGGTTTTTCCATCGCACAGAGTTGTTACGTGCCAATGTGTTTGTAAGGGCAACATCCTCCGCAATCAAAGCCAATTAATTCACTAACGATCACGTATTGATACGTGATTTAATCTCATTATATTTTGCTATTATTTCTCCATCTCCAATTATGAAAATAATTAAGCTTACCTAGTGGAGAATGTATTACTGTGAATACAAAAACATGCCTAATTGCAACGTTTTTTTTATCATCATTTGTGTGGTCATATGCGTCAAATGATCCTGCAAAAACAGGCGTCCAATTCTCTTTAGAAGGTTCCTCTTCAGGACTTTGGAAAACAGAATCTGTAACAACAAACAATACAACCTTGTATGAAGTAAAGCAAGGGAGAGGCTTAGCTGTAGGAAGCTACCTTTCTTTTGAATATGCATTAACAAGAAATATCACCATTGGTATAAAAACCGGATATTTTCATGTATTTGATATCGGAGAGATCAAAACTCCTGAGAATAATACAACAATATCTACTGATAATATTCCTTTGCTTATCAGCGGAAAATACCACTTTAACTCAAAGTGGTTTATTGGGGGAGAGGCAGGTATTGACTATCAAAAACTTAGCTCTTACTCTTCTAACGATAATTATCACGATAAAGGAAACTGGAATATTGCTTTTATGAGTGGAATTCTAGGTGGCTATCAATGGGATAATCTATCACTGTCAACCTCTTTTGATTTTACTTCAGGGAAAAACCTAACAGATGACAAGTTTACAAAAAAAAGCACTCTAGAGAATATAAAAATAGGTTTACAGCTAAGTTACACGATTCCGATATAAATACTAACAATTTGATACATCTAACGTATATTACAATATAAAAAACAGCTTAGAATCTGTTGGAGGAAATGCCAGAGGCTGAGGAGATTGTGTGTGTATTTGTAATCAAAGTTGATATTTTAGGTTTATTTAAGAATCATGTTATTGTTTGTATGACGAAAATGTGAATGATATACGTCTAAAATAGGCACATATCAGTGAAATAAGGAACCAAAATAGCATTATCATTTACATTTATGATGAATGAAAAAAATTATAGGGCATGTAAATTGGTTCTACCTTATTTCTAAGGAACATAAAAACTAATAAACTATCTAAGAATAACAAACCCGCATATATTTACACAATTATGTTTGATTTATATAGGTTACAATAATATACTTATAGTAAATAGTTATTGTAACTGGGTTAAAGAATGGAAAATAGTTATCTTCAGGTTAATGACTTAAGTAATATTCTAGGTGGACTGTCTCCCCAAGCAATATATAAAATGTTAAAAGCTAAAGAGCTAGAAAGCATAATGATATCACCAAGAAAAAAGGTGATTCCTCCTGAATCAGTAAGGACAATTTTGATAGATAAAGGGTTCAAATATCAAAAGCAAATTCTGGCTTTCGACATGATAAAAGGAGGAGTTGGAAAAACAACCCTATCATCAACTGTCGCCGCTAGAGCAAGTCATTATGGATGCAAAACACTGATAATTGACTTCGACTTACAAGGTAATCTCTCTAGGTCATTTGAACTTCCAAATAAAACTTACAAAATCTGGATTGATATTGTGAAAGATAATGTTGACGTTAATGAGACTATAATCAATGTTAGTCCTTATTTAGATATAATTCCGTCAAACTTAAATAATTCTAGATTAGATATAGAAATGCAGCATGCATCAACAAATATCAAAGATCATGTTAAAGACATTCTAGATAATGTGATCGACAATTATGATCTTATAATAATTGATTGTCCCCCTGCTATTAACAAAGTAAGCGCATCTGCAATTTGTGCATCAGATAAAGTAATTATCCCTCTCAATCCAGACCCTTATGCTATGGATGGTTTAGTTATGACACTTAATGAAATCAAGAGAATCAAAAAAAGCTTCAAACTTAAAAATCCTGATTATATGATCGTTTGGAATAAATATGATGCCAGAAAAAGATTAGGTGCTATTTATATGCATGACTTAGCGTCTCAAATAAAAGTTGAACATATTTTGCCAGTTGTTATTAGGACTGATACCAGTTATGAAAATGCAATAGCAAACGCTGCCTCAATATTTGAAGCATCAAAAAATACAAATGCTAAAGAAGATATAGACCAAATGGCAAGAGAAATTATTGGACTAAATAAGTGGGTTGAAGAGAACTCAATAGATAAATAGGTGATGATGAAATGGCAAGCCTAGAGGATATATTAAATAAAAACAAAAGCAAGACTGGGAAGCAACCTCTTAACAGGTCAAAGCTTAAAGTTGTTAATACCTATCGACCATATGATATTGAAAACACTACCCCTAATTCTGATAAAATCAGTGCACCCCAAAAAGACAAAAAAAGCAAGGTACAAACTGAGAGCAAACTGGGTACAAACAAGGTACAAACTGAGAGCAAACTGGGTACAAACAAGGTACAAACTGAGAGCAAACTGGGTA
>NZ_KB902254.1 GCF_000379445.1 Fangia hongkongensis FSC776 = DSM 21703
GAGAAGGCTTGCTTTGACGACCTGAATGTTCACTAAAGCAGTTTGATAGATAATCATCCAGCTTCTCCCAATCAATAAAATCAGCTAATAAGCAAAGTTTATGAGAAAGATCAATTTGCTCTGATAATTCTGGTTTGAATAGGTCTTTGGTTTCTTTGAATTTTTGCTCTTTATTACGCATGAAATTGCAAGGTTTTGCATGGTTGATACCATAAATCTTGCAATTTAGCTTGCGAAATTTCAAGTGCTAACACACTACTTATATAGCTTTAAGGAATTTTTCAGGGGCGACTGGTTAGATATAGGATTAAAAGCGCGCGCATCCCATAGTAGCTAAAGCGCTCCCATACCTCTACACCAAACATATACCAAAGACCGACTGGCTGACCTTTTACTAAGCTTTTCAATTGTTTCTCCCCGGGTTTGTTACAATATAAGCAAATTAGTCTATCCATTTTTAGCTATAAAATCATACAAAAAATAATCACAAAAAATGGCAGTCTTATTTCTCTCTGATTGATTTCAGTGCAAAGAAACTCAAAAATGCACATAAAAGAATAATACTTGCCGGAGAGTGTAATAGGCTTTTAGCTGAGCTTGTTGTGAGTAATATGGTTGCAATCACAGGAGAAAGCCCGCCAAATATTGCAAAAGCAAGGTTATAAGATATTCCAATTCCACTGTACTTTACTTGAGTTGTAAATAACTCTGTTATCATTGAGGGGATAAAAACGGTAATAGGGCCACACAACAAAGCAAAAATATAGTAGTAAGTGGTGTTAAATGATTTGCTTTGAAATCCTGAAAAGATAGCGAAACTTAGTATGGTTGTTGCGAGTATAAATAGGGATAAGTATAGCTTTGGTTGTTTGATTTTGTCTGCAAAAAAAGCAAATAGCAGTGTTGAAATTGTAAAGTACAGCATCCCTAATGATGAGATAATACCTATTTTATCGGCAGGATAGTGAATCAGTTTTAAATAACTTGGAATAAACAAAAATCCTAAACTAACAATTACAGCTAAGTATGATATTAAACATAATGCAGAAATTAAATGAGATGAATGCCATTTAAATAAAGAGATAATAGGGTATCTTACTTTGGAGCATGCTAAAAACTCCGGTGTCTCAAGTAAGGACTTTCGAATGAAATAGGATAGTATTGCTGTCATGCCTCCAGCAATTGCAGCCAATCTCCAACCATAGGATAAATCAAATGTTAAGGCATAAACAAGTGAGGCAAGTAATATCCCAATATTTACAAAGGCGTATAGAATGCCAATGGCAAGTCTTTTTTTATCTGGAATATGTTCTGCTGCGAAAGTGATTGCACCTGATAGCTCTCCACCTATCGCCATACCTTGTAGAATTCGAAATAGAATAAATAGTATTGTGGCACTAAGACCAATTGATTCGTAGCTGGGTAATAAACCTATAATTAACGTAGATACTCCCATGATGAAAATAGTTATACTGAAAGTTAATTTTCGACCATATTTATCACCTAAGTGACCAAAAAAAATACCTCCAATTGGGCGAGCAAGATAACCTACACCAAATGATAAAAAGCCATACAAAATGGCGTATGACTCAGAAGTGCTAGGGAAGAATAATGTGCCAATAATAGCAGCATAAATGGCAAAGATGACAAAATCATAAAATTCTAGCATGCCACCAATGCTCGATAATAAAATGACCTTTATACTGTGTTTTTTCATCATTTCGTAGCCATGATAATACTAAATAAATCGGGGTGTGAAATTACATCCTTTGCATTTTCTTTATGTTTAATTAAATGCCTGCGCTTAAACTCATTGTATATTAATAGCCTTTCTTGCTTGTTATATCTGGCATTAATAATTGGTAGGGCTGAGATAAATTTCCAGTAATCATTAAAGCTTGCAAATGTAAGTGATGTATCGTGAGTGTAATGGGCATTAATCTTGAACTTTGCTTCTTTAAAGCACTGCATACACACTTCCAATGATCGGTTATAAGGAAGTGTTAACGCGGGCATTGGTTTAGCAAGTACAGCTTGCTCAGATGCTGTTAGTAACTTAAACAATGCTTGCATTTTTTGTGGAATTTGGGGAATGATGACAAAGCACATACCATCTTTTTTCAGTGCTTGATGGAAGTTCTCTATAACCAGTTTAAGATCATTGACCCAATGGAGGCAAAATAAGCTAGTAATTGAGTTAAAATGATTGGAGTAATTAAGTTTTTCAACTGGGCAGTGCTGATATGTTATATTGTCATTTGCATAGTTTTCTTCGGCAAAGCGTAGCATATTATTACAGCTATCTATGGCTAGAATGTTTGTTTTTGGTTTTAAACTGGCGATTTTATGGGTGGTTCTCCCATTCCCGCAGCCAGCATCAAGATGATTCCCGCCTATTCGTGTAATATATTTTGGTAGATAAAGATCGTTTAAACTATTTTGCATTTCAGAACCAGTATTGTATTCCTCAGCATTCCACATTGTTTGTTGCCTCATATTTACCCTATTCTAGATATGATCATTAAGCCGTCTTAATGATGGATCTTATTGCCCTTTGGCTTTGGATTGTGGGTTCCCTTTAAATCAATAGAGTAAGCTATCCAAGCTGAAATAGCAAAAAATTGTTTTTACTTAGTGGGCTGTATTAAAGCGTCTTTTATCTCAATACAAATGTGATGCCAAAAAGTAGCATTTGGTTTTATAGGCTATGAGCCTTTCTATAATAGTTGAAAGATAGTTTGAGACTATTTTTTAATAAAAGCGCCCTCTACTTTGTTATAATCATGCTAAATTGATAAATTTGTAATAATTAAGCCCATTTTGGAACCATTAAAATTTTATAAAATGCATGCCTCTGGTAATGACTTTATTGTGATTGACCAAAGAGAGCATGCTCGAGAATTGACTGTGAAAGATGTCAAAGCATTATGCGATAGGCGCTATGGCGTTGGTGCAGATCAGCTTTTGTTATTGAAAAGTGCTAAGTTGGCGATATGTCAAATGGATATCTTTAATCAAGATGGAACAACTGCCAGGCAGTGTGGTAATGGCTTAAGGTCTGTTGCGTATTTAATGTATCAAAAGCATAATATAAGGCACTTTGATATTGAGGTTACAGGTGCTTTGCATCGCTGTGAAATAAATAAAGATACTAAGGTTTTAGTTGAGTTTCCCTTGCCAGAGGTTATCAATAAAGAGCCTTTGTTGAATATTGATATTGACTATCTTGATGCGATGGAACTCTCTGTTGGTAATCCGCATTTGGTCTTATGGCTAGATAAGCTTACAAACTGTAATATTTCAAAGTTAGGAGAGCGCTTACAAAGTGCGTATTTACCAGATGGGATCAATGTCCATTTTGTTGAGTGTGTGGATCAGCATACAATTAATATCCGCCATTTTGAACGTGGTGCGGGGGTGACGCTATCCTGTGGAAGTGGCTCAATTGCCAGTGTCTATTCAGGAGTAATGATGGGCATGATTAAATCACCAGTTACAGTGAAAACTGCCGCAGATAGTTTTCAAGTCCATTTAACTGATAAAGCGTGTACGCTTATGGGTAATGCAGTGTTAGTATTTGAGGGCAATTATTTTTTGGATGAATAGAATGAACATAAGAGAAGTGCCACTTCGAAAGACAATCTCGGGGCTAAATCATACCTTAAGTGTTATTGAGTATACGGTAGATAAACCAAAGGCTAATATTTACATGCAGGCAGCGCTTCATGCCGGTGAGCTTAACGGTATTGCTATTATTCAAGCGCTACAAACATATTTAAAAGAAAACCCGCTTGATTTTAATTTCAAACTGATTCCGTTTGCCAACCCTTTTGCAATGGATGTGAAAGTGGGAGAGTATACCTATGGGCGCTTTGATGCCAAAACAGGTGATAACTGGAATAGGGGGTTTAAGAACCTATTGGAACCCATTGCTGATCAGCCAAAGATTAATCTAGAGCGCTTTATCTGTGATAACAGTTCTGATTCATTTGATTTGCTTTGTGGCAAGTTTACTACGTTATTAAAAAAGCGCTTAGAGATACTTTTGAGCTTAGAATTGGCGCCCTATGAGAGACTTGCTGCGTTACTGCACTACGAGGCAGTTGATGCAGATTTCAGTTTTGATTTACATAATGACTCCATTTCAGTGCCTTATGTTTATGCGCCAGAGTATTTAAATACAACGCGTCTAAAGCATTTCAATAGTGATTATTTTGTTTTAACGCCAAATGAAATTAGCACTTGCTTTAATCAAGCAATATTTTATCCATGGTGGCAGTTCACAGATGCATGGAATGAAATTAAAAATGATGACAAGCTTCCGCCAAAACATGCTTTTACCTATGAAACGGGGAATAAAGAGAGCTTTGATGTAGATAGTGCAAAAAAGCTGTTATCAGGAATCCTTGCTTATATTAAGAATGATACAGTCTCCTTGGGTGCAAGTAAGTATGCTTGTCATGAGCGTGACTTTTTTCGTATTCGCGCGCAAAATGGGGGGCTTATCGACTATGATGATAGTAAGCTTGGTCAGGTGCTTGTAGAAAATGAGCGCATTGCAAGGCTGTATACAAAAGAGCATATTATCTCAGGAAATGAGTCGATAGATATTAAAGTGCCTTGTGATAATAGTGCGCTTATCACTAGAACAGCATCATCAAGTGTGCATGAGGGGGATGAAGTTGCTAAAGTGATGCGTAATATCTTTAGTATCGATTAAGTAGCGTGCTGAAATAAAACTTGGCGTTGCCTTGTTAAAAAAACTGTGAGGTAGAAATGGTTAGAGGAAAGATTTTTGCAACTGAAGACCAAGAAAAATATGGTGTTCTAGTGTCAAGGCAGATTCCAATGCCAAAGGATTGTAATCACAGAGGTATTATCTTTGGTGGATGGCTTTTGGCGGAGGTTGATTTGTCGGTAAGCCTTGTTGCTATTGATGCTTGCCAAGGTCCTGTGGTAACAGCATCAGTTGATGCGTTTTCTTTTTTAAAGCCAATCAGTGTACGCCAAATGGTAGATGTGTATGCCAAGGTGGTTAAAGTTGGTAGAACCTCAATAACAACAGATGTTTTTGTGTTTACCAAAGACATTGTAAGTGGTCAAGTAGAGCTGGTTGCAACGAGCTCTATGCGCTTTGTGCATGTTGATGCAGCAGGGAATCCTCGTCCTATTGATTATAATGACTGTTCTAAATAATTTAAGTTCCTATTTTGACTCCCAGTTTCAAGCCATAGGCAATGGCTTCCAGGAGTGTCACTAGAGCAGCCAAATACATAAATATTAGGGTATTTATAATCGTTTTTTGGGAAGTAATGTAGCCACTTAACCCCATTTGAACAAGTTATGCTTGTAATTGGTTTTTGGGTGTTAGGTTTTCCTATTTCTATCGAGCAGGTTTGGTAGGTGTTTTGGAAAGATAGGGTAAATGTATTTTTTTCTCCTTGACATTCAGGCAATTTAACTTGTGCTTTTTCAATTTCAAATGATTCTCCGCAACCAGATAATTGCATTTTACCTAAGCCTATGCCGTAAAAATAGATACCATTATCACCTGGAGTAGGACTCGGATTAAAAGGGTAGTATTCACCACAGACGCCACCCTTCTCCTCTACTTGCCATGATCTGTCCTTGGCATAAAAAAGAGGCCCATTATTCGGTCGGCAAATTAAAGCAGTACTTTTTGTTTTATCAAGTAGTTGAAAGTAATTAGAGTGTCCAGCCCCATTATAATACATTGTTCGGTAAGTGTTATCGCTGCACTTCATATCAAAGTAAACGCCTTTATCTGTATCTCTCCAGGCAAAAATGGAGCTTACTGTTGGTGGGTTATCCGTTTGAGGAGGGTGGTGATTTCCCCAAGCAAATGGATACTTTGAGACACAATAGATATCAGAGTTGGATTTGTTTTTATATTTAGCGTGGACATATAAAATATTGGGTTTTTTACTACCTTCGAAGCTTAAATAATGGTAACCAGCATCATCAGTTTTACCACTTTCCCAAATCGCTGAAGACATATCATTAACAGAAGAAGATTCTGAAGCAGTAATTGTGATATTATCATATTTTGCATTATTATATCCATCGGGTTTTAAATCTGAAACGGTGTTGTACATATAAATCTCATTAATGTTTTCTTTAGAATATGCAGCTGCTTTGTGACTGCTTACAATTAAAGCAAATAATAATATATGACATGTAATAATAGCTTTCATGACTTTGCTAACTGGCATCGTTAATACCTGCCTTACCTTCACGTTGCTTTTGAATGTGCTCTCCAGCTTTTTCAGCTGTATCACCAGTGGATTTTGATGTGTGGCTAGAAGTGTTTTGAATTTCTTTAGCTTGTTCTAAAGTTGCTTGATTAGATTTTTCAAGTGTCTGTGTTGATGCTTGACCCATTCCTTGCGCAGATTGCATAGTTGAAGACTTCATTTCTTGCATGTCTTCTGCTCCAGCTCGTTCATTGTGCGAACCACCAACCCAGTGTAATACTTTATCAGGCAATAGATAAATAAGAGAAAAACACTTATAAAATGCCATACAAATAAATGATGCATACATAAACACCAACAAAATACTTAAAGAGCCTGATACATAGAGATTATCGCCTGAAAGGGCAGTGAGTTGAGTCGCGATGGCGTGAAAACCATGGGCTGAAAAAGAGATAACGATATAACTAAGAATAATACCTATTAATAGCCCTATGACCATAAGAACAGGGCGCAGTATAAGATTTAACATGATTTGAAGCGCAGGTTCTGCCTTACCAAAAACTTGATGTCCCTCAGGGTATACAATACCAAGTGATACAAGAGGCGCTGCAATCAACGCCTCTATAATAAGCAATAGCCAAGCAACTTTTCCTGCCCAAAATAACATAAATGGGGTGAGTGGGACAATCAGTGTAAACATCACAGCAATACCAAAAGTAGTCATAAGCACAAAAAATACTAATGGTAGCCACATAAAATTCATCGATAAATTATACATAGTAATCATGCTGGCAATATCAGCACCTAAATTTCCAGCATTGATAATAGCCGTTGGCAACCCAGGCGCAAAAAAGCTAGTAGGCGCTATTGCCATAGCTGCAATTGAAGCTGTCCCTCGTATAACAGTGTTTTCAATTACTAAGTCATCCCAAGCCTGATTCGCTTTTCCGGTGATATCTGTAAAAATATTTAATGTTGTAGCAATAATATACTGACCAAGGTCTTGAATTTGGTTGAGTATAGAAAATGCTGAATCCATTATTTTTGTAGGGTCATCAGCAATGTTTTCACCGATATTATAAATTTTTGTTAATATTGATGAGCCATTTGTATTATTAAAGTGTGCTAATATTTCATCAAGGAGCTTTTTCCCCTCAGAAGATTGATCATTTGAAATAGTACCATCTTGAAAAAACCTGACATTATTCAGCTCAAATAATTGGATAAGGTAGAGAAGTTCTTTCAGCTTTAATGCTAGTGTTTGAATTTTCTGTTGATCCTTACTAGCGCTGACATTGTTAATTGCAACATCAATTAACATAAAATACTTGCCAATGTCGGCAGATATTTCATTTGGAATTATTTTTTCAGCAAGCTCATTACAGGGAACTTTTTGAACCTTTCCTTCTCTGATTGCAGTGCCGCAACTTAGTTTAGCTTCCGTTAAAATATCAACAATCTGTTTTTTGGTTTTTTTCATATCAAGACGAAGAAACTCCTCTACATCTTTATTAGAATTAACAATAGGAATTGGGTGAAATATTTCTTCCTCTTTGGGAGGAGTAGGTGCTGTTATGTATTTTACTTTTCTATCATTATCTATATCGTGAATAAAGGTGCTTACAGAAATATTATTTTGTAGATAATGTAGTGTGGTTGCAGTTTGTGTTAGTTGAATGTGACTGTTATTCTTGTCCTTAAGAAAATCATCAAAAATGCTAAAGTTAGCATATAGAATTTGTAAGTTTTTTTCTAATTGTTCATTAACAGAGAAGTATTTTTGATCAGCATTCCACCAATCATCCTTTTCACTTGGTTCATCTTTAGCTTTATCATCTTTGTTTTCTTTGTTGAGTAAATAGCTAACGGCATCTCTAGAGTAGTTGGATAAAAAATATTTGTTGTTTTGGTATAGAGCATAAGCTTCACTATTGCCTTTATAGTTGGCAATAATATTTGCGTTTTTCAGACAGTTTGTATTGCTGTTGCCACAGGATTTAGTTAGATTTTCATTGACTTTATTATTATCAACTTTTGTACTGTTGACTTTAAAACTGTAGTTATTAATGATCTTATAGATATAATATTGAACATATTCACTATTTTGTGGATCAAGTTGTGACCACTGTTGTTGAGCTTGCTCAATTCGCTGTATATTATTGAGGTTGAGCTCAGTTTTGTTATGACTATAGTGGTAAATGCTATCTAATTTTTCAATGTCTCCGCTGGGCATACGACTGAGACTTCTCATGATTTGCTTTCCTGTTGTTGCCAGAGAAATTTGATCTACCTTAGGTGAAGAAAATGTCTTGTAAATACCATCTTTAGGAGCTTCTCCTGATGCGTTAATTAGTGTTGTGACATAGTTGGAAAGCATATAAGCTGCAAGGTCTGTTTTGATGCCATCGATTATATTGGAACTGACTATAGGCGGTGCGCCTCGTTCAATTTCATGTGTTGCGCCATGCCACACTTTATTTGCAAACATAATGCTGACACTAATCATCATAAAAATAAGATACTGCGCCATGCAAAATCCGGATTTAAGTGGAATCGCAAATGCAGAGCCCAAAATAACACGAAGAGGAATCCAATATGAGTTCCATTCTTTTCCTAAAAAGGCACCATCTTTAGCCGTATTAATGGTGCCAATAATTAGGATAAATGCATAAATTGCAACAACAGCGCTTAGCAGACTGAAGTTGAAGTAATAAATGACAGATCTAATAGCAGAGGCTGAATGATCGCCAATCAGCGCTTCGTAAGCTTTGGGATTTTGGAAGTTAAATAAGCTTTGGATAATATCCCAAGCAGTTTGGTTTTTTGCGGTTGCCATATCAGTTATCCTTGAATGTTATTAAGTCTTTTAGCCATTCTTTAAAGCTGCAT
This sequence comes from Fangia hongkongensis FSC776 = DSM 21703, assembly GCF_000379445.1. Taxonomy (GTDB): domain Bacteria; phylum Pseudomonadota; class Gammaproteobacteria; order Francisellales; family Francisellaceae; genus Fangia; species Fangia hongkongensis. Next base: position 9,105 of record NZ_KB902254.1, read on the forward strand.
CCAAGTTTTTTTTTATAGAGTTGATAGCGCCAAAAGTGGTATTTAAATGCATGCGCAATAATTGCCAGCAATATTGAGGCAGTTAATAATGCAGCCAGCCAATACCCTTGAATAAAAAGATACAGCATATAAAGATAATCTAAGGCAGCAAGTAGCAGACAAAGACGAATCATAAAACTGAGGCGTTTAATAATACGGCTCTCAACTTGTAGATTAATTCCTCGGATTTTTAAATCTTTATATTCCAGCTCTTCAGTTGGTTGACTAATACGGAAGATCCCAGAAATCGATTCACGTATAAATTGATGTTGTTTCTTTATTGAACTTAGTAAAAAGAGTTTTTTAGTACGTCGAAAACGTATCTTTTGAGATGTTTGTTTTTTTTTGTTTTTTCGTAGGTTCATAAACTCAAGAAGCTCTTAGTCTTTGTTTTGTTGAACTTGAATAATTTGCATTATTCCAAAAAATTGTCCTGAACTGAGTTGATTTTTTTTAGAGTTTTTTTGGATAGTTATTTTTAGTATTACTCTAGATCGTGTCTCTTTATCTCCTTGAGAAAAGCTGATAATAATAGGAACTTGTACTTTCCAACTTTTCACGCCTGAGATTTGACCCACAGCAGTAACAACTGGGATTCCATTTAATATTGCTTGAGTCACAAGTTTTTTATCTCGTATTTGATGAATTGTCTCTTTAAAAGCTTGATTAAAAGACTGCCAGCCATAGTTATTAAATAGGTATCTTATTGCTAGGATATCTTCTTTATAATTGACAAAATCTAGTTTATATAATTTGGGAATATTTAGAGCAACCCAATTAGTGAGCATTGTTTCATTTACATCAGCTTCCGTTTTCATGTGTAGCTGAGTAATCTCTCCATTTTTGTCAATTGCAAGATAGTAGTATTTAACATTTTGAAGCTGATATATAAGGGAAATTGTTAGAATGACTATAACAATAAGACTAAGGAGCAATGCATTAATCATTAACCTAAAATTGTTTTTGTAAAAATACGCTTTTTCTGTAATGACTTTTAGCATGTTATTATTCATAATCATCTCTCAGCTAGGCAAATTATTGCTTTGTCAATGGCTTCAATTCGACTCGTGTCTAAAACACGTGTGAGAATTAAATTTTTTTCGAAGCTCATACACCGTTCTAATAAATCTAAATAGCTTGGATGGGAAGCAATACGTTGGTAGAGTGTTTGAAATACAGTATAATTTTTGCGATGCAGGTTCTGCATAAAATACATTAAAAGGGGGGTCGGTAGGTTTATGCAGACACTAATAATACCTTCAATAGCCTTATCAGCTCCCGTTGTTGAAAAAGAGGATTCACAAAATTGCTCGAATTGCCTAATCATTTGATCAGGCAGTTTATGAGTGACTTCAAGGTTGTCATATCGAATAAGTAGATCATTTAAATGGGCATCTTGTCTTTCTTGCCAGTAGTCGATAATGTCATCTTTAAAACTATTTGACATGATTCTCTCCTTTTCCCTGTTGCTCAAAGTATGTGTTAATTAGTTCCTGCGCAATATCGTTAGTTATTTGTCGACTTGATTTTTCTGGGTATAGTTTAGTTTGAACTTCTAAATACGCTTTAATACTGCCTTGAGTAAATTTTTGCGATAAAACTTGGATACTGGATAAAACACCAATCTTATCAATTAATAGAGATTTTAAATAATCGTCTTCAGCAGTGGTTGTAAATAACCACAGCTGATATGAGCTTAAAGTTAAATTAAGAATTTGAGTATTAATGCCACGGTTTGTATGAAATTGACCTAAAAAGTTCATTCCTTGAGAAGAGGGACCATGTATATTGAGTTTAAGCGCGCTTGTTTCTGTGTCGCTAAGACCAAAATGTGTTTGTGTTTTTTCAAGTGCTACTTGATTGCCACTACTCAGGATGAAGATTGAGGTTGCAAATTCCTGCATCGTTTGACTAAAATCTGATAAGCTTTGTGATGCTAAAGCAATTTGAACATTTTGCTTGCGCCCCTCTCTCATATCAATGAGGACTTGCTGTTGAATGGCTTTGCATGATTGTGTTCGGTGGAATTCATCGAACACAATACGTTTTGGGGTGTTTTGTACAACTTTTAATTTATTTTTATGATATTGCTTATACTCGGAAGTTAAATTGTCAAGGTCTTGTCCCTTGAGAAAAAAATAACTTGCCGTTGCATGACGAACAAGCATATATACTAATACAGAAAGTGTGGCATCACTTTTTGAAATGCCTTGCATAACCGAAGAGAGATCAAAAGCAACAACACGCGCATTTATTTCCAACTGAGTAGGTAGATTTAAAGCAGGGTGATTTTTTATTGCAGTGGTGATATTACGGCAAAAATATTGGATATAGTTTTCACCATTAGTCATGCGAAGTGATTGATATAGATCTTTAATTGGTGTTGCGTTTACTGCATTAATAAGGTCAGATAATACAGGCATAGCATAACGCTGAGCTTTCTCTGCCAGTGTGACTTGGTTGTGGTGAAATAGAAAATCTGTGATTTGCCACCAATGTGAAAATGTGCTTTTTTCATGTTCAGTGTGAAGGTAAGTATCTATTTCAGCATTTAACCCTTTTTGATATTTTTTTGGCTGGCCACTGTCAGCCAAATTGATATATAACTCATCAATAATCATGCCCAGCATAGCCTCCATTCCTTCAGGCATGTATGCATCAATCGATTCTACCAATAGGATGGATAAAAAATTTATCAAGTATGCACGATGCAAATGTCCAGGGAATCTTGCGCCAAGGTGGGTATCAAAGGGGTTTATGGCTTCTTTTTCTGAAAAAGTAAATTGATAATGCTCTGCAGTATTTTGGTTATTAGATACTTCTTTTATTAACTCAATCAATCCTTTAGAAGATGGGCCAATGTCTAAAATTGCAAGGTATGGCAGAGACTCTAGCCCTGAAGAAAGGCATGCAGATAGGTTTAAGGTGTTCAGTAATACGGATTTTCCAGCGCCAGAGCGTGCATAGATTAATTCAACCCAGCTAATTTGTTGTGATGAGCCGCTTTGATAGGGCCAAATTTTACCATCTGGGGTGCGAAAAAGTGTAGCGCCGTTCTCCCATGAGGGTGCGGGTCTGAAAAAAGGCATAAGTTTTACTGCTTCTAAAAGTGGTGCGCCTACTGCACATGGAAATGGTTTTGAGCTTACGCCTGAAAAGGTTCTGATGGTGATAGCGAAAGGGTCTCCAAAATTTGTTGTTGTTTGGGTGCTCCCCCAAGATTGAATTGCTTTGTTAAGCATGGCTTTTCTTTGCTCATGTAGTGCAATATCTGATTTACAAGACCATGTGATAAAGTTGATAGATAATCGTATAATGGGCATATCTGTGTTGGCAGAGATAGATTGTAAAAGCTCACTGGCGTTGCAGATAAGTTTATTTTCATGTGAGCTGAAAGTTAAAAACTGTGCCAGAAGTGCTTTCGACTTGCCAATATTAAGACCATTGTCTGCTAAGCTAAAACTTACTTGCCATGGGATATTATATTCTTTTAACAATCTGAACACGTGATAAAATGGCTTGATGTGTTGTGGAAAGAGGCTAATGGTTGCTGACGCGTAGCGATAATTACCAATCACGCAGCTTGACATATTATCATTATGGCTTTGCTCGTTAAATAGTTGATAAGCTAGGCTTGGCCATAACCAGCTTGACCACTCATCATTGTCTTTAATGTATAATTTCTCCCCAGGGAGGGAAGCTTTCCAGTGACTAGATGTGCTATCAGGAGAAATTTCTTGTTTAATGGATCTTAGGGCACTAGTGACAGCAAGCGGTTTGGCATGGATACCTAAAGAGGAAAAAGATTCACATAGCATGGTAACAGTTGCTTTATGTTGCAAACGGATTTCATTAATGACATGCAAAAAGTGCTGTGATTTAGGAGATATTTTCAGTGATGCTTGTTTAAATTGGCTCGCCTTTGTCTTATAGGCATTTTTTAATTCTTGATTACTAAGAACATTAGGTGATGTCCAGATGCTTATTAAACATGATTCGTATGAACAAACTTCATTTAGTGTATCTTGTTGTGCCTGAAAGTAATCTGACAGTTTTAAATTAAGACGATCAGCTGTCTTTTTTGAGGGAGATAGCAAGGTGTCGATTTGTTGAGTTGTTTTCGCAGCGTCATATCGAAAACTGCACTTTATAGTTATACCTTTTTTACGTAATAGCGGGGAAAATACTTGTGTGATTTGCTCACATAAAGCGCTGTATTCTTTGTGTGAAATCATCTGGTTAATGCCTGTGATTTCAATGATTGAAATTAAAGAACCATCTTTGCTAATGAGGGTTTCAACATCATCTGCGCTTTCTAGTTCACAGTAGTTATAGCTATTTTTTTGACTAACACGGTTGATCCATGCAAAAACTGCTTCCACTGTATTATAAATTTTGTCGAACATAATGAAGTGACACCATTATTTATGCGTTAAATAGGTTAACTAAAGACAAACCCAGATTCGGTATAGACTTTATTATGCTGATCATCTACCTTGAGAACCTTGCCATATCCGTCAATGATACTGCCTTTTTTAACAGTAAGAACCTTCCCTTTTTGATCACTCAGCCATGCGATGCCATCAACAACTGCAGTTAAATATAATTTATCAGTGAGGTTTAGCTCTTTACTATTCATATATTGAATTTGCCTTTGTAACTCTTGTGCTAACTTAATAAGTGTTTTTGTTTGATCTGAGTTTTTAATGTCAGTGAGCTTATTATTAACTTCAAGGAACGATTCGGCTTGTTTGTTTTGAGTAGTAGAAAGTGTCTTAATTTCAGTAGCAATCGCAATAAAGCTTTTCTCTGTTCTAGAAATGTATTCTTTTTGCATAGCCATTAGTGTATTTAATTGAAGCTGCAGTTCAGTCAGTGATTTTTTTAGTTCTTTATTGTAGTTTTTTGCCTGTAAGGAGTCTTGATTTAAAGGTGTTGAGATTGATTTAAAAGAGCTATTTGGGCTATTGCTATGTAATTGGCTGGTTGAGGGTTTGGTGGTTTCAGTATCACTGGGCGAAAAAAGTGAACTGAGTAACATATAGGCGCCCCCTATCAAAAAACAAACAGCAATAGCATAGCCGATGTAAATTTTTTCAAATTTAATATTTTCTTTACTCAAAAAACGTGGCTTGCTTTCAATTTTGCTTTCCGGTGCTTCTATCTCATTTTCAGGATTAGATCCATCAATAGGCTTGGCTTCTTCCTTCTCTATAGCCTCAAAAAAGTCGTCTTTATTCATTTCTTACCCTTAATTCACTTTCTTGTAACATCACTCATGATTAATATTCCTACAGCAGTCCCTTGATCTAAGGTAACTGTAGGTGGTCTATTGAACTGTTTTGCCATGGCATTACTTAGTGCAGTGCCTATTTGTCCCAAGCCAGCATAAGCGGCATTTCGAGTTGAGAGACTCGCTGAGTTCTGTAAATCTACATCTCTGTCACTGCGCTCAAAGATAATAATTTGTTGCTTACGGTCAAAATAGGTTCCAAACCCTTGCAAAAAAGAGGCAGCAAAAAGGCTGCCATAGCGTAATAAATAATGATGATCTACATTGGTTGCTAATGCAGTCTGGGCAGTATTTTGATCAATGGCATAGGCATTAATAGAAACACTCTGTAGTAAATCTTTAGCAGAAAGTGTATTGAACTGAATAATAACCCTATCATCCACTCTAGTAAAACTGCCAAGTAATTTTGCATTTTTAAATCTCCCCGTTGCAATAGTTGCCATAACAGGTGTGTTTGGCTGGTCACTATTGACAGCAGTATCTATGGTTGCAACTAAGATATCTCCGGCCTTGAATAATAAGCTTGTGTTTCTGTAAGAAGAACTGCTCTGGCTGCTACTTGCCTCAGTCATACTATAATTAGCCTGCATTGAGGGTGCTTTATTCCAGTTTTTTATTAAAACTTCAACATTCTTTTGAATTACTTTTTGATCGGCTCCTTGAAGTATCATAGTGGAGTTATATGAGTCTTTGCCATTAGTTGATTTTGTATGATTGGATTTTGTCTCTACAGGATCATTATATTTTTTATAAAAAGTAACAGGGTCAACAGCTTGCGCCATAGATTTAGCTTGATCTTTATCGGTAGAGGCATTTCCAAACACATCATCTATATAACTTTCATGAGAGTTTATTTTGTTTTCTATCGCTTGTTTTTTTTGTGCAGATAGAAGTTTGTCATATTCAGGGTTGGTTATAGCAGTTTTTTGTGTTGGCTCGATCTTTTTGTTAGGAATATTGGAGTCAAGATATGTCTTTGTTTTTTTGGAGCACGACAATAAGGCAATAATTGACAGGGTAATGACTGCAAAGAATATAATTAAAACGCGTATTCTTGGGTGATTTTTTAAAAATGAGATAAACATCTAGTTATCCTCAATATAAATTTTATGGACTCCAGTGTCATTAGAGACCATGACAATGGGGCTAGGAGCGATTTCATAGACATTGGTTTTCCCAAATGAATTGTCCTCTATATGGCTGTTATAAGTAGGAGAAATCAGTGTGGATGAAGTTAAGATTAGATATTTCCCCTGATAGCTATATACTTTTATTTGCGGATCAGAGCTTTGAAGCGTTTTTGCACCCTCTGGCTTTATCCCGGATAGTAGATTAACTAGATATGTTTTTTGATTTTCTTGTGTTAGGGAGTTGCTTTTGTCACTAGGAATACGGACATATAGCTCATAATCCCATGCTTTTTGGGTTGATTGTAGCATTAAAGTAATAGGCGTCTTTCTATTCGATAGCATGACGGCGATATTACTCGAGCTATAGGGTTTTTTAGACTGAATCATCAAGATGCCGCTTTTTTGCATCCAATTAATTGTAAAGTCTTGACTATCGCCAACAACATAACTTTCAATAGGCCATATATCACCTTTTTCATCCGTAAAAATGACAGAGCTAACAACACCTATGCCAAGGCGTATATTTGGTGGAGATGTTTTAAATCCTGCTTTAGTATTAATGACAACAATTCTCGATGAGGGGGTCGCATTTTGCATTGAAGGAATGGTGCTTGCAGCCTTTTGTCTGCTGCTGATTACTTCTTTTGTTTGTTGAATAGCCTTAGGCGTCAGTGGGAACATATTATTCACTATGCCTGATACTTCATTGTCATAAGAATCATTCCCGTAGAGAATAATTGAGAAAAAAAAGTTACAGATTGTGAAAGATACTAGCCACAATAACTTATATAAACTCACTATATTTAACTACTATGCTTTGTTATCTCATCAACGTGCAACTAGAATAACTGAATTAGTTTCGATGGTTGTGATTTTGGATGTAGGTTCGTCATGGAGTCGATATTTATATTAACAAACTGCACGGTCGTGCATTTGTATCATAATTAATTGGGCTAATTAATTATTTTTGCGTAAATCTACGCAAAATCATGCAGGCCGCTTTAAATGTGTTGCCCAAAAAGAATACTTGATAGTATGATGTGCGCACAAATATTTTGTGTATAGATTATGACCCGAAATCAAACTTTATTGTTGATCACATTTATCTGTAATTTCTTACAGCTGTTTGCGATTTTGTCTGTTTTTAGTCTTATAACACTATATTTTACAACCGATTTAGGCTTGTCTCAGAAAGAAAGTTATCAACTTGGCACAGCCTTAATGTCTTTGAGCTACTGTTTTGCGCCACTCGCTGGAGTGATTATCAGTCGATTAATTTCAACAAAATGCTTATTAATCATTGCGATTAAGTTATACCTTATCGGTTGCTTGTTGCTGATAGTATCTCCTACTTATTTGCTCAAAATACCTTTGGCTTTTATGGCTGTTGGCGTGTCATTTATTGCGCCTTGCCTATTTAGTCTGTTTAGTTCATCTCTTTCAAAAGATGATCATAATATGCAGCGCTATTTTACAGTTCTACATTTCTGCACAAGTGCATCTGGTCTTGTTAGTATTACGATTTTTGCAGCCATTATTCCAACATTAGGCTATAATTTCTTGCTGATAAGTAGCGCTATTTTAAGTTTTGTTGCATTGGCTTTTTTCTATTGTGTGCATCAGCTTTATACCGATAGTTCACAGGTTTTTACCAAGCGAAAATTGCTAGTAACTTTCTTGATATTAACAGCATTAATTTTTCTCTCTGTGTTGTTTTTCAAATATATTTCTCTTATGAAAATCTGCATCTATTTAGGTGGGGTGGCATTATTTTGCTATTTTTTAATGCTTGCAAAGAAGCACGTTCAAACAAGAGAAGCTATTTTGATGTTTATATTTTTTTGTATAATCTCTGTTTTATATTTTTCTCTTGCCACATTATGTCAAACGAGTATTTTATTCTTTATTAAGGAGAATGTGTGTCACTCTTTTATTGGTTGTAAACTATCAGCTGAACATACTGATATTTTCTTATTCCTAGGCTCAATGATGACTATTTTGGTTTTAACTCGAAAAAAGCTTGCGAGGTTGTCTTCTGACTTTAAATTATTCTTTGGCCTTGCAATATCCATTGTGGCTCTTCTATTACTTCCAGCTAGCATGAAATTGATCGGTCTTTCTCATCAACTCCCTTATTGGATGATTATTGTTTTTCCTGTCGTCATAGGTATCGCTGAAGTCTTTGTCTATCCTTCAGGGCTGGCATCTATTCGCCATTTAATTCCAGCATCTCATCAGGTGTTTGCATTTGGTGCTTGGGATTACTTTGCTGGTATTGGGATACTCGTTTCTATGGAAATTGCGCTTAAAACTGCCTCTACAGAAACTGATGTTTTAAACACTAATCCTGTTTACTATAAGACTTTTTTGCTTACTGGAATGATGTACTTTGTGCTTTTGCTGTTGCTGTTTTTTCTTTATAAGCAGAGAAAAACAGTATTTAGGTTTGCTTAAAGGTGAATATGATATGCATGATGATACACTTTTGCTGGATGAACACATAACTAATTCTGATGAAATTTATATGCGATCACACAGACTATTCCAGAGCACTCTCAAAAAATTTGTAAGGGATATTAACCTCCCTTCATCTATTCATAATCTAATCTACTTTCATCTCTACCCAGATAATAGAATATTAGAAATACCTTTTGTTTTTCATGAGCGTTTGTTTGAAATTCCATGGGAAGACTTTGATAATATTTTTCTATCGTATGAAAATTTAAAACATATGCCCTATCAGTTTGATATTGGGTTTAGAGATGCAGTGTATGCTTCTCTCTCTGGAGAATATACTCCGAATAAAAAATGCGTCGATCATATGTTGTTAAGAGAGGACTGGAGTAACTTGCCATGGCATTTGAAGCATCATCAAGATGGCGCTATCAGCTGGTTTTGTATTGATGTTCCAAAGTCTGAGTATGTTAAATATCATGGAGGAAACACTTTGGATATAATGCAGTTCTTGCATAAGAAAATCACCCACTTTCTCAGAGATGCAGCTTTCAATAATAAACGATCATATTTTAGCTATCAATTACCATCTGTCCCCACTGTTATTACTGATGATTTTTTGATGCATACTGAGGAATTTACCGTTTTTAAGCACTTTACTGTGGCCGAGAATAGATGCTTTCTTGCTATCTATGATCGTCATTATGAAACAAAATTAATTGCGGAGTATATAGGCCGCTCTCCTCGTACGGTAGAGGGGCTGATTAACTCAATGGTTGCTAAAACACATAGCCTAAATCGCTATGATTTATATATTAAAATAGCCAATGCGCATAACTATAAAAATCATATATACCAATGTTTTTCTCAGAATGTATCACTTTCTGATCCTTAGGAATAGCACACATCATTTTGACGAAATTCAGCTACAAAGACCCTCAAAAGAGATTTTTTCCTTAAACTAGCACTATTTCAATGCTTTCTAACTTATGGCTACTTAAAGTGCACGAAAGATCGCTAGGACATAAGTTTAGAAGCTAAATTATAGCTAAGGGGTAATTATGACTGGAAACTATCAAGCAATTCGGGATAATTTGTCTAGTAATTATGAGGCAATTAAGACTATTTTGATTGGTAAGGGTGATGCAATTACGGATGATGTGTCAGGGGCTACTACCATCAATAAAAATCTTGAGAGCGTGAGTGATTATCATTTGGTGTCCTTTTTAGCTCAGAATCTAAAAAATGTTAATTCTGACAGTCTAAGTGATGATTTTAAGAATAGTGTTATGAGCCTGCACAGAAAACAAAATCTTATCGCTGAGGAATATTCTAATGATCTTAAAGTTTATCGAGATAAAGATGAAAATAAAGATCTGAATGAAGCGCAAAAAACAGCTATAGTGCAATTAGTCGAAGCTAATTTGACATTAGGTGAGATTTTCGTCAATTTAAGTTTTGCTTTAGAGAATGCTGAGGGGGAAAAGCTAAGTGCAGATTTAGCCAATAAACTTACATCAACTTTCTTTGGTGATGAGGGTGAGGGAGATGTCCAAGAATTTATTCAAGAGTATCAAGCATTCTGTCGGAAGTATCACTCTACTAATCAGTATAAAAATCAAATTACAGACGTATATGCTGCTTTTACAAAGGGAGCTACTTTATCTGAACACTGGCTAACTGATCTAGACTTTAAGGATTTTTTTGGAGAAGGTAAATGTCCCCCAATACTATCTTGGGAGGACGGTGAATCTGTTATAAAAGAGGGAAATAAGGATAACGATTTTATTATTATTAACCTTGGGCGATCTCATTGGATATGTGCTGTTAAAGAAGAGGGTGAGAATAAATATACTGTTTATGATTCTCTGGCTCCCAATAATAACTTTGACAAATATAACAACAATAAAATTGCTTTAGCGCTTCAAAACAGCCTAAATTTACAGAAACTCCCTGAGCTCACACTTAATCATACAGGTCTTCAACAGGATGGTTATTCTTGTGGAACACATGTTATTAATCATTATCAAGACTATAAAAATAATAAGGGTGACGATTTCTCTATTAAGGTAAATAAAACTGAAAATCAAAAACCTAATGATGATAATAATGAGGACGAAGCTTCAGTATATAGTAATCTAAAAGAATATTTTCCAGTTTCTAAAGATACAGAGGAACTTACTCATGCTGATGTAGTTGCCACGATTCTAAATAATAAGCTTGAGTCTGAAAAATCAGATGTAAGTAAAATGCTTGTAGCAAGTTATGAAAGTCTTAAGAGTCTATATGAACAATGTAGCGATGAAGGTCAATATAAAAAGATTGAGAACGTGCTTAGTAACTATGAAAAATCTGACGATTATAAAGTACTAAGCGCTATTAATTCTTATCAAATCCCCACAGTTGAATCAGAGTCTGGTATGAATACCCTTATTGAAGGAATTTTTGGTCAGGTTGGCATAGTAAAATATGAAAAGATAACGGAAAACTCTGATAAATCAGTCAGTGGTTATAAGGCTACATTTGAAATAGATCATAAAGACAGTAAAGGCGAGTATCAGTTAAAGCAAGAGGTGGTTGAAGGTGGCAAATCTGTGACAACACTCTCAAGCAATGTCGTGTTTAATGATTTTAAAGATCAAGCGTTTAAACTATTCCAACCACTGTCACCTTCGATATTAAACCAAAATCAATCCCTAGCGGAATTAAAAGATCTCTCTGATAATGATCTTAATGCAATCATGAAAAAAATGCTTCAGCAAGGGCATGTCACATTGAAGCTACCCGATTCTGTATCTGGTGATAATGCAAAGAGCTACTTTGAGGATCTATTAAATAAAGGTGCATATATTCAGCTTTTAAATAAAGATGAGAGTTATATCAAGGCGCTAGATGCTGCGAAAAAAGAAGTATATGGTAACTCAAAAAATAAATCGGTTAAAACAATTGGGGAGAAGATAGAAAACTGGGAAGGGCAGCAGCTTTTTAAGGAAATCATTCAGAATTACAAATTTAAAGGTGGTAAAGCTACTACATCTACTGGCTTTAGAAACGACATCAATGACTTTAAACCCATGGATAAAGCTGAATTTAAAAAATGTTTATTTGGCTTATGCAAAAAAACAGGGCGTGTTGAGAGCTATTTTGCTGATAGGCTTTGTCAGAAGCTAAATACAGGTCTTGATGGTGATAAGTTAAAAGATTATTTAGGTATTGATAAAAGCTGGATCAATATCACACCTGAACAATTGCGAGCACAGCTAAACTTTTCTGAACAGTCATTGAAAATTGGCGCTTCAGGAGACAAGAACACGAATATTTTTCAAATTGAATCTGTAGCAAGTAAAAAGAACGAAGTCAAAAAAGATGAAATCAATGAAAATACAAGGTAGGAGAAAAAATGAAATATTACAATCCATTCACTCTAAGCCATGAAACCATTGTGACCTCTGAAAATTTAGATGGGTGGTATGAGAATGAGAGATCTAAATTAGTCCAGGCGATTATTGATCAAACATCTGATGTAGGGAAAAAACAAGCAGAAGAGGAGTTGAAAAATTTTGACTTGAAAGAAAAAATAGATTTTTTAACAGAACTGTACCTTGTTGAGACAGAAGGCGTTAAAACCACAGAGAATCCAACTGGTAGAGAATTTACGGTCAGAGCACTGTCTCAATATGAGCTTAATGGTGCCTCTAAATGCCCGATGACCGGTCAGACACAATATAAAGTGATTCCAGTGAATTTATATCAAACAGGTGGACAGCTACAAAACACTTTATTTATCTCTGACAATAATACGTTATTACTTAGAGAGGGGAGGATGACTTTAAATGAATTGCAGGCTGCAAACTTAGATGTAGATGCGCTGCAAACTCAAAGCTTTAATCAAGCAATTGGTTATCAAAATTTACAATTTGCCGTTAATGATATGAATCCAGTACTAGATGACGACTATTCAAACATCGATGAGGTTGATCTCGATTTAAATGAAATAGCAAATGAGATGCTTGGGGAGTTGGGCATACAAAACGAAGGGGTGCATAATGTGTCTTTTGAAGTTGAAGACCCTATTAAGGCGCGCATTATGGAGAGGATGGATGATACTGTAGGTTTTGATTTTCAAAGTCGTTTAGATATAGAAATGCTTATAGAAAACAACAATGAGGTAAGGGACACTTTTATCAATTTAGTAAGTGCATATAATCACGAGCTTAGCCCTAATGATAATCTTGTAACCAATGAAGTAGTGGACTATATACTTTCAAACCCTAATAATTGTAGTAACTTGGGAAAAGCAATTAGAAGGTTACATGATTGTAACCCAACACATCAAATTTATAACAGGTTTATATTAGAGTGTAGTGCTGAAAATCGGTTGTCATTAGCAACTGGGCTTGGAGAACTAACTACTATGATTGATCAATATAATACACAGACAAATCGGAATTTTATGATTTCACATCCTGGAGAAGCAGCTATTTTTCTTCGATGCATAGCAAATTTGGCTGGTGAGGCTTATTTTTCTTTTATGCGTGGACTGAGTAGTGACAATGACTATCAACCAAAAGTAATGCCTAATCCTGAACGGCTTTCTCGGTTACAAAACTATCCACAAAAGCTAAATGACTTTGAAAGGGTAACTGATATACTCAATGATGCTTCGCTAATCACAGAGCAAAATATTGATCAATTATTAAATCAATTTGCCCATATGTCTATGATTCAAGAAAGACTACTAGATCAATTGAGCTCAAACTCAGGCATAATAAGCCAACAGGATTTTAATAGTGTTATGAGCACAGAGTTTTTGTCAGAGAGTCAAAACTTACAATTTTTGAATGCATCGGTAGAGTTAAACTCACATCAGAGTAATAACCACCCAAGTTGAGCTGCCTTTAGTATTTTGGGCACTTCGGTAGTGTTCATTTAACTGTGTCAGTTTAATTTTAACTTGATTGTTTTCAATTCTACTGTTGAATGAAAATAGTTAAATGACTACTACCTTATTATGAAAACTCCATTGAATTGTTGTTGACTGTATTACTTGCAGAGTAATGGGAGAATATGCTGTCCGATGACATTTCAGAGGAGCTATCAGAGTAATCATATTTAAATGTAGTCATATCAGTTTTCTGTACCTCGGATATTGTCATAGAGCCCATATTGTTTTCTAGGTTAGTTTGAACTATATTCTCTTTGTTTCTATCTGTAACTGGCTCTAATAAAATTACTTTAGGTTTGAAATCCTTAATTAACTCTGTTGCTCGATCAAAGAAATTACTCATATCTTTATATAAATGTAAATCGGCAGATTCTTCAGTTCTCTCATTTTCATCATCTGTTGCGCAAGTTTCAATAGTAGCAAATGAACCATCTTGAAAAGTAGCAACTACATAAGCTGCATGGTAGCGGTAGATGCTATCTTGCGTATCAGGGATATCTGTTCCATGACCACATAATATCATGCCCGCTCTAAGTTTTAAGGTGTTTGAGTCAGGTTGATCATATCCCTCTTGATTTACAATATCTAACATTGAGTTATCTGACTTACCAAAAAGGGTGTTAGACTTATATGTTTTAGACATATATATAGGGTGATTCTCAGGAATCAAATTCTTCTCAGAACCTCTAGCTTCACGGATAATCTTGGGATGTTTTACTGCGGCAAAATCTATAATTTTTTTTAATTGTATAAAATCTTTTGAATACTCTCCAGTATATTCTAGATTGCTCGTGATCTCTCTTTTTGTGATGTTTTTTACAGTTTTTTTATCCTTACTATACTTATTACAGTAATCGCTGATTATTTTGTTTTTATTGCTTTCTGTAATGTTGTACCAAATATTATGATATTCAGCGAGGCGTTCTATCCTTTTTATATCATTATATGTATAATTATTTGCTACTTGTTCGGATGCTGCTAGACAGTCTTTAATAACGTCTGCTGACTGAATGTAAACAATACGGTTATTGTTATGCCCCTTATGAACATATCTTTTATCAACTGTACTTATTACTGAGTCGATTGTTTCCATATCATCTAGTCGTAGTTCAATACACTCGAGTGTTGCATAATCTTTGCCATTAACAGTATCTGATTGATTAGATACTTTTTTATCATCTTCACCGTAAACCAAAAAATTTGCCATATATTCACCTGTTGTTTTATAAAATTATAGTTTCATTAAAAGTTGCTTATGAAGTTTTATTTGCTAAGCGTAGAGTTTGCTTCTAAAGAAGGCTGTTGCTTATTAAGCTCATCCTTGAAAGCATTATTTATCGTTAAACTGATGCATGATGATGAGCTAGACATAATATCAGCTTTCGAATCTGTTAATCCACTAATATTAGCCTCGTAGTGAGGTAGCGCTTTAAGCTTGTTATATTCTTTTTCAGTGTCGATTATTTTAATATCAGCGGGATTATAAGGTATGCCTAGTTTTTTAAGCCTTCTCTCGATGCCTTGTTGTGTTTTATTGCTTTGATAAAAGTAAAAAACACACTCTTTTGCGCTTGTAGCCATTAACTCATCGAGTCCACTTTTTTCTCCTAAATTAGGTAGTGGACCTTTGAATAAAATATTGGTGTTTTTAAAATAGACAGACTCTGTTGTGTGAATGCTTGCTGACTCAACGCTATTATCATGTTGATAATTATCTTCACTAATATCGCTATTTGTTTTAATTTCTGGATCAATTTCTTTTACATCATTATCAAAGAGTAAAAATTCATCTTCTAGGTAAATAGATGTGGTTATGCTTTTTTTCTGCAGGCTAAGAAAAGGGTCAATCTCTTCTTTTAGTTGTATATCTAACGCTTTAGCAACAAGCTCTCTCAATGTATTTAAATAAAGGTTGCTTCCATTATCATTTTTATTTGTGTCAACATAAAGTGTGTTATAGCCCTTACTGAGTGCACATTGTATGTTCTTTTGATTATTATCAATGAGTATCAAATTTTCTTTATTATAGGAAAATTCCATACAAATTTGATCCATCGTTTTGGATTTATCCGCTTGTTGATTGTAATGAATAAAATCATCCTCTAGCGTAATACCATAATTTTCTGTTATAAATGTATCAATTTCTTCACGAGTGATATCACCATTCGTAATGAAGCCGATTTTACAGTTGCTTTTATATAGTGAATGCAGTATTTCTTGAGTTTTGGCTTTATTTAATACATAGCAATTGCCAAAATCTTCTCCATAGGGATTGCTAAGCGCTTTATCTAAGGAGACTTTTTTGTGTAGACTATCGACTCGTTGATCAATTACCAAAAGTGTTTCATCAATATCAAATAAGAATAATTTAGGCATACTTTCCTCCGTTTATTGGTTTGTGATAAAATAGAAAAACTAGCGTATAAGTGATATATAAGACCTAACGTTAGTCAAACTGTTGCGTTCTGTGACTGACTATTTTGAACTTGAATAACATTTTGTTGTTTTTGGAAAATATTAGGATCTTGCATTGCCTCTGTTAGTGTATTATCCAAAGGCTTTTGATTTTTTATGCATTGGTCAATATAGTCACGGTACTCTTTCTCACGCATCTTAGCAGTTTGTGCTTCTTTACTCTTTCCTACAAGAAAGTAATCAGATTGATACTCATTTCTAAAGTGCTGTTTAATAGAGCTATCGTCAAACTCGACCCTGATTCCTGCTTTATTGAATTTATCAAAGATTTCTTTATATTCTTCTTTGGTATTGAGATAGGCTAATCTAAGTTTAACCTTTGTTGGTTGAGGTGATGGAGAATTAGTATTATCTTCTTTAGCGATTTGTCTAAACGTTTCCCATTTTGTCTCTTCTGTTGGGCATTTATCAAGTTGATCTTTTTGCTTGTCAGTTAGACGGGTTAGTCTTTCTCTTATATCTCTCTTATAATTGTTTTGCTGAGTTTTTTTGACCTCCAGCATAAAATCTGCAAAGGCTTTTGGGTCAGCTGAGTTACTTTGAAACTGGCATGTGCCTTCTTTTGTTCTATGAACATGGTAAGTAGCATTATTATGGGTAAATGAGCTAAGGGAGCTTGCGTAGGAAATATTCTTTATCTTAAGGTTTTTGCTAAAGCTGGAAAGAAACTCCTCGAAGCCTTGTTTATCTTTAGGGTAAGTTCGATTCACTGTAAGCTCATTGCCATCTTTACGAAGGTATGGGTTGACATACTGTCTATCAGTTGGCTTGTGAATTTTATTATCTGGGTTTTCGCTGTTGTATCTCTCAATAGTCTCCTCTAAATTGATTTCTTGTGTTAAGGCATGACCATTAGGAGTGGCGGTTAAAAAAAAGTTTCTGAATTTTGGGATTGACATCAATGGTGTGATATCTAAATAGCCTTCCGTGCTATTTTCTTTTGCGAGTAGCTTATTATAAGCATCATTATCTCCATCGCTTTTTCTTTCTCGATCCGACTTATCAACTGGAATGATCTCATATTGACCATTTTCCTTCTTATAAGCATGAAATTTTAATTTGTTATCTGGTTCGTTATCTGTAAAGTTACACTTAAGCGCTTTTCCATTTATGTCTTGATAGCTAATTTCAGGAGATGCCTTAACGGTTATGTCTTGCTTTTTATCATTACTTGGCGCAGAAGATGCACTATAGAGTGGCAATTTAGGTGCTGCTCCCTTATCTTGAGGGTTTATACTTGGCTCTTGACTAGGTTGGTGCTCTGACAATGTAATGTTCATTAATTCATCTAATTGAGTATAGTGAAATTGCTTATTTTGAGTATTTGGAAAAAGTGTGTGATATGCATTTTCATCAAGATGATTCAATAAATCTTTTTGAATACAATAAGCAAGATTTTGATCACCATTAGGCGTATGTAAAAAGGCGTAGTTTTGTTTGTTTTTTTCATCTATAGTCTCTAGATCATAGCCGTTTTTGCCAATAGCAGAGATGGCATAGATTTGATCAGGAAATGAAAAGTCGTTAGGATTGGGTATTATATTTTCATTTTCTAATGTCTCTTTGATAAAAGTTTTAGCGCCAGCAAGGTCATGTTGAGCAATACTAAAGTGTGCTTGATTATCATATGTTTTCCATGCTGGTAGTGACCCTATGCGAAAGCTTGCTGTTGTAATGAGCTCAACTACCTCCCTATTAACTGATTCTATAAAATCAGCTTTATTTAAGTGATCTTGATGGAGTTTATCTAATTCTTCTTTTGCAGTGCTAGGATGATCGCTCTTTAATTTTTCGTAAAGCTCATTACTTTTTTTGGTCGCGATTGTTCTTTTAACTTTTTGTATTTCTAGTCTAATACGCTCTTTATCTTGATCATTTAACATGGGGGTATCCTGTTCACTTTTCCTTTATTATAAAATTACAGTAGCTCTTAAATTTAAACGCTTTTAGGGGGTATTTTGCGAGTGTTAAAATATTTATAGTCATAAATGTATAGACTCTGGATAGCTAGAGCAATCTCTCTAGGATTGAATCGTCAAATTGATGATCTTGTAAGGCTTCACTAGCCAGTATGAGTAAATCTAGCGTAGGCTAGTCGCCCCTGAAAAATTCCTTAAAGCTATATAAGTAGTGTGTTAGCACTTGAAATTTCGCAAGCTAAATTGCAAGATTTATGGTATCAACCATG
>NZ_KB902255.1 GCF_000379445.1 Fangia hongkongensis FSC776 = DSM 21703
CGTAGCTTTTTAAGCTCGCCTTCCATATTATCTGAGCCGCCTTCTTTACTTGGTGAGTAACGCTCAATCCAGGTATAAAAAGTACTTGGCTTCACGCCCAACTCTCTGGCTGTTTGTGCATAAGGTTGATCATTCTCTAAGGCTAAATCAACTGATGATTTCTTAAACTCTTCTGTGTATGTGTCGTATGGTTGTTTGTTCATTGGACAGTCCTAACTTTTTTAACAGGTTACTACGTAATTAGCTGTCCGTAAAAGTGTAACCACTCCAAACATCCTTAAAGTTAGGAATAATATATTGTACGCCACCACCTCGACCATATGCCGGGTTGGCTAGAACAGAGCCGTAAGCAACATCAATATCCGATTGTAGTACATATCTTTGAACTTTTACGCGATACCCTAGCGTTGAATGGGGTTGAACCTGTAGACTTCACCAATGGGACTCAATAAATTTAAGGGGCTTATTAGTGTAAAATTCAGTTTGTCCAGGAACACCGCCATAAACTTCACTTCCAGCGATCAAGCGCGTAGTTTGGTAGCTATCGGCACTGTAATTTGATGAAGTTTGTAATAGCTGGGCATAGTCTATCAGATTTTGTTCGGCTAATTTTTGTGGAAAGTCTCCTTTTCTACGGGGGAGTAGGTCGCGGAACCTTCTAAAAAAGCTGGGCTTCTTTCCATATCCGTCTGGAGGGGAAAATCCACTATCTGAGTCGTTGCTTGGGGTTCTTGCCAGAGGCTGCATTTCCTGACATCCATTGTGCACCCAGACTCCTAGCCTAGATAAAAAGTAGGTGTGCGTATTTTTTACAGATAAATTATATACTCTTTCCGGTTCGTTTGACTGTGTAATATTATGAGCTGTAAGATGCCTATGTCTTATGCTAAAATTTACACCAACTAGGTTGGTTTCTCCAGCTTTCATGAACCCCGCGCCATGGTAATAGAAGGGGTGGTGATATGTGTGGGTGATTTTGGTATTATGCTTGTATTCACTCACCATGACGGATTGCTCTGTATGTTGATATAGATCGTTAACTGGTTGGAAGGAAATTTGCATATAACTTAATATATTGTAAAGTTGTTTTAATAATAGGTAAAATTTGTATGTTATAAATACCTAATGTGGGTAGATTGTGTTGCGCATGTTTCTGTTATAGTTATTTAATTATTTCAACATAAGATAGCTTTTATGTATGCATTTCAAAAAGTAAAAAAGTGCTTTAAGAACACAACTGATACGCTAATGAGTTTGAATTTCGATGAAGATATAATCATGTCAACACCTCAGCACTTATTTTATTATCACCACCTTGGATTTTCTCCTGTGCAGTTTATGGCAAAGTGTGGAAGCCATTATTCTATAGCGTGCCTTAGTATTTCAGCTTCTTCTGTGCATAGGCAGGATGCAAAAGATACGGTTTATAATATAGAAGTAGAGAACTTCCATACCTATTTTATTGGAAGACAAGGTTTATGGGTTCATAACGAGTGTTGGCTAAATAATATGGATATTGATGGATTAATTGCTGATCAAAATACAATAAGATTTGATAAAGATCATTTATACATCCATAAAAAATCAGGTATTGATGAGACGATGGTAGTGAAGAAAAATTCACCAGATATTTTAACCGTCTATACCCGTAGCTCGTGGATTATTCCCATCAAAGAAAGAAGTAATATGAGCGTAATACATAATCATCATGAAGATCACTTAAGGTTACATAATGATACATTTGATCAACAGCACGATCATGTCCATATCAAGTTTGACAGTCCTGTTACACATCAAAATATTGCTGAGATACAAAAACTTTTTATCCAAAATGATGCACAGATAAAGAGGAAGGATTATGATGAGGCTTCACTCTGGAAAGAGCATCAAAGAGAAAGGGGTAACATGATTGAAGAAAGCTTAAGTGATTTTTTGGATAGCGATAGCGATGGTTAGTATCTGAGTGGACTCAGTCAGCAGCACGGCTCAATGAAAATTGCTGAATTATTGCTCATTTATCAAAAGTAATGTATTCTTTATTTAAACAAATGCCTAGTTTGCGCTATAAGGTAGATGGGCTAATTGACGATCTATACTCAATATCTGTTCTAATGGCTGTTGAAGAGACTGGGCTTAAAGAAGAGATTTTCCCAAATGAGTGTCCTTTTTCAATAAAACAGCTTCTGGATTCTAATTTTTATCCATAACAACTTCTTTTTTCTTAAATGCATTAGCCTATTTTTTATTTGATATTTCCCTTGCCCTTTTTTCTCATCTGGAAAGCACCTCAAACAATATGCGTGATTAAGTGGTTTTTATTTAGTGATACGTAGTTTATGTATGACTATTTCATCCTTATTTTGGTATGATTTTTGCACATCCACCTTTTAAAGTATTATATTGCATGCTGAAATTAACATTTAACACGGTAGAAAAAGTATTTACTTATGATCATAAGGCAATTTATGCCGTTGAAAATGAGGGGGGGGAGAAGGTTCATTGCACGGCCAACCATCCGTTTTATGTTGTAAATAAAGGCAAGTTTATTCGTGCTGATAGACTTGAGAAAACGGATCGTATCTTTGAGCTTAAGGATAATAAACTTGCAAATAAATTGAAGGTTAGTGCAACGCAAAAAAGTGAGAAAGTGTATGATCTCACAGTCAAGGATAGCCATACTTTTTTTGTTGGAAAGTCAGGGGTTTGGGTGCATAACAGTAACTATGAAATGGATGTGAAAAATAATTTGGTGGTTGCTTGTGGGGGTAGGCCTTGTATTACTAATGACCACCCAGTAAAATATTTTGACAGTGTAGATTCTAACCCAATGATGAAAGCTACTTTTACAGGTGATGCTGATTCAATAGGTTTTGGCGCTAGAAAGTACAGGTTTATTCTATATGAACACTTTCCAGAAAAACCAAACATTCAAAAAACTTATGAACTTTTAGGTGATCAAGGTGTCGTAATCATAATGGGAAAACTTCATGTATCTAGGGATTGGGAGCACACAGGTTTCAAGGTGCTTCGTTCTGAGTTTAGGCCTAACTCTCGAGATGACTTAGTTGGAGTGCAAGCAGTTGCCAAAGGAGATGTTACCGAAGCTAATATCAGAGAATTTCTTGACCCAATTGCTTATCAAATATATAAAAAGCGTATTATTGATAGTGATGAGAGTTTAAACTTGACGTGTAAAAGCATATTTTATGCTCTTTGCAGGGAATATATCTTCACTCATTTAAAATTCTCATAATATTAGCCTTTTAGTATTTAGCCGATGCAAAAATAACAGATTTTTAGGCAGGTCATATGCATGAGTGCTTCCATTAATGTAGAAAATCACATTGCCTTAAAGACTATTTTCAGCTTATTAACAATTTATACTTAACTTACGTATGTTGATTGTTTTTCATTCAGTTATATTCTTATCAAAAGTAAAACTACAGTGTAAATTAAAAGAGGTTTTTGTGAAAAAATATAAAAATTTATTCGTGGTGGCATTATTATCAGCTGTGCTGGCAGGCTGTGGCGGGGGAGGCTCTGGTGATAATGGATCTAATGGTAATGTGGAAAAGCTATCAGTGCATGGAAATGTTACTTTAACTCCTTATCAATCAGGAGAAATAGAGGTTAATTTGCAACAGTCTATTGAGGCATTGGGTATTGAGGGTGAAAAAATGCCAATTTCTCAAATAGAGAACAAAATTAAGCGTCTAAAGGGGGTGGATGGCCTTCTTTTTTCTCAAAGCTTTAGGCTAGAGCGAGGAAACTGTCCTTTAGAAATAAGTGTTGGAGATGATTGTGAGTTGAAAATAATGGCGATCAATAATGATAATTGGCCAACTAAGAAAACATGGGGATATAGAGAAAAAGATAATAAGAATGATATTGATATTCAAATTGTATTATTAAAAAACTCGGTGCCATCAGTTGATCATTAAAACAGAAAAGAGCTACACCAGCTTTGTAAATGCGGGATTGTAAGTATGATTGTCTAGCAGTTGATATAACTGTGCAGGGGTAAGATTGAGGCGTTGATTAATATTGGTAATATGCGTATTAACAGTAGCTGGAGAAATCATCAGCTTTGTAGCAATTTCTTTAGAAGATAGTCCCTGTGATAATCGGTAATATAAACATTTTAGTTCCATATTTGTGAGCTTTAAGCCAAATTTGGCAATGTTTTGGTTGAAATCATTAGCTGTGTGTTCCAGTTGATCTATTAATACTGTAAAAAATGGATCTTCAATCATTTTGCTTTCAAGTGTAGCTAAATAATCTTGGTACTCACTTTCTAAGTGAATGATAAATGTTTCAAGTGTAGGGATGAGAAAAGACAGTCTGGCATAGTCAATTTTAGTGCTGGAAAAGCCGTACATTTTTATATGTGTATGGGATTTTTTAATAATGATTAGCCCAACATAGCTTGGTTTATCTTCCTCTCCTAGACGTTGTAACATGAATTGATCATCTGCTCGGTCACGGAAAAAAGAATAAGGGGGTAGTGAGTTCAAAGAGCTAAAAAAGGAGAAATGTTGGTATAGCTCAGTATCCCATGACAGCTTTGTATCATGTTCGGAATTCTTAAGAGAAATTATTCCTTTCTCTTGAAGGTTGAAATAAGTAATCGAAGATAACTCAATTCCAAACTCGTTAAGTGGGCTTCCAATAGATAGAAATTTTCTTTGTTGTGATAGCTCGAATCGCATCAATCTTTGTAAGTTGTTGGCTGATATCTCTCTCATCTATTTTTTCATGTTAAATATGACTTCTTTTCAAAGTATATGAAATATTGAGCTAAAAATATACAAATATGGCCTGTGATTTATAATTGCTTATAGATATTGATGTAGGCCAATTTGTTACAGTGAGCTCTGTCAATTAAGACTAGCCAAGTTAATCTACCTAATTTAAGTATTTACTACTTTAGGTTGTTTTTTATACTGGAAAAGATTTCAGATATAATCTCTAACTGTTATTAGGAGAAAACTTCAATGAAAAAAATTAAAATAATATCAAGCGTAATGCTTGTTACAAGTTTATGCAGTTATGGCTTTGCAGCCAAAGCCACTGTTGCGGATGACCCGCCGATACAGGATATCAATCATATTGTCAAAAACTTTAGCATCAAAGTTGAGTTGCCTAGTGGTTTGCCTAAAGATGAAGACTGGACTATTGGAAATAAAACCATAACATATACACTTCAAGGTTGCAGCGATGATTGTACTAATGAAAAAAGCTGGAAAAATGTCTTTGGTTTAGGAGCGCAAGCAAATACAAAAATCACACTTGACTATGCTCCAAAGGCTCTTCATGTCGTTGTGCCGATGTTCGATAGTCAGAGCTTTACGCAGTTTCGACTTTTATTTATGACGTTAAAATATCAGCCTGTAGGTTACATTCCGCTTTCCTTTAAACAAAATGGTAAAACCTACTCTAATAATGGTTCAATTGCTGAGAATGTCTATGCACTTCATTGGGGTGTCGTTCGTGCAGATTTAACTTCCGAGAAGGATGAGAACCCTTCAAGTGCACTTGCCAAACCTGCTCATCCTCCTAAAATTCAAATCAATCCAGCTACAGGGCAAAAACAAATTTATGTTTGGGGTAAAGATAAGCAAGGTGACAGCGAAAAGTATATTCCATTTTTTATTCGTGGGATGGACTATGAGCCAACACCTGTAGGCCAAGTTTATACAGGGAAGGGGGATCCAGTGACGGCGGATAATGAACCTGTTTATTTGGCTAGCTTCAACAAGCAAGGTGGTGGTCAAATTTGCTCACCACTGCAAGGAGGCCCTTATGGGCAATCAAATCAAAGCTATTGTTTTGATACTGATATGACAGGAGAAATGCATCAATATCTTAATAATACTGCACTTGATGGAGCTGTAGAGCGAAATGCACTACTGGAGAAGATGTGGAATCGCGATTTAAGTGTTATGCAGGCAATGGGTATCAATACCATACGAATTTATCATATTGACCCGCTTGTCAGAAACATGACTGATTTTTTAAACCTTGCTCATAAGTATGGTATTTATGTGATTATGCCAGCTCCATCGGAGGCAGATCAGCAGACATTTTCTAAAAGTCCTTTATCTGGAAAGTTATTGAGTTGGGAAGCTATGACAGATAAAGTTAAGGGTAAAAATGGGCAGCCATGGGGTGCACTAATGCAGCTTTCACTGGCAAAATATGCAGCTAACCCAGCTATCCTTGCGTGGGCAGTGGGTAATGAAACTGAGGCAGATAATGGTAAGCAGGATGCAGCAAAGGTCGAACGCTATCTTGCTAGAGTCATTAAAGCCTTTGATCCAGCTATTCTTGTCACTTCCACCAATCAAGACCATTACAATACTAAGGAGAACTGGCAGAACTACTGGGATGTATTTAAAAATACCTCAACAACACCAGAGTCAAGCTATATTGATTTTTACTCCGTCAATACCTACCGTGGAATAAGTGCAAATAAATTGGATTTTGGTGACTTTAAAAACTTCTTGCAAGTATACAACAGTATCAATGATAACATTAAATTACCTCTTTTTATTTCTGAATGGGGAAAATATAGTACTTATGATTGGGGCGATTTTGCTAACAAATGGGGATATGATTTATTATGGCGTATTATTTTACAATCGGCAAATAAGATGAGTTTGCTGGGAGGTGCGTATTTTGAGTTTTCAGATGAGCCTGTTGCAAAAAATCTTGCTGATCAACACTATATGGGTGTTGTAGCTTATAAACTTGGGCAGAACTATGATACCAATCCAATGGTTTCAGATGCACTTGTATTGAAAACAGATGCATATTCGGGCATTAAACTGGGCAATGATGCTGGTGCTCAAAATTATCCAGCATTAGGTCGAGGTAGTTTTGATTCTTTCATTGGTGATAATAAAGAAGTAGCTCACATTATTCTTCCAGATGGAACACTAGTCACTCAGAGCATACAAGATAGTACTATTTCGAAGGTGCCGAATATTGCCTACTGTGCTTATAGTCAATCATCCTCTCCTAATGATATTGATCCAGGGTGTCTGCGATTAGATGCCAGTATCAACCAAGTTCCAAAGTACAACATTTCTATTTCAGTTGCTGCTGGAGAGAAAATACAATCGGTTAATTTAAACGGTGCTCAATTAACAGCAGATTCAAGTGGCAGCTATAGTGCGACTACAACTGGAGTGCTTCAAGTTATCTTGCAAAGTGGCGCTAAGTTACAAGTCGGTTACAGCGACCTTAGCAACATTGATCCTTCCGAGGAAGATAATACGCTACTAAGTTCAGGCTTTAAAGGTGAGCCTAATATTAATTTCCAAAATAATACCTTAAATCTAGCATTGCCTGTGTAGAGGAATACACTCCTTTATTCAATTTCTTAATTTTTTAGTTTTAAATTTGAGACTAAAGATCTATGGTATTTCTCTCACACTCATAGAGTGAAGGGCTGATAGTTTTAAACAGTGTCTATGTTGTATACTATTGGCTAATATAGGCTTCATATGGGGATAAAGGTAATGATGCGAAATTTACTTATTTTGCTTGTGGGGGTGAGTGTAGGAAGCTCTCTTTATGCTGATGCAGTTTTTAGCATTTACAGCTTTCAGCCACAAGCTAATAATCCACTTAAAGTGTCCTACTCTACAGTGTTAAATGGTAAAACTACAAACACTGTGGGAGTAACAGAGCATACAGGACCTGTAACCATTCCAATTCAAAGTGAGCTTATTCATCTCACTTTACGCTCTGCTATAAATTCTAATGTGTATTGCCAATATGATTTGCCCATTAAACCAACTGGAAAAATTGCACCGTTGTCGACTAATGGCAGTTGTCCCGTCCTAGTACTATCTATTCAGCATTATTCAAATGCAAATAATCAAAGTTATACAAACTATGGTTTAACACCTGAAGGCCCAATTGGGCCTAGCGCAAAAGAGCCGCCAACTGTTAAAGTTTCTCAGGTCACATTAAAAGTATGTAATAAATATCCACACAGTGCTTTAGATTCTCAAAATACCATTGTGTGGCTAGAAACTGCGAAAACTATACCGCCGGATAGTTGCCAAGAAGTTGCTGCAAATGAGTATTTTTACCATAAAGGCTCGCAGCAACTACCAAGCTTGCTTGCTTATTACAACCGCATTACGCTTATTTGGCAAGATTTGCAAGAGATATCAAATAAACCAAATAATATTCCTGGAAATAATCAAACGCCAGTTACTATCAATGGAAAAGATTACTTTTTGGGCTATGCAGGACAGGATTATGTCATTGGTATTTTAGAGCTAAATAACACGATAGTTAACCATAAGCTTGATCCGCCATTTTCCAAAGAAAATTCCATTTATAGTATAAATTTTGATAATCAGCAAGCCTATGCTGATGCTAAACTATCTGTGCAGTTTTTAAATCAAAATCAGGCAGTTTATAACTACCAAAACTTAGCCTGTAACTTCAACTCAAAAAGCTACTGCAACAAAGATAACCTTGTTGATATTGGCTCGCATAGCTATTGCTTGGTCAGTACAGATTTCCATGAACCGGATAAGATGCATAAAGCACAAGCATGTGGCGCATCCCCAGCATTTCAAATGCAGGTGAATCAGCAATGTTCCCAACCTGTAAGTATCAATGACTTTCCTAATTATTTGACTAAGCGCGATACCGACTACCCATTTGTTAACTTTGCAAATGCCATGACCTATGAATGTGATTTTGGCGATGGGAAAGTGGGAGATGCAGGTATGTCAGTGAAAACAGGGCATTTTGATACGTTGCAATTAGATGTTTCACCAAATTAAACCGGTGGCCTGTTGGTTTTACTAATACTGGTAGTGTTAAGTTTACCAGCTAAATTTGTTTGAACCCGCTACCTAAAGTGATTAGTGGTAGTGGTGGGGGGGTATTTTCTCCCACTTAAGTGAATAGCGGAAAGGAGAAAAAGGTAATTTGCGTAATAAGGATGGTGCTTTGGAGTTAGAATCTATAGTAAGTGTTGCTTGATATGTTATTGTGTCTACATAACCTTCTGGATTTATATTCCTTAGACCACTAGCGCTTTTCTTTGCACCTCCGGTAGGATCTAAGTTGACTTTTTCAACATATTTTAATTCAAATTCAAATTTCTTCATAGCAGTCTGAGATATCTGAAGCGTTGAAGATATAATAGCTGTTTTTGACTCCAATTTTTCTTTAGGAAGGTCTATTCCTATCAATGTTATCTCTCGAACATTTGATAGAGTGTAATTATAGGAGGGGGTGTCCTCTGTTACTTGACTTGATATGTGTTTTTTTAGAAGCTTACTTATTGGATTTTCAGATTCATTCCCATACCTACCACTAGAATTATGTACCCAAGTGCCTTGTTTTCCCACAAAAAGGTATGTGTATCGTTAACGGTTATATCGTGGACTTGTGTGTTTTGCTGTATTTGCGTGCTTTTTTGCAATGTTGCGAGCTTTGCTTCTAGTTGTATAAGTTTCTCGCCTTCATGCAATTGACCTGCAGGTATGAACTGTTTATGATGGTATGTATAAAAAGGGTGATTTCCGGTACAATGAAACTTCTCATCGTCAATAAGCATTTGATAAATTTTGCTGCGATTATAAGTATATGTAGCTGTAACTCTGTTAAACGTTAGCTTCATTTGGCTCTCCTGTATTTTGATCACTACCAAAGAGCTCCTTTTCCCAGAGTAGGATATTGAGAAGAAAATAAGGTAAGCCGTGCTTCTCAACCTCTTTATTAATTAATCTTCTGCTACTATCGCCACTGGCGTAGATTAATCCTATTCCAGCTCCAATTACCACCATGCCTCCAACATGTAGAAATGTAGCCATTTTTAAAGGCTTGCTAGCTGTATAAGCTATATTATAAGCTGCATTTTTCATAAATGCTGCTATACGTGCCTTTCTAGCTGCTATACGTGCATTTCTTGCAGCTATGGCATCTTCTATCTTCTTATTTGTTATCTCTCTATGATTAGGCTGCATTGAATCGATTGCTATTTGATCTCCTCTAGATACTTGAGTGAGCGTTCTCAGACCCTTGGAGCCTTCACCAAGATACTCAGCTGCAGTAGCAAAAGGGAGATGTTGACTTTCTCTAGTTGGATCTCCACTATAACCAAGCACTTCCATGAGGCTTGTGCTAGGATCCTTGCTATTATGTACCCAAGTGCCTTGTTTCCCCACAAAAAAAGTATGGCTGTCCTTTACGGTTAAATCATAGACATCCTCAATTCTATGGCGGCTCATATTTTTTGCTATGCTGTGACCTGTCAGGCTGACTAATTTATCTTCAGAAGTGAGAAAACTCAATTGAGTAAAGCCTTTATTCTTCACGTAGAACGGATGATTTTCTGTTGCAAAAATACTCTCTATTTTCATAGATGAATTGCTGCAAGCAATGCTCAAACGATAGACTTTCTTTTGCTTAAAAATAAATGTATCAGTGATTTTATTAAACGTTAATTTTTTTAGACTTAAATTACCTGTAGTTGTTGATGCTTTCTCTATATTGCACACTTGACTTGAGCTCACTTTATTTTTTTAGCTGATTGTTTAGGTAAGTATAATTATTTAAGAATTTATACGGCATACGTAGTTTAAGTATTTTAGGCACTTTGTTGTCAATATATAATCAACTTGATAAAGCAAAATAACCAAAATGGGGACATAGTTATTATGAATAATCTAAATAAAATACTTTCACTAATGATGATAGGGGTTGCCTCAGTTGGTAGTCTTTATGCTGGAGAAAATCAGTTAGTGGGCTCAAAGGGAGCATTATCTGCTATAAGTACATGGGATAGAACTATGCTGATAAAAGTAGTAGATGGAAATAAACTTGCTGTTGTTTTTACAAAATCTATGCAAGATAAAGCTATATTTCAACTGCAAGAGAATAAGGGTACTAAAATTATTTTGCTTGGCACTACAGCAAGTGGGGAGAAAATAAATATTAGTCATTTTTCCTTGGTAGATATAGTTAGAGGTAAGGTTATATCTCTTCCTCTGGGAGAAAGCTTTGTTAGTTTCCAGCTAATTTCAACAACTAAAGATGATCTGCAGTTGCTAAAATCCACAGATGTTATGCCGATAAGCAGCCGTATAAACTTAAATGTAACACCCGAGACTTCGAAAAGGGTTATTAAAACAGCAGGTGCATCACTTCCAGATTTGGATGATTTATCTATTGAGTTAGAAAACTCTAAGCTTTCCACTGTATATAATAATGGTCAACAGCAATTAGCTTTTTCACTGACAAGTTCAGGAAGAGATGGCCAAAGATTTTGGTCAGGGACTGAGGCTCAGTTAAACAACTTGCAATTTAGCTATAAAGACGGCAATGTAATTTGTACGGGAGTAAGTTATGAGGCTATTGCTAAAGCCACATCTGAGGGAAAAGATTATTTTCCACCTCAATGTAAGGATAATGAAGGTAAACAGGGTAAAATATCATTTCGAACTAGTTTAGATACAGAAAACGCCTTCTTGCCAGGAAAGAGAACTTCATCCCAACAGGGCTTGCTATCACAATTACAGGAGAACTTAAATGCTAGGATGACACAGTTGCTAGCAAGTGATTCGAACGCGCCTACACAAAAAATCTTATATGTGAAGGTTAACTATGATCCTCGTAATCAGGGGGATGCAAAGTTAACGGTAACGATTCCAGCATCACAAAATGGCAGTGGGATGGAAAGGTCTGATACAGCGAGCTTCACGATACTAGATACTACCGAGGTTACAAAGTGGTATCAGAATAATCTATATATTAATCGTGGTGGCCTTCTTCCTCCTCCCTTTATTCTAGACTTAGCAGCAAATGCTCAACCTACTGAAAAAAGAATAGTAATAACTGGCCAGCCTGACAGGGCCGGAGCAACTGGGAATATAAACTATCAATTAACTTCTCCTTATATTGTTAATGACTATGGATATTTTAAAAGCTTAGGGGCGCCAAATACTCATGCAAGTGGTCATACCTATTATGGACATAACTTCCATCAGGAAGGTGGATTATATGGTGCTTTTTATGTTTTTGATATGAATGAGAAAAATAAAGAATATCAATCTTTGCATTTTCAAGCTTCGATGTGGGCAGGTTGGGGTACTGGTGGTTTATGGTGGGTGTGGTTTAAAAGCATACAGCCAAGAGTATATTCAGATTCAGTTAATATTGCTGGATATGATGCATGGGGTAACGCTTTCTCCTTTGATGGAAAACCGCTTTCTCTATCTATTCATTGGGGGGGAATTCAGTTTCCTACTGAACAAAGAGATGATCGTGATCAAAGTTGGAGTGCATGTATTCCAAGTGGAGCCCTTGGAGTTACTAATGGCGCATCTGGATCTTATTCAGTAGTAACTTGTTAAGTAATACACGCCTTTTACTGTCATAAATTAATCTTCTTAAAATAAATATTGGAAATAAATATCTAGGAGTTGGGATGTATCAAAAGAAAATTATTGCATCAATAATATTAATGAGTGTTGTGCTGGGTGCTTATGCTGAAAGTGGCAACTCTCAAGAAAAAGGAATGGATAAATCATCTTCAAATGAAGTGAGTGCAAGTGCAGTTAGAATATCCGATAGCGATGCAGGAAAAGCGGTAAGTGCGGCGTATCAGTATCAGTCAATTGGGGTGAACTCACGTACTGGAACGCTTAGCTTGAGTGTGCCACTCGGTGGGCTTAGCATGCTCGGGCGCTCGCCAGATTTCACGCTAATGGCTTCTTATTCTCAAACAATTGTACCTGACAGTGGTTACAGACTTGCTAATCACTTTCAGTTAGCACTGCCAAGTTATAATATAAAGAATAACACAATAATGTCATCAACAGGGCAGCAGTTAATTGTCGATGGCGTGTTAAACAGCGGAAGTGGCTATACTAAGCAAAAGTTTAAATATCATAAGCTGCAAGATGTTGAGTTCTACTATAACACCACAAGTGGTAAGCCAGTCATTAAGGGCTCTTATTTATTATACCCTGACCATAAAGAGTATTTTAATACCAAAGGCCTAATCGATAAGATTGAATATGACAGTGGTGCACGGTTAACTTTTCAATATAATGAAAGTTATCGTCTTGCTTCCATAACAGCTTGGGTGCCAAATCAAGCAGGCATTTTACAGCAGGTCTCTAGTATTAAGCTTTCAAATGGTGCTAGTCCTCGTACAGTCACATCCGAGATTGGTAACGGTCTATCCTTTGTGACGGATCTTGAATATGAGAACAATGAGCTTACGGCGGTAACTTATAACAAACAAACCTATGGTGATTTATATCGTACGGTATATGGACATGATAGCAATACGGGACTGATTACTAGTGTTACAAATGCATTGACAGCAAAAACTGAGATCAGTTACGGCACAATTAAAGCTAGGCTATCTGATAATACAAAAGAGACTTCTATGCCGGTGGTAACAAAGCTTAAAAGGCTACCACGTACGCCAGATGAGCAAGCGGTTGTTACAGAGTATGCCTATGGGGATGTGTTTCAAAGTGATGGTAATTACACCGGTAATAATTATACAGGCTATCCAAAATATGTCCTTAATACCAAACCAGAGGCAGCAGATGCGCTGTTTAACAATAATGCTAATGGTTATGAATATGTAACACAAACAAAATCGATTGCTGCAGATGGCAGTACGGTAATTACACGTGAGACTTATAACCACAAAGGATTAATGGTTTCTAAGCTTTTAAGCACAGGAACAGGTGATAAGGTCATTGAAACGAATTTGAGTTATTGTGACACGCCAGTTTATGGTGTCTCTCAGAACTGTAGCGAAATCAGGGACAATAGTGCAACCTATCAGCTGCCAAAATTCACTGAAGCGACGAGTTATAGCAAAGATATTAATGGTAATACCGTGCGTACTACTTCAGTGACAACGGAGAAGAAATACAATGATGCAGGCTCTGTAACCTACAGTAAAGCGCCTAATGGCACGGTAACAACAACAAGTTACTACGATGAGATTAATTCTCAGAAGCTATTTGCAATTTATCCAAAAGAAGTGGTGGTAACGACAGCTGATGGCTATAAACATAAAAGTGAAAATAACCTTGAGTTATTTAACGTTGCCGTTAAGCCATCTGAAGCGGGTGAAGAAGAGATTTTTTCGATGCCAAAAATCACCAGTACAACTTCTTATTATCAGGCTCAGGGAGCGACCAGCTATTCAGCATTAAAAGAGTCGATTACTGATTGGTCAGCAAATCCGCTTAAGCTTGCCTATGGTACTACGCCATACTCCTCGGGTTTACCCACTTATAGTATTACTAAAGCGCTGACAGCAAACAATAAAGGGATGAATGCCAAATTAGCACAAAATTATGGTGAACCTGAGATAACGATGAAACATCTCTCTTATTTAAGCCCGGCAAAAGGGGTATATATGACAGGGAGCTTAAATAAACAGATGATGCCGAATATCGCTTCTGTCTCTGTTTATAATAGCCATACAGGTGCACTTTTATGGAGTCTTTCAGGCGATGCAGCTATTTTGACAAAAGATGATCAAATCAATCCTGATATCGTCATCTCTAATAAAGAGCTTAATTTCTCGGTACTCGATAAAGGTATTAAAGAGAATCGTTTGCAAGTTTCCCGTCAGAGCTATGATGCTATGGGAAGGGTGGTTGAGACAACAAGCTATGTTGTTGGAGATAATGATACGGTTAATGCACTTAGTATGCATAACTACTATGGAACACAAAGCGGCTATATGTGGCAGTTAAGCCGTGATGCACTTGGTAATATCCAAGCGAATATCTATAACAGTCAAGGTGCGCTTTTAGAGTCGTATGATAACAGCTCCGGTAAAGATGGTGGCTTAATTACTGACACGTTGCCAGAGTCAATTAGCTTAAACTGGATTCAAAGCACACTTCGTTTGGTTGCCAAGAATAGCTATAACCGTGCAGGCAAGCTAATTGAGCAAATCTCGATGGTCAAAGATGGTGGTAGTAATTTTGCCACAGCTGATACTGATAACGGTTATTATAATAAAACCACCTACCGCTATGATAATAAAGGGCGGGTGATTAAAGCGACAACTTTGAGCTCCATGTCAAGCTATGATGAAACAGGCAAGACACTTTCAAGTGATGAGATTGAACAGGCAGCATTTGCGATTTACTTTGATAAAGCACCGGCTGGTTTGAATAACAGTCAAAATAAAGGCTACACGGTGAAATTCAGTGCTGTGAAATTGCCTTCTGGTAAATATCAGGTGAATAGCAATGTTGCGGTATCAGTGGTTGATTACACAGTGGATAGCCCATCAAATGCACAAGTGATCGAAAGCTATGTTATTCCTGAGCCTCAAGGAGATAAAGGGCAATTCAGTGTAAGTGAGCAGCAAGAGATGGGCTTAAAGCTTCTTTTACAAATCAATCATGGATTGTGTCACAAAACAGCTGGAGTGTGTGAAGTTAATAACAACCAGACATCGGGTTATTACAGTAAATCTGAATATTTCTATAATGGTCTTGGTTTATACCAAGCGGTTGCCTCGCCAATTGAAACCACCATTAAGCTACAAAATGACCCAGTTGCCAAAAAGCAGCAAGTGCAATTGATTAAACAGAGTAAGTATTATCCAGAGCTAAATAAACAAGTTGAACAAGTCGCTGCAATCAAATATGAGCCAAATATGACACGCGCGAGTTATCAAAGTGGTGCAACCATATTAGCAAAAAGGGTGACGCACACAGATCCATTGTCAGATAAGAGTGTTTGTGTGTCGATTGGTTTAGATGCAGATTCATGTGTTTAGTTGATAAAAGTGAGGGTATAGATAAATGAATAAATTTACAAAAAAAGCGCTTTGTGTCTTGTTAAGCTCAGCACTTGTTAGCGCAGGAATGACGCAAACTATCGCACAGTATAAATATAACATTTATGGTGAAATGACTAAATCGATTGATGCTGGCGGTAAGGCTTCTCAAGTTGCTGCTTATAATGTCTTTGGACAGCCAACGGCAACCATTGACCGTATGGGTAATGTTTCTCATATGAAATATGATGCTAATGGTAATGTTATTGCCAGCTGGATTGATAAAGCAAATGGAAATATAAGTAATAATGTCAATGAGCAAGCGTCACCTGAGTTTACCAAGGATAACTACCTGATTACTTCAGAGTATCAAGATATCGCAGGTGTACAAAGACTGGTAAAAATAGAAGACATTAACGGCTCTATTACTCATCAGTATTATCCTGATGGTCAGGGTAAGTCAGTGTCGTATCAGGATAAAAATGCTCAAAGAGGTTCAAGAGAGTTTCAGTATCGCTATGACAGTGTAAATCGCACAGATACGTTAACCGAGCTTGTCAATGGTGAGAAAAGCTATCAAACAGATATGATTTATGGGAGCGATGGGAAACTTGAATATAAAACGATCTATGATGAAAAACAAGGTCATAAGCCGATGATTCAGGATCATTACTTATATGAAGATACCGTGCATCCGGACAGATTAAGCAGTATTGTACGCCAGTATACCAATAGCACAGGCGAACTTGCGGGTAAGCTTACCTATACATACACCTATGATATGTTGGGACGTAAAAATGGAATGAAGGTGACTGCTGGAGTTGGAAATAAAGAAGGCGATCTTCTCTATGAGGAGAGCTATATCTTTAACACAGCAAATCAAATTGACACTTATACTCAGGATTATGGTAATAATCAAAAGACCATCTCGCATTATACATATGGTATTCCTGAAGGCATAAATGGTGCCTCTGAAGTGCTGTTGTCCTATAAGATTGATCCGGCATCTACAGTCTATCCACAGATGATGGTAAATGAAGGTCAAGGGCCAGATAAGAAAGAGCAGGTTGTGTTTGTCACAGGACAAAACTACCAATATACCGACAACTATGGCCTAAAAGAGATGCAGACAAGTTATAAACATAATCTGCAAGATACCTCTGAGCATACCTTAAGCTTCAGTTATCGTTATGATCCTGTCTATAAGGATAGGGTTATTCATATTCAAGATTCTAGCCAACCAGATGTGACAGGTGAGTTTAAATATGACGCTGAAGGGAATGTAACAATAGATCAGTGGGGCACACGTTATATTCACAATCCGCTACGCCAGTTAGAGGAGTTAATCCCTGAAGCGGATACAGGTAAAACACGCACAAAATATACCTATAACACTAGTGGTAAGATGAATAGCGCGATACCAGAAGACGGCAAGCACTCCCCTGTCTATTATAACTACTCAGGTGGCAAACTTGCTTCACAAACCCAGAACATTGATGGGCAAAGTGTTACAGCAAACTATTTTGGTAATGTTACTTTGTATGATCAAAATCACAGTGATAAGAACCGTGTTAATTTTGTTAGCTATCGACAAGATGTGGTGCGCTCGATGAATCTTGATAGTGCCAACTCTGAGAAGTATGTTTATACACCATATGGTATGCAAAGCAATATTGATGCTTATAGAGATTCTAGAAATAAGACACTCAATATTCTTGATAATATCTTTGGCTATACCAACCAGATATTTGATCCAGCAGCACAAGGCAATCAAATGGGTGGCAAACGCCTGTGGGATCCAAAATACGGCATTTCTGTGTCTCACGATACGATTAAACAAGATAATCCGTATATGACAATGCATGGCAATCCGATGGCTTATATTGATCCAACTGGGAATTCTGTTATGGGGGATTTATGGGGAGCACTCACTAGTTGGCAAACATATGCTATTGCAGGTGTGGGTATTGCTGCTGCAGGTGTGACAGCTGTTAGCCTTGGAGCATTAGCTGCCCCTACTACAGCTGCAGCAACTGCTGCTATTGCAGGGCTAGCCGGAGGTGCTGCAGGTCTAGCTAGCGCATCAACATCTGCAGCACTTTATCATCAAAACTGGGCAAAGCATATGCATGACAGTGGCTGGATTGATGTAACCTTAGGAGCGGTAGCAGCAGGTGCTGCTGGTGGAATAACTGGGACAGTGGCAAAAGGCGTTTTAGCAGGTGCTGCAGTAGATGCTGCATCTGGTTCTGCACAGTCAGCCGTAACTCAAGGGTTAATGATTGCTACAGGTCAGCAAAATCAGTTTGATTGGGATCAATTTGCTGTGGACTCGATAATGAATACAGTGACGATTGCTGCAAGTGTAGGGGCAGCAAGGTTGGGTGAACATATAGGCTCTAGGTTATCTAATAGCAGTCAGCAAGGTGCTTGCTTTACTGGTGAAACAGTGGTGTGGGTCAGGCGTCGCCGTGCAGATGGCAGCTCTCGCTTTCTGGGCGAAATGTTCTCAGAGTATGACATTGTTGAGATTGAAGTCGAAGGGGCGATGCATGAGATTATCCTTCTGCCAATTTGCTTAATTGAAGTTGGTGATGAAGTGCTATCCATGCCAGAGGACTATCGTCCAGAGCTTGATGAAGCTGCTTAATGATAGCTACTGCCCAAGTGACTAATGAGTTAGTATAATGAATAAATCAATCTGGAGGGTGATTTATGATGAGTTTTAATACAGTTATTGACAGATTTATTTATTCCAACAAACAAATCTGTCAGGTAGAAACTTCTAGGGAGCATATATACTGCACAAAATCTCATCCCTTTTATGTAAGAAAAAAAGGCTTTGTTCAAGCTGAGAAGTTAATTAAAGGAAAGGAGCTGAAATGTTTAAAAGAAACAAGCTGGTGTCAGATTAATGCAGTTAAAGATAAAGAAATAACAGCTACAGTGTATGATTTAACAGTAGAGCATACTCATACATTTTTTGTAAGTAGCACTGGAATATGGGTGCATAATTCAGGTGGTGATGTAAGAAAAAGAGAATTTAATTCCTTTATGCTAGAGAAGGGTCTTAATGATATCGGGATTAGCACATCATTGCCTGATAATACGACGGCGGGAGAATACTATGGATACCAGCTTAAAAGGCAAAGGGTAACATCACTGATTGTAGACCCCAAAAAAGATAGCTTAGTAAGAGCTAGAGCTTTATCTGGGAGAATTAAAACAAGTTGGCAACAGCAGTTTTTAGATTCAAAGTCGCTTACTGAAGCTTATGGGCATTTATTAGCTGGAATAAAGCAAACGAATCATAAAGATCTAATTGGAATGGATGATATAGGAAGCTTGATTTCAAATAACTTTGTGAAAAGAGACTCTGCCCAACCCATGCAGTTGTCTGATCAGCACTATGAGACTATGACGAGTAATATCGAGTTTATTGAGTCTCAAGGATTTGAAGCTTTGGCTGTGGAGTATGCTAATATGATGCAGGGCATGCTCTTGCTTACTGTGTAAAGCGAGAGGAAATACCAGATAAGTATGACGGGGGTGTCATGCCCTTTGTGGTTGCAGGCTTTGCCTGTGATCACAAAGTGTGAGCATACCTTTTTGACTTTAAAAAGAATAATATAAGGCTCCCACTTTTGTGGGAATAATAATCAAAATGGAAACAGTATGTAACATTGGTTAGTTATGACGAGCTAAGCTTAGCTCAAGCGAAGATAATATTAAGAGGTGTGTGATGCAGCTTAGATTTAACAAAGTGATTAATACGCTACAATATACGAATAAATTACTCTTTGATGTCTTAATAGCCCATCAAGATAAAAAAGAGACACTACAGGCAACAGGCAATCATCCTATATATCTTAAAGATAGAGGCTTTAGTGCAGTTGAAACGATCAAAAATTCAAACTTGTATACTGCAATAAGTGCTCGAGATAATGATCTAACGTTAAAAGCAATTCAACAAACACAACAAAAAGCACGAGTATTTGATCTAACAGTGGAAAACACGCATACATTTTTTGTCGGACAACTTGGACTTTGGGTGCATAATTCATCAAATACAGATCCTTTAGCGGAACCTTTTTTGATACCAGCAAGCCCGCCTCCAGAGGCAGTGCCAGGAGTGGATGTGATGGAATTAGTTAGAACTAGAAATAGGCTCAGAGATAAAAGTACTCATGTCTCTCAACAATCATCATCTGTTGTTCAGAATTTAGTAAGGTTAGAAGCTTCAAAAAGGGTGACTATAGCAGAAAAGGAACCATTGCTACGTAACGCATTTATGGAGGCTCAGGAACTTAATCAATCTCCCAGTAGTATAGCACCTTCTGAACCAATGTCTGCCATTGAAGCTTTTACTCAACGATATATGGAGGGAACACACATTCATGGTGAACAGTATCTGAGAGATGTATATACTTTCTTAAGTGAGCAAAATCGGAGGTATGTCAATGCAAGGATGATTGCATCACAGAGTAGGGCTTAGGCAACTAAAGATGTTTTTTAATTTCGTTGTCAGCACCTCACACACCAAAAAACAACCACTTCTAAAATTCAATATCCAAGTTGTGAGTCAGGGTAAGAGCTATGTGCAATCGGTTAATACCACAGCTGAGCATCCTTTTTATGTTAAAGGTGCGGGGTTTATTCCTGCCAAGGCATTGGTCAAAGGGATGCAATTATTGGGTATTATTGACGGTTTATGTTTTGTTGACTCGATTGAAAAAAGTGAAAAGACTGAAACGGTGTACAATCTAAGCGTCAAAGAAAACCGAACCTACTTTGTCACCAAAGAGGGAGTATGGGTGCATAATATTTGCCTAGCTGATATTCAATCCGGGGAGGTGTTGGGAGAGGGGGAGTTTGGTAGAGTTTATCGTATAGAAGATAAAGCCTACAAGGTATACCACAAAGATATTGTTACTAATCACCCTGAAGCAAACCCTTATCGTGCGAAAGTAAGATGGAAAGAGATTAATAACATGGAGACGCAAGTTTTATATTTTAAGAACTCAGACACTTATGTTTTAGAGATGCCTTTTCTTCCAAATGAAGCATCTACAGAAGGGGTAAGCATGGCCTTACAAGAGATACGTGACAAAGGATTTCTTATGTATGATCGAAGAGTAGACAACTTTCGCCAAATGCTTGATGGGAAAACTGTTCCTGTAGATTTTGATATGATTTATGAGTCACCTGAGCATTCACAAAGACCTATCTCTCCAACCTCACGTCACGTAGAACGTTTGGTTATTCAAGAGCAACAGAGGTTTTATGAGAACTCAGCTCGCTATAAGCGTAAAAACTGGTGGCAATTTTGGGGATAAAAGAAAGTGAAAGTAAATGAGAGTAAAAAAGGAAATTGAGTTTAAAGAGGTTAAGGCAGAAATAAATAAAGCTAATCTTTCTAATGTCAATTTTTAAAAATTGACATTAGAAAGTCCATTCATATATACTTTAACTGTATAATTCAAAGCTTTGATATGTAAAAACACTGTAAGAAAAAGAGGTCCCATGATTAAAAGACCGCCAAACATAAAAATAGAAAAAGTGAATATAGATCGCTTTAAGCCATTTATCTTGGATGATAATGACAAATATTTACATTGGGATAAATTTAGATGGAAAATCAATGGAACGCAAGCTGAGAAGGAAGCCCATTGGAAGACGGTCAAATTACTACGGCAGGCATATTATCGAGAGACAGGCTTAGAAAGCGAGAATGGCATGCCTTTTCAATTTTTAACACATAGTGTTTCTGAGTTATTTTTGCATCAGATTGACTCTATGGGGAAAGGCACTTTCGCCAATTTCAGTGGGGATATAGCGCCGCCGGCATTAACTGAAAAATTTTTAGTATCTTCACTACTTATGGAAGAGGCAATTACCGGTGCGCAATTGGAGGGAGCCTCCACTACTCGTGATATTGCAAAGAAGATGTTAGAAGACAAGAGAACTCCTTTAAATGAAGATGAAAGGATGATTTTAAATAATTATTTATTGCTTAAACATGCAAATAAAAATAAAGACAAAAGCTTGTCAATAGAGTTAATTTTAGAATTTCATAAAATTGCAACTGTTGATACTACAGAGAATGCTGTTGAGCCAGGAGAGCTAAGAGTGAGTGATGATATCGCTGTATATGATGATCGAAATGAAATCGTACACCAGCCGCCTCACCACAGTTTGCTTGAAGATAGACTCAAGAAATTATGTGATTTTGCAAATGCAGGACATTTTTCGATTGCCAAGAAAAAAAGTTTTATACATCCAGTCATTAAAGCGGTTATTTTGCATTTTATGATTGGCTATGAGCATCCCTTTAGAGATGGTAATGGTAGAACGGCAAGGGCTTTATTTTATTGGTATATGTTGAAAAGTGGCTATTATATTTTTGAATTTATTTCTATTAGCAAGTTATTAAAAGAAGCACCTAAAAAATATTCTGAGGCATATGAATATACAGAAACAGATGGATTAGATTTGACCTATTTTATTGACTATCAGTTAAGGATTATCTTGGCGGCATTTGAAGAGCTAAAATCCTACCTTAAACTCAGAATGAAAGAGTACTCAGATATTACAAAGCTATTGAGTGCATCAAGATTTTCTGATTTGCATTTTATCCAAAAAGAAATTATTAAAAAAGCAGTAAAAGAACATGGTCGGACCTTTAGCATTAAGGAAGTGATGAGTGATTATAATGTTTCAGTCAATACTGCTAAAAAGCATCTAGAGGCACTATTTAAACGTAAACTTTTGTTAAAATCCAAAGATGGTAGAACGCTTTTATACATAGCACCCTCTCGTTTGGAGAAAGTGATTAGAGATATATAAAGTTGGGTGTAACAATACGTAGTTTATGTATATAAAAAACATTGATAGAGTGTAGTATTTTAGCTTCTATTGGACGATATAAAACTATGCATGAAATTCGTATTTAACCGTGTGACGGAAACATTTAACTTTACAAAACCTGTTGTTGA
The DNA here is from genome assembly GCF_000379445.1 of Fangia hongkongensis FSC776 = DSM 21703. Lineage (GTDB taxonomy): Bacteria > Pseudomonadota > Gammaproteobacteria > Francisellales > Francisellaceae > Fangia > Fangia hongkongensis. The sequence continues at coordinate 22,804 of NZ_KB902255.1, forward strand.
ATTAACTATTCACACTTATCTTTGTGATGAAAAGATTTGTTGTACAAAGGAGCATTCTGTCTACTTACAAGGGAAGGGTTTTACAGCTGTTTCAAAGTTAAAGGAACTTACAAAAGCAAAGAAACTTATTGGTGTTAGTGTATATGGAAATAACCCTCAGATAACGTGCATCGAAAGCAATAATCTAGAGAAAGTATACAACATTACTGTTAATAAAAGTCATACCTATTTTGTTGGGAATTCAGGCCTTTGGGTTCATAACACTTGTGGTGGTGTTGAGATGGGATTGCTTGACAGGAGAGATCCTGCTCAAATCCCCTTGCCTAAGCAATTATACGAAGCTCAATTAATGGAGCCAATAGCGTTACCGTCAGTTGATAGTATGGAAGTAATTGGGCAAGGTTCGTATGGACGTGCGTATAAATGGGGCGATAAAGCAGTCAAGCGAATGCATCGTGAAAGTAATGATTCTCTATTACTTTATAGAAATGTTGATGCCGCTAATAAATCCTATGGGGCAGGATATTCACAGGTTGGCAGATTTGCAGATGGAAGGCTAGCGCAGATCACCCCTTTTACTGATGCTCCGCAAGATTCACCAGTAGAGGCACTTAGAGCTGCATATAAAAAGGGACGCTTTTTAATTGATTGCAATGTGCAAGGTAACTCTAAAGGAGGTGTCATTATTGATTGGGATCAAGCTGTTGCGCCTGGCTCACCTTATAGTAGAGTAATATTAGCTTCGCCCAATGGTATTGGTGTGATTGCTGTGCAGATGTACTGGCAATATGGCAGAGACACTGGCGCTCAAATACCGTATGAGTGGTTTAAAAGCTTATCTCGTGAATAGGTTAAGAGAGGTTGGAGTTATATTTGAGCAATATTTGATGATTAACATACATAAACTATGTATGGGAGAAGCTCAAGTTTTTATTTATATTCCCTCCTGATATTGTGATGCATTGGAAGAGAGAGTGAAAAGAAAACTAAGTCAAAAAGTGGCTTTTAATTGTGTAGAGGAAACCTTCTATTTTGCACAAAAAGAAATCTGGAAAGTAGAGATTTTCTGTGTTACATCAAAGCTTATTTCATCTATCGCTACAACCAAAGAGCATCCTTTTTACATTGAAGGGCTTGGTTTTGTCCCTGCTTGCTTATTAAAAAAGGGTATGTATGCTATTTCAGCGAGTGGACAAAGAGTTGTCATCTGTGCTGATGCAAAAGTGCAAATGGAGAGAAAAGCGGTACATAATTTTAGTGTGCAAAGCCATCATAGTTATTTTGTCGATAAATTGGGGGTATGGGTTCATAACCCATGCAATATAGAGATGAGTGGCATTAACTCTGATGCAAAAAACTATCAAGTTAGTCCGCTTGCTAGATATACTTTTGCTACGGATTTACCAGAAACAGTACAGTTAGGATGGTACACTAAAGGGGAAGAGCTGAGGTACATGCGCCCCGCAGCTAACCCTAGGGAATATTATCAATATGGTGATCCGCTACTACATTTTCTTGGGCAGAAAAATAGTGTTACTATCTCTACGTTTGATATAAAAATGAATGCTGTGTCATTATCTGAGAACCATAAGCTAACTCATCGAGTCGTTGCACTGTCTAATACAAGTGATAACAGATGGCATCTATTGGAATTTGGAGGTACAAAACGAAGAGCAGGCTTCTTTGATGTGAGTATGCAAGGAAAAGTTTTCCATTCTGTTATAGAAGAGGGTAATTTCACTCAAATGCAAGAGCGATATGGTTTTAATCTATCAGGTGAAAGGGAAGTTTCAAATGTAACTGCTTTGATTGATGTTTTAAAGTTATATAGCAACGCCTCTTATAATCCATTAACTCGCAATTGTCAGCATTTTGCTTCTGATATTTATTCTTTATAACTTGCCTTTGATGGCTAAATGATCAAATTACATAATTTATGTATTTCTATTAGCATTATTTCATGGGATGATTTTGGGTAAATAAAGAACTATTGTTGTGCTAAATATAAAAGGATAATGTATGAAAATGGCTAATCAATATGCTGAGGGTTTTCAATCCTATATCAAAAGGAATTATGAGCTGTCGGTTGAAGCGGTATTTTTGCAGTTTCAAAAGGCAGGATTTGACTATCGACAAGTGGCGTTAACAACTGGTTTTAAGGAGTCTACAGTGCGAAAATACAGTCGCTTATCAGGCGTTATGCTTAAACAGGCAGCTAATGCTTTATCGCAAGACAAATTATATACACAGCTAAGAGCACAACGTGTAAATAAGGTGAATATATTAAGCATGAGGTGGGTTGATTATACATTGAGCGTTGACATATGAGACTAAGCTTCAATAAGGTGAGAAACACTTCTTGTTATCAACATAAGAGAGTTTACCAAATAGGTATCTTTAGGGCTGGTCAAGAAGAAACCTTGTATGCAACGGGAAATCATCCGTTCTATATTAAAGAAAAAGGCTTCGTTCGTGTTGATCAATTAGAACAAGCAGATCATATGAAGCTGGTAAGTGCTCACAATGCTCATTTGCATATTAAAGCGATAAATGAAACAGTTTTTGATAAAGCGGTATATGACCTGACTGTAGAGAATAGCCACACTTTTTTTGTGGGTAAAAGTGCTTGTTGGGTTCATAATTCAAATTCAAATACAGGAACGCAAAATCAACCCATTGCTTTAGATGTAGATAAAACCTTATTTCTTAAGAAGCGGAATGGTAGTGGATTTAAACCGCCAAAGAATGCTATTGATGTAACAAAAGCTGCAATAGAGTTTAATCAAACACATCTTGAGCCTCTCCATAGTCGATACCAGTTTGGTGAGGGAGAGCGGGAATATAGTCTTTATATGAATAAAGATTTATTAGATCAATTTGCTAATAATAGCGAGGTTTACATATACTCAACCGGTGGTTGGAATGATAGTTTGCGTGATTTTTTGTCTAATCAGGTGCCTGACTTAAGAATAAGGTCACTAAAAAATTGGGATGATGTTCGTGGTGCCTTAACTATCAGTCGGCTTCGCTTTATGAGCAAAGGGCGAGCTGCTCAAAATCTAGAACTTCCAAAAGGTACTGTGTTATATGATGACCAATGGCATCAAGTGCTAGGTTTTAGCTTATTCGGCCCAGGTCGTGGTGTGCATGTATCACGATGGTGGTAATATAAAGCGCTCTAACTTTAAAGATTTTATAGTTATACCAGCAGTAGATGTTTAAAGAAGGGAAATAACCTTAATGAGAATCAATATTTCTAAAAAGCTACGGTTTAATCAAGTTGAAGACATTTAAGGCTGAAAATATTACAATCTGGCAACTTCAAGTATATTATCAAAATAACCTTATCACTATCCAAAGTACAAAAGAGCACCCATTTTATACTATGGGTTGGGGGTTTATGCCTTGTTACATGCTTATGCGTAATATGCAGCTTGTTCTAGCAAATGGTATAACGGTTATAGTTAAAGATGTGCAGGAAATTAAAGCTTCTAAAAGGGAGGTATATAATCTTACGGTGCAAAACGATCATAATTATTTTATTAGTAGCGCTGGGATTTGGGTGCATAATACAAACTGTGGAGGTGGTAAAAGAAGGTATGCCCCAACTGATGCATTTCAACATCATTCGCAGGAAATGTCACTGGTTTCGAGCATAAAGCCAATACCGGAGGAGAGGCTTAAAGATATACTTACATTTCTTCCAACTAAAGATCAACGCAACTTTCTTGCTACTTCGAAGTTATGGCGTCAGATGCTTATAGGTGAGAATAGTCATATCTATAGGGTTGTCAAAGAAATTCGGATGGATAATCATTTGCGAGAGCAGCTTTTTTCGATCCCGAAAGTTAAAAGAGCGCTGAGTGTGAGGGGTCCAATATATAGTATAAGAGAAAAAATTCAAGTAGCCATTAATGCACTATATCCATCGGCTGAGATTAAAAATATAGGCATTGAAGTTTGTGCTGGAGTGACTACGCTTTGCATGGGAGCAACTGAAAGTAAAGTTTACTCATCATTGAATCAACAGTTATGGGCACTGCAGCTTAAGTTACCACAAGTGGGATAATTGTGGATTACAGAGAAAGAAAGTCTTTAGGTGTAAATAGATAGCATTTTTTAATCGTATTTGCTTTGAAGGTATCATTATAATTTCCCATAATTTCTCCAGTAATTATTGCCCTGATTAAAAATTAACTATAGAGGTAGGTGTATCAAGATTGTTCATTCAACTGTGTCACTCTAGAGCTTCAACTTTTCAAGCTTTATAGGAAAATACTCTTCGAAAACGCTCCAAAATGCCTTGAGGGTTGGTTTTTTTAAAGTGATTTTCTATCGTACTAAGTGTTTCATCGAGCTTTGCCCGATAAGATATTAATTTAGATAAATCTTCTTCTGTAATGTTGGCTCCTCCCTTTATTTGAGCCTTTATATTTGCAGATTGCTGATACAGCTCAATCTCAGACATAGTTAACTTCAGTGGATCTGTGGGGTACATCGCTCTAGTGCCATCTGACAGATGTAGTCGATATTTGGGTGGTGTTTCCCTTTGTCTTTTATATGTTTCTTCCCCATTCGACTCGATTGATGTAAAGACCAATCACAGCGTCATGCATAAACTCGCTTTTTGAAAAACAAATGCTCTTTCTAGCAAGCCTTTTAATCCTTGTCCTAAAGGTTAGAAACTTACGCTCAATCTTTTGTGTATTTCGCTTCCCTATCTCATGATATCTCTCAGGAATATATTTCGTGTAGCTGCCCCAGTCATCACTGAAAAAGCACTTTACCTT
>NZ_KB902256.1 GCF_000379445.1 Fangia hongkongensis FSC776 = DSM 21703
CCGAAGAATCATTCAACAACATCAAATTAAACAAAGCATGAGTCGTAAGGGAGACTGCTGGGACAATGCTGTGGCTGAAAGCTTTTTTCGAACCTTAAAGACTGAATGTACTTACCATGAAAACTTTAAGACACGAGAGCAAGCTAAAAAAGCTATTTTTGAATATATTGAGGTATTTTATAACCGTAAAAGGAGGCATACACATAATGATTATTTATCCCCTGTAGAGTTTGAGAGAAAATCTAAATTTGCTTAAGAAAACTGTCCGGATTAGTGTTGACACTCCATAAGGCGCAAATCGGTATAAGGCAATCTTATTATTTCCATTTTGGCAAGAGATTGAACCCTTTCAATAGATAACTCTAGCGGAATAAATAAGCTTTTAGCTTCTTGATATTCTTTCAAATATCCTTCAATTACTTTTTGCTGCTTGTCAATTGATTGTGTTTGTTTCGTAAAGCGATAATCTAAAGGAACAAAACCTGCCATTGGCCCCCAGTCACAGGTTTTTGCTTTAATGTGAAACCCTTTTGCTGCATAACCTTCCAGCATTAAATCTGTACAAAGTGGGTTTAACTCTCGTGATACAAGGGCAATTTTTTTCTCACGGCAATAGGTCTTGAAACAACCAATATGAACAGCTGGAAAACCAGCAGTTTGCCGATATTGTAAAATAGATTCTTTAGCTTCTTGCTCATACATAATGTCATCCTATTTTAGTCTTTTATGCAAATACATTTTGATCAATATGTTCAGGGAAAGCCTTTAGCTTATGTAGCCTAAGTATAATACGTTCAACTATACATGCTGATGCATTAAAGATTTCTGACTCTTTTTGTGGGTCAATACCCAGCTTTAACGTAAGTAGCTGCTCAATATTACCTACATAGTTTTCATAAAATACTTGAATCTTCTTTTCTTCCTTGTAAAGCTCTTTTAACATTTCAACTCTTAATACATTCCAATGATAGTTATCACTATCACTTACCCCCTCTAATGCTTTCTTCACAATTTTTCCATCAATTAAAGGACTCTTTCCATTATTTAGCCCAAGCTGCCAACCCATCAGCATATCTTCCCCTCCCGCAACCATATATGCAGGATAGATACCATCACTTAAATACCCGTTATTCCATATTCGAAACGGTTGGGTAATTGATATAGCCTGTTGTGCAGGAGAATTATAATCATCTGGGTCTGGCTGCCTATCTTCATGGTAAAGCCGCTCTTTTAAACACTCTTTTAACTCTGTATTAGAAAACCTTTCAGGATAACCTACCCCTAAACCTATTACCTGCTTCTTCCGAATCTTATGCTCTTTCTCAACCATAGACCCTCGCCCATATGAAAAGTATCGTACTCTTGTGGACTGAACCACATCTTGATCCATCATAACAATTCTATCAGGGAAATAACTTAGAGTATCTATAAATGCTAAAGCAGCACTCCTTGCTGCTCCAAACCCTGTTAATTTTCCTCCATCCCAACCGATTATATGAAAATTGGTAAACCTTACCTGTAACGGTTGAAGCATTTTTATATATTTCTCAAGTTCACTTTGGTGAACTAATAAATATACAGGTTCCCTCTGGACGTTAACAGGGTGCCAAGCCAAATTGTAGTTCCTTTCTAGTTCATTTTTTAATTTAGCTGCACTGCCACCACTCAAAACAACTATTGGTAAGGTTGCTTTGTTGTATTGCACATAGCTTCTAGCCTGATGTCTTTGAAAAGTAAACCAATTACCCGGGAAAACTCTACCCTCTTTATATTTCCCTGACAATTTCTGACACAGTTGTATTCTCTGTTGTAGCACATTTTTCATAGCCTGGATTGATTGAGGCCCTTGTGACTTGCTTACGACAACTGGAGCATACTTGCAAGATGCTCTGGTATTAGGATTTAACCAACTATCATTAGGCTCAAGTTTTATATGCACTTTATTCCTTCCTCTTTTAAATTTAAAAAATGCTATATCATTTTGTATTAACGAAGATATTTCATAAACAAATAATATCTATATTTCATAAAATTACAGAACTAAATAAATTCACCTTTAAATGTCCACACCAAGCCCATGACGTATTCTATGACGAGATCCATGCAAGGTAATAGAATCAAAACTAGTATCAATAGTGCCTTTAATTGCAGTTATTAAGCTCTTTTTATCACTTTCATGTAATACTTCTTTATTAAATTTCTGATAATCGCCTTTGTACTTATTAAATTGCGTGCTTTCGCTATGCTGTATTAAAAACTCTAAGAGCCCTATGCTGAGCCACCCTTAGTTTTTGTCTTATACACTACCTCGTTCCTTGATAAGAAGGGTCAATTGCTTTTTTAATATGTAAAAGTAATTTGCTCTGAACATTTTCATCTCCAGCCAATAAAACATTATGACAAAATCTTTTATACCCTCCTGCCCCCGGTTCTTTAAATCGATCATATGAGTTAGAAGTATCATACTTAAATAGAAATTCTAACAGTTCTACACTAACAAATTGAGCATAGGAGCTAGGGTTAAATCCGCCAGAGGAGTGAGTAAAAAAATTAACCATCGGATCAATAGCGCTCAATAGTTTTTTATCTAAGTGTTGGCTCTTAGTATCTATGTGAGAATATATACGTGCTGTATTTTTGAATGTTGCAGCATAAAAGGCCATATCTAAGGCTCTTAAACGACCACGGTTTGTATGTAGATCATTATCCCAAAAGTTACCATATGCTATATTACCACTCAATCGCAATAAATTACTGGAACAACTATCCATAGGTAAAGCACTTAGGGGACCGGTCACTCCCGCATGACTCAACCTAAAAACCATATCAAGACTTAAATTAAAAGGAAATTTAATCGGAGATTTTTTCAAAGCCTCTAGATATGCATGCGCACCTTGAATGAAACTATCTAAAAACGCTACATACCTAGTAAAAATTTGCTTATTCTCAGATTCCTTAGACGTTCTACTTAGCTTATTGGTAGGTAATGATTCTTTTAATCTTAGCCTACCCCACTCATAAATCGACCGCGCTGGCTGAGAGTCAACCCCTACGGCCTCTAAAAATGGAACTATCCGTGACAGCTCAAATATTATATTTGAAATATCCCAACCTCTAGCAATATACCCACAAATTAGCCTTTGAGCCTCTTCAGTATTTACAACATCTCCTCCTTGAGCATGTTCCAACCAAAAACTTAGAGTACCAAACGCCTTAAAATCAGTATATTTTTCTGCATATGCTTCTTTTTGCACAAGATTCTCAACACTTTCACCAAAGCTTTTATCAAAAGATACCTTCTCCAAAGTTATATCTGTATGCTCTACATCATGCTCACGTACCTTATCCATAAAACCTTGTGCCTGTATACTACGCAGTTGTGTACTAGAAAAAAGTGCTTCTTTGAATTCTATAAACTTAATTATAGAAACACCAGCACTCTTAATACAGCTCCTTGTACCCTTAGCTTTTCCCCATTGCACTTGTCTTATAACTACTTCATAGTAAACTGCCCAAAATACCAGAGACTTTAAAGAGTACAAACATTTTCCTTTTTTCCCCTCTAACTCATTATCGAGAAATCTTAGAAAAGATCGACTACTAGAAAAGTTTACTCCACTGACAGCACCACTCGTAGAGAATAGTTTTGCATCTTGCAGTTTAGCATACAATCGTTGCATATCATCTAATCCCGACTTTCCATGCTTTGAAAAAGTAATTGGAGATCCTGATATATTATCGATTCTCTTATCGTTTGTAATATTGTAGTGAAGTTCATACATTTTTAAACCATCAATTACTGCTTTACGTAGTGATTTACACAATTCCCCATCTGTTATGTTCATTCTATTTTCCCCAAAACTGTATTTTTACTTGATCTTTTATACCCTTCTCTATCTAAGCCCAGACAGAATATAAGCCTTATTAATAGCAAGCCGATATTGACTATAAAATTCCCCCTTACTCTATTGTATATAGAGATAGCAATATAGCTACAATATATGACCATATTACGCAATATTACAGAATGTAATATAGTCATCTTGATTAAACATCTACACCAAGCCCATGACGTATTCTATAACGAGATTCATGCAATGTAATAGAATCAAACCTAGTATCAATGGTACCTTTAATTGCAGTTATTAAGCTCTTTCTATCCTCTCCATGTAATACTTCTTTATTAAATTTCTGATAATCACCTTTATACTTATTAAATTGCGTGCTTTCGCTATGCTGTATTAAAAACTCTAAGAGCCCTATACTCACCAATTGAGAGTAAGAGCTTTTCTTCTGTCCACCTGACTTATTAAAGAAATTAATTATTGGGTCAATATAATCTAATAATACTGTCTTCTGATTACTCTCATCCTTTCTGGAAACATACCAAAGGGATGCTGTCTTTTTAAGTGATGCAGCATAAAAGGCCATATCGAACACCCTTAGACGCCCAATGTTTGTGTGAGGATCACCTCTAAATAAGCTTCCATAGTATATTGGTCCTGTAAATTTAAATACCGTCACTGATGTCCCCATTGCTCTTGGTGAGGCAGAAAAGCCATGTGTATCCGCTGTTATCATATTAAAGAACTCACCAGCACCTGGGGTGACGCCTGAAAATGCCATTTGCATAAATGCATCCACGCCAATACTCACTGGCAATTGGACTGCTTTACTCTCTAGAAAGCTCAAATACGCACTTGCTGAACCTATAAAAATATCACAGAGCTTATTAATACGATCATAAAACTGCTTTTTACTTTTACCTTGATTTTTTAATTTCACCCTAGTGTGGCGAGCACTTAATATCCCAGTCTTCATACCTTGATATACTTTTGATGCTACTGGGTAAGCGCTTGGCTCGAACTCTTTTAATACTTGCAACGTTGAAAAGAAATTAGGTAGTTTATCTAAAAGCTCTACCCCTCGCGAGGACATATAATTAATTTGTTTTATTAATTTATCAACATTATATGACTCATCTACATTTGATACCCAAAAGCTTGGTTTCCCTAAAGCATCTAAATCAATATACTCATCCCCTGTTAACTCTAACGAACTTAATTTTCCTTTACCTATAACCCTATTCATAACTGTGCCAAACACCGTGATAAATGATACATTAACAAGAGATAACTCTGATAACACTGCATCATGATTTGAACGCTTGTCAAAAAAAGATGATGACTGCAAGCTTTTAACCTGGGTATGATAATATAACAAGTGCTTATAATAAATTTCCTTCCCTGAAACCGATAGGCTAACACTTTCTCGCTCAGCCCCTTGCTGACAGTCCATAAGAGCCACAATATAAAACGTTGACCAAAAAATTAAAGTTTTCAATGAATATAAGTGCTTACCTTTTTTACCTGCCAACTCACGATCTAAAAAGTTTAAAAATGATTCACAGCTTGAAAAGTGCTCTATATCTTCGTCAAGTTTCCCACCAGCTACTTCTTTGTATGTCTTAAGTTTTGCCAGTAGCCTATCAGCCATATAAAATCCATTATCTTGATGTGATGAGAAATTAATTGAATAGGTTGATATATTATCAATTTTCTTATCATTTGTTAGATCATAATGACACTTATATAGCTCAATTGCTTCCACCACTGATTTACGTAATAGTGAGCACGCTTCCAAATCTGTTATAATCATTCCACTCCTCCTGTTATTTACGTTTTAATCTTGTGTAGTTGACACTCCCAACTTATTTACATTTTTTAGCTTTGCTTTATCCAAGATTTACCAGTGATGAAATATTCACCATTGGACTTCCTTTAATGTCAACGACACTCTTACTTTGAACTTCAACTCCAGTTGTCCCAGAGAGTTTTGCCTGACCATTTGTTGAAATATTGCAACTTTGCTTTCCTGAAATAGAAACACTTTTATTGGCGGTGATACTAATATCGTCAGCCTTAATGGACAAACTCCCCCCATGTAATAAGAACTCACCTTTATTGTTCTTCATCCATAATTTGTCATTCGCATTATCCAGCATCAGGCTCATATTCTTTAACTTAAGCTCATATTTATCTTGATCTGCATCAATCAAAATTTGAATGGTATGCTTTGAGTTGTTTGCAATCAGCTCAATACCATTGTCTTGATAACTAATGACATGTTCGATCTTATCACTCATGCCTCACCCCCATGATTATCGTTATTTTAACTTACCTACCTGCTGAATCGGATTAACAATTTCTATCATACCTCCCCACAGGCAGTTTAACTTGCACATATCCGTTAATGCAGGAATCTTGCCAATTTTCACTTTGGGCGATCCTGGCACCCAAGGTGATACAATATTTGGCACACATGGCATTGGCGTTAACACCCCCATAGCTGCTGCAGTTGCAGAGGCAACCTGTGGGTTTGCCATACTGCTACACATCCCAAATGGCAATATATTCACCATTGGCTTACTATACATTATGGTGGCAGTTGGCAATTTCATTGTTTTGACTGGCGTAGCAGGCAAAATCTGTAGCGCTGATGGCGCCACCCCAAAAGAGCACTTGCATAGCGCCCCTTGAACAACAAGTTTTGGCATAGTTTTCCCCCTGTGTAATGCCTCTAATAAAAAGAGATAAATAAATAAGTTAGACCAGATAGTGCAAGCGGAATACTCCAAAGCATATGAAGTGGCAGCTTAGCTTTAACTTTATGCCCCTTATGCGGCAAGTTCAATTTCACCTCATGTTTAGGGTTATGTATAAATGCTTTTAGCTGCCTTAAATACACCGTACGTTTAAAATCACTGCCATCGGCATATTTTCCCTGATAACCATGTTTAAGTAAAAAATAATATGCCCAGTAAGTAAGCATGTCGCTTTTGCGCTCAGAGACCAATGTATCTAAATATTCATAAAATATCTCTCCTGCACTAATCACATTAAAAAGTGGCAATTGAATGACATCGTAATTGAGATTATTCCTAAGGGCATAGAGACTTAAGCGCTCATCACAGTAAGCTACAACAGCAAAGCTGATTAAATGCGAGGTATTGTGAATCTCCTGAATGTTATTAATATCACTTAATGCCAATTTCAAAGACTGTATTTTAAAAATAAGCTCTGCTCTAAAGGTTTCAAATTCACTTTGCAGTTTTGTTGAGACACAATCAACTTGTTCAATAATCGAAAAGAAATTTATCTTCCACATCTTACGCATCCCTCTTAAGCTTGACGCCTTGCTTGGTAAAAGTGAACGTGTATTCATCCTCTAAAGGTGAAGGTAAAAACACTTTCCACTGGTAATAGCCTTTGGTTGCATCTTTGAGTAAAAAATAAAGTGAGAGATTTTTTTTCTCATTCTCTTTGAATTGAATGCTTTCAGTCTTATTAGCAGGCACAATCAACTTAAAGGTGTAATATTCTTTTGCATCTGTTAGCTCATCTTGTAATTTAACAGGTGTTGTTTGTAAAAAATCACTTAACCTACTGTCTTTTTTAATTACCACAAAAAAAGGGGAGGCGCCATTTGTATCTGGTTTTAGCTCAAGGTTAATAATACTGTTACTACTAAAGCAGCCTGTCATTAAAGCCACAACTGCGATAAGGACGATAACTCGTACTTTTTTGATGTAATTATTTAAATATTGTTTCATACTTTCTCCCACCCAATAAATAAGTGCTTCCTAATTTTTGCCCCAGATAGGTTTGTAATGGACCGGCATCAAAAATACAGCGAAGATTGGCAAACTGAAAAGACAAGCGCTTAGCGATTATGCGTAATTGACTATATAGTTTGTGTTTTAATTTTTTTATCCCTTGATCATCTAGATCATGATCAATATAGATCACGACCTCACCTGTGATGTAACATTGATCAGGCGTTTTATCGACAAGCTTTACGCTGCCCAAATATGCTTTTGGGTATAAATAATGACACTTATCTTTTCTATGTTGATAGCTCAAATTCGTGTATAAAGTAAAAGCTGCATTGGCTCGTTGCAATTCATTAGCGATTGTAACCAATACATCATCGTTATAATCCTCATGGCAAAAATGCAAATCACCATTTCGATAAATAGGATTAAGTGCACTTAACTCTGGGTATAAAAGTGTATTGTAAATATCAAACCATCTTGTCCAAATGGCAGAACTTCGTGAATGCTCTGATAAACCTTTAACTTCTATAAAATGAATCAAAAGGTGGAGCTCTTTACTGTTTTCAACAAAAAATGACGCATTTAGAGTTACTTTGATGATACCATCAGCAATGTCTATCTCTTTAATCACATACTCAGCTGTTTCAAAGTCAAAATGCATATCATAGGTAATTTGATAGTCAGGATATTGCTCTTTCAGCCATTTAATGCAATATTTATAATTTGCAGGAAAATCATGTATTAATCTCATACAAACCCTCCTTTAAGCTTAATATTACTATGACTCATGTGGTATTTCACAAAACGCTCAAGCTGACAAATATAATAACCTATCCAGTTTTTCTCAATCTCGCCTTCGGCCATGAAATTAAGCGTAGTACCGCCATTATTTCGCTCTACATTAATCAATAAGGTGCTAATTTTTTCTCCGACATACTGATCAAAAAATGCCAATATTTGTCGCCATGACTCAACTTGCCACTTCTCGATAAATTGTAAATTTAACAGCCGCATCAATGACTCTAAACTTAACATTTGTAATGGCACTTTGTTGGAAGCGATCAGATCTGTCACAGCTAGATCATAATAACTAATACTGTTTGCATGCCATTTTAGGCTTGAAGTTGTATCAAAATAGTCTTGATTCACATGAAAATGCACATATATATCTGCCTGTATTTTCTGATTTATGACTGGCAAAACACTGTTAAACTCCAACGAGACCTTATCTTCATCATAAATTGTGCGATAGCTCGTTGCCTCTAGAATTTGTTGCGCTGCGTGCACTGCCATCACATCATAAATCTGATAGGCTTCTGGGGCATCCTCGAGCGAGAGTTTGTAGCGCTCTTTATGTCCATCCATAACCAGCATACTACTTTGACACTTACGCTGGTTCCCCATAACGATGATGTTTGTTTTAAGCGCTTCATGAAAATCAATTTTGGAAGCTGAATGCGTGTGGTTTTTGAGCTTAACATCAATCCATTTAAATCGTGGATCAGCGATAGCACTCAGTAAAATAGTAATCTTAAATTCAATCCTTGGGTCTGAGAGCTTATTTTTAATTCGCTGGTTGATATGCAGCGGATAGTCACAGCCAAACTCAGCTTTTGCCTTCATTTGATGCACTTCACCATAAAGATCTTCATAACTGATAGAAACCTCTTCACTGAAGCTTTGAAATAACGCTAATGCCTGTAGTGTTGAGCAATGCTCCGGCAAAAACCACAGCTCTATTCTCTTATGTTTTAGCTCAAAGCTCTGGCTAGCATGTGCCAACCGACAAGAAAGTACCCCTTTTATAAAGTTTTGAGCAACAACATCATATGGCATAATAATGACATTTTGCATGCTATAAAGGGCACTCTCTCCAAGCGCTGCATTAATATTAAGCCTTTGATCATACTCCACTATCTCAGTATCTGTGTTAATTGAGATATTCTGCGCTTTGACAAACACACCTTCTACACTCGGCATTGCAAGCTTAGAGAAATGCTGTTGTAGCTTAGATAAAAGCACTTTCTGTGCGTAGCTCTCAAAGCTTTTTTCTGCTTTTACTTTCCACTTATCTAAAATACTCAACAACACATTTTCTTTATTTGACTGATAGATCATTACAACTTCCCTCCATCAGTAAATAGCCCCTCTATTGGCTTTATCTCAAAGCTTATTTTCCCCCTGTGAGAGAGTTTCCATGTATAAATATTGCCTGTGCTTTTCGCCTTTCTCATCAAGCTCCAAATACTCCAGTGACCCTCTGTTGGCACCGAATCGACAAGCTCAAAAGATTGATTTAATAAATTCACAGAGGATAAGTTCTCATGCCACCATTTAAGATGGAACACTTGCGATATCTTATTCACCCCCATGCTATAGAGCTTTTCATCACCAATGAGTAAAAGTCCCGTGTAAGCAACAAGCTTGTTATCATTTTCGCCTTGATTACTAATTGCCAAAGCGCCTTGTGTGGTCACTTGCAATGAAACGGCTTTAGGCGCACCATTTTGACTCCAGAAGGTATCTTTCACCGCAGAGAGTCTTTTATACTCAGCAGCATTGATTACATTTAACATCGATAAGTAATCAGGCTCTTGTGAAAAAGTATCTCTAAAATCAGCCATTTTCTGTTCATAAACACCATTTTTACCCAGTAAATTAATCAGCTCATCAATAGAAATGTCTTGATCGGAGTTTTTATCAAATGGGAAATACTGATATAACTTGGCATAAATCGGCGAGATATTAATATGCCAAAATGCATTGATTTTCTCTTTCACCCACGCATTTACCAATACTTTGGCATCGGTTAATGGGATAAAGAAAATTGCTTTAAGCTCATTACCTGCCTGAATCTTTTGGGTAAATTGATTTAATGTCAATCCCAGCTCATCAAGTGCACTATTTTGACTTTGCCTCGCCTGTTCAGAGTCAAAAGGCGAAACCGCTGACACTTTGGCAATTTTTTGTAAAATTTGCTGATACCTTGATATATTCTCTTTGGCAAGTGTTAAAGCGTTGATTGCCAGTGCAACTTTGTTATTTTTATCGGCAAAAACACTCAAGTTCGAGATAATATGATTGACTGTCACAACAAGCTCATTGCTAGTTACAAGTGATTTCAAGCGCTCACCTTCTTTATATGGATCTTTAGAATCAGCTGATAGTACAGCCTCCAACTTCCCTTGGTTATATGCCAAATAATTGAAAGTATATGCACTAAATGCTTGATTAAATATCTCTTCTATATGCATTGCCACTTTTGATCGCGCTTGATAGCTTTTGACAAGCTCTACATAGTTTAAATCTAGCGATGACTCAATAAATTTATAATAATCACGACTGTAGTAGTAATCTTGATTGATATACGCTGATAGCTTTTTAAGCTTCACACCTTGAAGTGCAATCAACAAGTGCTTAGTCATTACTTGCTCATAACCAATCGGTAATAAAGTAAGCTTCTCTTTTATTGCTTTTAGCGTATATAACAAACTATAAACATCATCACAACTTGTAAGCTGATCTAATAAATACCGCACCTCATAAACGCCCACAGCCTCACGCAGTAAGCTATACTCACTTTGAGATAACTGAAGCGAAAATCGAAAAATAATCTGATTATCATAATTCTGTATTTTCTGACTATAGGGTGCTTGAGTGTCAGTGAGCTCACTTTGCAGGTTTGATTGATAGATTTGATTAACAAATACAAGCTTTGCTGCACCTTGATACCAAGGTAAAGCCTCCGCCTTATTATTGCTAACAGGTTTCACATCCGCCTTATAATCACTAAGGTATTTCTCAGCCTCTTTCAGTATTGTCTTTTTATCAATATGAAAATTAGCCTCAGAAATTGACTTTGCCAGTGAGTTAAAGTTGAGCTTTACCCTTTTCTTGCCTAAAATGCTTTGCCACAGGATCACATCACTCACTGAAAGATGCGTTAAATTTGAAAAGAAATAACTCTCAAAGCTACTTTGTGGCTTTATTTTCTCGCTACCGTTCCCTTCTACTAAACTCATTAATGCAAGGAGCTTAATTGGATTATTGTTAAAGCTATTAACAGCTGTCTCTTGGATGCGTTTTACTAAGTTGTCATGCCAGAGTTTGTTCATATCTGAGCGGTGATTTCTAAATAACAAAACGCGCCTTTGCATATCTGTCAGCTGATTATACTGCAAACTTATCAGGTACTTATTAATCCCCGAGATAGCACTCTGGCTTTGATAGTTTGTATCATTAATTGCAAGTTTTAGGGCTTTTTTATTTTGCTGACTGACTTGCATATAGGTATATCCCATGTAAAAAGAAGCGCCCAAGAAAGCTGCCCCTAATATCATGCGTCTAAAACGAATACGAAATTTATAGTGTGCTTTAGTTGTCCATGGCGCATGTTTAAAAGGCTCATTGTTTCCCTTTGGCGTCAATGAAAACCCTGCATAATATCTTTGATCTTCATTTTGGATTTGCTTGCAGCTCTTTTCAATTACATCGTATGCAGCGCTTACCTTTGCCAAAAAACTAAACAATGTAATTAGCTCTTTGCTATCTAACTTGTCCTGTAGTGCTAATAAACTTTCATCTGGGACAAGCGCTGACAAAGCATTCTCATCAGGCAAACACTGAGAGAAAAAAAGTGGCGTTTTTTTAGAACCAAAAAGTAACTCAGACCCTTTGGCATCTAAAAGACTTTCATCAAAGCGAAGAGATAGATGATATTGAATTTTTTTAGAGAAATACAAATAAAGTGCTGTTAAGAGAAGCTTAGCCCCCTCGATACTATCATCCGCCGCTGGCATTGAAGCCACATCAAGATCGACAGACCAGATAACGCCATCAAGACGCCCTTTGCAAAGTTTTGCTAAAAACCGGTTTAACTCCCCTGTTTTTACTTGCAACAATGCCTCCGGGGAAAAAGTGCAATACACTGCCCCAGAATGAATGGTAATATCGACCACCTTTTCACTTTCATCACTACTTGCTGCTAGGTCAAAGGCAATATACTTTGGCTTCCAGCGATAAGAAATTCGCTGCCATATACTTAAGCTGCGGATAAAACCTCGATATGCCATCGACAAGCCATTCACACCGAATAATCGGCTTAAAAACTGCTTAAACTTCCCAAGTTTTTGCCCAGCTTTTGCCCCGGTTGCGAGCTTTTGTTTTAAAATGACAGACAATAGTGTCACAAGGGTAATTAATGAAATCCCAAGGGTGAGTATCACAAGCCAGATCATGACTCACTCCCCTTATCTTTCTTATAGACCAAGCTAAAGCTGCCAGGTTTACTTTGAATATCAGTTACAATTTCCCCTGTCTTTGTCTGAATACTAAATGTGCCTTTATCTACACTATTTGCATCTGCTGCATGTGTCATTGTGACATGATCCCCACCCAAAGTCATAAGCTCGTGGTGCTGATTCCCTGCAATGTTCAAAGGTGTATTTACATTTAACCAACAACTTTCTAAAATCTCACCTTGCTCTTGATCTAAATGAACACGCACAGGCGTCATGTGCTTTAGTGGAATAAAGCTATGATCATTGTCAAAACGATAAGGTAAAATAATCGTTTTTTTCGCTGATTTTGGATCTAACAGCTTCTCTGGCAAATTAACATGATAAAATAGATTATTCGTTGTATTGCTAGTTAAGCCACTTGCTGCATCTGGGTTAGTAATGGCACTATCGATTTTTGCACGCTTATTCTCGCCCTTTTTCTCATATAAAAAATGATTACGGCTCTTTTCATCCTTTGCAGCATAAATATAAGCAAATATCTCAATGGGCTGTCCTTGTGCTGTTATAAAGTCATAGTTACTTGCAATGAGCTTTTCCTGTCTAATGACCTGACTCTCAACAGTTAAGCTTTCTGCTGAGATAGCAAATATATCATTTTCTTTTGCATCGAATTTCTTTGCCAATGCTTTTTTACCTAGTCCATAATTAGAGGCAAAATTGTCATTATCATGCTCACGCACATTCACCTCCATATTAGCGTATGACCAAGACAAAGTGCGAACGACAAATTCCTGCTCTTTAGGGATATAACTTTTAGAGGCGCGCTTTAATTTAAGCTGCAATACAGAAGAAGGCATGATAGAAATTTTCTCTGGCACCCGTAAAAAACTGAGCGCATTGGTGTAGGTGTATTCTCTTTTTGCCGTTATTTGGGTTTGCTTCTTTGAAAAATAGCTCTCAAATAAACTATTGTTTGCAAATCCACTATGAAACTGGCGATAAAAACCATCAAATGGATAAATACTTTTACTTTCTTTTGTTATTTTAGCCTCTTGTGCATGATTCCAGTATTGATTGTTAAACTGATAATCCCCAAGCACTTTTGGCTGGTAGCTTTGACTCATCTTAGCAATAAATGATGGGAAAAGTAGTGCATTTTTTTTCTTTTGCTCATCTTCTAATTGGTGTTGATATTCTTCAAATGCCTGTAGCTTATAATATGCTTTCCCCTCCCTTCTCGAAGTTACATATTGATATATCAACTCTAAATCATATGCTTTTGCTGTTCTCATAAAATAGTCATACAAACTATAGTTCTCATCACAATTAACGGCAATCCATGACTTTTTCATTTTTATCTTACTTTCAGGTAATTTAAGGTTACAAAGAAAAGTAAATTCCTTGAATAATTTTTCCCAAAGCTGAACGTAAGTCAAATTAACAAATACCATGCTCGGTGATAGCTGTTTTGCAAAAACACAAAGTGCATCGGCAAATTTAAAGCGACAATCTAGATAATAACTCCTATTTGAAATATCACCTTCATTAAATACGCTGTGCGCTTTTTCATTAATATCAACATATGCTTGTATCTTCCATTTAGCTTTCTCATCATAGAGATACTGTTTGCTTTGAGGATCAGGCAGTGCGTGAATATATTCAATCTCAAATGCCCATAAGCTTTGTTCATCTTGAAGCTTATCCCATAGCGTCTCTTTATAGCGATTAAATGGCAAAGAAAAAGCAATCTCTCCCTGAAATCCATAAGTATGAAAAGATACATCAAGCTTTTTAATCAGCTTTGTTGGCAGGTAGCGTGCTTTATCTCTATCCAAATCCAAGTTATTTTTAAGTGGAATAATGGCAACAGACAGATAACGATATAAATCAGAATGAAGTGAAGATGATGGCATACTTTCCCCTCCCGCTACTCATAATCATTTTGCTGATACTCATCATTATAATTATCATAACCATTGGTTTGATTTGAGTACCCTTCTTGATTTGATGAGCTTGAATGTGCACTTTGCTGCATCATAGAGGTAAAAAATGCCTGCTCTTCATGAATAAATGTTCCGGCATCCGCTTCATACATTCTTTCCATTAGTTTCCAAAGTGGATGGTTGGCATTAACCTGCTGATCGTTAATTTTATGATAGCTTCTTGCATTTGCCTGCAAATAGTCATAGAAAATATGTGGGAAATACTCGACAGGATTAAAGTTGGCAATTTCCTCATCTAGCTTTATCTGTATAATCGCAGCAAGAAGCCACTTCTCACTAGAGATGAGCTGATTATAGCGTTTTAGATTCTCTAACAGTTTTTGCCATTTATGATTTCCCAAAGCTTCAGCGCTATGGCTAAGAGCCGTACTGTTATTTGTCTTATCAGCAGTTTCTCGCTTTGTGCTTTTGTCCTCTTGAGAGCTATCTTTCTCTGGTGATACTTTTTTTGGCGGCACACTTTTCCAGTGATCTATTACCCGATCCAAAGCTGAAAGCGACTCTTCAGTCATAAGCTCCATCACTAAAGATTTATAACTCATCAAAGCCTCAATCAGCTCATTCTTATCTTCAGCCAAAAGACTTATCGCTGTTTTTGTATAATCAATATGTTGAAATAGTTGCTTATGCAGCCAATTTAATGCTGAGAGAATATGAGAATGCTTGATCTCTCCTTCATCGCATTTAGCCAACAAACTCTCTAGTGATTCAGAAAATGCTTTAAGATACACACGATAGTTTTCTGACGCTTGATTTAAAAACCAATGTGCGAAAAACAAATAGCAAAGATAGCGGATATCAACAATACCCTTGTCAAATTCTAACGTGATTTTGTCAATTAAAAGCGTATAGTCTTCTTTGGCAACTAATTCATAAATCGGCTCAAAATCCTCTGTAAATGCACGATATACAGCTTCGCCCGATACTATTTTTCCTTGTAATAATGTTGCTTCTCTCATGGCTCACCTGCTTCATTTATTCATGCACCAAATAGACTTTTGCATTGCTATCAAACTTATCCAAAAATTTAATGCACAACAATTTGCTATCAATTACTGCTTTCCACTTATCTCCAGAATCATCAATTGCCAGCACATAACTTGCATCTGGGAAAAGTGTTTTTGCCTCTATATTGTCAAGTTTTGTAACCCTTACCCCCGCGGTAGATTTAATTAGCACCTCTTCAGTTTGTGTTGGGCAAAATACCTTAGACATTTGAATGTGTGACTCTAAAACTGCACTATTCACCCCTTCAATTACAATATACTTTTTAACTGCTTCAAAAAATCCCTGAGTTAGAATGTTACTTTGATAGACCCCACTTACATAATTCATTGGCTCTATCGTGCGCTCAATCACATTAAAGCCATTTAAAATAGCCTCAAGTTTTGTTAAAAGTATTTTGTAACCACGCTCCACTGGCATAGATTCAAGCTCCAAAGGACGCTTTGATTGATATAAGCTTGCCACACCAATAAGTGTATAAAGATGATTAAAAATCACATCAAAGCAAATAGGCTTTTTGAGTAAATGTTGCTGAGATAGCCACATTTTCACTCTAGCCAACTCCAGCAAAAGTGTCTGATACTTAATCACCGTGTTAAACTGGTTAATTAATGCATTAATCGCACCATATAGCTGATCGATACAGCTCGCTATTCGCTCTAAATCTTGCTTGGCATAGATATAAGGCAAAGCTGTTAGCTTAGGTCTTTGCTCTGGGTTTATCTGCCAAGTTTCACTCTTTTCACTATATGCAAGTTCAAAAAGCTTAATAGAATGGGCAGCCCCCTCATCAAAAGCATCAGCCAGTTCACCACGGTATGATTTCACCGTGATTTCTTCTGCCCCTTTTTTTATGCTTTTTATCTCATCTTCTTCTGCAATATTTAAATAGATGTCAATCTTATTATCACAAGTATCTGGCAAGGTGAATTTTCCCACCGTAACATTACATTTTAATAGCAGATAGCTTTGATTTACCAAAATTAATGTCAATGCCGTAAGTTCAATAACACCAAGGTTTAACTGACTCTCATCCAATGCAACATCATATACACCCTCTTCAATAGTAAAAAGCCTTGAGAGCAAGCTCACATTTGATTGCAAAATCAAATCCTGCTGCAAAGTAAAGTGCTCTGCAGAGAGAAGTTGTCCCATTTGCCAGTGTACTTGTGACATCTATCTACTCACTAGTGATTTGATAATGTAATTACTTTTTGTTGACCTTTGTCTACACCTCCAGGAATTGACCAGTCAACTTTATCTTTCAGTCTTCCCGTAAAGCTATAAGAGTGTGCATTACTATAATTTTCTCCACCATGCATTAAGTCATTTTTATGCTCACTTAGTGCTTCAAACTCAGTTTTATTATTGGTGATTTGATCCCACTCTCTGTTAACGCCATCTTCTTTAACAAATGCAAATTGCTTGGTTTCAAAAGCATTTGCATTCAGCTTAAAGCTAATACTGGCACTATTAGGCGCAATAATGGCAGATTGAATCTTTTTATGTGATTCTGATGAAACAACAAAATCAAAGCGAACTGTATCATCGCTTACCCAAAAAGAAGTCACCACGGCATCTGCTGTAATTTTCTCTTCAACATTATTCCCATCATAAATATCTTTTAATTCAGCTAAGTCCACTTTTTTCCCACCAATGGAAAGAACCAACTGCCCTTTTTTCACTACAAGTCTTGGACTATTTGACTCAGACTTGACAGCTTGCATACCTGACTCAAACTTACCCTCAATTTGATTCTCTGCTACCTTAGTTACAACACTAGTTGGTAATAGACTACTACTCATTTACGACCCCTTTTTATTTATCATTGTTAACAGTTTTGAGATTTTCGATTTAGCCTCCAAGTCGCGTCTCGATACGCATTGATACATCCATTCCTTCAAACTTAATATGTGGCAAGACATTAATACTACAGTTATACCAACCAGCCATACCAGAGGCTTTGACTACTTCAACCTCAGCAGCTTTAAATGGATAGTATGAACGCGTCAAAGTATTTGGATTTGGCGCAGTAGTAATATATTGGTTCATCCACATAGAAAGCTTATCTTGTACAATCACCTCATCTGCTTCAGAGCCAATGACATCACGAGTGTAGCATTTCACATAATGGGCAATTTTTGACATTGAGAATGTATAAGGCAATTTTGTGACCATTTGGCTATTTTCAGAATCTTTCGGATCTTCGAACTCTTCTGATGCCTTTAGAGATTGTGCACTAAAAAAGCACGCATTCGCTGTTTTCTTTTCATAAACAAGTGGAATAAAGCCTGCTTTTGCGAGCGAATACTCTTTATGATCTGGAATTAAAAAATTCGTTGGCAAAACATAGGCATTGGCATCACGCTCGTTATAATTAAAAATTGGCAATCCTTCAACCAATCCGCCACTTGTTGGTCCACAAATTGACTGACACCAACCTGTAATTTGATACGAGCGGTATAAATTCTTGGCAAAAAGAACGGCTGCATTTCCCCACAAACACTGTTTATGTGGCGCAGATAAATCAACGGCCTCTTGAAAGCCTGACAACACCCCTTTACCTGCCGGATAGGTATCTGGATGATAAGGCGGTCTTAGCATGAAATTAGGTAATGTAAGTCCAATGTAACCTGCTGCCTTTGTTTTTCTAAAGGCATTCCAGCGGCCATATTTTGGATGCGCCATAAGGCCATCGATATCTTTAATTTCAGAGAGATTAGCATATTCATTATCACCAAAAAACTTCGGTGCAATTGCTGATATAAACGGCGCATGGGATGCTTCAGCCACTTTGCCCATTGTCGCAAGCCACTCGATATCATCTGGGGTCTTATCAAATTCATACAAGCCAATAATGGATCCAAAGGGCTCACCACCATATTGATCATACTCATGCACATAGACTTTCTGAAATAGATCGCTACCCATAATATCAACGCTATTATCTTCGAAATCCTCAGCCAGCTCATCTTTAGAGACATCTAAAAGTGCAAGTTTTGTTGAGTTATTATCAATTACAGAGGCAATTTCATATAAAGATCGCCAGTTTTCCTCAAGCTTTCTAAAGGTTTGATGCTTGATGACTTCTTCAACTTGCTTGTTAATTACCGCATCGATATGATCAATCAAACTTTGTGCTGAGGTTTTCCCCGCCTGCTCTGTTGAATTATTAAGAATAATCGACAATGCGGTCATAAAGCGCTTTTCATAGCTTTCATTATCCAGTTTATCCAGATTCTCATATTCGATGATTTCAAAATTTTCAACTGGATTGAGCCCTGCTGCCTGCAGCAACTCCTCACAGCTAATTGTCGTGTTTTGTTCGGCTAGTTCTACCTTTTCCATGTTTTCCCCCACATAAATGATCCTACTGATATTGCCATTATTGTTATGCTATTGTTAAAAATGCAGATTTTGGCATTAACAACGCCAGTTCAGCCTCTAATCCAGTAACTTATAAGCCTTTGTAGCTTCTTCAGGCAAGCTTTTACGCACTTCACCCAGATTTTCAGCTGAATTAAGCTTTTTATTGACAAAGTTTCTTAGTTTTCGATTGTTATCTAAAAGCGCTTCATATTCTTTTAACAACTCTTTCATCTTAATCAGCTTCTTTAACTCTGGAATACGCTCAGCAATCTTGTTTGGATTAAATGCTTTCATTGAATCTATTGGCAAATCAACTTCAATTGGATCACCATCAGGAGTAATCTGATTAGATACCTCTGCGGTGAATCTCGCCCCAATATTCTGCATCACAGAATCAAGGTTATTGCTTTCAATGTCGTATACTTTTCTGTTGGAAAGTGTGTAGCTACTCTCTTTTGAATTTCCTTGTGAAAAATCGCCAATAACAAGCTGCTTAAATGCAAGCTCTTTTGCTTTTTTGATCCCATTGACTTCCATATCATACGTGATATTGACACGTGATTTTGGAATGTTGTTATCTGCCATATACATACTCCCCATAGCATTATATTATTTCACCTAAAAGAGATCTTGAGCGTTCTTAATTCTCTTCCCCATGAGCTTATTTTCTATCATCCATTAAACCAATCAGATGTATAGTAGAAAAATATGAGTGTAAAGCATATGTAAAAAACTGTAATTGTTTGTGAAATAACCTGCAAGGAGAGGTGAAGCTATAGCGAGAGTAGAATTTAAGGTAATATTACTCATGGAACTGTAAAGGTCGTAATTGTTACCCTACATCTTAATCTATCAAAAAATTATAATCTTAGTATATAAAATAAAGCTAATACAGATAATGAATGAACCTATTTCAACTACTAATGCAAAGCATAATCTCAACGGTTAAAAAAGTCTACTACAACCGCAAAATATATGCTTCATACAGTTGCTATGCTGCTCCCATTAACAAAGCCTGTGATGAAATGAATGCATCAAAGCATAGCCCTTCAGAGTCAAAAACCAAACACTTAAAGCCCTAAGCCATGCACCATGATCAAATAGACCCACAAATAACCCATTGGATGAATAACTCATATCAGGAGCACACTAAAATGGATATTTTAGATATAATCCAAGCACAAGATTTACTGGCAGTATATTCAAAAATAGAGCCGCCGTCTTTTGTGTGGATTAAACAGCATGGGCGTTATGTATATACCAGTGATTATGCTCAAGAAGTTCTTGGGTTTGATGTAATTGGACTACAAGCACGCGACTTTCTATCGCAAGAAGAGTGCCATAAAGCAGAAGATGAAGATAATTATGTATTATTATCAAAAACGCAATTATCTTCATTTTCCTCTTTAACGATTAATGGCAAAAAGCATACACTAAAAGTTCAGAAAATCCCGCTTCTTCATAATGGCTTAGCCGTGGGAATATTTGGTTTGTGTACGGATATTTCTTTTCAACAAAATCTACTAACTTCCATTAGAAAGCCAAATTTTTATATTGATAAACTTTATCGTCATATTGAAAGTTTAAAGCAGCATCACGGCAGAATTGCCAATGTTGATCGCTTTACAAAAGAGGCCTTTTACCTGATTCATACTTTGATCTTAAAACTTGAAGCAACTGAATCCAAGACAAAGCGAACACTTAAACGGCTCATCTATGAAGAAGGGCTAAAGGAAGTATTTGCAACACGCGCTATTAATCTATATAGCGTAAAAAATGAAAATGTGACCTCTGAGCTATTCTATTTAGCAACTATTATATTTTTTTACTTTATGCTACAGAGCAAATCACGGCTATCAAATCGTTATGCTGACAATGAAATCCTCCAGTTATCCGCTGAGAGTCAACGGGTTTTTATGACCTTTCAATCAACGAAGAAATTCAATATCCCTGAGGTATTTCGTGATCTACTTGAAAGCTTGAATATGGTTACTGACTTTTACCCTGCCTCAGAGGCAAATGCTGAGAACATTTTTCAAATTGAATATAAGCAATAAGATCCTTATTAACAATATTCATTTATCTTTTTGTGTAAATAAAGTACTATAAAGAAGTGAAAGCACATTAAGAAATTTTTAAACCTTATTGATCATCAGGTGCGTGGTATGGCAATACTAGAATTAACACATAAGCTGTCACAAGCAAAAAATTTCTCTATTTATCTTAAAAATGCCATCGAAATGGCATCAAATACCAGTAACATTCTAAATATACTGCCGCAGAATGTTCGCAACTTTACTTTTTTTAGGATAAGTGCCGATCATGAGTTCAATATGGTGACCTCTAAGCCCCTTCGCGGCTTTAAATATGCAAAAAGCGATTTTTGGCAATATGATGTCACTACAAACCCTCACTACCTTACCCCCATTTTTGACCGCAAAGCACTTATGCCAAAAGAAGTGCATGCAAGCTACGAGCGTTTTTTACGTGAAATTGGTGGTCAAAGCTGCATTGCTACAAACTATCAAATTGGTAACTTTAAAGACACCTTTATATATGTATTCTCTGAGAACATCACAAAAGATCAATATGCAGATTTGTATGCTTCTTTGCATAACATTGCGATTGCTTTTTATCATTTAGAGATCAAATATCACACTACATTTAGACTCCCTACTAAATTTATTGATAATCATAAAAGAAGGCTTGTGCACTACCAGTATGACTCATTTGAAGCACTGATTGACAAGCATCAACTCACCCAGACAAAAGCAAAGTACTTGCTTCCCTTAGCGCTTCATATGCCACTTGATTACATTGCATTTTTATTTTGCAAATCCAGAAGAACGGTTGAGAAAAATATTGATGAAATCCGTGATAAATTCAATGTATATAGTAAATTTGAATTGTGTCAGCTTTTAAGCTCCTATCATATTTGCCAAGTGCAAAAATATACCCAGTCACTCTCGTAATTCTTACCCTACTTTCCACAAAAGAAACTCAATATAATCTATAACAGCTTCATCTTATCGAGAAATTCATGCTGCATCGTTTTTTTAAACATCTGTTCAATCATCTAATCCTACCTGTTAGGCTCTTCATCATCTTGTCTCTTTACTGGAACATCAGCTTTGCCAGTCATCTAGCTATCACACAATATAACAAGGTGCGCTTTATTGGCTATGCTGTCCCAACAACAGTCTCTGGACTCATTCCCATTGGTAATGTCAATGGCAAAGGCTCAGTTGCCGGCTATTTCACTGGAGATAGCAATTTATATCAAGATATGCAAGCGCGTGCGGATATTCTCATCCATGCCATTGAAACGGCAAATCAGCGAATACAGCAACATGAAAATAACGATGTCATTAACGTATTTGTCGCCCCTGAATTTTATTTTCATGGGATATACGGACCATACCTATGGAATCCAGATATCCAAGTAGATCCCATTAACTTTCTTGAAGACTATCTTAAATATCATCTAAAAGACTATCATAATTGGATTTTTGTATGTGGCACGATGGTGACACTTAAAACAACAGACACGCTTGGAGATATTTTTAATCAATACAATGCGCAAAATGCTAAAGCCGAATCTACTTACGGGCAATATATATTGAACATGCTCTCAGGCGCTTATGAAAATGCAACAAAAAGCGCCACAGCACTTCAGAACTTTATCGAGCGTTATCATCTTTCAACGAACTTGCCGATCCAAAATAGAGCCATTGTGATTGATAACATCAACACTTCACCATTTGCCCTGAGTGTACAAAAACGCTATATCTCAAATGAGGATTTACCTGTGGAGACAACTAATGATAACTACCATGTAATCAGTGAGCAAATTTCCAACTACCCTGAGATCAACCTGTTACATGGCGATTTAAAACAAAGCCCTAATGATCCTTATTCAATCTTTAGCATACAATTTAAAGCATCTGATACACAAGATAAAGGCATTAGCAATCTTGCTGTTGAAACTTGTCTTGATCATGGTAATAATCGCCTTCGGACAAATTTCAAGCTCAATCAACATGCCCTTCAGTTACGTGAAGGGGGAAACTCTGCCAATATCCACATTCAACTGATTCCCTCTGCTGGCATGCAGATTCATGCAAATGGGGTTGTTGCAGATAAAAATGGTTTTGTATTTAATGTCGATGGCGAGTATGCGCTGACAAATACAACCGGTGTTGACAGCTTGTATCTGAACTATAATGGTAATGAAGTTGCACTACCTTTTAGTTCCCCTGACTACCCCAATGGGAAATATGCCTACGGTGCGCACAGTCAACTTGCCGAAGTTTCACAAACGGCTAAAGGTGATATCCCTGGGATTGATAATGCAGAGTTTATTAGCACACAGACACTTCAATCAAAGATAGACACTACTGTGATTAACCTACCCTATATCAGTAATTTCACTCATTACTATGGCGGTGGGGAAGGCGCTATTCATATTTATGGTTTAAATAAGCCCATGGCACTTTACTAACATAGGAGTAACAACGATGAGACAAAACTATAAAAAACTATTACTACTTGCCACTCTAGTCACACCACTTTTGGGCATTGCAGGTGAATATGGCAGTGGCACATTTTACCTTACCAATAACACAGCAAACACATTGAATATCAAGACTCTAACCAGTAATTGCGCAACTCATATCTCTTATGCAACTGATAGTAAAGATGCATCTCAAACAACGGCCCTTTCAAGTGGGCAAAGCATTATTTTACAGTTTGATTATGCTGATAGCTGTGGACAGGAAGGTGGAGAGGATACCTCCCATGTCAGATTTGCACTTACTCAAAATCAAAAGGAAATTGCTCAATTTGATGCCAGCATCGGCAGCATTCAAAACCCGCAAGATGCCTATTACCGTGCCTACCCGCAATCTAAGCTTTATCAAATTGACAAGCCAAATGCACAGACACTCACTATTGAAAAAGTACATTAATTCCCAATTAAATACAAAAGTGATACGCCAATGGTTGTAGCGTTGGTATTAATATTGCTGACTCGTTTATCGATATACTCATAACTGATCCATGGAACAAAGCTAACGCGTCCATAGTCAAACTGATAGCTTATAGGCAGCGCTCCTAATAGATACAAACCCTTGTGTGACAAGGTGTCATTGGAAACATCCATATTATTAAAATTGGCAATATCAAAGTGGACATCAGTATCATTGTAATAAATATAACCTGCCTGCGTTCTCAATGACACGCTTAGCTTGGGTGTGAGTCTCCATGTGCTAATTTGATAGATCCCTGAGTGAAACTGTGTTGTTCTCTGGGTGGATGAATCAATATCCAAGAAATACCATGACATAGACTGCGTGCTTCGGTGCTTTAAATACTCCATTACCGTGTAAATACCAGGGGTAATACTAAAGCGCGAATTCAGCTTAAATTGATAGCCCAATAATATCTGTGTATAGAAAGAATAATGATCGGCATTAAAATCTTGCAGAAAGTTCATACTCGTATCTTCCAATCGCACACGTGCCTTACCTAAAAGCCCGACGCCATACCAACCAAACTGCCAGTGATGATAGCTTAAATTAATCCCTGCAATGGCGCCAATAAGCCCTTCTTTTATTTTACGCGATCCTTCAGAGTGAAAGACCTCGCTTTCATCATCAATATATTTTGCTTCAATAATAGGCCCCAAATACCATTTCAGCTGCAAATTTTCTGCTTGATTATCATTTGCCAGATCTTGTTGTGGCTGATAATGAGCTTCTGAGAATGCAGCGTGACTTACGACAAATAGACAAAAGGCAGTAATTGTTTTAAATACCCCTTTATTTAACTCACACATAATAACGTTCTTCTCATCTTCAGAATGAAAGAGCGTATCATTAAGTCAAATAGCAGTCAATATAACCTCAATATACGATCTGAAAGTCCGTATTAATGATATATAAATTTATATGAATAGAGTTTAGAAGAAGGATCCAGACTTACATGTAATGTTCCATCACGATAATTGTATGGCTTATCATCACTATTGAACTGAAATGTCTGCATTTGATTCTCCCCTGTAATCGTATTATTAGTAACTTTAATAGACTGAGGCTTCGTATAATCATCAACTAAGTGTATATCATCACCTAATAATTGATTTTGAATTGATCCAAAGCCATCAGCAAATATTCCCTGATGGCCGTATTTAACATTTGCGTATTGATTTACTACACCTGATGAAATGAGATTTTCCTTACTATATTGAACAGTATTCATCCCCTGTTGCAGCTCAAGACTAGCACCTCGTCTTAAGTCATTATTTATACTTTTCTGCGGGTTTATCCCTGCAATTTCAGTAAGGTTTTTATCCGTCAAGGTCTTAGCACCCTGATAATTCTCCTTATCAGAAGAAACTTCAGATGATTCATCATCATTCTCGCCACTAAAACTCTCTTCAATACTCTCAGTTTCATCACCTGCAGTCACAACCTCATTATTGCCAAATAATGATCGTAAATTTTCAGCCACTTTCCCCATAACCTCAGGCATCGACTGCATCATTCTTGCAAATGTATACCCCCCCAATTCAAAC
>NZ_KB902257.1 GCF_000379445.1 Fangia hongkongensis FSC776 = DSM 21703
AAGCACGGTAGGTGATAAGACCAAAGGCACAGGTATATTTGCTGATATTAAGAGTAATGCTGAAGGGATTAGTGCAAATAAGGGGTCAATTAGTACGCTTCAAGGAGTGACCATATATGCAGCTTTTGACGGGGTGTATGAATCTAAAAATTTTGGTAAAAGCTGGAGGAAAGTTTTCAATAGCCAACCAGTAGTAGGCATTTTTGCATCTGGAAGTTCAATATATGTTGCTAGTTACAATAGTTTAAGTGTTTCAAAAAATGATGGGGAATCATGGAGTAATATATCACCCAAGTATACGAGTAATGATGTATATGATCAAATTGTTGTTAATGATGGGGTAATATATTTAGCAGCAAATAGTGGGTTGTATATATCATCTGATTCTGGGGAAAGTTGGAGTAAAGAAAACTTTGGTTTAACGGATATTGGCAAATATTCTGCTTATGCGCTGTATAGTGGTTCTAATGCTATATATGTGGGGACGAACAAAGGGTTGTTTATATATAATGAAGATAGTGCTCAATGGATACGCATTACAGAGAGCGATGGCTTGGCGTCAAATAATGTTAATTATATTGCAGGTTATGGGCAAAACATTTATGCATCAACGGATAAAGGACTATCCATTTCTTTTGATGATGGAAAAACTTGGGTGGCAAAGCAGTTTGCTGGTCAAAAAATTTCTCAGCTTGCTATCGTTAATTCAAAGCTTATGTATGCAATACAAGGTCATTCTTTATATAAGACTGAAAATGGAGGCAATGTATGGACAAAAGTAGAAGGAGTCTCTGGCTGGAGAGTTTCTT
The DNA here is from genome assembly GCF_000379445.1 of Fangia hongkongensis FSC776 = DSM 21703. Classification (GTDB taxonomy): domain Bacteria; phylum Pseudomonadota; class Gammaproteobacteria; order Francisellales; family Francisellaceae; genus Fangia; species Fangia hongkongensis. The sequence continues at coordinate 810 of NZ_KB902257.1, forward strand.
ATAACGCTGGAGTGTTGTTGCTTGGTTGTGGTGCAGATGGGCTAAAAATATCTCGAGACCAAGGTAAGACATGGGCGTTAATTAATAACCATAAAGAGTTTGCAAGTTTTATTAATAATAGTGCAAAAGCGCTTCAAATTAAAAATATAGCTAACAGCGTAGGCTATTTAAGTAACATTGTCGGAAATGCAAATTCAGGTTTAGTGAAATCGGTGGCGACTAATAAAGGTTCAATTAGTGCATTAGCAAGTACAGTAGGTGATAAGAGTAAGGGCACAGGTATATTTGCTGATATTAAGAGTAATGCTGAAGGGATTAGTGCAAATAAGGGGTCAATTAGTAAGCTTCAAGGGACAGTGGGAGATAAAGACTCAGGCTTAGTCAAAGATGTCACAAGTTTAACAACTACAGTAGGGAATAAAGATTCAGGCTTGGTAAAATCAGTGACAGATAATACCAGTTCTATTAGTAGCTTAAGTGGTCAGATAGGTAATGGCAGTAGTGGTTTAGTTAAAGATGTTAATGATTTAAAGAGCACAGTGGGAGGTGCANATAGTGGGTTAGTTAAGAGTGTTAACAGTTTATCTACTACGGTGGGAGATAAAGACTCTGGTTTAGTGAAATCAGTAACAGCTAATACCAGCTCAATAAATGAAGTGAAAAACTTAACAGGAAACTCAAAGTTAGTGACTCAGGTAACGACAAACAAAACTGATATTGCGTCATTGCAGCATTCTGAAATAAGCGCTGATTATACTATCTATATTGGAACAACCAAGGGGCTTGCAGCCTCGTATGATGGCGGTTATAGTTGGACAACTTTGTTATCTGGGAAAACAGTGAATAATATCTTGCTCTACCAAGGTGTGTTATATGCTGCAACAAGCACAGGTCTTTATTTTTCCTATGATTTTGGTAAAAATTGGCAGGGTCCAAAGTATTCATCTTATACATTTAACACAGTTTCCGGTTATTATGGTTCAGTATTTGCTGGAACCAGCACAGGGCATATTATTCAAACCGATGATGCTGGCTATGGTACAAGGAATATTGCTACTTCATTAGGTAATATTGCAAGCATTAATGTGACTGATTCTGCTAATGGCCCTGTATTTGTTGTCGCCTCAACAAAAGGCGTTTATGTAACAGATGATAGTACAACCACGCTAAGCGATAGTCAAAAATGGACTCAAATTATGAATGTCACAAATGCAGAGGGGCAATTTTTTGCAGGTGTTGACTATGTCCATACATCAACTAACACAACGGGGCTAGAGGCTGTGATTTGGGGAAATAGGAAATACAATATGCTAGGTGTTAGCTATTTTAATAATAAAATTGTTAATCGAGTTTTTGTGAGCCCTAATGGAGGAAATATATATGTCGCAACGAATTCAGGGGTAAGCATATCTTCATCGGGAAATAGCTTTAGTGATAAAACAAAGAGTAATGCCAAGCTCATTAGTAATACAATAAATGATGTAGCGACAACAGCAGATGGGAAAGTTGTTGTTGCTGCAACACCTTCAGGGCTTTCTATTTCACGCTCAGAAGGCTCGTACTGGAGTAATGTGACTACTGGATTGCCAAGCACGGATGTGAAGCGGGTGGTGATTGTCAGTAAGCCTAAGCTTACTAGCTATATGAATTCACTGGCAGGGTTGATTCCAAAACTTGGTAGCAACTCTGAGCAAAACTATGCGCTCTACACGAATCAGAGTCAAAGCTCGCATCCGCCATATTATGCATTTGATGACAAATCAAATACATCTTTTCAAGGGAATGACCAATGTAATGGGGATTCAGGGTGCACAGGCTCTAAAATTATTGGAGAAGTCCTTGGTGTGAAATTGCCAGATGCTCAAGCTTTGTGGAAAATTGCGGTTACGCCGATACTGGATCAAACAACCTATAAAGATAATACATATCAAGACGGATACGATGCAATGGCAAATTTCACACTTGAGGGATGTAATTATTTTTGTGGTGAAACCGTTAAAACAGGCAAAGAGCTAGCAAACTGGCATCAGCTGCCAATAAGCAATCAGTCGGTATTTAACCGTTATGGAGTGACTTTGCATTATGATGGTGACAGTGTTGATTATGATAATAGAGCGACACCAAGAGAGTTTTTAGTGAATGATCCAACACATACTAAGTATCATTACTACAGGTTAAGAGTGATCGGCTCTGTGAATCGTTATAATAATTCAGTTGCTGGCGCATCTGCGATACAGTTTTATCCAACTTATAAAGTGTAATCTCATGGTGTGTTAAGTACAGTGAGATGATGGGGACTATAGATTATAAAATAGGGAAGAGAAATGGGGAAAAAACAGAGAAATGCGAATCAGCATAATAATCTAAGCTTGGTTGCTATTTGGGAGAGAAAATATGGCAAATCAGCACAGGAGGTGTTTCAAGAGTTTGTCACTGAAGGTCACACAATAGAGACACTATCAGAAGCAACAGGGTTTGCCATTGGAACAATTAAAAAATACAGTCGAAGGTTTAATATATACATTCCTACCAATCGGGCTAAAGCGCAATCTACGCAAATCGAAAAACCAATACATGAGTGGTATAAAAGATTAAGCGGTGATGTGATTAATCTGACAAATATATTATCAAAGCGATGGTGATTTTTTATATTAAATAACTATGGTCAGACAATAAGTTCTAAGATAGAGTAAATATGCGTTCCATTCAATTTCAAATTTTTATCATTGCAACTGTGTTTGTGCTATTAACAGCCTTTTTGCAAACCTCTCCAATCACAACATCAAACTTTGTGGCAGGGAAGTTATCGGAAAGTATCTATTTAGTGACTGATTTAAGCTCACTATTTTTTTTATCCTATGCATTATTACAAATTCCAAACGGCTTTGCTTTTGATGCCGTTGGCGTGAAGTATATTTTGCCAATTTCTTTAATACTAACCTGTGTAGGCTGTGTTTTATACTGGCAGGCGGATAATGGTATTATATTAGCAATAAGTCGTTTTATTATTGGTATAGGGTGCTCTACTGCCTATGTAGGAGCTATATTCATTGCAGCGCAATATTTTAACAATCGTTATTTACCATTACTTGTTAGCATTATCGAGGCAAGTGCAAGTTTTGGCAGTTACTTATCAGATAATATGTACTCAAATATACTTGTAAGCTATGGCTGGGATATAGCGAATATCTTGCTGATAGTGCTACTACTTTTTCTAACTTGCTATGCATTTATTTGCTCGAAATTTATAGCGCCAACTAAAAAGACAAGTGTGGTAGTCATCTCCTCTCTTTTTCAGCAGTTGTCTACCCTTTTTAGAAACCCGAATTTACGTTGGTTATTGCTATACTCATTTTTTACTTGGCAGGTTATTATGACCTTTGCTGGTTTGTGGGCAAAACAGTATTACCAAGTGATGTATCATTACAGCAGGAGTAATGCACTATCGATTGTTGAGCTGTATTGGTTAAGTTATTTAGCTGGTGCACTGATTGTTGGTTTTTGTGTAAAAGAGCTGCAAGCAATTAGGGTAACGATGATTACACTGGCATTTTTAGGGGTGCTTGGTTACGGTGTGCTTACACTCCCTGTGTTATTAAGCGAAAATGTAGTTTTACTTGCCACTGTCTTTTGTGGTGTCAGCGCTTCTGGCATTGTGCTTTCATTTTCGATGATTGCTCATATGGTTGACAAAGATAATTATGGTGTTGCAGTTTCCTTGAACAATACTGTGATTGTTCTGGGTGGTTTTTTAGGGCAAATAGCTTTTGGTAAGGTGATTTCAACCTTTAACTTTGATGCAGTTTACCCCATTGGTAAGCTAGATGGTCATTTATATAGTGGCATACTTATGCTGTTAGTCAGTACGCTATGTGCGCTTGGGTGTATTATGCGTGTTATATGCTTTGTGAAACAAAGAGCGCCGTCAACCGTTTTAGTGTGAAGGTTTTTTCTATATTTTCCCTAGTGGAGAAGTGGTGTGCGTAGTCAGTAAAGTATTTAAAAAACATTAAAGTGTGATATAATTTTGATCAAATATATACTTAACAATAAGCACCGTGCAAATGAAGTTTCATTGAAAGTGAATTAAGGAGCGAAAATGACAAAGTTAAGAATGAAAGAGCTAGCTTCATCACTTGAATTAAACCAAGAAAAAATAGCGGATGAAGGTTTTTCCTCTTATCTAAAAAACCCAATAGATTTATCTGCTTGCACGAATAATACTTTAAGCATTTTGCCACATGAAATTCGTAATTTCACTTTTGTTAGGTTCTACCGAAATGGTGATTTTAGCATTGTTTCACCAAGACCCTTTAGAAGCTATAAATATGTCAAATATGGCTTTTGGCGTCATGATGTTGCAGTGAATGTTGATTATAGTTTGCCTATTTATAATAGGACAGACTATCTGCCAGATGACCTTCATACCCCCTATAAACGCTTCCTGTCAGATATTGGGGGAAAATCATGCATTGTAACGAGCTACCGTTTTGGTCAGTTTAAAGATACATTTATGTTTGTATTTGCTGATGAAATTACAAAAAAAGACTATTTAGACATTTATGCCATGCTGCATAATGTTGCTATTTCATTTTATCACCTTGAGATTGAATGTGATACTAACTTTAAATTGCCAAAGAGTTTCTATGATCAATATGTCTACCAAAATGATAATTATATCTTTGATTCATTTGCGGATTTTGTTGAGGCGCGCCATTTGACAAAAACGAAAGCCAGTTATCTTTTACCATTGGCTTTAAATATGCCGCTTGATTATATGGCATCACTTTTTTGCAAATCCAGAAGAACTGTTGAGAAAAACATTGATGAAATTCGAGAGAGTCTTAATGTTAGCAGTAAGTTTGAATTATGCCAGCTGTTAAACGCCTATCATATTATGAAGGTGCAAAAATCATTTCATACATTTCCATATATGTCTGAGGGTGTTTTAAAACCTTTGTAAATGGGTAACTTATACGCTATGCCTGAAAGACTTAAGAAGGTATAAATAAAGCTAGTGTTTAAGTGTAAATGAGAAGCTCTGATAATGAAAAGAGGTGGTAGAACGGCAACATTTGCGGTGATAGTTATTATATTTCTTGTCTTTTTGACTGGCTTTATGAGCTGGAAAGTAAAGCATAAAAGTCCTCAATTGACCGAGAATCAAGTAGCTGAAATCAGGCATGAGCAGCGTATTAAAGAGGATGAACTTCACTTTAAAGCTGATTACCAACAAGTTACTAATGCGCATTATGAGCATAAAGTGGTGGATGGGAAATAGCGCCCCTAAGTGTGCAGCCACTTTTTATATAGTGCATTTTGAGCAGTAAACCTGCAATCTTGTAAAGACGAAAGGAGGTTGTGATATAAACTATCAGAGGTATTAATATTAGTAGGGAGTTTATTGAGCGTGATTTGATACTTTCGGCAGTATTTGCGTATGGTAGATTCTGTATAGCCAATTAACAGAGCAGCTTCCTTGTAACTGAGCCGGTTTTTTCTACAATCACCCAAGAAATCAAATATTGTTTTGCCATATCTTGTTTGAATAATTTGGCTCAATGTATGTTGTGTATATTGATTAATCATAAAGAGCCTTTGCTGGATATTTGGTTATTTGTGTGAATATCATTCGCCTTCTTAGCTTCTTCAAGTGGAAGGGTGTAGTGATAATAAGCATATATATCGCTTGCTTTACCAACTTCTTTAAATGCAGAGGTGATACTTCTGAGTATTTTATATAACATAATAATAGCCCTTTGTTATTTAGGTTTACTGCTTTTTACTCCCTCTTTGTATACTATGTTACCTGTTTTATGGTTTGTTAATAGCGTAAGATTTACCCCCTTTGAAATGGGGCTATTTTTTGTGCTGCATCTATTTTATAAGCAGAATATCTTGTCAAGTTGTTATTCATGGGAGGTCTAAAGTATACCTTGCGTAACTATTTTAAAGCTTTATTTGACGTTTCTCAGAATGTAGTCCATAATTCTTTGTATCAAAACTTTAAGGGATTTGTTATGCAACCAAAGCAAATTGATTTAATTAATCAAAAATTGAATCACTTACCAGCAAAATACTTTTCAGAAGTTGAAAACTTTATAGATTTTCTTCAACAGAAAGATACTAATCAAAAGTTACGTAAAGACTTCTCTGCAATGTCTGAATTAAGTTTTAAAGGTGTATGGGATAATGATGAAGATGAAATCTATAACAATCTATAAGGTTGGTGATATCATATTGGTGCCATTTCCCTTTACTAATCTGAGAGCTTCTAAAAGACGGCCAGCGGTAGTTGTGAGTAAGTCATCTTATCAGGATGAAAGACCGGAAGATTTGGCATGACAACAAGTAAAAAAAGCCAGTTGATAGGATATGCTAGAGTATCCTCAGCAGGGCAAAATTTAGATGTACAGCTATCTAAACTGAATGCTTATGGTTGTGACAAAATATACAAAGAAAAGTTGTCTGGGCTAGATCAAAATAGACCTGAATTATTAAAGTGTTTAGACTGCATCAGGGAGCATGATACTTTAGTTGTAACAAGGTTGGATAGGGTTGCTCGTTCTGCCTTGCATCTTGGTCAAATAGTTGAGTTGCTGGAAGAAAAAAAAGTTAACTTTGTTGTCATTGATCAGAGCATTGATACAAAAACACCTCAAGGGAAATTAATGTTTCATATGCTAACTTCATTTGCGGAGTTTGAGCAGTCATTACGGAAAGAAAGGCAAATGGATGGAATTAAACAAGCCAAGAGAAATGGTGTAAAGTTTGGTAGACCATCAACGCTCACCATAGATAAAGCAGAAGCTGTGCTAGAAGATATAGGAACAGATTTAAGTGTTCAAGATATTATCGATAAACATGCTATATCTAGGCGCTCTTACTATTCAATAAAGACAGGGAAGTACAAAGAAAAACTTTGCTGATTGTTACCGAGTTTCGCTAAAAGCCATATGGCGGATTAAAAACACCGGTACAACAAATGTAGATTTTAATGCTAATTTGCGCTAACAAATTGATATAGCCTTACCATTGTCTTATATTGCATGTATCACAACGTCGTATGATTGTAAAACTTATGGAACATTTGCATATTCAACCAAATAAACAAATAGCACTGATGTTAGCAAAACGCTCTTTAGCAGAGTTGGTATATGATGCGGTAAATTTAGAGGGCATTAACTTTACTTTGCCTGAAGTCCAAACTTTACTAGATGGTGTCACAGTTGGCGGGCATAAATTGCATGATCAAGAGATTACATTAAATCAATCGAAGGCTTGGAAGAAAATATTTGCAGATGTTGAATCTAATCGTTTTGAGATAACAAAAGACTATTTAATTGCACTACATGATATAGCGGGGCGCAATGAAGCATTAGAATGGGGGTGCTTTAGAACAGGAGGCGTTACCATTGCAGGCACAGATTATTTACCACCCAAAGCTAGTGAATTAGATGCTTGTTTTAATTTAATGCTAACAGAAGCCAATGCAATTAAAGATATATTTAAACAGTCGATTTTTATATTTTTAGAAATGGCTAGATATCAATTTTTTTATGATGTAAATAAGAGAATGGGGCGCTTTATTATGAATGGTAATCTATTGCAGCATGGTTATCCTGTAATTAATGTCCCTGTTAAACGACAATTAGAATTTAATGAAAAAATGCTAAACTTCTATCACTCTCATAATCATCAGGAAATGACTGTATTTATGTTGAGTTGTTTAGATGATAAAGTAATTAAGATCATGGAGGCATAATGGCAAATAACCTCAATTTTTGCCATTTTTGGTTGAGTATTTTACACAGAGTCAAGACAAAGTAAAACACTAGCATGATATTGTCTGTGTATCGCAGTAGCACAAAAAAACAAGACACTAAAATCACAGTTTACTTATTTTAATTCACTAGCTAATTTAGAGGTCGATAGGACGGAAGCATCTACCAACTGATTTGTAACACAAATAGAGGTTTTTCTACAGAGCCCAAACTGTGGTGTTGAATTTGGGTCAGCCGTATATTTCAAGCCAACTCCTTGTGGTGTTTTGCCTGCCGTAAGTTTCATAGTATCAGTTAGAAAATGTTGATAAATCTCATATCGAGCTTTCTCTTCACCATATTTATTTTTAATCACAAGATTAAAAGATGTATGGTGCCAAGCACATCCCTCTGTGCCTAAAAAACCATGACGACTCACATCATTGTTAATAGCAATGTATTTTGCTAAATAACGATTATATTTAGTTTTTTTACCAGGAATGATTTTAAACTCGCCATTTTTAGGACTATTTGCACAATAGGATGACTCAATTACACCGGTATATGTATCATGACTGTTATTATAAATTTGTATATATCCTTTAGAGTATGATAGTGAAAATGCAGCTATTGATGTTAATAAAAACATAGATGATAGTACTTTCTTCATAGGTATATCCTCACTCTGATTGTATTTGTGGTGGTTTAAATCGCGACACTGTTTTAAGTGCAAATGTCTATTACTATATACATGATAACATAATTACATAAGGTGGTAAGGTCGTAAGGTTTACCTGTATTTTAATGAAAATATCGTAAACTTCCCCCAATTGATTTTAATTAAAAGCTGATACTCTGAGGAAGTGATCTACAGCTATAAATGGGGCATGAACGGTTATATTATTTTTAAAAGAGGGGTGCAAGTTTAACAACTAATACAATTTTCATGGGGAAAATAGAAATGGGGAAATATCTTGTAACACTGTTAAGTTTAATGGTGTATTTATTTGTATTTTTAACACAGCCATTGTATGCCTCGAGCATTCGCTCAGGTGGTAAGGTGAATAGTAGTGCTAATGAGTCATCGAATGCTAAGGGGTTAACTGCGAGTCGGTTAACTCAGTTAGCGCAAACGGCAAGTAGCAGTAATAGTTTCCAATCACAGGCCTCTAATGGTCAGCTTGCTGCCTCGGTGTCGGTGGATCCTGCGACCTTAAGCCTGTCGTTTAATGAGCAAGTGGTGGATATCCACAGTGATGCCTTATCTGGTTTAAGTTTTCCTTTAAGCATCACCAATAAAAGCTATGGGGGTTATAATCAAATTTCATCCTTGGGGCTGTATTTTAATATACCAGTGATTAAGCTCAAGCAATCGATTGATGATAAGTGGTATTATGATCTGTACTTAAATGGTAGCAGCAATGCCTTTGAGATTGATGTTGGTCAAAACAATGTTGATCGCTCTTTGAGTTTTTATTACTCGAAGCTACATCATTATCATTTAAGTTTTACAGATGACAATACGATTGTCTATACCGATGGTGTAGGGACACGTTATATTTTTGATAAAGTGGATGATGGCTCAGCCTATCGCTGTCGTGCAATCATTGATAATCGTGGTTATAAGATCACCTTTAGTTATGGAACAGACAATTCAATTCAAATTGCCAATAATGACGGTAAGGTGATGGCAAATCTTCAGCGTTATGCCGGATTAACCTTGATTGATTACACAGACTTAATGGGTACAAGTCAAAACTTCATGGTGATAGACAGTGCCGCTTCAGCAGCTTTAGTAGATGCATTAGGTCAACAGGTAACGCTTCAATATAGTGATGATGATTTAACGAATATCACCTTGCCGAATACCGTTGAGTACCAAGTGAAGTACAGTAAGCTGAAGAAGCTTCAATATACAACATGGGATGGCAGCAATATTAACAGCTCTCGCGAGCATGAAGTCAACTATGATAGTGATTATGTGAGTGAGCTTACCAAGGTGTTTCATAACAGTCAAACAGCCAATCAGGTCTTTCACTATTCAATTGATAGTGAGGGGAATAACTTTGCAGGCAATCATATGTGGTGCCTTGATAGCACCTATGACAAGCTGAATAAATTGGAAGATTGGCTGATTGAGTGTGGGATATCAAGTGAGAATAAGAACTATGGCTATAGCACAACCGTTAAGCATGGTGATTTAGAGGTTGTACGCAGTTATAACTATTTACATTTATTGACAGGCACAACGACTAAATTAAATGCTCAGGTGATCTCAGAGCAATCCACCACGTTTAAAGATGAGATAGCAGGGAGTGATCGGACAAAGGCGACATTCTCAAGCTTATCTTCTTCATATAATCAGCCTTCTGAAGTGTATAACTATGTTTATGATTTTTATCATCTTGCTTTGGATCCTAAGATTTTTCAAACGGATTATCAATACTATAGTCAAGCCGACGAGAGTGAATCGGGTTTTTCTTTGGGACAATTAAAGTCGATGACAGATCCTATGGGCAATACCCAACAGGTAGAGTATTATCCAGAGAGTAATGAGGCTCACTACCACGCACCAATTCAAAGACAAAGTAGTGTGCGCTTATATGGTGTGAATGGTGCACCTGAGATTAGCTCAGTCACCAAGTATAATAAGCTTAGTTGGTTATCACGCGATGTAAAAGTCAATGGTAAAAGCTATAGTGCTAAATTACCCGTCTTTCAAAACATGTCATTGTCGATGAATGGCAAGGCTTTGGCAGAAAAAGACAATACAGTTGTCAGCAAACCTACGGACCCTTTGTACAATTTGATGTATGGTCTGTCATCTACAACCCGTGAATCGATCAATGGCTCGAGTAATCCTTATGTTGAATCAAAGACCTTGATAGAAAAGGATGAAGCAAATAATCAATATCAGGTTCAAGAGAGTGAAGTGGCGCTCTCAGATGAGCATAATGATAAGCAGGCGCCAACTGAGCTTACAGGCACGAAGAAGATCTTTAATCAATATGGCGCATTAGTTGAAACAATTGATCCTGTGACAAAGGACATTGTTCGTTATGATCATTATGATGCATTGGGGCGTTTAACTGAGCTGAGTTACATTCCAGGAGGTAATGATAGTGATACCCAACGCTACAAGTTTGCTTATGCATTAGATAGCCAAGCAGGTGAGGCAGGGTATATTGTAACTAAAACAGTCGTGACGCCAACGACAGGAGCGGAGGGTTACAGCAGTATCAGCTACTATAATCAAAATGGTCAGCTAACAAAGCTTAGGGAGCAGAATAGCGATCGAAGTGGTTATTATCTCAGTGAGACAAGAAGCTATAATAACTTAGGTCAGCTGTCAGAAAGTACAGTTTATTATTATGACCCTGAAGGCAATGGTCATCCTGAAGTGACCGGCTATCTTTATGATCAAAAAGGCTCGTTAATTGGCACAACCAATCCAGATGGCAGTGCCAATATCAGCATTAGTTATAATGATATTGCTAACAATCAAGATTCAGGGAATACTGAAGATAATGGTTATCGTCATATTACATTGAGTTATTTACTGGAGCCGACTGGTAATAAGCCAAGTACCAATACAGACAGTACACTTTGTCAGACAGTGGATAGTGCAGGCAATAGCGCAGCCAGCAGCTGCAAGGTAGCGCATGTGAATATTGAAGAGGCGGTGTATCAGCCAACGATTGATAAATACACAGCTAAGCGTATTTGGCAGCATCCATATAATTATAGTTATAGTTTGATTATGGATCCTGATTTTACCTATACCGATAAAACAGGGGCAAAGAAAAATCTCTACACAAGCGACGAGCAAAGCACGCTTGTGGCACTGAATAAGAAGCTTGCCTCAGGTGAGATGTATGATGTGAATGCATTAACTGCCTTTGCTGGCGCCATCAGAAAGACATGCTTAAGTGATGCAAGCTCTTGTGCAGCTGGAAGTTTTGTAAAAACGACCCTTGATAGCTTAGGTCAGCCGTTAGAGGAAGAGGATGTTGTTAATGGCACGATGAGCAAGGACTATTATGACAGTGATAAGCCCTACCAATTAAATGCAAGTACACTCTCGATTCGTAAGGATAATGGTGATGTATCAGCCGTTAAAACCCTAGAGTATCATTACGATCAGTATGATAATGTGAATGCGGTGTATACCTACAAAGGAGCATATGATCTAAATAAACCTGCAAGTGAGAAAACCTTTGTGGGTGGCAAAACTTACAGTGCCCTTGGCTTTTTACTCAATCAAACAGTTATGGTGAATGATAAGGCAGATAAGCTTGTCTTTCATTATGATACCACGACAGGGTTACCGATTAGCATTACTGATCCTTTGGGTAATGAAGCCAAGTTTCATTATGATGATAGTATTTGGAAGAGCAAGGTCAGCTCAATTGACTATTACAATCAATCGAAAGCCAAAGATTTCACCCTGAGTTACACCTATGATCCAAATGGTGATTTGAAAGCTACAAAGAAGGTACTTGCTGATAACACACTAGTGAGTGAGACCCATTACACCTATGATCCTGTGACACTCGATTTATTAAGTACAGAGGTGAGTCATGCAGGGAGTGATAAACGTAAAGAGGTGTTAAGTTACACCAATCAAGGGACTTTGAAATCACGCAGCTATCAAAGAGCGAATCAAGAGGTTTACCAAGAAAGCTATCAAGCCAATACGCTTGGCCTACCAACTGCTATTCGTTATACAGGCAATAAGGAGTTTAACTTAGGCTTTGAATACAATGCAGATTTGAGCTTAAAGCAAAATAACTATGATGATAACAAAGCACAAAGCTATCGTTATGATTCTCTTGGGCGCTTATCGAGTCTTGATAACTATAAAGATAATAAAGTGATTCGTCATTATGGCTATGAATATGACCGTTTGGGGTATCAATCACAAAAGACAAGTCAGATAGAGAGCAATAATGAGGCAACGACAGAGCACTATGGTTATAGTCAATTAGGACAGTTAACGAGCTATCGTTGTGCTGGGGCTCAGTGTCCGCAAAATGGCTTAGGAAAGAGTATCAGTGAAAGCACTTATCAGTATGATGATTTGTTTAATAAGTTAACTAATATCACACAGATGATTCAAGGTGAGAGTAATAAGCAAGTTACAAGCTATCATTATGAAAGCCAAAAAAACCAAGACCCAACACAAGTAACAGAGATCGATTATGGCAATGGTCAAAAGACAAGCTTAAGCTATGATCAAAATGGGAATGTTAAGACGCTGAATAAAGTTACTCAAAAAGGCGCAGAGCATTACCAGCTTGGGTATGATGCTGATCAGGAGATGACAACAGTCAAAACTGATAGTCAAGAGATTCATTATCAGTATGATGAGGATGGTCAACGGATTGAAGAGCGTCACTATGATAACAATGGCAAAGATGAGCGGTTAGATCAGTACTACTTTGGTGGTAGTCTTAAAGAGCAAAGTGTCAATAATGAGATACGTCATTATGTGGCCAATGGCAGCTTATACCAAGGTAAATATCAGCAGGATTTGACAGATGGTTATCATTTAACAGGGAGTATTAATGAAGATAACACCATTGAAGGGAATTATGTCTATGATCCATTTGGGGTGAAGAGTGATTTATTTGCCAAAGAAGAGAAGTTGGCTTTAAGTGTACAAAAGAGCAACCTTGCCTATCGGATGATGAACACTGATACATTGACCCATTGGCAGGGCTTAGGCAATGGTTATCGAGATTATGACCCAGCGTTGGGAATCTTTCTAAAGCATGACTCCTACTCACCTTTTGGAAGAGGAGGCATCAATGGGTATGCTTATGCAGATAACAACCCTGTTAATGCCTTTGATCCAACAGGGCATGAGGCTAGAGGTGGAGGCGGCTCCAATGGTAAGGTGGCGGCTGAGCAGCATGCAGCATTAGATTATAGCCGAGCGATGACAACAGGTGCGATTTTGGGTTTGGCTGCAGGGATTTTTGTGGGGCTTTTATTTCCTGCTGGTGTAAGTTGGGGATGGATTGCTTTCTGGGCTGTGGTTGGGGCAGTTGTTTCGGCTGTGGTTACTGTAGCGATTCAGGTTGCCTATACTCATCAGAACTTCATCGATACTTTCTTCCGCGAAGATACGCTTGTTGGCATTGCAATGGATATTGGAATGCAGATTTTGATAACGGGTGTTATCGGATTTTTGGGGAATAGGATCGCGAAATTTGTAAAAATTAAAAATCCAGTCAGAGCCCTAGAGCGCGAGACTACTCCAGTCTTACATGAGTATGATGTTAATCATGTCAACAGAAAAAAAATATCCATTCAGGAGGCTGTGAGACAGAGTACTGAAGAGTCTACTGTTGTCAAAAAAAACACACTCTCATTCTCAGAATCAGGCTCATCAGAACAAATATATAATAATGAAGCACATCATATTCCAACAAATAATAATAATCATGAAGCCACTGTTTCTGTAACAAATCCCAAATCAGAAGGTAGTGTAGTCCGTGATCAAAGAAGTAAAGTTGATAAAATAAACTCGAAACATAAACGATCTATCAATCAAAACTCCGTAAAACAAGCTATTGGTAAAAATGACCTTGAGAAAGAGCGAATGAATACGGTGTTTAATAAACTTCAGGCAAAGGAGGCCAGGAAAAAATCCTTGGAAAACAAAGCAAAAAGGGATCAAGAGTAATCATGTGAGACAGGGTAAGTATTACGATTTTATATTTTTGGATGAGCGGGTACAGTGAGCATAATTTTAAAGCTCATTATCTATGGTATTTAGTCATACTACTTGGTGCTTTTGCCTACAATCTTAGTGATTAGTTTGTGATAGAGTTTAAAAATAGAATTTCAGTTAAGTTAGGAGCTTAAAATAATGATTAAGTATGCAATTTTTCTTGCCGCTGTAAGTGTAATGCCCGCGTACGCCCATTACACAAGCTGTGATGATTTTATTAAAGTTGATGGTGTTGGCAAAAATGGAAGTGCAAATGCTTTTATTATGGCGTCAAAAGATAGGAAATGCTATATCTCTAAACAAGTTGACGTATCAACATCAGAAGTGACTATTCATAACTCAGTCACAACAGCGCCTGATATTGAGCTTGTGAGTATTACTGCAGGAGAGAGCGAGACAAGCCCATCGGTTTTGACAGATAAAGCGTACTCCTTTGGTCAAGCGGGAGAGCCTGCTATTTATGCCCTTGACCCACAGGGAGATCCTTTGCATCTGCCTTATTCTTTCTCAAGTGACTTCGGTGCAACTTTAACTTTTAAATTCATTGCAACTGCTCAAATTCAAGCAGGAGCTGCGTATGATACAGCTAGTGAGGCGGGTTATTATTTAATTTCTAGCGTTTTATTGCCAAGATTTTATTTGCATTTTAGAGCAAAAAATAAAGATAAGTCATACTCATATTTTACAATAGAAGCTCAAGGAAGGGTTATTGATACTAATGGTGATGGATATGATAATGCTGGTGTGCTTCCTAGGTTCTACTGTCAGCCACCTACTGGCGACGCTTCTATGGGGAGTAAAAATGAAAACAGTGGCTGGGAGAATATGTATTTTGGCTGTTTAAGTGATACGCAAAACCCTGCATATGGAAAATGGAAATATTACCCCTATATTAAGTATGGTGATGATGGTTTGAGGGTTCCAGGGCAGGATACTAAAGGCTTAGCTTCATTAGAGTTTCAATATACTTATAGCTTTATTCCTTCGAGTAAAGATAAGGATAAAAAGGATGATCCTGTGCAAACTCTGGCATATTACTATGATAAAGATAAACTCTGCACACCAAGTAAGGATGCTAAATGTGCGGTGACAGATGCGAAAAATAATAAGTTATATTTATCGAGTAATATTGAAAAGTTAACAAATGTACACTTAACTATTAGCGATGAAAATGCAGGTGGAACCTATCCAGTTTTTCAACTTGATAATTATAGCAGCTATGATTTAACGAACATTAATTTTAATGCACTATTAAAACCTAATGGATTAGAGTTTACTAAAGATGATAAGCTTTTTGATGCGACAACACCATCCAAGTGGCCACGAATTACAACTCAAAATGGAATAAGCTCCAATCACATTTATGCACTGTATTCACCTGCTTCAACTAAGGGTGTTATTCTTGCTGCAACAGAAAAGGGGCTAATGGTATCTAGTGACTATGGTGAAAACTGGAAAAATTACACGCCTAAAAATGATGGAATTGCAACCAGTCAAGTTGTATCAGTTGTTCAAGCAAATAAGCATATATATGCATTAGTGCATTCATTACAAAATACTTATGCATTGTATCAAGTTAATGTCGACACGCACCAATGGCACTTAATAAAGAGTGATTTTTTGTCTTTATTTGAACAGCCAAAAATTTACGTATATAAAAATGAAATGCTGGTTTCTAACTATCTAAATAATGGCTATTTCTCTAACGATGGTGGACATAGCTGGAGTAAGCTGGAGATTGCAGGTGACATCGGAATGAGTTCGTCTATTATTGCACCAGATGGGACTTTAATTGCGGGAGGGTTTGACAATAACCAAGTAAGTGCAATTTATCGCTCAAAAGATGGTGGGAAGAATTGGCAAAAAATAAGTGGAACTGACAACACAGGGTCAGGGTTGAGTGGTGATTTTGCTAGCTTTTCGATACATAATTACATATCAACTCAGAAATATATCTATGCAGGGACGGGGAATGGGAAATTATTTATCTCCTATGACAATGGGCAAAGTTGGCAAAAAGTAAATACACTCAACAGTGTGTCAGATAATTTATTAAATGGTTTGAGAGATAACGGTGACTATGTTGGTGCAGCTGATATGATTGGAAATACAGGTTATTTAATTCCAGCAGTTCAAGGAAATTTTACGCCAACTTTAACTCAAGGGATGGACTTTGCAAATATTGCCAGAACAGCAAAGGGAACAGAGATATCTTCAGTTAAAGACGCCGCATCAAACTATTATATCACCTCTGTAGAGTCAATGCCTGATAGTGTTTCAGCAACAGGGATATTTTGGTCAAATGATAGTGTTTTAAGTGCAAAAGCAAAGGCTTCGGAAGACTATATTGTTAACGCAATTGATCGCAAAAAAATCTTTCTTGGCACTTTGAAATCTGGTTTATTAACACATGATGGGATTGACTCATCTGTTCCATCAGGGGACAGTACACATGCAGTTTTACACTTTGACTTTAGTATAAAGAACTTTGAAAACACGCAAAATACATTTGATGTGGTTACGAGTGAGGGGAGCAATGTTAATGTCCCAATGAAGCTTAAAATATCAGTAGATGACAATAAGGTAGATTGTGCTGTTATTAACACCAAAACACAAGTTTCTTCAAAATTAGTGCATTGTCAGGCAACGTCTACTAAGACAGGCATAAGCATAATTATATTAAATGGGGGATAGAGTTTATGAATGCTATGTTTAAGAGATCTTGTATAGCGAGTTTATTGGGCGGCATATGTAGTTTGTTGATTATTCAGCCTATCTATGCATCGGGTCAGGTTATTCAATCAAATCATGTTATAAAGTCTGTTAAGCATGGCGCTATTTTACGCGCTTCGAATGTTGGGCGTTTGCATGCATTGAATCTAAAAGAGTTAAATGCGATGATTCGTGCAGCCAATGGCGGGAATAGTTTTCAATCTGAGGCAGCAAGCTCGAAGCTTCCTGTAAGTGCATCGGTTGATCCTGCAACCTTATCGTTAAGCTTTAGTGAGAAAGTAGTTGATATTCATAGTGCTCCTTTGTCTTCTTTGCATTTTGCATTGAGTATTACTAACCAATCTACAGGTATTGGGAACAAGCTGTTAGCGAATGAGAATCTATATTTAAATATTCCGAGTATTCGCTTACTGGGGATGCAGTCACATAAGAAGTACTTTAAGTTATATCTCAATGGTAATCAAAAGAGCTTTGTTGCAACGACTAGTTCAGAAAAGTATAAGGGACTAGGTGATAGCAGTACCAAACTTCATTTTTATTACGATAAACAACATGCATTCAAGTTAAGTTTTGTGAATGATGATACAGTCACCTATACGGATAAAGATGGTGTGATGTATATTTTTAAACGTCAAACTGATGGTTCATCTGAATATCGCTGTGTTGAGATTGTTGATGCCAAAGGCAAACATATTAGTTTTCAGTATGACTATGATCAAGGGACGACCAAAGTACTCAATGACGTAGGGACAGTTATCGCAACGATAAGGCAATCCCCTGGATTTGTGATGATTCAATATCTTGATCTAACAGGGACAAAGCGCTCTTTTATGATTGAGGAGGCTGGCAATAATATATCCTTGACCAATCCATTAAATCAGACAGTTTCTTTGGAGTATTCAGCTCAAGGTAGTAGTACTGTAATTAAGCAGATTAAGTTCCCAAGTGGTGCATATTATAAGATTGATTATACCCCGATGAAGTCGGTTAATTATATTATTAACGATTTGACAACCCCTGTGAACTATAATGGCACCTATGTCTCTACATTAACAAAACACTTTAACAATAGCCATACTCCCGATGAAGTGATTCATTATTCTTTATCTAAAGAAGATTATAATTTTGCAGGCAATGGTGCCAACTGTAGTAAGTCTTTGTTTGAAAGTGTTAATGCAGCCCAAGACTGGTTAATGGAATGCAGCTTAAATGAGGACGATGGCTATGGTTATTCAACGACGGTGTCACAGGGCGATTTAAGTACAACGTATGGTTATAATTATTTACATCTTCCTGTAGAGCAGACCTCAAAATACAACCATCAGATTGTTGGTCAAAGTTTTTCTTCTTATGACACAAGCTCAAGTGATAAGACGTTTAAAGGCTTGAGTGATCATTACAGTAGTCCCATTTCTAAGCACTTGTATCTATATGATGTGTATGATTTAACACAGCCATATAAGGAGTATGACTCCTATTATCAGTATTATACGACAGCAGATAGTAAAGATGCAGGTTATCTTGAAGGACATCTTAAAAGCGCAACTGATGCTTTAGGGAATCAAGTTAGCTTTAAATATGCGCCTGTTCCGGATGATAAGAATTACTATGCGCCAATGATTCAATCTGAGACAACTGCTTTGTATGCACAAACAGGTGATCGCATTGAATCGGTTCGCAATATGGAGACGAAGTTTAACTGGTTAGAGAATGATGTTTCCATTGATCATAAGGAATACCATGTTAATGCCCCTTATTATACAGGTAATACATCGATTTTGGTGAATAAGGCATCGATGTCAACCTTATTGATGAACACTGATACTGATAAAACTGATTTAACTTATGGGCGGATAAACTCATCGAAACAGTATCTGCAAAATGGTAAGCCATATTTGCAAAGCACGCTTTCGATTGCTCCTTCAGGTAGCGGTTATGTTATTAGCACAAACCAAAAGGCCTTGATTAATGATGCCAATGGTCAAGCGCCAACAGAGCATCAAGGTGTGAAGAAGTATTTCAATCAGTATGGTGCGTTAGTGAAGACAGAGAATCCATTAACTGGTGATATTGTTAATTATGCTAGCTATGATGCACTTGGCAGAGTGACCGAAATTGATTATTTGCCCGCTGGGAATGCACAATATCAGCAAACTTATAAATTCAGCTATGGCATAGACAGTGCTAAAGATGAAGGAGGAACGACGCTTAGCAAGACGATCATCACGCCAACAACGGGTAAGGCAGGTTATCAGATCGAGAACTTTTATAACCAAGAAGGGAAACTCATTAAATCACAAAGGCAGAGGCGCGATCGCAAAGGATGGTATGTTACTCAGGAGAATGATTATAACAATTATGGTAAGTTATCTTCGCATGTTGCGTATTATTATGATGAAGAAGGCACAAAAATTCCGCATCAAACGAGCTATTTGTACAATAAGCTAAATGAAGTGATAGGTGAGAAGCGCTTTGATGGCTCTGCGGTGATATCCATTAATGACAAGTACAATCATCGAAAGATCAGCTATCATCTTGAGCCCACAGGTCAAGTTATCACAAATACAGATTCACTATGTCGTATTGTAACAGATGGTGGTTCTACACCAAGTAGCTGTAAAGTTTCAGCTATTTCTGTTAGCGCAGAGAATTATAAACAGATTCCAGATCAATATAACGATGGACATTCCATTTGGCAGTATGATGAGCAGTATCGCTATAGTGTGATTATGGATCCAAACTTTAGTTATATTGACAGCAAAGGCAAGAGCGTTTCACTGTATGATCAATCACAAAAGCAAACATTAATTACATTAAAGGATTCAAGTTTACAACAAGGTAATATGTATGATGTGCCGGCATTAAACCGGTTTCTGAATAGTATTCAACAGAGCTGTTTGACAGGAAGTTGTGCGGCTGGAAGCTTTGTGATAGCAAAATTGAATGCTTTGAAAAAACCAATAGAAATAGATAATGTTGTTAAAGGGACGGTGCTTAAGAATGTGTATGATAAGGTGAAGCCCACTCAATTGAATGCATCTACCTTATACACAGAGGATAATCATACACCAAAGGCAATAAAAACGCTCTATTATGATCATGATCAATATGGTCATGTGTCAAAAGTTTCACTTGCAGCAGGTGCTTATTCTGTTGATGCCAAGAAAACAGCTGTCGTGGTAGGTAGAGCAACGTATACAGCATTAGGTTATTTGATTGGTTTTATGAGCGGGATTAATCAAGCGAATGGTGTGAAGGTATATTACAACGAGCAGACAGGTTTACCGATATTAAAAGTAGATGCGGTAGGGGATGAAGAGTGTATCACGTATGACTCTGTGTGGAAGTCAAAGCCAAGCTCTATTGTTTATACGTCAAAGGCAAATCAATTTAGTATTCACTTTAGCTATGATAGTAATGGTCAGCTTAAGCGTTTGACTAAGAAAGATGCAGCAGGGAAGGTGCTATCAGAGCTTGATTACAGTTATGATCCAGTGACGCTTAAGCTATTAGAGGTGACAAGTCATCACGGTAGTGAGCAAAGATCATTGCAAAGAGGCTATAATGCTGAGAATACCATTGTTTCATCAAGTTATCTTGGGAATGATAATAGTGCAATCTATCAGGTTGATTATAAGAGCAATCATTTAGGGCTGCCTAGCAAGTTCAGCTACACAGGGGCATCAGATTTTGATTTGGAGTGGTTGTATAATGCAGATTTGTCATTAAAGGAGAGTGACTATAAGGGGCAGATTACCAAGGGGTTTGATTATGATAATTTGGGGCGTTTAACCAAGCTTACGAATTATAAAGATGGCAAGGAGATACGTGCATATCAGTATGGATATGATCGCATGGGACGTAAAGCAAACTTTACAGTCAAAACACAAAAGCATAGCTCGACAAGCCAATATGGTTATACGCCTTTTAATCAGTTGGCAAACTATAGTTGTCAAGGTGACTGTCCTTTGAATATATTGGGTGATAAGGTTAATACGGCAAGCTATCACTATAATAATCTTTACAATAACTTGCTGAGTATTACCCAAATTAACGCTTTAGGTAAACAAGAGCAGATTACTTATCAGTATCATAATACTGATCCTACACAAGTGACAGGAATTGATTATGGTAACAATCGAGTCAGCAGCTTTAAATATGATGCCAATGGAAATGTATCGAAGTTAACCAAGGTGACAAAATCGGGCACGCGTGTTTATGGGTTTGATTATGATGGGCAGCAGAATTTGATTCATCTTGATGTTACCAATAAGAGTGGTACAAAGAGTGAATCGAGTGAGGTTGCTTATGGCTATGGTCCGACAGATAAGCAAACTTCTGAGAGTGTGACAAAAAACCATAAAACTACCACCGTACAGAGCTATTATTTATCAGGCTTATCTGAGCAGCGTATGTCTGATGGAGATTCAAGATACTATGTTAAAGGTGGCAGTATTTATAAAGGGAGTTATCAGCGAGCGTTAACTGATGGTCAGAATGTGACAGGGAGTGTTGGGAATGACAAGGTCAAAGGAGATGATGTTTATATGCCATTTGGTGCGATGACTGATTTAGATCAAGAAAGCCAGTTGGCATTGTCATTGCAGTCAACAACACTTGCTTATCGGATGATGAGCCAAGATCAGGTGACAGGTTGGCAGTTCTTAGGAGAAGGCTATCGCGCGTATGATCCTGAATTGAGGGTGTTTTTAAAGCATGATTCGTACTCACCGATGGGTAGTGGCGGTGTGAATGGTTATAATTATGCATCGAATGATCCGATTAATAACTTTGATCCGACTGGTCATACAACTGAAGCAGATAATAATAAGAACCTAAGTTATTTCCAAGATTTGGCACAAGCGCGGAATTATCGAGGGATAAGCTCGTGGGTTGTGTTGGGTTTAGATTTTATTATTGGTGGAATAGCTGGTGCGCTGACTGATGGAATGGGTTGGGGCATGTTTGCTAAACTTGTTTTTACTTCATTTGTTCTTGCGGGGGTTAACTCAGTACTTGTGCCGATTATTTATGCGGGTATTAACGGTCAAAGATGGGATGCTGATATAAACGATCAAACATTTGGTAATGTTATGGCGGGATTTGGGCTGAACTTTGCATTTGGGGTGGTGTTTGAATTGGGGGGGTATACATTTGCAAGAATGATGCAGTCGATGCCTGAGGTTATGGGGAAAGTGGCTGAAAATTTACGATCATTATTT
>NZ_KB902258.1 GCF_000379445.1 Fangia hongkongensis FSC776 = DSM 21703
CCACTAACCGTTAACCTGCAAGCAGGTTAACAAGTCCGTTCGACTTGCATGTGTTAAGCATACCACCAGCGTTCAATCTGAGCCAGGATCAAACTCTTCAGTTTATATCCTTAAGATTATATCAGCATAAACCAACATAACCTCGCAATTACTTAATCCTCAAAGTATTCAAGTATCTACAATTTCTATCTCTTTAAACATCTTATCCCAGCAACCATTCTCGCTGGCAACGAGGGGCTATTATACACATCAATCCCAACTCAGCAACCCCTTTAAACAACTTTTTTGGAAATTATTTCAAATCGATCAGAACAACAGCAAATTTGAGTATAAATACAGCAAAATCACCCTAAACCCATGTATCAAAAACAATACCAACTGTTACACAGATGAAACAGACTTTAATCCATCAGATTGATAAGCTCATCTCAAGCAGTTAAAAATACCAACTGCTGAAACAAAATTAAAGACCTTAAAAGATAACACTTGGAGAACAACATGAAAAAATTTATCGCTTCCACCCTGATCGTAGCAACACTTGCTGGTGCTGTATCTACTTCTTATGCATCAGTCGTAGCTTTAGCTGACACAAATACTTCAGCAGCTGCTATGTAAGAACAGCTCTATCTAAAAACATCTACCCCAGATCATATCTGAAACTTGGGAGCTATAGAATGAAACTCAGCACTTTGATTTCAAGCACTTTATTTATCAATGCAGCGAGTAACCAAAAAGTCACTCCTAATGATAAAGATCACTATTATCCTAAGCCAAGGTAGCACCAACCCGCAAAATATAGGAAACGCGCAATGACCTTAAACAATAGTAAAAAAACTCTCAGCAATTGCTAGCACTGTACTCTTTATTGCTCTAGCTATCTTTGTGGCACCAATAATATCAGTATTAAGCAGTTACGTTTTATACTTGGATAACACGGTTCCTATTTCAACTGACACAGGCAAGTAGTTCACCATATATTTCTGTGGCAAAATCTCTAGTGGTTTGATAATAAGCACTACCTTTTTATTTTTATCATCAAACACTGTCGGTGTTTTAGTGCTTTGTGTTGAAAAATTTGGTTTAGTGCTCACCATGCCTTTAATTGCATAGCCATCAGCAAACTTTATTATCACCCTATCATTTTTCTCTACCCGACCTAAAAATTTTGGATTAAGATAGGCTTTAATATGCAAGCCTTGATAGGTTGAAATATCCATAATTTCATCACCTGATAACGTAAAGCTATATTGATGCAAAAAAACCTCATTAACCACACCTGCAACAGGCGCATAGATATTCAGCGCCTCAATTCTTGTATGAAGCTGCTTTAAGTCCGCCATAAGCGCTCGTAGCTCGCGTCTATATATGCTTTCTTGATCGAGTGTATTTCTAGATCGATTCTCTGCAATTTGTCTTTCAATTTGATGCAACTCTTGACGTGCTTCATGCATATCACGCTGAGAGGTCTGCAACTCTAAAGTTGTCATAATCCCCTGATCACGGTATGAAGAGAAGTTATTGTATATAGTTTCTGTCTGTTCAATATAACGCTTCGCTTCATTTACCATCTTTAATAGATAGCGATATTCATGATCTTTATGCTCTTTGCTCGCTTCTTGCAATAGGGTGATTTGCGTTTGGATACTCTTAAACTCACTGTCAAGCTCTTTAGATGTAAGCCTTAACAACAACTGGCCCTTTTTAACCTCCTCCCCTGGCCTTACATCAATCGATTTAATATATGCTTTTTCAGGTGATCTAACATGAAACAAATCAAACTGTACAAATCCTTGCGCCTTAATAAAAAAATAGTTACTAAACAAAAGCCAAGCAAAATAAATAAGCGGGCTTAAGACAATGACAACAACTAGATACCACTGCCATTTGGCAATATTTTTTCTTACTGGTGCAGCGTTCAAGTTCAGCGCTTTATTAATCTGCTTTTTCTTAAAGTTAAACCCCATAACGATCCCATTTTATTTTTAAACTAACGTGATTTTTTATTAATCCAACTTGGCGCCATTGTGCTGTCTCTATGTGAACGAATCAAAATCTCTGTAAATATGGCTATTGCCGTGACAAACTTAAGGCAAATATTGTAGATAGGCAGCAATGGAACCACCAACAGGTAACTGACATCATATAACTTTCGCTCGGATATAAACACCCAATAAACTAAATACAATATGAGTGTAATCGCTAAATAATATAAATAAACCAAAATCAACACCCCTAAAAACACATATAAATTCAAAGTCAAAAGACTATACATTAAGCTTGCAACAATCACAAAAGGCAGAACCACACTCATTAACAGCCCTGACCATAAGGTAAAGATGAAATTTTTCCACCCCATAAACCTTGGTGATATTTTTTTCCTATGGCGTGATACATAGATATAATAAAGATCTCCATCCCAGCGCATTCTTTGTTTGAAAAGAGAGATGATTGTCGATGGAACATCTGTGTAAACAATGCTATTGGGGCTATGAACAACACGCATATTTTTATGTCGTTTAAAATATGCTTTTATACGCAGCGTTAAATCTAAATCTTCAGCAGAGCCATTTCGCCAGCCAGAGGTTTTCTTCAAAAAGCCCGCACGATAAATACCAAAAGCTCCTGATAAATTATTTACCATGTTCATGACTCCAAGGCCTACCCTTGTTAAGTGAATCCCCAAAATATACTCAAGGCCTTGCAGCTTAGTTAAAAGGTTTTGATCTGCATTTCGTGCTTTTAACGTCCCAGAACATGCAACAACCCCTTCAGAGTGAAACTCTTGCACAGCATTACTAATCATATCATTATCACAAGAGCTATCCCCGTCAAGATTAATAATGATTTTACCAGTGCAATAAAGTTTCCATAGGTTCATCGATGAGGCATGTCCACCACGTGTTTTTTTCTCAATAATTTTTAATACCCGTTTAGGCGAATGATTAAAGCTTTTCGCATATTGCTTTGCTGCTTGCAAAGTATGTGTATTTGTTTGCGCATCATCAACTGCAACAACAATCTCAACTACACCACGATAGTATTGCTGCTCTAATGAACGTATTGTCTGAACAATATCCCTCCCTTCATTATAACAAACAACTATACAGCTGACCTTTGGGTAATAGCCAAAGCGCCTTTTTGCCATTAAAGTTTCTTGAAGATACTTATACATCACAGCAAAAACGATAATGAGATAAAGCGGAATTTCTATTAGCAAAGAAAAAAGAAAGAACTTTAAAATAAACGCGTCTAACTCTCCTGCTGATAAAAGTCCAGATAAATAGAGCCATAAATGAGAAAAGAAATCCATGATCAATGTGTATTTTGTAGTTTATCCAATATCACTTCTCCATCTTGCACCCAAGTTTTAATGAATGAAGAATTAAAAGTCCTAAGCTCTTTTACATGGGAAGTTAAACGCTCCCTATTTAATATGTCGTCAATGCGGTTTTGGACAATAAACGCATCATCAGCTTGGGTATTTGGCAGTAGAATCCATATCATATCTGGCTCAATATAGGTAAACATATCTGTTTTACGTAAATTACTCACCAACATTTTAACAAGCCTATTTAGCTCACTTTTTTCAAATAGCGATGCGGCTTGAGTTAGTCTAACGGACAGTAATGCATACTCATAGGCCGGATGAATATCTTTCATATCAAGCCCCCATTCTAAAAAACGACAGTAAAAAATAGGCTTGATATAATGATCTGTCTTGTGAAACATGGCATCATACTTTGAAAATTCACTTAGCTGCATACCTGCCTCTTTTGTCAATCGGTATTGATATACCGAACACTTAACCAACTCATCAGTTTCCTGTATGGTTTCACAATGCATACACTCTGCACTTAAGTGGCTTTGTTGAAATACCGCACCACAATCATTACATATTTCATTCTCAAGCGCACGATCATAGTCTATACCTATATGCCTAAGTTTTGCTTTGCACTGTTTACAAATAAGCTGATCTGATTGCATAAAATGATCTTCAGGCGCAATATTGCCACAACTAAAGCAGTGCAAAAAATCTGATGATGTAAGGTTTTGAGAGTGACACTCTGGACAGTGATCTGTGAAACAAAGTTGAGAAGCCAAACAGCTTTTACAAGCAAAATAGCTAGCAACAAAGCCTGTTGGCTCTATTTTTTTCTCCTTACACCATTCTCTAATCAACTGTTCATAATCACGCTCTAAAGAAAACGCTTGCAACAACGGGTAAAAGTAATAACGCGACGCGAGTGGACTTTTTGTCACTGTGAGCTCAACATCCCAAATATAAAGAAAGTGCCACAACCTTTCAGCCTGACTTTGCGCCATAAAATGACTGCTTTTTTGTTTTCGTTGTTGAATGAGTCCTATTTCATTGACTGTTTTTTGTAATTTCCCATCATCTGATTCAAATAGCTCGATTCGCGCCAAATAGTGTTTAGATGCTCTTATCCTTTTAATATCCTCTAACGCAATATTTTCATTCTGTGAATGAAACAATATTAACTCAAATGCAACATCAGCATCTAGCAACTCCTCAAGCGTATTAAAAACATGCATTTCCAACATGGAATAATTTACAGTTTCCCTAAAACCATCTGGCAGCCAAGGCTGAACCACTGCAGTATTCACTCGCATTTAACCCCCTAGTCTAAAATTTCCATTATGCATTATAAATGGGTCAATGCATCCCCGCATATACTCTCATCATCTACGGTGTATCTATATTTACTTATTTAAATAAAGCAAAACGTATCCTATCACCGAATTGATTAAATATCAAACAGATATTCATAGCACTTCTAACAGCATACTAAACATCTAGAATAAAATAAAAGCATTAAATGCCCTATGTGGCTTCATATGAATGGAAAAAGAGGTACTAGCTTCGTTCAAAATGCCTATCACGGTAATAGGCCAGCGCTGCAACAAATGTAATTGCAGCCATAAACGTAAATACTAAATATGGCGCTGTATTAATATGTGTTAACTTCAGTAGCCAAACGAATAATAATGGCGTAATTCCGCCAATAATCGCAAATCCAAGATTATAGCTGAGTGACATTGCTGTGCTTCGAATGTTAACGGCAAATTTTTCCAATATTGTAACCGCATATACTCCATTGACGATGGCACTTGAGATAGAAATAAATAAACTTGATACAATCATCAGGATTTGAGTCGGTATACACACTGCAATGAGTATCAAATTTGTTATTCCACTTATTAATGCAAGTAAACTGCCTAACATTAGCACTTTTTCTCGGCTTACTTTATCTGACAGCATCCCAAAAACCATCGATAAAAAAGCCAAAACAATAAAATTGAAGGTTGTAATGATATAACTATTTTGGCTACTGAGGTGAAAAACATCAGAAAAATAAGTTGGATAAAATAATAGCATTGAGATACTACACGCCGGTAACGCAACCAGTGCAAAACTTGCAACAAGCTCTTTTGGATGTTTCTTGCATGCGGATAATAAAGGCATCTTCAATGTATTTGACTTTGCTAACATCTGGTAAAACGCCGGGGTTTCTAACACACCTCGTCTTAAAAAATACGCGATAACAGCTGCTGCAAAGCCTATCAAAAAAGGCACTCTCCACATGCCATTTAAAATCTCCTGATGAGTAAACATATGCGTTAAAAAAACACCGATAAGGCCAGCAAGCACATTGCCAAGCGTGATGCACATGAAAATAAAGCCAATCACCAAACCTCTTCTGGCATATTTCACATGCTCTGCTGCAAAAATACTTGCATTGGGAATCTCTCCCCCTAAAGAGATACCCTGTAGTAATCGACAGAATAACAGTAAAATAGCTGCGCTAAACCCTAAAGTTTTATAACCCGGCAAAAGTGCAATGAATAAAGAGCACAAGGCCATAATAAGAATGCTGGAAGAAAATGCCTTCGCCCGCCCATATTTATCAGCAATATGCCCAAATAAAACACCACCCAACGGTCTTGCCAAATAGCCAATTGCAAAAATAAAAAACACCATTAACAGACTGATAAATTTATCTTCTTTTGGGAAAAATACCTGACTTATGTAAGGCGCAAATATTGCATACAGGGTAAAATCAAAAAACTCCAAAACACCGCCAATACTACTAACGACAACTGCTCTTTTCTCATACATGGATAACAACGCATCATACTCCTTTAGATAATATAACTATACCATTAATACATCACTTTATGACTATTAATTGCTTCCACAAACTTGCCCATTTCCCCATTTTCGATACAGTACATTTTTTGTATTTATATGCTCTACAGATAACGCTAATATATCTGCTATAGACTTTGTATTTAGATCGCCTTGATTGGCTCTCAAGCGAATATTATATTTTCGACACCACTTTCTTACTGTTGAGGTTTTATAGTTTAAGATCTGAGCAAGCTCTTCATAGCTAATTCCTTCATCACATAGCTCATCAAGTGCTTCACAGATAGGCTTTTGATAGTGAGTTTCAACAGCTTGAACAAAACTTTCACTTGTATATTGGTTGATCATAATTATTCCTAACATTTGATGACAGAGCCCATCATATCTGTTTGTTTTTCGATCTTAATATAGGAAAAATTACTATAGCTGAAAATGATTTTGATCCGATATTAATTTATATCTACCGCTTTGATTTTATAATGTGGAAATTGGTTTATACACACTCATAGCTTCGAAGAAATTGACTTTGCTTGCCCAGTTTTTCAATTGAGATTTCAACTTGATCACCTGCCTTTAAAAACACAGGCTGAGGCTTATGACCAACACCAACACCTGCCGGTGTGCCGGTGATAATCACATCCCCCGGCAATAACCTGCCAAATTGACTAATATAAGCAATTAAAAAGGCAGGAGAAAAAATCATATTATTTGTATTACTCTTTTGATAACACACGCCATTCACAAGCGTTGTCATTGATAGATTATTAACATCTTCAATTTCATCTGGTGTAACAAGCCAAGGACCAAGTGGCGCAAAATTATCATAGCTTTTGCCTTTTGTCCAATGCCCTTGTTTTTCAAGCTGATAGCTGCGCTCTGAAACATCATTTGCCAAACAAAATCCGGCAATATGATCTAGCGCTTTGGACTCGGGAATATGAATACCCTCTTTGCCAATCACAATGGCAAGCTCCACTTCCCAATCTACCTTTTGTGCATTAGGTGGCATCACAATATCATCATACGCACCACAAATAGCACTTGTAAATTTATTGAATAATACAGGCTCTGTTGGCACTGCCATATTCATCTCTTTAGCATGATCATAAAAATTAAGTCCCACACAAATAAGCTTCCCAACATTGGCTACAGGTGCTGCAATTCGTGTATTTTCATCCACTAGAGGCAAGGTATCTGGATTAATTTTCTTTAGATTATCCAAGCTCTCGGGAGAAAGTGCATGGCCATCAATATCATGAATATGCGCAGATAAGTCTCGCACTTTTCCCTCATGATCTACCATTCCAGCTTTTTCACTGCCCTTATTCCCATAACGCACTAATTTCATCGCTACTCCTTTGGATTATTTTAACCTTTTGATGATCTAGGTTACACTAAAAGTGCCTCACTTTGCATTAATAACACAGGACGCAACGAACTTGTTAAACGTTTTGACATCACTTTGAGCGTTTTAGCCCCTTAGCTTTGGTTTTATTAGGTTATCGATGCGCCCCATTGAGTTAGATTTCATTGAGATTCAAATTATGCAATTTAGCCATATTGTCACTCCATCAACAAGTGCACCCGACCCCCCACTTCCAGCTGTCTCACTTTAGTATTAAACGCTTGATAGATAAGCTGATCGTTTAGTATATTTTGACTTGGACCAAAGCCTATAGCATGAGCATTTTTCAGCAGCAGACATTGATCATAATAATGAAGGGCAAGGTTCAACTCATGGCCAATAAGTAAAATACCTAAAGGATAGGCATGAACTAATCTCTTCAGCATCTCAAGTGTATAGCGCTGATAGTAAATATCCATATGCGCACTGTATTCATCCAAAAGAAGATAGCCTTCATAGACACCTTTATCCTGAGCTAACTGACAAAGTGCTCGGGATAATTGCACACGTTGCCTCTCACCACCAGAGAGTGTCTGAAAAGATTTTTTAACAAATGCTTCTGCATCAAAATAAGCCAAAGCCTTAAGCGCAATTTCATAATCAACTTCATTAAAACTAGATAGGTGATTTTGATGTGCCAATCTTCCCAATAAAACATAGTCAATGACTTTAATCCTTGCGTCAATCGATTCATGTTGTGAGACAAAGGTGAGCTTTTTTGCACGCTCAATAGCATTATAACTTGCCATATTGTGTGAGAAAAACACAATATCTCCTGTAGCGTCAATCTGACCCATAATCGCTTTTAAAAGCGTGGACTTCCCAGCGCCGTTTGCGCCTAAAATACCGGTAATTTGATGCAAAGGAGCGCTAAAGGATACATCATTTAATAAGTTCGTTTGATTTACTGTTACACTTAAGCCCTTAACTTCTAACATCAGATACCTTTATATTTCATATTTAGCAGTAAATACATAAAATATGGCGCCCCAATTATTGCCGTGATTAAACCGATGGGAATTTCTGCTGGTGATAAAATCACGCGTGAAAGCACATCAGAAAACCCAACAAGCAGCGCACCAAAAATGGTTGATAACAGCATCAAATACTTTTGATCATGACCAATTAAAAAACGCATAATATGCGGTACAACAAGTCCAACAAAACTAATGGGACCCGCAACCGCCGTTGAAATTCCAACTAAAAGAGCAATCGCTAAAATTGCTTTTGTCTTTTCTTTTTGTACATTAAGCCCTAAGGTTTTGGCATACTCCTCGCCACATATCATCGCATTTAAATACTTGGCACTTCTTTTCACTAAAAAAAGTGCCATCAATATAAATGGAAGCAACAAATACACATCCAGCCAGTCGATATTGGCTAAAGACCCCATACTCCAAAATGTAATGCTTCTTAGCGTATCATCACTGGATAGGTAAGTTAAAAACCCCATGACAGCACCGCAAAGCGCATTAATCGCAACACCAGATAATACCAACAGCGCAATATTACTTTTGCCTTTTGTCAGAGATAATAGATAAGTTAAATACGTTACCACTAAACTGCCAATAAACGCACTGATTGCAAGCCCCCACTCTGATAGAAAACTTGATGTTGTTACAAAAAAGCTACTACTGAGTAAAAAAAGCATCGCAAATAAAGAGGCCCCGCTTGTCATGCCTAAAAGTGCAGGATCAGCTAATGGATTTCGAAACAGCCCCTGCATCAGCACACCTGACAACGCAAGCGCCCCGCCCACTAATAATGAAGCGAGCATTCGAGGAAGTCTTAATTCAAAAACCACCTGACCTGCTAATGCATCATTTGAAAAAAGCTTACCCCAACTAATGCTCATTGCCCCGTATTTAAGCGAACAAACCCCAATCACCACGATAAGAAAAGATAAAATCATCATTGTTATAAAATAGCGTCTTTTTTGCAGCAGATATAGCGTATAGGCAGCACTTGATTTCATACATTTTTGCCTTGATTATTCGAATATACTTTTTGCGCCATCTCTCCTAAATGATCAGCAAAATTACTCCCAAAGCTATCTAATAGCTTTGCATTAATCACATGAATCTGACTATGGTGTTCACTTGCAAGATATTTAAGCGCATCTGGGTAGGGGTTTTGTTCTTTCAAATTTGTCTTAGCAACTAAAACCACATTTGCTTTAATTGACAGTAAGCCCTCTTTTGATACAGGTCTCATCCCCACGAAGGAAACCGCATTTTTTGCTTGAATAAATGAAAGGTATTTATCAGCATTTGTGCCCTTGCCCAGCATATAAACCTTGTTACTGGATAATGCTAAAAGCACAGCAACAGAAGGTGATTTTGCATTAGATACAAGCTTTTTTATATGATTTATCTTGAGCTTCATCTGATTGATCAGCTTCTTTGCTGCACCCTCACGATTAAGCGCGGAACCAATAAGCTTAACATTCTGATAAACTGAGTTAATTTGAGTGATCTTCTCCAGCATAACAACATGAATGCCAAGTGTTGATAAGCGCTGAATCACACTAACTGGTGATGCGCTACTATCTGCAATCACCACCGTTGGTCTAAGTGCAACAATTCCTTCAATACTAAGTGCACGCATATAACCAATATCCTTCAGATCAACATGATTATGCAGCAAATCCATGCTTTCGCTATCAGCAGCGACAATTTCATCTTCATCCCCCAAGGCCTGAATGATTGAGCTTGCCGATGGACCAATGCTTACAATGCGCTCAGCATGACCGAGCGAGAAAAAAAAGAACGATAAACATGCAACAACAAATTGCCTTATTCGAGCTATCTTTATTTTTGTCATATCAATGATCCTTAAGCGAAAAACTAACAGTTTTTATAATAGTGGAAGGGACTGCTGCACTCTCTTTAAGCGCAGGAAAAAATTGAAGTTTTTTAAACCATCTTTTTGCAGCCTGATCTAAAATACCAAAGCCGCTTGATTGAATAATGCTAATTGACTCTACATTCCCATTGACATCAATATTGGCCAATAATTTCACCTTGCCTTGAATATTTTGATCAATAGCCTCTTTTGGATAACTTAAAGGTGGAGGTGCGTATCTTACTTTCGCATGTTGATTAATCTTTGGTGATGCTTTTTGCGCTTTATCTTGCAGCAGTTTTTCTTTTATTTGTGCGCTTTGATGCGTGTTATTTTGATTTACTTTCTTCTTATCTTGCAAGGGATCTTTTTTCTCTTTCAGATCTTTTTTCTGCTCAAGTGCACTTTGATTAGTTTTCTGCTCTGGCGGCTCGTTATTATCCACTGTTTCAGAGATACTTTGTGTGTATTTTTCAGAAGATTGACGCACACTTGGATCTGCGCTTAATAATAAAGTGCTTAGCTTTTCGACACTAAGGGTATTCTCCTTTAGCTGCCAGTGATTCTCAATTTTATTCGAGACCGCATAAAGCACACCCCCATTCACCGCTGATGCCAGCAAAAGTGAAATCAAAAACTTTGATTTATTGAGCGCAGTGATCATAATTAAAACCTATATGTCATTTGCCCATAAATGCTTCTACCCATCGCTGAAACAAGTGTTGTGCCATCATAATCTTGATAATATTGATCCAAGAGATTATTCACACCGATAGAGAAAACTAACCCCTTAACAAAACGAGGCTTATAGGTGTAGTTGATATTTAAAAGTGCATAGCCTGGCACTTCAGCAGTTCCAGCGGGCACATTATTTTGCCTTAATGCATATTGCATCGTTGTTGTCACATTGCTATCAATGAGCGAGATCGGCACCATCAATGACACAAGTCCTTTTGCTCTGGGAATGGGTAAAGCACTTCCTGCAGGAATGGAAGCGCCATCCTCATTGGTGTATGCCGATTCGCTGGTACCTCGGGTGTAGGTAAAATTGCTTAGAATACTAAAAAATGGATTTTGATAATTGATATATAAGTTATAACCATAAAGCCTTGCCTCTGGAATGTTAATGTTTTGATTTACCTGAGGAAAGCCTGGAGTAACCGTTGCATTTAAAATATAGTTTTTCACATCATTTAAAAAGACACTTGCCGAGGCACCAATTGATTGCTTATTGGCAAATATTTGTTTGCCTTCAATGCCTACGGTTTTATTTTGGCTATATTCAGGCGCAAGATTAGGGTTGGGCAAAAAGGTTAAAAATACAGGTCCTGAAGCTGAAGTTGGGTGATTCCCGCCTAAATATAACTCTTGAATGCTTGGCGCCCTAAAGCCTTCTGTGTAAGCTGCAAAGACACTATAATCTTTATAAAATTTATAACGAAGGGACGCTTGCTTGGTAAATCGTCCATCACTATTTTTATTGCTGCCACTTTGACTTTGATAGCCGTTATAACGACCACCCACAGTTAAATTTAACTCTGGCAGAATATCCCAACTATCTTGCAGGTAGGCGCTGTATTGCTGCTGGTTAGCCGTTGGGAAGTTAGCACTTGTGTTACTGTGCTCAGTATCATAACCATTGATATAACTATAGTCTACTCCATAGAGAAAATGCTGTTGGTAAAGCGTGGTTCTATTAAGAAGCTTTATTCCTGTGGTATTAACATGAATACTCTGAGGAAGCGCAAACCCGCCACCATTATTCACTGGATTTGAAGCAAAATGATTCTCATTATAATAGAGCTTGGCATTAAAATTAACATATGGATTACCCGGATCAAACTGATACTCTGCCATTGACTGTGCTTGAAAGTAGTTAAAGTTAGACGGTGGATTTGTCGAACTTGTACTTTTATTGGTTGAGGCAGGGTATTGCCCGACATTCTGCATGGATAAAAAGGAAAGCTTTAACCATTGATCATCTGAAATATCGACATTCACTTTAGCTAAATATTGTAGATCATTGTTCGCTGAGTTTTGTAAGGTTTCACCATTGCCAAGGCGCATATTATTCGCTCTTGCACCAACCACATCAAAAAGGTAACTCACAGGACCCGTTTTAAAGGCAAGTGCGGTATTGGCATTGCCACTTTTATCCCCTGTCGCTCCGCCCAGTGACAGCTGACCGCCAAAGTCTTTTCCATCTAGAAAGTCTTCAGGATCAAGTGTTGTAAAATTCACAGCCCCGCCAAGATCGCCACTTCCATATGTGATATTGCTACCGCTTTGACTCACATTCACCTCTTTGTACAAAAATGCACTAGGCAAAAGTCGTGTTTGATTATGACCAAACGAAGCGAAATTATTATTAATGCCATCAATCGCAACATACACCCTGTCACCACTTAATCCGCCAACACTAATATTTTGCGTGACTGATCTTGCACCGCCCATAATAGATACCCCCGGCATCATATCAAGTGTATTTGTAGTGGACTGGCCTAAATTTTGAATACTTGTTTTATGCGTACTAATAGCTGGAATACTCGCCCCCGTATTTTGCGTACCGCTTGCCATTGATTGTTTTTTCGCATCCACTTTTGGCAGGGATTTTCTTAAAGCGACTACTTCGATATTACCCAAATCAACTGCCTTGGGTTTAATAAGCGCATTATCCGAACCATCTAAAGCGTCTTTATTTGGTTGACTTTCTGCTGCATACCCACTTACAAAAGGCACACTTGTATATAAACTGATGCATATTAATCTATGCAAAACAGAGTGTTTCATGAATTTCCCCACCTTCTTAACTTTTTACTTCTTTTGATTCTCTTAATTTTTTCTACGCTTTTTTGTACGTACTATCTATTATTGGTTAACACGAATGTTGGCAACTTCTATACCCAATGATTTCATATCAGAAAAAACACTGAGCATTGTCTGTAAGTCAACAGATTTATCGGCAGCAACATTAATAACCCTGTTTTCTTTAATCGCTGTATTTGACTGTAAATATGCTTTTAAATCGTCCTCACTGGTAAATTGATTTTCTCCAATTTGAAACTGGCTGCTCCCCTTAATAACAATAGTAAGTGTCGTTGTATTCACTTTTAACTCTGCACTCTTAGCAACCTTTGGAAGCTGAATTGAGAGCATATGTTGTATGGGACCTGCCAACATCACAAACATAATTAAAAGCACTAACATAAAATCTAAAAGTGGAATCAGATTCGGCTCTTCGCTGATAAGTCTATCAGTTTGATGTTGAGAATGACTTGAAATCATCTTCCACCTTTTCTATCTTTTTCGCCTTACTCATCTTTGTATCTTGAGTCAATGATTTTAGCAATTGATCTGTTTTTGTTAATGACTCAACATCACAAAACAACTGATTCAAAAAAGCCTCATAACGATTTAAGTACTTCTCTGTTAGCTGGCGTAGGAGATATAAAGCAAACATACTCATCAATGCCAAGACAATACCAAATGCTGTTGCAAACATTGCCTCGGATAAATACTGAATCATTTTACCCAGCCCATCTCCTGCCAAAGACTGAGCCAAGGCACTAAAAGAATGACTCATGCTCCATATCGTCCCCAAAAGCCCAAGCATCGGAGAGCCTACCGCAAAGAAATTAAGCCATAACAACGGTCTTTGTAATTGCTGTCGTTTTTGTTGCAGATAGCTTGACGCCCTTGTTTTTGCAAGATTACGATCTTCATCACTAAGATAATTAAAACAGCGTTTAAGCTCTTTATTGTGTGAGAGCTGGTAGAGCATTTTAAGATAATTATCTTTTGATATATCGCCTTTAGCATAATCCTGATGAAGTTTATCTGCTTTTTTTAACGGTAACTTTGGTTGTAATAAAAGCGTTATTAAGCGCTCTATTGAAATGGCAACAATAATCACACTTCCCGCTATCATCACATAGGCGATTACACCAAACTGATGTAGAAACTGAGCTAAGTTAATCATTCGTATCTCTAAGCTAAATTACTTAGCGTTTTATGCTCAGATAACTTATCCGCTGCTCGTGCTTTCTTAGCAAGCGCAACCAACACCGCCCTTAACATTGCCGTATTATAAATAGCTTGTCCAAAGCTAATATAATGCTTTCTATGCTCAACCGACAGCCACATGCCCTCATGGTCAAAATCGACCATTTCTATCTGGTTACCTTGGCTAAAGTGGATATTGAACAGTTTACAATAGCCAATAAGCGCATCTTGATGTGAGTCATTCATATGCTTGATTGATTCAAGTTTTTCTTGGCACTTAAAGCTACTTTCAACACAGAAATTCTCTCTACTCACCCAATTAATATCCCCAAATCCACCAATAAATCGCACCTTTTCTATATCAAGGCGATACAAATGAAAATCATGCATATTATCTTGATAATGCTGTGACTCTGGAAAAAACCGAAAATATTGATTTAATAACGCATTTTCATCTTTGACAGGTGTCAATTGACCTAAAAGCGTAACCCTTCCTGCTTGTTGAACATCTATGCTGTCTTCAACAACAGTTAAAGAGACTCGTGTATCTTCAAGGACATTTCGGGTGTGCTGGGCAAGCTTACTAATATACAGCAATAAGCCACCATCATTTGCAATCATATATTGCACAAGCGACCCAAACGGATAACCGGGCATTGCCTTTGAGTGTGTTGCTAATACGCCAAAGAGTCTCTCTTTAACAATTTTTCTAGCTCTAATTGCAGTTTCTAATGCTTTTTGCTCTCTATCCATCTTGGTAATGATAATTATTATCGATATTTAAATGATAATGCTTATCATAATCATAATCAATATTGATAGGCAAATTATTTTGAATTTATTCATTGATAAAATAATTTCACTATATAACTAAGCAAAAGCTCCCATAGAATAGCATTTTCACATATATGCTGAAGCTAAGAATTACCGAGTTGAAAATGCACTACTGAAAAGAGCTCATATATACCCCTCGCAAATCATTTTGCGGTACTTAATGTTGAAGAAGTTTTTGATGAATTTGAGTGATTGAAGTGCAGGTAATAGCTAGGACTATTGACAAAATCCAATCACTCAAAATCGCGAGAAATTCAATAGCAGAAATACTGTAAAATGGTTTGTGATGGGTATAAATATTTAAATACAAGCAAAAGTCATCGCTATTTTCTTCTTGTAATCAACCAAAGGCTAATAAGTGAAATTAAGACTCCAATCATTAAAACCCATGATGGCGCAAGCAAAGTGACTTTATGTTTAATCAAATAAGTGACAATCAAGGGCGCAGTGCCACCAAAAATTGCCAAAGCAATATTGTAAGAAATAGCAAAAAAATCAGCCATGCGCTTCTAGTTGAAGCAAAAGCCTTTTGTCTATCTCATCTAATGCATGAAGCTTCCTATTAGCAACAGCAAAACGTTGGTCTTGGTATTCTACTTTCTCTGGCACAGCGATTACCTTCATCGATGCGGCTAATGCCGAAATCATTCCATTGACAGAGTCTTCAATCGCAATGCATTTTTTAGCATCGGCTCCGAGCATACGAGCACAGGTTAAATAGACAGCTGGGTGCGGTTTACCATAAGCTTCATTTTCTGCTGAGCATAGCGCCTTAAAATAGGGTCGTATATTAAATGTCCCGACAATATATTCGATTAAACGCATAGGAGAGGAAGATGCCAAGCCAATCTCCCAACCCAGTGACTGGACAAGCTCGAGTGATGCTACAACCCCTCTCATTAATTGACTGGATTGAATTAAATGCATAAATTCATCCAAAACAGTATTTTCAATCTCTTTTACAGAGTATCTCTCCCAAGGGTATCGACGATACCAATACTCAACTGCCTCATCGATCCGAAGCCCCTTGGTCTGATTACATAAATTGTCATCGAGCTCAATGCCAACTGTTTTAAACACCTTAATTTCAGCTTTTTTCCACAATGGTTCAGAGTCTACAATCACCCCATCCATATCATAGATAACGGCAGTAGCTATATTACGCATCCACCTCTCCTTTTGGCACATATATCCACGCTTTTTTCCCCGAGTCTAAAGTGACTTCCTCTCTTAGATAATCATGCCCCTCATACTTATCGGTTAATAACAGCTCAACATGATCAAGCTCAAATACCATACCAAAAACCAAATCCGCCTTATCTCCTGTAAAAACAAGTGCTGGATGCTCTTTTTTTCCACTTAAACGCACAACCTCTGGATTTGTAATTTTAATGACTGAAAGCCTATATCCACTTAAACTATCTTTCTTTCCATTAAGCGTGCGTTTATACGTTGAAATTTGCACCTTTTCATCCTGTAGTGTTCCATATGAAAATAATAAATCTGTCCTTCCCATCTGTTCCTCATTGCGCTTTATCTAAATCTAAAATTTAACTGATACCTTGTTGCACTTTTAATGTGTTCAACTTTATTGCTAAAGCCGTTAATGCCTTGCCATAACTCCAGTCCTCCATCAGGATATTTCCATTGTGTAAAATATCCTTCTGATGATCATCAAGCCAATCATACGCTTTTTTTATAACTTAACGCCATGCTCGACTTTTAAATGCAAATAATTGAATGGCGCTCTTGAGTGGCACGAGGGCTTGCTTTAAGTTTGTAATTGCAAAAAAACCAACAAAAAGCGAGCGAAACTCATGCCACTAGAAGACTTTATCATTAATATTTACTGCTTGGTAGATGATATGTTGTTAAAACTGCTAAAAAACAAAAAATTACGCCAACGGGGCTTTGCTCCAAAACTATCAGATTCAGAGGTTATCACAATGGAGATCATTGGAGAATTTTTGGCAAAACAAAAATGACATGAAAACGCTTAAAAATAAAGGGGTTCAGTGGCTACTGTCCTGTAGTGTGAAAAAAATGTGAAAAGCTACTTTTTCAGGAGCGACAACTATCCTGACACATAGGGAACTCAACTGACTGAGAATAGCTGGTATCTTTCGTATAGACCTGCCTTTTTCTCAGACAAAGCCTCCACTTTCTACCAAAAGGTACTAGGATTAGTTTTAAATCCACGACTATCAGTAAAATTATCACCAAAACTTTTGCCAGAATCAAGGCCACTTTTAAACAGTAAGGTTTCCCAGTTTTCAGAAGATAAAGAAACTAAAGAAGCGATAGATGGCGCTCGAGAGTAGCTGTTTGAAGATGATGCAAAAGAGCTTACAGATGTAGCCCGAGAAAGGCTTGCAGAAGATGTTGGTAAACATGATGAATTGCTGTTTGTTTTTGATGATGACGCGCCATTGACTGCACGCTGCGCCATCATCCGAGCAGCATCGTTTCTTCTTAAGTGCTCATATTGCCTATCCCTTTCAGCTCTTCTTCTTTGAGAATCAGCATTGTTTTGTGCAATATATGCTGCATCCTCAGTTAAGCGCTGCTGTTGGCGTCGTTGCTCTTTTTCAGCATTCCATCTTTGGTTACCTTCATCTACACTTTGTGCAAGCGCGGCAAGGAACGCGCCAGGACCTGAAGCACTGTTTAAAGATGATGAAGCATTCGCTTGTGCTTCTGCGAGCTCCCTGTCTCTTCGAGCTTGTCGTTTCGCCTCTTCTTCTTTTAATTTCCTTTGGATTGCAACTATAAGCCCTCTTTCCGCATCATTTGGATTGGTGCTTCGACAATATTCTTCTAAGGTTTTTTCTTCCCTATAAGAGAGAAATGGGTCGTTAAGCAGGCGACTGCAATAATCATAAGCTTTAGCTCTCCTGTTACGCTCCAATATCTTATCTGCCTCTGTTGGATTAGAGATAGCTAACCTGTTAAAATGATTACCTTTACATCGATCAGTTCCATTCTTAGCTATTTGACGCTCAAATTTTGTCAACTTCTCTTTTATACATTCTGCACTGTACTTAAATTCCTCATCAAACAATTCTGAAGAACGACCAATTAATATGGCCACATCACCTAATTCAGTACAATGATCATCAGATACAGGATTTATCGTATAGAGATCTGTGTAATTCTTTGGATCTGTTGCTTTCATCCCCGATGTATTGAGTACATTATGTATTATACTTAACGCTTCAGAAACATAAGCTGCACTGTTACGTGCTGAGCTATACAGCACACTAAATATTCTCACATGATGCTTTGTTCGATAAGGGCTATATACCACAAGAGTGTATAACACTTCATCGTGAATACGCGTTGGGATAATAAGCAGTCTATTACGATTTCTGTCTAATGGATGAGTTCTAAAATGGGATGATAAGGTGGTTGTTAAGCTGCCAATAGTATTAATACTTTGCTTATCATGTTGAGGTGTAATGATAAAGGATGTTGTTTGCTGATGAGGACTAAGAAATCTAGTCTTATGATACTCAATGAATTTTATTCTATCTCTATCTGATATTCTATTGGCATCTGGAGATCTTATAGGAAGGCGAGTTAGATCAAACGATGGAGATCTTGACAAAGACTTGTTGGCGTAAGGAGAAGTAGAATTTGCAAAAAAAGAACTAGATGAGGCGGCTCCTGCTAAAGTACTAGGAGACCTAGAGCTGGGTGGTGCTGTGTTTGCAAAAGAGGAGCTAGATAGCAAACTAGATGACGTTGAGCTTGTGGATGAACGTCTATGAGTAACTGGAATAATTTTATCTGGAGAGCTACTAGTATCAAATGGCGATTGGCTTGTCAGAAAATTATCTGGCTGCATTTGAAGTATTTCCGCTTGGAAAGATTTAGCTTCTCTTTCTGCACGAAACATCTCTTTTTGTAAATGTATAAACTTAGCATAAGCCTGCTGATCCATATACGCAGCAGGCATTACGCCCCTCAAAACCGGCGTTTTACCATAAGGCGAAGAAACATCAAAGCTTTGGTTTCCTAATAAATCCATCATAGCAAAAAGTATTTGCTCACTATGTTCTTTAGACCATTTATTAACCCCTAACACCACTCCTAATTCATGTGTAACTAACTCAGCTATGTACAAATGTTGTATACGACTTTTCCCATTTGAAAACAAGCTAAAAAAATTACGGTCGTAA
Organism: Fangia hongkongensis FSC776 = DSM 21703; assembly: GCF_000379445.1. GTDB lineage: Bacteria > Pseudomonadota > Gammaproteobacteria > Francisellales > Francisellaceae > Fangia > Fangia hongkongensis. The sequence goes on from NZ_KB902258.1 coordinate 19,436, forward strand.
CCTGCAAAAGCTTCCCATTTTTGCCACGATGCACTGATGCTAGCAGTTTTTTGTGCGTTTCTATCTGCCCATAAAGATAGTCCTTTCATAGGCACCTTAATTGACTCTGTGTCTAAGTAATCATGAATTAAGCCATATGCAGTAAAAATACTTTCTCCACTAGTGGCATAATCAATTAATACTATTTCTTTGAGCGATCTGTTACTCAAATAGGGTTTAAGTAACCTATCAAAATGCATTTTAGTTTTAGAGCGCGCTGCCACTATACTTGCCATAGAAAATTCATCTAATCGTGCAGAAGAAAAAGGAAGCATACATAAATTTTTAGTATTATTAGCTAACCAAGCAGCGATTGGTGTCGGGCTTCGTCCTAGAGTTACATAGAGAGTTGAATGTTTATTATGCATCTTAAAAATATAGCCACTTAATTTACAGAACCCAAGTAGTGCACAATCTCGATCTACTAAAGTAGAAGAATGTTCATCCGTTAATAATAACCGAGACATATTACGCTTTGTTGTATTTGCTATTCTATATAAAATCTCTTGTTCTGATGACTTTGTTATGTTGGTGTCTAATAATACAGAGGGAGGCAATCGTGTTGCCATATCATCAAAGCTAGTGGGACGGTTAGCTGTAATATCATAAACACATTTTAAGAGCTGTTCCGCTTGTGTTGCCCCATATGAACGCGAAACTGTTTCAGTTGTTATAAGATAGGATAAAGCTCCCTTTTGACTATATGATAAACTCTGATGGCTAAACCCAAATATCGACATAGCATCATTTATAGACTTTACCTGTTTTTTATCCCCTAACTGATCAACATAATACAACATTTCAAAACCTACTCTACAAAAGTAACGATAAGTGTCGCTTAACCTTCCTCCATTTTCAAGGGCATTATTTGAAGGAGCATATAGAATTTTACGAAAGGATAATTTTGAACAATTTGCTCAATATTTTAAAGATGCTGATTTTGATGTTAAAGCAGAAAGGTGGCGTGATTTTGAAGATAATTTGGTAGTGTTTTACTTTGTCTTTTATATGTTTCTTCCCCATTCGACTCGGTTGATGTAAAGACCAATCACAGTATCATGCATAAACTCACTTTTTGAAAAACAAATGCTCTTTCTAGCAAGCCTTTTAATCCTTGTCCTAAAGGTTAGAAACTTACGCTCAATCTTTTGTGTATTTCGCTTCCCTATCTCATGATATCTCTCAGGAATATATTTCGTGTAGCTGCCCCAGTCATCACTGAAAAAGCACTTTACCTTAAAATGCTGTAATGTTTTAAGCAGCA
>NZ_KB902259.1 GCF_000379445.1 Fangia hongkongensis FSC776 = DSM 21703
AAAAGCCACCGAAGAATCATTCAACAACATCAAATTAAACAAAGCATGAGTCGTAAGGGAGACTGCTGGGACAATGCTGTGGCTGAAAGCTTTTTTCGAACCTTAAAGACTGAATGTACTTACCATGAAAACTTTAAGACACGAGAGCAAGCTAAAAAAGCTATTTTTGAATATATTGAGGTATTTTATAACCGTAAAAGGAGGCATACACATAATGATTATTTATCCCCTGTAGAGTTTGAGAGAAAATCTAAATTTGCTTAAGAAAACTGTCCGGATTAGTGTTGACACTCCAGCTTAACAGGGCAACTGTAATCATAATGATATTTCACACAAACACCTGCAATCTGCGCTATGCACTGCTGTGATTGATAATTGCAGTTATCCATCGTAGTGCAGGTATTAACCACAGGGGTTATCTGACAGGTATAATTTTGCTGATACTGCCAGCAGTCAGAATAAACAGGCACACCCTCTACATAACGCGTACCCCCGTGCTGAACACATGTCTGTCCAGTATAAGTGCATCCTTGAGGCACACCCTCAGCATAAGCACCTGCATGACTACCTAACCCCACAAGCAACCATAGTAATAACGACCCTTTCATGATTAATAACTCCTTCTCAAAAAACCCTTAAAGTTAAACTTTTCTAACCTTTTCTACGCTACGGACAAATCGTATCCGACCATGTAATGTAGCTTTCTTTTCTCTCATACGCTGGAATTTCAATCACACCGTTATAGGCAATCGTCATATCAGGCACTGAGGCGTATTCTCTGCCATCGGCTGATAGCTGACCTTGCTCACCTTGAGTCACTTGAATATGTAAATTTTGATATAAGTATGACACTGATGTTTTCATTAAACGTGTATCTATCGTGCTAATAATCGGAGGGATATGAATCCAAAAATGACCATACCAATTGCCGTGAGAGGTAATTGGAAATGATCGCAGCACCCCTGTTGTTGGAAAGGTAAAATGTGCACCAGAGTGGTAGGGTTCTGATCGCCAATCTGTTTTTCCTGTGCCACCAAATGGAATATATTGCGCAGGAACTTTTATGATGCGTGTGTGCGGTATGGCTGTTTTATTGCAATGAATAGTTGCAGGAATAGTTTTTTCACAACTTTTAGGCTCAAAAACAAAGTGACAGGTGTGCCCATTTTCACAATCAATTTGATCATCTGAAGTGCCATGCGCCACATTGTACGCATCCGTAAAAAACAGCTTATTGGTTTTAACAAAACTTGAATTTTCTAACGCACCAGTACTTGGCTGTTTATTTTTAACTATGTGCGCTGTTTTGACAATATCTGAACTAGCCAATGCGCTTTGCGCCGCCGCATTCATCGCAGAATCATCATCACTATAGTAACGAGTCTCACTCGGGTTTGGATTATATTGATCACCAAAGGTATCAGTTGGATGTGCACTTAAAATCGCAGCTTGATTGATCTTCTGCGCCATTAGTGCTTCATCCTTCGGCACGCTGTTGTTGTAATCAGCCGCTTGAGAAGCAAAACTTGATTGGGCTAAAGTAGTGGTTACAATCAATAAAATTATCAAAATCCTTTCATATGAAAAAAATAGACTTTGATGCGATCTATTATTAATACGAACCGCTGTGTTCTGGGTTATTAAGGACATACCGTATCCCCCCATGTAATATAGCCTTCTTTTTTATAACGTGTCACCTGCATAGTTGTGCTGTAAATATACCAATCGATATTTTCATCGAGTCCACCATGCGGACAGTCAACCCATTTATCTATTATTTTCCTTGTTCTGCGGTCATAGATTTGATATAGCATTTTACAATTAAATGATACTGATACAGGTTGCCCTTTCTGAACAGAAATATTCAGCCCTGATTTTGAAAATGGCAGCCAATAAAACTCCCATGAGCAACCATTATTTTTATACTGCCCCATTGAAATACCATTGATGTAACCCGAGTAAATTCGATCATTACACTGAAAACTATTATGGTTTCTGTTGGCAAATTTAACGGAAATACTTTGCAAAATACCTGATTCATTTGCAATGTAGCTGTAACTATACTGACTGTGTTTGATTAAATCTCCACTGTATGACACGGTGGTTTTATAAGGCACCTTCTTTGTATGCGGTATGGCTGATTTATTACAATGAATGGTTGCGGGAATGGTTTTCTCACAGCTTTTAGGTTCAAAAACAAAGTGACAGGTATGCCCATTTTCACAATCAATTTGATCATCTGAAATGCCATGCGCTACATTGTAAGCATCCGTAAAAAACAGCTTATTGGTTTTAACAAAACTTGAATTTTCTAATGCATCAGCACTTGGCTGTTTGTTTTTAACTATGTGAGTTGTTTTGGCAATATCTGAGCTAGCCAATGCGCTTTGCGCCACCTCATTCATCGCAGAATCATCATCACTATAATAACGAGTCTCACTCGGGTTTGGGTTATATTGATCACCAAAGGTGTCGGTTGGATGTGCATTTAAAATCGCAGCTTGATTGATCTTCTGCGCCATTAATGCTTTATCCTTCGGCACGCTGTTGTTGTAATCGCCTGCTTGTGAAGCAAAACTAAAACTCGCGATCATTAAGCTTGTGATGAATGTAATACGTCTGACCATTTGCTCATCTCACTTTTAACTAAATACCCACTGGCAATACTGCCAGAGACGTCCTTATGCTTATTGCTTAATATCTGTAATGCCTGATCAACACTAATGTTGCCTGATAACACATCAAATTGCGTATCTGCGCATATATCTCCAGCTTCACAATTCAGGCTACGTTTATAGGCAACAAATGCAGGCACTTCAGTAATATGAAACTGCCTAAACCAGATCGGATTCATCTCAACACCACCTGAAACCACTGTCTGATTTTTAAGTGTGATAATTTGAGCAACACGTTTTCTTGTGGTCGCAAAATCATTATTGACCAGTCCACGAATCATCACAGGGATGTGTAAACGTGCTGCTTGCATTAAAATTTGCCTTAATGTAAATGTCGGCATCGACAAGGTAACAAAAATCATCACCCCTTGTTGGGCTTCCTGTTTTACCCCTAGTTGATTAAATGCCTGATGGTATTTTTTGAACTGCAAGCGCTTCCATTGATCCTCATGCTGGCTAATGGCTTCTTTGGTGGCTGCCATTTGATAATGAATCATATTTTGATTATATGCTCCGATAGCTTGAACTGTATTCGACAAGCTCGCTGCATTAACCGTCGCAAGAGAAACAGATGCCATAACAAAGCCATATATCAGATGTTTTTTAAATTTAAATAAAAAGTTCATGACCTTTCCCCTTATAACAAACAGCAGTTACGTTTACGCCACATCAAAAACCCGAAATTGTCACCTGTTGCAGGATTGTTATGCCCTGACTCCCAGAGGTAAGTAATATGCCCATACGGATGCACACTGGCAGCATCTGGAATAGTGTTGACCATTTCATAGCGATAGCGTGATTTAGGAATAATGGGGTGATATACCGCATTACACATCCCATATTGCGTAGGTTCACTGTCTTGAACTACACCCTCGCGGTGCAGTTTATAATTAAAGCGCTCTGATAAGAGCGTTGCACTTTGCACAGACGTATAACCATCTAAATTATTACCGTCTAGCGGATAAACCGTGGAGGTTTGAGAACCCATACACCAGAACAAGGCATCAATAGGTAATTGACTGTTTGGGATGGTTTTAATTGCATCAGCAGCGCAAGCAATTTGTGCAATAGGGTTGCCAAATAACAATGCCTCTGGATTTAAAATCATTGACAGCGCATCATCCTGCCATGCAGGGTCAAATTCACTCATGTACGCTAAGTCAAAATTATCTGATTGCACGCATCCAATTGAGGTGATAACGTTCAATAAATAAGCAATAGGATATTTATACCAGTGTAGGTGAAAGAAATTCCCCTCTGGATAGTCCTGATCGTTGTTGGTTGTTCTGCCGCCAATATCTTCTTCTTTCATGCCCATGCTCATCTGAAAGCCCATATTGACCATACAAAAAGGGGTTCTGGTGACATCCACTAAGGCATACGGCTCCCAATAGCCAAATGATAATCCAATACGGCGATATACAGGTGGAGGTGCTGGACAACTACAGACAGGAATGGATGGATTTTGCGTATCAGGGGCATCGCCTTGTGCCACTGGAATACGACCAAAGGTAATGGGAAAAAGCCCTTTCCAATCTATTGCGCTTGGTGCCACAAACTTACCTGTACACGCAGCGCCTGCGCCATAAGAACCATTAAAAGATAATGTCAGCATCACAGCGCAACCAGTTATCAGCACCATGCCATGCAATGACTTCTGCACAAGATTTTTAAGTATGCTCATCAGACTCTACCCCCTTGACAATATTGACTGGAGCAACTGACTTGCTGGACTTGCCATTTATTTTTCACTTCGCTAACAATGCTTGGTACTGTCTTAACACCGAGTTTTGTCGATAAAAAACCATGATAGTCAAAGTAGATTCTGCCCAATTTATCGTAGGCAGTTTTTAAGTTCCCTTGCGTTAAAATTAGATAATAAGAATGTCCTGAGTGCTGCATGGTTGTAATGGCTTGTGATGCCCATTCAACCTGACGCATATCTGTGCCATTAATAAAAATAATCACCTTATCATAATGATGCGGCAAATAATCAAACGGATTTACTTTCTGCCCTTTATGCGCAAGCAAGCGCCCATCAGGTAGGCGAATGTCATGCTCAATAGTCAGTGTTGGATCAACCGTATAAATCGCACCCTGGCTAATCGTTGGATATTGATAAGGTTGTGTTGGATTTAACGCTTCTTTTTGTGTGGCTTCCTGCATTTGTCTTTCAATATCAGTCCATTTGCCAGAAGCTTTTAAATCAGCAATTTTTGCCATTAAATACAACAAGAAGTCCTGCTCATTAATGGGATAAGTTTTCCCATAAACCCCCAAGTTTTTTGCCGTCACACTCGTTGGCGTCAAAGGTAGCGCCATCAATACACCAATCACTGCAATGAGCTTTTTCCACTTCTGTGTTTTATTTATTAAGATCATGTTCATGCCCCTTAACTGCAAAATAATTAACACTTGATTGAGGATCAATTGATTGCGCCTGTGATTGGTTAAACAATTGCATTTTTTTAGCAATTGCCTGTTGAATGATAAGTGTTGCATCGGGAATAAAATTCACTGCCGCAGGCGTGACAATCAATGCGCAGTTAAACTGTTGACAATAACGGTATTCAACCTCTGATAATACTGTATTAAATCGCTGGAAAGCTTGCTTTTGCTGCTCAGGCGTTAAGTTCTGCTTAGCTAATTGCTGCGTAAATAACTTGACCGTTTTGTTAACATCAAACGATACCAGTGAACGCGGTGGGTTAAAGTAATTCATTAATGACAACCACAACGCCACCAAAGCAATAAAGCTAATGACTGCCATAAAAAGAGCCAATGATGTACTTGTGTTTACCTTACGCATAAGACACCTCGCCTTGTAATGCTTTGACACGATCAGCAAAATAAGCATGTATCTCACTTGGAATCTCATCACCATATAAACGTGCAGCCACCAGATAAACGGCTGTATCCATATCAACCCCCTGTGCTACCAACTCCTCAACCATTGAATCTTCGTTTGGCTCAGTGGTCAGCAATATGCGCTTATAAGGGTCAAGGAAAAGGCGGTTAAATGTGGTCACACCACCTGCTTTAATCATCAGTGATGAAAAGCCTGCTGTGCCCGCTTTTTGAAAGCTGTTAATAATCTTAGCTTCAGCACTGGTAAAGATATTACGATCAGATTGCAGATACTCAGCAAACTTCTCAGGGTTCTGACGCATGATGATCTTAACCCCTGCATTATTCCATGCTGCTTCTGCGGCTTTAGAGTTTAAAAAGTCTTCCATGCCCTGTGTAATCACCACAAATGCCCCATTAAATTTACGCGCCGTACGATAACCACACTCAATCATGTTGGCAGTTTGCGGACTACTATCACCAAGCAGCTTCCACGCTTCTTCAAAGGGACACATCTTGCGCCTTTTCTTACCTGATCGATACATCTTTTCATTGACCACTACCATCAAGCTAAAAACGACAATTTTTAACAACTCCTCGTCATATTCAAAGTCCTCTAACTCAAGAATCGTAGTCGGATTACCATCCTCTAAAATACTGCCCTCACCTGAAAACACATTGGCATAATGTCCATTATATTTGTGTGTATATTTTCTTAGGTTGTAATACACTTGAAAGATTTTATTTGCTGTCTCCTGGTTCATCTCCTTAATTTCGTGATAATGGGTTTCAAGATACTCAACCACCAGCTCAATACTGGCATCCTGTCCATATTTTTTGCGCACAAAGCTTACCGCCGCCAGAATTGCTGATTTTTCGACTTCATCGAGTAATGCTTCAGGTTCTGCCATCACACCAATTAAGGTCGCAATCTGCTTATTAGACGCATCCAAATACTCTGAGTCATTATTGTTACTGATATAACGAAAAGGATTAATATTAATATCTTTAGCAGAGAGATACTTTGCTTTATTGGAGATAGCATATTTTCGAGACGATCCCCCTTTATCAAACAAATAAAGTTCCCCACCACGCTGGATATGATTATCATAAAGCGCCTGCATAAACACCGATTTTCCAGCCCCAGAATAAGCGCATACAACCATATTGTAGTTATCTGCCTCTGTTTTAAAGTTATCTAAAAAGAACACCTGATTTCTAAAGGTCGGCAGCATTAAGCCAATGCGATCTTTGGAGCCTTTATAATCCGCAACAATCGGGAGCATATTGGCAATATTAAAGGTGGTAACCGTTTGTGTTATTGCAGCTTGTGATGCTGCCATCTTATAATCATGTTTACAAAAAGGCAGTGTGCTAAATAGCCCTTCCCATTGCAGCTCCTCATTAACCGACAAACTCATCCCCTTTGCTTTAAAACAGGATATGGCTGTCTCTGTATCAACATCATAGTTTTCTTGTGAGGTAAATAGCATTAAATCCAAGGTCATATTGGCAAGCTTAAACTGCCCCTTATCCTGACCCTTAACAATAAAATCCCACTCCTGTATATCTTCATCAATCAAAGGAAAAAAGTCTCGTAACTTGGCATTGCCTGCAATACGTCTTTTACCCGCTAATTTGCGCGATGATTTTGCCTTTGATGTCGCTAGCGGCTGTACTTCAAAATTCATTGTCATAACAAATGGACACTGAATGGCATTTTGTCCATTGGCAATGTCCGCATATAAATCCGCAACCATTCCGAGCGCAAATTCAAAAGGTAATGATCTTAAAGACAGATTAACCGTGCGTGTTGCACGTTTTTGCCCTTTTTGATTACGAAACTGCCAGTCAATACTGTTGTCATTAACACCAAACTTGGTGTCCCCCGATAACACCTGTTTAGAGAGATAATTTAAACGATCATACTGGTATTGATTGCTGGCAATACTGTTTAGATCATTGTTGCCAATAAAATGAATGTACTGGATTAAATCTTGAGGTTTAAAATCACGATGTCCAATACCTGTTGTTGAAAACGCTGTCTCCACATCCTGCTTTAACCTCAGTAGACGCTTAACATCCTTTTGTTTACTCTTGCTGGAGAAAAAGCAATACGCCTTGTAATCACGTAATGCGGTTTTTAGTCCTAAGTTGGATTTAAAACCTGTAATGGCATGCTTCTTTACAAAGGCATGTTCAAAAAGTGCATGCTTAGCATGATCACCACCGCGCACCTTGCATGCTTCAACATTACTGGCTAAAACCTCATGTGTATGCTGACTACCCACCAGTGAAAAGCCAAAATTCCACGCTTTGCCCTCTGGAAATTTATCTTTAATTAAAGAAGATAGCTGCGTAATTACTTGTGGATTCGCCCCTGCTAAAACAGTCATTTCTTTCATAAAGCCCACACTGTTGGTGTTATGAAAAAATGCCGTATCTTCCTCATAAAATCGATATGGTAAATGGGTGTTTAAGTGATTGGGATTATGTTTTTTTATTTTTATTTTGTTCGCTCTTTTAGCTGTTGTTTGTTCAGATGGTTTCATAGCAACACGTCCTTTTTATCCTCTGTTAGTCTTCAAGGTAACTGCCAAACCCATCGCCGCGAATCACTGAAACAGGATAGTCACGCCAGTGTGATGGGGTTACAACCGTATACACGTAAGATGCATCGTGATAGTTGTCTTGCCTATCCTTAAATGGCGCAATCCAAATACGCTTCACATGATCACTGGTGCGCTCTGGTTGACCAGAGTTAGGGATGGCACGGGTAAAGCCCGCGGGAATCTCAAGTTTCACACCAGATAATGTTTTAGCATCTGCGGCTTTTGTGTTTTGACTGTTGCCAATATCAATGGGGTTTTGTGTTAAGTCACTGTTTGCATTGATGCGTCCATTTTGAACATTTTTATATACATCATTCATGGATACACAACCTGCTCCCAGTCCCCCAATTTTGTCGCAATTGAAATTACCATTCATCGCAGCGCAGCCACTCAAAAGCAATACGCCTAAACCAATGAAACCTAGCATCAATTTTCGCGCCCATTTTATCGTCACTGTGACGTTTAATATCTGATATATAGAATTGATGTCATTTTTGCTTTCTTGCATGCTTTTACTTATTTTGCTGATTTCACTGTTTTTTCTGCTTTCGCTATTTCTTCTCTTTAAACCAACTGCCATGATTACTGCCCTGCCTGTTGTAACTGTTGATTGACTTCATTCATTTTTTGATTGGCAATGCTCTGTTGTGCGGCAATCATTTGCGCAATGCTTGGCTTTTGCGGCTTTTCTGTTTGCCCGTAGTGCATGGGTGTATGCATGCCAATAGCACGTGTCTGTTTGGGATCAAGATGAAAACCGCCTAAGAAAACCAAATCAACCATAGCACCCGCATTAATCTGAATGATGGGGTGATATTGCTCTGCCAGTTTGATGTAATAATCGGCAATCTTGCCTAAAGCCGTTTGTGCACCTTGTCCTAATCCTGCCTTTAATACATCACTGCCTGAGATGGTTTGTGTCGCACCTAATGGTGATACACTCGTTGTTGTAGATGCTTGTGATAACGCCCCGCCAACCCCTGATAGGAAACCCGACAAGCCCGACATTTCTATGATTTTGCCATTACGCATCACAGGGATGCCACGAATGCCATTTTTACCCCCAATATCGACTGCCGTGCCTTCCACTGGAATATCCAACACACTACCATCATCGCGCGTACACGATAAACGATCGAGCTTAATTATGCCGCGTTCAGAGGATATCTCCCCTGTCACACCCGCTGTCACAAAACAGTGTTTTAATGGTGCACGTCTGCCGTTTGGCTCATAGCCATTTTCTAAAATCTGAAACTCAACAGGCGTTGCATCTCCTTGAGAATTCACCCCAGCATTCGCATCAGCACCATAAAGCATCACCGCTTTTGCAAATGTCCCTGTTGGCACAAAATTCGCTGCATCATAAGGATTATCTTCTTTTTCATTTTGCGCAAAACTAAAATGAAAGCTTGAAATTTGTTGTGTTGCTAATGGTGGCGCACCACCGACTTCCTGCATATCCAAGCCTTGCGTTTTATCTTTACCTAAAGCGCGTGTATTGCCATAAAGCCCCAGCATGTTTAAGTGTAGTGGTGCTTTACTGGCATTATTAATCATGGCACCACCATTGCTATTGGTATCTGTAGTAGTTTCAACCCCATGCTTGTTGGTGTTGATGTTTTCCAGCGCCCCTTGGGTGCCGCGTAACTGATTCTGTAAATCACGAATGGTTTTAGACTGTTTGTCCTCTTGTTCTTTTGCTGCATCTTGAATGCCCTGCATTCTTTTTTGCATTACATCCAACTGCTTTTGCAATTTAGATAACTGAATCTGATTAGATTGCAAAGCTGTTGATTCATAGGCATGGGTAAAATCCGTTGTCACCCCAGCAAGATTGACTGTCTGTTGATTAACATTCGGAATCAAACTCTCTACACTATTATTTTTGTTTTTAATGTGAATAATGAGACTAATGACAATGATTAGCAGCAAAACAAAACCGCCTATAAAAATAATGTTTTTATACGGCGAGCACTTATCCCACAGGGTTTGATTTTCTTCCTCATGATCGTAATCATTGGCATCACTATGATCAGATAATTGATCCTGCTCAATCTGCTCATTTTGCTGATCTTGGTCATCATATTGATCTGGTTTTTTCTTGAAAAAACTCAAGAAACTCAAAAAGCTGAATAAGCCCGTGATCTTTGCCAACAAACCTTTTGTTAGGCTGCGCTTAGCTGCTTCATTACCACTATTTTTGCTTTCAGCACCTTTCTTATCTTTCTGATCGTTTTTATCTTTGCTGTTATCTTTATTGCCGCCCTGATGAGTCAAGCTATTTTGATCGCCTTGATGATCTTCTTGATGACCCTCATCACCCTCTTGATTTGGGTTATTCAGTTCTTTACCTTCAAACTCGTTTAAATCTTTCATCATCTGCCCCTTATCTTAATACATACAAGTAAGTGCTTTGATGGGGTGCCAGTGAATGCTGATCTAACGCGATAGCACGATCACCATGCGTATAAAATTGTGACTCTGCCAAAGGTGTTGCTAGCTTACCTGTATTGGTTAGCTGATATACCACCCCTTTAAGTGTCGCGCTTTGATAGGCTTTGATTGGGCGAACCATTAAATTGTCGTAAATCGTGTTAGCACTTTGATCACCATCTGGCTTAACAGCAACATAACTGAAATTGTCACTTTCTTTATTCTGCATCATCTGGCGCATACGCTTGATAATAAGCTTTTGATAAGGACTGTCTTCCTCTGTGGCTTTTTTCGTTGGATTGCCACCAATCAAGACAAATTCAACCGTATCCCCCAAACCAGAAGCATTGATTTTAGGGGTGACGTTCACACTAAAGTTGTATCCGCCATGTGTTGTCACATGATAAGTAAATGCATTATTCGTGTGATATTTGATCTTAACCGCACCTGATGGGTCATCTTTATCAAAGCTGATCTCACAAAAACTCTGCGGGCAGTCAATATTGCTGATACTATCGCCTTTGACAAATAAACGATTAAGCTGATGCTCACTCATGCTAAGCTGAACTGTCTCATTATTGCCCAGAGTGACCACAACAGGTGGCTGAATCATAATATGCGCTTGTGGCTTGGCAACTTTAGGGGCTATCTGATCTGATACTTCTGACACTGCCGCTACTGCTTCTGCGGCATCTTCTGGCTTGACGATATTGGCAGAGGTTGGTGATGGAATAGCATGACTTTGTTTATCACTTTTTTTATCTGGTTTCAGCACTGTATTTTGCTGGTTAAAATGTAAATTTGGTTTGATAGTCTCATTGTTATCGGCTACTGCTACCAACGGCACCAATGATAAACATACTGCACCCCAGCACGCTTGGGTAATAAATTGCTTAAGCATGGTTTTTCTCCCATTTAGATAGACTTAAGAGCTTGACAGTGCCATTACTTAATTCATAACGCACAAGGTAAGTGACATTGTCATCAGGCAGAATGTTCGAGCCAGAACTACGCTTTAAAATGCCAGACACCTTAACCATTAACTGCGGGGCATCAACAATAATGCTCGATAATGAAAAACTGGCGGATATATCCCCTGCTTTAATCGCCTCTGTTTCTTCAATCAACTGCTTTTCAACCGCGCCGTATACTTCAGGTGCCACATAATCTAAAAACAATTGATGTGTTGCCGCTACGGTCTTAGGGGTTACGTTGAGCTTAAGACCTATTAAAAATAAGGTCATTTGTTGTAAATAACTTTGATCTACCGAAGTATTACTTACTGTAAATGGCTGAGTGATAACAGGTGGCACCACAATCACCTTTGCATCACGTTTAAACTTAAACAGCAAAATACCCTCAAGGATCGCGACAATCGTAATGCCAATCAGTGCAAAAATAAGAATCTTGCTCACCTGATTTGCAATGTCCACTTTGGTTTTACTTAAATTAAAATCCATGATTTTTACCTTGTTTTACGCTTTTATCATCTTGGCTTATCGATCATCACAACCTAAAAAAGCCATTTGTTCTTTGATTTGGGTGGCACTTTAGAGAACACACTGACGGGCAAAATACGCTGCAATCTGATCATCAAAAAATCGGTGCCATGACCCTGTTTAAAATACTTAAGAATACCGACCCATATCCCCGCCAAAATGACTGCCATAATCGGTTGCTTAAACATAAAAAACACAATCAGAAAAATCACCAGCGCTGGGATAAATTCATCCAACGTCATAAATAGAAATTTCCGTGGCGCATTGAGTCTTGAGGGTATTCTAAAATCCAGATCATCACTCATCGACCTATCTCACATAAATGAACTTAAAATGCTATAGCCCAGTAAGCAGGCACCATAGCCAGAAAGCCACTTAACCCAATCTCCTGATTGCTTGGCTTTAACGATCGCACCTAATAAGCCAACCCCGAACACAGTGAAATACAAGGTGCTTCCTACGCCAATACTGTCCTGAATATTGGTTTTACCTGAACTGAAATAGTCAGTAGCAAAACACTGACTGACAACAAAAAGATTCAGCACAACAGCACTCACATAAGTAATGAGTGATTTCACATGGTTTTGAGCAACTTTAAACATTTTATTTACCTCTTTCGTTTTTGTGGTTTTTGGTTTTTAGTTTGTTGATTGATTTTTATTTCTTGCGTTTTTGATGCTTTAAGGCTTATCAATTTTTTCTTTACGCTAATGCCTTTTTATCAGGCAAAAAGTACCCTACCCATTGGGTATGGGCTTATTAAAAAATCATCGCATTAGATCACTACTGGTTTATGATCAAATCAGCCTGAATCACTCCATTTAAGCATCATCCCTACTCCCCTTTGTTATTGACTAGATAATACATTACCAACCAAGTCACCAATGACCCGATACATGAAAATAATGCATGCTAAGTACACGGCATAATGACTAATGAGCTCACTTGAGGCTTTAGCAGCAATATTTTCCATGGCTGCATGGTATTGAGTAGCATCAAGGTGCATAAACCAGATGTGTTGCAATATCATGATGCCGATAATCAATAAACTTGATAAACACAAAGACCAAAACATATTAATCAGTACATAGACAACTGATTTTAATAGGTTGTAACCCACTTCTGTAAAAGCCATTTTATTGAGCTTGTTTGCTTTAATATTCTCCACTGAGACTCTCCCTGGTTGATTGATTAATGTAAAACTTCTATGGATAGTAAACCACTACCGATATTCAGTGATTGACCATGCAATAATGCATCCTCAGCAAATAATGCCACTTCACCAAAACACTTCTGACAAAACCACTCCAGCTCATCATGTGTGATAATTTTATTGCCTGTGGGATGATGCAGCAAAAAACGTGTATTATCATCGCTAAAATTCAAAGGTTTCTGACAGTCTTCGGCAGTTAAGTAAAAATCTTTATCTCTCATCATCGTTACTCCTATTGCTATCTGATTCATTACTTCATATCAACATTGAGTAGAACAGATACATTACTTCCCTCATGTATCTGTGCTACCAACAAGCCCCCACCTGCAAGCTATTTATTACTTATTTGATTGATTGACTGGTATTGAAATGCTGTAACTTTTTTGGTGAAGATGTTGATTAATAATTTCAGTCGCGGCATCAACAATTGTGATTGAGTAATCAAGACAATACTGTCTTAACGCCTTATGCGTATTAGCTTTAATAATGATGCATTTTGTTTTCACCAAAATAACTCCTTCTATCTTTCTATTTGTAGAAACCTATAATCACGATACGGAGAAAACAAATCGAGGTAGTAATATTTACTATCTAGCAAATATCATCTATCATAGACTTGCTGATCTCGGATCAGTTTGTTTTGGACTTCATTAAAAGTTTGGTTGCGGATAATGAAGTCCACGAAAATATCTATCTATTTCATTTTTATTCTTTTACGCAGAGCCTACGCCACTATGTTAAATATACCCCGCACATAATGGCATAGGATGCTAACCCGTCCCTGCGAATGGACGTGTTTCAAATTTTCTTACTCATTTTTCTGGAAACATTACCGCCAATTTGACTTAGCGGTAATGCCACCCAGATGCCCCACCCGAAATTTAGGGTATATTTCTAAAGGCTGTTTTTAGGTAAAGTTATCATGGGGTATTTTTTTCAACTCATGACCTTAATAATTCATACTCAACATACTACCAGTTGATTTTATATGGTGCAAGTGTATATTTAGTATTTTTTAGGATTTATTTTTGTTTTTTTCAACCATATCCATACATGTATGATACACATGTATTATCCTATCGATATAAAACAACAGATTCATATTTTTATAGTGTCAAAATTATCAGATAATCTTAAAAAATATCTTGAGATCAATAATCTCAGTTTACGAGATTTTGCGAAAGAAACAGGTGTTAGCCACTCACTAATTTCTCGACTTTTAAAAAGTCCTGATCCAAATAAAATACAACCTAAAACAAAACGATTTATTTCACAAGCTTTGCAAATAGAATTTGATCAACTATGTAATGAAGATATTAACTTTTTAATTAAAAATAAAGAAGGTACATTCAAAGTACCTTTCCAAAAAATATCAGGTGAAGCAGTAAATAGCTATATTGAGTCAAATTTAGAATATTCATTTGCTGTTGTATTACACAATGATGATTATGCTCCACTGTTTACCGAAGGAACTATATTATATTTCTCAAAAGAAGTGGCACATCAAAAAGATGTATGCCTAGTAAACTATAATAATGATCGAATACTGTGCTCTGTAAAGGAGTCCTATAGAAACACATTAAAGGTAGTGAATCTAAAAGATGATAAAATCCTAGAAATTTTAAGACCTAATATAATTGCTGTTTTAATGAAATCATTGCATAATCAGTGAAATTATTATGCTGACTGCAAATACAGATGTTAAAAGTTTTTAGATACTACCCCGCATTCTTAATTATTTTAGCTGGATATCTATGTTCTGTTATTACTTACAAATATCAGATTATTGGAGTTCTTGGATATATCACTTTAGGGACAGGAATCCTCTATCTAGGTATGAGAATACTTTGTGATTTTATCGAACTTGTTGTCAGTATCCCTAAAACGGAAAAAAACAAAAAAAACGTTATAATGCTTTTATATCTTGCTCTATTTATAATATGTGCTCTGATTGTAATTAATAAAAATACAATAATAGATCAGGTTGTGGCATGGTTGTCTTTGATCCCATAACTAACGCGGATAAAAAAGGATAATAGAAGAGGAATAACAAACAGCACTGGGATGATTGAAAAGGCATAATTGAAATCTGATATCGTATATGAGCTTAGACTATTATGTGTGTTAGACGAATGAAGATCAATAAGCCATCCAACCACAGGGTCGAGAATAGCGCTACTCAACATAACTGCCATATTATTAATCGCCGTCATAATTCCTATATTTTCTTTCTCAATTACTCTACCTAATACTGCAAAACTCAAAGCTTGACCAGAGGCGCTTGTACCATAAATAAAGAAAACAATTGGAAGAAGCCACAGCGGAAGTGTAAATGAGCCAAATAAAACAAATGAAAATATAAGGCCTATCGAAGTGAAAAATACCAACGGTATTCTGTAGGATTTTAAAAAGTTGGTCATTATTCCAATTAATATACTACCAATTCCTACTCCAAACCATGTAGCAGATACATAAGCTGCCGCAGATTCAATAGGTAAATGATATTGCAAAGCTACAGCAGATGTTCCCCATAATCCAGCAAACAGTTGTACAGGAGTCCATATAAAAAAAGCAAATCCTATACATACCCAAACTTGCCGATTTTTAAAAGTTGGCATTAGGTTTCTAACCTGCTCATTAAACTTCAATTTTGTTTTTTCATATTGCTGTAAACTTGGGAGCTTTATACTAACCAGTAAAACTACAAATAATCCTATTAAAGCAATAATGATTGACGTATATCGCCAGCCAATATTGCTAACAGAGGTTGCTACTGGATAACCAGATATTACATCCCCAATGGTACCAGAAAATTGCACTATACCTATTAAGACAGGGGCGGAAGCCACTGGAAAATATTTTAAGACTGCGCCAAACCCAACAATAGTAGATGCCGCAGCAAAAGCACCAATCACTGCTCTTGATATAGATGCAGACTCGACGCTTGAACTTAAAGCAAACGCTATAAGGGCAATGGAACAAACTGATACCGCTAAAATAAATAATCGTTTTAATCCCATCCAATCCATTAGAATTCCTGATGGTATTTGCATCAAAACATAGGCATATAAGTAACTACCTGAAATAACTCCAATGCCAGTTGCATTTGTATTTAAGCTATTCATCAACGGATTGACCATACTTTGAATTGAGCTTCTTATCAATGGATCGTAACCATAGAAAAATGCTACAATAAGAAAAATGCACAATAATACCCTTTTTGATGGATGAATTTTCACCTAAAAAACCTATAACCTTATTCCAATCGGAAGGTAAGTCTACATTACATGAAGTGACCGATCAATTATTGTTAAACTGTGATGAAATTTATAATAATACTCAATTCATTGACTCTATTTCTGACCTTATAGTTATTAAAGATGTTAATAGTAGGCTCACAAAATGCAATCGAGCACTTAGTGTTTCTGCTGGTCTTGATTCTCCTGATGATATATTCATGAAAACAGATTTTGACATGATCTGGAATGAGGGAAATTTGGCGCCATCATTTCTACAAAAAGATCGATTAATTAATCAGGGAGTTACTCAATTAAACCTTGGTCGATATAAATACAGTAGCGGGTTAAAGACCGTGATGATTAAACGCTTTCCTATATATAAAAATGGCATTATTGTCGGCAATATTACGATATTGACTGAAATTAAGAATTTCAGTATGAAAGAAATATGTGATCAAGCATATCTCTTCGGCGTAAATATATCAGATCAACAGGTGCTAGAGGAAATCGAGAATCAATTTGTTGAAAATTCACCTATTGATAAGTATGAATTATCTGAAAAAGAAATAGAGGTTTTATATTGGAGCGTCAGGGGGAAATCAGCTAGAGAAATAGCTGAATTGGCATGCAAATCCTATTATACGGTATACGATACTCAAGAACGGATAAAGAAAAAAATGGGTGTGAAACTGATGAGTGATGTGAAAGATATAGCTTTTGATACAGGGATTATCAATGAATTATTAAAGAGAAATTTTTAGATATATACATGTTCAATTAATAGCAGGTCAACCCCAAAGTAAGCATTTTTTGTAAAATACCCCAAAGTATAGGGTGTCTACATCTTATTTTAATTTATAAAATATCATTAATATATACCCAATATACCCGCAATAAAATGAAAAATATAGAAATAGTCACTATTGACTTTCAAAATTCGCAAGTATTTTTACGTAATCACACACGAAAGTTTTTAAGTTTCCATGACTTAGTGAAAAATAAGGAACTACATAACCACCCATCTCTCAAAATGCTATTAAAGGTATTGGGTTGAATTGCTAACAAACTACCCAAATTGCCGTTCATATTGTCTAAACTCCCTATTGGCAAATTGACAATACTCGCCTCTGAAAGTAAGTTGCACTTCCCCTATCTCACCATTTCTTTGCTTCCCAATCACAATATCCGCCTCGCCTTCTAAATCAGGATCGTCTCTATTGTACACTTCCTCTCTGTGTACAAATAAGATCACATCGGCATCTTGCTCAATACTGCCAGAGTCTCGTAAATCGCTCATAAGCGGTTTTTTGTTTGCTCTTGACTCTAACCCTCTATTTAGTTGAGATAATGCGATGACGGGGATTTTAAGCTCTTTTGCCAATGCTTTTAGTTGGCTTGAGATGTAAGTAATCTCTAAGTTGCGATTATTTTGAAAACCCGGACTTTGCATCAGTTGCAGATAATCAATGACAATTAAACCAAGATTTGGATTTTCTCTTTTGAATTTCCTTGCTTTATGTTTAAGCTCCAGTGGTGTTAATGCTGCCCTATCCACAATCGATAATTGCATCTTTTCTACTTCTGTAAAAGCAGCCGTTAACTTTGGCCAATCTTCATCTTCTAACTGTCCTGAGCGTATCGTTGAAAATGGCAGTTTTCCAAGGGAGGATGCCATCCGCATCATAATATCTTTGGCTGACATCTCCATCGAGAAAACTAAAACGGATTGATCGGTTTTTCTAAGGACGGCTTCGGCTATATTCATCGCAAAGGTGGTTTTTCCCATTGCTGGGCGCCCCGCTACGATGATAAGTTGCTCTTCTTTTAAGCCACAGAGCTTATCATCTAAATCAATAAAGCCTGTAGGCAGCCCTGCCAAACCATCACCCTTTTCAGATAAAGCATCTAAATAATCAATAATCTCAGGAATGACGGCTTTGGCTGAGATAAACTCACTTTCACCTGTCTCAATGCTTTGACGCACCGATAAAATGCTTTGTTCAATCTTCTCTAACGTCTCTTCTTCTGACAGCCCTTTTTCTTTCAGTAACTCATTGGCTTCGAGTAGGCTTTTTGAGAGCTTACGTGTAATTGATTTTTTTCTGACAATCTCAGCATAAGCAACGACATTGGTGGTTGTTGGGGTGTTATTAGCAATCTCAGCTAAGTACCCTATCCCGCCCACTTGATCAATTAATCTTGCTTTAGCCAGTGATGTCTCAAGGGTGACGACATCATACACCTGCCCACTTTCAGCTAATTGTTGGATGTGTTGATACAGAATTTGATTAGCGGGATGAAAAAAATCCTCAGCTCTTAGCATCTCTCCGATTCTGTCATAGACATCATTGTCTAATATCAGTGATCCAATCACAGATTGCTCTGCTAAAATCGCATTATCTTGATTTACCGTTACTTTTGACATATATTATCTCTCGTAGACGTTATTAATGAAGTGGTTTCTTAGTGCGTTTACATATAACTTGCTGTCACCCTTTTTCTTATGCGCTGAGGGTGGCAACTTGTGTTCAAAGTCCCCTTCTTTTTCAATGGATTTCACTTCTTTATCACTTAAAGATTCACGCCAAAGCTCAAATTCAACAGTTAACATCTCTTCTTTTTGTGCTTTGATTTTCTCAAGCCTTTCTTTTTTGGCAGCTAAAGAGGCTTCAAAGGCTTCATCGGCAGCAGATTTGTAGTTGGCCTCTACCCAGTTACCCCCTTTTTTAAGCACGCCTATGAGTATACCTAATGTGTTATTTTGAAAACGCTTACCATACTTATCTGTCATTTCATCTAAGCGATTAGCTAATGCCCATGCATAGTGCTCAATCGACTCTTGAACGCTTTCAACAGTGAGTTGCATATCAACATCGAGTGTTTTATTAAAATTCTTAATTTGCGTGACATGAGATTTTTTAAAGCCAAACTCGCTTAAGGCTGAATAATCCAAATTAGTCCAATCTACAGCATCAGAGTGACTCTCTTCGACTGACTCTACTACCGCCCTCTCCTTTTCATTAGAATTGGATAACTCATTTGCTTGGGACTGATTCAATTGAGATTGTTGTTTTTTTAACTCTTCAATTTGTTGTGTTAGTTCAACTATTAAATTTTGATTTTGATTCTCTATATTATTTTTAGTAGTAATAGTATTACTATTATATATAGGTCCAATTTTTTTCTCAGAAAAATTATTTATTTGTGGTGTTTTCAGATCTTGAAACTGTTTAAATATATCTAATGACATTTTATATTGAGACCACCCAAATTTACCAGCTTTAAAGTTAGAGCGTACGATTATATATTTTGCTGAAAGCCTTTTAATTGTTACTTTTGCGGTATTTATTGATGTATCACAATCTAAAGCTAAGTCAGCAATTTTTATTTCTGAACTTTCACGTTTTTGATGATCGTCTATATGGCTATAGATGTAAGTTAATATATTAATAACAAGAGGAGAAAGTGTTGATAATTTAGCCGAACTTGTACCCAGTTTGCTCTCAGTTTGTACCTTGTTTGTACCCAGTTTGCTCTCAGTTTGTACCTTGTTTGTACCCAGTTTGCTCTCAGTTTGTACC
>NZ_KB902260.1 GCF_000379445.1 Fangia hongkongensis FSC776 = DSM 21703
CGCAATTTTCTCAAGGGTGAGCTTGGAGATAAGATTAATGCAATCTCAGCGGGAATGGGAATGAATCTTAAGCATGTGATGAGGTTATTGACACCTGTTTAGACATACCTGACACAGATTAAATGAGTCACTCTGGTAGATGGGTTGGGTATTTGTGTCCTGCATGTCACTGTTTGATTTATTTTTATCCAGAAGAAGCTGGCTCAACTCAATTAGGGCATATCTTTGAGTTTTGAAATAAAGTTCAGTGAACAATAAACACACAAAAACAATGTGAAAAGCTACTTTTTCAGGGGCGACGAATTAGATAGATGCAAACCAAGCTATGCACTTTCTATGCTGGAAGTTATTAAGCATATATTTAATATTGAGGGCATATATATAGTTCTTGTTACTAACATTAAGCAACTGAAAAGTTCAGTTAAACATGCTTATGGCAGTCGAATTAACGCAGATAAATATCTTGAAAAGTTCTCAAATTTTACCATTACATTGCCTTATGATATAAAAAAATCTTCACAAAATAGCTGGAATATTAGCTCAAATTCATCTTTTATATTGTTTGATAATCTCATGAAGAATAGTAATTTAATTAATGAGATATCTTTTCAACTTCGACAAGGTAACGAGTATATTTTGATACCAGAATTCATCAAAAATCAACATGAGTCATTAAGAGGTATCGAAAGATTAATCAGGCATATCGAAATTTATTTGGTTATAGATAATAGCAATAACACAGGAATAAATTTTGATAGGTTTAACGATATAAAGAAAATGATGACAATATTTGGTATTTTGGTATGTGCATTTGATACTAATTTGTCTAGTAAGATCGAACGTGATTCAGCGACAACTGACGATATATATGATTTCCTTGGTTTCAACAATGAGGTGTCATTTAACTCCTTTATTTCAAGTCATTATTCGCGACATGATTATTTGTTGTTTTCACTCTTAAAAAGAAACCTATCAGGAAATACAGACATCATTCCAGATGATATAAGTCAGTATATGTCGCCTCACTACGGAATAGGTTTTGATATTAATAACAAAATCTTTTTCACAGATATAAAAGCTGCTATTAGTGTTTTTAGAGGGATGTCATTATCATAATATTGAACTTGTTAAATCGATATTTCAATATTTAACTGCTTATCAATTTCCCGATTATCAGGTAGTTTAATATCGCCTTTATCGATACTTTTTTCGTATGATTTTGCATATTGATCCAGTGGATTTTCAGCATTAGCAATAAGCTCAGCGCTGATCTTTCTTAAGTCGTCTAACGGACTTCCTTGTGGGTCGGCTTTATCTAATTTATAGGCTCTCTCCTCAATATATTTATCTGCAATTTGTTGGCTAATGTCTTGATCTTGAATGCCCATACTCTGTGTTATATCATGAATTATTTTACTGCGTATTGCCTCAGTTCCTTCTGATTTGAGCATATCATTAAAGTCGGTTTTTACTTCATTAGGCATGCTGACAATAACATTTTTCCCTGCCTCTTTAAGCTTGGTAATGGTGCTTTTGAGTGCCTTTAAGCTATCTGCATTCTTACCATCATTATCAAAACAAATAACCACATTATCATTGATCACATCAGGATTAATATTGCCCATATTGCTGGCGCCTGATATGGCAATAATGTGATTATCTTTACCTAATGACTCAGCGATTGAAAGACTGGTTTCAATGCCCTCTGCTATATAGGTAATGCCCGTATTGTGTTGTGGTTTGTATAGTTCAATACCAAACCCTTTTTTATTACCATATGACCTTTTTTGCATATTAAGATCAGCTTTTACTGGGTTATTCTTGTCTAAGAAAATGACCTCTACGCCCTTAAATTCGCCTTTGTCATCACGGAAAACGCCAACCAATGCAGGGTGCTGCTGCTGATCCTCTGGTGAGAAAACGCCTTTGTGGTAATAAAGATTGTCCGCATTGTAGTGCGTTTTGATTTCACGCGTTTCTTTTAAGTAGCGCTCTGCTACTGTGCCTTTGATTGGTTTTAATCCGTTATATATTTTCTGTGCATAAGGGAATGTCTTTGCCACTTCAGGTGTTTTAGGTTTAATGGGTTGAGTCACTGGGGAATCAATATCGCGTGGACTCACATTGACTATATTTGCTGCGAATTCTAAAGCACTGACAAAATCCATGCCCTTTTCACGCATAATGAGTGTTAACAGTGTGCCATGATCTTTTTTATCTCCTGACCAGTCTCGCCAATGTCCTCTAAAATCACCGCTCATGGTGACTTTTAATGATCCCTTGTTGCTGCCAAAAGCCCATGTTTTATGATCTGAATAGGTTGGGTTTTTCTCACCCAGCAACATGGTCAGGATATTTTCTGCATTGGCATTGAGTGCTTGCTCGACCTCATGCTTATCTAATCGTTGTTTTGATTGGTACTGATTGCTGGGTTTTAATTTCTGTGATGAAGTGATCTTGGCTTTTGCCTTTTCTGGCGATGTTTGCGCTTTAGATTGATCTTCATTTTCTTTGCTTTGTTTACCTTCTCTATTGTCATCTATTTGATCATGCTTTTGATCAGGTTCTTGTGATTTAATATTGGTGTCAAACAGTATGCGATCCCCTGTTTTAGATAAATCACTTTTGTCGCTGATATAGGCACGCACTGTTTCTAAGGCGCTGTATTTAGCGCCATCATTGTTAAACATTTTTAAAAGTAGTGTTTTATCTTCTGTTGTATAAAGACGGTAATGATCTGTAGCCCTTGAGCTGTCAACATACCAGCGCATAAGGTTTGCCAAAGGACTTTTAGGATCACCAATATCAATGGTAAATTTTCGTGTTGCCCCTTGGACATTGTTGGCGGTTTTAACATAGGCGTAATCCCAGTGGCAGTCTTTCATTTCTTTGCCATCAAAAGTGATTTGCTTTTGTCCATTACTGACAGTAAAGCTTTTGCTGTCAGTGTGTGTTACTGTGAATTCATCATTTGTTTGAAAGCCTTTGGATTTATTAGTGATGCGCATCATGATTTTTTCACCTGCGGCAATGGGCATGGTTGATGATACAAACAAGCCGACTGTCTTTGGATTGATTTTGTGCGTATCAATAACTTTTAAGCTGTCATCTTTAACATTCCTGAGTGTCACTATGTGACTGTCTTTTATGACGTTGTCAACCGTGTAATATTGATCTTGCCCTAACTTAACAATGCGATCCCCACCGACATAACTGCTGATATTACGCTTTTGTGTTTCGGTGATATTTAAACCACGCAAGCGGGTGAAGTTGTGGCTTTTTTTTGCCAGTGTACTATCAGCTTTTAAACCATCGCGAATATAGCGTGTTGCTTGGTCGCGTGTTTCATGAGAGTAGGCAGTTACTAATGTATTTTCGCGTGTCTCAGGCGTACGTGATAAATAATCATAAGCAACGGCTTTGATCATTTTGTTATGTGCTATTTCAGTATTGAGTTTTTTATCCGTTGACAGTCCCTCTCCTTTCTCAGCCGTTGATATGACGTTTTGATTGAGATACGCTTCAAAGTCTTTTGATTTTAATACCTTTTGATAGACAGAACGGTTGTTGACGTATTGAATGCGCTGACTGCCCTGCTGTTTTTTCATTGCCTCTAGCGATGGTTTGAGCCGACCTCTAGCCATATGCTTAACCGCTTCATGCAGGCTTTTATCACCCTGCACGACTTCATTTTGTGCATTTTTGATTTCTTTTTGACGCACAATATCTTTCATATGGGCGGTTTTAATGTTGCCCGTTTGTTGCAGCATCTCAACAGGTTTTCCCTGACCCATTGAACCAATCTGTTTAACATCGCCTAAAGCGGCAGCTTTTAATTTGTGTTGGTTGATGAATTTAACAAATTGCAGCATATCCTGATTGGATACCATCGAATACTCATCCAGTAAAAAGACAGTGTTTTGATATTTTTCCATTTCTTTAGATGATGCCTTAAGCACATCTTGTAACAGTGACTGAGAGGTTTGTGATTTAATCCCCTTTGCTTCAAGCTCATGTACTGCCTGCCAGCTTGGTGCTAAGCCTAAAAACCGAAGATTGCTGGTTGCTTGCCCACTACTGTTTTCCAGTGATTGTTGCATGTTTTTAATATCCTGAGCGCATTCAAGCATGGTGGACTTACCAACCCCCGCATAACCATTAATACTGACAATGCGATCTTCTGTTGTCAAAATTAAGCTAACGGCTTCTTTTTGCCCTCGTGTTAAATGGCTTTGCTGTAGAAAGCTATTTGCCTTTTTGCTATCCATTAATGGTTTGATTTGACCTTGAGAATTTCTTACTTCTTGAATGATCGATTTTTCACACTCATAGGCTTCTTTTGTGACCCAACGTGTACCATCGCCATATTCAGCACTTAAAATATCGCCCTTTTCCTTAAGCTCACTTAGCTTGTGTTCAACATCCTCAGCAGTAACCACTTGATTGTATTCTTTAAGTGCATGGAAAATCGCTGTTTTAACCATGTCCTGATGTCTGAACGCTGCTTCTTTATCCGATAAATGAGAAACAGCAAAATCAACGGCACGATTGATGATTTTTTCCTGCGTCATGTTGATTTTGTCGCTATAGTCATCACGCAATGATGCCACCGCCCGATTAATGTCATGACTCAATTTATCACCAATCATGTTTTCTTTAGCTGTATTGGTTACGGTGCGATCTAATGTGGTTGAACTATTATCTGGGGTGTTGGTTGTATTTGATTCGCTTGGAGCATTGTTGTGATGATCATAATTTAAGACACTGCGAATACTGTTAGGGCGAATAGCGGATTTATCTAATCCTGTTTTGAGTGCGTCATAGTGGTTGCTGTAAATGTGTAAATTATTTCGTGTTTTTTCTGTGAGACTCTCTAGTACTTCTTTTGATGCCATATAACTAGGTAGCGAGACCATCACGTTATGTGCTTTGTCTTTTTCCGTTTCTAAGAGTGAGTTAAGCTTATGTGCATAATCATAGCGAATATTATGCGTTGCCAATTCAGATAACCGCATTGTGATGGGTTTTGAGTTTTTGTCATCCTCAGCGGTCAACGTAACTTTTGCCTGTTCTTTATTGTCCCTTACAGGGTGAAATTCACTGACCGTAAAACTACCAAATAGTGCCTTGCCTGTATAACCTTTTCCTTGCTGAGTTGGTGCAATAAATAGTTTGTCACCCTCTGCCACAGGAATAACTTTCTGATCATATACTTGAATATGCGGGGCATTACTTCTTGTTGCCAGCGTGAATGAAGCAGCAGATGACGATTGAGTATCAGCATCTTTTCCATCCACTGATGTAAAGTGATTAAGAATCTTACCTACTAAAGAGTTGTTTTGATGTTCCACCTCTTTCAAAGTCAATTGATTTTTATGTATATCAATATCGGTAATTCTGGCAACTTTTGCTGCTTCATTAGGGCGTGATAATTTAATTACTTGACCTAGTTTATAAGACTCTGCGGTGCGCTTTTCTGCATCAGTTAAAAAGTACGGGGATAGATGTGACACTTCCTGCTCAATACGACTTAAGCGGCCATCATTTTTCATGGCTTCACGGATTGCTAGATTGAATCCTGCAACCTCACGCATGTTTCCACCCAGAACGCGAGTCGTTTGCTGCTCATCTGGAGATAAAGCAACATACTGTTTGGCGATTTGCGCAATACGCTCCTGGTTGTCTTTGATTTCATGGAGATTGACATTTGTCTCAACAATGCCCTGATGGTGAAACTGAACCTCAGTGACATTGCCCTGCTTGATTGTATCCATCACGTGACCTTTGATGCGCTGATCACTACTGGAGCCATTGACTAAAACAATTTTAGCTTGTTGAGCGGCTGCTTTTTCAATTAAAGCTTGCGCATCATTAAAACTTAAGCGCTGTGCCTGATCGATAATCACTACCTGATTTTTAAAGTTAACGCTGTCTTTTTGCGCATAATGTGTCGTATGCAGGCGATTGACCTTAAATAAATCTTTAAACCAATTAAATGTACTGTTTTCAGCATGTGTTCTTTTGATGGTATTTAGCTCAGACAAATAACTATGATTCGGAGCAATCATTGTCACCTGTTTACCCGCACCCTCAGCGGTAACAAGTAATGATTCTAACAGAGGGATACGATCCCCTTTAACATTAATCACATTGGTTTGTTTGCCACTTTCTAAAATATCGGTAATCGATTTTTTGTTATCGTCACTGATATTCAAGGCGCTCATTTTTTCAGGATTCACTTCACACGACATGTATTTGAATTTCTGGCTGACGGTATCCAGCAGCTTTTTTTCTTGCGCTAATGATAAAACACTGGCAATTTGGTCATTAGGGCAAGATACGGCATAGCCTGATTGCAGCATGTGTTTTAAGGCTTTGTCTAAATCATTGACATCCAATAAGTTGTTACCCATAAATTTATTTAAAGCAGTTTCAATAAGACGTTCATAACGAAAAGTGCTTTGTACTTCACCCAAATGCTTCATTGCTTCGGTTAAGGCTTGTATTGCTTGTTGTTGTAAGCTTGCTTGTGATGGGTTTATCTCAGCAGCATGCTTGGCTGAATTATCTTTGAGTTGGTCAGGATGAAAATTAGCATCATAATCTTTAGCTTCCTGTTGCCAGTTAGCCATTAACTCATCAATGCTTTTAGCTGATTTTGGGCTACGTGTTGCCAATGTCACCACATCCATGCCCGCATGTGTTTTAATGCCTAGCTCTTGCGCTTTTTTAACGATATCCTCACGCCTTTTTGAAAAGCCTTGAATTAACTCTTTAGAAAAACCTTTGATATTTATCAGTCCATTCTCCATTGACTCCACATCAAAGCCCATCGACTGAATTTCTTTACCATAAAATGACTGATACATCGCGGTGTAATATTTCTGATCATGAAAAACACGCTCAGCCATGCCATTAATGACGCCATGCTTTTGAATCATGGTCGATGCCATTGCTCGCAATGTACCGTCTTTATCGGCACTCATATTGGGCACCAATAAATGGGTATGCACTTGCGGATCATCTTCTCTTGAGGTGGCATGACGAATAGCTGCAATACACATGTTGCCCGTGTTTTCAAACACTTGCCCATCTTCTGTTGAAATACGCACCTGTGCGGTATGTTTTTCAATAGCTTCCGCCACTTTAGCAATGGCTCTGTCGTGAGCTTCAATAAAGCGATAATCACCATAAATATATGCCATCAATGAAGCGCTTTTGGGCGCTGAAAAAGTAAAATCCCAACCTGTGCGATGTCCACGCCCATGATCTGATACTTTTTGCCCGCCATCAGGTGATTCGCCTGACAGAATCTTTGTCAGCGTTTCAACATCAACGGCTTTGCCTGCCAATCCAAACTGCTCAGCCAGTTTACCCATCCAAAGCGCACTATTTTCCAGCCCCTTTTCTTTTTCGGATAGATAATAGTTTTTTTCGTCTTTGGTATAATACTCGGCGGCGCCTTTCGCCGATTGCTTAATTGCTGAAATGGATATCATTGTATTCCCCCCTGATATGAAATTTGTGTTTGTTATTTATATAAATGAGACTCTGTCACTTTTTATTTCTGATTTTTTCGTGTCTTAATCTATCCTTAAGTTTTAATGTGCTATCCTTTGTATTAGATGTGACAGGCGGCTTACCCCCTCCCTTCTCTACTTCCTCATTGCCCCTGTCACATACCCTTTTAAATCTCAATAATACTTTTTCCTTATTTTGAACATTAACCACCCAACCCAACTCATTGAGGCAAATTCTAGGTATTTTTAGATATCTCTTTAGTAATAAAAGTTAGGTAGTGTGTCTGAACTAACGGTATCTCAAATAATCACAGTGTGCTATGCGCCAAAAATGCCCGCAATTTCTTTAGTTGTTTCGCTAATTAGTGTTGGCTTTGCATCCTCGAAATCTAAATTGACTTGATCAGCAATGCTTGCAATTCTTGCCCTATAGCGTAACCAATTGGTTTTTTGATGATAGGTTTGCGTTGTTGCTGTCGAGCTGCCTTGTGCCAAGCTTGCTTTGGTTGTCTGGGTCACCTCTCCATTCACTCTCACTGATACTTGAATGTCAGTGATCATCGAATAGGTAACATCCTTGACCATTTGATCTGCAAGCCAACCAATTGCCCCCGTTGCCGCACCAACACCCATGCCCGCTGCAACACTATCTGTGGCTAAACCTGTGGCAACACCCGCAAAACCACCCAAAATAGCATTACCAAATCCACTATTCATTGATTGCCATACTGACTGTTGATTCGGCGCTTTACCCACTTGAAGGACATTTACTTGTACCATGTCATGCGCCTGATCTACATCATTTACAACTTTCCAGCCCTGACCCTTTAAACACGCAATAAGCGCATCTTTTAAATTAACATCTTGTCCTGATGTGTCTCTCACCTGAACATAGATGGTCTTATCTTTCTGGCTGACAGGATCAAGGAAAATAGTTTGACTCATTTTCGACTCAGTTTCTAAATTGCGATGTTGAATTGCCGTGCCAATTGCTGTACATCCTGCTAATTGACTGCCCATGAATGCAGCGCATCCTACTATGGCTAATTGGCGTATTAGCTTAGACTTTTTTGTTGAGCCTTGCGTGTTAGTTTGTGTTATCATTCCCTATTTTCTCCTTTGGTTTACAGGTTTTAATAATCGCCATAATCATGAGACGCCTGTGCGTCCTCTTCTTCTTGTGCCTTTGCATGCCTAATTTCTTCATTTAAATCAACAAATTCATCAACACTCAGACAATCATATTCGCTTTCATATGTTGGCTGATATTTGATGTTATACTGCTCGTTTAATTCATGGACTAAATAGCTATTTATCTCATCTAACTTTTTATTGTCCTTCATCAATTGTTGATTTTTCTGTTTTAGCTGTTTGATATATGAAAAGCTTTGTATCTTTCTCATTTTCATGCGCCTATCCCCCTTTACTTATCTCATGCATTTATCCAAGCAAATCATCAAAATAATTTTCATCGAGTTCAGTTAATTGACTGACCTCATTTGCTTTATTCTGATCAATCACTTGTTCCTGGTTCTGTGAACTACCCGCATCCCTTTTATTTTCTTGGCTGCCTTGGGGTGTGAGTTTTGCTATGTTGCCCTTTTTATCTTTTTTATGATGTTTGTCATCATGTGCCGCTATCGCATTCCTAGCATCAACAAATGTTAGTGATTCACCACTGCCATCACTTGATCCATTTGCATCCCCTTCTGTCTTGTCTCTCTTATTTTTTCTGCTTTTCTTATCTTTTATGACATTACTATCTGCCGTATTGGCTTGATTGTTTTCGATAGATGAATCTTCTGCTGAGTTATCGTTATCTATGCTATTAGCATTCAATCCATCACTATCGATGCTTAATGCGCTTTCCTGTATCTTCTGGGCTTTGCGAGCTAGCTTTTGACGATCAAAGGTTTCAAGGGCATTGATATGACGATCAACATCACCTTTTAAATCATCATGACTATCGCTTAATACACTGTTAAGATTATTTAGTGTGTCCTGATCCAATGCTTTGAGATTGCCATACATCGCGTCCCCCGCTAATAAATCAATTTTTTGCATTTTGCTCATTGACTCTTGTGACATATCTCGCGACATAAATCCTTTGACTTGCAATGGAAGTTGATCAATTTCAAGCTCAAGTTTAGTGACAGGATAAGACCCACCTATGCGTAAATAGCATTGGCGCTTATCTAACTGCATAATTTGCGCAGGGCTTACAAGCCTTCTGGTAACGGATTGAGTACCCATTGAAACACCATCACGAATAGTATTAGCCCCAATAGAATATTGCTCAGTTGAGCGCTCAATTTCCTGCTCCCCTAGTTCTTTGGAGGATATTTCCGCCATCTGTGAAGAGGGTGAGCGAAAGAAAAAGCGAGTATTCAATAAGTCAAAAATAGTTTCAGCATAATCGGTGCCATAGGTTTTACGTAGCTGCGCATATGACTGCAAACCAATCACGAAGCAACCGCCAAACTTTCTGACCTCTGCAATCGTCTCAGGTAAATTCGGAATAGCATGTAAAGAGGGTGCCTCATCAATAATAAACCAAATACGTCTATGCTCATCAGGCTCCATTTCGAGTAAAGCTAATGAGGCAATCGTGAGCCACACAGAAATGAGTGGACGCATTGATGCATGCTGTCTGGTATTAGAGGTTAAAAATAACCACGAGCCACAATTAGCTGCTTCATCATGAATCCAATTGCGAATAGAAAAGGCTTGGGTATTTTTTTCTTCAATATCAGCTAAGAATCGCAATGACTTCACATACGTTGCCAAAATAGACTTAATGGAAATTGCCGTTTTCTGTGCTTTGGTACTGACCAAAGTTGCCGAATCCGTGCCTTCTAGGTAGCTAGATATATCTTCAAGTGTTGAGGTTAAAAGCATTGATAATAGCTTGTATGTTGAGCGTGATTTATCTGCCTGCATCTTGCTTGCGGTAGAAACAAAAATACTTCTAGCAGCATTAACCCAAAAAGGATCAGCCTGTCCATGCATTGGGATTAACGCATCGGCAATATTCTGATAGTCCGTAATATCTTCACAATCTGCCCATGTGTTCCATGCGACACTTCTTTGATCAAATGGATTCAATAAATGATCAACCCCTTCCCGATAAAAAAATGGTGTAAGAGAGCAGCCTTTATCATAAATAACCGCTCGATCTCCCTGCTGGCGCACGTAACTTAAAAACTTCATCAACAAGACTGTCTTTCCCATCCCTGTGGTGCCATCAATTAAGGTTTGGTATAGCTCAAAATTTTTGGGTAATACACGATAGCGATCAATTGTCATTGGTGATTGATCTTGGTTTTTTAAAAGCGCCTTAGCTAAAACCTTAGGAGCGTCCAACTCCATACCGCGATCAAATTTATCGGTTGTACGATCTTTGCCAACTTTGCGCAAACCAATGGTTGCCAAATAAGTGCATAACACCGACAGAAAAACACCAACGACCGCAAAAGTCACAATCAACCACCAAAAGCTGGCAACCTCTTCTTTAAACCACAGGTCATTAACGACACTGCTGGCATTTTGTGATCCCCAGTTACCCCGATACCACACCCAAATTAATGACTGTCCACGATGAAAAGCCGTTAACGCATGTGCTTTATAAAAACCAAATACGGCTGTGATCATTGTTTTGTTCATTGTCAGCACAAAGCCGATCACCATTACCAGCACAAAAATCGCAATGCCAATCTTCAAAACCTTGCCACTGGCTTGCGATAACATCCGCAAATTATGAAAGGTAATCTGCGCTCCACGGGTGAAGTGCGCCTGTTTGTTTTTCTTTGTTAAATTTTTACCAGACATGCTATAATACCTATTGACAGTGGGAGTTAGAACGTGAAGGAGAAATAACGATGGATGCACAAACTAAAGCCAAATTTCGAAAGCTGATTCGCGAAGATGTAGACTTTGCCCAAAAAGTCTTTAAAGACAAGGATTTGTACCAAGCAATATATGGTGATGATCCTGCTAATACCACAGCAGATGTAAGTAATAACTGGCAGACTGACCCTAAGTATTTGAAAGATACAAAAGGATTGTTTGCGCCTATGCTTAATTCACTAAACAAAGAAGCAAAGCCATATGCTATTGCAAGCTTAGTTTTCACAGCTTTATTTTTCTTATGTGTGATTAGTGCATTTTTTGTTTTTCCTAACAAACCAAGCGACTCAATGACAGGTCTAGTTTTCCTTTTTGTTGCTGGAGCAATATCTATCATATTGGCTTCAATTCTAGGGCAGATCGCTAGCAATAAGGAGGTTGTTCCGATGTATCGTGCTTTTAAAAAACAGTGGTTAAAACAATTTAGTAGCAAATAACTTCGCATCATTTATCTCCCTTATTACTGCCAAATAAATTACTCCACGCTTCTTTTGTAATTTTGCCATTTTCTTCAGCAGCATTTGAATTAAGTTGATTCATATCTAACTCACTGGCTGATTGATTAGCGCTTGGCATGTTCTTAAGTACCTCGCTTTGCGGTAATACGCCATCTTGCTGTAATGCATCTTTGATCGATTGATTACGTGCATGTGCAGATGCTTTGAGTCCTGCGCCTTTGTTGTTAACCTGTGATGCACCAGAATCAAGTGATTGCTGAGATTGAGCGACTTGCTGATCATAGGTGTTTTGATCAAACTTAATGCCTTTATCACTGGCTTTTTCATATAATGCAGAACCACCTTGCGCATGATTATCTTTGAACGTATCTGTGTGATACGCCGCATTGCCATTCGTGTTTTGCGCACTAAAATCAAGGTTTGATTTATTTTGCGCATTTGCGTTGTCGATCTGATTGCTACCAAATGTATTTGCCCCGATACCGAACTCTTTATTGAAATCAGCGACCTTCTTATTCACAAAGTCTTGTTGAGTTGACTGATGAATCGCTGCATTTGCAGGAGAGCTGTCATTTAATATATCTGCATAATGCTGCGGGAAACGATCTTTGAGCATATTCACATAATCAAAGTTGGCATTTTCATTAATAGAAGCACTATTGGTTTTTGCTTGCGACAATGCCGCTGATAGACTTTTTTCACGCGCTTCATCTGCACTAACCTGACGTGAATAATCCTGTGTCTGACGATAGTCATCACTAAAGTTATGTAGTACAGCACCTGTTCTTGAGCTACTATCTGTTACTGTGCTATTAGTAGCAATACTGGTCATGGTATTCATACTGTCTGAGTAAGACTTCATTAATGACTCTGCTTCTTGTAACTGTTTTGAATTCATATCGACATCTGAGTGTGATGATTCACCGGTAATTCCGCCGCCAAAATCAGCGGAGACATTCCCTGAAGCAGGGCTAATAAGCTTAGCAAGAAATGGAAGCCCAACCTCGGTATGTAAATTACCTTTGGCATAAGCGCTTTTTAGAACCTTAGAGGCTTCATCATGCGACATCCCTGTATTCTTCATCACCTGATCAACCACATTCTGGTTTTCTTGGTATGCTTTAGTGAAAGCCGCCTGCTGTGATTCACTCATTTGAATACCTTGC
This sequence comes from Fangia hongkongensis FSC776 = DSM 21703, assembly GCF_000379445.1. Classification (GTDB taxonomy): domain Bacteria; phylum Pseudomonadota; class Gammaproteobacteria; order Francisellales; family Francisellaceae; genus Fangia; species Fangia hongkongensis. The sequence continues at coordinate 13,051 of NZ_KB902260.1, forward strand.
GTCTGGCCATGAGAAATATTATCTCCCAACTGATACAAGTCATTCGTGGTTCTGGCACTTGACATACCTAAGCTATTTCGATCAGAAAGCGTTGCTTTGTGTGCATCTGCTAATGAGTGTTGTAGACTGTCACTAATGCTTTGCGAGACATTAATGCCCGAGCGCAGATTCGAGTTGGGTTGATCAACACTAATTTGACCATTGGCAAACTGTGTCACGGTTGCCCCATCGCCACGTTGATAGCTGGCAGAGTTAAAGCGATCCACTGGCGCAAGGTCGTGCTTATTCGCTGTGATTGAATCCCACGTGTGATTACCAACTTGGGATGAGTTCAAACTTAATGAGCCATCTGTCCATTGATGCGCTGTGGAAGATACTCCACTGTTGGCTAACGCGCCTAAACGCTCAGACATACTCACCATGCCTTGCGCAAGCCCTCTGACGATAATGTAGGTTAAAAAAGTCGTTAAAGACATCAAATAACCTGCGATCGATGCCATCTGTGTGTGTTTTGCTGCAATGGGATTAATATTCGATAAAGTAATTCCCTTATAAATAGAGCCATAGGTATTGCCACTGCTAGCAAGCTCAGAGAGCATTAAGTAATGCAATACTGTATAGGTCACAGGTAGTGAGCATAAGAAAATCAACCCAACGATATATTCCTTAAGCACCTTTAAGCCCATATCTGGGATAAATGAAAAAATGACAAAAAACGGAAACATTGCCAATAAAAAGGTAAACAGAATGCTTTGCATTTCAGGCAAATTCACCTCTGCCAACTGCCCCATGGTGAGATAGCTTGCTGTTTCCTGTTTCTGTGCTTGAGAAACAGCATAGTTCAATGCAGCACCAGCATCACTTTCAGCCGCAGCCGCTTTAAGCCCTTGCTTGAGTGAATTAACTGCCATATTCTGCACTAAATCCTGTTGTGCCGAATTGGACATGCCAAACATATAGTTGTAAGTATTACTAACCAGTGTCTTAATATTATCTTGTAATTGCTGACGATTGGGATAGTAGGTCTTACCCAAAAACGTTAAACTTTCATTTGCTTGGGCTTCAAATTTCGCTTTAAGCTGAGGCAGTGCCTGCTGGCAAGTATTGAAATTACTATCAATATAGATGCCTCTTAAAGGCGATGGATTATGATTCGCTAAAAAACTAAATATATCAGGGGCATTTGCCAGTTGGCTCATCGTATATTTATTTGGATTAACGCGCGCTAAAGCAATGTCAGGCAAAATACATTGCGCTGTGTAACGATCCCATAGTGCCATTGTATTCGCATCAGGCATTTGCGCCTGTAAAGTTGTTTGCACCAGTTGAGAGCCAAATAAAAACCCTGTTTTAGTATATTCCTGATCCTTTGGTGCATGATAAACATCACTAATGAATTGCGATAAACCGTAGCTGATCGTGGATAACTCACTCGCAATCACACCTAAAGCTAAAGGCACATTGTCAACCTGCTGAAAGCTCGTGTTATCTGATAAATCAATCACCATTACATCAGTCTTTGGCACAATACAAAGCGCCATTACAACAACATAGGTGACTGCCCAATTAAACATGATTTGGTAATTGCCTGTTGCGAGCATTTTCATCGCCAATAAGACAATCCCCACCAACCCAAAAATACTAATTAGTTCAAGATAGTTATTATCTCCTGCAAACATTGCAACGGCATTGAGCATATCGGCAGTGCTGTGCGCCCCTGCAAAAACATAAATAGGTATAGCTGCCATCTTCTTAATCCTTCCTACTGATTATTGGTGTTAAACATCATGTTTTGCTGGGTTTGTGCTGCTAGTTGCCCCTGCCCCATCTTCTCTAAGGTGATGGTTTTAGAAAGTAACGCTTCTTGAGTTTGAATTTCTTGATAGCTTTGCAGTGACATTGTTCTGACTTTGGTTTCAGCTAGGGCAATGCTATCTTCAATGGTTTTCTTAGCGGCATCGGTTGCCTGAGACATCGCAACAGCAGTCTGAACCTGATCCAGTGCCTGCTGTAAGAAGTTACTTAGCAAAGACTGTGCAATAATCTCAGCATAGGTATTTAAATCATTCATATCGACAATACCTGCCTGATACTCATCTTGAATCATCTTCAATACAGGCATCCCCGCAAGACCAATAAAGCTTTGTTCTTCAGCGGTTAATGCCGTATCATTGAGTGCAGTTTGCTTTAACTGATTAAGGTATTTGGTCACCTGAACGACCAAACCACTAGAAGCAGGAATATTAATCGGCGTTGCCCCTTGAGAGGGTGTTCTAATATGCAAACAATCATGCATATCATCGCATACATACACAGGCACTTTACCACCATATAACAGCGCTTGAATCATGGATTCACTAACCATTGTACTATAAGGATACGCGCTGCCATTTTGATCAAAGACAACAGTACCTGATATTGACATATACGCCTCGCGTAACTCATCGTCGTGCGCTAAAAAGTCATACCCTTCTAAAAGCTGCCAAACAACATTGGTGTTTTTCATAACACGTTTTTTGGTATCAGCATTATTTTTGGCATTGTTTAAGCCATCTTCACCTTGACCACCTGCGCCACACCCTTGGCGTGATGCCGCCCAGTCAGCAAACATATTGCCCTTACCCGAATTGGCTTCCTGACAAATTTGGCGTTGTGCAGCCGTATTTTTCGGCCACATCCCGCCAACTAAGCTCTGTGCCATCTGACATGAGCTGAAATTTAAGTTGTTAATGTCGTTAGCCCATTTTGTGAGCTTCTCCATTTCCCTCTGCAAGGTCGGTGATACACTTTGCATTGCCAGATCAATTGCCACAGGAATGGCATCTTGCAAAATCTCCTGACCAAATTGCACCAGCTTTTGAGAGTTAATAAAAGAAAATGCCCCCATATAGGCATCAATGCCACCACAGCCTGCCTTAAGGCTTGGCAGATGAATCCCAATCGGCTGAATGGTGCGATCTTTAGCGCGAACCATTAACGAGCCACCATTTAAATAACCTGCTTGCTGTCCTTGATACACACTGGGAGTTGTGGTGTTTGAAGAGTACCCTACTGAATTAAAATAACTGTCTAACTCACCATTTAATCCTGCAAAAGCTTGATGTGACAAACTCATCACAATGCCAATCATAGCAGTTAATCTCATTACCCATTGTTTAGCATAATATGTATATCGTCTGAATAACAATAATAGCTTCATCATAACCCATACCTCTGAATCGTATTTTTAAGCTGTAACATTCTGTTTTTTAAAATGACATAAGGCATCTCACCAAGGCTAATAGGGATACCTGTTAGCGTATGTTTGTTCACCATAAAAAGTGCAGGATAATGTATTTTGTCATTACCAAAGTAGTCGTGAATTGTTTTTTGACTTGGGAATAAGGGGTCTGGATAGCTCGGCAAACCAGCGCCATCTAAAGTGTAGTCATAAACCTTAAAGTGATAGGTAACAGAAAAACGTTTCAATACTGGCATAAAGCGCTTACAGTGAGGGCAGGTTGAAGAGAAAAAAACGACCAGCACCCATTGCTGCTCAATGGGATAAAAAGGATTGCTTTGCGCATTTTTCTCTTGATTGTCTCTCGCTATGCTAAATGAATTATGGCTTGACGTATTAACGCTGCTTGCTAATTCACCTTGCATCACTTGATTACTTTGCTGATTGTTAGCCTGTTTCTCTGCGATAATCTTTGCCATCAAATCAGCAGGGTGTTGCGCAAAACTGATCTGACATAAAGTGATTAACATCAGTAAAGACAATGCACAAACAGGCAGCGATTGGGCTGCTTTTTTCAATAAGCTCAAAGGGATTAAAAAATAGGTTGTGGTTATTGTTCTAATCATTGAAAACATCCTCTGTGCTGTAGTTTGTACCAATCATATAAAGCATCTCTAACAACTCATTCGTTGAAATATAGCCATAAGCAACAGGCTGCGCGGTACCTGCAACAGGATTCACCAATACAATGGCAGGGAAAACCGTGACACCGAGCTTATGCGCAAGGTTAAGGTTACTTGCAGGGTGATTGCTGTTATCTTTGATGGCAGATAGCGTCTGGTTGGTTAATGGCATCCCTCTGAATGTAAAACCATAATCTGTGGCAAACTCAGCAATGCTTGGTGCTAACGATTCCGCATTTTGGTCGGCTGCATCATAAAAAAACAGCATTGCATGGGTTTTTGCTATCTCACGCGCCATTTGCTTTTGCTTATCTAAATGACGAATGTTGGCAATCTGTCTGGCATTGGACTCCGTTGGGTTGCTTGCTCGATAGGATAACTCAGGATGTGTTAATAACATCTTCACACGTGCCAAAGCTGCACGTTGCCCCATCTTCTCAACAGCAATAATCGATTTCTGCCATGCTATCGTATTATCCTGTGTAGGGTTTAATAAATAACGATTCTGAATTTCCGCAAAGCTTTTTCGTAAATCTTCCATCGCCGTGGTATAAGGGTAAGGATCAGTTTTTTTACGATTGCTTTTGTCATTGCCACTATGTACCTTTTCAATGACTGCCTTAAGCGCAGGATCAGGGATGATTTCTGAGTAGAACTGCCAGCCTTGATTATTATGACCCTCTTGAATAATGACCTCTTTCGCCACGGCAGGCTTGCTGATCACAATACATATCGTCAAAGCAATCAATAAACCCATCACATAAGCAATCAAATGGTATGTCAATTGCCTGTTTTTTGTTTTACCCATTTTTTGGGCATTTTTGATGATCATCATACTCCCCCGCCATGCTTTTGATTCGATTGAGTGAGCTTGTCTTTTTTATTCCTTCTGCCTGCTCGATGTGTCGATTGCTGAAATGAATTGGACTGCTGTGATTTCCACGTCTTTATTCTGCTGTAGATGCTAATAAGCAGCGTATAAACCAAAAAGATCACAACACAAACAACCATTAAGCCACTGGACTCAGTGCCTCTCACTGGTGCATTAAATGGCATCTCACCACCTGTCTTACCGCTATGACTCAATCGCTGATGATTGGCAGTTACAGCATCATTGGGCGCATCTAAGCCAATATTTTGATCAACAACACTCATTTGATGACCCCGCCTGATTGCTCATGCTCTTTTAGATAATCCACTTTGTTTTTGGTATCTTCAGTTGACTGACCTGCTTGTGGCAGATTCATATTATTGATGATGTCTTGAGAGATGTTAGAGAAGTCAATTTTATTAAAATCAATCTTCTGCAACTCATCTGGTGTGACACCCAAACATTGCGTTGATTTGGGATCACCAAAATTGTGATGTAGCTGACCAATAACGCCTTGTTTTATAATGTCAACCACTAACAAGCTATCATAAGTACACGACACATATGCATGTGAAGTGCACACACCTAAATGCTTATTAGAACAATAACTGCCGACATCTACCGTCCAGCCTTTACGCTTTAAATCTGCTAAGTGTTTTTCATCATCGGAGCATTTAAGCACTTTTTCAGCCCAACCATCTAAACTGCAACAATCATAAGCATCAGCAATCGCTTTGTGACAAGACATCGGTTTGCCTTGAAATATTTGCATCGTATCTTTATTGAAATGATCCGCGGCAGCTTGTGCGGCTGCCATCGTTGCGGCGGCTTGACCGAAATCCTGCCCTGTTGAATGGGTCGGTTTTGCATTATAGCAATCACCATCCATACAAAATTTTGGTGTGCCACAACTAAGTGGTTTTTGATCACAATGTTTGGAGTGGTTACACTTTTACGGACAGCTAATTACGTAGTAACCTGTTAAAAAAGTTAGGACTGTCCAATGAACAAACAACCATACGACACATACACAGAAGAGTTTAAGAAATCATCAGTTGATTTAGCCTTAGAGAATGATCAACCTTATGCACAAACAGCCAGAGAGTTGGGCGTGAAGCCAAGTACTTTTTATACCTGGATTGAGCGTTACTCACCAAGTAAAGAAGGCGGCTCAGATAATATGGAAGGCGAGCTTAAAAAGCTACG
>NZ_KB902261.1 GCF_000379445.1 Fangia hongkongensis FSC776 = DSM 21703
TCACGAGGAACTAGAGATGGTTATTCAGTCTTTATATACACGCATACTCACTTGGCTGATGCTAATGGTGTTTGCTGTTACGAACTATGCAGCAACGACAGAGTATCACCTATCAGCGAGTACCACAAAAGAGTCAGCCAAATCATCAGCAGTTAGCATCAAGCGCGAAGCCGTGTTGGACAAACTCACCGCTTTGGCTGCACAAAGTAGTGCCGACTCGTTTCAATCACAAGCAGGTAACCATAATCTGGGTATTGGGGTTTCAGTAAATCCTGCAACCTTGTCAATGAACCTCAATCAAAAGATCGTTGATATTAAATCAACAGCGCACAGTAACTTTAGCTTTCCCCTTAGTATTGTCTATGCACATAATTATAATAAAGACAGTGCACTGATTGGACAATATAACCTCTCTTTAAATATTCCTTACTTACAACTTCGCTCTCAATCAAAAAACACAGCATATTATAACCTCAGTACGGGAGAGAATAACTTCCCCTTTAAAGTGACACGCGATCAAAAGGGCGATATCAGCGAGATTCACTTTTTATATGAAGCACCTAATAAAGCGAGCTTTGGTTTTGTTTTTCAAGGAGATAAAGCTATTTTAACGACAAGCTCAGGGGTGAAATATATCTTTGAAAAAGGCAGCTCTCGTTATCTCTACCGCTGTACTTCCATTATCTCAGCAACCGGTGAGCCGATTTATTTTGATTACAATGGTGATGTGATTAAAGTGTTAAATGGCAAGCAGCAAATTGTTGCGGTGGTGTTTCGCTCTGGTGCCCATGTACGCATTCAATATCTTGATCACTACGGAACAGCACGTGTCTATACCATTACACAGAACACACCCAATGTGACGATTAGCAATCCATTAGGACAAAATACAACGCTCGGCTTTGATGGACATGCTAATTTAACCAATATTACTTTAGCAAATGGCAGTTATTACAGCATTCAATATGGCGTGCTTGATAAAGTAAATTACATTATTGATGGTGAAACACAAGCCGTTGATAAACAGTTTTACTATGTGAAATCATACACCCAACATATGCTGAATCGCTATAGCGAGAATAAAACGTATCGTTATTTCCCAAGTGTTGATGGCAGTAACTTTGCAGGGAATAATATCACCTGTAGTAAGGCCATCTTTGATGCGTTAAAACCCCTTCAAGACTGGATGATGCAATGTGGCTTTAGCAATCAAGTTGGACGCTATCGTTATAGTACAACTGAAGAGGTAACCGTACCGGTCTTTAATGGAACAAATATCCCCGATCAACAAACAGCACAAACGATTCGTGGGTATAATTATCTTCAGCTTCAGGATGTAGAAACAAGAAAGGTAGATGGCAAACTTGTTTCACAAGTACAAAGCATCTTTAACCCTAAAGTATTTGAAGCAACCAAGATGGCTGATTTAAGCCCATCATATAACCAACCCCTTCAAAAAATCCAGCGCATTTATGATCAAGCGGGTATTCAGGCAAGAAAGCTTGTAACAACCTTTGATTATTATAATGATACAAGCCATCATGGTGAGCTAAAGTCAATGACTGACCCATATGGTAACAGTCAAACAATCAGTTACTACTCAAGAGTAAAGGGGATTTATCAAAGCCTGCCATCAGAGCAAACCAGTTACTTATATCAAAACCCAGATGTGATCACAACACACTATAGTGCACCGCAAATACTTAGCAAAACGGTGAAAATAGGCAATACTGATTATCAGGTTGATATGCCTTATATCACACAAATCAGTAATGATTTAAATGGAACGCAAAAGTCGCAAAGTAAGCTTAACTATGATATTGATCCTAATAGTTTAGGCTTTGGATTGCCGATGAGTACAACACGGACAAGTAATGGTCAATCAGCGGCTATTGAGAACCAAGTGCATGTTCAGGCAACCCCAGAGGGTGGTTATGTTACTTGGAGTGAAAGAAAAGCGCTTAAAGAGCATACGCTCTTAGCGCCTACCCAAATGGCATCAACTAAAAAATACTATAACCAATATGGAGCACTACTTAAAACGGTTGATCCTATCACAGGGGATATCACTACTTATGATAGTCATGATGCTTTGGGAAGAGTAACACAGCTAAGCTACTATCCAGCTGGGCAAAGCAAAAACAAGCAAGTGTATCGTTATGACTATCAAGTGCTATATGGGTACAATGATGCCTCGAGCATGGCAGGTTATGCATTAACCATTAGCGAAATCACACCGACCTCAACAGCATCAGGCTATAGCATTAAGCGTCTGTATAATGCCAATGGTCAGTTGGTTCGAACCGAAGCGCAAACACAAGATCAGAAGCAGTATTTCACCAAGCAAGAGTACTATTACAACAGTATTGGTAAGCTTGATCACAAGGTGAATTACTATTATGACGAAACAGGGAAAGCACACCCAAGCGAGACGCGTTATTTCTATGATCGCAATCAAGATGTTGCAGCGGTAACCCATCCAGATGGCAGCACCAGTGTTACATTGAATGATCCGTATCATTTGAGTAAGTTTACCTATGTGATGCAGCCAACAGGAGTGCCAACAACAGATGCAAAATCACTTTGCTTTAACCCACTTGTTTCTAATGATCAGCATCGGGTATATAACACCTGTAAAGTGGCGTCTGTTTCTGTGCAATCTGCCGAAGTGCAAGATGCGGCGCCAAGTGGGAGTGAGCGTCCTATCTGGATTAAAAATGCAGCACTGAATTATCGTATTATTCTTGATCCTAACTTTCGCTATACCGATAAAACTGGACAAAAGGTGCCGCTTTATAACGCAGGCTTCCAAGGCTTTGTGAGCAGTGTGACTCAACCACTTACACTGGGTTTGGCATTAGATTATACACATCTTGCGAATTTAGCAGATCATGTAAAAGAAGGCTGTTTAAATCGCCAAAGTTGTGTTGCTGCAAGTTTTGAGGTCTCTCATTTAGATCACTATAAACGTAATGATGTGACAGAGGATTATGTCAATGGCTATATGATCAAGCGCTTTTATGATCCCCTTCAACCCGATCAATTAAATGCACAAAGCTTTTATCTACAGCAAGATGATGGCAGCTTCAAAGCGATTAAAACACAGTATTATAGCTATGATCAGTATGGCAATCGTAATAAGATTGAAATCAGCTCTGGGGACTATAATCCAAAGGCTAAAAAGACGCTTGTGGGTGTGCGCACTTACAGTGCACTTGGCTATTTGCTTAACGCAAGCACCTTGGTGAACACACAAACCAGTCAGATAGAGATTCGTTATGACCAACAAAGTGGTTTACCGATTGAAATGCAAGATGCGCTGGGTAATCGTGTACACACAACCTATGATTCCACATGGAAAAACAAACCTGCCACCATTTACTTTTATCAACAAGGTGGCACATTGGATTTCACAGTCTCTTATCTCTATACGGTGAATGGGAATCTTAAAAGCATTAGCAAATATGATCAACAAGGTGTGTTGATAAGTCAAAAGGCCTATCAGTATGACCCCCTGACACATCAGCTCTTTGAGATCAAGGTTACTGATGATCAAGGTGATACACGCACAGTATCCAATACACATAACAACTACTTTACACTACAAAGCCAAAGCTACAGTGCCAATCAACAACCAGTGTATCAAACACAGCTTCACAGTAATGCACTGGGGCAGGTGACTCAAGTGGATTATCAAGGTGTCGCGCATTTCTCACTGTCGAGTCTTTACAATCCAGATTTAAGCTTAAAAGCACGTCTTTATGATCAACGCCAAGCAATAAGCTATGAGTATAATCCATTAGGGCAGCTCATTGGGATTAATAATTATGTTAATACACAGCCTGTGCGCAGCTACCAGTATGGTTATGATCGCTTAGGACGTAAATCATTGAAAATATCCAATACAGAATCTACAGGGCAGACCACGGAGCATTATGACTACAGTCGATTATCACAATTGGTGGATTATCAATGTAGTGGTGATGGCTGCCCTCGTAATTTATTTGGTCAACCGCTCTCTTTGATTCATTATCAATACAACAACTTATTTAATACTCTCGATCGTGTCACTGAGACCCCTGTGAATCAGACAGCAAGTCAAACAATTCAATATCGCTATCAACATCAAGATCCCACCCAAGTCAGTGAGATTGACTATGCGACAAAGGGCAAAACGACGTTAAACTACGATGCAAATGGGAATGTTATTGCCATGTCCGCATTGAATCAAAAAGGCGGCATTTCACAGTATCATATGAAGTATGATGCACAGCAGAACCTTGTTCAGCTGGATCTTGATGATAAGCAAATACACTATGGTTATAATGCCTCTGGACAACAAACTCGTGAAAGTGTATCCAAAAAAGACACCCCACCACAAACTCTAAGACAATATTACTTAGGGGGGTTGAGTGAGCAGCGTTTAGAGAATAACTCTCGTTATTATGTTGCTGGAGGGAGTATCTATCAAAATCAATATCAGCGTGATGTGAGTGATGGCTTTCATCTAACAGGCAGTCTTATTGATGGGCGCATTAGTGGGGATAAGGTCTATACACCATTTGGCTTGCAAAGTGATTTACAGCAGGCACAGAAATTAGCACTCACTATTCAAAAAACCACTTTATCTTATCGTATGATGAATACCGATCAAGAGACAGGATGGCAGTTCTTTGGTGATGGTTACCGGGGGTATGATGCCAGATTACGAGTCTTTCTTAAGCATGATAGTGCTTCTCCTTGGGCAGAGGGAGGGATCAATGGTTATGTCTATGCGGATAATGACCCAGTTAACGGCTTTGATCCGTCGGGGCATGCGACAGACAAGGATGTTAATCGTATTAATAAGGCGACCACACAATATATTGAGATGACGGAGAAGATGAAAGCATTGAGTGGGATTTTGTTAATTATCTCACTGGTTGGTGGGGTGCTTTCTTCCTTCATTCCAGGCGGACTCGCCGTGCAGCTGATTGTCGGGGTGATCAGCTCTGTGATCTTGGCGGGGATTGGGGCTATTGTCACGGCAACTTATTTGCATCAGAACTTTGGGCAGCTCTTCTCAAGTGAGTTAAGTAGTAATGAGATGTGGAAGAATATCTTGATTAACTCCGCTGTCATGGTAGCAACCTTTGGGGTCGGGAGAATGATCGGCGCCGTTATTAGTAAAATTAGGCGCTCTGCATCAGCAGCCAATAATAGCATCAGGATGATGGCTGGAGAAGGCGCATCAGCTACAAGGTTGGCTCAAACAGAGGAGAGAAGTTATCTTGCTTCGGTTGAGAATCAAACCAGCACACCAACATCAGTTTGCTTCACTGAAGGCACGCCTGTTGCCTTAGCAGATCATAAAAGCATTGCTATTGATAAAATCACCTTAGGAACCATGGTGTTAACTGCGCCCCAACAAGCAAACAAACCGATAGAAAGCACACATCATAAGGATACGGCTTATGTGAGCTATGAGCTAAGCTCACAAGGTAGCACCTATAAAGTTGTCCTTTTACAACCGCAAAAAGCGCCTCAACTCAACGCTAAAAACATCACTTTTTCGATCCCTCAGTTTGACTTACATAACATTAAAGCGACGGTTCAAGAAACAAATTCAGCCTCACTGAGTGTGAATGAGCAACTAGAGATTATAAAGAAAGAAGCCTTGTCAAAAGCACGCTTTACGAGCCATTCCAATAAAGAGATTACTGTGAATGCACTTTGCTGGAAACAAGGTAAAAACCGAATTATGTGCATCTCTCGGCCACTTGCTCCAGCACATAGTTAACCCTAAAAATGACATACAAACCAAAACCAACTACGGAGAAAATATGAAAAAAATATCAGGAATCCTTCTATTAAACGCCATCGCACTTGGAAACTGCGCATTTGCATCTGGCGCGCAAAGTGGAATAACATTTGGCGTCAACACAGGGATAGCGATTCCATCAGGCTGGTTAAAAGGAGATGATCTCTATAATTCATATGACCAAGACCCAAGTATTATATCAGCCTCGCAAAAGAAAAATAATATTACTGGTGGGCTTTCTCTTGGCTATGATTACGCCATTAACAACGCCATAAGTGTGGGTGTGGAAATTGCCACACAATACGCTTACAACATTACTGAAGTAAAAGGCTCATCAGCAACAGATAGCATGAAAAACACCCTGAGTGTCCTGAGTGTCCCTATGTTCCTTACCGGCAAATTTTTTATCCCTAACACAGGTGGATTGAACTTATTTGCAAAAGCTGGATATGCTTATAACCGCGTTAAAGACAAAAGTGAATACAGTACACCCTTTGGAGACACAAATACCAGCTCGTATCAAAATCTCTGGCGCCCTGTTGTCGCTGGCGGCGTTGGTTATAAGCTTGGCAGCTTCAATATTTTCACACAGTATCAATATAACTGGCTGCCACTATTAGGACAATCAGGTGGGGTTAGCTCCATTACTTTTGGTGCAACTTATACGCTATCTGTCTTTTAAGCATCACGACGTTAACTTTAAAACCACAGGGCAAGTTTGATGGCATATAGAGAGCTATATCAACACCAAACATCTAATACATTTACGTATCTATGTCAGTTTTGGCTGTCTCTTGCCCTTTTTCTTTTCTTAATTTCTCTTGGCTATGCCCAAAACAAAATATCATTATCTAAACACCTTGTTAGTCATCCATGGTATAACATCACTTTTCAATACATTGATACTATCGACTATCAACCATATCCTGCAAAGATTAAGCTACTTCGCCCTTTAAGCTGGCTGAAGGCACATCATATTGAAAAAGTAGGAGATAAGCTTAATCTGTCTATTTCTGAATTTGGCATCAATCAAGTCAATGCGACAGTGACGCAATTAACCCCAAGCACACTTGATATAACAGCATTTGATTATTCAAAGGAAACTACACGTCCTGTAATTGGGATATTTAAGCGCTATGCCAAGACAGTAAACACCTACACCTTTCAAGATAGAAATGGCAAAGTTGAGCAAATTCATGCGACCCCAACTCACCCTTTTTATGTGATAAACAAAAAACGTTTTATTGCTATTGATCAGCTATCATCAAAAGATCAGTTGCTAAGCGCCTATGGCAAAGAAATTCAGCTTGTTTGTCCAAAGGGAAAACTCGGTCATTGTGGCCAGCGGTATAACAGAGATGATAAGCCCATATTGGTTTATAACATTGAGGTGTATCAAACACACAATTACTATGTCGGTCGCTTTACATCACTTGTGCACAACATGTGTTCTGAGAAAGAGGCAGATAAGCTCTCCTCTAGAGATTACCTGACAGATCATAAAGGCAATCCATCGGCATTATCTGAGTATGTAGAAACCATTGAAATTCCAAACGATTTACCTAAAAGCACAGCATCACAAAAACTCTCAACGCTACCTGTATTTGGCAATGGTATTGAAACCAAATTTGTTTTATCTGAGTCAAAGGGTTTGAAAATTGCATTTGATCCTGAAGATCTTATTGAGTTTTATCACAATGATCTTATGCCAAATCAATCAGATCTGTTAACCGCTGGGTATATTGGCAAAGCAAGTAACGACAGTGAAAAGCTGATGATTTCTAATTTTTCAGGACATTATCGTCCAGAGGCCAATTCTCTAAGATATATGAAACGGTTTTTAAATGAGAAAGGAATAGATGACATTGAATTTTATGATTTTGACAATAACAAACTAGATCTTTAACTATGAGGAAAGATGATGAAACTCACCATACAATACCGACGTGTGGCCTTATTAAGCGCACTGATCACCCTCTTTAATCCTTCTTTTGCTCAAAGCATTAACTTTAATGTTAAAACGCAGCATCCACCACAAACATGGTATACACTCAATTTACAATATAACGATGCAATTGAAAAGCACTTATATCCGGCAGAGATTAAGCTACTTCGCCCTTTAAGCTGGCTGAAGGTACATCATATTGAAAAAGTAGGAGATAAGCTTACTCTGTCTATTTCTGAATTTGGTATCAATCAAGTTAATGCGACGGTGACGCAATTAACCCCAAGCACGCTTAATATAACAGCATCTAATCATTCAAAGGAAACTACACGTCCTGTAATTGGGATATTTAAACGCTATGCCAAAACAGTGAATACCTATACCTTTCAAGATAGAAATGGCAAAGTTGAGCAAATTCATGCGACCCCAACACATCCTTTTTATGTGATAAACAAAAAGCGTTTTATTGCTATTGATGAGCTATCCTCACAAGATCAGTTGCTAAGCGCCTATGGCAGAGAAGTTCAGCTTGTTTGTCCGAAAGGAAAGTTTAGTCATTGTGGCCAAAGGTATAACAAAGATGATAAACCCATATTGGTTTATAATATCGAGGTGTATCAAGCGCATAATTACTATGTCGGTCGCTTTACATCGCTTGTTCATAACAGCTGTGATTTTGAGAACACACCTTTTTCCGATATGGACATTGATGCACTTACTAATAGTGAACACACTTTTAACTCTTCACTGCCAGAGTATCAATATATCTCCCCCGTTAAAAAATATGAGGATATTATTACTTTTGAGGAAATTTATGCAAAGGATGCCTACAGGCTTGTTAAGCAAGATGGAACATTAGATGGAAATGATGAAAATATATACAGCATACACAGTATTAAGTCCTGGTTTAAAGACAATCCATGGAAGTCTCCAATGACCCGAGAGCCTATCATTGCAGTAGAGAACCTTCTCTCAAAAGAAAGAACGCCTCTAAACGAAATCATAGAGGCAGGCTTTCTTAAGCGTATTCTGATTGGCGGTGCAGCACTAGGATCTCTTTTTGGTCTGTATTATCTGATGCAAGAACTTGGATCCAAAAGTAGTTGATCCTTTGAATCGTATCCCCTTTTTACAATTTATCATAAAAAAGCAAAATAAAATTTGCACTTTGCATTTAATGATGATAGCTTGAATATATCTTATTCATTTTAGAGAGTGGAACAATGTTAAACTATACAGGTAATACACAGACAGCGCCTTGCTTATTGTCTCTTATTGCTTCTATTTCTATCTCTCTACTACTGCTCCGCCTGTAGGCGGTCTCTTTTTTATTTTTCACCCTTTTTTTTACAGTTTATTTACCCAAGCATAGAAAACCGTTATCTTTGCTAAAAATTTTAGATTTGGAGAATAGAAGTGTCTGACACACAATATGTATGGTATAACGGCAAATTTATACCAAAATCTGAGGCAAATACGCCCGTTACAACACATGCTTTACATTATGGTACTGCAGTTTTTGAAGGAATACGTGCCTATAACACTCCTCATGGGACAGCAGTATTAGAGCTAGAGGCGCATGTTGATCGTTTTATTTACTCAATGCATGCTTTGAACATGAAAGTGCCTTTTAGCAAAGCTGAGATTACCCAAGCCATTATTGATACAATTAAAAAGAATAAATTTGATGCCTGCTATATACGTCCACTTGCCTTTTATGGCGATGTTGGCGGTGTGCGCGTACTTCCAAATGACGACCACCCTATTGACCTTATTATTTTTTGTTTACCAATGGGAAGATATCTAGATGCTGATAGTGTTGATGTCATGACCAGTCAATATATTCGAATTCATCCGAAATCCAGTGTTTGCGATGCTAAAATATCAGGTCATTATGTTAATAGCATGCTTGCCAGTATGGAGTGTAAAGGAACCCATTATCATGAAGCGTTACTGCTTGACGCTGATGGCAATGTTGCTGAAGGCGCCGCACAAAATATTTTTATTGTCAAAGATGGTGCGCTTATTACCACACCACTTGGTACCATCTTAAATGGAATCACCCGAAAGCTTGTGATTAAATTAGCTCGAGACAATGGTATCACTGTACATGAGCGATATTTTAAACCTGAGGATATTATTCATGCTGATGAGGCTTTTTTCACAGGAACAGCAGCTGAAATTACACCTATTCGCAGCCTTGATGATCAACATATTGCTGGACATGGAGAGGCAGGTCCTATTACTAAGACGATCAAGGAGCTCTTCCATCACATCTATAGTTCCAGTGAACGATCTGACTCATTAACTTATATTAATAATACACATACACTTGAGCCTAATCTGCTGGGCTAGTCCCAGGCTATCTATTTTTTCTCACCATTTTTTTTAAGACATTCATTTTTACAACGCGATTACTTTTTAAAGAGGGAAGCATATGAACAAGAAACAAGTGTATATTTTTGACACTACCTTACGTGATGGACAGCAATCTCCAGGTGCTGGCATGAGTTTTGAAGACAATATTCGTTATGCTGATTATGCTGATGCGCTCAATATTGACATATTGGAAGCTGGCTTCCCATCTGCAAGTCAAACAGACTTTCAAATCGTTCATACGATATCAGAGCGTATGCGCACTCGCGGCTCAAATATGATGATTGCTGGATTATGCCAATTGCGTGAAGCACAGCTTATTAAAACAATGGAGGCGCTGGCACCCTCTCTTGCAATAAACAAAGCACGTATTCATGTTTATTTGCCTGTTGATCCTAATTTGGCACAAGCAAGCCTTGGGAAGAAAAATAATCAACAAGATCACATTAATGAAGTTTACCGTTTAATTAAAATAGCTGCCGATAAAGGCTTTGATGTTGAATTTAGCGCCGAGGGCTACTCTCGCTTAGGCGATGGTTTTGACTATGTAACAGAAATCTTTAAAGCTGCGGTTTCAGCAGGTGCTCGCACAATCAACTGCCCTGATACCATTGGTGGAGCCTGTGAGCGCGAGGGTGAGCGCTATTTTGTTAAGAATATGATTAAACATGCGGCCATTATTAAAGAGAGCTTCCCTGATCGTGAGATTATTTGGTCTGCGCATTGTCATAATGACTTTGGTCTGGCATTAGAAAACTCAATGAACGCTGTCTTTGATGGCCCAGCAAGACAGGTTGAGGCCTGTATTAATGGTGTTGGAGAGCGCGCTGGAAATGCAGCATTAGAGCAATGTGTGATGTTTATAAATGCCTTTGGAAAACAAGCTGACTGTGAGTATTTCACTAACATCAATATTGAAAATCTAAAAGAAGTATCTGATTTCATCGCTGAAAAAATGCTGCCAAAACAACCACACTCCCCGATCGTTGGCACCAATGCGACAAGACATACCTCAGGTGGGCATACAAATGCAATTTTAAAAAACCCGCTTGCCTATCAACCATTTAACCCTAAAGAGATTGGTAGTGAAGTGAGCTTTGTATTTGGTCCATTGTCAGGGGGCAACCATGCTAAGAAGATTATTGAAGAGTTTGGTTATATTTGTGAAGAGTATGAAAAGGCTGCTATTGCGCAACAAATTAAAGATCACTATCATGACAGAAGAAAAGGGATCACAGACTTTGAGCTTCTAAGTGCTTATAAAGCGATTCGCGCACCGATTAAAGCTAAGCACATCTCCTATGGAAAATCACAAGAAGATAAAACCTATCTTACCATCGATGGCGAGTTTTTTGATCAAGAAAATATCCAAGTTGAAATTGAAGGGAAAAACTCGGCATTAGCCGCTTTGGTCAGTGCAACTGAGAGCTATTTCCCCGGGATACAGGTAAAAGATTACTATGCCAAATCGTTAACTGAAGATGGCACCAACTCTAACTCACAAGCCACCATTATTATCACAGCTGATAACCATGAGCCTGTGAAAGGGATTGCAACGGATAATGATATTGAAATCTCAGCGCTTAAGGCTTTTATTAGTGCAGTCAATCAAATGTATATCGATACACAATACCGTCATTTCAATTCAACCGACACTTATATTAGTAACACAAAAAAATCAAGCGTCACAGCATAATAGGAGGATACCATGAACCCATTACACCATTTTTCTAACGATGAAAAACAAGCATTGTTTGACGCCTTATCACAGATAAAATCCCACCCTTATGACAGCTATAACGCATTTACCGATGAGTTGGATGGAATCATCAATTCAGGCAAAATTCCTGCCTTTTTTCATGAGATTTGCCACAAGATAAAAGAAGACAGAACAACAGGAAAAAGCTCAGCACATGTGCTTCGCAACTGTCCTGTGGATGCTGACATTCCAGAGTTAGACCAAGAAGACCCTTTTAAAGACAAACTCGCTAAGAAAAAAACATTTGTTGGTGAGGCATTTTTAGCACTATTTTCTAAATTAACAGCAACACCTTTACTTGCATACGGCAACCGCTTTGAGGGAAGCTTCTTTGCTGATGTGATTGCTGTAAATAAGTACAGTGGTTACGACAGCCAGTTTGGTGATACAGAGCTTGCCTATCACAATGATCGCTCAGCTCATGAAGTTCGTGCAGATTTTGTCACTTTACTAGGGACGCGCTGCCCGCAAAATGAATTAATCTTCACTAACTACATCGATGGCAAAGATATTTTGGAGTTTATTTCCCCTGAGTATGAAGCCATCTTAAGAGAGGCGCATTATTACACTCCTTTTGATATTCATAGTTTAACAACAATGAATGTTAGCGAATCAATCGCACACCCAATCATTGAGGGAGACTCTCTTATTCGCTACCGTGACTCATGGACTATCTATACAAAAGATGCACCTGAAAAGGCCAAAGAAGCACTCATTGCGTTTCGCTATGCGATGACAAGAGCGACAAAAACACACCATCGCATGCAAGATGGCGATCTTTTTAGTTTCGGTAACCAAAGAGGACTCCACTCTAGAGAGCATATGGAGATTGTGGATAAAGATACCGCACGCACGCGCTGGCTTTTAAAGACGTATTCATTTAAAGATAAAGAAACTGCAGAGAAATTCACACATCGCTATAAAAAAGAGGCTTTTGGCTGTGTGGATGATTAACCCTATAGGCACAATATGAAAAACATTCGCGCACAGAATATCTTATTTCTTTGTGATGATATTCATCTTGTTAAAGAGCAGCTTAATGGTCACAAGCTGACAAGCATCCCGGAACTTCATACACTTCGTGATGACATATCAACAGATGAGATCATCCCTGTATCACGTATGTATCACTATGATGATAAGCTAAAACACTATGCACATATTGGCTTTGAAACCCAAGGGGAAAAGCCAATAGAAAAAGACACTTTAGTCAATGGGGGTTTTAACATCCTTGTTGCAGGGAAACGATACGGAAAAGGCTCTTCTCGTGAACATGCTCCACTTGCTGAAATCTCTGCGGGTATTGAACTTGTTTTTGCTGAAAGTTTTGAATATATCTACCAGCAAAACGCTGCCAACATTGGTCTTTTAACGTCAACTGATTTTTCACTTTTAGAAGCGCTTATGCGCGGTGAATCCATTGATATAGAAGCTATTTTAAAAGGCTACTCTCCACTTAGCGCTGAGATTGTTAGAAGTGGTGGGCTGATCCCTTATGGACAACATCAATCAAATCTAAACCATATAGAAAGCACACCAACAAAACCGCAAAGCTATACAGAAAAAATTCTCAGAAGACATTTATTACAAGGGGAATATCAAGCCGGTAGTGATACTTTTATCAAAGGTGATTGGCGCTTTACACATGAGGCTTATTGCGGCATGGCAGAGTACTTATTATCCCAACATTATCCAGAACCACTGCCACTGCATCAACCTGAAAAAATTGTTATTTTTGAGGAGCATTTCGCTTACAGACACAGAAGCACACATTATCAGAACTTGGGCGTTGTCAGAAAATTTGATGCACTAGGCGAAGCGACACGAAACTTTGCTAAAAAATATCCGGTAAATTTCCATGGTTTATTAAAAGATCAAGAAGGCTCTGAGGGTATTACACACCCTATTATGATAGAG
Organism: Fangia hongkongensis FSC776 = DSM 21703; assembly: GCF_000379445.1. Taxonomy (GTDB): domain Bacteria; phylum Pseudomonadota; class Gammaproteobacteria; order Francisellales; family Francisellaceae; genus Fangia; species Fangia hongkongensis. The sequence goes on from NZ_KB902261.1 coordinate 13,798, forward strand.
CGCTACGCCCTTCCGGGTGAGGTTGTTGTTGGGACTGAATCGCACACAACACATATTGGTGCCATTGGTGCATTTACTGCTGGTGTAGGAACAACTAACATGGCCAATGCCATGGTAACAGGACAAGTTCGCTTTAGTATTCCAAAGGTTGTCAACATCCACTTAACTGGACAGTTAAAGACCGGCGTTATGGCAAAAGATATTGTGCTTTATCTACTATCACGAAGCGATATTAAATCAGGTGCATTAATCGGTAAAGCCATTGAGTATACAGGTGAAATTATTGATGCTTTGGGCATTGATGAGCGTGCGACCCTTACAAATATGGCTGTTGAAATGGGCGCGGTAACTGGCATTGTTGCGCCAGATGAAAAAACTATTTCATTTCTAAAAGAACATCGTAATATTGATTTTATACCCGAGAGCTGGATGCAATCAGACAAAGGTGCAAATTATGCCAAAACCTTTCACATTGATTGTAGTCACATTTCAGCTATGATCTCAGCACCCGGTGATCCTGGAAATGCACTTTACCCTCAAGAGCTTTCAGAGGCCATTAAAATCGATATTGCCTATGGCGGATCATGCACAGCAGGAAAAAAAACAGACTTTGACCATTATTACAAAGTCTTAAATTGGGCATATAACCAAGGACTTAAAGTACATAAAAATGTAAAACTCTACTTACAGTACGGCTCAATTAACGTGCTTAAATACTGCCAAGATAAAGGATACACGGCATTATTTAATCAAATGGGTATAGAGATCTTAAACCCACAATGCGGTGCATGCTGTGGCTGCGGCCCTGGCGCATCCAGTCATCAAGAGCAAATAACAATCAGCTCGATTAACCGCAACTTCCCCGGAAGATCAGGACCTGGAAAAGTCTGGCTTGGCAATCCTGAAACCGTGATTGCAAGTGCGATTATGGGCAAGATTTGCAGCTTTGAGCAATTACAACAATCTTACAAAGAGCGAGGCTTAGCAAAAAGTGATTAAGGTAATTTAGGAAGTACTTAAAGCTTTTTAGATAATTCATATTACTCCAAATCTGCATTCTCGATACTATGGACTTTAGACAGATCAACTGAGTTTGTGTGATGTAGAGCTAAACCCGGCCTTAAATTGATATTTAAAATGGGCATAATCTCAACTTTTGCTTTTGTTATCTCAGCATTTAAAACATGTCCACCTAATTTAGTCGCCCCTGAAAAATTCCTTAAAGCTATATAAGTAGTGTGTTAGCACTTGAAATTTCGCAAGCTAAATTGCAAGATTTATGGTATCAACCATGCAAAACCTTGCAATTTCATGCGTAATAAAGAGCAAAAATTCAAAGAAACCAAAGACCTATTCAAACCAGAATTATCAGAGCAAATTGATCTTTCTCATAAACTTTGCTTATTAGCTGATTTTATTGATTGGGAGAAGCTGGATGATTATCTATCAAACTGCTTTAGTGAACATTCAGGTCGTCAAAG
>NZ_KB902262.1:0-1806 GCF_000379445.1 Fangia hongkongensis FSC776 = DSM 21703
GATTAATGCAATCTCAGCGGGAATGGGAATGAATCTTAAGCATGTGATGAGGTTATTGACACCTGTTTAGACATACCTGACACAGATTAAATGAGTCACTCTGGTAGATGGGTTGGGTATTTGTGTCCTGCATGTCACTGTTTGATTTATTTTTATCCAGAAGAAGCTGGCTCAACTCAATTAGGGCATATCTTTGAGTTTTGAAATAAAGTTCAGTGAACAATAAACACACAAAAACAATGTGAAAAGCTACTTTTTCAGGGGCGACTAGGCTAACAGTCTATGTGTAATAAACTATGGTGTATAAATGACAGATTTAAATGATGTAAAATCAAGAGACTTTAATAAAGTAGAAATGTATAACAAAAATGAGCAAACTGGTAACTTTTGTTACGTAGTATTAGGAGATGTGCAAAGGTCTTATAACGATAAAAAAACCGTATCATCAGTTATGGATAGGCTTCGTTTAGGTAAGCATGCTGAAATGCATCAAACACTTAAAGAGGCTTATGATAGTGAAAAATTTGCTTATAACTCAGCTATTGTAAAGCTTGAAAAAGTAGAAAGTGGGACGGTTTCAGAAAAGAATATTTCACTACTTCATTACATTCCTTCAAAATATATAGGAGATACTGATCTTGAACGGATTGCCACAGTTAGCACAATAAACAATTCGCAATTTGAGCCTGTCAAGAGTGTCAGCAATCTCATTAGTAAGGATCAAATAAACTGCTTTCAGCAAGAGATGGAGTTATCAGTCATTAGCCAGCAAGAGATAAATGGAAATAGAACAGTTACTAAGTAAGAGTGATTATATTAAGATTGCTGACGGTTTTGCAGCCAACCTTTAGCCTGTTGGGAGTAAACACCCATTACGATAAGAGGCTTATAGTTATTTAACTCGGAAGCACTCAAACAGTGACTAGGATCAGCTGATTGGTTTGTATAGTAGCAATAATCTCCGATACTATTTGTGAATGTTAAGCCAGTTTGGAGGTTATTACTGTTTGTTGTTAAATAAATAAAACCTATATCTGAGTGAGAAATTGTAATATGACTATCAGGTGTAGCATTTGAGTTTTCTTCAAAGTATGCGATCGTAACATCAGGTTGTAGGTAGGCATTATCAATATAAACTCTATTAAGGGTAAGGCTTATCGTTCCCACATTATAATAGCGGTATAATAAATACACTTGATTAGAGCTGTTGTTATATACTTTTACATTGCTGAAGGTGATATTGTAATTATTCCCTCCCCCTCCATTCAAATTGAAAATATTTTTTGCTTCAGTATCACCATGAAAAACAACTTCAATAATTAAATTTTCAAAGCAAATGTTGTTTATCATCCTATTATCGCGGCTAAAAGGAACAGGGTTGGCAATGATTTTAGCGCTATTGCTCCCATCGATGACAAGGCCGCTAGGGAAGTTTAATTTCTCGTCTTTTGAAATATCATAAACTGCATTTGGCATCAATTTAATGGTAACGGGGTGGTCTTTATCAAGCTTCGGTGTGATTTTATCTGACTGTGCTAGTTTAATTAAATCAGATAAGGATTGCCCATTTTTTGCATAGATGACACGTTCATTTAAAGTAAAACCATAAGGTTCAAGATTATTAATTTGTTTGGATATTGCATCTGTTTTTTGTTGATATTTATCGTCAAGGTCACTGATGTTGGTCGAAAGGGTGTCTGTTTTTTGCGCAACATCATATTTAAGTTCATCAACACTATTTTGGGCTTTATCGGCAGCGGTTTTGATGTTATTAATTTGAGATTTAGCTTCACTCGCATTTTTGGC
>NZ_KB902262.1:2071-207228 GCF_000379445.1 Fangia hongkongensis FSC776 = DSM 21703
GCATTTTTGGCGGCATCATCAGCAACTGTTTTAGTTTTATCGCTCAGCTCTTTGGCTTGTTGGGCGGTGCTTTGAGCTTTATCGGCAGCGGTTTTAATGTCATTAATTTGGGATTTAGCCTCACTCGCATTTTTGGCGGCATCATCAGCGATTGTTTTAGTTTTATCGCTCAGCTCTTTGGCTTGTTGCGCCGCAGTTTGCGCACTAATAGCAGTAGATTTAACAAGTGATATTTCAGTATTAGCCTTAGATGCAAGCTCTTTGGCTGCATTTGCATTTGTATTTGCATTTGTAACTTCATCTTTAATGCCATTAGCAATGTTTTTTGCATCTGTTGCGTTGGTATTTGCTGCTTTTGCTATAGTCTGTGCATTACTTGCTAGGGCTTGGACCTCATCTATTTTGCTATTATATTGAGACACTCTTGTTGAAAGTGTGCTTATATTCGCCGCTGTTTGAGCGCTAAATGAGTTTATTAGTGCTGGCCAATCATTAAGCGCCCTGACAACATCACCAAGGGTTCGTTCCTTATTAACGTCAATGGGCTTCAGTTCTATTGCATAAGAAGTGGTAATTAGAGCAAATAATGGGGTTGCTATCAATAGGGCATAATTTAGTTTCATATATTCATCCTTCTCGTTTTCGTGTAAATGTATTATAAAAATTGGTATCCAATGCCAATAGAGAGATTAAACATATTGGGCACGTAGCTGGCATTAGAATAGGGTGACCAAATATTGTGACCAAGGCCATAAATGTATTGTATTTCTGTGTTGAGGGTGAAAGCGTTACTCAACTGATATTTATACTCCAGTGAAAAAAATGGCCGAACATTAATGCGATGCTTTGTATCTAAAGTGCTCGGGATATCACTTATTTCTTGCTTGGGAGAGAATGTTGAGAAAACTACTGAAGGGCCAGCTGAAAATAGAAAATCACTATGAATACTATAGACAGGCAGGTGTATAGTGGTATAAAAGTTAATTCCGGAAAATGACATATCACTTTGACCGTTTGGGTCGGGAGCGCCCATATGAGGGTCATAGGATAAGCCTGAGCTGTTTTTGAAAGTATTCCAGTAGCTAATGGCAATAGAAAAATATGTCAATGGTCTTATTTCAAACTTCATTGAAAAATAAGGGGAGTATTTGGGAGTTGGATTGAAAATATCATAGTACCCCCCATCTGCATTCAAAGGGGCAGTTTGACTATTATTTGGAAATTGTTTATATGAGACTCCACCATATAATGTCAACGAAAATAAATGGATTTTTGCACAAGAAGGGCTTTTTTGGCTTTGTGCTAAAATGAACCTATCTTGTATCCGTGTGATCAAATTTTCATTTAACTTACTGGCATAACTTACTGTTAGTAAGGATGAAAATAAGAATAAGAGGGCGGTTAAAAAAAATGGTTTGATCATTGTTATGTAAGTAAATCATATTAGAGGCATGTTAATTAGTCATGCATTTAACCTAAGTTCTTGTTTTACTGTCCACTGAAGGAAGTATGAATCGTCAAAATGATGGCATTAAAGAGGATAAGTTGCATTGCTGTGAATTGCTTTGTAGGTTGATATTGACGTTGCAAGCATATTATCAATAGTGGGTAATATGCTACTAGCAATTAGCACCACGTAAATTTTGAAAGAAAGGGATCATATATAAACATGAGTATGAATGAGCAGTCAGCCTATAAAAAACAACATAAAGAAAAGCAGTCAGAGATATCATATTTTGATGTGACAACTAAAAAATTAACCTTGGAGGAAGGCGCTCGTGAAATAGAAAGAGCGATTATATACCTAAAAAGGTATTTACAGACTCCCATTAAACGGGATTTTCCTTATATAGGTGAGGGAATTATTCAAAAAGCCAATGAGTTAGAGGATGTTGTTAAGCGTTTATACATTGAGAATGGCTTAGATAGTGCCGATAATTACTTGAAAATATATAAAGAAAAGATAATCGACCTACAGCATTCAGATACTGATAACCCCGTAACAATCCTTCACAGTATTTTGCAGCCTATTACTGAATTGAAACGAGATTTTCATTTGTTGAGATATCTATCAAAGGGAAGTCGTGTTTTTGAGGGAATATCCAAAAAAAGTCATATTGAGTTGCCTTTTGAGTTTGTAAGAGAAATTATTGAGCACATGATTGATGACAAAACGATTCAGAGGGATTTGTTTTTAGAAATTGATCAACCCCAAGACAGTAGCACCTTGTTCCGCCAAAACCTAAAGAATGCTTTCCATGGGATTTTGGAGAAAGTGAAGCCAAAAGATGACCTTAGAGCCTGTTTAGTCATCACTTCAGATATAATTGATTGTTTTCTAAATACTTGTGAGGGTAATAAAGGGAAGCTGCAGATTGAATCGCTATGTAAGGAAGTTAAAACAGAGAAGAAAGATACATATATTGATCATATTCTTGCCACTTGCCAAAGCTTTTCAAAGAATACTCAGGACAAAGAGCTAACTAAGAAGCTAGGTGGTAAAGAGATAACGACTGAAAACTTAATGGATTATATTAATGCTGAGGATGAACTGAAAAATGCTGATAATAGGGTTGAACCTAAGCGTAAGAAGAAAAAAAAGCCAAAATCAAAGTATAAAGTTGCAGAGGAGGTATACTCAAGCCTACCGACTTTAAATGCGGATAAAGATATAGATAAAAAATTGAATGAAGGTCATTCTCCCCTGTCCCATCTAGAGAGCAAGCAGGTAGTAGAAACTACAGTTACTGCATTGCCGGAGAGAATTTTCACTCAAGTGGATATGGAGTTTCAGGGTAATCAGAATGTTTCAAATGTCGTACTCAATGATGTTCAGATGGATGCGAGTAAGAATGTCGGATTGATGGTGGAGGATAAGAAAGAGCTTGAATCTGCAACAGTTATTCCAGTAGAGAACAAAATAGATACTAAAAAAGATTATTCTGATAATGAGAACTGCCTAATCAATAATGTATCTATGGAGGTTGAGATGAAAAAAAACTTACCTTTGAATGCTGAACCTTATATACCTAAAGAGAAAAAAGTTTATTTAAATATCGATCAGTCTGCAGGAGCGATACTAAACCTTTTTCTGTCTGTTAAATACAATAGAAATTTTCCTGAGAAGGCGTTTTTAAATGATACTTATATTTTAATTAAACAAGCGCTGAGCGATAGAACGGGTGGAGTGAGTAAACTATTAGATGTATATGAGAATATGAAAAAGCAACATGACGATATGGGAACATCAACCAATACAATAGAGCTGGTTAAGCAGAAAATAATAAAACTAGCTTATGAATATCATATGTTATATCAGTCTGATGGTGATGGTCATGCTATAAGCCATATTGAAGGAGAAAACAAGGACACTTTTAGTGGCGCTCAACACCATATCAAGAAACCCTCTTCAAATAGTCACTTCCACAACCAAGCGGTTAGTAGTCAAGGGTACTTAAACTTTAAATTTAACTAAACCATGTGCAATGCTTTAAGATTGTGACTTGTGAAAAGTCAGTTTCACAGCTGTGCAAATAGGTTTGATGCGCTCGACGTTTTGTCGGAATAGCTCAGGGGGTGTTGATTAGATATTCGATGAACGATAGGGTGCTAATCAGTTATTTGATTTTAAGTATGACTGAGCTTGTAGTAGCGCATGAACACCATCGATTATATAGCAAATATTTTAAAAATATTCGCAGGAGACAACAGGAATATAGGTGTTTATTCGCTATTGCAGTATTTGGCGGTGGTTATTGGTATGGTGCTGCTATTTATTGCAATGACTAGACTTACCAAGCATGGTAAAACACAGCAGATGTTTCGTTATTATGCCCCATCAACAACCATTTTTATGTTTTTCTCAGGGATTATGTTTTTATCTATGGGGAACTTCATACAAATGGTCAGTAATACCCTGTTTTATAATCTTCATGATTATATGAATCCGACTAATCGAATTGCTGAATATGTTAAAGAAGTTATCCATCTAAAAGATGCAGAGCTTGATATAGCTCAGCGATATTTAATATTTTCATTACTATCTATTGTAGGTTTTATCTCAATTTTAAGAGGGATGTTCCTTTTGATTACAAGTTCTGAAGGGCAACATCAAGGTGGGGTTTCCCATATTATAAGCCATATTGTAGCGGGGATCGTTGGAATGAATGCGGGATTTTTATGGGGAATTGTACAAAGCATTGGTTCATCTTGATTTTGGAAAAATATCAAGAATATTAGTTGTTAATACATTGTGAAATGAAAAACCATAAGGAAAGAGAAATGAAAAAGAATGAGTCGGTACAGAGTATAAGTATTATTGAAGGCAAAACTTGCAAGCGATCAAAGTCTCTATATGCTGTATACAAAAGATTTGCCATGGGGGTGCTGTTTTTTTGTTTAAGTATTGGTCTTTGTTATGCTGATGTTGACCCTGATCCTACACCGACAGATCCCAAAGCATTCTATGACTGGGCTTTGCATTTATTGTCTGTTTTCGGGCAGATAAAAAGTTTCCTTCAGGTGATTGCTTTGCTGTTAGGGATGTTTTTTGTATTCAGTGCATTAAATCATTTTAGGACGCACCATTCTAATCAGGGAGCGCAAGGTACACATCTCAAACATGGGTGTGGACATTTGGTGATAGGAATTTTTCTAATGTGTATTATTCCAGGGATTCAAATGTTGCAACAATCCATAACGAAAGATCTTGGTGATGGAAAGTATATGAAATTTACAGCTAAGACAGACTTTAAAGATACTAAAGAAACATCATAACAAGCGAAAGATACATATGATGAATCTTATAAACAAAAAAACAATATTACTACAAATGATTACTATAGGGATGATACTTTCGGGTTGTTCTTCAGCGCCTAAAAAGTCAACGCCAGAGCGTAAAGAAAGTGTTGAGTATATTAATCATATTGTGCTTGATGAGTTGAAAGCTTCAAGTGAATCGGTTCAGGGTTCATTGAAAGCACTCAACCAAGTGATGCTTGCGCGTTATGGAAACCCAAATATTCCTTTTCAAAATATTGATGATAAGAGGTTGAATCAAATTTTATCGCTATCATTTTATGGTCCTATCGAAGAGGTGGTTAAAAAAGTTGCAAAAGCAACAGGGTATAAAATGCAAATTTTTGGGAAAAAGCCACCTTTTTCTATTATTGTGATTTTGGGGAATTTAAATAAGCCTATTCATGATAGTGCAATCAATATACTAAGAAATATTGCTATCCAATCTGCTAAGCAGGCAACGCTTGAAATAAACCCTAGAGCCAATGTGATTAGTATTAGATATGTGGAGTTTTAAACGATGATCGCTGTTGATCTTCATACTTTATCACACCTCACGAATAAAACAGAACAAGTGAAATATAATGACGCTCAGATGACGCTTCGCCAAAAGATGATTATGGAAGTGGCTTTGGAGCTTGGTGTGCAAGGAGGGCTATATTTTGCCCAGGAGAAGATAAATAAAACCCTAAATAAGTTATCTTCAATACTGTATCAAACTTATAATTTTAATGCTTTAATGCTACCTAATCATGTAATGCCGCCTATTATTGCAACGGGGTACAATGGTGTTAGTGTATCTCATGACCAGCGTATCATTCAAACAAATGGGCAAGTATACCATATTGTCAAACAGGCGCATTTTGTTGCGAATGTTCCAACTTGGAGAGATTATCTTATTCGTGACTTTAAGCCGCCAACCTTACCCAAAAAAGCACTACTTCCAGGAAATGAAGATGAAGAAATGTTGTGGAAAATAACATTACAAGAAGCGTGGCAAAGTGGGATTGGACAAGCGCTGGATATTTTTAAACAGCAAAGTTATAAGCTCAAGCGTGATTTTGTAGGCATGATTACCTACTATCAGCTATTAGAGAATAATATGATTTTAACACCATACCTTGAGCGAAAATCTACGCCAGTTAAGAGTGATAGTGCAAACTTAGTGATTGACCATCAAAACGTTGCGATAGATAAGCTGCCTATGTTTCAAGGGGACCCTTCAAACTGGCGAGCGGTTATTGGTGAGAAAAGAGTTTCAGTCAAAGAAGGTAATGTTTGAAAATGTTTAGATTAATTAATAACGAGCCTGCCTATTTCTTAAAATCAACCTATTTAACTCTACTGGAAAAGTCAGTCGCTTTAAACTTAAGTGACATCACCTTTCAGACAAACTGTCCCATATTTGGAACCTTGCATGGTGAGCAGCATATTTTGACTGACAGGGAGTTGACTACAAATGAAGTGGAAGATTTAATCAATATCCTGTATGGAAGTAATGCCTATGCCAAAGTGCTAAGCGATGGCGATATTGATTTTAGCTACACTTTGAACGTGACAGAGCAAAAGTTACGATTTCGTGTTAATGCAAGCTTGATGAGTGAATATGGACATTTAGGTGTGCAAGTATCTATTCGCATACTAGGGAGTACGCCACCAACCTTAGAAAATTTAAAAACACCAAGAGCAATTAAACAACTGTCATATGTGAGAGAAGGAATAGTGCTGATTTGTGGGGCTACCGGTTCAGGGAAATCAACTTTACTGGCGTCAATGATTTTGGCAAGAGCGGAGGCGAAAGGGAGAGGTGAAAAAATTCTAACTTATGAAGCACCCATTGAATACATTTTACCAATGTATAGCAAAAATTCTCTTATTTCTCAGTCTGAGATTCCTCGCTGTATGCCAAGTTTTGCCCATGCTGTAAGAAATGCGCTTCGCAGAACGCCAACGGCCATAATGGTGGGGGAGTCTCGTGATAGAGAAACGATAGAGTCTGTTATTGAGGCCGCTCTTACGGGTCACTGTGTATATACAACATTACATAGTGAATCAGTTCAACATGCACTTAAAAGATTGTTAATGGTATTTCCAGAGGAAGATAAGAGACGTATTGCCTATGACTTTTTCAGCACAGTTAAAGCAATAGTTTGGCAAAGCTTAGTTCCAAGTGTGGATGGTGAGCGGATTGCCTTGAGAGAGTATATTGTTGTTGATGGAGAGTTAAAAGGGGAGCTACTTTTGTCGCTAGATAGTAAAAAGATAGATGATTTAATTTATCAGAGGATGGAAGAAGCTCAAAGTACTCTGTCACATCAAGGAAAATGGTTGTTAGATCAAGAGTTAATTACAGAGGAAGTTTATCAATCATATGTGCTATCAAAATTTGATCAATTTAAAAAGTAGAGAGAAATATGTATAACGATCACATTGCACATTGGAGAGATTCAGGTAGAAAAGCAAAATTTTTCATGATTGAAGCACAGGTGTTTTTCCCAATGGTATTAACAGTATTTCATTTTCGAACGTGGACAATCTCACTTAGCGTTTTGACGGCTATCTTACTATTTGTTTTGAGTCGCTATAACGTTACCTTTTGGGTGCTACTTATTAATTTACGTGAGTGGACTTTTGGCCGAGAAAAATATGTCGATATAGTAGAAGTAGATGAGTAGAATTAAAGGCTTAAGAGGCTTAACCAGAAATCAAGAAAGTAGACCTGCTGAGAGTATTCGTGATACACGCGCTTTGATCTATTTGGTATATGACTTAGCGTCTTCACGCTGGGGTAGTATATTTCTTATAATCCTTTGCTTATTCTGTCTTACTTTTTTGCCTTTGGTTACGGATATATTTCTCTTATTGATGTTAGTTATTTTTTGGAATGCCTTTTTTTATACACCAAAACTGCCCTTTCGTTTGCCCAGAGGAGTCAACTATCCAGATTTATCTAATAGTACTATAAGAGAAAAAAAATATATTAAGCCATCGGGTATTTACTTTTTTGGCAATGAGGTGGTAACCAATAAAGAGTTGTGGTTTAGTGATGAAGACATGCGAACGCACGCTTTGATACTTGGCTCTACTGGCTCAGGAAAAACGCAAACTCTCCTTTCACTTTCATTTAATGCATTAGTTCAAGGATCAGGATTTATTTATGTTGATGGAAAGGGAGATAATTCATTATACGCTCAAATATACTCTATGGCCAAATATATGGGACGTGAGGATGATCTTCTGGTGATTAACTATATGACTGGTGCTGAAGATATTATTGGACCTCAAAAAGACAAGATATCAAATACTCTAAACCCTTTTGCAATAGGTTCATCGAGTATGTTATCACAGCTTGTTGTTAGTATGATGTCTTCTTCTAGCGCAGGATCTGGCGATGGAGATATGTGGAAGGGGAGAGCGATTTCATTTGTTGAAGCATTGATGCGATTATTGGTTTATTTGCGTGATCAAGGATATTTATTACTTGAGGCAAACCTGATTCGTCGATACTTTGTGCTCGATGCGGTCGAAGACTTATTATACAGTGACAAGGTTATGGTTGATAATGGCGAGACGGTGCAGTTGAGTGAGAAGCTTCCTGTTGATGTTGTTGATCCGATGCATAACTACCTAGCAACCTTGCCGGGTTATCAGAAAAAAAATGTAGGCAAACAATCGGATAAAACTTATGAGCAGCATGGCTATATTACCATGCAGTTAACACGAATATTTGGCTCATTAGCTGATGTATATGCGCATATCATGCGAACAAACCTTGCAGATGTTGATTTTAGTGACGTTGTATTAAATAGACGTATTTTAGTTGTATTATTACCTGCATTAGAAAAATCTCCAGATGAATTATCTAATTTAGGAAAACTGATTATTGCATCGTTAAAAGCAATGCTTGCAGCAGGGTTAGGGTCAAAAGTACAAGGAACGTATAAAGATGTCATAGAAGCAAAACCCTCAAACTCTGATACCCCGTTTCTATGTATTCTTGATGAGTATGGATATTATGCTGTGGAGGGGTTTGCTGTTGTTCCAGCACAAGCGAGATCTTTAGGTTTTTCAGTAGTGTTTGCAGGCCAAGACATTCCGGCATTTCAAAAAGCCTCTAAAGAGGAGGCAGCTTCGATATTTGCGAATACGAATATTAAGCTTTGTATGAAACTTGAAGATCCAACAGAGACTTGGGATTTTTTTAACAAAACGGCAGGGGAGGCTTATGTGTCAACTGTTAGGTCTTATAACATGGGGCAAGATGGAAAATCATTTGGTTATCAAGATAGTAAAGAAGCAGGCATTGAAAAAAGGGCAAGAATTGATCTGATGGATCTTAAAGATCAGCTTCCAGGTGAAGCGCATGTATTTTTTAAGTCTAATATCGTTCGGATGAAATCTTTTTATACTGCGGTCAAAAAAACAAAAACAATTGGTTTAAATCATTTGCTAAAAGTTGAACCGCTAAGTCATGCTTTTATTAAAGCGATGCAGTTAAATCAGAAAAATAGCGTGTCTCCTTCTGCAAAACAGAGAAATTATAACTTTACTTCTAGATTATTACAGAGCTGGGTTGATCAAGAACAAAGCGATAAGGTGTTGGCAAAAAAAGACAAACGACAAACTAAACAGAATCCACAAAGTGCTGAAGAACATAGCATCTCAAATAGCGCCAATTTGATGAGTGATAAGTCAGATAGTGGCAACAGTTTGGGTGTGCTTTTTAGTTCGATCATGTTTGATGATTACGCAAATAGTGATTACTTTGATATTGGTTGCACAACAATGAATCAACAGCTTGTGAATCAAGATAGTTTGATAAGCTTGCTACACAAATATGGCATTATGAAAAACATCAATAAACATGACAGAGAAAACGACATCAGCAATAAAATGAATCGATTAAAAAAACTCTCTGAACATTACCTGAAAAATTTTGAGCCCGAATCTTTACAATCAGCGATGGAAGCATATCAACAATTAAGTGATGAAGGAGAGCATGATGGAAATAGTTGATTTGATCGATATTTTAGCAAACTTAGCTGAATTTAATTTTGTGGAAAAAGGGGTATCGAAAAATTTTAAGGAAGTGAAGGAAAAAGAGAAGCTATTGAGACATTTTACTCATTTAGCCAATAAACATTATAGTTATATTTTTGGAAAGGGCATGGAGGATAATAATAGCGCATTAAGCTTGCTGTTTATCTATGACGCTTTACTGGAATCTCAAGAAGATGCAGTGATTAATGTTGATCAGTGTTTAGTGGAGGCTTAGAGAAATGAGTGGAACTTCTGATCGTGACAATGATGGAATGGGACCTGCTTATGTTGTAGGAACACTCGTTTTAGCCGCATTGTTACTATACTGGGCTTTACATGACTATGTTGTGTGGTTCTGGTTTATGGTAAAAAAGCTGGAACTATTATTTATTATGTTATGGCATCCCCATTTTGAAATGTTAATGAACTGGTGTAATCATGTTTTAACAGCAAATGTCACTCTAGAGCATTTACAGTATCTTGCATATAATATATCAGATGCGCTCATTCCATGGGCATGGGGATTGGGTATAATTGTTATTTTATTATTGTACTTTTTCCACCCGTCACAGAAATTTCAGAGAAGTTTTTCTATGTATAAGTTAGCATACTTAATGTGTTGCCATTTTACAAAGGTATACTTTCCATCGAACAGGAAGCAGGAAAAAGCAGCTATATCCGCAGATGCCAGATCACCCTATGATTACCTTCAGCATTATAAAGTGTTGGAAAGCGGCCAACTCAATGAATCAACGCTATATTATCAGCTTTCCAAAGATTTAGGTGCTCCATGGTCTAAAGTTAAGGTGACAAATATTATTGTTTATGGTCTCTTTGCTGCTTTTTCGGCTTGTATTATCAATCAACGTAAAGTGGCGGATATGCTTTTAAGTGAGTTGACACAATATTTTGGAGATAGTCATACTCATCAAAACGGGTTTAAACAATTTCTCAGAGGGAGGCGAATCGCAAAAAATATAGAGATGATAGTGGCTGAAGTGAGTATGAAGCCAGTTATCCAGAAGTTGATAGGACAACATTTTTATGCTAGTACACTTTTGTGTGAACTTTTAAATCATGCAAGGAAAAGCGGAATTATGCCAAGTGCTAGTTTCCTTTGGCTCAAAAAAATAGATCGGTCTTTATGGTATGCATTAAATAGTGTCGGCAGAAAAACTTATTTTAGTGAGGGTGCTGCCATTGTTGCTCATTGGAATGCTGAGCGATCTTTAGGAGATCAAATACAATATCCACTGGTATGTAATGTGATTACGGCATTTAAGATGGAATATAGATTGCATGGGAGTAGAAAAGATGAAGCATTGTAGTAGCTCTTTAAACATCCGCGCTGTGTTTGATAATTGGTATGGCTTTCAAGATAGATTAAAACATCCCGCATATAAAAAGGTGAAAGAGACATTATTTCAAGAAAAAGGTTATTGCTATTTCTGTCAGCACCCTACTACACAGATGAAAGAGAGATTAGAGGTGATCAATTTAGATCAGAATTATCACAACAATAAAAAAGAGAATTTAGCCTTAGGCTGCCATTTTTGCAGCTATGTGCAACACCTAAACCCACTGGCAGAAGAATCTCTACAGGATCAATATTTTATTTATTTGCCAGCTAAGTCACAGCAAGAGCTGAGTTATTTATATCATGATTGGCAGCAAATGATTAAAAGAAAAGAAAGTATCCTTGAGATTAAAGAAGCGCTTTTAGAGCTTGCTTCGCTATCTGATCAATTGCATGAGGTGTTGGGCTTTTCTATCACATTTAAAGATGGACTGGCTTTATTTATGAGCTCTTATAGAGACAATACGGTTATGTCAGATATTAGATGGGTGCCCGGATTTGAGCTTTTATCTTACTTTGGAGTGAAGTAGATCAGTTAAATTAATTGTCCTTAAGTTTATGGTTATTGGTTGATCTCTAAAATATTATACCTTGAAGATTTTCAAGAAATTATAGCACCTTAGTTTTTTAAGGTTTAATGCCAGTTGAGGGGGCAGAAGAGGACTCTTGAAGCTTTTTATAAAATAATTCATTTGGCTCAATAGAGCTTGGTTTGGTGTTGCTCTGTTGCATAATTTTTCCAGATAAAGCATCTACTTTTTCTTGAACTGTTTCTATCCACTTGTTATTTGAAATTATGTCATCTTTAACACCTGACTGCCCTACATTTAATGATCTGGATCTAAAGCGCAAACATATTTTATCGTCTTTATCCAGCTCTACAGTAAACCCTCTATAGAATTTTCTATTTAGTTCATATTCACCATGATCGTTATGTCCTACACCTAAATAGGACTTAAGCATTACATCGTGCCCATTTGTTTGATGTCGATATCCGTTTTTCCCTGTTCGAAAACCCTCTAATGTTTCACTTTGTTTAGTATCATACACATCAAAGTACATAGCGGATCGTGGTAAAATAGGGAGCTCTTGAGATTTGAAATCTTCAAAGCTGCTTAACATTTCAAGTTTTTTATGTTCATCTACCCGATATACTCTATCTATTGGCATATCTGAAATTGCTTTATTTTCCTCTCCTGTAAACTCATACTCAATCGCAATGCCAATAAAATCATCGCCTGTGATTTTGGTAGGGTACTCTTCACCACTAACACTCCCATCCTCCTTTGGTTTCTTGCCTCTTGGCAGTGCATAATATGTAGATAGCAGCTTTCCTGTCTGCTCATTGTGGCGATTAAAAGTTTTCATAAGGTATATGCCTTCAACATCAGTACATTCATTATTTAGTTTTACAATGCCAGTAAATACAGCTTTAGCTCGTGAATACAGAGAAATTTTTTCAGCCATGTTCCTTAAATTAGCATATTCACTATCTTTAAGAAAAGCATTATGAAAATAGGATGTAAGCGTTGAAATTTCCTTATTGTCACTGTTCGTAAGCTTAGCTTTAAATTGGTTATCAAATTGCCCAAAATAGTCAAAACGGTCGCTTGTCGTTATGAGTTCAAGCTCATTAATGACTTTATTGAGTATATTATTTGCTTCTTTACTAATAGGATGGTTTTTTGCAAATTTATTAAAGCTTTCAAGTAGTAGCTTACTATACTGTCTTAACATGTTTTTCCTCATTTTTTTATATTATTAAATGGTGGTTACTTATCTTGTATTTATCTGTTAATTTAGGCCGTTTATTCAATGGTTTAATTAGTATTCGCTACTGTTGATCTTATGTATCATTCCTAACTGATTTTTATTAGTTGTGCTGAATTTCAATAGTGCTTAGCTACGATTTTAAGCCCTTTATTTATCAAACTAAAGAGGCTTGGCAGGGGTTTAGACATAATGACGAATATGTTGAATGTGTCTTGTATCTGAAGAATTGCTTAATTTAATATAGCGCTGAGTATCATAGGTTTTAAACACGGGTAGGGGGGGTGAATGAATATGAAATTAATAAGGTATTTGTTGGGAATGAAGGAGGTTTTCTTAGTCAAAAGTCGTTGTTTAAAACAATATATTTAATGCTTAGAAATAATTGGGTTTTTGAAGATTTCCCCAACTATGTTTTAAGAAAAAACTAAACGCTTAACCAACTGAAGAGTTGCAAATTAACATAGGAGAAACTAAATGGCAACATGGCAAAGAGCAAGTGATTGGAAAGATATGAGTACATTACCCAGCTCAGAGTGGCAGTATAAAAATAGGATTAAGAAATTTGATGAAACTGCGAAGGTAATCCCAAAAGCTCAATACTATGTGGATGATAAAAAGAGCCAGACTGTAGATGTTTATAAAATACAAAAAAATAATCAGACAATAGGCATTGCAGAAATGAATAATTTTTATTTTATATTTGATATGAATAAATGCATGACGAATCAAGATGACCGGGCTCTAGATATGTCAACAATTAAAGGCTGGGAATTAATAGCACACGGAAGTAGGAGTGATGTTTTTCTTAGGGATGACCCTTTTACACCGCCAAGTGGGGATTGGGACGTGCACTTTGGGGGACCTTATGGCGCTATTGCTATTACTTCTAACAGTTCAATGAGAGATGGCAATAGATATCAGGCATTTGGGTCATGGACACGTAAAAATGATAAAAATGAGCATAAAATATACTCTAAAAAAGATTCAAAGGTATTACCTGTTGACCATGTATATAGTGAATCACTATATAAATATGGGGATAAGGATAAGAAGGAGGCGCCTAAGAACTTTACTCGAAAAGGCAGCGCTAATCAGTTGCAAAAGATAGTTTCAGGAACAAATGGTTATAAAGATAAACTGATGGATATCCATTTGAGTACATTTGATAAAGACTTTGATATTATCTATAGCAATATCCAAAATAAGGATATGGGCGCTATATACACAAGAGATAAGTATCATGGAGAAGTTCAGTTAAGTGATTGTTTGAAAGACATTGCAAAACTGAAACTTGAGAGAAATGTAGGGATGATGGCTTGTCGTGGGACTTATAAAGATCGTAAAATGTATTGGTGGTCTCCGCATAATGAGGGTCCTCAAATGAGTGATCTCTTGCAAGGAAAAGAAAACTCAGCGACATACAATGAGCATGTCATTAATTCGGGGAGCAAAGGGGACTACAGCGAACAAGACAGCAATACCTCTTTATTGTTTGGCGCATTTGTCCGGGAAGATAAAGCACTTTTTGAAAGACTATGTAAAGAGGGAGAGGTTGATTTTAATCATAAGCTTAATGGGAGAAATATTAGGGAGTTAGCGGTTGAAAAAAATAAAATAGAGTTTATTGATGTATTAGATCGTTATAATCGATTAATAGAAGATAGAACTTTGAATAAAAAGAATGATAAAGATCAGCCTGTTAAAAACTGTTTTGGTGATGAGAACTTAGAAGAGTTAATGAAAAAAGCAGAAAAACTTAAATTGAGACTTAACGACTACGAAATTGAATATAACGAACTTAAATATAACGAACCATCTAGCCAAGATAAAATCAAGGAGCTTCAAGCTATAGAAAAAGAGTTACCTAAAAAGGTCACAATAGACAACTATAAAGAGACCAGTGAGAAGGTTGATAGTTTAAAAACTGGGATAAAGGAAGTGATTATAAAAGAACTACGTAACACCCCTAACCTTAATCACCTAGGAGAATTAGCAAATCGACTGACGCCAGAGATATTTATGAACACATCACCCCAGAAAAAAAGGTTAGTAAATAACGAAAACCTCTTTGATAAGAGTGTAACTTCTGAGTATAAATATTCAAAATAGTTACTCAACCAAAGCACTTTTAAGCTCATTTTGAGCCTTAAGGTAGCTGTCTTCTAGCATTTGAAATAAAGCGATATGACCTTTGGCATGCGAGCATGGAAAGGCATTTTCCATGACCCCAAAAAGATAATAGGTAAATGGTAGCGTTGATCTGATAAGATCGCCTTGTTGATGAATATTCAAGCGATTAAGATTGGCGCTCAAAATATCTGCTAAGCTTTCTGCATCTATATTCACTTCATCCCCTTTGTTATCTGAGCAAAAAAGAGGGACTTTTTGTGTCAGTCTTGCAAAGCTATCAGCTTCAATCAATAATGTTTTGCTATCATGAATGATAGACTTTGCTCGTTCAATGTCGTGTGGATTATCAGAGGAGGCAAGTTTGACATATTCAGCTACAGTTAACTCACTTAAGGGGATAAAGTGAGCACGTTGTGCGTCTGCAAATAAAGAAAGAGGCAGCATGAGAAGCATCAGCCCCCAGATAGATAGTATTTTTTTCATGATGTTTAGTTCTATTGAATAGGTTGTTGGTTATGTGTTTGTGCTTCTTTCGTTAACTCTTTAAGAATATCAATAATTTGTTGATACTCGGTTAAAGTAATAAAGTTAATGGCTGAAGTTGCTGCATAAACAGAGTAGGCATGTTCATCTGATACATCCAGTTGAATAGGCAGAGATTTTAGCAGGTTTTTATAGGTAGTGTAGCTATTTAGGTAGGTTTGCATAAAAGGATTATCTTTTAGTGTTTCTGTTGCTTTTTGATAGCTACATACTTTTTCTGGCGACTCGCTTAAATAAAATTTAGAAAACTCACTGGAATCATGCAAAAATTTAATATTATGTAAATAGCTAATGTTATCAACAAGTTGAGTGAAGCCGCCAATGATACTCCACATTTTCTTGTAAAGATCAGTTTTTCGTGATGCTTCAACAGCTAGTTTACAGTCTTGTAGCGTGAAATTTTTATAATTACTAATCCCTTGAGAAGTCGTGCTGTAAGCAATGTTTGCACCTTCAATTAGTTTTTTAGGAATTGCATAGGCGGTAGCCATAAGGTTGTAATAACGGTATTTTGCAGATTCTAGGTCAACATGATCCATTTTTTCCAAAATATGTAGGAACGTTTTTGTTGTGCTATAGCTCATAGCTTGTGCTGAACCATTCATCATTTCTTTCATTGTCACGTGATATTGATCCAAATCTCTATTGGCCTTTTCAAATTGCATATCTGATAAATGCGTTGATAAATTTTTTGAAATGGTAACCATCTTAAAAGAGTTAACCACATATTCTGGCAGTGCTTGAAATTTTTGCCAAGTTGTGTAATCGCTTGCTGCTGCACTATTGGCCCAATTTTCATGGTCCTCTTTCACTTCTTTTGTTTTGCGGGTGATATTTTCACTACTTTTTTTAATTTGATCTACAAGCTGTTGTACTCTTTCAGCTGGGTCAGTATATTGAGTTTGTACATTACTCTGGGCATAAGCTAAGGGAGTCATCAAAGGCAGCGTAAGTGTTAGTAGTCCCAATTTATAGTATTTCATCATCTATTCCTTATTTCAAAGTTGCAATTGACATGTTGATGTCATGAACGATGATGAGAGAAAGTCATCTTATAAACAATTACATGTGCTTAAATAACGACGCTTTGATGGTATTTTGTTATAGAGTTGCAGCTCTGTGAAATAGAGGTTTCATGAGCTACCACAGATAGTGACTACCTCAAGTTGAAATAGATTGAAGCAAGAGTAGGTAAACTTCGCCAGAAGAAAGAATTGCCAAATTAGTTGTTAGATATGCTGCCCAGATGTCTTTGGTATTGTGTCCCATTGTACTTGAAAATATCCTCATGCTTATTTTCACTTCGTTTTTGATCACCATATGCGTTCTTATCCCAGTTCTTAATGTCCTCTTTCGCCGCCAGATATCGAAAATCGCGTTGACGAGAGCCTATTAAGTCAAGCTCTAAATACTTGATAAGATTGTCATATGTATTCGTAGCCGAAAAAGCTTCTTTAAGCCTTTTCAGACTGCTTGTGCCACCTTTTTTAAAAAAACAGCCTCCTCGATATATCGCTGATATTTGAAATAACTTTTGGGCTGTCCCCTTTATAAATGTGGATAGTTCTTCTGGTGGCTTCTTCATGTAATCATCAATCTCTGTAATCAATTTTTGAAATAGCGTTCCTTTTGCATCATTTCTATCATTTTTCACATGCTCAATAAGCTTTTTGAGTTCGTTTAATGCTTTGTCTTCTTTAGTTAGGTCGCCAATTAAGTTTGTGACGTTACATTCCTTTTTATTTAGTCTTTTAACAAATTGAGTTTCGATATAGATCTTAGTTGTTTTTTCCGTATTACCTGTTAACTTATCTACAACAGTTTTAAGTTTAAAGTTATCAAGTTGAGAAAAAAGAGAAGTTTGTTTATTTTTGTCAGAACAGGAAACTTGAGAGTCTGCCAGTAAGTTATAATAGTTTGTTAAAAAGTGCTCTGACATATTTAATGCAGAAGTCTCAGAGGTTAGATCTTTTGTGATAAGATCTAATTTTAGCGAGGATAATCTATTAATTGCTTTATCTAGTTTATCACTTAAAGTTGTATTGATGTACTTCGCTAAGTTTTTGACCTTCTCTTCTCTTAGGGGATTACAGTATAGGTATGAATTAAGTAAAACCGATATGTTATTACATATCGCACCATGGTATTGATAATTTAGCAGACTCTTAATGTTGTCGTCATTTAAAGAGCTAATTACTCCCTCTAAGATATTATGATCACCACTAAATTTAAAACCATCATGAGCGTTTTGTAACAGGGTTAATAGCGATAGCTTTGAAACATTAAACTCGTCGCTATTTTTACGGAGCCATGTTGCATCAAAGTTTTCAAGGACTTTGTTTTTTGCATCCTTAATTGAAATGTCATTAATATAGGTATATAGAGTCGTAGCATTTTTTAAGATCAGGTCGATGTCTGATTGATTTTGCTCTTTTATGGCAGCAAAAAATAACTCAGAAGCTCTCTTTTTTATACCCGTATCTAGAGACTCTAGAGCATTTACTAAGCTTATCTTTATACTGGAGGAAAGTTTATAAAATGCCTCTTTATCTTTATTTTGTATGAGCGCATCTGAAATAATACATTTTGTTGTGGTTACAGAAATAGGTTGATTCTCATGAGTATAATAAGCTTTTAGGCTATCAAGATTATCTAAAGCTTCTTTATAAGTATTGGCATCATTTTCGTTGCTTAATTCATCTCTCAAATCTTGCAGTTCTTCTAAGAGTGTTGGCTGATCACCTTCTGGTGCTGCCCTATATCTATCCAAAAGATTATTAAGTTGATTTAGAGATAAGTCAGGTAATGTTTTTTCAGTATTATTTTTATCTTTATAGTAGCAATTTTTCTCTGGATGCTCTTCTGTGTAAAGCATAATGCCATTATGGAGTAATATCTTGGCTACATTATTTAAATTTTTATTCTCATATGGGTTTTGAGCCGAAGTGCTTGTCGCTAATGCATGAAGATTTTCAAGAAAAGCTAATAAAGTAACCATGGTAAGACAGGACTGAGAGTCTTTGCCCCAGTTTGTGATAATATTCTCGATAGCCTGCGGGGCATTATTGTATGCGGTGCTATATTTTAGCAGTACTATATAACTATTATCACAAATATCATCAAGAGAAGAGCATGCCTTGAAAAGTTTTATTAAGTCTATAAGTTTAGAGGGATTGCTCTTACAAGCAGGTATCAGTTGTTGAGATATGAGGCCATCTGTTTCATTTTCTTGCAAAAGTAACTTTAGTGTCCTCTCACTATTTTCTGGGTCATGATATATAGCCAGAAAACTATCCTTATTAAGGAGCTTCTGTTGTGTGGCAGTTACAATTGGCTTATATTGGTTAGCAGATTTATTTACATCAGGCAGTTGTCCTATTTGGGAGATAGCTTTCCAAATACTCTCAATAGCTGGCTCATCTATTTCATTCTTCGAATCCTTTGGAAGATCAAGGCTGTTGGCAAAAAACTGTAAATAGAAGTGCACATGACGAATAGATGCGCTATTATCTTTTAGGTCTATTTTTGGGAAAAGGCGCTGTGTTTTTTTCTCTAAATTTGACCAACTGATCCGAGGGCATTGTCCATCTACATATTTATATTGAGATTCATTTTGGCTTAAGAATGCTAAATACTGTTGAAAAGCAGGGTATTGTAAATTTTCTAGTGCATATTTGCTTGTAATAGCCCCTTGTTGAATAAGGCTGAGAAGTGCTTCTAGCTTAATGTTCTTGGGTTCGGCTTCACAATATTTTTGTATTATATTGCTAAGCTGATCTATTTCTCTGTACTCTATAAGTAGGGAGATATTACTAGAGTTGGATAGAAAGTTGCTTGTAGTGTCTTTGCATGCAAGAGAGTTGATATGCTTAACAGCATCCGTTGTAAGATCTTTATTATTGATGTAAGTGTTTATAATACCTTCTGAGAGAGGAATATCATTATTTAGATAGCTTGTAAGTACAGAATAAAGCGGATCTTTGTTACTAAGTTCACTCACATTTATTTCTATATCCTTAGTGAGGGCAATAAGTTGAGATAATTTATTTTTATCAAGTTCCCAAAAAACATCAGATAAGCAATAGTCCTGAATAAATGAACCATTGGTTTCTAGGGCTTTTTCAATACTTTCCCCATTTTCTGTATCTAAAGATGTTTTTAAATAAAACGCAATATCTCTTATTTCTTTTGATACATAGTCATCTTTTAATTTATATGTTGTTTTGAGATAGTCTTTCAGGTTGTTCGTGGTATCTTGTTCTAGATAGTTAGATAATATCTCATTTCGCTTAGTTTTACTTATGGTGAAATTGGGATGCGGTTTCTTAAGGCCATTTAAATCTTTACTGAGTAAAAGTGGGTCAAGTGAATCATATGCCTCCTGTATAAACTTACCAAAGATAACACTTTTATTGAAATAGTCTTCTAAATTAAGGGAAAAGTCATTTGAGTCGTCAAGTTTTTTATAGAGTAGCGTTTGAGCCGTTCTTGTGAGTTTTAAGTAAGCACCCTTTATGGTTTCTTTTTGAGTTGTATTTGTGCTAAAGTTATATAGCTCAACGACTGTTTTAACTGCATCGCTCTTGCAGAGTTCATCAAAGTTATCATAATTACTAGTAACTGCTTTTACTAGTGAGTTTAACGTGTTTGTCTTAAGGTTCTCGTGGAATTTGTCGACATCGTTGCAAGCATTCTTAAATTGTTCTTTATAGTTATAGTGTATTGGTCCTTGACCACGTACTTGCATCAAAGTATGAGATTGTAGATTTCCATTAATAGTTTGTGAAAATTGGATAATCACATTATGTGGGATATGCTCTGGATGATCACGATAAAACTTAAAGTTATCTTCTAGGATGTCTAGTCTGTCATCGTGTATACAAAAAATGTGGACGTGGTTAGGGTTTTGTATCGCAATCTCTTGAGAAAGGTAGTAAGTTAGATTGAGTTTATTCGAAAAAATGGTTTTGTTAATGCTTTTATCTGCAGCTTCATTATCACTATCTTGATCTTTATTTACATAATCTTCATCCCTAAGCTTTAGTGCATCAAAATAGCTGTTATTTTTCTTGTTTCGATATGCATCAGCAAACGACACCTTATTAAAGCTAATTTTTTTGCTATTATCTGGTTCGCGGAATAACTTTGGTAGAATAGGGAGATAGTGTCCATTGTTAAATTCTGAAGAGTTGTATTTATCTAGGGCTTCGGTTTGCCTCATGCTGAAGTTGTAGTATTCTACTTTGTTAATATTAGATTGAGCAAAGTTCTTGTAATGCGCCAGAAGTCTTTGGGTGCTGATTGTTTTTACGTGTTCTGTGTTATGGGCTTTCTCAGCTAGACAACCATCATAGTCAATCCCAAGCGCTATGTTACAATTGGTAAATCGAGCAAGCGATTCTTGTGAGACTTCTTCTCCACAGCTTGTGATAATCTTTTTTATACAAGCCTCTAAAGTATTTTCTGTAGAAATGTCAACATATTCATTATAAAATTGTTTGGCGTAGATAATGCTTAACAGTAAGCTAGTTGGCGTGTAAGGCGAGTTATCACTGTTTGAATCTTTATCGCTCTTTGCAATTTTTCCTGTTATCTCGCAAAATTGTGTAAATTGTGTATCATCAAGCAAATTAAGCATATCATTACTTGGTAGCTGATGTTTATTATCAACAAGCCTAGATAGATTTTTTATGCCCTCAGAGCTTAATTTTTCAAGTTTCGTTATGAGGAAGGATGCCACATCTATAAGTTTCTTATCTAAAAACAATTTTATAATAAGCTGCACTTTATCTCGGTATGTATTGATTGTGCTCTGATCATATTTTGCTAAAAATTGTATTGCCTCTTTACTAACTCTATGTCGAATTAACTCAGAAATATAGTCAAAGTTGTTATTAGTTAAAGAATCTAAACTATCAGAAAAATTGACATATGCTTCTTTTAGATTCTCTATAAAGTTATTGGAATGTACTATCTTTAATAGCTTGTTTTTGTTCTCTGTAGAAAGATTTTTATTATCCAGAATTTTATCATTGCATATCTGAAGAAGTTGCAGATCTTTCTCCACTAGTGCACTATCAGTGGTTTCTAAGCTCTTGATAAGAGGTTCTCTATAGTGGGAGTGAATCCTTTCTTTAAGTGAGCCTTGAAGAGATGTTACATAATCCTTCACCTTGTTATCATTATCAATTTGATTACATATTGTTTCAAAGCTATCTTTTTGTTGATGGGTATTCCAGCTCTGAGTTTTATCTGAAGCTGTGTTGTCATAATCATTAAGGTGTATGGAATAACTAGTGCAAAATTGATTTATAAGATCAGAGTATGTTGGCAAATATTTTACAGGAGCAACAGAGTTGAGACCGATATATTCTGTCTTATTATATGTAATTGTAACCTTATGATGTATAAGATCTAATATTCTTTTGTCTTTTAACCAACTATTGATATAGTCATCAAGTGCAGGAATTTTAGAGATCTCTATTTGACAAGCTTTATTAATGTCAATTCTGGAAAGTTGGCTTATTAAGGCAAGTTGAAATTGTAACATTAAAGGCGCGATGATGCTGTACTGAAGGTTATCTTTGTTGTCTAGAGTAGCTAAAATAGCCAATAATTCTTTAACCGTTGAGCTATCAAAAAAACTATTAATATTCTCAAAAGAGGCTTCTGAAAGGCTTGACAATAAGCCTGTGGTCTCATTGCATATAACTTTAGTTAAATCAATTTTATCGGAAGAATCTGAGGAATAAAGATATGATTTCACTGTACTAATTAATAATTTAGTCGGTTCATGACCTTGTGAGGTAGTAAAGTCATTTGATCTTAATAGATACTTCAAAATAGATGGGTTGGAAAAACCGTAGTTACTCTTTCCAGTAATAGTTTTCACATTATCTTTAGTATTATATCGAATACTCTTCTTTTTTGTTTCTAGTAAATCATTAGCAATATTTGTATTGATATTATTTATCTCTTTGTATGCTGGATTTGATCTATATAGAGATAAGTCATTCAGAAACGCTATAATAGAACCTTGAGTTTTCTGACTTAATTGTGTCAAGTCAACCGTATCTTTTTTATACAACGTATTAAAGAAACAAATCATTTCCAGCATTTGCAGGCGTAACTTAATGTCACTGTCACTTTTATCATTACTGACCATTTCTCTCATGGTCTTGTAATAGGTGTTTTGCTTTAAAAAATCGAGATCTAGATTTTCGTGTAGAAAATCTTGTTGCATAAAGCGTTTCTTGCTGAAGTTGATAATATGCTTAGGGCTTGAATTCTCAGATTTGCTTTTGTTATTTACATAAATATGCTCTTTTTCTTCTTTATGTTCTTTATTGTTGTCAATATAATCTAGATATATCTCATCAATGACGCCTGTGCCAGTGATGAGTTGCTTTTTTTGTCCTAGTTCTTTCTCACTCTCGTATAGTTTGACATCTAATGGAATATGCTCAATCATTAGCGGTCTTTCTTTTGTGATTCTATGTTCGTTAAAGCCATTTAAAACTATTTCTAAAGTGTCGCCAGCTTTTTGATGAGTAAAATGTTGCTGAGCACAATAATGAATTAGCCAGTATAAAACGCCTAAATCGCTGCCACCTTTAAACAGAGTTACTTTATCTGGGTTTGTGATTATATAAGGCTTTTTTGTGCATGTAAGGGAAAGCAGTTTGCTTTGATTGTCCGAGTCAACTAGGTCCCCTTCTATTTTAAAGGTGCCATCATCATTTTTTGATATCTTAATTAGATTATGTGGCATTACGTTCTCCTTATCATGTTTAAATAATCAACTATTCAGGCTTTGCACCATGAGGTCAGCTGGATATCCAGTTGCTTGTGATCTCAATAATTACTGGCTTGTATCAAGCAAATCGGCTGGGACACGCGTTTTTAAAGCTTATCGTTACATGAAGAAAGGGTATGCTAAAGGCTTGTGATGATATTTCGTCAAATTGATGAATTGTATTGAGCTATATACCACCCGCAAACCATTTCACCCTGTTTCTGCCATTGAATTTCTTGTTCTTTTGAGTCATCAGATATTGCTAATAGTCCCAGCTATTACCTGCAATCCAATGACTCAAAACTATCAAAAACTTCTTCAACATTAAACACCGAAAAATGATTTACGAGTGGTATAAGGGGGTATAAAAATGCCCGTTTTGGTTACATTTTGATTATATGTTTGTACTGTATAAAAAGGGCTGACTATCTACTTTAAGAAAGTAGCGCATTTTCTCATGCATTTTGCTAATTTTTACAACAAGTTCATATTTATTTGCACACTCAAAATGGTTACAAAAAAAACTGATAATTGATTCTACGGTTCGTGGTGATTTATTCAATATTTTACCAATTATTTTTGCGTCATAAAATCCGAAGTAAATGGCTTTAAAACATGCCATTTGCGTTGCATTAAAAGTATATTTTTCCTTTTTAGAGGCGCTTCTAAATAATCTAGTTGGCTTAAGGTGTTTGGTTATTTCAAATTGTTGAAAAATGGTTGGATATTCTGTGGAAAATTGTTTTTCAATGTGGTCCATGCATTGTTCTAATTGATTAATTTGATCATAGATGAACAGCTCAGCAGTTTTTGAAGTAAAGCAAAAAGATAATCTTGAGATGGAGCCATCTCTATTATGGCGGTGATAGATATACATATCTTGGTGGGATTGGATAGTGCTAATATAGGGGTAGTCGCCTTCGTCAAGGAAGTAAGGTTGTAATTGCTGATATTTAACTAATTTAGGGATGAGCAACAAATTTTCTCGGCAGGTTAAAGGTGACTTTTCACACCCTCCATCAAGCCAGATATCCATATGCTCATTCCAAAGAAAGGGTATAGCAATTACCTGTTCAGATGGGCTTATAAAAGAATAGGATACTTCTGATAGGGACAAGCTATCAATAAAGTGTTGAATAGATTTGTTTAAAACCCTATTGTATTTTGTATATCCAAAGGTTTGAATATCTTTTATTTCCATGTTTGTAATTCCTGATGTTTTGATGAAATATTTAATTTCTAAACTAATTTTGAGATGCTTAAGTCAGTTTTTATTTTGTTTAATGTGACCTGAGTCTACCAAGCTTTATATAGGAAGTTTCTGTAAGTCATGTGTGCTACATTAAGATCGCATGTGATGCTTATTTGTTCTCTAATCGTTGATATTGACGTGATCCCTATATATTTTTCCCCTAGATAGATATTGTGTTTTCGGCACCATTTTCTTACGGTTGCTTCGCTAAAGCCAAGCTTATTGGCAACGGCTGCGTAGCACTCACCCTTGCGAGAGAACTCTTGCAATATCATCTCAGGTTCCTGCGAATATAATATTTTTAATTTTTCTTCAAAACTAATGCTGCTATATTGATTCATAATAAAAGTAACTAATGCTGTTTTATGTTCAATGATTTTGAAGCGATAACCGGATTGTAAAGTGTATTATTTAGTTGAAATAGCGTAAAACTACGTGAAATGAGATGGATTTGCTCAAGGAGTTGTTCATATTATACGCCACCATATTGATTGTTTTATAAGCATCTATATTTCCTTTTTTTCCGATTCTCTGTTAGAATTCCCTTCTAACTTTAACTTACGTAGTTATTTTTAGCGTATACGAAGTTACATACTGATCATAATTTTCATAGGGGTGTGCGCAAAAGTGCTTTTTTCAAAACAGCGTATCTGGGTAGAAGCTATTGAGTCGTTTAATATGCAAAATTACTTGCTTGAAATGCAAGCGCTATTTGGATTTATCGGCGTCGATTATGCCGTTATTAATGAAGATTATAGCTGGTGTGTGCCATTGTCTATACATCCTTATGCTAAACGATTTCATTTTGATAAAAGTTACCGCTTTCAAGATCCGTTTCATGATGGCAGTCAGATTTCTTATTTGCCGCGAATATGCTCCTTAAGAGACTTTCAGTTTGATGGTTGGAAATCTCTGTTTCAGCCTGAAAAAGCGACTGGTATGCCGTGCTATCCAATTTCTTATGTCTTGCCAGATAGAGAAGCGATGACTTACTATCGTTTTGTATTTTATTTTGATAGCGTTCATGCTGTTTCAAAACTCTATCTTAGATTGCATTTGCTTTTGGAGAAGTTAACAGTAATTATCCCTAAAATGTCTATCTATTTAGCGCATCATTTTGACCTTTTCTCTATCCCGCAAAGCGCTCTTTCCTCTCTTGAGCTTTCACCAGATTGGTATGACTATGATGAAAATAAGCTAGCTGTGAATATGAGCGAACTTACTTTAAATGAGCAAAAGTTATTTTACCTTTTCTCTAAAAGTATGGATGATAGAAGAGAGATTGCTTCTAAGTTAAATATTTCGCTTCGTAGTGTTGAGAACATTATATCAAAATTAAAATCAAAACTTTCTTTTGAAACGACAGAAGAGTTGAAGCACTTTGCGAAAGCCTACTCAGTACTTTATAATACTGATACTATTCCCTCCGTGGATAAAGCTGATTGTTCAAAGGATAATGTGTCTTTATGCTTTTTAGGTGAGGAGGAAAACACGTCCATGACGTATGAGCACTAGTTTTTAGCGCTAAAAAGCGCTGTTTCTTCTATCGCATTAGTAAGTGCTTTGGTATAATGCGCTTTAGTGTAACTTATGCAGCAGAGATAATGACAAAAGATGGTCTGATCGGGAAGGTTTTAAGCAGTGAGAACGTTGAAGTGGAAGTGATTTCTAATGCTGCTAGTATTGAGCGTATCAAAAAGCATTTCTTTCAGTTGTCATCGACTAATAGAAATACATACACAATAATGGATGCGCTTGAAAGTAAAGGTGATATTTTTAATGATAAGGCGCCTCGCTAGACTTTGGCGCTACTAAGAAAGCATGTATTGTTGTTTTGTCTTTGTTGAGCATTAAATTGGTTTTCTAAAATTTGAAGACTTTTTTCATTTAGCCAGTTGCCTTTGTGGAAGTAACTTGCCAGTTGTATAAAGTCAAAAACTTCAAATGTGGCATAAATATTTTGAATGATGCTTCTAATT
Organism: Fangia hongkongensis FSC776 = DSM 21703; assembly: GCF_000379445.1. Lineage (GTDB taxonomy): Bacteria > Pseudomonadota > Gammaproteobacteria > Francisellales > Francisellaceae > Fangia > Fangia hongkongensis. Next base: position 28,738 of record NZ_KB902262.1, read on the forward strand.
GAGGAGCCGGCGCGATGCGTTCTTTTTTCAATTTCTTGATTCGTTAAGCCATGGCATTTTAAAGTGAGAACATAAAAGTTGAGCGGTGATATTGTTATAGGTTTAAAATAATTATGAATGGTGATTACTTTTCCATCCCAAGAAATTGCATTTTTACGTAGTTTGAAATAAAAGCCGATAATTCTAGCATGTGACAGATTAACGTACTTACGCGTAGTAATGACTGGGGAGGCTCCTTTGTCATGTATATAGCGTAGCTCCTTTTGTATGCTAACACCTCTAGTAATGCATGCTGTACGTTCGCCAATAGCGTAGAATCTATCGTAGAATGGCTTAAGCTCAATAATCTGATTTTCTAACCTTCCGGTAATTAATTTATCATTGTCGTAACCCAGATCCTCTAAATATTGCTCATTGACGGTGATAAATTTACCATCTCTATTTTTCTCAAAGTATCCAATTTGCTTCCAATCCATATTATTCCCCATTACTAAATACCTAATGTATCCAGAGAGTCTTCATGGTACTGTGCAAAAAAGACAAATAATATCGTAAATTTACTATACACACATCAGTTTGATGAATATTAATCACTGGTATTGCAGTAGTTGGATTTTTGCAGTAAGGGAGCGTCAATTTGATGAAATGCTAAATGTAAAGATGGTCATTGTCGCGCTATCAAGCATAATGCTTTGCACTTATTCTGAAAATTTTGAAAAGGGAAGTATTATGTCAAACTACCAGATTACAGTTGAAAATATTAGTGTGGGAACAGGCCAACCTGTTAAAGGCTATAAACTACTCAAAGATGATGTTGCAGTTGAGATTAATAAGTTAAATGCGGTGAGGACTATTAATGAGAGTACAGTAATCGATAGGAGTTTTTTGAGATATGCTGCGGTTTTCAATAATGCTAAAAAAGTCATTAGTGATTATGAGGGAGTCATTAAGAAGCTGAGGGAAGAATTTGACACTAGTTCTGATACCTTAACAATAGGTGCTGGTGTGCAATATAGTCATCAAGATTTTTCAAACATTCCTGCAAAAAAAGTTTTACGTCAATACTCACATCTTGATCCTTTAAAAAATTATATGGATCAAGAGCCATTATTATTACAGATCATAAAACAAACCCTAAAAAATCAAACCCAAAAGATTAATCAGGCAGATCAAGAGACTTTAGGAACGGACAATAGCGTGAATAATGGAGGCGAACATCTAAATGATCAAGAATTTTTGTTTGAGGCGTGTGCTTTATCTCTATTTAGTGTCAATAATAAGTCGGTTGAAGGCAGTCAAATTGAAATATCTATAGAGAATGAGCAATTAAAATTAACTTTGGGTGATCAGATTGAGAGGTGGGAGTTATACCGAGATAGGTTCAAAGAAGCGTGGGAGAATATTAAGTCATTGGAAATTGGCAATGATTTTGCGCGATATTGTAGTAAAGACAGAGTATTGGAACGATATAAAAATTTAATTAAGGATAAAGGAGACAGTTTTTTTGAAAAGCCGTTAGAGAGTTATTTGGAGTTAAGGAAGAGTGTTTTGAGAGATCTTAAACTTCAATATGCTCAAGGGGATTGGAAGGCTAAGTCGCAAGCTAAGCTAAAAGAGTATTGTGAGGATGGGCAGGGGGTTAAGGCGTTTTTTAAAGGGAACTGGAATCGCCATCATGTCAAAGATGTAGAAGAATTTATTAATAAAGATGCCTCGGCTATGGAGTATAGTGATATGAAAAACTTTTATAACCAGTTAACAGAAAAGATTAACTTTAATAAAAGTGGCACAATAGAGAAAATATTTACTGGCATATTTCAAGAGTACAAAGATAAAGTTCAGACTCAGGGTAAAGCTGGAGACATGAAAAAAGAAGTGTAAGAACACTTCAAGGGTAAGTCAGTCTGAGTCCTTAGATAAAAAGTCTAGAGGAGCTGGTTTATGTTTGTTATTACTTCTCAGTAAGTGATTTTAAATAAGGAACAAGAAGAAGGCTGATAATGGCAGCAATAAGTGAAATTAAGGCAAAATAGCCAAAGCCTGATTCGTATATTTTTGAAGCCTCCAATGTGCTACTGCCATTTGGAACCGCAACAAAAACACCTAGAAATCCACTGACAGAAAAAGCAGCTGTTTGTGATAAGAACCACATGCCCATCATCATGCCTGTATAGCCCTTTGGTGATAAGACGGTAATCATCGCTAAGCCGACAGGGGAGATTAATAGCTCGCCAGTTGTTTGTAAAAAATAGCTAAGCACAAGCCAGCCTGAGGCGGTAATGCCATTGGTATTAAAATAACTGATTCCAAACCAAAGTACAGCAAATCCCAAAGTCATCAACCAAATGGCATAGCTGAATTTCAGTGCAATTGACGGGTTTAAGCCTTTTTTGCCAAGTTTAACCCATAGTAGCGCTAATATCGGTGTTAGGACGATAATGAAAAAAGGATTAAAGAATTGGGTGTTTTCTGCTGTGATAGGGATCCCTAAAAATGATTGCTCCATGTTTCTATTTGCAAAGAGCATCAGTGAGCCAAATGTCTGATTATACAGCGCCCAAAAAGCAATTGAGATAAATATCAAAATCAAGCATGCCAGCATTTTTCGTTTGGCGTCCTTCTCTAAAGTAAAAAGAATAAAAATCGTGTAGAGAGAAAAAAGCACAGTCCCGATAATCACAACGAGATTAAGGACAATGGGCGCTTTAAATAATAAAAAGGCAGCAATGATCAAAATCAATGAAAGTGCTGCGGTAAGTAGCCATTTTTGTGCGCCAGTCACTTTTTTGCTTTTTGAGGCTTCTTTATTGAGTTTTTCGCGATAGTGTTTTTTGCCTAGCTGAAAGGTAATCAAGCTTAATAGCATTCCAATAGCAGCAACAATAAAACCAAAATGCCAGCCATATTTGGCAACGACAACGCCAATAAAAAGTGATGGCAGTAAAGCGCCGATATTAATCCCCATATAAAAAATGGTAAAACCGCCATCGCGTCTGGAATCATTTTGTTGATATAAATCGCCCACAATGGAAGATACATTGGGTTTGAAATAGCCATTGGCTGTGATAACAATGGCTGCGCCTAGAATAAAGTACCAATATTCAGGCAAAGCCATACATAAGTAGCCAATCGCAAAAAGCACGCCACCGAGTAAAATAGAACGCTGATAGCCTAAAAGCTTGTCTGCCATCATTCCACCAATAACAGGTGTTAAATACATAAGTGAATTAATGCCAGAGACGGTTAGTAGTGCATCGGTGTCAGAGAATTTAAGTCCTTGGGTAAGATATAACGCTGCGATGGTTTGTATGGTATAGAAGCCAAAGCGCTCCCACATCTCTGTCATAAAAAGCCAATATAAACCCGTTGGCTGTGTTTGTGATGTTGTCATTTTTTGCCTGTGCTTAATTATTATTGGTAGGTAACTTAAATAATAAGAAGGATGTTATACTACCGTATTTTCTAGGCTTTTTGCTACAGAAAAGAGATTAAAATACTCATACAAAGTAACTCTACTAATCCAAGCTGAAGTATGTGTGCGAGAAATCTGTTTTAAGGTTAAATAGTTGGTGTTAGTTCCAAAGATAGCAGTACTCAGTATTACCGGTTAAAGAACTGCCGCCGTCGACTTTTAAATATCCAGTTGGTCCTGATGCGTTATCTCCACAGTTTGTATGAACCCAGTGTATGCCAACATCTCCTCCAGTATATAGCTCACCACACATTTCAACTTGTGCGCCCACTTGAATTTGATTGGAAAAGCTATTGGGAATAGAGTTGCCTTTTGTGCTGTCATAGTCATTTGCAAATACATTATCAACAGCCACATCATATGTCTTCCCATCACTGCCTTTAAGCGAAAAATGTGTATGGGATAACTCTACACCCTTTTTTGAGTAGCCATCTTGATAGCTAGGGGCGCTTGTGACAGTGCCACTTAGAAAAGCGGCCTCTTTTCCTGTGCAATCATTGCTGGTAGCGTTAGCAAATGTAAATGATGTTATAAGCGCGGCAAAAGCAAAATAGAGGATTCCCTTGTTCATATTATTCCTATTTGTTTTATTTAACTGCAAGTTGCAAATTACACTGATGCTGATCAAGGGTCAATATCTGTTATGCAGCAATTCAATGGGCTTGATTTTTGTTGTTATTTTACATAAAAAGCCTGTGGAAAAATGATGCGTTTTTGCTTGCACCTTCAGCAAGGTAACTATATACTGCTTGGCGTAAATTTACCGGATTAACGAGACGATGCTAGCAAACAGAAAACTCTACAAAAAGCACTTTTTTGCTTTCCAAATACTCCTTGTGGTATTGGGTAGTCTAATCTGTTTTTTATGGGGAAAAAGCTACGCACTTGGTTTTTTTCTTGGCTCGATTTTAATGTTTATCGCCAATGTTGTTTTCCTATTAAGATTGTTTTTACGCAAATCACAATACCACCCGATGAAAGAGGTGTGTATCTTATATGCTTGTGAATTCGCCAAGCTAGTACTTGTTGCTATTGGCACCGTATTGATTGCAATTTATATACAGCCTAAGTTTTTACCTTATATTATAGGGCTATTGGTATTGCAGTTAGCTATGTGGTTTATGCCACTATTTATGAAATTAACACACCTTAAGTAATAAACCAGAGAAAGAGAAAGAGTATGGCAGCAGGAGAACTATTAACTTCTTCAGAATATGTAAAACATCACTTGCATCACTGGCAAATTAGCCTCGGTGATTCGGCTTTTTGGACGCTTAATGTTGACACTTTGATTGTCAGTGCTGCATTAGGTGTTATTTTCTTAGCCCTCATGTACATTGGTGCAAGAAAGGCAACATCGGGTGTGCCCGGAAAGTTTCAAAATGGGGTTGAGGCTATTTGTGAATGGATCGATAACTCAGTTGCAAGCACTTATCAGCATAAACGTGATTTTGTCACGCCACTTGCAATTACCATTTTTATCTGGGTGTTATTGATGAACTTTATGGATTTGATTCCAGTTGATCTTGCAGGGTGGTTAATTGCAACGATAAGCGGTAATGACGCGTATTTCAGAATTGTGCCAACCGCAGATGCAAATTTAACTTTTGCATTATCCATTAGTGTCTTTTTACTTATTATATTTTATAACCTCAAATCAAAGGGTGCTTTTGGCTTAACGAAAGAGTTATTTAGTGCGCCATTTGGCATTTGGATGTTTCCGCTTAATATCGCCTTTCGTTTGATTGATGAAATTGTCAAACCACTTTCTTTGTCACTTCGACTTTACGGGAACTTATTTGCTGGCGAGCTTATCTTTATTTTGATTGCTTTGTTACCATGGTGGATTCAGTGGACACTCGGTGGCCTTTGGGCAATCTTCCATATTCTTGTGATTGTGATTCAGGCATTTGTCTTTATGATGTTGACAGTTGTCTACTTGAACTTGGCGCAAGATGATCATTAAGTAAGAATAATTAGCAATAATTGAATAATCAGTTTTAACCATAACCATTAAAAAATAAAAGAAACCAGAAGGAGAATAAAATGGAAATGTCACTACAAGTATTAGGTCAACTTAACGGATTGACAGCAATTGCTGTTGCATTATTGATTGCATTACCTGCATTAGGTACGGCAATTGGTTTTGGTGTGTTAGGCGGTAAATACTTGGAAGGGGTTGCACGTCAACCTGAATTAAGCGGAATGTTACTTGGCCGTATGTTCATCGTGGCGGCGTTTGTGGATGCGTTTGCTGCAATTTCAATTGCGATTGGTTTCTTAGTATTATATGCAAACCCGCTAGCAATTACTGGCTTGACTGAAGCGGCAACAAAAGCACTTGGCGCATAATTTGACTATAAGTATGAACTTATCCCCAAGGAGAAATCATGGATATTAATATTACCCTAATTGGCCAAATGATCACATTTGCCATATTTGTGGGCTTTACCATGAAATTTGTCTGGCCACCACTTAGAAAAGCGATGGAAGAGCGTAAAGCGAAAATCGCTGACGGTCTAGCTTCAGCAGATCGTGCTGAGAAAGAGCTTGAAGTGGCGCGTCGTAAGGCAAATGAAGTCGTCCAAGAAGCAAAAGCGCAAGCGACTAAAATCATTGAACAAGCAAATATGCGTGCGATGCAAATTGATGAAGAAGCAAAAGAAGCGGCTCGTGTTGATGCTGAGAGAATTAGAAAAGCAGCAAATGATGAAGCTGAAACACAAATGCGTGCAATGAAGCAGCAGCTTAGAAAAGAAGTGGTTTCTATTGCAATTCAAGGTGCTGAGAAATTGATACATAAAAATATCGATATGACAACCAATAACCAGCTCTTAGAAGAGATGGCAGCTGAGCTTTAGCGAAAGAGGTAAACTATGGCGGACATGACATATATAGCAAGACCATATGCCCGCGCAGCCTATGAATTTGCACGCGATAAAAAAGAAGTGAACAAGTGGACTGGTATGTTGTTGAATTTGGCTGAGTGTATTGAAAATCAGTCAGTTCAAGCGCTTATCGATGACCCTAACTATGCACAAAGTGAAGTGGCTCGATTTGTTATATCAGTATTAGATGAGTCACTCGATCAGCATGCTAAAAATTTCATTTTAGTTGTTTCAGAGCATAATCGTTTGGCGGTAATTCCGTGGATATATGCACTTTTCTTGCAATATAAGGCAGAAGATGAGAAAGCAAAAACAGCAAAAATCACTACTGCGTTTGAAGCGACTGATCAAGATATTGAAAAATTAAAGCAGCAGCTTGAAAAGAAATATAACTGTGCAGTACAAGTTGAAACAGCTGTTGATACGGCGCTTATAGGCGGTGCAATTATTGAGATAGGTGATGTGGTTATCGATGGTTCGATCAAAGGCAGACTCGATAAGCTGCAGCATGTATTACAAGCTTAAAAAACATTAGGAAGAAAGCATATGCAACTAACTTCAGCAGAAATTAGTGGATTGATAAAAGAAAGAATTGAAAAGTTTGATAATGCGCCTGAAACAAAGACTGAAGGTACAATTGTCAGCGTTTCAGATGGTATTATCCGTATTCATGGATTAAATGATGTTGCCTCTGGAGAGATGATTGAGCTTCCAGGAGGCGTTTATGGTTTGGCGCTTAACTTAGAGCAAGACTCAGTAGGTGCTGTTGTCTTAGGTGATTATGAGCAAATTCAAGAAGGTCAAAAGGCTTATTGTACAGGGCGTATTTTAGAGGTTCCTGTTGGTGAGGCGCTTTTGGGCCGTGTTGTTGATGCGCTTGGTAACCCGATTGATGGCAAAGGTGATATTAAAACAACAACAAGCTCGCCTATTGAAAAAGTCGCTCCTGGAGTGATTTGGCGTCAATCAGTTGATCAGCCTGTACAAACAGGAATTAAAGCGATTGACTCAATGGTTCCAATTGGTCGTGGCCAACGTGAGCTTATTATTGGGGACAGACAAACAGGTAAAACAGCGGTTGCTCTAGATGCGATTATTAACCAGCGCGATACGGGTGTTAAATGTATCTATGTTGCTGTTGGGCAGAAAGCCTCTTCTGTTGCTGATGTTGTTCGAAAACTAGAAGAGCATGATGCTTTAGCGCATACGATTATCGTTGCGGCAAATGCAGCAGATTCAGCTGCACTTCAGTATCTGGCACCATATGCAGGTTGTGCAATGGGTGAGTATTTCCGTGATCGCGGTGAAGATGCACTGATTATTTATGATGATTTAACAAAACAAGCATGGGCGTATCGTCAGATTTCACTTCTACTTCGTCGTCCACCTGGCCGTGAAGCTTACCCCGGTGATGTTTTCTATCTTCATTCTCGTTTGCTTGAGCGTGCTGCACGCGTTAATGCAGAGTATGTTGAAAAAGCGACTAATGGTGAAGTAAAAGGTAAAACAGGTTCACTGACTGCATTGCCAATTATTGAAACACAAGCAGGGGATATCTCAGCATTTGTTCCAACAAACGTAATTTCCATTACTGATGGTCAGATCTTTTTAGAAACTGATTTATTTAATGCGGGTATTCGCCCTGCAATTAATGCGGGTAACTCGGTCTCTCGTGTTGGTGGTGCCGCGCAAACTAAGATTATTAAAAAGCTTGGTGGTGGGATTCGTCTTGCACTTGCGCAATATCGTGAATTGGAAGCGTTCTCGCAGTTTGCCTCTGATCTAGATGATGCAACACGTGCACAGTTAAAACGTGGTGAGCGTGTGATGGAGCTAATGAAGCAAAAACAATTCCATCCGCTTAGCATCGCAAAAATGGCATTGTCGCTTTATGCTGCTGACAAAGGGCACTTAGATGATCTTGAGCTAAATAAGGTCATTAGCTTTGAAAGTGCGCTACATGCTTTTGCTGAAAGCCAATATCGTGAGTTTATGGATGAGATAAACGCACATTGTAATTATAATGATGAGATTGCTGCAAAATTAGAGCAAATCATTAAAGAGTGTAAAGAGACACAGTCTTGGTAATAGGAGGGCGTTATGTCTGGTAGTCGTGAGATTCGTACCAAGATACACAGCGTTAAAAATACACAAAAGATCACGCGTGCGATGGAGCTTGTTGCGGCAAGTAAGATGCGTAAAGCCAGAGATCGCATGGAAGAGGCGCGTCCTTATGCAGTGCATGCAAAAAATATCATCGCGCACATTACTCGCGCGAGTATGGAATATTTGCATCCTTATTTTCAAAAGCGTGAAGTTAAACGTGCTGGAATTATCGTTATTTCAACCGATCGTGGGCTTTGTGGTGGTCTTAATATCAACTTGTTTAAAGCAGTAGTTAAAGCCATTCAGCAATATCAGGCTGATAAAGTTGAAGTTAATCTTTGCTTGATTGGTGTCAAAGCTGAGAGCTTTTTTAAGCGCTTATCAGGCGTGAATGTTATCTCTGCTGCGAACTTTCATAATGGTGATGATGCTCTGGCGTCGATTACAGGTGCAGTTACGGTAATGATTGAAGCATTTGATAATGGCACGATTGATGAGCTGGATTTATTTAGCAATAAGTTTGTTAATACCATTCGTCAAGAGCCAACCAAAGAGCAGCTTTTGCCTATCGCTGAAATGCACGATGAAAAAGCCGAAGAGAATATGGCGGCACGCTGGGATTATATTTATGAGCCAGGTGCAAAACGTGTGTTAGATGTTTTGTTGGTGCGTTATATTGAATCGCAAGTTTATCGTGGTGTCGTTGAGAATTTAGCCTGTGAGCAAGCAGCAAGAATGTTGGCGATGAAAAATGCGACTGATAATGCCGGTGAGATTATTGATGAGCTGAAATTGAAATACAATAAAGCACGTCAGGCAGTCATTACACAAGAGCTGGCAGAGATTGTATCGGGTGCGGCAGCAGTATAAAAGTTTTAGTATTTGAAATGAGGATATAAAAATGAGTATGGGAAAAATTAGCCAGATTATTGGCGCAGTCGTTGATGTTAGTTTCCCGAGAGATCATGTGCCTAAGGTGTATGATGCTCTAATCGTAGAAGAAACTGGCTTAACGCTGGAAGTACAGCAAGAAATTGGCGATGGCGTAGTGCGTTGTATCGCGATGGGTGCTTCTGATGGTTTAAAGCGTGGTCTTGATGTTAAAAACACAAATGCACCTATTTCAGTGCCAGTTGGGCATGGTACTTTGGGGCGTATTATGGATGTGCTTGGTAATCCAATTGATGAGGCAGGTCCAATTGAATGTGATGACAAGCAGCCTATTCACAAGCGTCCACCGTCATTTGAAGATCAAGCCTTAAGTGCTGAGATTCTAGAGACAGGGATTAAGGTAATTGACTTAATCTGCCCATTTGCAAAAGGGGGTAAAGTTGGTCTATTTGGTGGTGCAGGTGTTGGTAAAACCGTTACTATGATGGAGTTTATTAATAACATCGCCAAAGAGCACAGCGGCTTTTCTGTATTTGCAGGGGTTGGTGAGCGTACACGTGAAGGAAATGATTTCTATCATGAAATGAAAGATTCCAACGTACTTGATAAAGTATCTTTGGTATATGGTCAGATGAACGAGCCACCGGGTAACCGTTTGCGTGTTGCGTTAACAGGTTTGACGATTGCTGAGAGTTTCCGTGATGAGAACCGTGATGTATTGATGTTTATTGATAATATCTACCGTTATACATTGGCAGGAACAGAAGTATCTGCACTTTTAGGTCGTATGCCTTCAGCTGTGGGTTATCAGCCAACACTTGCTTATGAAATGGGTGTGCTGCAAGAGCGTATCACTTCTACAAAAACAGGTTCCATTACTTCTGTGCAAGCAGTATATGTTCCAGCGGATGACTTGACAGATCCATCACCTGCGACAACCTTCTCACATTTGGATGCAACGATTGTATTATCGCGTCAAATTGCTGAGCTTGGTATTTACCCTGCGGTGGATCCACTTGATTCTACTTCACGCCAGTTAGATCCATTAGTGGTTGGTCAAGAGCATTATGAAGTGGCGCAAAAAGTGCAAGAAACATTGCAGCGTTATAAAGAGCTGAAAGATATTATTGCAATTTTGGGGATGGACGAGCTATCAGAAGAAGATAAGCTCACTGTTTCCCGTGCACGTAAAATCCAGCGCTTTTTATCTCAGCCTTTTCATGTGGCAGAAGTATTTACCGGTAATCCGGGTAAATATGTTCCACTTAAAGATACAATCGCAAGCTTTAAAGCAATTGTTGAGGGTGAATATGATCATTTACCTGAACAGGCATTTTATATGGTTGGTAGTATTGAAGAGGCGATTAAAAAAGCAGAGTCACTTTAATAGAGGGTCAAGCTTATGTCTGATAAATTAATAAAAGTTGATGTGGTGAGTCAAAAAGGCTCTATCTATAGTGCTGATGCCAAGATGGTGAATTTGCGTGGTGATGAAGGTGAGATGGGTATTTCCTATGGTCACACACAACTGCTGTCAACTTTACCTGCGGGTGTTGTCCGTATCGAGCGTGAAGGCGAGCAAGATACTTTGTTTGTCTCAGGCGGTATTGTTGAAGTGCAGCCACATCAAGTGATTATTCTTGCTGATGTGATGGAGCGTGCTAAGGATTTAAATGAAGCTGCTGCTGAAAAAGCACGTCAACAAGCCGAAGAAGCATTGAATAAAGCCAAAGGTGAAAGTAAAGTGGATGCAGAAGAAGCGCGTAGAATGCTCTCTGAAGCTGAAGCACGCTTAAAAGCGCTTAAAATTCTTAAAGGTGTTAATGCTTATTATTCTGATAGTGATCACTAACGCTATCAAATAACTTTCTTAAATAATGGATGGGTATAGATTTTATTCAGCCATGCATAAAGCCCTGGAAATTCAGTCCCTAAGACAAAAAAATCATCGACAACAACGCTTTCAAAGTCTCTTCTTTTCCAGTGTGCGCCAGCAAGTTTTGCTTCGGCTTCACAGACGGGGTTTCCTGTTACGTTATAGCCTTTCATTTTTCCTGTTGCAAATAAAATTTGGCTACCACGGCAAATAGCGGTTGTCAGTTTTTTATTGTCAATAAAATCTGAAGTAACCGCTTGAATGGTTGGGTTGTTTCTAAGTGTTTCGCAAGCTCTGCCGCCCGGCAGCAACAACATATCATATTCATCTGGATCGACGCTGTTAAGCCCAACATCAATCTTAAAGCGATGCCCTGCCCATTCGGTTACGGCTTGATATTTTGGGTTAAGGTCATGAATGCAGGTTGTAATGTAATCACCATCGGCTTTTCCTGTGGTTGTTGTGTGGACAGTATGCCCCAGTGCCCTAAAAAAATGATAGGGTACCGCGAGTTCATAGTCTTCAGACCAATCACCACAAATGCATAGAATATTCATATTTAGCTCTCCTTGAATAGTTGCACTTTAAATTGTAGATAGGATCTGTAAATTTGCCATATGGGGGATGTGTTTTTATGCATGTATGCTGTGGGTTTGATGGATATATTTCATTTCTATAGTTATTGCAATTGTAATTGATTCAAAATACTATTTCTGATCACTGAGTGTAGAGTATGTATTTTTGCAATTAATTCTTCTTTGCTTTGGCACATTAACTTTTCTCTTAGGTTGAGAATAATGCCGTCTATGGTGCGATTTGATAAATGAGCATGCCATGCAATATCTTTGTTTTTATAGATTCCAGCATAGATTAGTTTAAGCACTTTAAGCTCTGAATGATTAAGCTTAAACTGGCTTGTAATGGATTGATCAAGCAAATAAATGATATTATTTGTAGTATCACAGAAGTTTATAGCATTGGTTATATTAAATGCATGGTAGTGCTCTAAGTTATTTATTAATGTTTGGTATATAGCATCTAACGCCGTATCTAAATAACATTTATAGGCTAAAAGAAATTCGGTAAATCCTCTATCTTTGAGTTCAAAATATAAAGAAATAATGCCACCATCAAGCTGATACCTATGATATCCCCAAGGGTGAAGCATGTTTGGTGTCCGCTTTGAAATGGCTTCAAAATAATCAGTTTGTAAATAAGATTGGTAGTTTGGTATATAGGTGAAAATATCAGAAGAGAAAGAGCTCTGAGGAAGCTTTAACCTTGCTGTGTAGCTGAAGTTAGGCATGTTTTGCACAATGAGTGACTGTGCCCAAATTTCTTCCATTATGCCATTTTCAAGGATCAAGTAAATCACTTCTCCTGTAGGTGTGTTGATGTATACAAAAAGAGAGCCAGTATAGCTAAGAGCAGCGAGTGGTTTTTGAAGTTGCCGCTTGAAGGAGGTGATAAGTTTATTGTTTGTGCTTTTTCTTATCTGGCTGATCTTATGCATTTGCTGGACTTTATTTAGTCAAAAATACCAAGCAACAAATAATATAATATATTTTATCCAATTAATAGAGTAGTTCTACGCGTATATTCAGGCAGTGTATCGTATTAAATACAGTAATAGATCGCTAAAAAATCAGAATGATATTCAATAGAATTGTAAATGAACTCTAGCTAATCAGCTTAAGTCTAATGGTTTACTGTCAAATATTAGGGAACATGATAAATAGGTATAAGGAGAGGGTATGAGAAGATATGATTGGATAGTTAAAAGTTTACCAATAGCAATTTGTGGGGCGTTGTTGTCGGCATGTGGCGGAGGAGGTGGATCAGGAGGATCTGACACTCCGTCTGCTGCGCAATATAACGTGGAATATCAAGCACCTGAAAGTGCTTTTGTGGGGGCTGGAGCACAACTGGATTTAATGGTATCTGACTCTAAAGAACAGATGCTTGCTATTAAATCGGCGCCGACAGGGAAATATGCCGTTGAGGTTACAGATAACCCTGCATTTATTGTAAGTAATGAATGCAAGGAAGTAACTTTGGGGCAGCCATGTAAAATAATGCTGTCGCTATCTGAGCAGGCAGAAAAGAAAAATATTTTTAAATTTATGGTTGTGTTACCAAATGGACAGAAAAAAAGCTACAGTCATGTTTTTCTAAAGAAGTCTGTTTTAACCAATGTTTCACAAGAGTCGGTGTTGCCAACAAAAAAGAGCAATGTGATTACGATAGTAAACAACTCTAGACAGTCAATGTATATTAATACACCCCAAGTTTTAGATGAAAATAATAAAGTACTATCTAATGTGAAGATAACACAAAACTCATGTCATGAGAAAATTCCTCCGTCATCCGAATGTCAATTTCATATTCAATCGGATGGCGTTGTTAAAGGGCAGTTGAAGCTTTTTTCTGCTTTGCCAATTATTAAGAGTTTATCGTTTTCAAATGTTGTAGTGAAATCAAATAATCTTGAGGGTGTCCCAGCTAATGCAGTTAGAGGAATGAGCTACCCATTTAGCTATTCTTTTACCAATACAAGTAGCCAGTTGCCTGCTACGAATGTAAGTTTTAGCAATAATTTCCCTAAAGGTGCTTATAGTTTTGATGAAAAAGAAAGTACGTGCTCCGGAATTAAAACCCTAGCGCCAAATGGAAGCTGTATTTGGAAAGGCGTATTTAACTCTGCCGCTGATGGTGATCAGCCGTTGTCTATCTTATTGAATTATGCAGAAGGCTCAAGTGTAGGATTAAATGTAAACTCCCATGTTGCAAGCGTATCCATAAGAGGAGAAAAGTTAGAGGATATTCCAGTTAATGTGCAAAAAAATAAGCATTATCCATTTGTTTATATGTTTACAAATACAAATGATGCTCTGACAGCAACAAACGTTAGTTTTACCCATGTTTTTCCAGAGAGTGAGTATACAATAGATCATATCAACAGCACATGTGAGGGTATCAAGACATTGGCGCCAAAGGCCTCTTGTGCATGGCAAGGTGTTTTTGAACCAAATGTTACTGGGTCTAAAGATCTGGTTGCAACACTTAGCTATCAAGGTGGTCAGGATGTGATATTGCATAGTCACTCAAATACCACGGAAGTTGAAGTTGCGGGACAAAAATTGAGGGATATACCTGAAAATGTTGCACAAGGAAGAGAGTATCCTTTTAATTATATTTTTACAAACCTGAGTCATCATTTTACAGCTAAGGGTGTTAGTTTTTCCAATGTGTTTCCAGCGGATTACCATATAGATGATGCTAATAGCAGCTGTAAAGGTATCACAGAGTTGGCGCCAGGGGCATCTTGCTCATGGCAGGGCAAGTTCAAACCAACTAAGACAGGTAATCAGGTGATAAGTTCGATGTTACATTATGAAGAAGGTGAAGATATCTTGTTAAGTAGTGCCTCTCAAGTTACGGGGGTTGTCGTAACGGCACAAAAGGCACAAGAGATACCAGAGAATGTTATTAAAGATAAAAGTTATCCGTTTCATTATATCTTCCAGAATACAAGTAAAACAACTAGTGCAACGAATGTGAGCTTTACACAAGATTTTCCAGGAGGTGAGTATGTGTTTGATGAGGCTGCAAGTACATGTATGAATATAAATGCGCTATCTGCGAATGCAACCTGTTCGTGGGTGGGTGTATTTACGCCTAAAACAAATGGAATAAAATCGCACAGCATGATATTGCACTACACAGAAGGAAAGGATGTTGAGTTAAATGCTTCTTCTGTTGTATCAGAGGTTGGGATAGGAGCCGATGAAATACTAGGAGTCCCTGTTAACACTAGTACGGGTAGTTCCTATCCTTTCAATTATGTGTTTACTAACTTAAGCAGTATACATAAAGCAACAGGTATCAGTTTTACCAATGTTTTTCCAGATGGCTTTACAGTGGATGCTGAAAAAAGTACTTGTTTAGGTATTAGTGAGCTCGCCCCTAATGCTTTATGCTCATGGCAAGGCACATTTGCACCTAATGTTGATGAGGATGCAGCTTGGAGTATAACTTTGCATTATCATCAAGGCGCTGATGTGCCTTTAAATAAGAGCACTACCTCATCTACTGTAGTGGTAGAGGGGAGTAAAACGAATGATTTACCAGCGAATATGGCTAAGGGTGTTACCTATCCATTTACTTATACCTTTATGAATTTAAATGAGTTTTATCCAGCAACGAATGTAAGCTTTACAAATCAGTTTCCAGATGGCGTAACTATTGATAAAGATAAGAGTACTTGTGATGGAATAACCGAGCTGAAAGCAAATCAGAGCTGCTCTTGGGTGGGTACTGTTACACCGGCACTTGAGACGTCTTCTTATGTTGTTAGCAGCACACTACATTATCAACAAGGGGATGATGTGTTAGTGCAATCAAACTCTCAAGTTAGCTCAGTTGCTATTAGCGTGACTAGTGCATACTCATCGAATATATATCAGGGCTATCCTTATTTCAATGCAGCAACTGGTCAGCAAGCAGAGGTAACCTCTAAATTTACAAACACAAGTAAGATACTTCCAGCGACTGGGATTTCATTGAGCTGGGATAATGCGCTTTATACACCAACAGGAACATGCTTGAGCCTTGCAAAAGACGAGCTTTTGCCAGGCGAATCCTGTGAGATAACTATATCATTTAATTCAGGAAATATGCCAAGCGTTAAAGGCGTATGGATAAAACTGTTATATAATGAAGGAAACTCCATTCTTGCTGGTTTACCTCTAGCAGTCAATTTGCCAACTGGACCAATTGCTGAGCATTTAACTCATCACTATAGCGGCTGGGCATGGCCTCGTAAGCCTCAACGTTTTACTAGGCTGCAGATTGCTAAAGGTGAGAAATGTCAGGGTGCTTTATATGATGCTTTAACTAATCTTGCATGGGCGAGAACCCCGAGTGTACCATATGACACATGGGGTGAGGCGAATCTTTTCGCTCAAGAATCTAACCTATGTGGTTACAATAATTGGCGCCTTCCAACAGTTAATGAATTGCTCTCGATTATACCATTTCAGGGTAATAAGAGCGTCAGAGACATTCTAGCGCAATATGGTTTTTACTTTTCTCAACAGGAAAGGTTATATACAGAGGAAACAAATGGCTATGATACTCACTATGTGGTTTTGTTACTCGATTCATACGCTGGTGATAGTACATACTTTCTGACTGATAATCCCCTAATGCTTGCCAAGGCACTTCTTGTTCGGGATGTCGGTTAAGTTCGCTGCAATCTTAACTGCTAGATGATTAAAAAATATATTAAAGGTATATTTTGATATTCATTTTGTTAGCAGTCTTCGGATGAGCATTTGCTGATTAAGTAACAGCTGTAATATCAATAAAATAAAAAAAGAGATGATTGATATGAGAATGAAAATGAAAATACATTTGATGAGCAAACTATTAATATTGTTTTGTGCTTTGCTAATAATTTATAGTAGAGGTTATGCACAGGAACACGCTTTTGCAGTGGTCCAAGCTTCAGGGCCGACAATTCAGGGATCGCCTAGTAGTTGGCCTGATCCACGGCTGGTTCCTTATATTGACCCTAATGGCAATGCCTGTCCTAAGCTGAAGTACGATAAGTTAACAGGGCTGGTATGGTATCCTTATGCTTTAGGTGATGGGGATTTTATATATCAAGATGCGGTTAATGAAGTGAATGGCCTAGCAAAAATATGTGGATGGAAGCTGCGTTTACCCACAGCATATGAGGCTGTTGGGCTTATAAATTATGAGGCTCAATTTCCTCTTCGCTATTTAGAAACAATGTTTGGCTTTCCTAGTGAATCGCTAAGTAACGGTACTTATATTTGGCTCTCTTCACACTTAGGCCCTAATACAACCTATTTACGTATGCTGCTATATAGTGGTTCGATCTATGTTGATGTCCATAAGGTCTATAGCAGAGCTGAGCTTCTGCTTGTTGCAGGCCCAACCAAAAATGGTTCGGCCACATAGGGTATTATCAATTTTGAGTCAACATAATCTTTGAAATAAGTGGGGGCATTTATTTCTTAGCATGATGATACGGTTTGTATCATTAAATTCCGTACCGATTGCAAAATTACAGAGATTATATACGATATATTGGAGTGACTATTATAATGGATTTGGAATCGATTAGCAGAGTTAGAGCTAAGCATATTTTTAAACATATTAGCTATGAGTTTGAATATGGTCAGCTAGTTGTGAAAAAAGAAATTGATATGCAGTTGTGTTGGCTGGCAATATTTTCATTTATATTTGCTCTTTTGCTACTTTGTTGTGCACTTATATTTAATAAGGTAGTACTTACTTTCCCTACAATCTATTTTTTGTTTTCAATCATATTTTATTTTATATCTAACATAAAACGAAGATATACTTCGTGCGCTGGTGATATTAAAAGGCTTATTTCAAAAGCAGTAGAAGTGCAAAGCGATGCATTATTTCTCATTACGCATGCAACTATTTTGTCAAATGCATTAGGTCAAATAAATAGGAATAACAATAAAAAGCGTAGGCTTTTGAGCTGTAGTGTTATTTGTTTTTTAATTGGGATGTTTATGAGCTTTGCAATCATTATTTTAATTGATGAAAAAGTACTACTCTAAATAGATGCAACAGGAATAAAAGCATAACATGGCTGCATATCGTATAAAAATGCGTTAAAATTGTCCGGCATTTGCTAAAATGTACTGGTAAAAAAATTTATTTTGTTTAAAATTTACCAGTTTTTGGTGCATATAGATCAAATAACACTATACTCACCAAGGTAACCATGCATTTATGCGATTGGGGCCGCATACATTGCTGACTTACTCTATTTTTAACTTAAAGTAATCAGCTTTGGAAGATGAAAAACAATAAATAAGGAGCAAATAATGTTAATCTTAACCAGAAAAACCGGGGAAACTGTAATGATTGGGGATGAAGTTACAGTCACTGTTCTTGGTGTAAAAGGAAACCAAGTTCGTTTAGGTGTCAATGCACCTAGAGACGTTTCTGTACACAGGGAAGAAATTTATGTTCGCATAAAAGGTGAGCACTCAACAGACGAGGCTGAATAAAGCCTATTAAAAGCACCAAAAATACCGATTAAGCGCTTGACATCCAACGGTTGAATCGTTAAATTGTTGCAGTACTTCGGAGAGATGGCCGAGAGGCTGAAGGCGCTCCCCTGCTAAGGGAGTATGGGGCTAATAACTCCATCGGGGGTTCGAATCCCCCTCTCTCCGCCATGTGCCTCTAAGCTACTCTATTTTATTTCCAAACGAATGATTTCTAATTGTTGTTTGTGTATTATTTTACTGATGTTTTTTCCTTTGATATCTTTAGAAAGAAGCTGCGGATAAGTATTATTTTTCAATTTATCTATTAAGCTTTGAAGCATTTGTAAGCTTTCTCTATGAGATGGCGTTAAATCATCTAAACAATAACAAACATCTAAAAGCCTCAAAAAGCGAGCGGTATTTCTAAATGCATCGGTTTTTTTGAGCATCTCTAATAGTGCTTCAGCAGAATATTCATAAGCGGATAAAAGGGTTGTGTGATAGTGATAAAACTCTCTCATCAGCCGCATGATTTTTTTAGTGGGCTTTAATAGTTCAATCAGGCGCTCAATGGCATCAATACTTGTACTTTGATGTATGGTAAGCGCTAAAAAGAGATCATACTCTAATTGTTTTGTTTGTAGAAGCTTTTGTATATGAGTGCTTTTGTTATTTAAATATGCTCGTATTTGATTAAATGGTGCCAACTTTCCATTTAATGCATCAACCTGATATAGAACATTAAAAAATGAGGCGATGTTTCCTGTATTAAATGCTTTTATGAGCTCCATTGAGATGCGCTCAGAAGATAGATGCTGAAGCTCTCCTTTTGCTGCAATTTCTCGCATCAGATCAAGCGTTTCATTGGCAATAGTGAAGTTAAATGGACTTAATTTTGCTGCAAACCTTGCCACGCGAAGCACTCGAAGTGGGTCTTCTTGAAATTTCTCGCTGACATGTCTCAAATATCTGTTATTTAAATCATCAATGCCATTAAAAGGATCGATATACTTTCCATTTTCATCTTGAGCAATGGCATTAATCGTAAGATCTCGCCTCTTTAAATCTTCAGTGAGTGTAATCGCTGAGGTGTCAAAGTGAAAGCCTTGATAGCCTGCGGCAACTTTTTTTTCAACTCTGGCAAGCGCATACTCTTCATGTGTTTTAGGATGCAGAAAAACAGGAAAGCTTTTCCCAACAGATCTAAAGCCAAGTGCTAACATTTCCTCTTTAGAGCTTCCTGTTACCACCCAGTCTCTATCGGTAACTGGGAGTCCTAAAAGCGCATCTCGAATGGCGCCACCAACTAAATATATTTGCATGTAAATAAGAAGAACATAACGTATTACTTTATGTTAACAGTAAATTTGGTTAAACTCTGTCTAATTTATCAAAAAGCAATTATTTTTATGACCGCATCGGCAAATGTAAAAGAAAAAACGTATAAGCTGTATCGACGGCTCCTTTGGGAAGTGCGCGCACTTTGGTACTTGTTGGCTATCTCAGTGGTGGGTAGTATTATTTATTCGGCGTGTGATGCCTATGCAATGTATCTGATAAAGCCACTTTTAAATAAAGGCTTTACCCCAGGTGGTGGTGAGTTTCTAAAAGGCATTGCACTTTTGTTTTTGCTGCTTTTTATTTTGCGCGGTGTCGGCTCTTTTTTATCTTCTTATTTTATGGGAAAACTCGGCGCGAATGTTGTCTATCAGTTTCGCAAAAAGATGTTCTCAAGGTTTTTAGATTTGCCTGCAAATTATTATGATAAAACTTCATCTGGCAAGTTATTATCAAAGCTTTTATATAATGTGGATCAGGTGACAAGTGCAACTGGTTCTGCGATTATTACAGTGGTGCAAGATGGTGCTTTTGTCATTGGTCTTATTATTGTTATGTTAGTCACAAGTTGGCAGCTTTCGATTATTGTCTTACTGGTTGCGCCTTTTCTTGCGATATTTATTACATGGATCAGTAAGCGCTTTCGTCATTACAGCAGAAACACACAATCAGCAATGGGTTCTGTCACACATGCTGCTGAAGAAGCGCTGGTGAATTACAGAGAAATTCGTATTTTTGGTGGTCAAGCATATCAACAAGAGAAGTTTGATAAAAATCTTAAATACACTTATAAGCAGCAGCTAAGAACCTTACTGTTAGATGGCTTATCTTCACCTGTTGTCCAGTTTATTGGTGCAATTGTCATTGCGGTGATTTTATTTATTGTTGCCAGCTACGGACTTAAAAATGGTGGTTGGTTAGATGCTGGTGGATTTGTTGCTTTTTTTGCCTCAATGATGGCAATTTTAAAGCCAATTAAAAACCTAACCAGTGTGAATGCAACCATCCAAAAAGCGATTGCTGCGACAGAGGATATCTTCGATATTTTAGACAGTCAGCCTGAGCCAGATAACGGAACAAAAACGATTGCGAAAGTAAAAGCTCAGGTGAAATTTGATGCGGTGAGTTTTAATTACGCAGGGACAACACAAAAAGCATTAAATAATATTTCATTTACTGCTGAAAGCGGGCAGATGATTGCGCTAGTTGGACGATCTGGCGGTGGGAAAAGCACCTTAGTTAACTTGATTGCACGCTTTTATCAGCCAACTTCGGGAGTGATTACTATCGATGGGGTAAATACCGCTGAGCTTACATTAGAGAACTTACGCTCACATATCTCTTTGGTCTCTCAACATGTGAATCTCTTTGATGATAGCATTTATAATAACATTGCCTATGGAAAAGAAGGTGATGTGAGTCAAGAAGAGGTGCTAGCAGCAGCAAAAGCGGCCAATGCACTTGAGTTTATCGAGCGTCTGCCAAATGGTTTTGATACAGTTGTGGGTCAAAATGGCTTTAACCTTTCAGGGGGGCAAAGACAAAGAGTGGCGATTGCCAGAGCGATTTTAAAAGATGCACCGATTTTGCTGTTAGATGAGGCAACAAGTGCACTTGATAATGAGTCAGAAAGGGCAGTACAGCAAGCGCTTAATCGCTTAATGGAAAATAGAACCACCTTTGTGGTTGCTCACCGCTTAACCACAGTGGAGCATGCTGATCGCATTATTGTGATGGATGGTGGTGAAATTGTTGAAACTGGCGTGCATAAAACACTTGTTGAGAAAGAATCTGGGCTCTATGCTAAATTGTATCAGCAATCTTTAAGTTAAAAGATAGCATGTCCATTATTGAGAGAATGTGGTATACCCCTAAAAAAACAGCTTTAGCATGCCTTCTTTATCCAATTTCTAAGCTTTTTTTTCTGATTGCAAAAAGAAGAAGACAAGAGCAATCATCTTCTGCCTATAAAAGTAAGCTCCCGGTGATTATCGTTGGCAATATTACAGTGGGCGGCACGGGCAAAACGCCTGTTGTTGAGGCGATTTGTCATTATCTTTTAAAAAAAGGATTCTCTCCTGCCATTATCTCAAGAGGTTATGGGGGAAGTGCAAAATCCTATCCTTTTATGATTAGTGAAAGCACAAAACCTTGTCAGTGTGGTGATGAGCCTTATATGTTAAGCAAGCTTTTGCCTAACATTCCTATTGTTATTAGCCCTAAGCGTGTTGACTCTGTGCGTTATATTGAAAGTCAGCTTCAAGATGTCAATGTGATTATCAGTGATGATGGCCTGCAGCATTATGCGTTGGCACGAGATATTGAAATTGCAGTGGTGGATGGCAAAAGAGGATTTGGTAATGGGCTTCTACTGCCAGCAGGTCCGCTTAGGGAGCCCGTTCAACGCTTGGAGGAGGTTGATTTTACTATTATCAATGGTGGGGGAGATATTTCATTTGAGAATAGCTTTAATATGCGCTTAGTGCCTTCATGTTTTGTAAATATTGCAACTGGCCAAACGCTAAGTATTAGTGCGTTTCAAAAGCAATATCAAAATGATGATCTTATCGCTATTGCTGGAATAGGGAACCCAAAGCGCTTTTTTGATCAATTAGCATCACTTGGCTTTCATCAGCTTAAAGTGCGCGCATTTCCAGATCACTATGCTTATAAGCTACAGGATTTTAATGACCTTGATGCAAAACTGGTGGTGATGACTTACAAGGATGCGGTTAAATGTGAAAGCTTTGCTGGGAGGAATTTTTGGTATTTAAAGGTAGAGCCTAAAATAGAGGACGGTTTTTTCGCTCAGCTCTTAAGCAAGATTTAATAAATAATGGCTATTGTTGTACTGAAACAACCCAATCATGATCATTTAAGGAAAGCAGATGAAGTTTCTAAGACAGTGCTTAAAAGTCATAACCTCTCCGTTTTTATATTTCAAATCAGATAAACGCCCTTTTGCAAATCTGCAAAGTGAATTGGCTGAGATTAATCATCAAGTTACCCTTCTTGCCTATTACATGTTTAATAAGGATATTAAACTTGCCAGCCAAAACCTATCGGTATCAAAAAGTGATGTAAAAAAGACACTTCGCTCTTATGGTGTTAAGTAGTAAGACAAAAGCTATCAATGCCAAGCATAGTGCTTGAGGTGTTTTTATTCTGAACTAATAAGATGGGCAGTTTCCTTTCATAATTGACAGCGGTATTTCAGGAGACTGTGAAATTAAAATATACAGCTCATAGCGTGTTCTACATGCAAATACTTCACGCATTTCATCAAGGTGCTTTTCAATAGTTCTAGGAGATCGAGAGAGTCTTTTGGCGATGTCTTTTATACAGCGAATATCATGATAAATAAGCAATATTAGTTGATGTTTGATGCGGCTAAATTGCTTGAGTGCGAGGGAAATGCTAGGAGGAGTGTAACTTTGACAGACTTTTGCAATACTATATGGTCTGACAATTCCAGTAAAGTCATAGTATTCTAGCAGATTTTTATCATTTATATATTGAAGAAATGTATCGATAAAGCAATTAAGTTTTTGTTGGATAAAGTAGGTAATGGGAATCACTCTTGAGGCATTCATTTCTAGGCGAATCAGTGAGCCATCAAGCATTGGCCTGATATAAAAACTTGCCTTATCAGGGATATCATTAAGCTGATCTTTCATAGGAAAAGCACAGTCTTTATCCATCGAATCCAATATGCACTGATATGAAAACTGATTACTTGCAAGGTATAGGATGTTTTGGTAGTTATAGGTGGGCTCAAATATTTTCTCATCAAAACTATTCCAAGCCTCACTGATTTCATGTGGGATAATAGGGATGTCTATGATACGGCCGTTTGGCCAAAGCCAAGCTAAAATGAGCCCCTTGAGATCAAGATATTGGCGTAATTCCCGTACTATCTGTAAGCTTGAAAAATTGTGCCTGTGAGTATAGTTTGTAAATGCTTGATTTATTTTATCATGATCTTGAGTTGTATTATCCATTGCAAATCAGTTTTTCCAGCATGTTATAATTATAGATGTTTTTGTGATCAATTTTTTAGCAAAAAACATATTATAATCATGTGTTATATATCAAACTAGCGTAGATTTACGCTATTTTAATCATGAAATTTTAATTACCCTATTTTAAGAGAGTATTAAAAATACAGCCAAAGCGATTTTATTTTGGTTGATAATAAAATAATCCAAAAGGAGTTGTAAGATGTGTTATCTTGATGGATATAGATGGGTATATGAGCAACAAAAAGAGATACAAGAGGAGAGAAAAAGGTTACGCGAGCAGGAGAAATTGCACGCGACAAAGTATAAATTTCGTAGATTATTATTGCTGTTGAAAACGATACTATAGTCAATCATGGTCATTTGGATATAGCTGTGTTTTAATGCTTAACAATCTCAATGAGCAGCATCACAATCAGGGTGAAAAGTGCCGCATTAGCAATTAAAAAACTCATTAGCCTTAAAGCAAGGTTGTTGAATGTGAGATGGATAATGGAGTTAATAATTTTGAAGGCAACAAAAATCCAACCAAGCACAAGAAGATAGGCAACACTGGAAAGCGCTTGATCCAACATAATAATTAAAAAGCTGAAATAGAATAACACTGGGGTTTGAAAAAGGTTATTCAGATGTCTTGAGCTTACCTCCAGCCATGGATTGTCCTTTTTGCAAAAATCCATTGTTTTGAAATCATCAACACTGATATTGCCTTTTCTCAGGGCATGAATGCGCGCAAAAAGGGTAATGAAGATGCTGATAATACTAAAGAGCATCATAATAATAACAGGCAAAGCCCAGCTTAAAGATGACATGTTACAAGCCTTAAATCGCTAAGATGTTTGAGTTGCCTGCCACTTTTCAGGGGTATAGGTCTTCATTGCAATTGCATGGAGCTCTCCAGATGCAATGTAATCATTAATGAGGGCGTAGACCATCTGCTGTTGTTTCACTTTGCTGATAACACCATTGAAGCTTTCACTAATAATAGTGGCTTCAAAATGGACATTGTCAGGGCTTTCAACAAGTGCAGTTGTATTCGGTAGGGAAGACTCTATTAGTGTTTTGAGTTCATTCGCGGTCATCTTTGTTCCAATTATGTTGATTATCTAAATAGGGGGTTATGAGTGTATCAACCCCTTGAATACTTGCAAGTGTTTGTGCTTGGGTAGAGTGTAAATTCACAAATTTAAGTGCAATGTTTGCTTGTTTGGCTACAGTAATATTCTCAAGTATCCAAGCAATGCCAGCGCTATCAATGACACCTAATTGGCTAAAATCAATGCTAACATCCTGTTGCCAAGCATCTCTTGCTTTACCAGCATTAAGCTCTATTTGAGAGATTGTTTTAAAGGTTAGATCACCTTTAATCTGCCATAGATTAGGCTTTTTTATTATCAAGCTTGACATTCTTGCTCTCAATAGCGGTATTGATTTCTTTTAATGTTTTGTACTGTTTAAATTGTGCTTTTAGGTTATCCAAGATGCTGACTCCTGCAACGGATAAATCATATACTCGCCATTGTTTTTTATTGTTTTTCAGTAGATAAATGCTCATCTCAGAGCTACTGTTTTTTTGAAGATTGGTGATTCGTCCAGTGGCAACGATCACACGTTGTTTCTTCCAGCTATCATTATCAAATGGATTGATGGTGATTTTGTAATTGCCAGCTTGAGCAACATTTTTGGCATAAGTGTACACAAGCATATGTGTGATAGAGGCAATAAACTCTTTTTTATCTTTCTTGCTCGCTTCTTTCCATACTGTTTGACCCACCAGAAGCTGTGCAATAATATTTGTGGCCAGAATAGGCATAATGTTGTTATTGATAATCCTAATCAGCGCCTCTGGATTATCTGAGAGTTTTTCACTGTCCTTTACTAGCAAATTTTGCGTGTTAACAATGGAGTTATTCAGCATTTCAATTGGATTTTGCGTGTTTTTGGCACTTTGTACTTTAGCTGGTGTGTTTGCACTGTTGCTTGGCGCGCTCTGTTCTGTATTACTACTTGGCGCATTTTGCGCTGCAAAGCTAAATCCAGTTAATGCAAATAATGCACTTAAGATAATGGTGGTTTTTTTGATGGTCATTTTTTGGTCCCCGAACTTGATACAAATGTGTTGATGAGTGAGTTTAAATTAATTGAAGAGGTGGTGTTGGTGAGCGGAATCACGCTGCCATTTTTAAGATATTCACTGCCATATAAATTAGGAAGATTAATTTTTGCGGGCTCAAGTGCAACAAAGCTATCTCCAAGAATACCGCTTGTTTGAATTGAAGCAGAGTAGCTGCCAGGAATTTTATTGTATTTATTGTTGATTGAAAGGGTGACGGTTGCTATAAATCCACTATAGCTTGTCGCAAGCTCTATGTTTTTAACAGAACCAATTTCAACACCTGATATCCTAACGGCAGCGCCTGTTCTCAAGCTGCCTATATCTTTAAATTCAGCCTTAATTTCATAGTTTGAGCTGTTGATGCTCCCTATAGATAGGCCGCTGACTTTTAGTGCCATAAAAATAAGTGCGACAATGGCAAGTAATACGAAGATGCCAACGATAATTTCATAGGTTTTTTTATACATGGTTAAATCCCCTTAAACATCAATGCTGTCATTAGAAAGTCTAATGCGAGAATTGCAAGTGATGCATAGACAACGGTTTTTGTGGTCGCTCTGGCAATGCCGGCTGAGTTTGCTGTCGCGCTGTAGCCTTGATAGAGAGACACACAAGCAATAGCAATACCAAAGACAGCGCTTTTAATAATGCCATTTACAATATCTTGGTCGAACAATACCGAGCTTTGCATATTGCCCCAGAAGGTGCCTGAATACAATCCAAGTAACTTAACACCAATTAAATAACCGCCCCAGATTGCAATACAGTTAAAAAAGAGTGTTAAAGCCGGAACGCTAATCACACAGGCCCAAAACCTCGGGGCAAGAATAAATCGAATAGGGTCAACGCCCATCATATTTAAGCTTGAGAGTTGTTCGGTCGCTTTCATTAAACCAATTTCTGATGTCAGTGCACTTCCTGCGCGTCCAGCAAATAAGAGGGCTGTGACCACTGGACCAAGCTCTCGAATGACACTTAGGGCAACCATTGGCCCCAAAGCGGACTCTGCGCTAAATTTTGCTAAGGTGTAAAAGCCTTGTAGTGCCAAGACAAATCCAATAAAAAGACCAGAGACGAGTATGATTAAAACTGAATTAACCCCGACAACGTAAATTTGTTGTAAGATACCTCTGAAGCTTACTTTTCCAAATGCACTTTCAGCTGCTAGAATAAGTGACTCGCCAAGGTTCTGTATCGATAAAATAGCAATCTTGCCAAGTGTTTGAATGGCTCTCATTGTCCCCTCCGTGTCTGCTCTAGCATCGATGCGAATGTATCGCATGGATAATCAAAATGGATAGGACCATCGATCTCACCATGTAAAAACTGGTGAATAAAGGGATCTTTGGAGTTTTTAACCTCCTCTGGCGTGCCTTCAGCGGCAACTTCCTGATTGGCAACCACAATGACATGATCGGCTATTGAAAGCACCTCATTAATATCATGTGAGACGATAACTGAAGTAATGCCAAGCGCGGTATTTAAGCGCTTAATTAAGCTTAGGATAACATTGAGTGAGATAGGGTCTTGACCTGTAAATGGTTCATCATAGAGCATGATCTCAGGGTCAAGAGCAATGGCTCTTGCAAGTGCTGCACGTCTTGCCATGCCACCAGATAACTCACTTGGCATCATATCTATCGTGCCGCGAAGTCCAACAGCTTGCAGTTTCATTAAAACCAAATTATAGATAATATTCTCAGGTAAATTACTATTTTGGCGAATAGGGAAGGCAACATTGTCAAAGATCGAGAGCTGTGTAAATAGTGCGCCAGATTGAAACAAAACACCCATGCGTTTGCGTAAAGCCAACAGCTCTTTTTTATTTAAAGTTAAGAGTTTATTGCCTAAAACATTAATATCCCCTTTTTGCGGGGTGATCAGTCGCCCAATTAGATGTAAAAGGGTGGTTTTCCCTGTGCCAGATGGGCCAAGAATTGCGGTAATCTTTCCTTTGGGGATATCACAGGAGATATTGTTATAAATACAGCGTTTTCCACGATAGAAAGATAAATCGCGAATGGAAACCGCCGGTTGAGCTGCCATCCTTAGGCGTTGGCCTTTTTAGTTGGTTTTTCAACAGCCTGTGCAGACTCTGGAATGGTAACATTGAGCTCAAGCACAGAACAGTCTCCTTGGCTGTCAAGCTCGATTTTGATATCTTCATTGGCAACATGAACATATTTTTTAATGACATCCATAATCTCTTTTTGCATCAAGGCAATATATTCAGGTTGTTTTTCATCTGTTTTTACGACTGAGCGTTGATGAGCGACAATGATTTGTAGGCGCTCTTTTGCAATGCTTGCTGAGTTTTTCTCTGGTTTTTTTGTTTTGAAATAATCTAAAAATCCCACGCTATCTTCCTCCAAATAGACGTTTTAGGAAGCTTTGCTTCTCAGGTGTAATAAAACGAAGTGGTACATCTTGACCTAAAAAGCGCTCAACGGCATCCAAGTAAGCTTGCCCGGCTTGAGTGTCACTGTAAGCTGTCACTGGTGTGCCTGAGTTTGACGCTTGTAGCACATCTTTAGATTCAGGAATGACCCCTAAAACCGGGATAGAAAGAACATCTTTCACATCTTCTAAAGACAACATCTCTCCAAGTGCAACCCGTTCAGGTGAGTAGCGAGTGACTAGAAGTTTTGCCTCTACACTTTCATCGGTTTCTTTTGCCTTTTTAGTTTTGCTTGATAGCACGCCTAAGATTCTATCGGAATCTCTTACTGAGGAGACTTCTGGGTTTGTAACAACAATCGCTTTATCTGCATGATGCATTGCCATAAGCGCACCTTTTTCGATGCCCGCTGGCGAGTCACAGATGATATAATCAAACTGCGCTTTTAGCTCGTTCATTACTTCTTCAAGCTCTTCTTCTTTAAGTGCGTCTTTATCACGCGTTTGAGAGGCAGGCAGAATAAACAGATTCTCTGAGCGCTTATCTTTAATCAATGTTTGGTTGATATTAGACTCTTTATTAATAAGACTGATTAAATCATAAACGACACGTCTTTCACAGCCCATAACAAGATCCAAATTACGAAGACCAACATCAAAGTCAATGACAACCGTCTTAAAGCCTTTTTGTGCCAGTCCAAGTGAGATGGCTGCGCTTGTTGTTGTCTTACCAACACCGCCTTTTCCAGAGGTGATAACAATAGTTGTTGCGCGCTTTGACTCTTTTTGAGGCGCTTCATTTTTTTCAACTTTAGGCTTACTGTCTTCTACTTTTGGCTTTTCAGCGGCCTTAGTTGATTGTTGCGATTTTTTACTCACGCTTGTTCCTTCCATTTGTACTTTATGTTGTGACTCTATTTATTTTAGTTGAAATTAGAGTGAAGTGATAACAATTGTACCGTCTTTCAGCTGAATTTGGTAGCCGAGATTATCGCCATTTTCATGCTCGTAATCCTCTTCAAAGATGCGATACTGCCCTGCAATTGAAATTAAATCCGCCTCGAGTTTGTGACAAAAAATGCGCGCATTTGTATCACCATTTAACCCAGCAATCGCTCTGCCTCGCAGGGTGCCATAAACATGAATATTGCCAGAGGCAAGAAGCTCAGCGCCAGGGCTGACAGAAGATAGCACAATTAAATCCCCATTTTGCGCAACCACTTGTTGCCCTGAGCGAATACGTGTTTCGATTAATTTATTTTGTGCTTTTTCGGGCGCTTCACTTTGTGTGGAAGGGA
This sequence comes from Fangia hongkongensis FSC776 = DSM 21703, assembly GCF_000379445.1. GTDB lineage: Bacteria > Pseudomonadota > Gammaproteobacteria > Francisellales > Francisellaceae > Fangia > Fangia hongkongensis. The sequence continues at coordinate 58,200 of NZ_KB902262.1, forward strand.
TATTGCGACTGTCTTTAAATATAGGAAAAAGTGCTTGTGATAGGGCTTTAGAAAGAACTTTATCTTTAGTGTGATAGCCTACCGGAATAAGCGTGTGTTTTTTCAGCATAAGGTTAAGATCATTAATAAATGTAATATCAACACTTTTCTCTAATAGGTTTAAATCAATCACAATCGGCGCGTGATTGAAAAATTGCGGTGCCTGTTTAATTTTATTTGTCAGTTGTTGTTCAATCTCTTTTAAGTCAGTGTTTAGCAGTTGTAACACACTTAAAGTAAATAAACTTCCTTTAATCTGAAAGGCCGCAGGCATGTGATTTTCCTTGTTATTTATGTTATGTTGGCTCATCTTGTAGTGTTTCAGTGAAACGATGGTCATGTGTTTTATATTTCAGGTGATAAGGCGATTTATAACGAATCTTGTACTAATTTTCAAGGCTAATTGCCATATTCAGTTAAGAAACTTGCTAAAGATGAGTGAAAAATGATGTATCAAGGCAAAAGAGCATTGATGATTGTTATTGGTTTGTATTTTGTGCTGATCATGATCTTTCTTATCGCCGTACTCTTTGGTGATGCGGGTTTGTTATCAATACACTCACTAACAGATGCGCTTGTGTTTTGGCAATATCATTTAGCCGTGTTAGTTGCCTCTAGTTTAATTGGTGCTGCCCTTGGTGTGGCAGGGAGTGTGTTGCAAGTGCTCTTAAAAAATCCATTAGCAGATGCCAGTGTGCTAGGTATTTCATCAGGGAGTCAATTTTTTGGTGTGCTTTTATTGTTATTTATGCCTTATTTTGCAATGAGTAACTACACATTCGCATGGTTTTTTCTGGCATGTTTAATTGGTGCGATTATTGTGCTTGGCCTTTTTTTAATCGTGATTGCACTTCAACGGATGTTATCGAATGTTGCTGTGATTATTCTTTTGGGTGTTGGCATTTCGGCAATATTTGGCGCATTAACGACTTTGTTAATTAGTTTTAGTGATAGTCAATTATTTCAGCAGGTTGTTATTTGGCAGTTTGGGGGCGTTTCCACTGTCAGCTGGGGGCAAAATATTCTAATTGCGCTGATATTTATTATCTTTTTTACCTTTGTTCTAAGAAAGGCAAATGTATTTGATATGTTTGCCTTGGGTGAACATGAGGCGCGATTAATGGGTGTAAATATTAAAGGGTTTTTTACTTGGGTAATGATTTTTCTTTCGCTTATGGTTGCAGCAACCGTTGCTGTAGCAGGTCCAATTGCATTTGTTGGACTCGTTGCGCCGCATATAGCAAGAATGCTGCTTGGAACGAATAAAACCCTATATGTCGCTATCTCAAGCGCAGCGTCAGGCGCACTTATCTTACTGATTGCACAAATCGTTGCGATGAATCTATTTTATCCAATGGTGATTCCAGTTGGCATATTAACGGCGATTATTGGTGCACCATTTTTGATTGTACTGGTTATTCGTTCATTGTCAGTTTCAATGGAATCTTAAAGCAGGCAATAAAAAAGCCCCAAATAAAATTTGAGGCTTTCTATATCTTTGAGTAATTGTTAAAGAGAGCTATTTGATTTTTGCTTCTTTATAAAGAACGTGCTTACGCGCAACTGGATCAAACTTTTTGATTTCCATTTTGTTAGGCATAGTACGTTTGTTTTTAGTTGTTGTGTAGTAGTGACCTGTGTTTGCACTAGATACTAATTTGATCTTATCACGCATTACTTATACTCCTGAATCGGTTCTTAGAATTTCACGCCACGGGCACGTAAATCAGCTAATACAAAATCGATACCTTTTTTATCGATAATGCGCATACCTTTTGAGCTGACACGTAAACGAACATAACGGTTTTCGCTTTCTACCCAAAAACGGTGAAAGTGAAGGTTCGGCAAGAAACGACGCTTTGTCTTGTTCTGTGCGTGCGAAACATTATTTCCAGTTATTGGGCGCTTCCCAGTAACTATACAAACTCTAGACATGTTATCCTCCAGTCAATTCTTATTCTTCTAAAATGTTATAATTATAAAAACTCTTAAAGGGCAACTTTATATCAAAAAAACACGAGCCTTTCAAGAATTTTGTGAATCTTGCCAGATATTACGAGGCTAATTTTCGAGCTGCATTCTAGCATTAACAAGACGCGCTTACAATCTTTAGTTTCATTTTATCTTAAAATCATGATTGAGCTTTTCACTTAGCCAATATGTTTCAGTGATTCCAAGGCATGAATTTTACCACCAATAATATGGTAGTGTAAGTGAAAAACTTGCTGACCGCCGCCTTTACCTGTATTGATAAGTGTCTTATAGCCAGCATCAAGACCAAGTGTCTTTGCAATCTTGGGAATATGTAGAGTTAGTTTAGCAATTAGCTTCTCATCACTACTATCAAGCTCATTTAAACTGGCAATATGTTTTTTGGGGATAACTAGAACATGGACATCAGCGGCAGGCTGAATATCATGAAAAGCCAGTATATCATCATCTTCATAAACTTTGTTTGAAGGGATATCGCCTTTGATAATGCTGCAAAATATACAATTACTCATAATTATGTACGCTCCATGAGTTATTACTGTCTTGGGTTTGTAAAGAAATACCAAATTAAAATGATAATGCCAACAACGCTCACAGCGACAGAGTGTGTGCTGAGAAACTGATGTAGCGTGTTTAAAAACTCTTTAGCGCCACTTGCTAAGATGCCAAAACCGGTTAAAGCAATGCCAATGCCTAAAAGCACGCCTCTTCTTTTAGAGCGTTCGGCTCGTGTTTGATTTTGAGTTTTGTCTTTACTTTGCTCTTTAGTTTCTTTTTGTTTTGCCTTTAATATATCAAATATAATCTCTGGCAGCTCTGGCAGTGATTCACTTAAATCAGGTAAATGTGCCTTGGCACGTTTAATAAATCCCTTATAGCCAACACGCGCTTGCATCCAGTTTTCTAAAAAAGGCTTAGCAGTTTGCCAAAGATTTAAATCAGGGTAAAGCTCTCGCCCAAGGCCTTCAATATTAAGCAGTGTTTTTTGCAGCAAAATCAATTGAGGCTGAACGCTCATGTTAAAGCGTCTAGCCACTTGAAAAAGCCGCATCAGGGTATAACCAAATGAAATCTCAGCAAGCGGTTTTTCAAAGATAGGCTCGCACACGGTCCTAATGGCAGATTCAAGTTCATCAACACGCGTATCAGGCGGAACCCAGCCAGATTCCACATGAAGTTCAGCAACTTTTTTATAGTCACGATTAAAAAAGGCCAAAAAATTGCCAGCAAGATAGTGTTGATCCTCACTTGTTAAAGTGCCAACGATGCCAAAGTCAATGGAGATATATTTAGGATCGCCTGGGTTCTTTGCATCGACAAATATGTTGCCAGGGTGCATATCAGCATGGAAAAAGCAATCACGGAATACTTGTGTGTAGAAGATCTCAACCCCACGCTCAGCAAGGAGCTTTAAGTTGGTGTTTTTCTCTTTCAGTACTGGAATATCCGAGACAGGAATGCCATTGATTTTTTCAATGACAAGCAGGTTTTTGCGGCAATATGGCCAATAAACCTCTGGTACATAATGGATGTGACTATCTTTAAAGTTTCTTCTAAGCTGTGATGCATTGGCAGCTTCACGTAGCAAATCAAGTTCATCAAGCAGGTTTCGGTTAATTTCTTCAACCACTTCAACAGGTTTAAGGCGCCTTGTTGAAGGAAGGTAGCGCTCAAGCATGCGAGCGAGCATTTTTAAAAGAGCAGTATCTTGTTTTAATACTTTGTGAATATTCGGGCGAAGCACTTTTATCACCACTGACTTTCCATTGGGTAATAAAGCGCTGTGCACCTGTGCAATAGATGCTGAGGCAAGTGGTATCTCATCAAATGAGATAAAGGCATCACTGACTTTCATTTTTAAGGCAGATTCAATGGTGCTGATCGCATACTCGCTTGAAAAGGGCGGGACTTTATCTTGTAGTTTTGCAAGCTCTCTGGCAAGATCGCCCGGTAATAAATCACGCCTTGTTGAAAGCGCTTGACCAAATTTAATGAAAATGGGGCCGAGTGTTTCAAGCGCAAGGCGAAGCCGTGTTCCACGATCAAGTTTCTTTCTTGCTGTCCAGTAAAAAGGATTGCAAATCACAATAATTTTCAACATGCGAAGGAGTGGGACATCCGCAAGCATGGTTGTAACATTATAGCGATTAAAAATATAAGCGATATAGATAAGTCGGATCCATTGTTTTACTTTATGCATCCTTTTTTCCTTGTGGATTAGAATGTTTGATTTGGGAGAGCTTTGCAAATTTTGCCTGCATGCGATCTAAATCTTCTTTGAGTAATTGAACATCATCAAAAAAGTCTTCCATTTCTTCTTGTGGTGGAAATAGGCGTTTTTCTTCTTGGAGATATTCACTAAGATCATTTAAGGTGTTGGTGTGATTAAGCTTCAACCATTCTCTGGCAATATCATGTGGCTTTTGCAGTAAATCAGCAAGTGGTAGCTTACAGGTTTGGTTTAAGTGAAATAATAGATCAGGACGAATAGCGCTAAAGAGCTGGTAATAAGCCTGAAGCGCATGCATGTCTCCTTCAAAGTGAATAGATTTTTTACGTAAGTAGCTTTGAGGGTCTGGGCTTATCCCCATGGCAAAAAGTGAGCCTGTGTTACCAGTAAGCTTTGTGAGTTTTTCACTTTGAGGGTACGTCTTGGTGACAGTGAGTCGATTTGCCTTTGGGTATAAATAGAAAGTCGTATTAAGATCAGTAATCTTAATCGCAAGAACAGCATCATTAAGCTTTTGTAATAACAGCTCTTTTTGTGGGTCAAGATTTAAAATGGCATTGATCGAGTTATCGAGAATGTATCCAATATCTTTCATGATCTTTGCTTAGCACCTTTAATACTTGTAACCAATATGTAGGGCAACAATGCCTCCAGTAAGGTTGTGATATTGCGCTTTATCAAAGCCAGCTTCAAGCATCATTGATTTTAATGCTTCTTGATCAGGGTGCTTGCGGATAGATTCAGCTAAATAGCGATAGCTGTCCTCATCCTGTGCAATAAGTTTGCCAAGAATGGGTAATATTTTAAAAGAATACTGATCATAAACCTGACTTAAAAGTGGCAAAAGTGGCTTTGAAAACTCTAAAATTAGAAGCTTTCCGCCGGGTTTTAATACCTGATACATAGAGTGAAGTGCTTTTGACTTATCAGTGACATTTCGAAGTCCAAATGAGATGCTGATGCAATCGAAATAATTATCTCCAAATGGAAGTGCTTCTGCATTTGCTTGAACATATTGAATATTGCCAACACAGCCTCTGTTGGTCAGTTTTTCTTTACCTACATTCAACATTGAAGCATTGATATCGCTCAGAATAACAAGACCATCTTCGCCAACTTTTTGCGTAAATTGATAAGACAAATCACCTGTTCCACCTGCAATGTCAAGCACACGCGCGCCTAGGTGGATATTTGCTTTTGAAATGGTGAAACGCTTCCAGAGCCTGTGAATACCAAGCGACATCACATCGTTCATTATATCATATTTGCTGGCAACCGAGTGGAAGACTTCTGCAACCTTTGTTTGCTTATCTTGCCACTTTACTTCTTCAAAACCAAAGTGTGTTGTTTGTTCATCTGTATCTTTGGTTTTAGTTGTTTTATCTGTCATTTTTGGTTGCAATGTCTCAGCAATTAATGGGCTCAGTATATACCACTTATAGCTTATTTTACAGCGCTTGTTTGAAAGGTTTTTTCATCGAGCTGTTTTTCAGTTTTAGCAACAAGTGTCGTAACCGCAGCATCACCTGTTACATTCACAGCGGTTCTTATCATATCTAAGATTCGATCGATTCCGATAATAAGCGCAATGCCTTCAACAGGCAGCCCGACTTGTGTTAAAACAAGCGTCAGTGTAATAAGACCGATTCCGGGAACACCAGCAGTTCCAATGGAGCTTAATGTTGCGGTTAAAATAACCATTAGATACTGAGTTAAGCTCAAATCAATGTTATAAACATGGGCGATAAACACCGTTGCAACCCCTTGCATAATGGCAGTTCCATCCATGTTAAGTGTTGCCCCAAGTGGTATTGTAAAGCCTGCCACCTTATTATCAACGCCCAGATTTTTTTCAACGGTTCTAAGTGTAATCGGTAGTGTTGCATTTGAGCTTGCGGTTGAAAAGGCAAAAAGTTGCACGGGTAGCATTTTCTTGAAAAAGATAAATGGGTTGACCCGGGCAAACACCGATAAAATAATACCATTGGTAAAGAATAAATGGATAAATAGCACCAGTATTACTGTGAAGAAGTAGCCAAAGACATATAAGAACTTCGATAGCTCGGTTGTAATGACAAGTTTGGCGATAAGTGCAAAGACACCATATGGCGTAAGGGCAATGACAATTCTTACAAATGACATAACCACTTCATTCATGTCATCAAACCATTTTTTAACTCTTGATCCTGATTCTTGCGTCAGATTAATAGCAATGCCAAACATAAGGGCAAACACAATAATTTGCAGCATATTTCCTTTAGCAAAAGCATCAAATGGATTGGATGTGAATAGACCGATAATGGTTTGAGTTAGGGACTGTGGTTGAGCGGCGCTGAAGGTGTTGCCATCTGTTGGAATGTTTGCCCCATGTCCCACCTTAAGTAACAATGAGATAATCACCGCAAGGGCAATGGCTATTGCAGTTGTCATGATGTAAAGCACAATGGTTTTTCCACCCACGCGCCCAAGAGATTTTGGGTCAGTGACATTACTGGCGCCACACACAATTGAAACAAAAACAAGTGGCACAACCAGCATCTTCATGAGGGTGACAAAGATAGCCCCAACAATAAATAAAATGCCATTTGTAACATAGCCATTGACCCATGATATATCGGAAAAAGGATGAAATATTAGCCCAACAATAGCCCCTAGAATCATTCCCAATAAAATATTACGCGTTAGCTTATGATCTGTCATATTCCCTCCCTAAAGAACTTAGACTTTAATTGCAAACTGCTGAATTGTTGTACGTTATAAGCGCACAATAACAATTTACAATTGATGTAAGACGTTCACACGAATTTAACTATAGGGTGTTTGAATTTATTTTTCAAATGGAATTTTATGACAAAACAGCCACACCAAAGGCGCTGTGGTTAAGTCAAGTGGACCTAAAAAAATATATGCAAAAAAGTCATGGGGTATTTTCAGAAAAAATCGTTAAAATAATCAGATAGATGGGAACGTCAGTTGCAACTGAATGTGTGATTGGTGTGGGCAATAAACAAATAGAGTGTAATTATGTCTATACGTGAAGCGATAGTTGATTTGGAGTTACAACCAGCATCTTTGGATATTTGGGATAGTAAATACCGATTAAAAACAAGATTGGGTGAAGCCGTTGATGAAAATGTAGATCATACGTATCAGCGTGTTGCCAAAGCATTATCTGATGTGGAAAAAACGCCAGCGCTTAGAAAAAAATGCTATGAGAGCTTTCTTTGGGCGCTCCGACATGGCGCAATTCCAGCAGGAAGAATTATTTCAAATGCAGGTGCGCTTGAGCACAAACCTGCAACCTCGACAATTAACTGTACTGTATCAGGGACAGTTCATGATTCGATGGATAATATTTTGCAAAAAGTACATGAGTCTGGATTAACATTAAAAGCAGGGTGTGGTATTGGCTATGAGTTCTCTACGCTCAGACCAAAAGGGGCCTTTGTTGCAGGGGCTGGAGCAACCACCTCAGGGCCACTGTCTTTTATGGATATCTACGATAAAATGTGTTTTACCGTCGCCTCTGCCGGTGGACGACGCGGTGCACAAATGGGCACATTTGATGTGGGTCACCCTGATGTACTTGATTTTATCCGAGCGAAACGTGAAGATGGTAGATTACGACAGTTTAATCTTTCGTTATTAATTACAAAAGATTTTATGTATGCCGTTGAGCATGATTTACCATGGCAGCTTGCTTTCCCAATGACAGAGGCGGAACAAACAGCGCATAAAATTGACTTAAAAAATAAGAAGAAAGTCTTATGGCGTGAATGGCCAATTCAAGAGGGCTATATTACCGATGAATCAGGATTGGTTGCGTGTAAGGTTTATAATACGATTAAAGCTAGACGACTTTGGGATATGATTATGTCGTCAACCTATGATTATGCAGAACCTGGTTTTATTTTGATTGATAAGGTTAATGAAGAGAATAATAACTGGTTTTGTGAGACAATTCGTGCAACAAACCCTTGTGGCGAGCAGCCGCTTCCACCTTATGGGTCTTGTCTTTTAGGCTCGGTGAATCTAACTAAATTTGTAAAACACCCCTTTACTGATAAGGCTGAATTTGACTGGTCAAACTATAAAAAAGTCATTCGTATATTTACTCGTATGCTTGATAATGTGGTTGAAATAAATGGTTTGCCATTAGAAAAACAACGTGAAGAGATTACCTCTAAGCGCCGTCATGGAATGGGCTTTTTAGGGCTGGGTTCAACTTTAAGCATGCTTAGAATGAAATATGGCTCTAAATCCTCTGTTGATTTTACTGAAGAGGTGGCAAAGCAGATGGCGTTAGAAGGCTGGCGTGAAGGCGTTGCCCTTGCTAAAGAAAAAGGCAGTGCGCCTGTGCTTGAGAAAGATTATGAAGTGACACCAGAGTTTCTAAGACTTCGCCCAGAGATGTCCGCAGATGGAGTGAAAGTGGGTGATAAATTAAAAGGGCGCACACTGCATGCGAAATATTCTCGTTATATGCAGCGCATCGCCAAAGAAGACATCTCCATTATTGATGATATTTGTGAATATGGTTGTCGTTTTACGCATCACAGCTCAATTGCCCCAACCGGTACCATTTCTCTGTCATTAGCAAATAATGTAAGTAATGGTATTGAGCCAAGCTTTGCACATCATTATTCACGTAATGTCATTCGAGAAGGTAAAAAAACGAAAGAAAAAGTGGATGTGTACTCTTATGAGCTTTTGGCTTATCGACATTTGATCAATCAAGAAGCGATGCCTCATGCAAAAGAAGACAGCGAGAAATTGCCAGAGTATTTTATTGCTGCAGATGATGTCACGCCAAAAGAGCATGTCGATATTCAGGCAGCTGCACAAATATGGGTAGACTCCAGTATTTCTAAAACTGCAAATATCCCAACAGATTTTCCTTTTGGCAAGTTTAAGGATATCTATCTATATGCATATCATCAGGGGCTTAAGGGGTGTACAACTTTTCGCTTTAACCCGGAGGTGTTCCAAGGGGTGTTGGTTAAGGAAGAAGATCTTGCCAAGACAACCTATCGCTTTACTTTGGAAGATGGGTCTCTTCTTGAATTAAAAGGGAATGAGATGATTGAATATGATGGGGAAGAGCATACGGCAGCGAACTTGTATGATGCGCTAAAAGAAGGCTATTACGGCAAGTTTTAATTGTGAATTGAAGTGATATAAAGGTAGAGAAATGGCTGTAAAAATTGAAAAAAAAATCACCGGCTTTAAAATTGTTAATGAAAAAGAAAAATTAACAAAAGTAACCGCTGAGAAAAAAGAAAAACGACATCAACAGATGAATGAAGATATTAAACGCCCAGAGTCACTGGTTGGCGAGACTTATAAAATCAAGCCGCCACAAGCAGAACATGCACTTTATGTGACGATTAATGATATCGTGCTAAATAAAGGAACTGAGCATGAAGTCAGACGGCCGTTTGAGATATTTTTGAGCTCAAAAAACATGGAACATTTTCAATGGACCATTGCATTGACGTTGATTATTTCTGCGGTATTTCGTAAGGGTGGCGATATTACTTTTCTGGTTGAAGAGCTTCGTTCTGTATTTGATCCAAATGGGGGTTATTTTAAACGTGGCGGGAAATATATCCCTTCTTTGGTTTCAGAGATTGGTGATGTGATAGAAAAGCACTTGAAAAAAATTGGAATGTTGCCAGATGATGAACTGGATGAGGAGCAACAGCTTTTTATTGCAAGCAAAAAAGAAGAGTTTTTAAATAAGCAACAAGCCAGCAATGATAACAGTGGTGGTTTCCCGCCAGAGTCTCAGCTTTGTAGCAAGTGCAGCACAAAAGCGATGGTGAGAATGGATGGCTGTATGACTTGTTTAAGCTGTGGCTATTCCAAATGTGGATAGCATAAATGTATCTGTTGTTCTATTTGGCGTTTTGCATCTACTTTGCCTATTTTCTAAGATCAAAAGTGGCAGTAGCAATTCTTCTTGTATCGCTTATCAGCTGGGCTGCCATTAGACTCAGTCCTGAGATTAATGCTAATTTCAGTTTAAGGGCAGTGCTTTTAATTATTTCATATGGATTTGAGTTTATTATCCTTGGTTATTTTATCCCTAAAAGGGTGATTGAACTCACAAAACCCAATATCAAAAAATCACTTATTATCGCAGGCTTTCTGCTTATTTTGTTTAGCCTGATTGTATTGTATACAAGCTTATATATTCCCTATCTGCAAAACTATGTGATGCAGTCTGACTCAGTTGATGTCAATCAGGTAATTCAAGAGGTGAATTTCAATTATCGTTTGGGCGTGTTTACAGGCTATTTGTGCTTTTTCAGTTATATTTATCTTTGGTTTGGTATCTCTAAACTTATGTTTATCAGGCGGTAGTGTATAACGATTGCCAACTAAATTATAACTTAGTTATACTCTGTCTTATGGGTTTGTCAGAGTGTAAAGCGTTAAGTGAAAAAATATATCCAAGTGATTACTATTTTATTAGTGGTTGTTGTAATTATCAGTTTTCTTATTTGGCGGGAGTTCAGTGAAGATCAAAAACCGCTTCCAGGCTATATTGAGGCGAATTTAACTTATATCTCTGCCAATAATGTTTCCGGTGCGCTGAAGAAATTAATGGTGTCGCGTGGCCAAGAAGTTAAAAAAGGCCAGTTGTTGTTTACTATTGATCCCACACAGTATCAACTGCAAAGACTTGCAGATCAGCAAAATTATCTTTCAAAAAAAGCCAGTTACGAAGATTTGCTAACAGCAAAGCGTAAGCCTTATATAGATCAAGCTAAAGCAGATATTGAAGAAGAAAAGGCAAATCTGATTTATTTGGAAAAAAGTTATGAGCGCTCAAAGGCGCTATTGGCTGATGGTAACACTTCAAAAGAAGATTATGATTTAAGTAAGTCACAATATGAGCAAGCAAGAAAGTCTTTAAGCTCACTTGAGCAGCAGCTCAGTATTTATAAGCTCAAAAAAGGCAGAGAGAATGAGATTGTAAGCGCCAAAAAAAGTATGGATATGGCAAATGCTGAAGTGCAGCTTGCAAACTGGAATGTGGCGCAAACGAAAGTTACCTCTCCTCAGCATGCGCGTGTTTTTGATACGTATTATTGGCCAGGCGAGCAAGTACAGGCATTCTCTCCGGTATTGTCTTTGCTGGTTCCAAATCAGATCAAACTTATTTTTTATGTGTCAGAGAAGGCACTGCATCGTATTAAACTTGGAGAGAGAGTTTCTTTTCAGATTGATGGTGTGAAAAAAACGTTTTTGGCAGAGGTTAGCTTTATCTCACCAGAGGCAGAATATACGCCACCTGTTATTTACAGTGAGAATGCAAGAGAAGACTTAAGTTATAGAATAGAGGCTAAAATCATGAAATCACAAGAGAATATCTGGCACCCCGGTCAACCGGTGAGTGTGTATCTTTCAAGTGAGAAAACTTCATGAGAACGGTTATTGATGTAGAAAATATCAATAAAAGCTTTTATGGTAAAAAGGTTGTGAACAATATTTCTTTGAAGGTTGAAAAGGGAGACATTTATGGTTTTTTGGGTCCAAATGGCTCTGGGAAAACGACAACTATTCGTATGATTTGTGGTTTATTGCCTATTGATAGTGGAACTGGGACTTGTTTGGGCTATGACATTCAAACGCAAAGTGCAATGATTAAGCAGCGAGTTGGTTATATGACTCAAAAATTCACACTCTACAGTGATTTAACAGTAGAGGAGAATTTAAAATTTTTTGCTCAGCTGTTTCAGGTAAAAGATAAAAAAAGAAAAGTAAAGGAAATGATTGAGCAATTAGAAATTGGTCAGGCGCGGAAAAAACAATTAGCTGGGACACTCTCAGGTGGTTGGAAACAGCGTCTTGCGCTTGGTGTGGCAACAATTCACAACCCTGATCTATTATTGCTTGATGAACCTACAGCAGGGGTTGACCCAAAGGCTAGGCGAGACTTTTGGGATGAAATATTCAGACTATCATCACAAGGGATAACAACACTTGTTAGTACACACTATATGGATGAAGCTGAGCGTTGTAATAAGCTTGCTTATATTGCTTATGGGAATATGTTGATAAAAGGAAGCTGTAAGGATGTCATTGAGTCTGCTGGAATTCAAACGTGGTTAGTTTCAGGGGATAATTTAAATCGGCTTGCTAAAGCATTAGAAAATTGTGTGGAAATATCACAAGTCAGTGCGTTTGGTCTTGAGCTTCATGTCAGTGCTCCTGCAGCTGAAAACCTTACTTTTATTATTGAGCGCTTTGCAAAAGGCTACAAGTGGCGTCAAATTACACCATCACTTGAAGATGTCTTTATTCATTTGATGCAGGAGAATAAGGATAACTTTGCATGAAAATGATCATTAATTTTAGTGTCTCGCGTTATCTTGCTCTGGCAATAAAGGAGTTTATTCATATGGCTAGAGACCGAGTGACAATTGGCATGGTGATTGGCATTCCGCTTATTCAACTTATTTTATTTGGCTTTGCTATTAACACCAATCCAAGGCATTTGCCAACGGTCTTAATTAATGCAGATAACTCACCACAGGTGCGCACCTTAGTTACTGCACTTCAAAACTCCTCGTATTTTGACATACAGCATAATCATATTTCAGTTGCCAAAGCAGATCGATTAATGCAAGAGGCAAAGGTGCAGTTTATTATTCAGATTCCTGCAAATTTTTCCAGAAAACTGATTCGTGGTGAAAAGCCAGATATGCTTTTGATTACAGATGGGAGTGACCCATCAGCTTCTGCAGCAGCAGTGAGTGCGGTTGAATATCTTGTTGGTCATGTGTTTAAAGATACATTTGAGAAAAATGGCCTAGCCTATTTACAGAATAAATCATCGTCTTTTAATGTGGTTGTCCATAATCGTTACAACCCTGAGCAAATTACGCAATATAATATTGTTCCGGGGCTTGCTGGTGTGATTTTAACGATGACTTTGGTGATGATCACAGGTCTTGCTATTACGCGTGAGCGTGAACAAGGAACGATGGAATCGCTGTTAGCAACGCCTGTCACGCCACTGGAAGTTATGCTTGGCAAAATTACACCATATATCATCGTTGGTTATATTCAATTATTGCTCATTGTTTTTGCAGCAAAGGTTTTATTTTCCATCCCTATTTTAGGCAGTGTGCTATTGCTGCTTGTTGTAACTTTCCCCTTTATTATCGCAAATTTAATTGTCGGAATCACCTTTTCAACTATTGCAAAAACACAGCTGCAAGCAATGCAAATGACCTTTTTCTTTTTCTTACCTTCCATTTTGCTTTCTGGGTTTATGTTTCCATTTTATGGCATGCCGAAATGGGCGCAGTGGCTTGGAGAGATTTTACCCCTAACACATTATTTAAGGATTATTAGAGGCATTATTCTTAAGGGGAATACTTTTGAAACCTTATTTTCAAGTATTTGGCCGATTTTGATTTTCATTTTAATAGTGGGGATTATTTGTATTAAGCGTTATCGTCGTACGCTGTAAGTTTTTACGTATTCAATACGCTATGAAGTGAAAGATATTTTACCTACAATGGCGCCTATATTGATTTTGTCTTTGTAATCAGGATCACTGTAATATCATTTAGACATTCATAAGAGGAGAATAATAAATATGATGAGCATAGTTAATATCTATCGCATTTTGGCCTGTTTTTTGCTTTTAACTGTCGCCTTTGGCTTTGCCTCTGGCATTGCTACTTCAACCGTTAATGTGACCAATAAGCCATTAGAACATCAAAAGAAGCCACTTTTTGAGCAAAAGAAGGTTGATTATAATAAAACAAAACCTGCCGAGCCGCATGATCATAGCGTAACATTGGCAAACTTCTAATCTTGTTGTTTAAAGGAAATAATTTTGCGCCTTTCTTTTTTGGTTGGCTTAGTAGGATTGGGGGTGTTTGCCTTATTTAATTTACGCAAGAGCGCCTCTTTCTCTCTTTTGGCGAGACTATCTTCAGTCTCCTGATAAAGAAGCTGTGCGTTGGCGGCAGGTCCACGCTTATCTGATAGGGCGTTGACAACAATAGTTTTAATATCATAGCCCTGCCTGATGTCGATGACAGCATCAATTTCGACCTTTTTGCTTACCTTGCTTCGCGTGCCATTATAGTGCACTTTCCCGCCTTCAATCGCTTCCTTTGCAAGTTGTCTTGTTTTGAAAAAGCGTGCAGCCCATAGCCACTTGTCAAGGCGAACTTCTTTTGCTTCATTGGACTTGTTATCAGCCATGTTGATATTCCTAGCGCATAGTTACAAGCTCTTCTGCACTTGTCGGGTGAATTGCAATAGTGTCATCCAAGTCTTTCTTGGTTGCTCCCATAGAGATAGCAACCGCAAAGCCTTGTAATATTTCATCTGAATCAAGTCCAATTAAGTGGCAGCCGACAACTTTCTCTTTCTCTGTTGCGGTAATTAATTTCATCACTGTAGGCATTCTAAAGCCTGAAATGGCAGAAAAAAGTGGCGTAAATCTGCTTTGATAGATTTTAATATTGTCCTTGCCATATTGTGCTTGCGCTTCTTTTTCTGTTAAACCAACTGTGCCAATAGCTGGGTGTGAAAACACAACAGTTGGAATGAGTGAGGCGTTGAGCTTGAGATCTTTTTCATTATTAAATAATCGCCTTGAAAGCCTTCTACCTGCAGCAATAGCAACTGGCGTCAGTTGAGCAGCCCCAGTTGCATCACCCAAAGCAAAGATATGTTTCGAAGTTGTTTGCTGATAAGCATCAATGGGAATAGTGCCATCATCTTTTAATGTAATAGAGGTATTCTCAAGTCCAAGGTCACCAGTAAGCGGTGCACGCCCTGTTGCCCAAATTAAACAATCGACATGGGAGATGATTTCATTTGTGTGAAGTGTGATGGTGAGTGTATTATCAGCTTGCTTTTCTATATGCTTGATATTTGTGTTTACTTTGACATTAAGCTCAAGCAGCTTCATAGACTCCAAAAGTGTGTCAGATAACATTTCATCAAATTCTTTTAGGGGCTTATCACGTCGGATAATCAAGCTTGTTTCAGTGCCGAGCTCATGAAAAACGCCGGCAATTTCAACACCGATGTATCCTCCACCAACAACAACCGCTTTTTTCGGCTGTGTTTCAAGTTCAAAAAACTCATCTGAAGTAATACCCAATTCAGCTCCCGGAATATCTTTAGGTATGATTGGGTGGGCGCCAGGAGAGAGATAGATATAATCAGCAGTGATAATTTCACCATTATCTAAAACAACACTGTGCTCATCTTGAAGTTTCCCCCAGTTATTATAGTGAGTTACTTCTTGTGTTTGAAATAGCTTGTTATAAAAGTTATGGATGTTCTGGATATATTGATCACGTTTTTCTTTTAATACTTTCCAGTTGAAGCCTTTATACTCAACGTCAAAGCCATACCCTTTGAAATCATGTTTGAGTAAATGTGCAAGATTGGCACCATACCACATTGCCTTTTTCGGTACGCAGCCGCGATTCACGCAAGTGCCACCTAAATCTTTGTATTCAACTACCGCCACTTTTTTTCCTAAGCGTGCAGCTTGAACGCCAGCTGCGATCCCGCCACTGCCGCCACCTAAAGCGATAACATCAAAGTGTTTTGTCATTTTCTATTGTATTGATTTAATTTTAGACTAAGCACATTATATCAAATTTAGTATAAAAATCAGTGGCTGCATGCAAAGCGTTTTTATCAACTTCTTTTTGCTAAGTGGCTTATGCTTGTGATGGAGCTACATCTAAGGCTTTGCGGTGTCCCCTTGAAAGCCAACAATAGTGTGCTCCAATCGCTGTAGAAACTTCTCATGGCTCATGATGACAAAAAATACACAGGCAACAGCAATAACAGCAAGTGAGCTTGCTGCAACCAGCATCGTAATCCATAAGAACAATACAAACAATAATGCATATGGGTTAAAGCTGCCTTGGCGGTATTGTAATGCTGCATAAATGACCATCATGACAGTGACAACAAGGTTGCTAAGTAAAAAGTCATCAAATGGTAATGTGCTCATTAGTAGAGCAAGGCAGACAAATACAAACAAGGTGGCAAGTTTTGTTCTAAGCGAGTTTCTAACAAGCACAGATAGTGCAAGTGGTGCACCCATGTAACCTATGACATTAAACGCAGTGGTAATCACCATCAATGATGCCCAGCTACTAGAGTTGAAAAGGATAATAATGCCAATAATGAAGTTGATGGTTAGTGAGCGCTTTGATAGATGATGCACTGGACAGATTTTTGCAATCCATTTTGGCATTTGACCTTTATCTGCCATTGCATAGAGCATTCTTGAGCAAGAGCCAAGGTAGGTTAAACCGGTAATAGATGGGCTTACCACTGAGTCAGCAATCAGTAAAATAGTCAGAAGGTTCAAGCCAAGAAGCATTGTTAAATTTACAAGTGGGCTTGAGAAGTTAAGTGCAGCCCATCCTTTGGAAGCAACATCATGTGGTAGTGATGTCATAAAGGTAAGCTGTAAAAGCATATAAAGTGCTAAAGTGATGGCGATAGAAATAATAATGGCACGTGGAATGGTTTTTTCAGGGTCTTTGATTTCACTGGCAAAAGAAGCCACGACCTGAAAACCATTAAATGCATAGACAAGACCTGCGCCAATAAGGGCTATTTTGATTGAACCTGCGGTATAACTATTTACCGCTAAATCAAGATTGGTTGTATCAAAATGTGCTGCTAATAGCGTTATGATGGTTAAAATAGGAATAGCAATTTTAAACACCGTTGCAACGTTATTAACCTTGGCAAGAAGCTTAATGCCAAAATAGTTAATGGCAAAATAAACAGCAAGGATAATAATCGCAAATAGCTTTCCACTAGCTGTCAAAGAGGCGCCTTCATAGAGGGTTGTAAAGTGAATAAAAGGGCTTAAATATTGTACCGTCGCCTGTGCTTCAGTTGGGATCATTGCTAAAAGCCCAAACCAAATGGCAAATGCAAACACCATGCCAAAGTCTTTTCCATGGCTAATGGAAACACATTTAGCATTTAATCCGCGCTCTGGATAAAGTGCACAGAGCTTTGCAAAGCAAAGCCCAACAATAAGCGCAATAAACGCTGCACCAATCCAAGCAATAAAGGCATAATTTCCCGCAAGCTGTGCGTTTAATTGTGCGCTAAATAGCCATCCAGAACCAACCATAGATGTCACCGGAATGGCGACAGCCGAAAAGAGTCCAACTTTATGTTTCATAATTCCCCGAGTCCCTGCAAATAAATTGTATTGGAGAAATTATATTAGCGCGGAATATTTTGAAAGAAAAGTAGCGCTATGTAATTTTTTTTCAAATGTTACTGGTAGTGGTTGGCTTCTTTTGTGTAGCGATCATCAAGTGAAAAGAGACTAAACTGGGTGTCGCTATCATAGATATCAGTACGCTCAGCGCGCTTTAAACGTTTGGATAAATAAACAGAAAATGGCAATCCAATAAGTTCAATACAGACCTTGATTAACCACATTGTAATGGCAAGTGTGATAATCGTTTTAATGCTAAAAATATGTGCAAACGCAATAAAGCTAAAGATAAAACTATCGATAAAGGCGGCAATAAAGGTTGATAGGAAAAAACGCACAGGCATATACTTTCCTTGAAAGCGAAGCTTCAATTTGGCAACCAAAAGTGCATTTAAGGGCTCACCACAAAAATAGCTGACTACAGAGGCAATAATAATCCAGATATTCATGCTAACAATCATATCAAAGGCATGATTGGTGCTGGTTGCAAATTCAGGTGAGGGAAGATTGACAATAAGAATGCCAAAGAGTAAAAAAAGCATATTAAGCAAAAAAGCGCACCAAATTGCCATACGTGCACGTTTATAACCATAGACTTCGGTAATAATATCTGCACAGAGAAAACTAATCGGGAAAATCAGTGTCCCAGCATCCGTATTAATGCCAAAAATAGAAATAATGCGTGCATCATACCAGTTTGACATTAAAAGAACGGTGACATACAGCACAATAAGAAACCATAAAAAGCGATAACCGCTCGTGTGAGAGGGTGATGTATTGGCTGTTTTAGGCATGCTGTTTTCTCCTTCTTACGAAAAAGCTCAATAACACAGCAACTCCAAGGCAGATAAGAAGAGGCATAAGTGCACTTTGAAAGCTTTGAACTGAATCAGCATTACAGGCAAATGCATTTTGATACCAGCCAAGAATCCAGCCGATAACAGGTTGTAGTATGGGGCCACCAAGTCCGATGATAATCATATTGGTAAATCCCATGGCAACCCCTTGAGCATCTTTATGTGCAATTGCTTCGATGCTGGCAAAAGGCAAAATATAAGCACCAGAGCTTACACCTAAAATAAGCAGTAAAACATTGACCATGATAAAACTGACAGGAATATAAAGAAGAATAATAAAGACAATAAGAGCCACTATACTAAAGAGCTGCATGATGATTTTACAGCCAAATTTATTGCCAAGATAGCCACTTAAACCTGCCCCAATGGCCGCACCAATGAAGATGAAAGCTGTGGCGAATGAAGCGCTGTGCATATGATCTGGATAGAGAGCCTGCAAAAAGCCAATACTCCAAAGTGAGGCAAATGCACTGATAATGGCAAAGATGCATCCACCAAAAAGACAATGTTTCCACACTTCAATATTTTTAATCAAGACAACAAAGTGCTTTATAGTATGCGGATCTTGTTTTTTTGTGGGGACATTTTCTGCTTTACTATTTGATTTGGTACGAACAAAAATGAGGATTAAAATAGCTAGAATAATACCAATGATCGCACTTATAATCATCGCGACACGCCAGCCATATTGATGAATACACATTTCTAAGAAGAAATCACCAAGTGCGCCGCCTAACATTCCCATCATCTCAAGAAGGCCTGCGACAATAGCAAAGTGTTTCGGAAACCATCTTGCGGCTAAAAACATAGCACAAGCAACGCCGGGGGCGCTGGCAATTCCCATGATGATTCGAGAGAGGTTTGCGCTCATAAAGCCATCAGAAAAGGAAAAAGCAAAGGTACTAAGTGCAAGAATAACTGTCGCAACAAAGAGTGTTTTTTTGGGACCAAATTTGTCGACAAGAATCCCCGATGGAATCTGCAACAAAATATAAGGATAAAAAAACGCAGAGGATAAAAAGCCAATTTGTGTTAAGTTCAAGCATAGGTTATCCATCAGTTGATGAACCATTAAGCTTGTTGATCCTTGAATTAAAAATTGGTACAACACGAAAAAGCCACCCAGAAAACAAATCCAGGCCGCAAGTATTTTATCTCGGCGGAACATCTTTTAATTTGCTGTATGATTAATATGTGCCTATTTATAAACAACTTTATTTAGATTGCAACCAGAGTTTGATTTTATTTTTTTATCACTCAGTTGTAACTTGGTTTGGACAGCTGCTGCCAGTAGAAAGGCTAATATACCACCCGCAAACCATTTTACCCTATTTCTGCCATTGAGTTTCTTGTTCTTTTGAGTCATCAGATATTGCTAATAGTCCGAGCTATTACCTGCAACCAAATGACTCAAAACTATCAAAAACTTCTTCAACATTAAACACCGCAAAATGATTCGCGAGTGGTATAGCATTGTTTACGGTGACTGATGCAATATTTGTTGAAGTGGATTTTAAAACCACAGAATTAAAATCTCCAAAATAATATACAAGTGGTATAATGGCTCAACTTTTTATAATTTTGTAAACGAAAATAAACGATTAATATCATGACTAAAGCCGTTTTTGATACTCCTGATCTTGAGTCTCTTATAGAGAAACATGGTAATTTAGAGGCCTATTTGAGCCATTTGTTTGCTTGTGTGTTTGATCAGCTTGGGTTTGATCAAAAGTATGCTAAAGTGCAAGTTTCAGCAAGACCTGAACTTAGCCAGTTTCAATGTAATGGCGCAATGCCGTTGGCAAAGATAGCAAAAAAAGCACCATTTGACATTGCAGAGCGTATTGTTGAGTGTCTAGCAAATGAGTCAATCTTTAAAACTATAGAAGTGGTTAAACCTGGGTTTATTAATATCACCTTAACAAATGGGTTTATTGCTAAATGGTTAGCGGCAACTGCCAAGTTAAAACATCTAGGGTGTAAACAAGTAGAAACGCCAACAAAAGTCATGTTTGATTTTGGTGGACCAAATGTCGCTAAACCGCTTCATATTGGACATATTCGCTCGCCACTGATTGGTGATTGTTTACAAAGGGTTTATCGTTTTTGTGGCGATGAGGTTTTAAGTGATGTTCACCTTGGTGACTGGGGTACGCAAATGGGGATGTTGATCGAAGAGATTCGTAAGATGTACCCAGATTTACCTTATTTTGATCCTGATTTTACCGGTGAGTATCCCAAAGAATCTCCTGTTACAGTGGATGAGTTATCTGAGATTTACCCGCGTGCCTCGAAGCGCTGCAAGGAGGATGAGGGAGAACTTGAAAAAGCTCGTTTAGCAACAGCTGATTTACAGCAAGGGCGAAGAGGTTATTTTGCATTATGGCGACATTTTGTTGATATATCAGTTTCTGCGCTTAAAAAAGACTATAGTGAGCTTGGCGTTCATTTTGATCTTTGGAAGGGGGAAAGTGATGTTCAACCTTTAATTCATGATATGGTAAATGAAGCACTTGAAAAAGAGGTTGCTGAGAAAAGCCAAGGTGCCATTATTGTGCCAGTTGCTAGAAATGAAAGTGATAAAACCCCACCACTTATTTTAGTAAAATCCGATGGTGCGGTGATGTATGGCACAACAGATTTGGCAACCATTTTAGAGCGCGTTAAAGATGAGAATGCACAAAAAATTGTTTATGTCGTTGATAAGAGACAGTCGCTACACTTTAAACAGGTGTTTGCGGCAGCGCAAAAAATGGGTATCGCACAAGATGCCGAACTGGTGCATATTGGTTTTGGTACTTTAAATGGTAAAGATGGCAAGCCATTTAAGACAAGATCAGGAGGGGTAATGCGTTTAAGTACTTTGATCGATGAGGCTAAATCACGAGCTGGATTAAGAGATATTGAAGGCATTAGTGAGCAAGAGGCAAAAGACATTGTGAATAAAGTTGCTTTAGCAACGGTGAAATTTGCGGATCTGTCAAACCTCTACACTTCTGATTATATATTTGATTTGGACAAATTCTCTCAATATGAAGGTAAGACAGGTCCATATTTGCTGTACTCAGCTGTGCGCATTAAATCCATCTTGCGTAAAGTTGGTACAGTAACCGAAGCTGAAATTTCCCCGGCGACAAGTGAGTCAGAGCTTAAGCTTCAACTTACACTTGCATCCTTACCGAGCGCCGTTGAGAAAACTTATCAAAAGTGTGAGCCGCACCATTTATGTGACTATGCTTACAATCTGGCATCAGTCTTTAATAAGTTTTATGCAGATTCTCCGATTGCCAACGAAAGTGATCTGGATTTAAAAAATGCAAGGATAGCGCTTTGCATGCTGACGCTGGCGCACTTTGAAGTTGTGCTCAACCTTTTGGGTATTGACATTCCTGAAAAAATGTAAAGATCATCGGTAAAACTAAGTGTAATTTTTTACCAACACTGATATACTCTCTTTGGCTGTTGAAACTTTAAGCGCATTGGGTGACCAATATGTTAAAGGATTTTTCGGTCAATATACGTTCAATTTAAGTTAATAAGAGAGTAAAGTTATGTCGCAGCTAACAGGCGAAGTGAAGTTTTTTAATGAAACAAAGGGATTTGGATTTATCAAGCCGGATAACGGTGGAAAGGATGTATTTGTACACGTGACAGCGCTAGGTGGTTTACAATCACTTGCTGATCAACAACGTGTTACTTTTGATGTTGAAGATGGACGTCGTGGTCCACAAGCTGTTAACGTTCAAGTTGCAGATTAAGCTTATTTTTTAATTTTTTGGGAACATTTTTTATGACATTTTGGTTGTAACTTGTTTCCCAAAATCTTCTCCTTTTAATAAATCATTCGAGAATATCAATTTTGGTTTTTTCTTCCATCTCATGCATTGTGTCATGAAATAGTTTGTTCTAGAGTCAAAAATTATGCAGTTAGTACTTTCTTGTTGGAGTAGTTGTTTGACTGTCTCAAAATAAAAAACCGTAACATCAAAAATTGTGAAAGAGCAGTTTTCTTGTCCTATTTTTTTTGTCCATTCCTGACAGAAGGAGTGTTTCGTATTTTCAAAGTCATGTATAATTGATGCATATGGTGCTATTTGTAAAAGGACATGAATTTCCAGTTTGCAATGCTGTCTGTTTGCATAATTTTTGATAAGTTGTATGTGTTTAGGGGTGGCTGTGCAGCGCCTTGGGATATAAATAACTTTACTCATGATTTAATCATTTGATTAATTATTTTAATTACAATATAACGCTGTACCTATTAAATAACAAGGTAAAATTGTGGATTATTTTGTATATTGTTGATCTTTTAATTACCGACATCCAGTTATACCACCCGCAAACCATTTTACCCTATTTCTGCCATTGAATTTCTTGTTCTTTTGAGTCATCAGATATTGCTAATAGTCCGAGCTATTACCTGCAACCCAATGACTCAAAACTATCAAAAACTGCTTCAACATTAAACACCGCAAAATGATTCGCGAGTGGTATATGATTTTTTTGATTTAAATATTTGATTAACTTTGTGGCTAGGCTGGAGTGGTATTTATTACATGAGATTTTAATGCTAGGGGTAAATTTACTATGGATACTACAGATCAGTTATTGCGATGCGTGTTCAAATGGGATACCGAATCTTGGCAAAAATGGATATATGTTATTTATGGCTGCTTGTGTCTAGTAGCTACAATGATTTCTTTAACCGATGCATCACAAAGAATAGAGAATTATTTATATGACTCAAATGGAAACTTATTAGGTGCTGTATATTCTGGAAACGTTGTTCTAAGGTTCAGCTATAATGCACTGAATAAGCTGAGCCGTTACAGCGATTTAATAAATGGGCACCAATACCAGTATGTGTATACTGGCAATGGTCAAAGAGCACAAAAAAGCAAACCTGCCGGCACGGATAGCGTCTATTTTTATTATGATCAAAAAGGTCAGTTGCTGAATGAACGGTTTTTTGCTGTACCGAGTCAGAGTTACTGGAGTGAGTATTTTTTCAAAGAGCGCACAATTCAAGAGGATAGCTTCCCAATAGAGAGTATTGTAGAGTTTCCTTTGCTTATTAGAAAAAATAGCGCGGCAACCGTGATAACATCAAAGGGTCTTAGTGATGAGATAGGCAGATTTTTAGATGACTATGGTATGCAAAGTAATGAAAAAAGTTGTTTGATCAAATATTGCCTACCAGGAGAAAGCATTTATGGACTGATTCAATTAATAGAGATGATAAGATCTCTTTAATGGAGTTTATTTATAAGCCTTTTATTTATGGTGGCGGCTATTATGATAGGGAGTCGGGCTTAAATTTCCAACAAGCACGCTACTATGATGCAAACATACAACGATTTATATCACAAGATTCAAAGAATTTAATTAATCGCTATCATTATGCTAATGCCAATCCGGTGATGAATTATGACCCAAGTGGACATAATGCAGTGAGTGTGATTAAAAAAGCCATTCATAGTGATACTGGCATTTTGACACTTAATTTAATTGGGCTTACGGGGTCAATTGCGTTAGGGGCTGGGGGAATATTTCTAATAGAAGATAAAGTGGGCGTGAATTTTATCTCACTTGGAATTAACAGTGCAATTGGTCTACAATCAGGTATTGTCGGGATGGGGAAGTATATTCAGTTTAATAATGAATCGAGTGAGAAAAAAAGTGAATCTAAAGAGATTGCCTTTGGCTCAGGCATTATTGCAACCAGCTCTGTATTGCTATCAGTTTTTGCGCTAGCGGGGAAAAGTGCAATGAGTTCAAAAATTACATTGTTTACCAATGAGGGTGAGGAGAGAAGTGAAAGGAGTATTTTAGATGTAGGCACTTCGGAGTTTAGAGGGCTGGGAAGAGGTTCAGCTTCTATTGGCAATGTGACAGAGCCAGTGGGAGAAGAGAGAGTAACAGACATATCAGCGCTGCCATTTCAGGAAGCGAGTTTGCCCCATTTAAATTCTCCGCAAATAAGGGAAGTTTATTTCAGTGGACGGCAAGAGCTAAAGGACGGGCAAATATTTTCGTCACGCTCAAGTGGACCGATAGTTCAAAGCGAAGCGAATCAAAAAGGCTGTTTCGGATGTATCATCTTATAGTGTGCTGATCTAGTGTATGGTGTCAGTCTGTAGTCAAAAAATCATATGATTTAATCATTTATATTGCTTAGCACAATAATAAAGGGTGCTATTCCAATTGTAATTAATTCTATGTTTTCCATCAAAAATGTCTATAAATTCGTTTAAATAGTAACGTTTGGTTACTTTTTCCATTTTTGATAATGAGATTGTAAATGTGAGATTCTCCTCAAAATAAAATCTTTTATTTAAAACAATTGATTTATTTCTGTGGCGCGATATGATGAGGGTGACTTAAGTGTGTGGAGCACTTTTAAAAAGTTAAAGTTAATGTGTTTGATATAAGAAAATAATGGGTGTACTTAATATGGGAAATTTTACAAGAAAACCGATTATCACACTTTGCTCAGCGCTTTTTATGTATGGTGCATTACAGGCAGGTGGAATAGACGCTGGGGGGGATTCTAGCGCTTTTCAAAAGGTGATTGCTAAAAGCGAAGCAAGTGTTAAAGAGGCTGCAAATAAAACAGCTGAAAAGTCCGTTACAAAATCAAATGGATCTATCGATTCTCAACAGCAAAAACTTTCTGTTTCTATGTTGGGTGATAGCGCTGATAGCACAGCGGCGGCTTCAAATAATACAGAAGCAGCCAAAAAGTTTGCTTTTGGAGAGATTTCAGTTGCTTTACCAAGTGGAGCGATAACCGCATCTGTTAAAACACCTAGTTTTTCAGCAATGATGGATTTAACGCTAAGCTTTAGCTCTGGGCTTTACCAATCACAAAAAGCAACGAATGAAGGCTCAAGTGCGTTTGGCTTGCCTTATGGACTTTTTATTAAGGGTTTACCGTATATTCACTCTGTAGTGAACAACAATAAAAACTATTTACTGCTTTTTTGGGGAGGAGCAGATTATTACATTAGCACGGATTATCAAAGTGAGGTTAGCTGTGATAGTGAGGGCGATAACTGCACTTCTAACTATCAAAGTGGCTTGAAATATCAAACATCGAAACTGTATCACTTTGCCACTACTCTCGGTATGATTACTATTCACCGTGAAGATGGTACAACAGCCAACTTTAATTACTCATATGTATTAAGTTACGCTAATGGTGCAACCTATTATTTTAATGATCAGGGGCTTTGCACCATTATGACTGATCGTTACTTTCAAAATGATACTGAGGATAATTCAAAGCATATTATTCAAATTGATTATGTCTATAGTGATCGCGGTGCAATGGATAATTTGCTCAGTAAAATTACCGATGCTGATGGTACGGTATTAAACTTTAAGAATGTTGGGAACTATTTAAGTGAAATTGATTATCCTAAAAATGCATCAGCAGAGGGTGAGGTGTTTAAGTTTGATGTGATAAATGGTTCACTTTTAGGGATATCCTCGCGTTTAGATGACAGCTACGATATCGGGTTTTATTTTGTTTATGATACCAATGGTCTGATCAAAAACATTGAGCAGGTGCTATATGACAAAGGTGGCTTTAATATTTCACGTCATTATGTAGATAATGAGTTTAGCTACTATAAGGCGACAGATGATAACAATGCCTATAAGATCACAGCGGTAGATAAAACGATCTATGGTGGTGATGGTTCAGTTGTTGGTCATGATCAAGAGTCTTATGGCTATACGGTGATGAGCAAGCCTTCATACCAGTTTGGTTCGGATGTTGCGCTTGATAATGCCAGTAGTTATGACTATAACCATGCGACAACGATAGTGAGTCAGTGTATTGGAATTAACTGTGATTTGAAAATTACCCATAACTATAATCAAATGGGGCTTGAGCTATTAACGCAAACCGCTGAAAATGTTGATGGCACAAAATATCGCAAGATTTCAGATACTTACTATCAATACTCAGGCATTGATGATAGTGATCCGTATGACAATGCCAAGCTTGCAGCGAACTATAATCAACCTATTCGCACTATTAGTATTGGCTATAATAATGATGAGCTACCTGTTTCGATTGCAAAACAGGAAGTCAGTTACAATGATTATGGCTCACCTTTGGTGCAATTAGCATATCCGGCAACACTTTATACTCAGACGACAGAGTCGACACAAGGTGTTGAGCAAAAGCACTTTATAAAGAGATCAAAAAATGTAAAAGCGCAAAATCTTGGTGCCAGTCAAGTTATTATGATGCCAAGCTATCCAAATGGCATTGATCCTGTGAGCAAGGTAACCTATGGCTATGATTCACGGTATCAAGAAACTATTTTAACCGATTCGCTTGACTGTGGGGTGGGGGTGAATCATACCGATTGCACAAAAGCGCGTGAGACGATACAAACGAATATTCTTACTGAAGATGGCAGACATGTTGAAAAAGAGCAGACAACGCTTAAGAACTTGGCAACAGGTGAGTCTGCTGTTATGCCAGAGGTTAACTATGTATATGGTAGTGATACCGCACCTTGTCTATCTGGTGATAATTATTTCAATGCTGCTTTGGTGTGCAAGAAAACAGTCAGTGATAGTAGTGGCAAAAGCGTAACAAAAAGCTATGGCTATACACGCAATGATAAATCAGGTTATTTCCCAGAGATGGTGACTTCAGAGTATCGCTCGTATATTGATCCAACGGGGGCTACTACTGCTGCAGAGGTTGCAGGAGCATCACAGGAATCCCAAGGGGTGAGTGTGACAAAAACCACAGGGGGTTATGAAACAAATGTGGTTTCAACCTTTGCAGCAGTAACGGGCATGGACAAGCTCGGGACACAAAGCTTATCGAAAGTCACAAGTTATAATGTCTATGGTCTACCTTTAACTCAGAAAGATAAAGAAGGGAAAGTGGTGACACATAGCTATGATTTTAAAAATATGATTATGGCCTCTTATCTGTCACCAACTTCAAGTGTGAACGGTGATAACACAAGTCCAATTTTACAATCACGGAAGCAATATGATGGGCTCGGTAATGTAATTAGACAATATGCTGAAACTTCAGCAGGTAGTAATGGCGCGGATCCAACCTATATTGTGACGCAAACCAACTATTACGACTACAAAGAAGGCAAAGCGCTACTGGCAAAACAAACAGATGCCTTTGGGAACTATAGTACTTATCAATATGATGCCCAGCTTCGCCCAGTACTCAAGCAAGTTTATCAAGTTCAAGATGCATAAAGTGGGGAATATGATGAAATATAAAACAATCTCAAAGCTTATCTCTATAGCGCTTGTTTCAACGCCTGTGTTATCGATTGCTGATGGCTATGATTTAACAAGTAGCAATTCAACGAGTTATGATACGGTGTGCGATACAACTTATGGTTGCTACCAAAAAATACAAAGCTCAGATGATGTAACAAAATCCTCGACTTTAAGTTATATCATCTCTCAAGATCAAGATGGCAAAGCAATTAGCGCTTACAATGAAAACCGTATTGATGGCAAACTTATCAGCTCTGAAGTAACGAACTATACACCAAGCAATCGACTGCTTGGCAATGAAAGTTATTTTGGTGTTAGTAATCATCTGGTCGCTGATAAAAGCTATGATTATGATGTCTATGATCGCATCGAAAAAGAAACGCTCAAAAGCTACGATGATAACGAGGCGCTTTTTCAGACGAATTATCTAACCCATGAATATGATAATTGGAATATTGATAAAGAAATTCAAAAAACCTTAAGCTCAACGGTGGCAAACTCAGGCGCATATAAAAACTATCGCATTGCCTATGATGTCTTTGGGCGAGCGATATCCATGAGTTACTCGCTGAATGGAAAAACTTACAGTACATCCAGTCAATATGACGGTGCCGATAGAATGGTGAAAAGTACCGATTTTAATACCAATGCGACCACTAAGCTTTATGATGATAATGGACATTTGGTGCAAAGTGTTACAAATGGTGTGATCTCGAGCGCAAGTGGCACAACGCCAGATAATAAAACGATTAATTACAGCTATGATAATTACGCGAGGCTTAAAACCAGCGCGCTTGATGATAGTGTTTTGGGATACAGCTATAACGCAGTGGGTCTTCAAAGTGCTCAAAGTGTTGATAATAATATTGATGGCAGCAACGATAGTGCAGCACAAAATTTCACATATGATGACTATAACCGTTTGAAATCATACACAGATTATAACGGCATGTTATATAGTATTTTCTATAAGCCAGATAGTGAAATCGATCATGTTACAGTGAGCTCGGATGTGTTAAATGGCACGATGACACCGCTTAAATATGGCTATGATGATAGCGTTGGTTATTGGCTAAAGGGCAAGCGCTATCAGGTGACGATTGAAATGAGTACAGGTGGGCATACGCAAACAAAGATTGCCAATGTAGAATATTACTCGCCAAGTGATGCGGTTTATCCCATTGAAATTGGAATGAAAAAATCCATTAGCTATGTGGTGAAACAAGATGGTGTCAATGTCGCTGATTTGAAGGTTCAGACAGCTTATGATGACCAAGGGCGAATCACTGAGGAAGCTTATAGCTCGACAAGTGGAGATAATAATCTAAATAAAACAACGGATTATGTTTATGATCCGCTAAATCGTTTGGTGCAAAGTGTTACTATCTTTACAGGAACGATGGGGCTTAAAAAGCAAATCATCGATTATGTGTACAACATCAATGGCGATATTTTAAAACGCACAGAGGCAGATACCAATGAGGATGGCTCTGTAACGACAACTGTCAGTGATTATACCTACAACGAAATTGATCAGCTGTTAACAAAAACAGATACGGTCACTACCAGCTGATTAACTTGACCTTAGCGTTACATAGAGTGAGTTTGGTACTGTAACACTAAGGTTGAGTCAATAACTACTGTGTTACTGATGTGGGGTGAGTAATACAGATATAAATGGGGGATAAGTAAAATGGAAAAAAAGAGCCAGAAAATAAGCAGTTTTAAGGCAATAAAAAACAAACAAAGCATGATTTTTCAGCTTTGGTATAGCCTCAAAGTGAGGGTGAAAAAAGTGATTACGATAACACTTATGCTAGTAGTTAGTTTACAACAGCAAAGCTATGCAACATCGCTTTTAAATGTACAAAGTGCGCAGATGATTACTGTGTATAGCTTTAGCTATGATCAAAATGGTAATTTAGTAGCTGAAGCTCAAGATGGCACTTTGCTTAAGGGATATCAGTATAATGATTTGAACCAGCTTGAGTACTTTAGCGATGAAAAAAAGAGTAAAACCTACCTGTATCATTATTACTCAAATGGACAAAGATCACAAAAAGAAGATGTTTCTACTGGTAATATTATTCATTTTTACTATGGTCAAAAAGGTAAGCTATTAAATGAAGCATTGAGTTTTACAGGAGAAGAAACAAAAAGGAGTAGCTACTTTGCTGGCAATCGTTTTATTCGCAATATAAGCAATCAAAATGATAGCACACTGCAAACACCGCTGGCAATTCGCAAAAATAACCCACTGAGCGTTGATTTATCAGCAGGTGTTAGCACAAAAAAAAGTATTCATTTGGATGATTATGGTCTTCAAAGTGATGAAAATAGCCAAGTTAACCAGTCACTCCCAAGTGGGGACAAGCACCCAAGGATGGGTGCTTACGAGGAAGATGATTTCAATTTTAATCGGAATCCATTTATCTATGGCACGGGATATTATGACAGTGAATCTGGTTTAAACTTTCAAAGAGCGCGTTATTATAATCCCGCAACACAAAGCTTTATGGCGCAAGACTCTAAAGACTTGGTAAATCGTTATAATTATGCCGACAGTAATCCTGTCATGAACTATGATCCAAGTGGGCATAATGCGATAAGTGATGCTTTTCACAAAGGTATTTCTGTATTAGGTGGGAAAGGGGCAGTCTATGGCTTAAATAGTGCTGCGATGTTAACCAGTCTGCTTTCTGCGGGCTCTTTACTGTTACTACCTCCGAGCCCGCTTTCTTTTATGGTGGTAAGCGCTGAGATTATCTCATTTACTGCTGGTGGAAGTGCGGTGTTTGCACAAGCTGCAGCAGACTATAAGTTCTTTGATCATCAAACCTCTCAAAGATTACATGATGCTGCTGATATCATTGGGCTAATTGATTTACCTTTTTCTGTTGTTACAGGTGCTACAGGCATTGCAAATGAAGTGGCAAAAAGGGTGGGTCAGGTAGACGGCGTTGGTTTGTTCTCTAAGGCAAGTGAAAAATTGAAGATGTATAGCAAAACTCCCTTTGGATCAACTTGGGTTTGGCTTGAGACAGGTTACGGGAGATTTAAATATAAAGCTACGAGCTTATTTGGACCTTCTTTTGAAATTTATAACATTCGACAAACTGAAAAGGGTTTTAGCATGTTTATTGAAACGAAGCGTCTCTCTGTAGCAGATAAGTTAGCAGATGATGGTGAGAGAATATTTACAAATAGCAAGATTCAACGAGCTTTAGCCAAACAGCACCCAGAGACATCTATTGAAAATATACAACATGTCTATTCAACTTGGACGAAATTTGACGTCAGAGGACCATCTACAGAAAAATTAAAAGGGGTGAAATATGGTCAATCATACACCGTCGAGGTTGAGTATGAATTGAGTGTATAGAATACATTCAGTGGTGTTTTGAATTTATAAACGTCAAGAGAGTAATTTATTTTATAAAGTCTACAAAGAATAGGAAGTCTGTCATTAGCGTATTATGGTGAAAGAGTGATGAAAATAACATTGATTATAGTTTGCTTTTTAATAGAGGTTCTGCCAGTGATAGCTCGAGAAAGTGTAACACTATATCGATATGATCAAAATGGTAATTTAGAGGAGCTCTATCAAGATGGTGAGTGTATTGAGAGTTATCAATATAATGCACTGAATCAACTATCTCTAGTCTCACAGAATAGTGCCTTGCCTGCAGCTTATGCTTATCACTATTATCCAAATGGACAGAGATCTAATAAAGAGAACCTTTTAGAGAGAAGCGAAATTAACTTTTACTATGGGCAGAGAGGCAAGCTTATTAATGAGTCATTAATATCAAATGGGAGTGAAATAAAAAAGGCAACTTATTTTATGGGTAATCGTTTTATTACCAATGTTAACAATATCAATAATAGCGCTTTGCAAGTAGCACTAGCGGTTAGAGAAAATAACCCTATTAGCATTGAGCTGTCACAAGGGTTGAGTGATAAAGTGAGTGTTCAGCTGGATAGCTATGGTTTACAAAGTGATCAAAATGGCGCTCAATCTCAGTTAAATAATAAAGAAGTATTAATAAAATCAAGTTTTAATAATAATCCGTTTATCTATGGTGCGGGATATTATGACAGTGAGTCTGGTTTAAACTTTCAAAAAGCACGCTATTATGATCCAAGCGATGCGCGTTTTATCTCCCAAGATAATCGAAATTTAGTCAATCGTTATAGTTATGCAAATGCCAATCCTGTGATGAATTATGATCCAAGTGGACACAGTGCAGTCAGAACAATTGCTGCTTATACGATAGGAACAAATGATTTGCAAATGGGTCTAACTGCTGTCGGTATACTGACTACTCCTTTTCTTTCTGTTGCATACTATCAAGCATTTTCTTATGTGCTAATGGGGGGGATGTTAGCGGGTGGCGCTATTTCTTTGGTGCATATTGAAAAAGATAAAACGATGGATACGACGCAAGCTTTTGCTACCGCTGGGATAATGGCTCTATCGCTTGCCAGTATGTATGCCTTACATTATCGTTATAAGAATGGCTTTACTGATCCATTGATCGCGGAGGAGTCAGGTGTGTATCATGCTGTGCAAGATGCTGAATCAGAAGTGCTTGTTAGTGAGAACACTTTGCCTGCTTATCAAGAGGTTGGAAGAGGAGCTGAAGGGGTTGAATCTCCACCACCTTATATCGAGTCTGGATCTTCGAATGTTGTGGCTCCACCTGCCTATAGTGAGCCTAATGAGTCTAGCGTTGAATTTACACGTGAAATAGAAGATGGCATCATTACACAGTCAGCTCGAATTGAATCTGATGGTGGGAGAAAATGGTTTCGCATCGGTTATGCAACAAACACAGCCAAAGGTCGAAGCATTTTGAAATGGAAAACACGGCTGTTAAAACTTAGACTTTATTTTCTATCTGCCTCAATAGATGCAGAGGTGAGAAGCGCCATTCCAAAGCTAAACTATGATGCGCTTAAAAAAGTAGGCGAGTTTTATGAGTTAGATGAGCTTGTTGCACTTGATGGTACTGAGGCACACCCAGGTCGGGTGACCTTGGATGATGAGGTGAATAGGTTTCCTTTACGTACACCTGAGTAGCAGTTATTCAAAGTGATATTTCACTAAAAGTATTGGTTATAGTCTGGAGGTTATGATGCTTACAATAAAATGTCGGTATATAAAAAAATTTTATTTAGTTGTACTCAGTGAGCTTTTGTGCAGTACGGTTTCTATCGGAAGTACACATTATCAGTTTGATTATGATGTTGAGGGGAATATAACTCAAATCATAAAAAACAAAACTACTTATCAAAGCTATTACTATAATGCCTTGAATCAACTGGTCTCGGTGGTGAATCAGAAAGATCTGAATGTCTTTATATACTCATACGATTCAAAGGGGCAGCGTCATTTTAAAAAGGTATTATCTAATGGAGATAGCATCTATTTTTACTATGGTCAAAAAGGTAAGCTATTAAATGAAGTGTTGAGTCTTACAGGAGTAGAAACAAAAAGGAGCAGCTATTTTGCTGGCAATCGTTTTATCCGCAATATAAGCAATCAAAATGATAGCACACTGCAAACACCGCTGGCAATTCGCAAAAATAACCCACTGAGCGTTGATTTATCAGCGGGTGTCAGCACAAAAGAAAGTGTTCATTTAGATGATTATGGTTTTCAAAGTGATGAAAATAGTCAAGTTAACCAGTCACTCCCAAGTGGGGACAAGCACCCAAGGATGGGTGCTTACGAGGAAGATGATTTCAATTTTGATCGAAATCCATTTATCTACGGCACGGGCTATTATGACAGTGAATCTGGTTTAAACTTTCAAAGAGCGCGTTATTATAATCCAGCGACACAAAGCTTTATGGCACAAGATTCTAAAGATTTAGTCAATCGTTATAATTATGCCGACAGCAACCCTGTCATGAACTATGATCCAAGTGGGCATAATGCTTTATCTTTAGCTGTCCCTCTTGGTATTGCTGCTATAGGGGAGTTTGGGATTATGTCAACCATTTCAATCGCCAATCCGTTTACTGCTGTGGCAGCTGGCGTTATCATAGGTGGAGTCTCTGGAGGTGCCGCGGAAGCCTCTCAAGAGTATTTTAATCATGAGTCAGCCAATGCAACAAGAATAGTAGGCTTTACTTGGGTAGGGATGATTTTAGGTGGTGCTCAAGCAGCGAATTTGCAGTACGCTAAGGCGCTAGAGATAGAAAACTTCATATTTTCAAAGAATAAGCTAAAAGGCAATGCTATCGACGAATTTCCAACAGCAATTGGAGATAAAAATCCACTGATCGCATCTAGTCCAAGTAATAAAACCACAGCGGCTCTTGAACAAAATCCTGTAGTTGAAAGTGAGGGGGTTTTTACAATGGATGGAGAAGCTCATGTTCCTGTGTCTAAGAGTTTGTTAGATGCTGAAGCCGCTCCTGAAGTGGTCAAAGCTGAGAATGTTATCAATCATCCACCAGCACATTTTCCTCTGAATCATGGTACGACGCCTCCAAGGGGGGTAATAGATGAATCTCTCAAGGAATCCCTTACCGTAAAAACAACCGAGGTGAACAAGCTAACACAAGAGGAGATCAATGCTCTTCCGGCACAACGTCGACAATGTTTGGAAAATGCTAAGCGATTAGATAACCAAGTTGTAACTCGTGTGGAAAATAGCGCTCCAGATCAGATACCTCATCAAGAGGGTGAGTTCCAATTCGATGAGCTATTTGAGTAGAGATGAAGCAAGTTTACATACAGTTAGGTGTAAGGCCGATGATACAAAGAAACAATCAGCTAATAATATTATTCATGATGGTGATGGGGCTTTTGTGCAGCATTTCTCTGGGTGCCGCCAATACGCAGTATTACCGATATGATATGGCTGGCAACCTTACTCAAGTGGTGGAGGCAGACAAGGTGCTGCTTGTATATGAATATAACGCGCTTAATCAGCTGTTATATTTCAGAGGAGGAGATAACGAAACCTATCAGTATGGCTATTATAGTAATGGGCTACGCTTTCTTAAAAAAAATGTTAATGCCGATCATAAGCACATATTTTTTTATAAAATGAATGGAGGTGTATTACTGAATGAAAAGCAATATGCACAGCAGCAAAGTAAAGAAGATGTAAGCTATATCTTTCTGAATCGCTATGTACATAATGAGATAGAGCAAAATTCAATATTACAATTAGTGCTTTTTGTCAGGCATAATATCCCCTTGTCGGTTAGCTTTTTGCCAATGCAAGTTGCTCTGCAAACCAGACACATTACTGATTATGGTATGATTCAAAATAATAAGCAATCAAATGAGCGTAATATAACTGATACTGAACAGAGTAATCCATTTATTTTTGCAGGAGGGTATTTTGATCAAGAGTCTCACTTACTTTATTTGCAGTCTAGGTACTACTCCAATAAGATGGGCAGCTTTATCTCTCAAGATGCTAAAAATCTTCTAAATCGCTATCGTTATGCAAATAGTAATCCTGTGATGAATTATGATCCAAGCGGTCATAATGCCATTCAGGATGTTATCGGGACATCAGCACTTGTTTTAAGTCCAGTTATTGGTATGGCAATGAGTGTGCCATTGATTCGTGTTAGAAGCTCATTGGTAGCACTTACTCTTGGAGGAATAATCGGATCTGGAAGCAGTGTCGGTGGTTTTGCTGTTAATGACCTTGTTCATCAAAATACCATGGATAATCAAGAGATCAAGTATCTTTTATTGATAGGTGCCATAGGCGGTATGCTTGATGTGTCAATGTTGCGTTATGCAAAATCGCTAAAGTTGCGTATGCACTACAAGGAAATAAGTAAAGGGGCGGTAGTGGTGGAAGATGAGAGAATCTCTCGTCCTAATGTGGCTGAAACTCTGGGAAAAAAGAGAAAAAAAAGAATAGTCAAATTTAAGGAGGGGCTAGAAGACAGCGAATCATCACGCTTTGAGCGCGTTCTTGGCAATAAGGAAAGTTCTAAGGATGCTAATGAAGAGTTCATGGCTAAGCTGGATAAGAATTGGGAGGAGTTTTTAGGAAGAAAGGATTATGGTAAATATTGGTTGCTTGGTTTGGAGGACGGGAATACTAACCCTCTTGAAATAGAAAAGAAACTCAGTGGTGATGAATTACAATCTTCTATAAGGGGAGAGACTGTGCAAAGTGAAGAGGAAGTAGAAAGTGAGTTACTTGAGGCATATGAAGCACACACACAACAAATTCCACGAAGAGCAAAGCCATTCAATATTCCTGGTGCAGTTGATGGTATATCAGATGGTGATCTCATCGTTGGTAACCCTACTTGATATTGGGGATGTAAGTATGGAAAGAATAGAAAAAGGTGCTTAATGTGCTGAAAGTGCTCTCAAAATAGAGCTTTAGCTTATGTATGTTGGTGGCATAAAGGCTAGCTATAAGCGATAGAAGTGATTGAGTTAAAGTTAATTGGTATAGGTATGTTATGGGGAAAAATTTCAGAAAAGTCATTGTGATGATGATCTTGATTTGTTCTCTTATTTATGTGGCATGGGCAGGTGGTAAGACAATTGATGCCTATCAGTTTTGTTATGATGATAATGGTAACCTTCTAGTCATCACAAAAAATGAAATACAAATAACCGAATACCAGTATAATAATTTAAATCAGCTTGATCGCGTTCAATCTCAATCTGAGGGTACATATCACTATGGCTATTATGCCAATGGGCAAAGAGCGTTAAAAGAAGATGTGACTGAAGCGACAGTGATACGGTTTTATTATGGCAAACAGGGGAAGCTTTTAAATGAAAGTTATACTGAGGATCATATTCTAAA
Organism: Fangia hongkongensis FSC776 = DSM 21703; assembly: GCF_000379445.1. GTDB lineage: Bacteria > Pseudomonadota > Gammaproteobacteria > Francisellales > Francisellaceae > Fangia > Fangia hongkongensis. Next base: position 94,656 of record NZ_KB902262.1, read on the forward strand.
ACAGCAAAGTAGTTATTTCTCAGGCACTCGTTTTATTCAAGCGGTTTCAAGTGAGAATGACAGCATGTTGCAAACACCTCTGGCAATTCGTAAGAATAATCCACTAAGCGTTGATTTATCAGCAGGTGTCAGCACAAAAGAGAGCGTTCATTTAGATAACTATGGGCGTCAAAGTGATGAGAACCAGGATAATTGTTCAGACCAGCACGCTCAAAGTAGCGCTAATATGGCTGATGTATTTCACTTTGATCAGAATCCATTTATCTATGGTCAAGGATATTATGATAGTGAGTCTGGTTTGAATTTTCAAAGAGCACGCTATTATGATCCGAAAGATGCGCGTTTTATTTCTCAAGATTCTCAAAATTTAGTCAATCGTTATAACTATGCCAATAGTAACCCTGTGATGAATTATGATCCAAGTGGGCATAATGCCATTCAAAAGATTATGCCACATAGTAAAGCGGATAAAATTGGCATCGCTCTTGCGGGTGTTGCTTTAATGATTGCAACTGATGGACTTATTTCTTCTTTTGCTGCGCCAGAGATAATAGCTGGTAAATCTATTGCTGAAAGTGCTGTATTTTTAACAAAAAAGCAAATTGCCGCGAGTATATTTAATTTGAGTAAAAATGAAGGTATTTTAATGGCCATGGGCTATTGGCAAGAAGGCAGTACAAAAGCAGCACTTAATACGGCTGGTTTTTCGCATCATGCAGAGGGATTTGTAGTAAATCTAAGCTCAGCTATTGCATGGATGGCTGTTGGCACCAGTTATGACCTTGAAAAAGCAATGACTTCAAGGCTCGTAAAGACAAAAGGGGCTGACCTTGCAACAACTGGCTTGTTAGAGAGGCGAACTTCATCTTGGGTGTTAGAAGGGTTGGCATCAAATGTCGTTGCGCAGGAAGTCAGTGCGCTTTATCAGCAAAAACCAGAGATTAATTATGGATCACTCTTATTGTCACTGCAAATTGGTATTCACTGGGATCTTCTATTAGAGCAAGAAGTATTTGCAAACCCTTATCTTCGCTCACTTGTTGGTACTGGATGGGGGGCTACAGTTAATTATTTACATGATGCGGTATTAACCGATAGTTTTATAGATAAAGATGAACAATCAGCCAATGCCTATATTTCAAATGCTATGATGTATGGTGCTTTTTTCTCTACGATGCCTGGACAATGGAAAATTAAAACAAATGATTAAATAATTTGTTTACCAAATGTTTTTTTTTGATTACTATTATGACTGTCAGTCAAAATAATCATGGGAGTTAAGATGCGTGATCATAATCTTAAACAGTTGTTAATGGGGAGTGCTCAAGTGTTAAAAGAAAAACCACTATTAAAATATAGCGCTGTATGTATATTAAGCGTGTTATTAATAAACAGAGCATTGGCATCGAATATATCAGCTATAGGGAGTGTTAAAACAGTTGAAAGTATCTCAAGTTATGTTTATCAGTATGATGCAAATGGCAATACCACTTTGGTAATGAAGGATAATCAAAAGGAGTATACCTATCAGTATAATGTCATTAATCAAATGAGCGATATGAGGGATGTTTTACAAAATAGCAGTTATCACTATGCGTATTATGCTAATGGGGCAAGGTCAGTTAAAATGGCGATTGATAGTGGTGAGGAGATTCACTTTTACTATGGTCAAAGAGGGAAGCTCTTGAATGAAAGTGATGTGATGAATAATACGGTTGATCAAACAAGTAGTTACTTTGCTGGTTTGCGTTTTGTGGAGAATAAGACAAACCCATTAGATAGTATTCTCATCGAGCCGCTAGGCTTAAGATATAACATGCCAGCAAGTTTGAGTGTCTCATCGGGGGTGGTAAGTGCAAGCAGCTATCATATTGAAGATTATGGGCGACTTGATAATACGAATGCCAATGTTTCAGAGGGTTCTGGAGAAACAAAAGGGCTTCACTTTGACGGAAATCCTTTTATTTATGGGGCAGGATATTATGACAGCGAATCTGGGCTTAATTTTCAGCGAGCACGTTACTATGATCCAGCCTCAGGTCGTTTTATCGCACAGGATAATAAAGATCTTATCAATCGCTATAACTATGATAATGCCAATCCTGTAATGAACTATGATCCAAGTGGTCATAGTGCACTGGATACAATCACACACGCTATGGGCACAAGAGAGGGCACTAATGTTATGGCAGGTGTTGGGATGCTACTCTCTGGGATATCAATTATGGCGGCAGTGCCAACAGGAGGCTCATCAATACTCATTGCTGGTGAGGTGCTTGGCTTTACATCAGGGTTAAGTACTATGATTGGTCAGAATATCTCCGCTGGGGCAATGCATGACAATAAAAAATGGGATTTAGCAGCTGAGATTATGGGCACAGCCTCCCTTGCGATTGGTGTTGGAGGGATTATGAGCAGCATTAAAAATGGCTATAAGATTGGACTAACCTTTGATGATGAGGTGGAGGCTGCAATGAAAAGAAGTACAACTATGGGAACCACTGTTAGCGAGAATTCTACTGGAGGAGTTAGAGCTGTTGCTGTGAGTGAAGATCAAAAAACACAAGGCGTAACAGCTATTATTGAGACAAATATCAACTCTGATGCAAGAACCTTCCAGCGTGTAGGGGAAGGTAGTGGTATGAAGGTCAGAGTATACAAGTTTAAAAGCGCTAAGATTGCACATGGTTTTGAAGCAAGTGTAACTGAACAGCAGCTAACAGGATTTCGTTTGCCGCTTTCGAGACAAGCTAAATATAGAGGATTTGAAGTGGTGCAAGAGCAAGGTCAGCCAGCTTTAGAAGGAAGTGTAGCCGAAGCTTCAGCAGAAACGGATCCATTGCTTGCATCACCTCTACCCGAGTCTACCTCCAGTAATAATACAATGCAAGTTAATACGGATCCACAGACTGAGGTGGATACAGGCACTGAGATTACACCTCTATAGACATTATGACGCAAAAAAGACGGGAAGAGCTTAAGCCAATAGCCTATCCTTAAGCTCACTAAGTTAGCAATATTCAAAAAATAGGGTATCAAATATTTCAAACTGTTGATCAGGTCATTTAAACCAGATTATATGCTGAAGTAGTAAATAGCAAAAAAGCATAAGCTTAGGGTGAATCCGATAGTAAAAAACGACAAAAACCGAAAGGCAAATACTTTTGCCTTTTCTGCATATTGAAAAATGATAACATTACTTGCAGCGCCAAGCATACTAATATTGCCAGAGAGTGTGCTGCCAACAGCGAGCGCCATTAAGAGCTCTGTTGCATGTGTATGTTGGCTTAATAATGGTAAAAGTAGCATCACCGCAGGCACATTAGAGAGCACTTGGCTTAATAGAAAACCAATGATAATTAAACTAAAGGGGTTAACAAGCCAATTTTGATGCGTTTGTAAAAAAGACTGCGTGACCTCTGTCATCCAAACAGCGTGCATAAAGATAAACATGGCAATGAAAAAGAGGATGCTGTGCCAGTCTACATGCTTTATTACGTTTATGCGCTTTGGGTAAAAAAATAAAATGGGAATGCAAGCAATAAGCGCAATTGTTGTCAATGAAATAAAAGCGCTGGCGGTGATAGTAAACAGTATTTTGATGATAATTAGCACAAGAAAACTTGCCATTGACAGCATAATTGGCCATAGGGCCTTTTTCTCTATATTGAGGGGGAGGACTTCGCTTGCTGGCATTATAATCGGTGCAGCTAAGGCTTTTCGATAAACAAATCCCACTAACCTATGGCATAGATACAATGTGATAAGGCTTGGGAGAAATAAATAACTGAAAAAGCTATTAAATGGTGTGCTTAATGTGTTGGCAATAAGAAGGTTTTGCGGATTACCAATGGGGCTAAAAAGGCTGCCGATGGTGCTACTAAAGGCAAGCGTGTATAAATAGGGTTTGGCATTAAGATTAAAGCGCTGAATAAGTGGTAATAGAATGCCAATGCCGATAACAGCAATAGTATCGTTTAAAAGGAGCGCGGAGAGCAAGCCACTACTAAAACAAACAAGAAATAAAAGTTTTTGCTGAGAGGGCTGCTTGGATAGGTGCTTTAATAGCGCAAGATCTAATATTTTACTATCTTGCAAGGCGCTACCAATAAAAAATACAGCGATCAAGTAAAAAATAGTCGCAAAATCAATGGCGTGAAATGCCGATTGAATCGAGATGTTTCCACTTGCAATCACAACCAGAGCACAGATAGACATAACAAACCAAAGTGGTAAGGAAAAGCGTCCTATTTTGCGCACAGAGGCGCTAATTAGCACAAAAACAAGCAAGTATAGCGGTAGATAGTGCAATGTATTTTTTCTTAAACAGCTATTAAATCAGTATACCGTTTGTAGATGAAATTACTAGACACCTATTTCCCTTATCTTCTCCATCCTTTGAGCGTGAAATATCTTGAAAAGGCCAATAATTAAATCATATGATTAAAAAATATATTTAAATCCATTGATTATCATATAAAATATTGTTACTATTTTGATCAGGTTATCAGATGAGGCAGTGGAACGTATTACTCATTTGGAAATGATAATGCTGAAATTAAGTTAAATTAGATGAAAATGGGGTGAAATTAGTAATGGGAAAAGAACTATTAATTGTAATCAGCATGAGCTTAAGTGTGATAAGCGCTTATGCTGATCCACACCGAGAGGTGAGCTTCGGTCAGATTAATGTGCTAAATAATGGATCTGGTGTGCTTTTATGCGGCATTGGTGGTATGCCAAGCTATACAGGGAGCTATAATGAGCAAAATGTCAGTGGGGAAAAGTTTCTACTGCCTTATATGAAAAGTCCAGTAGGGGAGCATTATGATCATGATGATCCGATGGGAAGTGGAGCCATGTCACCTTATTTTGCCTATTATGCGAATAGTAATGGTAAGAATATGGCGATGTTTACAGTCGATGGCTGGGTGACAGATACAAGCTATAACGCTTCAACATCAAAAGATTATATCTATGATCCGGTATCACTTGATTATTACAGTTATGATGCCAATGATACGATGCGAAACTTGATTCGTGTTGGTGTAGGAGCGGCATATATTATTACGCCGAATCAATATAATAAAGATCTTGATGGGACAGATCATTTAAATCCATTTAGTACCGATGTGTTTAGCTCGCAAAATTTAAACTATGTTAGTTTTTCTCAGCTGGAGCCTAAATCTGGTTGGTATGACAATGGTTATACTGCTTGGGGAAATCAGTGGTTTACACATCAATATATTATGCAAAATGGTACCTTTAGCCATGCATTTAAATTTTTGCAAGATTTCGCCTCTGATCATACGGATAAATATGATCAGCCTGAGTCGATGGGTGTTGCTTGTTTGGTGTATGACTCATTGGATGATGCCAAAGCAAGAGCGCCTTATGGCCAAGGATTAATTGGCAGCTTTAAAATTCGCTTTAAGATCGATCCGGCAAGTGAATCGGCAAGTGTTGTTCCTGAATCTTATGATCCAAAGATTATTGTCAGTCAAAGCTACTCATCGACATTAGCTAAGACTAGAAAGACTAAAGGTTCAAAACACGGCGCTAAAAGCATGCTAAGTAACCTTAAAGAGCCCTCTCTTGGCGGGGCGCCTGGTGTAGATGAAGACCAGAATCAAACAGCCATCATTAAAACCTATACTATTAATTATTAAGGGACGAAAAATGAAGTTTATTAATACCTTATCAAGCATGTTATTGGCTACTTTTTTACTAGAAAATGCTTATGCTGGAATCGATCAAGAAACACATGTTGAAGTCAATATTTACAATCAAACACAGGATTTATCATTAAGGTGCTATGGTGAACCCATTCGTCAAGGGGATGTGGGGAATATGTATGACAATATGGATTATGTCAATATTGGTAATAATGATATAGATAGAGGCCGCTTGATTGCAGATAGCTCGCCGGCGCATCATTATAATATCGATGCAGAAACGATCTATGCGGATTTTGTTGATTATGCCAATACGTATAATGTTAGTTGGGCGGTCTGTTATGTTTATCCAAGTGTCCATTTAAGTTGTATGGATACGAATTATCAAAGTGTGCCCGTTGATATTACGGATAAAACCTCTGCCAATGCCTATGCCTATAGCACAGGGTATATTGGAGGCCCTGACCCTTGGATCTTTTTTGCCCCAGCAACAGACTATGACGATATGCCGCAAGTTGAGCGTTATGATTCACCGATTGCCGTCATTGAAATTGGTATGACACCGATGTCGGATGTTTTTTATAACACCACGCCGCTTTATAACGTTGGTTCACCTTATGCGAGTGTCAACGAAGATGGCAGCGCAAGTTATCACTATGATAATATGGGGAAATTTGACAGCTGTGAGGCCGAAGGATATCAAACAGATAGTACCAAAGCTATTTCTTTTGATGCCAGTCGCTTGCAGTTTTCGATTGTCTATCAACCAATCGCAACAGGCAGCTATAACGATAAATTTTCACTCACGTTAACTGATAATTCAGGTGTTTAATCATATTATGAAAAAGATAATCAAAGCTTTGCCAAGGCTTATTTTGGCTACAGTTTCTTGTGCAGGGGGTAATCTTTTATATGCCTACTCTGATAATTTGTCAGGATATAATATAACCCATATTGCCGAGGATAATATAACACACAGCATTTATGCCGGAACAGATCAAGGACTTTTTGTTAGTAGTGGTGGGATGAAGAATTGGACCCTAAAAACGACAGCAGATGGGTTGCAAGGAAATAAAATTTTGGATATTGCCACTAATGGTAGTGATGTTTATGTAATTGATCAAGATGCAGATGGGATTCGTTATGCAGATGTCTCGCATGATCAAGGACAAAGCTGGACAGTTTTAAGTGATGAATATAGTGGATTATATAAAAATGTAGAGTATGACAATGGGAAACTCTATCTTATGGCTGCTCTTGATAATGCTTCTAGTTCATTTCTTCCAACAGGGTATATTTCAGAGTCACAAGATGGTGGCAAAAGTTGGAAAGATCTCAATTTCCCTGTAGATACGGTTAAAGAAGACTCACTCTCGGTAAGTAGTAATAATTTGTGCTTTGTAGATTGGTGGACGAATTTTTTATATGTTAGCGTAGATGATGGTCAAACATGGAGCTATGATGGCATTTATGATTCATCTGGTGGAAGACCGCATTTAAACTCTGTTGTTTGTGATGCTAAAGACAATGTGGCTATTGTGGCAACGGATAAAGGCACGAATGTTCGCTCGCTTGATTTTCACTCTGCGGGCCCCATGAACATGACAGGTGCAGACACTGAAATTGTTAAAAAGAGCATTGAAGATCCCTTTGGTGAAAATTGGGCAGTGACTGATGATGGGCTCTATATTGGTACAGGTGCGGTTTTAGGGAATTTAAATTATCAAGATTATGCCTCAGAGGAAAGTGCATTGCCATCAAGAATGATCAATGATGTTTATGCGAATAATGAAATTGCTTTAGCTGCAACAGATAATGGGCTTTCCTCACTGATGAAGGTCTTTAAATTCAAAGCAAAAGACACGGTAAATAACATTAATTTCACGCTGTTACCAGCCTATCAAGACACTGCCTATACTGATCAGGGATTTTACCCTGAAATGTTGAGTAATAATGCTTTCCAAGATGGCGTATTTAGCTTTTCTTTGGCGGAAATATGGAATTTAAGTACGCAAAACGCAACTAACTTTGTAAATGATGTTGGTGTGGGGGCTATGTTTGGACTAACCACGAGTGCATCAAGCCCTGATAAATTATATTTTTACTTAGAGGGAACACTTGAAATCAATGGTAGCAAAGTAAGTGAGGCTATTTATTTGGCACAAGGTGATAGTGCTTTTAACTGGTGGGTTGGCGTTCCAAACTCAGTGATGCAAAACGGGATTTTAAGCGTTCATACAGAGGATGGAAAAGAGTATTGCATACAGGGTTACGGCAGTGAGAAAAATGAAGTTACAATTGGTAGTTGTCAAGATGGCGGCGGCGATAGTGGCACGGAGCTTAAGGATAATACCGTTAGGATATATCCTGGAGGTGGTGTGAGTAGTGTATCCTATCAAATGGAAGGCTTTGAGGTCAGTGATGGTCAGCCGTACTCAAGCAGTTTGAAGGAAGATGAATATACCAGCGATGGGTATTTGAAGATTACTTTCTCGGCGGGCAGACACAAGACAGATAAAGTCGCAGATGACTACCGTGGTGCAGTAGGAGATCATTCAAGCTATGGCAGAAACACATCGGCTGACTATCCAGGGTCATTGAATTTCTACATCTATGGACCACTTACGATCAATGGCAGCCCTGTAACGGAGGATGTTTATTTAGCACAGGGGAGTAATGATAGTGGGAATAATTGGTGGTTTGGCTCTAAAAATGCTTGGCAGGATAGTGGTGATTTTATGTGGGTCAAAACAGCCGATGGGCATCAATATTGCATTAGCAATGGGAATGAAGATGATTATACTTTTATGGTGTCAGATAAATGCCCAAGTAATGATACAACGCCGCATATGGCTGAGATTGATATTGATCTAGGAGATGCGATTTACTCAGTTGAATTTAAAATGGATTTGGGTAATACCGTTGTGTCCTCTGGTCAACCACATGCTGATTTGTTATCACGTTATACGCTGAAAGATAATGGCAGTGATGATAATCAGCTACAGATGGTGTTTAATGCTGGTCATCATGAAAGTGACTCAGTGGCAGATAAGTTTAACTCAGGCGATATTGCGGCGATTAACACCTTCTCTGATAATAATGATTATACCAAACCGGGGGAGTTATATTATTACTTCTATGGAGATCTAATCATTAACGGCAGCCCTGTCGTTAATAAGGTCATGTTTGCTGAGGAATCGTTAAGTTTTCATTATGATAGCAATACGGCTTTTGGAATGTACAGCTCGTCAGGATCATGTAAGCGAGATGCGTGGTGGGTAGGCTCTGAAGGGGCAGAAAATGCTGATGGCAATGATAAGCTTGAGCTTTATACCGCCAATCACCAGTGTTATGTGCTTGAAGCTTATGACATGGATGATGGGACTTGTTCGGATGCAGAATATCATGATCATGATCATAAATTCAAACTTTATGGGTGTTATGCATAGTAAGTTGAATAAATGCACGTTCATAAAAGGGTGATATAAAACAAAACCCATGTTTCATTTTAATAACTCCAAGCAATAACATAAAACGATATTCTAGCAGGTAAAATATGTAGCTTCGCTATCTGTATATCCGGTAGCACATGTTTTTTATGGGGTTTAAATAATGTTCATGGGGTTTAATTATGTTGTCGTGTAACCATAGTCAATTAGGAGCGTTTTTTAGAGGAACAACTTTTGATGCTGTGGATTTCTTTAAAAGAGAGATCGCAAGAGAAAGAGTCATTAGCGCAGATTTGAGCTATTTAAATAAGGATTTGTATGCTTGGTGGGAGAGTCGTCAAGATGAAAAAAATTTATATCAACTCAAGATTGAGGTATCACAATTTCTCTTGAACCGTATGTATAAGGCACATAAAAGTTTACTTAATGCATTGGGGGTGAAGGGGCGTTATCTTGCAGCCGTATGTTTTAGTAATATTTTCACAATAGACTCAGCTAAACTTGCATTTGTAATCCATGAGGCGATGTCAGATTTGTTTTATGTAAATGATATTCAATACCCCTATGAAGAGCATAAAGTCTTATATTTAAACTCTTCAGGAATGGACTATGATGAGTGGGGGAAGGGATGGGGGAAAATAAGTCCACATCAAGATGATATTTATGAGGCCATAAGTACTGATTACCTTGCTCTGACTGTTTGTAGAGATACAACGAAGACTCCAACTAGATGCTATTTACCAAAGGATATCGTGGACGGTTTTAGTGATAAGGAGTTGTGGCAGTTAATGAATACAAAGGCAAAGTTTATTTCAGGCAAAAATGTCAGCGGACGGGTGATGTGTAGGGAGTGCAATATAGTTCAATTTAACCCCTTATATGGTATAACCTTCAACCTTGATTTTAGAATAGATAAAAACAATGGCCAGAGGATGGTGGCTATGGATAGCAAGGGAGAATCCTTGCTTCAGAAGTTAAGAGCAAATTTAGCGTCATGCTCTTATGTTGAATCTGTTGCTAAGACGGGAACCTTCTTTATTGTAGCAAATCACAAGGTTCTTCACTCAAGAGCAGCATTACCTCAGACAGTAAAAGGGTGGGAGAGTAAGCAAAATCATTTTGGTGAGTTGCCCTCACGCTTACTTTATAGAAGCAAGGGTAATCGAAAGAGTCTAGCGTTTGATGATATAGCCAAGTTTCACTAAAAAGTTGAGAGTATATATGAAGCTTCAAGATGTGGTTATTGTATTTGGATATAATAATACGAGAATTTATGATATAGAAAAGATAAAATTACTGTGCTGGGAGAGATTTAAAGCCGTTATTTTGTTATGTAAAGATGATATTAATGATCAAGATAGATTAATAACAGATTATACGCTTCAGGTGGTGTTGGAAAAACATCTGGAGGAAAAAATTAAAGATGCGCTAGTGGTTATTGATGAATATGTATACAAAAATAAATTAAACCCAGTTGCCTGTTTGCCCTTTTCAGATAAAGGTGTTCCTTTGGGAGCTTACTATGCTAAACATATAGGGTTAAAAGGCGATGGGGTGACTTCTTCGTTTGCCTGTGTAAATAAGATTGCATTTAGAAAGTTAGAGCAAGAAAAAGCTGCTCCCTTATGGTATAGGAAGCCTTTTTTTAAGTCATTGTATTCTTATGGTGATGCGTTAGAGGTGCTTCAAAATGCTGAATTTCCAATTTTTTTAAAGCCTGCATGTGAAGGGAATAGCAGAGGGTGTATGAAAGTTGAAAACTTTGAGCAATTTCTTGAGAATCAAGACTTTTTCTCTCATTATTTTTCCGAAGGTATTATCGCAGAGCAGTGTATAGAGGATTGTGATGAATATAGTGTTGATGGGGTTAATGGAGTATATGTGGTCACGGAGAAAAAAACATCTAAAGGAAAATATCGTGTAGAGATACAGCATACAATTCCAGCGCCTATAGATGCTGATGTTTACAATAAGCTGATTGAAGCGGGGAGATATGTCGCGGCAACTACAGGCAGCAATGGTGGTGCAATTCATCATGAGTTTTTCCTCAGAGAATCTACAGGCGAGGTTTTTTGTGTCGAGCCCAATAGACGCCCTGCTGGAATGAAACTTTGGGATTTTGCTAATGAGTCATTTGGCAGGTTAAATTACTGGAATCAGTGGTTAGATTGGGCGTATGGGAAAAATATAGAGCATGAAAAGGGAATGTTAAAAAGAGAGTTCTATACTTCTGTTAGGATGCTTATTGGGGAAAAAAATGGTCATATAAAATGTATAGATCATCATTACATTGAACAACTGAATTTATCAAATAGTCATATTATTGATATTGAAATTACAAAAAAAGTAGGTGATATGGTTGTTAATGAGCCGAAAGATAATAGTGATTTTATCGGGTATATTGTCTGTAAATCCAAGACAGTATCAGACTTACATATGCTATTAAGCTGCATTGAAAAAAAGGTTTCAATTGCTATTGTGATTGAATAACATGAACATTTTTATTTCTAGAGCCGTATCTGCACTTTGCTTATTCTTAATATTGGCCGAAGCAAACCTATGGTTGAATGGCATTGATAACACTATTTTTGTGCTAGGATATAGGCTCTTTATAATTGTCACCCCAATCTTGTTTGCCATTTTTAGAAATAGACTGACTTTTTTTGCGTTTGTTTTGGCTGAAGTTGGTTTGTTCCTTTGGATTATGCATATAGATTTAATTGGAACAGTATTGATTTCCCTTGGGTTAGCGGTTAGTGGGTATATGATAAAGTATTATGTGGCATCGACAAAAAAAGGCGTATCTGGAAATAAAATAGCACTTAATGTAGGAAGTTTACTATCTGGTCTGCTTATTTTTATAACGCAAAATAGGTTGATTATGCTGCTTGCATGCATGGTTTTAATTGTGACATCTTCAATGTCTTTTTTACTATTTTATAAAGCAAACAAATTTAAAGATTTAAGCATAAAGAAAAGCCATTTCTCTTATGTGGGAATAGTATCAAAACGCGCAATAGCTTGGTGTATTGTTGGTTTTGTGTCAGGTGTGAAGCTAATCGCTATCGTGTCAATATTGCCTCAGTTTATGCTTCAGGCATTAAACGGGAAGCTCCCTGCTTGGTATGGTTTGATGTTGAGCTTAAATTGTTTGGTGATCATTATACTGCAAGTTCCAATTATAAGGGTGGTTTCTAGGCTTGAGACAATCAAAGTATTTGTACCTCTTGCTATTGGCATGCTGATAATAATGTTGTCCTACTTTTTCGACCTCAATTCCTTTTTGGGTGCATTTATTTGGACTTTTTTTCTGTCGATTATTGAGTGTGCAATTACGTATTTAGATAAATTGGCTAGAGAGGATGATTTACTCTTAGTGAAAGAGGCAGCAGTGGGGATCGGAAGTGCTGTAACGGTTTGTGTAGTTAGAAGTGTTTCATCAAATTACAGTGCTTTTTTGGTAGGCTTGATTTCATTAGCTTTATTATTAGTGGGCATGACGCTATTTTTCTCAGATCAAAAAGAGAGTGTGATAAATGCTCGCTAGAGTTATTTGCAATAGAATAAAGCAAAATGATGTACGATCATCATAGTCATGATACACTGTAGAGAGTTAAGAATAATTCTCATCTAGATTATGAAAAATGTTGCGATTGTCTATTTCAGTGGTTATGGGCATACCAAAAAAATAGCAGAGCATATTAAAATTGGCATCGAGCAACTGCCAAATGTGTATGCGAGTTTATTAAGTGTGGATGAAATCCACGATGTTGATGCACTGAATGATTATGAGGCGATTATTTTCGGTGCGCCAACCTATATGGGATCAGTGCCGTATCAGTTTAAAAAGTTTATGGATGATGCCTCGAAAATCTGGTTAAAACAAGGCTGGAAAAATAAACTTGCTGCGGGTTTTACCAATTCAGGTGCATTAAGTGGAGATAAATTCAATGTGTTAATGCAGCTTTGTACCTTTGCCTGTCAACAAGGAATGCTATGGTTATCCCTTGGAGTTGACAATACCTCCAATCAAGGCGAGCATACAAGTGGTCATTTGGAGGCGCTTAATCGTATGGGCGGCTCACTTGGATTGATGACACAATCTGAAAATGATATACCTGAGGTCACGCCACCATCTGGAGATAAGCGTACAGCTGAGCTCTTTGGACAAAGAATTGCGGAGTTTGTGCTTAGACTAAACTGATTGGAGTGATACTAGAACAAGAACAAGCGTTTTTTATTTTAATAGCCTAATGATAACTTAACTTGATTAGAATCCCATCCTCAATGTTGATTTAATTTACTTTCTTGAAGATGATGAGATGTCTTAAAATAATTATTTTTATGCTTTTAGGCATGTTGCTATCACTACAGTTTGTGTTTTCACAGCCCATTGATACCAACACTATTCAAACATTAACCTTAGCGGGCGACCCTTATGGCTATGATAATGAGTATCAAGATGATGAGGATGGTACGGTTTATTTAAGAGCAAGAAACTATGATGCAAAAAGTGGCGAGTTTATTTCACAGGACAGTTATGGTTTTTTTAATCGCTATTTGTCCTTTAGTGCCAATCCTGTTGGTGATGTTGATCCAAGTGGTCATGCTGCTGTCAGTTTCTTTACACAACATTACTGGCATAAAAAATCAAATTGGGCATCGATAGTTGCCAACATTGTTCCTTTGATTGTTGGTGAAGGAATAAGTGGAGTTATTGGATATACGGGTAGATACTATGAGAAGAGTATTGCAATAAAATGGGGTGCTAGTATGGGTGCGCTTTCCGGGGGGCTTTCTAGTCTCTCTGGGATATTTACACAGGCGGGACTTAGACACCCATCTCGCGTATGGCATGTGCTTGGGAAGGAGGCTGCTCGAAATTCGGTTAATTTTCTTGCACAAACAATTTTAGGTGCGGCAATGGGTGAGCTTATGAACCATCGCTTTAACGTTTCAGAGTATACCGTAAGTGATGTTGAGCTAAAGCCAAACGGAGATGAAGCAGTTATTGCAGAAAAAAGGTCTCAAGTTTCTGATGAGAATTATAGAAGGGGTCAACGTAGTTATTCTATGGGGGAACTTTTTAACTCTCATACAGAATATGCAAATCAACAAATTTTTGAACCAGCAATAAATAACTATCCTAGTAGCTATCAACTAAGGATGCCTCAAAATATAGAAGATCACACAACCTATGATATCAAACAATTAGAGAATAGACTGATTGCAGTTGCTCGTAATATAAACGTGACGGATGGTAACAACTTGGTAGCGCAGACTGATTTAGAAGTTGAAGTTAACTTTGACAAAAGTGGCAATGTATTATCATATGCAGCGCGCTCTAAATATTATAGGCCAGTTGTTAATGGTCGAGCAGTTTGTTGTTGTCTTTGTTTTATGAATCATCCGTTTGCTGGCAATCAAGCTATCTGGTATTAACTACAAAAAAATAAAACAAACGTTTCCCTTTCATATTGCTAAGCATGTTTGTAATCACTGTAAAATGACAAGGTGTATAGCAATTCTTTTTGGAGATAAGCCTAGTTTTGGGTATATGGGGTGTCATTATGGGTTTCAGTCGGGTTATTCTTTTCATGCTTTTAGGCATGTTGCTATCACTACAGTTTGTATTTTCATTGCCTGCATATGTAAATAATGTTCAAACATTAACTTTAGCGGGTGACCCTTATGGCTATGATAATGAGTATCAAGATGGTGAGGATGGTACGGTTTATTTAAGAGCAAGAAATTATGATGCAAAAAGTGGCAAGTTTATTTCACAGGATAGTTATGATTTTTTTAATCGTTATTTGTCTTTTAGTGCCAACCCTGTTGGTGATGTTGATCCAAGTGGTCATGCTGCTGTCAGTTTCTTTACGCAACATTATTGGCATAAGAAGTCGAATAGGTCTGCCATAGCTGTCAACATCGTTTCTTTAATCGTTGGTGAGGCGATAACTGGTGTAGCTGGTTATTATACAAGATACAGTAATGCAAAAGCAGTTGGTGCTGTAATTGGTGGTCTTTCAGGAGGATTTTCTAGTCTTGCAGGTATACTAACACAGGCAGGTTTAAGCCATAATTTTCGCTCACTAGGCACACATTGGGCAAGAAACTTTGTTAATTTCGATATCCAAGTAGCATTAGGAGGGTTAATTGGTATGGGGGTTTCCTCTCGCTCTAGTATATTAGGTCAAGAAAGCGCAATAGCTAAAAACTTCGAAGGGGAGGTACCTTTATCAGTAGGTAGGGAATTTGACTCTGATAGCTCTAGCATAGAGGATGATGCCGCCCGCGGCACAAAGTATAGACTAAATGGCCAAGCCTTAAGTGCAGACGAATTTTCTCAGCAAAGAAAAGCAGGAAATATCCCAGACTGGGTTCATCAAGGCCTATCAACTGATGGGATAAATAAATTTCATGAGATAAATGATGACTTTGTGCTTACAAATCAATTTCGAGAAGATGTGCAAAAAACAAACGTCCCAAGGACAAATAGCTATTCAGTAGATGGTGCTAGAGTAACGGCAATGTATAAAGGGATGGGAGTTAAGGATGCGGCTAACGGCAATCTAGTCGGGACACTAGACCTGACCATTGTTCGTTCAGAGGGGAGATTTACAGGTACCTATTATGCTAGATATAGTAATTTTCAGCTGTATAGCGAAGCGCAAGATGCTGAAGAGGAAGTGGCAGTGTCAGAGATAGGCGCAGATGAGATAGGTCAGCCAAATGAAGCGCCAGAGAAATTTGAGGTTTAAATGGTTACATACCTTTTTGCCATCATCAATCTATCTTCTCTCAACCTTAATACAGATCTTAAGACGCTTTAAAGCGCGAATAATATGCGCAAGTTGAATGCGGTTGTTAACTTCCAAAAGCACTTCATTAATTGCATATTGCTGATCAGATTCTGTTACATTAAACCCAATGATATTGACCTCTTTTCGAGTTAAGGTACTACTGACTTGAGCAATCGCGCCTTTAATGTTTTCAACGGTAATATACAACCTGACAGGGAAGCTAAGGTTTGCGCACTCTCCCCAGCTGACATCAACGGTAGCATAACCTTTATGGAGCTCCTCTGCCAAAACATCACACTGTGTACGGTGGATTTCAACGCCTTTCTCAGGCACAAGAACTGCACTAATGGGATCATCTGGAATAGGGGTGCAGCAATTGGCAATTTGTTTAAGATGTTCACTGGCAATAATATGTTGCACCATGCCTTCAGCGGCTTTTTGGACATTTGATTTTGAAACTTTCTCTTCGATAAAAAACATAAAGTCATTTGCTGAGAAGCTTGCGTTCCCAATGCTGGCATACAGCTCGTTAAGTCCCGGAAAGTTAAACTTGGCAAGCGCTTCTTGTAAAATATCCTGTTTAATCTCACTAATCAGAATGCTCTTTTTAGAGAGAACTTGATCAAGAATTTGTTTGCCCATCAGAAGAAGCTCATCTTCTGCTTGGCGTTTAAGTGCATGTTTGATCGCATGTTTTGCCCTTGCGGTTTTGACAAAATCAAGCCAAGCGGGATTCGGGTGTGCTGCTGGGGATGTGATAATTTCAATCGTATCACCATGTTTTAGCACATAACTCAATGGTGAAATGCGTCGATTGACCTTAGCAGCAATACAGTTATTGCCAATATCTGTGTGGATATGATAAGCAAAATCAACACAAGTTGCGCTTTTAGGCAGCTCAATAATCTCGCCATTTGGCGTAAATACATACACTTCATCTGGGAATAAATCAAGCTTCACACTTTCAATAAAATCAACAGATTTAGTCACATGCTGTTGTAGATCAGAGAGTTTCTCCAACCATTTTTGCGCACTGTTATGACTTAACGGTTGTGATTTATAAAGCCAGTGTGCGGCAACCCCTCTTTCAGCGGTATCATCCATCATTTGTGTTTTAATCTGCACTTCAACCGGGACACCATAAGGGCCAAAAACAGTTGTATGGAGCGACTGGTAGCCGTTAGCTTTGGGTGTAGCAATATAATCTTTGAATCTCCCGGGGATTGGGCGAAAGAGCTCATGAATAGCGCCCAGAATAACGTAGCAATCACGTCTTGATTTTGCGATGACCTTATAGGCATAGATATCCATAATCTCAGAGAATGACATATCTCGATCACGCATTTTTCGATAAATGCTATAGAGGCGCTTTTTTCTGCCAGTAATATAATTTGAATCGTTGACATCTTCTTTTAGATGATGTTGTAGCTTTTCAAGAATTTTATGAAATAGGCGCTTTCTGTGTGCTCTTGCGTGAGTGACTTTGGTTTTAAGCGTCTGATAGCGATAAGGGTGAATGCCTTCAAAGGCAAGCTCTTCAAAACTGTTTTTAAAATGATGCATCCCAAGGCGATGGGCAATAGGGGCATATATCTCCAAGGTTTCATTGGCAATGCGTCTTCTTTTATCGGGTCGAAGTGGTGCCAAGGTTGTCATATTGTGCAAGCGATCAGCAAGCTTGATAATGATAACGCGGATGTCCTGCACCATCGCCAAAATCATCTTTCTGAAATTTTCAGCCTGTTGTTCAGCTTTGGTATTAAACTCTATTTTGGTAAGCTTCGTGACCCCTTCAACCAGCTCTGCCGTTTTGCTGCCATATCGCTTTGAGATATCTTCAGAGGTAAAGCTTGTATCTTCAATGACATCATGCAAAAGCGCGGCAATAATTGTTTCAATATCAAGGCGCATCCCAGCGAGCACGCAAGCAACAGCAACAGGGTGAGTAAAATAAGGCTCTCCTGAGCTTCTTACCTGTGTCTCATGCGCATCTGCACCAAACAAAAAAGCATCGGCAATAAGCTTTCGTTGTGCTTTATTTAAATAATGGTGCGTGGCTTTATTTAACTTATAAAATAGAAACATAGCAGCTTTTATACTCCGTCAATATTTCTAGTATACACTGCTTTAAAGCGGTTTTTTAGCGGAATTTTCAGCGCTTGATGATCTCAAAGAGCTTCTTCGCCCAGTTCTCTAATCTATCATATTGAATAAATTGATTGTCATATTTGGAAAACTGAACTTTGTAATAATCTTTGGAGTTATCAATAACATGTAGCTCATCAATATATTGTTGAGATAAAATAAGGTTCTCTATTGACTCACTGTAGCGTTTGATAATCAGCTTCCTATCTATATTATGCCCACCTTTTTGTACTCGCTCTGCCACCCGTTTGATATTCAGCTCAACATTTGAAAGGCCTACAAAGTAAACAAGCACACGATAGCCTTTTTCTTTTGCTTGAGAGAGGCGCTTCATAGCAGATTTTCCTGCCAGCGTGCTTTCCATGCAGAGATTTAGATGATTTTGAGTTGCATGCTTGAACATCGTCAGTGCCTGTTTGGAGGCAAATAAAAGATAGTTTTCGTTGTGGGCGTTTTTTGCAATGCGATTAAGTGCATCTAGGTCAATATTAGTTTGAATTGATGATAAATTCAGATACTCTCGAAGTGAGCTTTTACCCGAGCCATCCGCCCCAAGTAAAAAAACAGCAAGCGGCCTGTTTGTATGAGAAATCTGTATTTGCGAGATCACTGAGCGGTTTAGGTTATTATTCATAAAACTAAGGCTCAAATTACGATTTGGTTAGTATATCAAAGGATGTGTAGTAATTCATTGATTTATCAACTTAAAATAATGTTACTGCACTATAGGCATATTTTCCTTGTGAATACTGATTTGATGAACCTGTGTTTTGCATTTTATTTCCCTCTTATATTCCTCAATTTATGTATGATTGCACAGCTGGCTTAAATATTTTGGGTTGCCAGCGATCTTAGTATTATGGGGTATTGACTAAATGGGAAATAAGAAGTTATGGTGCGCTCTTGCTTTATGCTTATTTAGCATATTATTATCAAATGTATTTGCAGCAGATCAAGGTTATGAAGGTAGTTTAACCCTGCTAAAAGATCCATTTAGTTATGATAATCAGAATAGGGATAGTGAGAGTCAAACGTTATATCTCAGAGCGAGAAATTTGGATGTCCAAAGTAGACAATTTATTTCACAGGATAGCTATAAACTTTTCAATCGTTATTCGCCTTTTTCTGCGGATCCCGTTGATAATATTGATCCAAGTGGTCATAAAGCTAAAACACTTAGACGTATTGCTCGAGGAATAAGTGCTGTGGCTGCTGCAGGAGTGAATTTTTTGACCAATTCAACAACATGGGGGGCGGTTTCGGTTAATGCCAAGTGGCACTTTAGGGCAACAGATAATATTTTAGGCGCCAAAACTTTAGTGTCACATAGTAGGCTATTTCTTAAAAATTTAAATCCATTTAACTTTATGGGCGCTCACCTTAGGTTTTCCGATATGGTTTTTTCTTATGCGACGGCGATATTTACGGCAGCTACCTATTTCCATACAGCTATGTCTATTATAACACCGTATCTTGGGGTATTAGGCCCTAGCACTCCATTTAACGGTGATGATGCGCCAAAAACAACATTTAGATATATGCGGGATAAATATTTTTCTCTTGAGGGAGAAAGTCAGCTTAAAGAGACATTTAACAACCCTGACGTGGTATTCTCAATACATTTAAGGGCAATAGAATATAGCATGAGTCGTTCCGCTCCGATGTGGAGTATGACTAATAGCTTTATTTCTAGTTACTTTTTTTCTTCTGATCAAGGACACACTAACGAGACCTACTTAGCCCTTTTGAACAGGCAGGCGAGAACAAATGATGTGCTTTTTCTCAACAAAATGAGAGACTATGGGTTGCTTGCAGAAAGGTTTGACAGATATACGCGTTTAGAAAGCTCTTTAGCCTATCGAGTACCAAAATTACTTTTTGCTGGTGCTCGCTATTTTGGCACAATTAGCGCTACTGACTCACTAAGTTCTCGACATTAAAAGATGATCAAAACGCACTCTCGAGACAAACTGCTGTTTTTTGATTTTAACTGTAGATTCTTTTCGTTATAATGTCGCCATTGTAATAAATTTGGGTTCGGGAGTGTCTTGATGGGATTGAAAACGCCATTATATGAAAATCATTTACAAGAAGGTGCGAAGCTAGTTGATTTTGCAGGTTGGGATATGCCAATTCAGTATAAATCACTGATGGATGAGCACCATGCTGTGAGAACAGATGCTGGTGTATTTGATGTTAGTCACATGCTGACAGTGGACATCAAAGGTGCTCAGGCGTTTGATTTTATGCGCTATCTCTTAGCAAATGACATTGCGAAAATAAACCCCGGGAAGGCAATTTATTCGTGCATGTTAAATCAAGATGCGGGTATTATTGATGATTTGATTGCGTATTATTTTACAGATGATTTTATTCGCCTTGTGATTAATGCAGGCAATAGAGAGAGTGATGTAATCTGGATCAAAGAGCACGCTCAGCGTTTTAATGTGGAAATTATCGCTAGAGATGAGCTTTCGATCATTGCAATACAAGGGCCTAATGCCAGAGAAAAAGTGCACCAAGCATTAACAGGCAACCTTGCTGAGGCAGCAAAAATGCTAAAGCCATTCTCCATGGTTAAAGCGAATGAGTGGATGATTGCAAGAACAGGCTACACTGGTGAAGATGGTTATGAGATTTCTCTGCCAGCGGCTGAAGCAAGTGCCTTTTGGCAGCAGCTACAAGATTTGGGTGTCACACCTTGTGGTTTGGGCGCAAGAGATACACTTCGCTTGGAGGCTGGAATGAATCTTTATGGTCAAGACATGACCGAGCTAACAACGCCAATTGAATCAGCACTTAGTTGGACAGTGTCACTGACAGAAGATAGGGACTTTGTTGGTAAATCGGCACTTATGGCAAAGAAACCTTCTATCTCTCAAGAGCTCATTGGTCTTGTGCTTGATGGTAAAGGCGTTCTTCGCCACGGCCAGCGTATTTTTAATGATCAGGATGAAGATATCGGTGTCATTACCAGTGGTTCTTTCTCGCCAACCTTATCTCAAAGTATTGCATTGGCGCGTATTGATAAAGGAAACACGGTGATTCAAGTTGGCATTCGTAACAAAAAAGTACCTGCAACAATTGTGAAATTTCCATTTGTCCGTAAAGGCAAAAAAGTATATAAAGAATGTGAAAGTATTGTTCCAACGGTTTAATTGAATACAAAGTTATTGAAAGGAGATAAAAATGTCAGAAATACGAGAAGGTCGCTTATATGCCTCATCACATGAGTGGGTTTTGGTTGAAGATGATGTAGCCGTTTGCGGTATTAGTGATCATGCTCAAGAGCAATTGGGTGAGCTTGTCTTTGTTGAGCTGCCTGAAATTGGCGATGAAGTCAAAGCAGGAGATGATGTTTGTGTAGTTGAATCTGTTAAATCAGCATCGGATGTCTACACACCTATCTCTGGCACCATTATTGAGGTGAACGGTGTTTTGGAAGATACGCCAAATTTGGTGAATGAGTCACCTTACGATGATGGCTGGTTGTATAAAATTCGCCTTGATGATGAGGAGTGTGACACAGATCTTCAAGAGCTTATGTCACATGAGGAGTATGAAAAGGACGTTGTCTCTTAGTGCAATTTTGTGAGTAGCCTCATGGATGTTATTTTGCTGGAGGAGACTTTCGCGCTTGTCACTCCATAAGAAAAACAGCGTTATAGAGGCTTCTTTTTTATGGAGTTGTAATGGCGTTATGGTTGTGACCGTAGCAACAAAAATCTAGATTAAAATATATGTTAAGGGGGGTTTATGGCTTTTGTCCCACATACAAAAGAAGATATAGCAAGCATGCTGAGAGAAATTGGTGCCAATAGCATTGAAGATTTGTTTGATGAAATTCCAGAGAGTATTCGCCAAAAAAGTCGCTTAAACTTAGCTGATGGCTTAAATGAGTGTCAGCTTGTTCGTTCATTTAATGATAAATGTGCAAAGAATATCGTACAAAGCAATTTTATTGGTGCTGGCGCCTATCAGCACTATACGCCGGCAGCGGTGATTGATATCATCACTCGCGGTGAGTTTTACACCTCTTATACGCCTTATCAGGCAGAAGCCTCACAGGGAACCTTGCAGGTTATTTATGAATACCAAAGTATGATGGCTTCTTTAACTGCTCTTAGTATTTCAAATGCATCGATGTATGATGGGGCAACAGCTTTGGCTGAAAGTGTCCTTATGGCCGTTAGAGCAAATAAAAAGGCAAAAAGTAAAAAAGTACTGATCGCTGATCACATTTTTTCGCATTATGTTGATGTGATTAGAACCATTACCAGAGCACAAGGCATTGAGCTTGAGTTTGTTGATATTGCAAATACCAAAGCCCGTACAACACTAGAAGATTTAGCGGCTTATGAGCAGACTCAATATGCAGCAATGGTTATTCCGCAAGTGAATTTCTATGGGCAAATTACTGACTTTGATGCGCTCACCAATTGGGCACATGATCACAAAGCAATGGTGATTGCACTTGTTAACCCAACCGCGCTAGGGCTACTAGAGGCGCCCGGTAACTGGGGTGAGAAAGGTGCAAATATCGCCTGTGGTGATGGACAAACACTCGGTTTACCACTAAGTGCAGGTGGGCCTTATTTTGGTTTTATCACGGCATCAAGTGAGTTATCTCGACAAATGCCAGGGCGCATCGTTGGGCGCACGGTTGATAAGGATGGCAAGGAGGCATTTTGTTTAACCTTGCAGGCGCGTGAGCAGCATATCAGAAGGGCAAAAGCAACTTCAAACATATGCTCAAATCAGGGGCTTTTGGTTACGGCAGCCACGGTGTATATGTCTTTAGTGGGACCAAGTGGTTTAAAAGAGGTTGCGCTTTTCTCGCATCAAAACTTAGCGAAGCTTCTGGCAAAATTAGCGAAGTTAAGTGAGATTAAAGTTCGCTTTAAAGAGAATTTTATGTACGAGGCGGTGATCGATTTACCGGTGCCTGCAAAAGAGGTGTTATCGCTTGCAAGCAAAGAGAATGTACAGCTTGGTTATGATATGGCGAGCTTTGATGCCACGCAAGCAAATAGCATTCTTGTCTGTACAACAGAAATTCATAATGAAGCAGATCTTGATAAATATGTAAAAGTGCTGGAATCAGCGTTGGTAAAGTTATTAGCGGGGGTGGTGTAAGATGAGCACAATTTTTGAAAAATCAGTTAACAACAGGCGCTCAAAAGCACATAGCTGGACGATTGAGGGTGATGTCGCGATTAATCAAGCAGCCTTGAGACAAGAAAAGCCAAGGCTGCCAGAGCTTGGAGAGCTTGAAGTGATTCGCCATTTCACCAAGCTCTCGCAGAAAAACTTTTCCATTGATACAGAGTTCTATCCACTTGGTTCATGTACAATGAAATATAACCCAAGAAGTGCACTTAAATGTGCTTTTAATCCTTCGGTGTTGAATATTCACCCATTTCAAGATGTCAGCACTTGGCAGGGCTTATTGGAGATGCTCTATGAGCTTCAGGATATTTTAATTGAAGTCACGGGGATGGATGCGGTGTCTTTAGTGCCATGTGCTGGTGCACAGGGTGAATTTGCTGGGGTTGAAATGATCCGTGCGTATCATATTGCCAATGGTGAAGAGAATAGAAATGAGATCATCGTGCCAGATGCTGCACACGGGACAAATCCTGCAACGGCGATGATGGCAGGGTGTAAAGTCATTGAAATTCCAACCTCGCTTGAAACAGGGGATCTTGATATTAATGCACTTGAAAAAGCGCTTGGTCCTAATACGGCAGGCATTATGCTCACCAACCCATCAACCATGGGCGTCTTTGAGCGCGATATTGAGAAAGTGGCAAAGCTTGTTCATGATGCAGGAGGACTTTTGTATTATGATGGGGCAAATTTAAATGCAATTATGGACAAAGCAAAGCCTGGAAAGATGGGCTTTGATGTGATGCATATGAATGTGCATAAAACCTTTGCAACACCACATGGCGGAGGCGGTCCAGGTGGCGGGCCTATTGCGGTGAATAATCGCTTAAAACCATTTTTGCCTGTGCCTTCTATTGTGAAAGAAGACGAGAGCTATGTCATTAAAGGCAAAGAAGCTATGCCACAAAGCATCGGTAAAATGCATGCATTTTTGGGCAATATTGGGGTGCTAATACGCGCATATGTCTATCTTAAAAATCTAGGTGGCAATGGATTAAAAGAAGCCTCAGAAATTGCGACATTAAATGCCAATTATATGATGGCAAAACTTAAAAAAGCAGGCTTTAAAGTTGTCCCTGAAAAAAGGCGCGCTTCACATGAGTTTATTATCTCTGTTGCGCCTGAGAAAAAGGAGTTTGGTGTGAATGCCAATGATTTTGCCAAAGCGCTTTTAGACAAAGATATGCATGCACCAACAATGTATTTTCCACTTTTGGTGCCAGAGTGTCTTTTGATTGAGCCAACAGAAACAGAAACCAAAGAGCAGATGGATGAGTTTATCAATGCCATGATTGAGATTCGTGAGGTCGCAAAAACACATCCAGAAAAGCTAAAAGAGGCACCTATCAGCCTACCTGTTAAAAAGGTGGATGATGTCAAAGCGGTCAGAGAGCTTGACGTGGTTTTTGGAGGATGTTGTTAGTTATTCACTTGCAAAGGAATGAATTTGTTAAATACAAGCAATAAGATAACAAGCTAAGAGTCTTCTATAATTTTGTAGGTTTTGTCTTTTCCATTATGAGGGGTCTTATGTTTATTTTTATCTTCTATTTTATAATCAGTATTTTCAGTATTAAATGAACATTCCATTTTTCTAGTATCATGGTCTTGATATTTTACACGGCAATTAGCAGTTCCAACGTCATAACTAGTATTGTCCACAATGTTAGTAAAGTTAAGAATGACGGCTTTAATATCCTTATTAGCCTTAATTTTGCTACAGATATTTAGTTTTATTACTTGTCCGTATATTGCAGTTGGTTTAGCTAAATAGTAGCAATCTCCAAAGCTGTCACAGTCTGAGTCATCAGAAGGATTTGATGGGCAAGCTGCGAGTTGCGTATTGCTAGAGATTGTAGCATTTACATAAGCGTTACTGTCATTTTTATCACTATTAATATCATTTGCAAAGGTTACAAACCTTAAATGTTCCTGTGCAAAAGTAGTGCCTGAAATGCAGGTGCTTATTATTAAGATAATGATGGCTTTTTTTAGCATAAGGTTTCCGCATTAAATTTAACTTAATTATACTCAGTCTAATTTAATTGGATCAAATATTGAGCCATGAAAAATTAAACATGTGTTTCTAATGAGCTGCATAATGAGGTGCAATACTTTTTGTGTGATTAGTTATAAACCGTACTCGGTAACGCTAAGTTAAAAGCGATCAACTGATAACACTTACTTTGTCGTGATCTTATAAGTTTTATTTTTATTTCCTTTTATCTGATGAAATTTATAATCGGTATTTTTAGTGGTGAAACTACATTCCATTGAATGTGAGTGGTAAGTGTCTATATAGCAGGTTGCAGTTCCTGCTGCATAGTTGGTATCATCTACTACATTAGTAAAATCAAGAATCACAGGGTATTTGGTGTTGCTAGAGTTCCCATCTTCACAAACTTTAAGTTCTATGTTGTTCTTATACGCTGCTTCTGCTGGAGATAAGTAGTAACAATTTCCAAAGTCAATACAATCTTGTTGGCTAAGCGGAGTTGATGGGCATGCAGAAAATGAGCTGCTGGAAACTGAAGCCTCAATATGGGTGTTGCTACTGTTGGCGTCACTGGAAATCTTATTGATGAAAGTTGCAGATCTCAAGTGTTTATCCGCAAAGCTTACGCTTGAAAGGGAGCACAGAGTGAGTGAGATTATAATGAATTTTTTAAGCATATTATTCCTCGTTAATATAGATTGATACTGAGTATTCTAAGCTTGAGTAGGTGGGGTGTTGAACTAATAAATATTAAACCTATGTTTGTATATAGCATCAGAATGATAGCTAAAAGATCTCTATAATTTCGTAAACCTTATTTTTAGTTCCACTTGTTTGCATGAATTCATAACCTGTATGGTCTTTATCACTTCGGTAGCAAAACATTCTATGTGAATTCTTACCTGCTTTTACAAAGCAAGTCAGGCTCCCGACGGTGTTGCTAACATTACTAGCAGTGTTGGTGAAGTTTAGGGTTACAGGCTTACTGTCACTTCCACTACCACAAATTTGAAGCTCTATGTTGTGGGCCATAGGTTGCAGTGGTTGGTGGATCTAGATAATAGCAATTTCCATAGTCTTTGCAGTCTTGCACATTTTTTGGGCTTTCTGGGCATTCACTTA
Source organism: Fangia hongkongensis FSC776 = DSM 21703 (assembly GCF_000379445.1). Taxonomy (GTDB): domain Bacteria; phylum Pseudomonadota; class Gammaproteobacteria; order Francisellales; family Francisellaceae; genus Fangia; species Fangia hongkongensis. Next base: position 121,018 of record NZ_KB902262.1, read on the forward strand.
GTTTGCTGTTATTAGAAGCTTGAGCGCTAATATAATCACTATCATTATTGGCATCGTTAGTGATGTCATTTATGAAAGTTGCAGATCGTAAGTGTTTATTTGCAAAAACCCCATGTGTGAATGTGAAAGCTGTGATAAGAATTATGACGGATTGTTTTAGCATTAGAGCTCCTTAGGTTTGTATTGCTTTGTTAGATTAAGGTATTTGTAGTTCAAGGATTGTGAAAGCTGTATGGAGATATTTTAAACATGTGTTTTCTATTCCAGTTGATAGGTTAGCTTTCAGTCTGTCTTATATACCACTCGCGAATCATTTTTCGGTGTTTAATGTTGAAGAAGTTTTTGATAGTTTTTAGTCATTGGATTGCAGGTAATAGCTTGGACTATTAGCAAGATCTGATGACTTAAAAGAACAAGAAATTCAATGGCAGAAATAGGGTAAATTGGTTTGCGGGCGGTATTATATGCTGGAAAGTATAAATTTAGTTTGCCATGTTTCATTTTTTAATATGCTTAGTTATTTTACTAGTAGGGTTAAGTATTGTTCAAAGGGTTATGGCGTCGGGAACTATAGTGAAAAAGGCTCACTAGGAGCTTATGTTGTTAACTATAGTGACTTAAACTCAATGTGACTTTAGATTTTAAGTTCTCATAGTTAGGGATGTGTCAGCGTTTTTTTAAATGATGTATTGTTTTTGAATACATTCGTTTTTCTTTTTATGAACATAAAATAATCAGCTTTATTTTACTCTTGGATACGATCGATTAACAAATGGGGTCTTGACGATTATGGAAAAGAAAATATTTTTTACGACTGTAGCATTTTGTGCATTTGGTATTGCCAGTGCACACCAGCGAAACGTTGTTATTAAGGTTGATAACAAGCTTGGTGAAAAAGTATATGCTTTGATAACAGCAACAGGCTCGGTAGCAGTTTCACAATACTGTCAAGATAGTCAAACAAATAAAATAGGTGGCTCTGGTTATAAATTAAATGGTAAGTTAGTCACTGAAGGTTATGAAGTGCAAGAAGATAGCGATACGAGTCCCGCTGACGTTAACCCGTTTTCAATTAAGATTCATGCAGAATCTAATCAGGTTGTTGATAACACTTGTTCTTATCTGAAGTTTTCTTTATCAAGTAGCGGTGATAGTCCCCTAATGGAGTGTGGCTTACTTTATAAAAGTCACAAGCTTAGACTTGAAAATTGCTATGACTCACAGGGGAATCTATATAATGCAGATGATGGGGTTTATGTGTTTAATGGACCAATTTCACAAGGGTAATGAGTGCTGCCAAGTTAATTTTATGGGGATATAAATGAAAAAATATTATTTGGGGATTTTGCTTCTGGGTGTTTTTTGCAACGCTTCTTTTGCAACCGAGATACAGATAAAGGGGCAAAATATTAATCAAAATATTGAGGTTGTTTCAGATCCAACACAAAGCTGTGATGTATCGTTTGATAACCCAACTGAGTTAATGTTAAATGCCAGCAGTCCAAATGGACTGTTAAAGTTTGTTGAAAGTAGTGCGCAAAATAACTGTGGTTTTAATCCAAACTCACCTGCACAGACTGTGGAGATGGCAACGTACAAATTAACGCTGCCAAGCATGGAGCAGAAGGGAAATTCAAACGCAATTATGCTTACCTATATTGCAAGCGTGGATACTGATGATGGGCATATTCAAGATAGTTTTTCAGCTTATCCAAAATCTTTGGGCAATATTTCTGTGGCAACGAGTTATGATCAGTCAACAGATACAGCAACTGTAACAATTAGTCAGCAGTAGGGGGCAAAAATGATTAATCAATACTGTAATGAAAGTCTAAAAGCAGCTATTAAAAATCAGTATGGCAAAAGTTTATTTGAAATGCTTAGTATATTTCAAAGTCAAGGTTTAAGTTACAACGAAGTAGCAAGTATAACCGGGTTTAATCAAGCGACAATTAGAAAGCATTGCAAGGCGCTTGGGATTCGTTTATTTGTTGGCGTAAGAGGGAGTAGCTATGCTGCGACAAAGAGTAAAATGTATTCACTTATTCGTAGCCCTCAATTTAATCATTTAAATGTTTTCACCAAAAGCTGGGTGAATTTTCCAGCAAATAAATACCCTGCAAGGTAGGAGATTATGTTAAGTCGAGTAATAAAAGTATTAACACTAATAGGGTTAAATCTATGTATTGCTGCTAATGCTGGCAACAGTGGATTTAAGGTAAAAATATATTAATTATACTAATAGAGTAGATCCGGGCTGCAGTCAAGAAAATACTCCAATCCATTCTAAAATAGATGCTATTTGGATGGATACAGGTGACTGTCTTGGAGTTCATGAAAACCCATCTGAGACATCGGTTTGTGCGTCACATGGCATGCATTCTGGAAACTCATATACTTATGATTTTCCAAAGCCTTCACCGCCGTATGATAGTGTCGAAAAGCTAAAAATACGCATTGCACATGATGGGGATGAAAAGGCTGGTCATGATTGGCCTTATTCGGATGCAACTGAACATACTACTGTAAATTGTTATGTTCATCATACACACGGCTGCGGATGGGATGTGACTTGTGACTAAATATAGAGGAGTACTTTAAGTGATTAATATCAGAATGCTGTTAGTAGTAGCATTGAGTGGAATATTAATTTCAAGTGCGTTTGCGCATAGTAAATCATCGCCTGTGGATATTTATTTTGAAAATAATACGGGGTTTTATCTGGCAGCAGATATTATTTATTGGATGTATAGCAATAGTTTAATCAACAATGATGCTATTGGCAGTAGTGGAGAGCTGTATGACATTATTCAGAATAAAGGATTCACGGATAATTCCGTTTCCTTTAATACGCAATCTGCAACCTTTAGCAATATGTTGAACTATGCAGATAGTTATACAGAAGTAAGGCCTGATTACGCAAATGGTTTGGTGAATGATCTTTAATAAACAGGTTAAAAACTTAACAACTTAACAACAAAAAAAGAGAGGATTTAATATGAAACAAATCATTATTGGCGGTTATGTTGCATTTTCTATTTTTCAATTAGGAATGTCGGCAACTTTACAAATACAAAATAATACTAATGAAACTTTAACGTTTACAAAAGATTATGGTACGCAGTGTGTCAATGATAGGAATCCGCCACAGAGTCCTTTATATTCAGGTGAAATGACAAGCATATCGGCAAAAAGAGATGATGGCAAAGCTTGCAAAACAGAAAGTCATAAATATAAATTCGATGTAATTAATTCTAAAAACAAGACCATTGGTTATTTTCAACTACATAGTAGCACAACCCAACAAGGCAATCTGCATTCAAGCTGTCAGAGTCTTGACTCTAAAAACTATTCATTTTCTAAAGAAAATGGAACTTGTACTATTTCAGATATACAGTAACAGGCTATGGTTTAGCATGAAGCTAAGCTTCGGCTTATAGGTAATATGACAGCGTTGAACTTAAATAAAATTTTGTCTAACAATTAGGGGGTAATATGAAAAAAATTATTATTGGCGGTTATGTTGCATTTTCTATTTTTCAATTAGGAATGTCGGCAACTTTACAAATACAAAATAATACTAATGAAACTTTAACGTTTACAAAATATTATCTTACGCATTGTGTCAATGATAGGAATCCGCCACAGAGTCCTTTATATTCAGGAGAAATGACAAGCATATCGGCAAAAAGAGATGATGGCAAAGCTTGCGAAACAGAAGGTCATAAATATAAATTCGATGTAATTAATTCTAAAAACGAGGTCATTGGTTATGTTGAACTACACCATAAGGCAAGCCAAGGTAGTCTTCATGCAAGTTGCAACAGTTTTGACTCTAAAAACTATTCGTTTTCTAAAGAAAATGGAACTTGCACTATTTCAGATATACAGTAACAGGCTGCGGCATAAGCAGTTATCTGATTTTCATAATGATAATAAGGGTAATAATATGAAAGCTTTGAAGTTAAATATGAAATTGGTAGCCTACCTTTCTATGTTATGTGGGTGCATAGTACTATTAGCAAGTTTGGTAAATTCTGCTACGGCTGAGTCTTTTGCAGATTTAACCAACTGTGGCAGTAATGGGAAGTGTAATATTCATTTTAATAATAATACAGGAATAATGACCAGTGTGGGAGATAAAAAAACGGTTAGTTACGCAACAACATTGAAACTTGAAGTTAAAAAATCAACTTCATGCAATGATTATGGAAATAAAATGAATATTTTTGCTGGTCAAAAAGATACGCTTAACTTAAGTACAAGCAAGCATAAAAAAGGGGATATGATTTATATTGATATGGCAAGTGGTTTATACAATAAACAAAATACTTGTTTAAGTTATGATCAGGTTCAGGATATTGTGCAGGGGAGTAATAACTGTGGTATATATGTAGTTGATACTTCTGGAACATATCAGCTTTATGTTCATTGTAATAATGGCAACATTAAGCAAATTGGTTTAGGAGGATGTTCTTGTAAAAGCGTCTGATCAATAGTAATAATTTTGCTAAGTAAAATGGGTGTCTCAAACATATAGAGTGACTCATGAGTCCTCAAATATTTTATATTGTGGGTTTTTCCCATAACTAAGTTGTTTGAACTTATAATTTGTATTCGTCGAATTTGTTTTGCATCTGAGTACTTTGTGGTTCGTGGTTTTCGTTGTACGGATATGGCATCTTGCGTTGCCAACGCTATAACTGTTATTGTTGATAATATTTGTAAAATTGATTATCACGTAATCTTTATCTTGATCCTTATAAATATTTTTTCCACAAATATCAACTTCTATATTCTGATTATAGTTTGCTGTTGTATTCAGGTAATAACAATTTGTATTTAAGTTTTCACAGTCGGCGTTGCTAGTAGGCTTTGAAGGGCATTCAGTGATTTCTGTTTCTTCGGTATTGATTATGGCTTGGATATAAGCGTTATTGCCTGCATCAGCCGAAATAGCATTTTGAAATGTAGCTGTGCGAAACACTGGGTGGGCAGCTGCAATGCTAGCTACTTAAAATAAAGCGGCACTTAAGTATTTAATCATATTAGTTTATCCTTGAAAAAGTCATTTTGTGGTGAAGGGCATAATATCACCTGAGTTAATTTAGCGGGAATAGAGGTAGGGTAAACAAGGGTTTCGCAAGTTTAAGCAATATTATATAGCTTTGCAAAATGATCAATAAAAATACGTATATTCGGGTGTTTTTCACTGCCTTCAGGGTAATAGAGATAAATGTCATTATATTTATGTGCCAGTTGATTAGGTAGGATTTCAATCAGCTCACTGGTGTGAATAAACTGGCTCACCATATCTTCATGTGCCATTATTACCCCTTGTGCATCTAAGGCTAGATCCAGCATTGCCGAGGTGTTATTTAAAACGATAGAAGGCTTAAGTGTGAGGGCATTTCCACTACGTAAATCAATATTAAGAAGACCGTTTTGCACATAGCTCGAGTGGGCAATAAACTGATGATCTACTAAATCGTCAATAAGGCGAACATGTCCATGTTTGGCAAAGTAATTTGCAGAGCAGCAGAAGATAAACCTTGATGAGGTAAGTTTTTTCTGTTTCCAGTTTTGTGGCACATCGATAGAAGCATTCACACCAAATACAATTTGTGGCTTACCACCTGTTAGGTTAGGTAAGCCTTCGGTCAAATCGAGCTTAATATTCATTTTTGGATATAAGCTCTTAAAATAATTCAAATGAGGCAGAAGATAGAGTTTTGCATAACAATAGCCGCTATATAGACTCAGCATGCCCTCGGGAGTTGATTTAATAAGAGATGCGGTTGTAATGAGATCATCAACAGCATGAGTGATCCTTAAGGTTTGTTGATAGATCAACTGACCGGTATCATTCAACTGGATCCCTTTATTGGAACGACTAAATAAGGTGAGCCCTAACTCTTGCTCAAAAAATTTAATCTGTTGGCTTAAGCGCCCTTTGGAGATATCAAGCGCTTCAGCGGCGCGTGTGACGCTATTAAGCTCACATACTTTTAAAAAACTTTCAATTAAGTTCAGCTTCATGGTTCAATTACTCTGTCATTGATATGTAGTTTTTATCATCATCCGAAACAGCAAAAGGCTTATAGTGGGAAATATTAAACTTATTCATTTTAAGTACCCGAAAAGCGTGTGCGGCATACTCACCAAATTTATCGGTAATAAGCTCAAATATCTCAGGACTTTTCTCCAAGCGATCATGTGCTTCGTGATATTTCTTTAGTGAAGTCCATTTTCCGGTAAAAAATAGCTCTAGTGTATCTTCACCAGAGGGGGATTGAAAATATTCAAGTTTAATACAGCCAGGTTGTGTAAGCATAAAACGCGCTCTTAATTCAATAAGCTTGTAATAACTTTCAGCAAACTCTTTTGAAATCTTCAATGTGCTTGTCACAATAACATATTTCGACATAGCTTCCCCAGTTAAGTTTCTTCTATTTCCTGAGTTTAGTATATACCAATCATAAGCTTTTTCCCTTTAAATAACACAAAAAGCTTACCTGATTGACTTTTCTTTAGCTCAGAACCCCATCTTTACTATCTAATATCGCCTAAGAGACTCTAATGGATACTTGAGAGATTTTCTACGGAAACATTTAAACGTGCGTTTTGCATAAATTGACTTAAAGTGTGGTTGATTTAATAGAAGATTGTCACTACAAAACCTGTTGAATGAAGTACGAACACAATATGCATATTCACTACACATTAAGCTAAGAAGCTAGCTGCTATTTTAAAAAGGTAGCTTGGGGTTATGTGCAGTTGAATATATAGGGAAGGTGAGAAGCTATGTTTAAGTTGAAAGCAAATAGGGCGTGTATTGGCGTTATTTTATTATTATCCTCAAGGTTGTTTTTTGCTTACCTAGTTAAAAAGCAAATAGTATGCTTAGGCATTATTTTAATTAGCCTTATGCTATGCAGTAATGTTTTCGCTGCAGCTGGTGATAATGCCAGCAACTTAACTATTAGATCGGACCCCTATGGTTATGATAATGAATATGGAGACCAAGAAAGCCAGTCAATTTATCTTGAGGCAAGAAATTATAGCACTAAAACATCACGTTTTATCTCACAAGATACAGAAGGGTTTTTAAATCGCTATATTTCCTTTAATGATAATCCAGTCAGCAATATTGACCCAAGTGGGCATCATTCGGTTAAACCATTTTCGATAGCTACTGATCTTGCAGGTCTTGCAGGTAGTTCATACTTGATGAAAACGATGGCTGCAGAGAGCACTTTAGTTGTGAAGGGTGGTATTTTTTTAGGGATGGCTGATCAGTTAAATGATATCGTGCTAGATGTTGGTGTATACAAATTGAAGAATCGCAAACGCTATATTGCCGATCTTGTTAGTGCTGGAGCTTTGGGGGCTTCGGTGGATTATATGCTGGGAGCAAGGAAGGGGGTGTTAGCTCTTAGGGTGTTAGCATCGGTTGCTGTTCCTGAAGCGGCTAGACATATTGGTTTTTTTGGAGGAGGGTTGTTGGATATGGCTGGGTTAGCAGTACTTACCTTCTTTGATTATCGTTCTACGACGACGGAGGTTGCAGATTTATCTGATAAAGATCAAGATACCATTAGGATTTTTGAATCTGAACAAGTTGCCAGCACTGCTAAGTCAGTAAATGCAAAAAATGAAGCTCAGGAGGCTATTAATGAGAAAGTTGAAACCCAACTCTTAGCTGCAAATATCCAAAGGAGAGCGTTTGAAAATGCAGAGAATGGAGCAGATAAAATCATTAGGTTAAACGCTGCAGTAGAATCTGCAGTTAAGGAGGGTGGTCTTACTTCGACTATGGAAAAAGTGCAGGAAATATCGAATCTACAGAATGAGGCAATAGCCCAGACGCTACAAAATATAAATAAGGAAATACGTAGAGGTGCTAAATTGGTGGATTTGGAGCCTAAGACTACTAAGTTTCTTGATATCAGCCAAAAATTTGGCCAAGTAGCATCAGAGTATGAAAAAAGCAAAAGAGGAGTGATGGCTGGTTTTCAATGGGGTAGACTCCAGAGGGTTGCCTTGCCACAACTTAAAAAATTGGCTGCCATGCAAGCAATTATGCTGCATTAAAGTTAAAGCCTTCACGACTTTTCTGCTCAAATATACCACCCGCGAATCATTTTGCGGTGTTTAATGTTGAAGAAGTTTTTGATAGTTTTGAGTCATTGGGTTGCAGGTAATAGCTCGGACTATTAGCAATATCTGATGACTCAAAAGAACAAGAAATTCAATGGCAGAAATAGAGTAAAATGGTTTGCGGGTGGTATATACATTTTTAATGTATTCTATTTGGCTAGCCATTGGCATTGTTATCGTTTTTTTTCAAAACACATGTTTTATAGTCACCCGCAAGGGAATGGTTATGGTTAATATATAATTTGATTGTAATTATAAATAATGAAATTGGGGGTTTTGAAGATTTCCCCAACTATGTTTTGAGAAAAAATTAAACATTTAACCAACTGAAGAGTTAAAAATTAACATAGGAGATAAACATATGAAAAAAACAAAATTGGCTGCAACTTTATCTTGTTGTATAGCGGTAATGACTTATGGTAACACATTTTCAGATTTAACCAATTGCGGAAGTAATGGGAAGTGTAATATACATTTTAATAACCATACTGGTGAAGAGGTAAGCATTGATGGTCGTCAAACAACAGCTTTAGCTACAACGGTTAAGGTTGATGTGTTTACGAGCGATGATACAAAAGTGGGTAATAGCATTAGTATGTTAGTAAATGACTCAAACACACTTAATTTGAGTACCGCAGCCCATCAAAAAGGGAATCATATCGAGTTGAAAGCAGAAAATTTAGAATACTGGGCTTGTTTGAAATTCAATCAGGTGAAGAAGATAGTTTCTAATAATAATAACTGTGGCATATATAGTGTTTTTAATAGTTATTATGGCGATAGTCTATATATACATTGTGATAGTGGGACGGTAGTTTCCAATGGGCCAGATAGTTGTATGTAGGATTAAGTATTTGATATTTCAAAACGCATGTTTCAATATGTTTGTTTTTTAGTCTAAAAAGTTAATTTAGACTCTCTTAGGTTTTGCAAATAATCCAAAATTATAGCGATATTGCGAGTAGCTTATTATTTGCGCGTAATGGGGAAATAAGTGCAGAATATTTTCATTCAAGCTGTCGAGTAATTTACAAAAGTGCTTGAATGCCTAAATTAATCTTACTTTAAGTGTAGTAAAGCAGCATAATTATTATGGGGATAATGGAAAATGCGAAAAAAAATCACGTCAATGGTTGTATTGATGCTATTAAATATCGTGCTCAGCACGGCAATGGCAGATACACATTATTTAACCTTGGTGAATAAATCACCGTGTACACTAAGCTTTGTAAAAGATAGCTCAATGCATGCCAAATGGGTAAATGGTCATAGTCCAGAGGATCAAGGAAACTTGCCAGCTTATAGTAGCAACATGGGTTCCAGTTATCCACAAATAATTTTAGAAGCAGTTAAGCAGTGTAGTGATGATAACTGTAATAGTCATAACAAAAAGCTAACCTATTTTTTAAGCTGTCCTGAAGGAGAAAATGACTACACAAATACAGTGAACTTTAAATGGGTTATATATTCTGAAAATAACCTGTATACTTCATTAACTTCAAATCTGGGCTACAAAACTACCCTTAAAGCACCAGATTATAGCTATGGAAACAATTTAACTTTTACCTCTAGCTATTCAGATAAATATCATACCACTTGGACAATCAGTCAAACTAAGCCAGAGAATGGCAATACTTTATCGCTAGGAGATAGTGGGAATTTAACCCCTGAAAGTGCGACCAGTGACCCAAGTGATAGCACGGGAGTTGTTAATGCAAACGCGGTGCAAATTTTGGGTATCAACAAAACAGATACAAGTGGGAATTGTCCCAGTTGGGCTTGTGTTAATGGTAAAACCAAGGGAATTTATCGCATTAGTTTTAGCTATCAAATGTATCCGACAGGTGCTGGTTTTTCCAGCCATCCACCAGTTGTGGGAGCCTTTGAGATAGAACAAGGAGGGGAAGTGATCGGTTCAGTTAAGCGAGATTATGCCTTTATTTATCGTAATGATCCAGATATAAATGGGATATCAAAAATGAGCGACACACAAAATGGGGCGGTGTATCTGCAAGATAGCTTTGTGTATGTGCAAAATCCTTCAGATAGTTACAATAGCATTGAGATTCAAGGGGGATATTATGATGCAGAAAATACTTTCAATCCAATCGGTTCTTCTGTTAAGGTCGATTTAAATGCTGCTACGGAGTACTCTGTTACAGGAGGCGCACCGCTGATTAATTTTTCCTTAAATGAGGATGGCGATGATGCCTCTAGTAGCTATGCTGCTATTATTAAAAATGGGCAGCATCAAGTTCGGGTGATCCCTGAGCTTGAGACTGGCACAGGTGGTGCAGTTATTCAAGTGCAAACCAGTAGCACGACTGCCAAGCAGAGTAATGTCTATCAGCATATGCTGTATATTGATTACTCGGAGAATCAAAGTGGCAGCGTGATTACTAACTATGTACCAGCTACAGCGGATAATGCTATTGATCAAAATTTTGAGAGCTCGTATCTTCGCTCACGTTATTACTGTGCGATTACAACTGACAGTGTGGGAACGGTAAATTATGATGATGTTGCCCATTGCTATGATGTTGGTAATCAAAACATCTCATCCAGCGATGATGATATGAGTAGCTACCCACCCAAGGAGTCGTCGCAAAATCCGGATATTCCAACGTATCTATCGCTTCGTCCTTCGGCAAATCAATCTGAGACAAGCTACTCACTGTCGCCTTGTTATGTCTATTATGACTCAGCGGATAGTCAAGTGGTGCATGGCTGCGCATATGAGCCGGCAAGTTCAAACGATCAAGAGCTCAAATTGTTTGTTGAAAAAGGCAGTAGTGATATAAATGATAGTGGGAATAATTTTTTATCACTTGCATTTGCTTATGCAGCATCTCATATTTCGGTTATCGGTAGTTTTGCTGAAGATGGAGGCAGTGAGCTCGGCGTCAATCCGCTCGACCCTGTGCTAACCATTGCGGATAATAATGGCAGCTCGATTCTCGATGAGAATAGCACGGATGCTAATTTTGCAAAAGTAATGAGTAATGAAGTGCCCTGCTATTTATATTTTCTTAAACATAATAACTTGCAGCCATTGAATAACTTTCAAGCGATATATTATTTTGATAGTTATTTCACTAACCTGTATGTTGAGCCAAATAGCGTTGGAGATTGTGGGGCTTACAACGATACTTTAAAAGGTGTAAACAGTGATACATGGGTCGGCGATACACTAGGCAATCAGGTGAATCTGTCAGACAAGGATGGGCATGTATATTCGCTTTCACCAACGCAAAATGCAAATGGTAGTTCATATGTCACTTATAGTGGTGGAAGTAGTAATGGAGCCTATCATGATTTTAATGATAATATGACGCTGTTAACAGGATGGCCGCTTTGGAACTCGTGGTATAACAGTGCTTTTCCAGATACAAATGGTGGAAGTGTTAACAATAATAATGAGCCTTTTATGCTGATGGAAAATGCCGTGTCAAGCACGATGGAAAATGGTAAAAAACTCTCTTATGATGTTTATACGCACTTTGATTATGCACAATATAGTGAGAATAATCTTGTTGTGCCATTTCCGGCTTATGCTGCACTCGCTAAAGACAATGCACAAGGTGATGTAGGCTGCTCATTTTTATATAGTAATGATAAAAATAACATTAGTGCATTTGTTAACAGTTGGTGTGAATACTTAAGCCCGATTTCAACTGCACTTGTTAATGGTAATGATGTCTCTGGCAATGCGCTCACCTCCACACAACAAAATGCAAACATGGAGGCTGTGTTGCCATCAATGGACTCAGTGTGGATTGGGGGTGGGCGAGATATACTTGGCGATTATTTAGCGCCCGTAAAAGTTGGCTATCAAAGCTGATTAAGCAAAACGCATGTTTCGTTTTAAAATCATCCAGAGCAAAATGAACTATATTATTCTAGTTTGAGTCGATGGTGATGAGATTGTTGTTACCAGAATAACTCAATAAATGGGGTGAGTATGAAATTATATCTATATATGGCAATGTTTGGGGTGGCAGGGATTGCATCTGCCCACGATCATCAGTATTTGTATTTAACCAATTCAACGCAAAATTGTACCTTAAGCTTCGAGAAAGTTAAAAATGAGAAAAACATGCACTTTTCTAGCGGTCATAAGCCAAGCGATATTGGTACACTTCAGCCGACTAAAAAAGGTGAAGTAGAGCCGGTTAAATATCTTAAGGCTTATGCAAGTTCAGGTGATCATAATGCCTATGTTACAATTGAATATGCGATGAATTGTGGGAGTAATTATTTAAATGGCAATATGGAAAATGAAAGTGGTGCGCTTGATATCACTTGGATGCTTAAAACCACTGAAAAAAATGCGCCAAAGCATTCCGTAACAACCAATTATGTCAACGGTGAAAATCCAAATTACTACTTGCGTCATAACCTAGTATATACGGTAAAATATGACAGTAATGATCAATCTTATTGGCGCTTATCTACTGAAAAGCCAACACCACAAGAGGATACGCTTGCTGTTTCAAGTAATTATACGGACTCAAATGGTGCTCCCTATTATAGTGCAAGTTTTAGTGATGTATCTGTCGATGAGATTTTACCTTTTGATCAAATCAATAGTGGCAGTAACTGTAGCACGTGGGCATGTACCACCGATGCAAAAGGTGATTCAGTAACCAATGGTATTTATCGCATTAACTTTAGTTATGACCTAAGTGCAAACTCTGATGATAGCGAACATGGTTATATGCGAACGCATCCGCCGGTAATTGGTGCATTTGAGATTTTTAAAGACTCAAGTGGGGATAGCAAAGCGATTAGTGACAGTGATTTGACACTGGTTGGAAAAGTCTCGCGTGATTATGCCTTTATGTACAAAAATTCAGATGGCAGTGTGTCGCTGAAAGATACGTTTGTATTTGTCAATTATGCCACGAATGTCGCCAATACAGGAGAAACACCAGATACATTGGTTATTGAGGGTGGTTATTATGATAATACTGGTGTATTTCATAAGGTAGCAGAATCAGACCCTATTGAGTTGTCACAGGCAACAGACTATCCAGTTGATGATTCGGCATCATATAATATTGGGGTGGATTTAAATGATTACTCCTTTAGTACACCAAGCTCACTTGCCAGTGAAAGTGCGGACATTGCCAAAAACGGGATGCAGCAGGTGAAGTTTTTGCCATTAGTCAGTGATAATGGTAATAGCTTTATCATCCCGGCACGAAATGCATCTTCGACTGAGGAAGGAAATATTTATAATCATATAGTTGATTTAAATGGAACAAACACCTCAGGGAGTGGAGCTTCGGTTATTTCAAATATGGAGCGCTGTTCTGAAAGTAATGGTAAAACAAGTTGTAGCAGTAGTGATTTTGAAACCTCATATTTAGAGTCACGCTATTACTGTGCACTTGATACGGCGAATACAGGAACAATTACACCAGAGGGTTGTTATGCTTATCTGTCACCCTTGAACCTATCGCCTTCAAGCGATTCAATGGAAAATTCCTATCCGCCGATATCGCTTCAAAATTTCAACTCACCCCCTGTTCCTCAGTATCTTTCACTTAGACCGACGTCAAGTGGTAATACTGACTTATATACTCCGGATGCCTGTACTGTATATTATGACAGTACATCGAGTTCTGCCAAGGTAACCTGTGCATCTGGTATAGACGGAACTGGTCAGGTAGACACTTTGAATGTGGTTGGAGGAGCTTCAGATGAGTCAAGTGACAGCTCGAGTTTATTTTTAACATTAGGCTTAAACTATGACAATTCAGCAACCTATGGCAGTAGTTATGCAAGTGCAAGGGTTACCTCGGCGCCATCCATTGATGGCGAGACACAAAGTGGGGTTAATTATATTGATGAGCTCTCAACGATTGCCTCAAAAAGTGACCCTTGGTTAGGCAATACGACAGATCAAGTGATCGATGATTCGGATGTGTGCTATTTGTATGTTGCCTCTGGTAATGGTGGGCTACTGGCGGGTAATGATTTTGAAGCAAAAGTCACTGACAGCAATGGTAATTATAATATCACGCCGTTAGGCGGTGGCGTGTGTGGGGTTTATAATGATATGTTAAGTGATGCTAATGGTAACGCTTGGGTTGAAGGTATTGCCGGAAGTGCCATTTCTTTTGCTACATCCAATCCATCCACTACGATTGAGAGCTATAGTGACTCAACGCCTACGAGTGAGTATTTGGTTTATAGCAGTAGTGAGAAGGCTTATAACCTGCCTACTTATGGAAAATATAATGATGCAATGGAGTTTTTACAAGGGTGGCCAGTTTGGAACTCTTGGTATATAGGGGCATATGACCAAGGTTCTATGGCTAATGAGCCTTTTATGTTGGTGATGAATGCCAAATCTAAAACAACCGTTCCAGGCAGCTCAGATACGGACTATCGCTTGGCTTACAATCAATATGGCTATGCGAACTATAGTGAGGACAACTTAGTTGTACCTTTCCCTGCCTATGTAACCTCAAATATAAATACGGATACCAACAAAGGCACGGGCTGCTCGTATTTGTTTAAATCTGATGACAATAATATCAGTGGGCTTTTAAATAGCTGGTGTGAGTATTTAGGTGACGGTGTGACAAGTGGCTTGGTTAATGGCAATAGTATTTCTCAAAGCTTTAGCAGCAACACAAAGATGAAAGATTATGTTCCTGATATGAGTGATGTCTATATTGTTGGTTTGAGGGATGTAATGGGTGATTATATCTCACCGACAGAGTGCCAATACCAAACTGATGGCAGTGGTAATGTGACTTCAAGCAACTGTACTGCTGAATAAGAATGGGGACAGATACTATGAAACGGTTTTTATCTATTATAATAAGTATACTAATGTTTGTATATGTTGGCTGTGCTTTGGCAGACACGCCAGCGCTTTCACTTGCGACAGACTCATTTTCCTACGATAATGAATATTTGGATGCTGAAAGTGCAACGATCTATCTAAAAGCGCGAAATTTAGACAGTGCTTCAATGCGCTTTATTTCACAAGATACCTATAATTACTTTAATCGTTATTTGCCATTTAATGGTGATCCAATAGGCAATATCGATCCAAGTGGTCATAATGCAAGTGCCTTCAAAAAAGGCATTGAGAAATTTGGTATAGCACTAGCAGGTTCGGGAACAGCTGTGACTTCATTTGCTGTTTCTGGTGTCACTTTAGGCATGGAAGGCGTTACCTTTAGTGGGGAGAAAGGGCATTGGGTTAGTGATCATGCACTAAACCCATTTGGCTTGAGAACTTTGTTTCAGGGTAGTAAGCGCGCACGCATGGCATGGCTAAAAGGGCTTAATCCACTGGCAGGATTTGAGCCAATTATAGATGGAGATGATGGTCATAGTGTTGGCAGTATTGCTTATTCATTTATGGGTGGCTTAATGTCTGTGGGGGCAACATATTATGCAGTAAAAAGTATTATTAGCCCAGCTGAGCCATTGACGCCAGAAGAAGAGGCTAAAATTAAAAGCAGAAGTAACTGGGATCCTAGAAAATGGCAGCAGAAAGTAAGTAATCTTATTCAGGAAGATGACAGACAGTTGAAGACTTTTATCGGAGGGAGACAGGGCTATACTTTCACAAATGATATCCAAGCTAGATTAACAAATATGGCTTGGAAATTTAATCCAGTTGGGCGTGTTGGGGCAGAGCTATTTTGGCGCGGGACTTCATTCTTTAGGGCAATGGAAAATTCAGGAGCGTACGGGCTTACAAACGATATGATTGCAAACAATTCATTTACGTTAGCAGATCGCCTGGCAGCAAGCGCCCCTGCTTATGTATCAGGTCCTTTCCGAGTAGGTTATGGCGGATATAATCTACTCGTGGCAACAGGAAACCAGAGTGCAAATAATAATAGGATTACTAGAGGTCATTATACCTTATAGTTACTAACGTTTTTGCCAAAGCATAATGCAGTTTAAGTTGATAAGCGTTTAATAACGCTGTGTAGAGAATGCCAAGAGCTTGATAGATTAAACAGTCGTTTTACATCATTCACTATCAGCTTATTTTGCTTTTTGCTTAAATTTTCCGCCATTCAAGTTAATAAATAAACGATTGAGATTGAAAGTTTCCATGATGATTTATAGATTACTTCGACTTTCTATCTTTATAGCTGGGTTTTTATGTTACACATTGAGTTTGTCACAAACAGTAATAAGCGTTTCTGAAGGGGAGCTTAGTCTTCATGATGATCCTTATTTATATGATGGTGCGTATCAAGCCGCAGAAAATAAGCTGATGTATTTAATTGCTCGGAACTATGACCCTGAGGCATCACGTTTTATTTCACAAGATAGCTACAAGCTCTTTAATCGTTATAGTAGTTTTGGCGAGGACCCTGTGCGCTATGTTGACCCAAATGGTCATCATAAAGAATTGGTTAAAAGGATTATGAATAATGTTAATAAAGGGCTGAATTTCACGCAACATCTTATTGAAAGTGTCGCTGGAGGGGTGGTTGTAGCAAAATGGCTATTTGTTGGAGGGGTAGGATTTAGCGGAGGTGTTTCCGCTTTATTGTTTTTCTCCTCTGGTTTTACTCGGTTAACTCATAACTTTATGACGATGTCTAAGTCACATGCATCCTACTCCAAAAGCTATCATAATATTCGTATACAGGGTTTAATGAATGTTTTTATGTTGCCACTTGTAGTTGCTATGGGCTTTATAGAGGCAACCAGTCCTATGACTGCAGAGCGTGAGCTTGGAATTTGGGATCAAGCAAAATATCCTTTCGCCTCAGCATTTTCCTCAGCCGTATTCAATGGCGGTGCTATTTTTGGTACGAGGAAGGTGAAAACAAAAACTGGTATCAACACCTCTGGAGAAATGCATTTTGTCTCTAATGGGCTTACTTTATCTTTTAGTGCTTTATTCTATAAATCATTTAAAAACAAATTCCCACTGCCAAAGAAGGATTTTACTAATGCTCCGCCTGATATTTTATTTGATGCTTAGCTCTGAAAATTGTCTCTAAGATAAATGGGTTAGCTGTTTGAATGGCAATTATAATTAAAATCAGTATAGGCTAAGACGTTTTGATTAAGCTTTTATGGCAGTCTTTTAAAGTGAAAACATTTGTTTTGAAATTTGATATAAATACATCTGAATTTTCTGGACAAATGCACCTTGTTGCTAACTTGATTACAGGCTTTGTTATGAGTCGATTTGTTGTTCTCCCAGAGAATGGCTAAGAGGTGGCATTTGAGTTTGGAGTCATCTAAATCAGTTTTATGTGTTGCTTTTTTAACCGCAGGTTTTCATTTTTTTGAACTTATCTGCTTTTTAGGATTGTTATGCTGTGTGATAAATCATTGATAAATAGATGTTAACTGGGAATAAATTAAAGGTGAAAAAAGGTGAGTAGTAGAATGAAAAATGGCTATAAAAAAATTGTCTTGGCAATATTAACGGCAGTGAGCGTAAATGGTTTTGGTGCTGAAAGTGCAATGAATTTTGTAATTGGCAGCGCTTCAAAGGCGGGGAATCCCTCTGCAACCAAAGTCCCTAATAAAGTGCAAAATAAGGATCAAAGTGATGCTGTTAAAGGTTTAAATGTACTGGCATCACATAATGTTCATCCAGTTACATCCTCATCAACTACGCAGCAAGATTCGATGAGCTATGGTGGATCAGGTTCCTTAACAGCGAATATTAACTCTGAAACAGGTGAGCTTTTAATTAGCTATCCTGTGGGCAGTGTTCCTGGTATTGGTGCAAACCCTTCTTTAACGTTAAATTATGATAATGATAGCAATCAGAATATCGATGGTCTTGGCACGGGTTGGAGTTTTAACCTAACCAATTATGATATTTCAACACATTATCTTTATGTTGATGGTTCTGGTTATTACATTACTGAAGAAAATGGCGTAATGACCTTTGAAGGGGAACATACGTCAAATAATATTTCATTTACTGCCTCAACTGGAAAGGCTGATGATGGTAGGGCTTATCAATATGTTATCACTACACATGCTGGTACAACAGAGTATTTGAAAACCTATACTCAAGGGAGTAATTCAGTTGCCAGAGTGATTGAGAGCAAAGATAACATGGGGAACATTGTTTATTATTACTATGGTGATGAGACAGACCCAAGCTCCACAGCAAATGGTCTTTTAACGGCAGTTAAGTCAAACTTAGGTAATGAGATTAAGCTTGATAATGAGGCATCAACTGTTACTATTACCCTGCCAGCCGTATTTGGCAATAGCACACAAAGAACGATCACGCTGACAAAAGGCACAAATGGTGTTAGTAAATTGGCAGTGAGTGATGGCAGTGACACAACATATAACTATGGGGTAAGTTATCGAGAATCTGCAGGTCAGTACTTTATTACGCAGTTATCTTACCCATCGGGAATGTACGCTAATATTTACAACAGTACAAATGATCCAAACACAAATAATTATTTAAATGCATGTTCAACTTATGCGGCATGCTCAAGTTCAAATTATGTGAAAATGCCAGTCTATGAATATGTCCAGTATGTTGATGGTACGGCTTCAGGTGCGCATACGCTTTTAAATACGACCACAGATGCTCAATATGGCTCTAATGATCATAATTTTACCGGTTACCCTTCCGTAGGATTATCAAGCTCGGAAGATATGCTATTAAATTCTAGTAATCTAAATGGCTATACCTATCAAACCTCACAAACTACCAATAATATTAAGATTGTTTCAACACTAAATCATGAGCATTTGGTAACAGAACAAGACAGTTACGATGGAAGTAATTTAATATCTAAGTCCTTATTTACGTATGTCGGTGAAACGGTAGGCGATGAAAATTCGCCGCCACCTTATGCTGATTTGTCACTGGATACTTATAGTGATACCTCTCAGTCGAGTATAACGCCGTATCAGTTTAATACTGCTGGCACGACTTTAACAACGACAAAACAAGAAAATGAATATGGTGAAGTGACAGAGTCGGTGGCACCAGATGGCAGCACAACTACCACAACCTATGATGATGCGCATTATGGTCTTCCAGTTTCTGTTGTCAATATGCCAGCTACAGCATACTTGAAAACAAGTAGTAGTGATGATGATTCAAAAGTCTATCCAACTTATACACAAAATACGATTACTCAGGATAGTTATGGGCATTGGGTGATCAGTAGCTCTGAGTCTGGTTATCAAACCACCTCAGATGGCGGGAAAACGTGGACAAATGTGCCAGTTTATCACACAGACATGACGTACGATTCTCATGGCCGACTTCTCACTAAAGTGCTAAGTTATGCAAGTAGTGCGCCTTCAGAGTATGTTAAAGGGAACATCAAAACGGTTGAGACAGATTACACTTATATTGATGATGCCACAACAAGTACAAATAAAGCGCTGGTCTGTGGGCTTTTCTCATCGGGTAGTTGTCCAACTGATGTTGAGAATAACCTTGCTGATATACAAGCAGTTATTACCACGCAAACTGGCACAGCCTATGATGGTGTTAACTATGGCAGCATTAGTACAGCGGCTATTTCAGATAAAGGAACAGGTCTTGGCTTATATGCACTAACGGATGCAAGCTCAGCTAGTAACGGTATTGCGCAAGATTTTCAACATGTATCTAGTACAAGCTATGATGCCTTTGGGCGCACGATTGAGTCAGTTGATCCATTAGGTGAGGTGACGACGATGAGCTATCATGTTGCACCAAATGATAACTATATCTCTACTTTAGATCCAGCTGGGAATACACTGGTAAGTGATTTTGATAACTTTGGTAAAATCGTCAAGCAAACAGCAACTGATGGTACGCGCACGATAGTCACAGGTACTAAAACCTATGACTATGATGAAAGTGGTAACGCTGGTTATGGCATGCTTGAGTCATCGACAGATATAAGCGGCAACATTGATACATACTTCTATGATGACTCGCAGCAACAAATGACTGATAAAGCGACAAGCTATGCACAGATGGATAATGGTGTGGGTGAAGATGAGCAGATTTTTTATCACTATACATTAAATGACAGGGTGCATAATCGTCAAATCAGCTTCTCAACATACAGCTGCTCTGAAGGTCAGTGTATTGATTCTTATAGCGTAAAGGAAGTCGATCCAAAAACAGGTGAGTTATTACATACTTATACATTGCATGCAGATGGCAGTAGTTTGCCAGATACATACAGCGCACCAACAACGCTGCAAACAGACTTTGATGACTCCACGGCTGCTGAGAATATCATTGATGATGTCAATACAGTTATTGCAGATGGTGATTGGGTATCACATACCTCAATGAGCTATGATGGCTATCATCGCTTGATATCAGGTACCAAAGATGTCAATAGTTCAGGTGATACGATTACAGTGAATAAACATTATAACGATATCGGTCAGCTGGTTTCAGTTGATAACAACAGCGCCTCTAATGATGCAATCAGCAAGCTTTCAAGTGGCGATGATGATATTCAACAACGAAGCTTTGAGTATAATCTTATAGGTAAAGAAATCGTCAAAGAGTTGCAACCGCTTAATACATCAGATGCTAGCATCTTCTATCGCAAACAAGTGTTTAGCTATAATCCACTTGGTGAGCTTCTTTCAACGGTTTACAGCGGCGCTGATGATGCCGGTAAAGTTACCACTGAGACCGTGTTCTCAGATCCAACTTATGATGGTGAAGGTAAATTAACAAGCTTTGTGAATGAGGGGGGGTATGTTAATCATACTAAATATGATGCCATTGGCCGTGCGATTGCAAACTGGGTAACTGATTCAAGTGGCAAGCTTACGGTTGATCCATTGGGTAATACACTAAAACCAACTTGTAGCATTTATAACAATGCAACGGGGAATTTAGACTATGTTTATTATGATACTTCAGATAGTGGTGATGCTAATAGCATTTGTATTGCAACCGATGATGCGCCGCCTACAGCAAGTACAGCCAATCAGTTGATTAGTTACAGTTATGATGAGCTGACCGGGGATTTGTTGAAGAAAACGTATGCCGATGGCAAAGCATTAAGCTATGAATATAACTGTGTTGATGCAAGTAGTGGTAGTGCTGTTAGCTGCTCAAGCCCGGGTAGTGGTGCTATTTACTATGGTAGTTTAAAATCAGTGACAGATATTACTGGGATGATTACCAACTATGCTTACAATGCGGTGCAGCACTCTATTATCGGCAGTATGCTCACAGCAGGGCTTGTGAATAATGGCACAACTGTAGGACATGTGCACTATAGTTATGAGCCAAGTACAAAAGTCAATCAAAGCTGTCATGCCGGTGAGCTTTGTTCAGAAACCATTGGTAATGGCGATACTGAGTACTACAGCTACGCTTATGATAAATCTACCAACCCGTACCAGCAAGTATCAACGGTAGAAACCCTTGATGCAAAAGGGACTGTGGTTGACACCATCAGCTATCAGTACAATTACATTGGTCAGATTACTGAGGAAAAAGTCTCAGATGCATTAGGAGATGATTACACCTTAGATAACAGTTATGATGCCTCTGCACGCTTATTTGAGCAGGATAAAACAGTTGGATCAAATGGTACGCCAACCAAGACACAATATATGTATGATGTAAATGGTAATATTGTTAAAGAGGTTGAGGGCAGTAATACCACGACTTATGCATTTAATGGCCTTGATCAGATTCAGAATCAGAATATTAGTTTTGATGCGATGGGTGATGAGCTGACAAATGAGAATCAAGATAATTACTATTTCAATGCACTTAATGAGCCACAGCTTGTGGGTTATAAAGACCAAGCGACAGGCACTGTGTATGAATATACATATTACCCAGATGGTTTAAGGGCGAGCAAGTGTATTAAAGGTCAAACAGACTGTATTGATTACTATTACTCAGGTGATCAGATGGTAAATGCCAGCTTAGATGGTGAAAGCTCTCACTATCTGATGGCAGACTCAAGGGTGCAGCGTCTTTTGACTGATGATGCAACAGGTAAGCTATTGGGTGATTCAGGAGATGATGATCACTATTATATGGCAAACTTTAAAGGAACCGCTTTGGGGCATATTGATGGTAGTAGTGGTTCACTTGTCTCTGCAACACAATACACACCATATGGCGCAGTGACTTCAACAACAACGGCAACAAAAAAATCTAAGTAAGCTTAGAATTATATAAATCGAACTTTCAGTTCGCTTAAGGTTTTGCATGTGGGGCATGCTCCCTTCTCTTTACGGAGCTATAAGGTTAGAGGGAAGGCCATAACACAAGATGTGAAAACATCTTGTGTTACTGGAAAAGCTTAAATATAAATTTAATGGGGAAAGAGAGGTTATTACCATGCGATACAGGCAAATAGAAGTATTATTGTTATCTCTGTTACTAATGCTAGGAAGTAGCTTTGCATTTAGCTCAGAGCTTCAAAAGGGAGCAGCGCTAAAAAACGAGGGTAATTTGGCTTTATTGGACCCTTTTGGCTTTGATAATGCTTATGGCGATAGCGAATCTCAAACGGTGTATTTAGTGGCACGAAGTTATGATACTAAGCTCAATCGTTTTATCTCGCAAGATACTTATACATTGTTTAATCGCTATGCCAGTTTTAATGGAGATCCTTTGAATAATCTTGACCCAGTGGGGCATAAATCAATAAAGTCATTTATAAACTCAGAATTGTCACATCATTGGGGAGGTGCAGTTGGTTTTGTAGTAGCTGGAGTAGCTCCATTTGCTGTTGGTTATACTTTTCAAAATCCTCTTGCAACACTTGTTGCAGGTCTAGTTACAGGGCCTATGGTGAATATGGCTCTGACTGCCATCAATGCATCTTCTAATCACCAGCAATTTAAAGCTTCATTTAACTCAGGGAAGCTTGGAGTGAGCTTTGGAATAGCGGCGCTTGCTGCGCTCGGTGGGTCGTATTTGGCGACGAGAAGTGCCGCTACAGGTGTAGAAATAGAAGAGGCTGCCAGCGCTCAGGAAGATTTTCAAGGCGCGCTCATGAAGAATGGAGGTGCAGCAAAAAAACCTAGTCTGGTATTAGCTATTGAAGATGAAACAGATGGTGTTAGCTCTCATGGAGATGGGAAATTGATGGATGTTAAAAAAATCGATGTCGCAGAGAATCCGTTGATAGCTGATAAAGCTCCTGATTTCATCAAAGTTAGTATTTCAAACGAAGCTCAAAATGCCCTTAGTGTTTCACACATAGACAAGTTTGCAAGCGCTGATGTAGATCAGAAAATGAAAACATATATGAGCCAAGTTATGAACGTACTGAAAGGTGATCAAGAGCTACAAAGATTGATGGGTAGTATCTCTGTCGTGAGCAAGGATAATCCTGAGTTTGATAATATGACCGAAGAAGCTAAGGGCTTAGTAGCTGCTGCTGTGTCTCGGGCTTCGGCTGTAATAAAAAACAATGAGGCAGATTTATTATCATCAGGGCTTACTAAAGGGCAAATAGATAATGCTCCTATGAAGGGGCTTGCCAATGCTTATCCAGAGCATCAATGGATTGGTCAGTTTCTGTGACGATACGTTTTTCATCAAACTACATCAGCAATCAAAGTTAATTTCTCAGGAAAAGGGAAAGACATACCTTATTTATAGGTCTCATTTATATGGAAAAAATTATACTCGCTATATTGCTAGCAATCTGTTCTCTAGGCAATATTTATGCATTGGGAATGCATGCAAGCACTCAGTTAAACTATGACGCTGGCGCTCAGCATTTGTCTTTATTTGACCCTTTTGGCTTTGATAATGCTTATGGGGATAGCGAATCTCAAACGGTGTATCTAGTGGCACGAAGTTATGATACTAAGCTCAATCGTTTTATCTCGCAAGATACTTATGCACTGTTTAATCGCTATGCCAGTTTTAATGGGGACCCGCTGGATAATCTTGACCCGTTGGGGCATAAAAGCCATAAAAGAAGGATTATATTCAATACAATAGCCTCAGGTTTAGGCTCTGCTGTTACAGGTTTGGTTGTTGGTTTAATTCTACCTACTCATGGGTGGCCGGGTGCCTTTTTTGGTGGACTCTCTGGAGCGATATCAGGTTCTTTGATTAGTATGGCTGCAACTGGTTTTATCGCTAAGCAAGATCATAAAACCTTTGCTCGAGCTTGGAATTGGCGCTCTTTTGCTGCTAATATTTTGTCTGCTATTGTGCTGGATGGAATTACTGGTTCTGTGCAAACTTGGTCTGGAGGAGCTCCAGTAGAGGATACATTCTCAAAAAGTTCTGTCTCTTATGAAGCATTGTCCAGTACTTTTGTGAAGCACAGTTTAGACAATGGTCAAACGAGCTTTGATCGGGATTATTTTGAATCTGAAATGAGAAAGATAGCACAGCAAACTAAGTTTTCTGCTCAAGAACGTCAATCATATAAAAATACACTAAGTAAGCTAGATGCCCAATTATTTGAATTACAGGAATATTATAATAACGATACAGCAAGCAAACTCACATCAGCTCAATTTCATAGTAATTATGCTGAATTTAAAGCTGCTGCTCGAGTTTATCAGCAAAACTTGCATAATATGGCATACTTAACATTTACTAATGCTGGAGGGGGTTTGGGTAATATAGCGGATCTTTACAACGCTCGTGTGATTGCCGAGAATGTAGGTTGTACTAAGAGCCTCAAGGATGTAAATGCTGCAAGCTTGATCAGTAAATACTTTGAATATCAATATTGGATGCTCAAGTTATCTAGGGCGGCATAGATAAATAAACTTATGTTTTGCTTGCCTATGGTATAAATATTTTTTGTTGAAGTACAATCATTTGATCACTGGAGAGTGGAGAAGTGATTAAAAAATGGGAAAACTGCTTTATATTCCAAGATATAATGAAGTCACAAATAGAAATTTGCAAATGCTTGCAGATTTTTGTTTTGACAACAATTTGCTATTTGAAATCAATATCTTAACGGGGGAAGACCCACATGGCAATCAAACTGAGCCTGATGAGCTAATCCCTCCTATTAACTGGGCCTGTAAACTTGGTGCAAAGCATATGGCAAAGGCTCAATTTATTAGCTTTCCAAACTTGCCAGTGGCCGTTTTGCATATGCTGGATGATAGTGCAAATGCTAAAGTGGTCGTGGGTGAAGCCGATTATCAAAAGCTCATTTATATGATTGATGAACATGCACAGTATAAAAAATTACTATCAACACGATTAATTGATGAAATCAGCCATATTTCAAAAGGAGCTTCGATGTAAGTTATAACAAGGAGGGTACTATGAAGGTGGTTGTTTTACTAATTATTTTTATTTCTACTGCGCTTTTCAATTGTGCAAGTGCCACACAACATAATACTAAGGCAATCGGGGTATTAAAACTGCAGATTGTAAGCGATCCATTTGCCTTTGATGATGCTTATCATGAAACTGAAAGTACTACAAGCTACCTGCTAGCAAGATATTACGATGAGAATACAGCAAGGTTTATTTCTCAAGATACCTATCGCCTATTTAATCGTTATAGTGGGTTTTCAGGAGATCCTATTAATAAGTTTGATAATAATGGCCATCATGCAAAGCGTTATCGCAAAATGAATCATATGTTTGAAGTGGCACAAGGGCTTGGAAATGCTATTTTTGGCGTGATACAGGCACCTTTGTTTAATGCGCCAAGGAGTTTAATTACTTATTTTACAATAGGCTTGTTTATGGCAGCAGGCGGCCTTAATGCAATTACAGAAGTGCAAGGAAAAAAAACCAGACGACATGCGAGGATGCCTAGGGTGATTATCAATGTTTTGTTATTAGGTATGGCTTCTAGTTTAATGACACTAAGCAAAGTGCAGGTACAAAATGGCTATCGAGTTTCCCGTCAATTTGTAGGTGGTGGGATTATGTTTGGTATGCTTTCATTTGCATTTTCCTATGGTGTGTCAGCTGCAGTAGCTTATGCGGTTAAAGGTGGCGCGCATAAAAATATATATGGTCCGATGTCTTTTGTGGGGAATATGGTTGCACTAGCCTTGTCTTACAAACTTTCAGATGCTTTATATCAGTCAGACGTAGCGCGAGAAGAAGCTCCTCTTCCTGCCATACGTGAACAGTTAATTCCTGATCAACAACAAGGTGAGGATAACTTCGTTGGCTTTGATTATTATCGTCATATTGGAGATTATCAAGTCACACATCAAGAGGTTAACCTCTTGGATGGTGAACCATTTCAACAGGGAGATCCTGTTGTTGTACACCAAAAGCAAAACTCAGCACAAGTTGAAGGTGCTGTCTCAAACAATAATAGTGAATATACTCATCCTGCAGATCAGGCTGGTATGGAAGAATGGGCGCAGTTAAAGATGGCTGACGGCAATCCTGTAACTTGTATGCTTTGTCGTTATTCTGGAGATCGCTGGGCAAGAGCAACTGCATCGATTGAGTTACAACCGCTTGGTGAAGAGCAAGAGCCAGATTAAAAAGTTATTATAATCTCTATGGCGTATGAGCATTAAAATTACGCTAAACATGGGTTTCACCTTCTTGATATTGACTTTAGAGTGACACTTTCTTAGCTTCGAATGTTAATTTCAGAACACATTAAGGAGTGAATACTTTGAAAAAGGCTGTTTTAGTCATTGACCCGCTTAGTGCGCCTCAGTACATTGTAACTAGATTTAGAGAGTGTGGGTTTCAGGTAATTGCATTATGCACAATGGCTACTGAAGATACATATTTTTCTTATGATGATTTACCTTTTGCTTGCATTCTACAATCTACTCAGAATATAGAGTTAGACATTAAACAGCTTGATAGTATTGAAGGCTATGCCATTGTCCATGGCTTTATTGGCATCACTGCTTGTGTGCCATATGCAGAGAAGTTGCTAGCAAGATTGTTTTCAGATAAGGCCAATGACCCAACAACAAGTTTATGGCGATTTGATAAGTTTATGATGAATGAGGTGCTTAAACGCAATAACTTGACGCATATTGTTCAAAAGAAGCTTCCAGCGCATCTAGAGAGTAATAAAAAGATACAGCAAACTGAGGCATTTTTTGCAGATAATCAAAGGGAGATTGTAATCAAGCCGAGTAGTGGTTCAGCTGGTTCTGTGGGGGTTCTTTCACCCTCTAGTGAGAAGGATATCAAACACTATTACCAAAGGTTGCATACAGGATTACTCTATGATTCAGATATTGTATTACAAGAGAAAATAACAGGAAAGGAGTATTATGTTGATGCAGTTAGTTTAAAAGGGAAAATAGAAATTGTGTCAGTTGGATTCTATGTAAAACATGAAGTGAATGGCTTGTTCATATATCAAAGTATTGATACGGTTGATATGTTCTCTCAAAAAATACAACCTTTGTTGCAGTACACTATCTCTTGCTTGCAAGCTTTAGGCATGCTTAATGGCTTTAGTCATACTGAGATTATTGAGACAAAATCAGGGTTTAAATTTATTGAATTAAACACGCGTATTTCGGGAATACATGGATGGTGTAATTTGCTTGCAGAGAGAAAGTATAGCCGCAATCAAATCAGTGTATATAGAGACTTACTTGATAACAAGCTTATGACGCCTATTAAAAACAGGCCTGTTAAACAAAGAATCTATATGTTTAAGAACAAAAAAGGATGCTATAGCAAAATTAACCTGCAAAGCATTAGTAACCTATCCTCTTATGTTATGCATAAAGTACTACATTCAGCGATGAGCACACAGCAGCATAATGATGAAAGCCT
The DNA here is from genome assembly GCF_000379445.1 of Fangia hongkongensis FSC776 = DSM 21703. Lineage (GTDB taxonomy): Bacteria > Pseudomonadota > Gammaproteobacteria > Francisellales > Francisellaceae > Fangia > Fangia hongkongensis. The sequence continues at coordinate 148,871 of NZ_KB902262.1, forward strand.
ACTGAGCTTGGTAATGCTGATTTTGCTTGAGAGTGATAATCAAACGGTGATTGAAGATGATACGAAGATTTTGCAATGTATAGAGCAGCAAGGGAGCTGTTTAGAATGAAAGGGTACATACAAGCGTTTTTATATATTTTTGTTATTTCATTTTCAACTGTCTGGGTGAGCCACTTAGGTGATAATATTTCAATTCCTTTGCTCTTGTTTGGTGTGTCCATAGTTGCAATGCTGTTTTTTAACTTGATTAGACTTCGCTATATTATCAAAAATCATCAAACTATTGTTAAATCACCTTTTTTATGGCTTAGCATGACCATATCGATGTTATTGGTTTGGTGGTGTAGCTATTATACTGCCGTTCATGCATCTGCGAGCTTTTCCTTGGCAATACTTTTTCTCTGGCAAGCAATTGTGGCTGCTATAGTAAAAAAACGTCGATTTGTAGTGAGTTTGTCGCTAGTCATTTGGTTTTTAATTTACTGGTTGGCACCAGATGCCACGCCATTAACACTGGTTACTGCAACTCTCTCAGGAATAATGGCATACCTTTATTACTATGGCTCTTTAGCTTATGCCAAGCGCCATGACATGACAGCTCTCGATATATTGACGATTCGGTTTTATCCTATTTGTCTATTTTCACTGATTTATATTGTTATTGATGTGCATCGCAAGGTTGCCCTATATACAAATAGTACCATACAGCAGGTTGTAATGGTTTTGCTTTTGCTTGGGTTGATCAATATGGTGTTACCTAACTTTTGTTCGCAAAATAGTGTACAAAATATTGGTGCTGAGCAATTCTCATTTATTACGACATTTATCCCGCCTTTTACGTTCTTGATTCAGGGTGTCTTTTTAGGAACTTGGTCAATTTCATTGCTTGTAGCCTGTATATTAACATCGATTATTTTAAATATTGATGTGTGTGTCAAATATGCTTTTAGGTAAGCATTAGAACGTGAGAAAGCTATTGTTTGATTTTTAATGACGTAAGTTTAGAAGTTCTCGCTTATCATTAGGTTCCAAGCTAGATTACACTTGCCAAATTCGTCTTTATTTAAAATGGGGAGTTACCATTGAAGGTTATATATGGAATCGTTTTGTTTATAAGTTTGGGGGTGTTGACACAAGTCTATGCAAAGAACATTAGTACACAAAGTGATACACAGTTATTATCCTTAAGCTCAGATACCTATCAATTTGCAGGGGAATATCAAGATTCAGAAGACAATGCAATTTATCTGCGTGCTCGTTACTATAACCCACAGCAAAATCGATTTGTTAGCCAAGATACCTATGGACTTTTTAATCGTTATGCCTATGTTGGTGGTCAGGTCATTAACGATATTGATCCTACTGGGCATCATGCAAAAAACCTTTGGCACCGAATGTGGCATAGTCAAAAATATTGGCGAAAAACCGGATATAGAACAAGCATAATGGTTACAGGTGCCTTACTTTCTATTGCTGCACCTTTGATTCTAAGTCCTGGCCTTGCTCCCTTTGCTTATATAGGAGGAGGGGTTCTTAACCTTGCCGCTATTACTCAGAATATGATAGAACAAGGCGTTAGCGGTAATAAAAATGAGTTAGTGGGCAACATCCTTGCTTTGACGGGGATGGTGGTTACATCAGTAACTTGGACGTTCGACGATTCTGTTATAGCTCCAAGGGTTCGGGATAAGCTGATGACAGCAACTGAGAGAATGGGGTTTAATTTTGTGGGTAATTTTGTAGATAACACTTTAGCAAACTTAGGGATTAATTACCAAAGTGGAAATATGCATGGAGGACAGTTCTTACAGTCTATGGGCTATGGGGCTATTTCAGCAGCTTTTTTAGCGGGAACTTCAGCTATTTATATGAATTATGGTGTTTTCGATGAGGAGTACGTAAGCAGGGGGACAGCCGCAGTACTTGGTGGTGTACGTGGAGGCATTGCGCAAGGGCTTAATACATACTTTTCTAGAGCGGGTATGACTGACCGCTGGGGAGTTAGAAAGAATATTAACGATGGACTTCTAATTTCAGCTGACATGGGTTTTTTGTCAGGAGCTTTGTTATTTGCTGGTACGCATGGAATCTATAATGATGAGGAGATAAAAGATCGTGCTTGGCCTAAACTTGGAGCTCAAACTAGTTTAAGTACCATCTGGCAGACTGATATGGGCCCTATAAATAAACAGATAGATAAGGCAGTAAGAAGCTAAGATGAATTTAGCTAGAGAAATATTAAAAAGAGAATTAAATATACTGTTTACATGTCAGGAGGCGGTGCTTTTTTAAAGCTGGCATCAGCTGTGGCTTTTAAACAAAGTGGTAAAAATGGGAAGGTGTTTGTAATGACATAATAATACGTGCCATTTGGGTATTCTGAAGTTTTGCCATATTGCCCATTACATTGATCTAGATGCCCTTGTTGCTGAACATAAGTATAATCACGAAAAAAAGTACCATCATAACTGCCAGAAGGCGCATTTTTTGGACGCTCTCCTGATTTTAACTGATAACCTGTTTTTGCTTCGATAAGTGGGCTTGAGAGATCATTTGGATTCTGATGAACATAAACACCGTACATGGGGAAACCGTCAGCGGCATAGCCAATAAGTGTCATTTTATCTTTAGACATATTTGTTTTGGATAAGCGATTAAATAAAGCCTCTGGTAGTTTATGATAGTGATAAAGACCCTCAGGTGGTTGTGGATGGCCATTTGAGCTGTCTAATCCGACTGACTCTTGTGAGGCAACATACATCCAAGGAGAAGGTGAAAAATTAACACGTCCTACCGCTTTATGCCAAAACTCTCCAGTTCCTTGATCAAATGGAATGCCATTAAGTGCAACCCCCATAAATTGAGGGCCATACCAAACAACTGGATTTGATTGAGCCTGTGGATGAAGTGGTACACGAAAATGATGTGTGACGACACAAAGCATATTTGGGTCCCCTGCATCAGGAAAAGAGCCATGACTTTCTGGAATGCCATTACTGGTAATATAGCGATAATTACCCTTGACGATGATTGATACAGAGGGCGACGGTAGCGTTGTACTACATTTAGCAGTTATAGGCATATTACCAGCATGTGCACCCGATGGAGGTGGTTTTGGAAAGCTGTTAGCAGTTTGGATTGTAGCTAACATCGAGCTTAATAATATTGAGTGTGTAAGTGCTTGATATTTTTTTCTCATCAGTTTCTCCTGTAGATTGAGGTTAAGACATTTAACCCTTCAAATACCATTCTAAAAGCCATCAAAGCAGAGTCGCTGCAAATAAAGAAAACATAAGTTTATATTTTTGGCTATCTATCTTCATTTCAAGTTATACGATTAAGTATAGGCAAAGGAAAGTGTTTGTTAATCTATGAGGAAATTGGTTGTAACTTGTTGTTTAATTGTATTTAGCTTGAAAGTTTTTGCATTTGATTTTAAGGTTGATCCATATTTGTATGATACAGCATACCAAGATATTGAGAGCAACTGTATTTATCTTCATGCTCGCTACTATGCGCCCAGTAATAAAACTTTTATCTCGCAAGATAGTTATTTATTTTTTAATCGCTATCAGGCTTTTGATGATGATCCTATCGAGAGGATAGATCCTAGAGGTCATGCAAGCTTTAAAAAAGGGCTTGTTAAAGGTGTAAGGTATTTGGGAACGCCGGCAAGTGCTCTTGGTATTGGAATCATAATGGCGGGAGTCAGTAGCTTATTAAATGAAGACTCTTTAACCCTTAGAGCTGTTTTTGTATTGGGACATGGGCTGCCTAATATTTTGCAATCTATAGCGGCATCAACTAGAGGGCAATATTTAAGTGTAGTGGCAAATCTTGTCTTTGCCACCAGTGGCTTTGCGCGTTCAGTAGCATCACAACCAAATATTATGTCTAGTGTGGCTAGGCTTTCTGAGTTATCGGCAAAGGATGAAGTAGCAGATCAAACTATAGAAAATGCATTAGTGGAGTGTAACTTAATGGATTATAGAAGAGTCAATCTACAAGGGACCTTATCAAGGGGAGAGACTTCTGAGGCACTTAAGGCTGGAAAGGATGTACTGGTAAATAGAAGTGCAATATTGTCTATTGCACTTTTGGGCGCCGGTGGTGGACTGCAGGAAAATTATATCAAAGCAAAGTGGGCGCAAGGGACGGGATATCGTTCTAGCATGGTAGTGTCACTTGCATTTTTAGGGGCGTTTTCGGGGAAATTTTATGGTTTTGTGAGTGCTATGTTGCCTCAAACAAACAATGAAGCTCCTTTGTGGAAAGTGGCAAGTCTTGGTGCGCTTAGAGGAGGCATTGCCGGTAATATGTTAAATGCTATTCAATCTGGATATTATATGTATGATGATATAAAACACAATAAAGCAAGGCATAATGCTTATTTAGCGTCTGTATTTTTGCCTTTTGCAACGGGTGCAATTTCAGGGCTTACGCAAAATTGGCAGAGATCGTCAAAGAATATGGCAAGCCGCTTTGCACGCACCAGTTACTTATTTGCACGAACACCAATCTTTGAAGCGATGATGAGCAATAACACAATAAACAAGCATTATTGGCTTGGTGCTTAAAGAACTTTTTGTGCTGGGTCTTTCAAAAACAATGAAATAAAAATAGCGATCATAAACAAGATGGGTACAACTATAAAAGCATGCTGATAGTTTTTTACAGAATAGAGTAGAGTTCCATGAGTATATTGTTTGTTCTGATTAAGGTGTTTAAGTAGATAGCCAATAAATGGGTCAATGAAAATAGAGCCTAGCATAACCATCATGTTATTCAACCCCGATGCAGTGCCAACTACTGGCGTTGGATTAATATCTTTGATATAGGCAAAACTTAATGCTTGTCCGGAGGAGGATAAGCCAGCAAGAAATAATAACAAACACATTGCTATAAAAGGTATTTTAGATAATGAGACGATCACAAGAAAGCTTACTAAGCCAACTACTGCTGAGATGATCAAAAACAATTTGCGTTTGTACATTTTTGAAGATAACCAACCAATCACAACACTACCTAATGCAGATGCTCCCCACATTATAGCAATTGTACTACCTGCTTCTGTAGTACTTATATGATATAGGCAGGTTAAGTATGATACGCCCCACAAGCCTGCAAAGGCTGAAAATCCAGTCCATAAACAAAATACATATATACTAATCCAGTATGTTTTGTGGTTTTTTAGTACAAGGACCAATTGCATCCAAATGGACATGCTGTTTTTGTAACTTTCACTTTTATAGTTAGGGTTATCTCTTACAGTAATACCACTCAAACAGGCAATAACTAATCCTATAATACCAAGAATGAAAACGGTTTGATTCCAACCAATATGCGTAATAGATATTGAAACAGGAATATCTCCAAACATTGAGCCTGCATTACCAAATAATTGCCCAATGCCAACCATTACAGCAAAATAACGTCCTCCAAACCAATGATTTGTCATCATTACCATACATACGGTAGATGCCGAAGCGCCAAAACCCATGATAAAGCGCGCAAATAATATCAAGTGATAACTATTAGCTGTACTAAATAAAATACAACCTCCACCTGTTATAGAACAGGCTATCAACATAAGTAGCTGTATACCTAATTTATCTGATAACAGCCCATATGGAAGTTGCATAAGAACATAAGGAATAAAATAGATTGATGCCATAAACCCTAGTTGAATAGTGTCAACATGAAAGTCGTGCATGAATTGATTGGCCATTACGCTGGGATATATTTGCAAAATTGGATCATAAAAATAAAAAAGACATGTAATTAAATAAGAGATAACTCCAATTCTATTAATGTTGCTCGTTTTAAACCTCAGATCAAACAATATAATGCTCTCATTAAAAGGTTGGAGGCATGATTTTTGTCATTACAAAAGGATTACTTTCTTTTGTAAATCCAAATTTTTCATATAATGCAAAAGCATCCTCAGTCATTAAAAACCATTTAAATACGTCTTTAAGTTTAGGGTTTTTGATTGCACTCTCTACAAGAAGCTTTCCATAACCATTACCCCGATAATGGTGATCTATAACAACATCCCAAAGAGAAGCCGTTTCTGAAAAGTCGGTAACTACACGCGCAAAGCCGATCTGTTTAAGACCTAAATAAATACCATAACAAAGCGAGTTATCAATACTCTTTTTGAAGCGTGAATAGGGTAAATTTCGAGCCCAATAGGTATTTAAAAGCAAATTATGATAAACATAGTCAACGTCAATTCGGTCTCTCTCATCGCTTATTGTAACATCTTGATAACATATTTCATAATGACACATAGTATGAGTTACTTTCTATTTAAATCATATTGGGTAAAATTATAATGACTCTTTCGTTCTGCCGCAAACTTAGTAATGGGCTGTGTCTCGCAATTTCCATTTAGTGAAATGAGCATTTGCAAAGAGGTGTAACTATTATGCTCTTGATCATATGTGATAACCAGATTGGCTAGGTATTTAAGAGGGTTATCGCTGTCTCATAATCTGGTCAAATATAAGTTTAGATATGGTATTACAGTTATATGTCCCTTTGTCTGCATCTGGGCGAAACATTTGATATTTTAGGTGATCTGGTAGACTTTCTGCTGCAGTTTTTAGCTCAGCTCTAGAGAAGCCGGTATTAGCTCTGTTAACTAATGTTCCATATACTGGATTTGCTTCGGTGCGGCCAATAAACTTTCCTCCCTTTACTGGCTCAAAGTCAATATAGTGAATTAATTCAGCATTTCCAACTGAATGTGAGGCTCTAAAGTTATTCCCAAGCGCTTCAAACTCATCTATCTCTATCCCTTTTGGAATATAAAAACCTGTATGTTCCATATTGAGCAAAGGGCTTAGAATTTTGCCGATTTTGCCAGAAGTACTGCCCTTAGTAAAATAAATATTATTTGTGCCCAGAGAATGTATATCATTCTCTGAAAAAGCGCTTTTAAATGTCGCAAAATCTTCAATACTATAATTGATAAATTTAGCGCCACCAGCAAGAGATGCTCCAATAGCTGCTTGAATGGCAATGTCTGTAGTATAATGCGCATTAAAATAATCTTGAAACCGATATTTTCGGTTATTCAAAGCATTATTAACAGATGCATTTTCTATAGAGCTAAGCTGTGAGATGCCAGCGAATACTAAAGTGTCAAAGTAAAATCCGCCATAAGGCGCAAAGTAAACTGTTAAGCTACTTGCAGCAGTGCTTAATAAACTAAAGCTAAAAGAAGAGATATGTTTTTTATTGTGCCACCACTTAGCATGGAAAAACTTGGCACTGTGACCAGATGGGTCAAGAAAGCTAACAGGGTTATCATTAAAAGCACTATAGCGATTAAAGAGCGACAGTGTGTCTTGTGATATAAAGTGATTGCTTGAAGTGGAAAAATACCTTGCTCGCAGATAAATAGAGTTAGTTTCAACGTCTTGATAGGCTGCATCATAAAAAAATGGATCATTAGATAAACTTAAACTCGTCTCGGAAATGGCTGATGTAGCATATGAAGCATTAAAAATGCAAAGCACTGCTAGCCATACCAAGAAACATATACATCTTCTGTATATGACTTTCCCCATCAATCATACCCCACGCTTTTATTGGTTTTTTAATTTAAGTCATTTTAGGCAATGTTAGTTTGTTAATGTGATTATTTTTCAACCATCTTCAAGTATTGGTTTATTTTAATCATGAACGGTGTTTTAAATATGCTTGCTTTTTGAAACGCATGTTTAATGAGAGATTGTTTTGCAAAATGCAACAAGGGTTTTTAGTTCGGTGGTTATCGAAGGCAGTGGATCTAAGCTAGAATCTTTGTTCGGATTAGGGAATAGGAAGGGAGGCTCTAGCAAATGTGTCGTTATGTATTTCTAGTTTTATTATTTTTTTCTGTTTCAATTATTTATGCTGGAGATAAGAGCAACTCTTTAGGTGTAAAGAGTACGCTAAAACAGGCCTTGATTACCGAAGGCGTTGGATTTGATGGTGAAATGTTAGATACAGAGACAGGGTTAATATATTTGCATGCACGTAACTATAGACCAGATAAGGGTGCGTTTATTTCTCAAGATACACTTGCGCTCTTTAATCGGTATAGCGCTTTTAATGGTGAGCCAATTTCACATATTGACCCTATGGGTCATAAGGCAAAAATCATAGCAAAAATAAATCATGTGTTTGGCTATATACAAGATACTATAAATATCCTTACTGGCGTGACAGCTGTAGCAGTAGGATGCGGGTTGTCTTCACTAAGGGGAGGACTGCCCAAGAGCTATATAATAGCTGGAGGACTATTTGCTTCACTAGGTGTTTCAGGCTTAGTTGCAGATGTCAAAATGCATACACATTATGCAAAAAAGTTTAAGCAGTTTCGATTTCTAACGAGTGTGCTGTCAGTAGGCGCTGGAGAGGGGCTATTTAGCTTAGCAAATGCTCGCCAAGATTTAAGCTGGATTTCACAACTGAAAGTCTTTGCACGAGCGGCTTTGCCTAGTGTGGGGTCTTTTGGCGTACTCTCTGTACCTTATTTACTACCAAAGAAGACAAAAAGACCCTATAAGCGCTTTGCCAATGTTGCACTTGTAGTTGCAAATGTATTTAGTATTGGCTATGGAATAAAGACAGGTTTTTCTGAAGTGGAAGGCTATCGTGACTATCAAAGGTTATCAGGTGAGCATGCTAGAGTACTACCAATCAATCGTGAAGGCTCGCCAATGGCAAATAGGATGATGGAATTAGATGAAGAGAGTGATGAAGGTGGTCAGGCTAACCGGCAAACACAAGGTAGCTTGAATACTACTCTATCTACAGCCCCTGATTCGTCTGAGATAGAGAAAGACCAAGACCAAGACTAAGAGAAGGTATTGACTTACTATGAGTGTTTAGAATAAGGAGTTAACTAGATGAACAAGCGGATAAAATTGGTCAATATACTAGCCGAAGTATTAACTGTCACTGTCATTTTGTTTATGATTGCAGTTATGTTATTACCAATGCTATATGTTAGAGGCTTCTCAGCGATATCGAGGGTTTATACGTTGAATCTAGCAAACGATGATGAGGCGTATAATGGTGAAATGTTAAACGATGAAAATGTGCTATTGTATTTGCGTGCACGCGAATACTCCCCAAGTTTTCGGCGGTTTATTTCACAGGATACACTTACACTTTTTAATCGCTACCGGGCTTTTAATGATGACCCTATTATTCATGTTGATAAAGATGGGCATAAGGCAAAGAAAATCATAAGAAAGATCAATCACGTATTTGGTTATCTGCAAGACAGTGAAAATATGCTGTATAGCGTATTATTTCCTATCCTGAGATATAGGGGCGCGAGTGTTTATGTTAACTTTAGTCGCTCTGATATGGCTCTTGGGAGTGGCGCTATTCTGGCGTTGGGGGTTTTAAATCTCGTTACAGATATTAAACCGCATTTACGTTATAATAAAAAATATAAACGTTTTCGTTACCTCACGAGCTTTGCCTTAGTAATGGCAGGAAGCTGGTTTTATTCTAACGAATTTAATGAGTTCGAGGGACCTATACGACGATATATGTTACCAAGCGTTAGTGCTTTTGGACTAATGGCGCTTCCATACTCATTTGCTAAAAAACACTATCAACAAGGCTCTAATATTGCTTTATTTATTGCAAACACGATAGCATTAATCTCACTCTCTAAAACCGAGTTATATTATGAGAGGGAGTATTTAGGTCAAGAGAGTACTCATTCTATTAAATTATTATCAGGTCAAAGTGATATAGAGTTACAAGCGTCAAAACTTCATGTTGATAGTATGAATGGAGCACCAACTAGTAAGCTTTTAGCAGGTTCTAAAACTTATGGAAGCATGCTGTCAGTGTCAGAATCTCGATTGAATCCACAGGCAGAGCCTTTAGTTGAGAATCAGCCTCATTCTAATGCTAATGAATTCCAATATAAGGCTAGTTTAATTCCACATCAATTGCTATCTGATTAATTAGCTTCTCCAGATAGTGTTTATAGTAAATATTAAGTATTTTTTGTGTATTGTTTTGTATATGGAAACCCCTGTTTTGGATAAATTGGATGTTATTTTGTACAGTTTTTTGGAGTATGGATAGCGTAAGTTCAAATAGACAATGGGGTGTCTTATGCAAAAGCTTATTTATATTCCAAGCTATTATTCTTTTTCAGGTAAGTATATTCAGAGCTTATTGAAATTTTGCTCTCAAAATAAGCTTGAGTTCGATTTACATGTTATTCTCAATATTAAAGCAGCTTGTTATGTTGCAGAATATAGAGAGTGGCTAAATGCTTATGAAGCCCAAAAATGGAAAACGTTGCTAGGCAGCTATGCTAATCAGGCAACATTTGATCATACTTGTGCATATTTTGAGACAGTACTTGATTTGTTGAAGCCAGAGACGGTTAAATATATAGTCTTTGACTCATGCATCAAAAAGCACATAATGAAATTAATCTCAATTAGAGAAACTAAAAGCAAAGTTTTGCACTATAACGATTTTGCTTTTGGATACATTATATAGTAACGGGCGTTTACTTTTAGATCGTTTTACTTATATAGGCCTGATGTATAGTGACTCCCTTGTGTTGAAAGTAAGGGATAAGTTCATGATTAAAAAGGGTTTGTTACTGGTTTTGTATTTTGGTTTGTTTTTATGGATTTCTGTTAGTTATGCGGGGCAGTTAGCCATAAGTGACTCATTTGGCTATGATGGAAGTTATAATGATGCTGAAAGCACTACTTTGTATTTAAAAGCAAGAAACTATAGTGCCAGAGACAAAAGATTTATTTCTCAAGATAGTTATGGATATTTCAATCGTTATGATAGTTTTAATGCAGAGCCAATATCGACTGTAGATCCAACTGGCCACAATGCAAAAAAACTATTTCATAAAATAGGGAAAGTATTTAATTACATACAAGATATTCAAAGTGGTTTATTAGGCTCGTATCAAATAGTAAGAAGCTTCTTGGTTTCAAGTAAGCAGTTATTCTTTGCTGGAAGCCTTATAGCTGTTGCTGGTGGATTGGGTTTAGCCGCCGATATTGCCCAACATTCACAGTTTGCTAGGAAATATAATCAATTTCGCCTAGTGACTAATAGCTTTTTATTAGGTTTGGGTTCCGCTTTTGTTTGGATTAATCCCGCAGAGGAAATTTATTACGGTGGAGGCTCTATGCCTCGGAGAGTAAAGGTTCAATACCTTTTTACCAGAACGATATCCTTTGCAGGTTCGACGGGAGTTGCCTATGCGATAAATAAGGCATTAAAAAAATGGAAACATGTTCGGACTATCCAAATGTCTGCTTATTTTCTGAATACAGCCATGTATTTTTTTAATATATCGGTAATAGGTGATACAAGTGGGGAAGATGACAATGCTGCAAGAGAGAGAGATAACAGTGTTGTAAACGTGAGAGATGGCAGCGTTAGAGAAGAGTCAGCTGCAAGTGCTGCATCGCGAAGCACTGAGAGCAGTGATTCTAATGCCTATCATGACATGTCTAATACTGGTACATCTGAAGAGAGAGAGGATGAAGTTAACGCTCAGGCGACTTCAGCGAATGCTATTGGGTCAACCCAAGTGAACAGTCAACCTCAACAAATGAGCATTCGTGTAGATTTGCATAATTCACAAAGTGAAATGACTCAGGTTGCAAAAGTTAACCATTCTTTGGATGGTGATGATTTTACAAGTGACGATTAGAGTATATCGACAAATAAACATAAAATATGCTAAATCAGTTAAACGACTTAAGAAATTCGTTTTTGTTTGACAAGTACAACATAAAATAATGCACTAACAATAAAAAACAAGCTATAAAACAACACAGAGCTGCCTGTGTTTTTCAATATAATGGCGGCGATAAGCTCAAAAGCTAAATAGAGGAAGATGCCCCATGAAGCGCTTAGCATTAAGCCTAAGCTATCTTTTTGCTCATTTTTTCGATGCATAATGATATACAAAACAAAAAATGCGATGTGTAGCACAAGGGCGATGGCAAGGTTAGTAATGCCTGAAATCATCAATAAATAGGTCAAAAAGAGATAAATGACAAAGGCAAAAAGCTGTGAACATGGCAAATAACTCAATGGCAATGGCTCATTTTTGTTGGCTTTTAGCTTGCAATAAGCAATCGGCAATGCTACACAAGAGATTAAAATAAAGGTGGTGGTTAATGAGGCGATAAGCTGCCAGTTTCTAAAGAAAATAATAAGTACAAGTGAGCAGATAAAAGTGAAAATAAGTGAAGCGCGCGACATGGCAATTTTAGGATTGGTTTTAGCAAAAACCTTTGGCATTTGCTTATGCTTTGCCATTTCATTTAACATTCTTGTGCTCGCTCCCATATAGATAAGTCCTGTTCCAGATGGACTAACAAGGGCATCAGCATAAAGAATAACCGCAAGCACATTAAGCCCTAATAAGCCAGAGAGTTGTGCTAATGGCGATTCAAAGTTTAATCCTTGCCAGCCACCATCAAGCATATGTGGTGGCAGTGCGCCAATAAAGGCAATTTGTAATAACAGATAAATAACAAGCACAATAATTACGCTGCTGACTAAAGCGATTGGCACATTTCGTTTTGGGTTTTTAAGCTCAGCGGTGAAACTTGCTGCAACCTGAAAGCCAAAAAATGAATAAAAAATCCCGCAGCTGACAATTGCACTGAAAACGCTTCCTGCGCCAAAAGGTGCAAAGGCATGTTTCTCAGCTGTGAAATTGCCACTATGAAAAGCGGCAATAAGAATGGTCACTGCTGTTGCAATCGGGATAATGATCTTCAAAAGCGTAATCGAGTTATTGATCTTCGCGAAAAACTGGATACCCCAATAGTTGATCAGCGTGTAAAGAAGCATAAAGATGCCAACGATAAGAACACCGATTGCAGTTAAGGCACCATCATGGAAAATATGCGGTGTCAGCGGTGTATAAATCGAGGCGATGTATTGAGTGGTTGCCATCGCTTCTGATGGAATGACAATTAAACCCAAAAGCCAATTGGAAATGCCAGTGACAAAACCAAAGTGCTGATTGTGTGAAATGCTAATAAGGCGCGTAAATAAGCCATTTACTGGATATTTAATCGCAATTTCAGCGAGTAAAAGTGCCATGATTAGCACGGCAACCGCGCCGATAATCCATGAGAAGATCGAAGCGCCACCTGCCGCTTTTGAGGCATAATAGGAGGCAAAAAGCCAGCCACTTCCCATCATGGTACCAACACTTAATGCAATGGCTGAAAACAGCCCCGGTGAGTTTAGTTTTTTCTCCATCATTTCCCCTTGTTCTCTCATTTAATTTACACTAAAACGCGCAATGAAAGTGGATTATTTTTGCACAGCTTTGAGCGAAAGGATAGAGGGTTATGGGAAAAATGTGTATTTGATTGCTTGTAAAGTTAAGTTGGGTTTTTAATCAGATTTTAGTAAAATGCTTTTCTGAGTGAAACCAGTCATAAATTACGGTAACTAAAGATTACTAACGGCCAAAATGCCGTGTGATTGGTGGTATAGAACACAAAACAAAATGGTAAAACATATTATGGCAGTTATTAAAACAGAAGATTTTATTCAAAGCGTCGCGGATGCACTACAGTTTATCTCTTACTATCATCCACAAGATTTTGTCCAAGCGATGCATAGCGCATATCTTAAGGAAGAATCAAAGGCAGCAAAAGATGCGATGGGACAGATATTGATTAATTCAAAAATGTCAGCTTATGGTAAGCGCCCCATTTGTCAGGATACCGGAATGGTGTGTGCATTTGTCAAAGTGGGCATGGAAGCAAAGCTTGATAAAACTGATAGAACAGTGACAGAGCTTGTCAATGAAGGGGTAAGGCGTGCGTATTTAAATAGCGAGAATCCGCTTCGTGCCTCAATGGTCTCCCCGCCAAATGGTGCAAGAAAAAATACAAAAGATAATACACCTGCTATTGTCCACATTGATCTTGTTAAGGGTGATAAGATTGATGTTGAGTTGGCTGCAAAGGGTGGTGGTTCTGAGTTTAAATCAAAATTTAAAGTATTAAATCCAAGTGACAGTGTAGTTGATTGGGTGCTTGAGATGTTGCCAACTATGGGTGCGGGCTGGTGTCCGCCGGGGATCATTGGTATTGGCATTGGCGGCACAGCAGAGAAAGCGATGGTGCTTGCCAAGGAGTCACTTGGCGGCAAAATTGATATGCATGAGATTTTAGAAAGAGGCCCTAAAACACCTTTAGAGGAGCTCCGAGTTGAGTTGTATCATAAAATTAATGCACTGGGTATTGGCGCACAAGGTTTGGGGGGGCTAACCACCGTCTTGGATGTTAAAATCAATGAATATCCAACGCACGCAGCCTGTAAGCCTGTTGCGCTTATTCCAAATTGTGCAGCAACACGTCATGTGCACTTTAGCCTAGATGGTTCAGGTGTGGCGGTGCTTCCCTATCCAAAGTTAGAAGATTGGCCTGAAATTGCAGCTCAAGATCAGTCAAATATTCGCCGCGTAAATCTTGATACTATCACACAGGCAGAGATTGAAAGTTTCAAACCGGGTGAAACTTTGCTGTTAAATGGTAAGCTTTTAACAGGGCGTGATGCTGCGCATAAACGCATTGTTGACATGGTTAAAAAGGGTGAAAGTTTACCTGTCGATTTAAAGGGTAAGTTTATCTATTATGTCGGTCCTGTCGATCCAGTTGGTGATGAAGTGGTGGGACCTGCTGGTCCAACAACAGCAACGAGAATGGATAAATTTACAGATTTCATGTTAAATGAGGTTGGCATTGCCGGCATGGTGGGCAAGGCTGAGCGTGGTGAGGCGACAGTCGATGCTATTAAAAAGCGAAAAGCGGTTTATTTGATGGCTGTTGGCGGCGCTGCGTATTTGATTTCAAAATCAATTCGTCAAGCAAAAGTGGTTGGTTTTGAGGATTTGGGGATGGAAGCCATCTATGAGTTTGAAGTGGAAGATATGCCGGTTACGGTCGCTGTTGATAGTCAAGGCACTTCTGTACATAAAACAGGTCCAAGTGAGTGGAAAGTCAAAATTGAGAATATGAATAAGACACCTGAGAAGGTTTAATCACTTATCTTTAACTTTGTCAGATGGCGTTGATACAAGCTTTGGGTGTCAATGCCATAATAAAGGATCATTAATAATGGAAGGTCACACAAAAGAGAATTTAATTGAGCAATATCCAATGGAATATTGTCATATGCTTGAGCTTTGTTATGGTGAGGGAATGATGTCAGAGGGTGGTAGAAGCGCAATTGATGCACTTTTTGATGGCATTTCTCTTACCGGTAAGCGTGTGCTTGAAATTGGCTTTGGTTTGGGTGGTCTTGCACATTATTTGTCAGAGAAATACCCTGCCATTGAGTATTATGGAATTGAAGTCAATCCAAAAATGCATGAGTATGCATCTCAGAAGTATCCACAAAAGAATCTCAATTTTATCTTGCCGGAAAACCCAGATATCATGCCTTTTGAGGCGGATTATTTTGATGTGGTGTTTTCAAAGGGGGTATTGGTGCATCTGCAAGACAAACAGCCGCTTTTTAATGAGTTATACCGTGTATTGAAATCAGATGGAAAGTTTATCATTAACGATTGGCTGAGCCCTGATGGGAAAAGCTTTGGCAAGCGTGTCGATCAGATGTGTGAGCTCGAAAACTTGGCATTATTTCCTCTCTCAGAGGCAGCTTATTGCTCTCTTTTAAAGAAAAGTGGGTTTCAGCTTATATCCATTGAAGATGAAAATAAAGCCTATGCTCAATACAATGATGCGATTGTGCAAAGGCTGAAGCAAAGTGATATTAAAGCGACATTTTTACACAACTTCACGCAAAAGGAATATGCTGACTCGGTTGATGCTTATGGCTGGATTTCTGAGGCATTTGCTAATAATGAGCTTTTAGCTCGCAAATTTCTCTGTAGTAAGTAAACTTCGATTTTTTTGATTCTCGAGTGAGAGAAAAATATAAATTGCACAGTGCTTTCTTGTTAGTATGGGTAGATTTTGACGCTAAAGTTGGGTTAAATAAGAGAGTATATTAGAACATAAACGGAGTTCGCTTAACTTATGGCACAGGATTATTATGCGCTTCTTGGTGTGAGCAAAACTACTACCGATGCTGAGATAAAAAAAGCCTATCGTAAATTAGCAAAAAAATATCATCCAGATGTGAGCACAGAGGCAAACGCTGAGGAGAAGTTTAAAGAGGTTCAAGATGCTTACGATGTCTTGAAAGATAGCGAAAAAAGAAAGTTATATGATCAGTATGGCGAGCATTGGGAGCAGGCAAAGCAAGGGGGTTTCCAGCAAGGTGGGGCGCATCGTTCTCATCAAGGTTTTGGGTCTTCTGGTTTCCAGCAGGGGCAGGATTTTGGTGGATATGAAGATATCTTCGGTGAGTTTTTTCGCCAGCAACATCATCAGCGCTCCGAGCGCCAATCTCAAAGTGGTGCTTTTAATATGGATGGGCAAGATTTACATACCAAAGTTGAAGTTTCTATTGAAGATGCTTTAAATGGTGCTGAGCGAGAGCTTCATTTTTCGTATCAAGAATTAGATGAAAGTGGTCATGTGGTTGAAAAAACAAAGCGTCTTAAAGTGAAGATTCCAAAAGGTGTTGGCAACCATCAGCAAATACGTCTTAAAGCGCAAGGTGGCTCAGCAATGGGCGCTGGCAAAAAAGGGGATTTGTATCTTGAAGTGATTGTCAAATCAACGAAGCAATATAAAGTAGTAGGCAATGATATATACACCCATATTCCAGTGGCGCCATGGGAGGCAGCGCTTGGTGCGGATATTTTGATTCCAACTCCATTGGGCAAATTAAAGCTTAAAGTGCCTGCACATATACAAAGTGGCAAAAAAATGCGCTTAAAAGATAAAGGACTTCATGGTGGGGATTTCTATGTTGTGCTGGATGTTATCTTGCCACCGGCTGTTTCTGAGACGCAAAAAGCGCATTATCAAAAAATGGCAGAAGATATGGCATTTGACCCACGAAAAGATTTATTAGGAGCATAAGATGAGTCAGTTAGAGTTGAGTGTATTGTCGGATAAAGATTATTTAACAACCGTTGAAGTCTCAAGCCTATTATGTATTCCTGAAACGCTTATTATTGAATGGATTGAGCATGATGTTGTGTATGCTAGATACGAGCAAAAGGTCTATTATATTGCTTCAGATCAATTGAATAAAATCAAATCTGCATTAAGACTTGCCAATGATTTAGGCGTAAATGCGCCCGGAATTTCTATTATTTTGGCGTTGAGACAGAAGGTTAAATACTTAGAAGCTTTAGTTGAGAGAAAGTAACTTAATCCATAAAGACTTGAATACCAAGCATAGATCAGCTAAGTTATGAATATCAAATTTGCTAAGAGATGTTCATGAAAAAGCATATTATTTTTGGTGTTATTACACTTATATTATTGCTTGTTGTTATCTACTTTATTTTTATTGCCACAGGTAAGCAAAATGTAGATATTAAGATTCCACCAACAGAAGTTGCCATTGCCAAGGTGGAAAAGCATAATATTCCGATTACTGCCGAGGCAACGGGGCAATTGATCGCTCCGCAATCGGTTAGCTTAAAATCGCAAATTTCAGGCATTGTGAACAGTATCAATTTCACAAGTGGTGAGTATGTGAAAAAGGGGCAAACTTTAATGCGCCTTGATGATACTGAACAAAAAGCGAATGTCAACTCAACCCTTGCCGATTATACCCAAGCCAAAGCGCAATATGACAGGACTGAGACACTTTACAATGATAATAAAGTTGTTTCACAAAGCGAGCTTGATACGGCAAAATCAACTTATCTACAGGCAAAGGCAAAATATGAATCGGCGTTATATCAGCTGTCAAACACAACGATTAGTGCGCCATTTTCAGGCTATTTGAGCCTAACCACTTTAGCAGATGGTAGCTATGTTTCTGCAGGGGATAATCTGGTTGATTTGGTTGATAAAGAGAATTTGCAATTGGAGTATGCCCTTGATGAATCTTATGCCAGTAGCATCCACCTTGGGCAAATGGTTGATTTTAGAACCGATGCCTTTGAAGGCAAAGTGTTCCATGCTAAGGTAAGCTATATCTCTCCAAGTGTCTCCAGTGATAATTTAACCTTTACAGTGCGCGCGGCATTTGATAACAAAAACAATTTACTTTCCCCGGGAATGAGTGTGTATATTTCACAAGTGTTGAAAAAAGACAATGATGTTCTTGCGGTGCCAGAAAGTGCGCTGAGCGCACAAAGCGGTGGCTTTATTGTTTATTTGTATGAGAAAGGTAAAGCCAAGGCACAAAGTGTTAAAATAGGGCAGATTTATAGAGGGTATGTCAGCATTATAAGTGGTCTTAAGCTTGGAGATAGTGTGATTGCAACGACAGAGGGCTCTATTTCAGATGGACAAAGCGTCAAGGTGGAAAAATAGATGAAACTGCCTGAAATTTGCATTAAAAGACCAGTTTTATCTTTTGTTTTAAATGCGATTTTACTGTTATGTGGTCTTTTGAGTTTTAATTATGTTAAGCTTCAGTTTGAGCCAAGTGTATTTAAACCAAGGCTGATGATTCTGACAGACTATCCGGGGGCAAGTGCTGAAGTGGTGCAAAAAGATGTCACACAAAAACTTGTCTCGGCGATTGCTGGCACGGAAAACTTAAGCTACATCGAAGCGACTTCGATGCAAGGCCAAAGTATGATTAAACTTAACTTTGGCAATATTACTCAAGAGAAGTTTATTACTGCGCAATCAGAAGTAATGCGTGATATTGCAGGGATTGATTTGCCGCAAAATGCACAAACGCCACAGATTAAGCAAAGGGGTGATGGCTCACAGGTGCTATTTATTGGTTTTTCTGATGAAACGCGCTCTATTTCAGATTTAACCTCTTATATTGATGACTCTATTGTTAAGCAGTTGTCACAAATTCCGGGGGTGGGTGATGTGCAGATTTTCTCCGATGGGCAGGCGCTTAGGGTTGAGCTAAATCCCAAGGCGATGGCACTTTTGAAAATCTCGCCAATTACGATTAAAGATAAACTCAATGAGCTCAGCCAAAATGTTTCAGCAGGTCAGTTAATCACGCAAAATAACACCTATACAATTAACGTTGACAGTGCACTTGATAGTATTAGTAAATTTGAAGATTTGATTATTGCTAAACGTAATAATAAGCTTGTTCGCTTAAGGCAGGTGGCAACGGTGTCACTTGGTAGCCTGTCAGTGCAAAGTGCTTCTTTGAGTATGGTCGATGGCAAACCTGGGGTTGTGGTTGCGGTATCTCAAACCTCTGATGCCAACCCTATTTCAGTTGCCTCAAGTGTCACTAAAGCGGTTAACTTACTAAAGCCGACGTTGCCACCTGGCATGCATGCTGACATTGTTTTCAACATTGCGACCTCTTTGAAAGCCTCGTTATATGAGGTGATCAAAACAATTATTGAAGCCATTATTTTGGTTGCCTTCATCTCATTTTTATTTCTAGGAAGAATTCGCGCTGCCCTTGTGCCAATTGTTACTTTGCCTGTGTGTCTAATTGGCGTTTTTGTCATTATCTGGCCACTTGGTTTTAGCATCAATATGATGACCTTGCTTGCGCTGGTGCTTGCTGTGGGGCTCGTTGTTGATGATGCGATTGTTGTTTTAGAGAACTGTTATCGTTATATGCAAAAAGGTTATGATTCGGTGACAGCAGCCATGCTTGGCAGTAAAGAGATTGGCTTTGCAATTATTGGCATGACAGTGACTTTAATTGCAGTGTATATTCCGATTGCGTTTTTAAACGATAAAACGGCTGTTTTCTTTAGAGAGTTTGCCTTTACTTTGGCTGCAAGTGTGCTTATTTCTGGCTTTGTAGCATTAACCTTATCACCAACGATGTGCGCTCATACGCTTGGAAAGAATAAAGAAAGTCGCTATGAGCACTTTGTTACTCGAATATTTAAAAAGCTTGAGATGCTTTATCATCGTGCTTTGATGTTTGTGCTTCAAGTTAAAATATGGATCGCAGTCATTTTTGTTATTTTGATTATCGCGGGCTTTTCTCTATTTCGCTCAATGCCCGTTGCACTACAACCAAATGATACCATCGGGGTGGTTGGTGTTAGTATTGAAGGGCAAAGTAATGCAAGCTCTGAGTTTATTATGCAAAAGCTCAATGACATCCAAAACACGCTGCCTTCAAAGGTGTTTGATCATTCATTTGGCTTTGTTGATAATGATGCAGGAAGGACTGAGGGCTTTTCCATTAATGTTTTAAATCCAAATGAAGTGACAAATGCCGATAAGATCTCCCTTGAGCTCAATAAGATTATCAAGGAGACAAAAGGCATTCAAGGCAATAGCTTTGTGATGCCGCTTGCTGGAAACAGTAGCTTTGGCTCTGGCGATATTCAAATGTATCTTCTTGGAATGGATGATTATCAAGTGCTGTACAAGAAAGCTGAGAAGCTCGTTTCAGTGTTGATGAGCGTGCCTGGAATTTCCTATGCGCAATTGGCAAGTGGTGTAGATAGTGGTGAGTTTACCATGGAAATCAATTATACCAATGCTGCGATGTTAGATGTTGATCCAGCGAATATTCAATCAATGCTGAATATTATGTTTGGTGGGGCGCAGTTGTCTAATGAATATGAAACAAATGGGCAAAGTTATCCTATTATTGTTCAACTACCAAAAGTAGAGCTTAAAAACTTTAATGTTTTAAATAAGTTGTACATTGAGTCTGACAATAATCAATGGGTGCAGCTAGGGCGGATTATTTCGATTAAACCGGTGGTTAAAATTCCATATCTCACCACGTATAATCAGCTAAATGCAATGGCAATTAACGTTTCACTCAAAGCAGGCGCGTCAATGGGTGATATTGTGAAGAAAATTCAAACTTTAACACCAAAGCTGTTGCCGGGAACCTCTGTGGCCTTCAAGGGAGATGCCAAGGATATGTTAGATGGCAGTGGCAGTATGATTGTGATCTTTATTGCAGGACTTCTATTTATCTATCTTGTGCTTGCCGCCTTGTTTGAAAGTTTTATTGATCCATTTATTATCCTTTTAACTGTACCGCTTTGTGTCATTGGGGCACTTTTGGGATTAAAGTTGATAGGGGGGACATTAAATATCTACACCGATATTGGCTTAATCACATTAATTGGCCTTGTATCAAAACATGGGGTCTTGATTGTACAGTTCTCAAATGAGCTATTAGCAAAAGGAGAGAGCTTATCAAATGCGGTCGTTAAAGGCGCAGCTACAAGGCTTAGACCTATTTTAATGACCTCAGCAACCATGATTTTAGGTGCGCTGCCACTTCTTTATAGCTCAGGGGTGGGAGAGCATGCCAGAGAGCAAATTGGTATGGTGATTGTTGCCGGTTTATTCTTAGGGTCGATTTTCTCGCTTTTTATTGTCCCTGTTGCCTATCATATTTTGAAATCATGGCGCTATAAAAAGGTGAATATTTAGTCTAGAAATTATCTATGGTGAGCGCGTATAAATTAAGATGTTGCGCTGAATTTCACCACATTAATATAAAGCACAAAAACTTTACTAAAGAGCATTGACTTTAGGGGGTAAATCCTTATAATCTGATCCTGTTCTGCGGGAATAGCTCAGTGGTAGAGCACAACCTTGCCAAGGTTGGGGTCGCGAGTTCGAACCTCGTTTCCCGCTCCAGATGGCTGGGTAGCAAAGTGGTTATGCAGAGGCCTGCAAAGCCTTGGACACCGGTTCGATTCCGGTCTCAGCCTCCAGAACATTGCGTCAAACGCCCGGGTGGTGAAATTGGTAGACACAAGGGACTTAAAATCCCTCGAGACTTAACTCTCGTGCCGGTTCGAGTCCGGCCCCGGGCACCATAAGTTAATTTTACAAAGCCTTAAGAACCCAGTTACAATAAGGGGTGAGTTTAAACTGTTGTCTCATAAAATATCATAAATAGCAGGTAGTGTTTTCCTTTATCTTTTATATATTTCTTCCCCATTCAAGTCGGTTGATGTATAGTCATTCTAATAAATATCCAAGTACTTAAACCTATATATAACAAGGGATTGATATGAAAGCATTTGGTCAGTTATATACTGAAACTACTATAAATACTAATCACAGTGTCCTTCTATATTCCATCCCGCTCTACTATATTTTCCTTACTTTAGCGTGTTAATAGTCGATTAGACATCAGAAAATTGGCATGTAATATGATGGGCTCCTTTTGAGATTTTGCTCACTGTATAAGCTTTATCTTTTGTACCATTTATTGCACAGGAAGCATCACCAGAATTCCATTGATCAGCCATATAATCAGCATATAGTTGACTAACTTTACTCTGTGAATCTGAATCAATATTAATATTAACATGACCTTCACCGAACCCTCCATCACTAGCAGTAACTTCAACTGTAATGCTAGTGTTACTTCCAGCAGGAACTTCCATTGGAAAACTTCCTCCCGTATCTGCTTTAGCATCATCAAAGCTTGGTTTTTCGATATAAATAGGTTTTGAACTTGTATTCATAATATTAAAGGTGAATTTTGCAAAAACGGCCTCAGAGCAAAATATACAGAAGATAAATACTAATATAAAAAAAAATTTTTCACTTTAATTTTCCTCATTATTTTACCCCCTCACAATCTTCACCCATTCCGAACCCCACGATTCCGAACCCCACGATTCCGAATTCATTTTATCAGCGTTTCACAACAGACTGGCTATTGATAAGAAAAACATACGTTTTGTGAAAAGAAACATGACATTTTGCCTATTTAAAAATAGTCAGTTAAGTATGAATTTTTTATTTTCATGCGCTTAAATACAAAATATATTCCTCGCTGTGAGACATGGAGAGTGGAATGCGAAGTCCTAGGTAGCCTCATCTTGAGTGTGTCAAGCATCGTGACGTCAGTCGCCAGAGCGCAGGTCATACTCGAAGTTTGTAACGTAGAATCGGAGGCATGTAGAGGAGAAGAATACAATGTTTTCGTTGTGGCTTACCTGCCAAGGCGGATAGCTCGGGCCAATTATCCGCGGAGCAATGCGATTCGATTTAGCATAGGATATGCCAAGTCTATTATAAGCCCTTATGCATACTCAATACATATCACGTTGTTATACAAAGTTTTAAACTACATTATTTGGTCGTGCCAGTGGATGAAACTCCTTATATCTTAGC
The DNA here is from genome assembly GCF_000379445.1 of Fangia hongkongensis FSC776 = DSM 21703. Lineage (GTDB taxonomy): Bacteria > Pseudomonadota > Gammaproteobacteria > Francisellales > Francisellaceae > Fangia > Fangia hongkongensis. The sequence continues at coordinate 172,063 of NZ_KB902262.1, forward strand.
TAACAAAAAATTTAGCCTATTAAACCTAGTGAACTGAATCACTATTATCCCAAGAGATAAAAGCATCAGCACTTAAATTAAAGCGTTTACTTAGCTTTGCAACTTGCTCTAGTGTTAGCTGGCGATGACCATTTAAAAATTTAGAAACGTTGCCTTGGTTGCCAAAAATGTCTACAAGGTCTTTTTGCTTAAGATTATATTCTGTCATAAGAAATTGAACCAACTTGTTGGGAGTGGTTAATTCTGAAAGCTGTGGCAAATGCATGTTTTCATAATCAGCAATATGTTGTTCTATTATCTCCAAAATTGGTGAATATTCGTGTTGAGTATTATCACCTATAAGATCGGCTAGCTCTAGGGATAAATTTATTAGCTGATTTAGTTCGGCATCATTTGTTGGTGGCTTAAGCCATGGTGCAACGACACTAAGTGCTTGCTGTGTTTTTTTTGCTTCTAACATTGCTATGTGCCTCCATTTAATAACTTCATTTGGTTTATGCGCTTACTATATTCTGCATGAGTCCAAATTGCTCTGGTGTACACTTTTTGTCTGTTGTAATGAATGGTAGTAATTAGTCTGTAAGCATTACCGCCAATATTAAAAACTGTATACTTACCCACCGAGTCAACGCTATTAGTGAATGATTCTCTTAGTTCATGCAGGCTCTTTGCGTTAGATAATTTTATCTTGTACGCCCATTCAAGCAGTGGCTCTGTTGCTTGAGTATTATGCTCGCAGTATGCGATAAGCATTGCTCTACTAATTAAATGCATGATTTAAATAGTGTTAGTAGGTTCTCGTTCAATAATATGTCATTTTGACATATAAATCAAGTGTATTTTTTTAAAGGCTATTAATCAGGTGAGTTATAAACGCGCAAAAAGCACTTTTTGAATGACTGAAAAAATGCATTTCGTTTTGGATACCTATGTAAATGGAGAGAGCAATGAAAAGCGAAATGATAGGCTTATCATCTACAACACAAAAGGTTTATGTACGAGTATACTTTAGTCTTTGACAATTGATATTGACTCATATAAATTAACTCTCTCTTGTATAGAGGAGCATCAATGGCCAAAGTGTACACTGTTATGTACACCGTGAATTTCTCATGATTGTTGTAACTCTTATGGAATAAGGCTTTATTGATTGATGTTAGGAGTTGGCCCCGATCATCTTATAAAGCGATTTAGTTATGGATTTTAAATGGCAAATTTTCACACACACATTGTTGGTGCTGCAGGCACGGGAATCGTTGTAAATACAGTTTTGCTGGCGGCAAAAGTCACCTCACCATCTTTGTTTGCAAGTGGTGTTGCACTCACTGCATTAGCAGGGATTATGCCAGATGTAGATTCTGATCATTCAGATTCCATTAAGATTATTTTTGATATCCTTGGTATTGTCATTGGTACTATCCTTGCCATTGTGCTATTACCATTTTTAGGGATATTACCCGGATTGCTTGTGCTATTTGCGAGCTTTCTTCTCATTCGTTATGGCGTTGTCATGCCCTTTAGAAAGCTCACTGCCCATCGTGGTATATTCCACTCGGTGCCGATGGCCTTTTTAATGTGCTTTTTTACTGCGCTTATCAGTTATCGTATCGGTGGGCTCTCAGCACTGAGTTCGTGGATATTGGCATCAATGATTCTTGTGGGTTTTATAACGCATCTGCTATTAGATGAGATTTATAGTGTAAACTTATCGGGCGTATCCTTGAAAAAATCTTTTGGAACAGCCTTTAAGTTTTACTCACGACATAACCTTCTTGGTACAGCTTTAGTGTACATTTTGATGTTGATTTCTTTTATGCTATCGCCAACACCTATTGGCTTTTTGCAAAATGTGAAGCTAAATGTTCAGCATACACAGTTAATTGGGAATGTGTTTCAGCACAATAAATAGCATTTTATCCTACTTGTTTCTTTTAGGTTATCATGAGATGCTTTTAGATGTTAAGTGATGGTGTAGGTGTAGGAAAAATGGCAAGTTCAATAAAAAAACAAAGTATATTAATTACTGGTTGCTCGGAGGGTGGGATAGGCTATGAAACTGCCAAATATCTCAAAGCACTAGGGCATGATGTTTTTGCTTCTGCGCGAAAACAAGAAGAGGTTGATAGGCTTCAAAGTGAAGGGTTTGATGCTTATTTGATGGATGTGAGAAATGAAAAGGAAATCGAGATAACATTAGCGCAAATTTTAAAAAAAACGAACAATACGCTTGATGCATTATTTAATAATGCAGGGTTTGGTCAAGCGGGGGCGCTTGAGGATATCCCCACTCAATATTTAAAAGAGCAATTTGAAACGAATGTCTTTGCGCTACACTATTTAACGCGTGCGGTGCTCAAAATTATGCGTAAACAAGACTCAGGGAAAATCATTCAGCATGGCTCTGTGCTAGGGCTTGTTTCAATGAAATATAAAGGCGCATACAATGCCAGCAAATATGCTGTTGAGGGGATGGTTGATACCATGCGCCAAGAGCTAATAGGCTCTAATATATCTATGAGTGTATTAAATACAGGTCCTGTAACAAGTAATTTTCGCAAAAATGCACTTAAGAGCATTAAAAATATAGATATCGAAAACTCGGTTCATAGTATGGAGTATCAGAAAATCATAGTAGGGCAGCATAAAAAGGTACCCTTTAATAAAGAAGCGATTTGTGTTGCCAAAGTGGTTGAGAAAATTCTCAATGCTAAAAGACCAAAACCAAGATATAGTATTACCTTTTTCACAACGCTTGCAATGGTGCTTAAGAGGCTTCTTTCAACAAGATGGCTGGATCGGATTTTTAGTCGGTTTTAAAATGCCTTTTTACCAATATCAGTGCGATGATATTCATTATCCCAATGAATTTTATCAACTAATTGGTAAGCATGATCGTAGGCATCGGCAACCGTATCACCAAGTGCTACTGCGCAAAGCACTCTGCCGCCATGAGTTAATACTTGATCCTTATGTGATGTAGTTCCTGCGTGGAAAATTTTATTACATTTCCCATCATCTGATGTTAGTCCTGATATCGCCTCACCTGTTGGGTAATCAAAAGGATAGCCTTTTGCTGCCATCACAACACCAAGCGCAGTTTTTTTGGACCAGCTGGCTTCATATTCATCCAGCTCTTCATTAAGTGCCGCAAAGACAAGCTCAACCAAGTCAGACTCAAGTCGCATCATAATTGGCTGTGTTTCAGGATCACCAAAACGGCAGTTGAACTCAAGTGTCTTGATTTCGCCATTTGGCATGATCATCAGTCCAGCATATAAAAACCCTTTATAGCTCTCGCCTTCTTTTTTCATGCCTTCAATCACTGGATAAATAATCTCATCCATTACTTTCTGGTGAACCTTATCTGTGACAATAGGGGCAGGTGAGTAGGCGCCCATGCCACCGGTATTAGGCCCTTTATCGCCATTATCGCGCGCTTTGTGATCTTGAGAGGAGGCCATGGCAAGCGCATGGGTACCATCACACATCACAATAAAGCTAGCCTCTTCACCATCAAGAAACTCCTCAATAACAATTTCAGCACCAGCATCTCCAAATTTGTTCCCAGACAGCATATCCTCAACGGTATCATTTGCCTCTTGTAAATCTTGAGCAATGATCACCCCTTTACCTGCCGCAAGACCACTTGCTTTGATCACAATGGGAAAGCTTTGTGTTTCTAAATAGGCTTTTGCTTGTTGGGGGTCTGTAAAGTTTTGATAGTTTGCTGTAGGAATATGGTACTTTGCCATAAAATCTTTGCTAAAGGTCTTAGAGGACTCTAATTGAGCACATTTTTGTGTCGGGCCAAAGCAATTAAGTCCCTCTTGCTCGAAGCGATCAACAATGCCAAGGCTAAGTGGCACCTCAGGTCCAATAACCGTTAATTCAATATCATTTTCTTTAGCAAATTGAATGAGATTATCGATATCAGTTGCCTGAATATTAATGTTCTTAAGCTTAGGCTCGCGTTCAGTTCCAGCATTACCGGGGGCAACAAATACTTCTGTTGCATGTTCAGACTGGGCAATTTTCCACGCTAAAGCATGCTCTCTTCCACCATTGCCAACCACCAATATATTCATGTTTATATCCTTTCGTTTTTGCGATAAGTCAGTTATGCCGATTACAAAGTTATTACGTATTTTTAGGTTCTGGGTCTTGTAAAATAACTTATAATTGGTGTTACTTTATAGATTAAGCTTGCGATATTATATACTCAGCACAAAGCATTTTACAGCGTTTTGCGGATTTGAAGCAAAGTGCTCAGGTAGCAAAATCAGGTATTTTACGGGAGATAAAGGTTGTGAGCGAAGATACTGCATTTAAAAATGCGTTAGACAATAAGAAGATTGTGATTATGGCTGGGGGAACTGGCGGGCATATTTTCCCGGCGCTAGCTGTTGGAGATAAATTAAAAAGCTATGGTGCAAACATCTTTTGGCTTGGCACAGAGTATGGGCTTGAAAGTAAGATTGTCACAAAACATTACCCAATTGATTATCTATCTATTTTGGGGGTGAGAAAAAAAGGGCTTATCAGGAAACTTACATTGCCGTTTAGTCTAGCAAAATCAGTGTTTCAAGCCATTAGGATTTTAAAAAAAAGAAAGGCTAAAGTAGTCATTGGCTTTGGTGGTTATGCCTCAGCACCAGGAGGGTTTGCTGCTAAAATTTTAAGGATTCCGCTTATTGTGCATGAGCAAAATGCCAAAGCAGGGGTGACCAATAAGTCATTAGCTAAAATAGCAAAGTCAGTTTTATGTGCTTTTCCAACTTCAAGCTTTGGTAAGACAAAGAAACTTAAAGTGATTGGCAATCCAGTGCGTGAGGAAATCTGTCAGCTTCAAGCTGTTGAGCGTGATTTTTATAAACATAGACTCAATGTCCTTATTTTAGGTGGTAGTCAAGGTGCTAAGGCAATCAATGATGTTATTCCCGCGCTCTTGAAGCAGCTGCCAGAGGGGGGTGAGATTAACATTTGGCATCAGTGTGGTGAGCGCGCATATGAAGAGGTGTGCAGCTTATATCAAACACATCAGATTCACATGGATAAGGCAGGTGAAAATGAAGAGATAGCGGTTAAAGTGGAGCCGTTTATTGAGGATATGGCCAAAGCATATAGGTGGGCGGATATCGCTGTTTGTCGCTCTGGCGCGTTGACGGTGTCTGAGCTTGCAGCCGCAGCGGTTCCGGCCTTTTTTATTCCATTTCCCTACGCGGTCGATGATCATCAGTTTCATAATGCACAATTTCTCGTGAAGGCAAAGGCAGCTGAGTGTATGCGCCAAGAGCAATTTTCAGCAGATAAGCTTGCCGCATTTATTCGGGTGATGGATTTAGATAGAAAAATGCTTGCAAGTATGTCAGAGCATGCCAAAGGTGTTGCGCATATCGATGCAACTGAAAAGCTTGTTCTTGAAGTTGTAAAGTGGATAAAGTAGTTGAATTTTTGGCCTAAAATCACTAAGCTAACAGGCGTTTTATCAGTTTAATCAATAAGGAGTTTTCATTGTGAAAGCAAATATGGGCCAGCTCATGCAACAAGCGCAGAAAATGCAAGAGCAGATGAAAAAAATGCAAGAAGAACAGCAAAAAATGGAAGTAGAAGGGGTCGCTGGTGGCGATCTTGTCAAAGTGGTTATGACGGGAAAACATGATGTTAAGCGTGTGAGTATCGACCAAAGCTTAATGGGTGAAGAGAAGGAAATATTGGAAGATTTGCTTGCCGCGGCTGTTAATGATGCTGTTCGTCGTGTTGAAGAGAAATCACAAACGGATATGTCTTCATTAACGCAAGGTTTGAATCTACCCCCGGGGTTTAAGTTTCCATTTTAACGCTATTTAATATTCATCATAAGCAAGGTTGAGTTTCTAAAGGCTGACTGAATTGAGTTTATGCTTATGTGATGCAAATACCAAAAATGGTTTCATTGGTATAACTTATAGACAAACATATAGAATATAGAAAAGGTTCGCTGTGCAGTCATTTTTCTCTGACAAGATTATCAACTTAATCGAAGCGCTTAAGACATTGCCGGGTGTTGGCAAAAAAACAGCGCAGCGTATGGCGCTTCAACTTCTGGATAAGAATACCGATGGAGCAAGGCGTATTGCAATGAGTATTGATGAGGCGCTGCAAGCAATTTCAAATTGTGATCGCTGCCATATGCTGACCGATAAGAAAATTTGTGATTTGTGTAGTGGTGAGCGCGGCAAGAGCCTTGAGATATGTGTTGTTGAAAATATGCTTGATTTATTGGCAATTGAAAATGCTGCTATCTATCAAGGACGCTACTTTGTGCTAAATGGAAGAATTTCTCCCTTAGATGGTGTGGGGCCAGAGGAGCTTTACTTGCCAAAGTTAGAGAAAATTGTTGAAGATGCGCAAATTTCAGAGGTTGTGTTAGCACTCAGCCCATCTGTTGAAGGGGAAACAACGGCACATTATATTTCTGAAATGCTATCAAATCATGGATGTAAAATTAGTAAAATAGGTTTTGGCGTTCCATTTGGTGGTGAGCTTGAATACCTTGACCAGCAAACATTGTTACATGCCTTTAGTGCGCGGGTGAATTTTTAATATATACCACCTGCAAACCATTTTACCCTATTTCTGCCATTGAATTTCTTGTTCTTTTGAGTCATCAAATATTGCTAATAGTCCGAGCTATTACCTGCAATCCAATGACTCAAAACTATCAAAAACTTCTTCAACATTAAACACCGCAAAATGATTCGCAAGTGGTATACGCTTTTTTGTGAGATAAACACCGCAAAATAATTTACCGCTGGTATAATGTGTTTTCTGATTATCTATAAAGAAGAAGAAAACCATGGCTCGAGCACAAGAGCGCCGCGCAGATCAAATGCGTGAGCTTAAGATAGAAAAAAACTACACAAAACATGCAGAAGGCTCTATTTTGGTGTCATTTGGCGATACTAAAGTGCTTTGCAATGCCTCTGTTATTAAAGATGTCCCTCGCTTTTTAAGAGATGCTAATCAAGGTTGGTTGACTGCAGAATATGGTATGTTGCCACGCTCAACACATTCACGCATGGATAGAGAGGCAGCAAGAGGTAAACAATCTGGCAGAACACAGGAGATTCAGCGTCTAATCGGGCGTGCACTGCGCGCAGCGATTGATCTAGATGCTATTCCCGGTTATACCATTAAAATAGACTGTGATGTGATTCAAGCAGATGGTGGAACGCGCACAGCAGCAATTACGGGGGCAAGCCTTGCTATTGAAGATGCGGTTCAATATATGCAAAAAAACAATCTGATCAAAGATGGGGTAAATCCTATTTTGTCACATGTTGCAGCAATTTCTGTTGGGATTGTTGGTGATGAGGCGGTTTTGGATTTGGACTATGAAGAGGATTCCAATGCTGAGACGGATATGAATATCGTGATGACACATGAAGGTGGGATCATTGAAATTCAAGGTACAGCAGAAGGAAAACCTTTTTCAGAAACAGAATTTCAAAATATGTTAACACTTGCCAGAAAGGGCATAAGTGACATTATCAAACAAACGCGTTAGATTCTTAACAAGCACTGATTTATTTTACACAATATTTCAAGATCTTTTCTTTTAAGCTCATTACAGGTGGCTTGTAGCGGTTCACTGGCGGTAAAAATAACACGCTGCTCTAGTTGCTTTAACTGTGCAAGAATGCCTTCACGTGATGCTTGAAGTTCAGCAAGTTCAGGGTGTTTGTGTGATAGTGCTTCTAAATTTTGTGATAAATGTGAAGTAGTGGAAGGTGCTTTTGTTCCTTGGGTGTTTGCGCCGCTACTGTGCTTTTTATTATTTTTCAGTGAAAATGACCTTGATTCTGGTTCTTGACGCTGATTGTTTTGTGGACGCTTTTTTTTCAGTGATAAGGTTTTTCTAAATGGTGTATCGCTCATAATTGATTTTAGTTTCACTCTGTTGTATCAATTGCTCTATAACTCTTCAGTCTACATGACAAAAGAGGAAGATTGGAAATGGTAGGTTATATTTAAATATTTAAGTCAAAAAATCAACGGTTTTCAAATGTTGGAAATGATATGTTGAATTAGTGAGCTTAAAATGTGTCTTCAGCCTATGAATGACTTGCTTTTAAAATAGCCTGTCCTTATAATACACAGTTAGGTCGTAAAAATAAAGGGAAAAGGTTGTCGTAGAGTATCTTTGACTTCATTGCCTTTTTTATATTGATCCACAAGATTAAATTTAAGAATAACCGTTTTAACAAGATAGAGAGGAGCAATCAAATGCCTGCAACAATGCATTATGCGAATACTGCCGTGTCCGATGGTGAAAAAACTTTACCACTTCGTGACCATATCAAAGAAGTTATTGCAACTTATTATAAAAATATGGTGGCGCAAGGGACTAAGCCTGAAAATGTTTATGAGTTGGTTATGGCTGAAGTTGAGTTGCCTTTGATCGAAGCAACAATGGAATACACTGGTGGTAATCAAAGTCGTGCAGCGAAAATTTTAGGGATTAACCGTGGTACTTTCCGTAAGAAGTTAGCGCACTACGGTATGCTATAAATCAATAGCAATCAAATATGATAAAAGGCCGCATATAGCGGCCTTTTTATTTATCCGGGTAGGGGTTTAGTTTAGTTTTAAATTTGAAAGTGATGCTGCTTGATAGCTGACTTCTGTCCCTAGTTTCTTGCTGAGTTTATCAATGAGTGAAAGTGGCACAGTATAGTTAACGACAGGCAGATCTTTAAGTTTCGTATGGCGCAGTGTGTCTAATGAGCCAAAGGCATCGATAAGTCCATATTTTTTTGCTTGAATGCCAGAGAATGGCATACCTGAGAAAATGCTATCTTCATCTCTAAGCTTAAGTCGATCACCTCTTCCTTGCTTCACGGCATTAATAAATACTTGGTGTGTTTCTGTTAATAACTTTTCCATTTCATCCACTTGATAGGCATTTTGTGGCTCAAATGGGTCTAAAAACCCTTTGTCTTTTCCAGCAGTATAAAGGCGCCTTTCAACACCAATTTTCTTTAATAACTCCACAAAACCAAATCCGCCTGCTCTCACGCCAATAGAGCCTGTGATGGTCATTGGGTTAGCATAGATCTCTTTTGCTGCTGAGGCAACATAATACCCACCTGATGCACAGACATCAGAACAAATGGCATAAAGTGGAATCTTTGGATATTTCTTTTCCAGATAGCGAATTTGTTGATAAATATCATCGGACTGTACGGGGGATCCGCCGGGACTATTAATCTGCAGAACAACAGCTTTTGTATCTTTGTCTTTAAATGCAGCCGCTAGGCTTTTGTTGATTCTATGTGCATTAGCTGGTGCATCATCAGCAATGACCCCTTCAAGTTTAATCAATGCAATATGCGGCTTTGCAACAGGCGTTGTGGTTGAAAATGCACGATATAAAAGAGAGATGATCACAATAATAATGATCAGCCAGCATAGTTTGAAAAAAATGCGCCAGCGACGAGTGCGTCTTTGCTCTTTAAGATAAGCTTCAGCAATGCGTTCCATAGGTTCAGACATAGGAGTCCCTTTAGTTAGATAGGTACTGTATCTTAGAATTCTAGAATAAAAGTAATCGAAAAGCACGTTTGTTTGCGTATTGAGTGCTAAAACAAAGAAAAGAAAATGGGATAAAGCTGAGTAAAATGACTTTGTTTAGTTTGGATTAAATAGCTGCTTGTTCGCCAGATTTGACCTCAGAGGGCTTATCTTCTTTTGTTGTAAGCTTGATGCCAAGCTCAGTCAGCTGCGTGCTATCAACATTGGAAGGTGCCTCAGTCATCAAGCAGCTTGCTGTTTGTGTCTTTGGAAAAGCGATTACATCACGAATATTCGTAGTGCCAGTAATCAACATCGCTAAGCGATCTAAACCAAAGGCAATTCCCCCATGGCTTGGCGCGCCATATTGAAGTGCATCTAATAAAAAGCCAAATTTTTCATTTGCTTCTTGTTCAGAAATACCAAGGAGCTTAAATACAGCAGATTGCATCTTTTGATCGTGAATACGAATTGATCCACCACCAACCTCATAGCCATTAATTACCATATCATAGGCGCGTGAAAGTGTGTTCTGTGGATCTGCAAGAAGCGCTTCAGGGTTGTTTTCTTTCGGAGAGGTAAATGGGTGATGAAGGGCATGGTATCTCCCATCAACTTCTTCGAACATTGGAAAATCAACCACCCAAAGTGGTGCCCATTTAGTAGTGAATAGATTTAAATCGTGACCCAACTTCACACGAAGTGCACCCATTGCATCATTAACCACATTTGCTTTACCAGCACCAAAGAAAATCATATCACCATTTTCAGCAGCGGTTTTTGCAATAATCTCTTGAAGTGCCTTCTCAGAGAGGTTTTTAACGATAGGCGATTGTAGACCTTCTTTGCCTTTGGCAATATCATTTACCTTAATATAAGCCAAGCCGCGAGCGCCATAGATGCTGACAAATTTCGTGTACTCATCAATCATTTTACGAGTCAGTTTCTCATTGCCCTTTGGTAACTTAAGTGCGATAACACGTGATTTCTCATCATTTGCAGGGGTGGAGAAAACTTTAAACTCTTCGTTTTTAACGGTTTCTTTGATGTTAACAAATTGAAGTGGAATGCGAAGATCTGGTTTGTCCGAGCCGTATTTTTCCATCGCCTCAGCATAATTTAAAATTGGAAATGAATCAGCGAAATCAACATTAATACACGTTTTGAAAAGACCACGAATCATATTCTCAACGGTATCCATAATGATTTTCTCATCGACAAAGGAAGCTTCAATATCCACCTGTGTAAACTCAGGTTGTCTGTCGGCTCTTAAATCTTCATCACGAAAGCATTTGACGATTTGATAATAGCGATCAAATCCTGACACCATTAAAAGCTGTTTAAATAATTGTGGTGATTGTGGCAGTGCATAAAAATTGCCATGATGGTTTCTACTTGGAACTAGATAGTCTCTTGCACCTTCAGGTGTGGCCTTAGTTAGAAAAGGTGTTTCAATATCTAAAAACCCATGATCATCCAAATAACGGCGAATATAGCGAGAAATCTCAGCACGCTTGATAAGTTTTTTTTGTAGCTCTTCTCGTCTCAGGTCAATATAGCGATACTTTAAGCGAATATCCTCACCCACTTGTTGGTGTTCATCAATCTGAAAAGGAATTGTTTTTGCAGTGTTAATGATATTAAGCTCATTGCCGATAATTTCAATTTTCCCGCTTGCAAGATTTGGGTTTTCTTGACCTGATGGCCTTGGTTTAACGATTCCTTTGGCTTGGATAACATACTCATGGCGAACATGATCAGCTTGATCAAATACAGCTTTATTTTCAGGTTCAAATACCAATTGAACTAAGCCTGTGCGGTCACGAATATCTAAAAAAATCACCCCACCGTGATCACGCCTTTTATGCACCCAGCCACTGATTTCAACAACTTGGTCAATTAACTTTTCATTCACTTCGGCACTATAGTGACTGCGCATTTTTATTCCTATATTTCTTTATTCTTACAAATTATGGTTAACGTGCTCTAAGTTGCATTAAAGATCAATTAATTCCACTTTAAATCTCAGTGATTTTGCATTCTCTAAAGCGTAGTTTTTGAGCATAAAATTCAGATCCAATCAAGCATATACAAAACCATTGCACTTGACAATCATTCTTTCAAACTAAGCAAAAGAACTTATTTCTAATACGGAAAATTAGGACTATGCTGTAAGGGCACATTTGTAGTGTGTATTGTTAAACAAGGAGAAATACATGCATCAAAATATTATCCCTATGTTGGGTGCTGGAACCTTTAGGCTAAAAGAACAAGAAGCCTATCAATCAGTAGAAATGTCATTGGAAGCGGGATATCGCCATATTGATACAGCGCAAATTTATGACAATGAGAGTGAAGTTGGGAAGGCTATTGCGGACTCTGGAATCAAGCGCGATGATATCTTCTTGGTGACAAAAGTTTGGATGAGTAATTTTCCGCGTGATCGCTTTAGAAAAAGTGTTGAAGAGAGCTTGCAAAAGCTGCGCACACAAAGTGTTGATTTATTATTAATACATTGGCCTTTACGTGATGATAACCCGCCGATGGCAGATTATCTTGAAAGCCTAAAGCAGGTGCAGGAGGCTGGATTAACAAAGCATATTGGTGTTTCGAATTTTACCGTTTCACAGCTAGAGCAGGCAATTGATATTTTGGGCAAAGATCAAATTTTAACAAATCAAATTGAGGTTCACCCTTATCTTAGAAATAAAAAGGTAACAGATTGTTGTCAGCAAAATAATATTATCGTGACAGCGTATATGCCTTTTGCTTATGGGAAGGTGTTATCAGACCCACTTATTCAGAAGATTGCACAAAACCATGATGCTACAGCTGCCCAAGTTGTTCTTGCGTGGGAAAGAGAGCATGGGTTTGTGACTATTCCATCATCAACAAAGCGTAAAAATTTGGATAGTAATCTATTATCAAAGAATGTTCACTTAAGTGCTAATGAAGTCAGTGAAATTGATGGGCTAAATCAAGGATTTAGACTCGCAGATCCAGATTTTGCACCTGATTGGGATATTTAAGTGGCTCCCCGAGACGGACTTGAACCGCCGACCCAGTGATTAACAGTCACTTGCTCTACCGACTGAGCTATCGGGGAATGCCTTAACGAGAGGGAATTCTATAGATGATTAGTTTTCTAGTCAATAGCTTTTCTGAAAAAAAAAGAATTAATCTTTAAAGTGAACTGCAAGCCAGAGAACAGGCGGATTTGTTGATGTAAAAGTAACCCAATGTTTGGCATTTTTTGGAATGAAAAGATGCGCTCCTTTTTCTAAGAGAATTTCCTCATTATCTTCAATTTTAATCCGTGCTTCGCCTTGTAAAACGATCACCCATTCATTTTGGGCTTGAATGTAAGGTTTATCTTTAGGTGTGGTTTGACCACAAGAGACAATACGCTCAATGCTAACATTTCCTTGAGATAAAAGCGTGTCAAACATTTCATGTTCATTCGGCTCTGGGTATTGATATAAGTTCATTTGTTTTTTACCCCATGTAAATATTTATCGAGCTCCTTAGCAAAGGCATGAGAGTTTTTTTGATTAAATGGTTTGGATTTACTCTCAATCATGCCGGCATCACGCATTTCTGTGAAAAAATTGCGCATAGCGAGTGCTTGAGCAATGTTGGATTTTGTATATATTTTCCCTGATGAGCTAATAACGATGGCACCTTTTTTGATGACCTCACTGGCAAGTGGAATATCAGAGGTAATTACAAGATCATTCGATGCCACTTTGCTGATAATATAGTTATCGGCAATATCAAACCCTTTATCAACAATGCGTGTTTTAATATAAGGGGAGTTTGGATAGTAAAAGGCATGATTTGCAATAAAAACACAGCTGATTTGCTCTCGGTCAGCTGCTTTAAATAGAATCTCTTTAATGGGCTTTGGGCAAGCATCCGCATCGATAAATATAGTCATTTATAGCAAAGTTATCAGATTATAGTGGACAGTATGACACAGAAAAAAGTACACCGTAACTTATTTATATACCACCCGCAAACCATTTTACCCTATTTCTGCTATTGAATTTCTTGTTCTTTTGAGTCATCAGATATTGCTAATAGTCCGAGCTATTACCTGCAATCCAATGACTCAAAACTATCAAAAACTTCTTCAAAATTAAACACCGCAAAATGATTCGCAAGTGGTATAGTTGATTGATGCAATGTATCAAAAATATACGTATTTGATACATACTTGAAACAGCTATTAAAGGTGAGGTTTGTTAATCTGGTCTTAAAACAACCAAACATATCAGTGCAAATGAATGTCTCAAAGCTGTTAAAAACAGCTATGTGCCGTCAATATTTTTTATTGCTGGCACTGCTATTTATATTATCACAGCAACAAGCATTTGCTGATGGCAGTGCGCCAACGACATCTGAATTGGAAACAAAGATTAACCAATTGCAGCAAGAGATTGATGTGCTTAAGGCAAAAGAATCTCAGCAGCAAACTTCAAATATTTATAGCCAAAATAAAAACACAAAACAGGGTAAAAGGTACAAACGACATTTAACCAATATGGCGCAAATTCAAAACTACTTGCTATCGGATTTATCCCCTAAAACGATTCCGCTTGGGATGTTGCCTTCATCTCAGTTAGCGTTAGGTATGTTAAAGCAAAGAAACCATTACCCAGATAGGGCGCTTGTCGTTGGTGGTGTGCTTGAAAGTGATATGCAAGCTTGGTCTGGAAGTAAGGTGGTATATGAAGATCCAGATACAAATAAAACAGCCTATTATCAATCAGGAAGAGGGATATATTTGACACAGGCAAGCTTATTTGCTGCGGCTAATTTAGGTCATTATGTTACCACGGAGGTCAACCTTTTGGGCGATCAGAATAATGCTCCTATTATTAATGAAGCGGTTGCATTATTTGGTAATTTACAGGAATCACCTTTTTATGCAATGGTTGGTAAAAGTGCTTTCCCATTTGGTACATTTGCAGGAGGCGGGGTTTGGACGCCTTCACTGGGGCAGATGTTATTTTCACCGTATTATGTGACAAACCTAGAGCTTGGCTACAGTCATTATGGTGTTAACAGTACGCTGACCGCCTTTCAAACAGATGATCAATCATCAAACTTTGCTTATGCAATTTTTTATAAAAAGGCGACAAAAAACTATAACTACGGGGTGAATGTAGGCTATTTATATAATGTTAACGGTAGTGGGAATACGACCTTTGATGCCATTACAAATCCATCTATAGGCAATAAGACTCGAATTGGGGCGCTTGATGCTGAATATGCGCTAGGCTATAAAGCCGTGAGTCTTTCTATGGGGGTGGCTGAAGCAACTGATAAATCAACACTGACAAACAATGGCTATGCTGGTGCTTGGTATGCACAGTTGGCGCTTTCTCCTACCTTATGGGGGCGTGAGACAGATTTCTCTCTTGCCTACAATGGCGCCTATAATAGCAATAACTTGCCGGTCATTCTAAGTGGTTCGGCTGTAAATGAATATACAACCACGCCTGAGTTGAATGCGAATAATGCTGTTGAGTTATCCGGCACGGGGGCAAATAAGCTGGTTATTGGTTCTATCCAAAGACCATTTTTTACAACGGATGTGCTTTTAGGACTGGAGTATGCTTATATGCACTTTTATAATCATGGGCATACAAACACCTATACTTTAGATTTATCCGTTTATTTTTAAGCCTAAAACGGTGAAAATAAGCGGTGCCTAATATCTTGTTAATCAGCACACCGAATGTATGAGACAATATTTTTCTGATAACTTTGCGGGTGAAGTGCCAGCAAGTTTTCGCGCTCATCTTCTCAGTGTTAAACTGCTCGGCAAGTTAACCTACCCCGTCTCATAGCTGAGGGAGCAAAAAATGATTGGTAGTATATACTGAAAAGATAGTTAAGGAAGGTTGTTTACAGAGGTGCGTGAGTGATGAGGCAAACAAACTGGGCAGAGAATCAAATATTTGAGGTTGAAAGGATTAGTTATCCAAAAACATTACTTGAGATCAAAACACTTATTCAGGCAGCGGTTAAAAATAAAAGAATAATCCGTCCTGTCGGGAAGCTACATTCTTGGACACCTCTTTGTAATGATGCCTCTATTTTGCTTAATTTGAGTAATATGCCCGATGAGTTATGTATGTTATCAAGTAGGCACTTAAAATGTTCAGCAGGTGTTGAGATAAGTAAGATGGCTGATTTTTTGTATCAGCACGATTGCTCATTGCCGATTATGGGAGATTGCTCAGCTCAAACTATAGGCGGTGCTGTCTCGACAGGGACTCATGGACCGAGTATTTATCATCAGATTGTTGCAAATAATGTTACGGCAATAAAGTTTATAGATGGTAAAGGAGAAACTCACTCTATAGATGATAAAAATCCAATGTTTAATGCTGTACGTGTTTCTTTAGGGTTGATGGGTGTTGTTACAGAGATTGAGCTCTCTTTAGTTCCAGCAAAACACTTACAAATTGAAATTCAGGTGCAAGAAGACGATGAATGGATACCTTTTATTGAGGAGGATCTCCAAAGGCATGAGTTTTACTTTAGTTATTGGTATTCTCATGTCAATTTGGCATTGGTGCATAAAGGGCATACGCTAGAGACGGCAGTGGGCTCATCGATTAGTAATACTGAGCCACAGGATGAGTATTTAACAGAGGTTATTTCCTCTCTTTGTCCTGCGGTATATAAATCAGGAGTGGGCGCAAAGGAGTTCAATGAATTATTGTTTAAGCTCTTTTTTAGAAATCAGACGATTCAAGGGCCTTTGCATAAAGCATTAGTTGCAGATTGGCAAGGAAGGCCTATTCTCAATGCAGAGTACTTTGTTCCCAAAGAAAAGGCTCGGCTTATCTTTGAAGGAGCTAAGGCCATTGATTACCCAGAGCCAGTATTTGTTGCAATTAGAGGTGGTATAAAAGCAGATGATAATTGGATGAGCCCTGCGTATAAAAGAGACTCTGTTGCCATTGGATGTGTGGTATTTTGTTCTCCTTTTGGAAGTGAGATGCCTAGATCTTTGAGATTGTTTAATGATTTTATGCATCAATGTGATGCCCGTCCTCAATGGGCAAAGTGGTGCGACCATGAACATATGGATCTATCAAAGCACTTCCCTAAATTAGATGATTTTTTAAAGCTGCGTGAGCATTATGATCCTCATAATGTGTTTTTAACTTCAGCATTAAGGAAGATATTAAAGGTTAATTAACATAGTACACTCAAACTACATATGCACTTTAGATTTATCAGCTTATTTCTAAGCCTAAAACGGCAAAAATAAGCAATGCTTATCATCTCAAACACTTTTTTTGATTGGTCAACTATTATTACAATATGATATACCTTTTTAGATAAATTATACTTTAGCTGCTGAAAGTGCACTCCAGAGGTGCTCGCACTTTGGCGTAAGCTAAAGGATGGTGGTAGAAAAAATAAAAAAGGAGATCACTTTGAGCCGCATTCAATCGATAAAAAGAACCATAAAATCAATGAGCCTTTCTTTAGCTGGAATCGTTTTAATGGTTGTATTGTTGAGCGGTTGTCAAAGCCAGCAAAGTGATGTTAAACAAGCAAAAAGCCCAGTGAAAGATACCTTGGTGATTGCCAATGATCAGGATGTGCCAACATTAGATCCTGGTCTTTCAAATGATTCGACCTCCAATAGGGTGATTTTTGATTTATTTGAGGGGCTTGTGAATCAAAATCAAGCAAATCAACCTATCCCGGGCGTTGCAAAATCATGGAAGGTTTCAGAGGATGGACTCAAATACACTTTCCTTTTACGAAAAGATGCAAAATGGTCAAATGGCAAGGCTGTGACAGCGGGGGATTTTGTATATGCATTTAGACGAAATGCAGCCCCTAAGACAGCTTCTCCACAAAATTATATCTTTGCGCTGATAAAAAATGGCAAAGCGGTGACAGAGGGCAAGTTGCCAGTGGAGGATTTGGGGATTAAAGCTTTAGGTGAATACAAGCTTGAGATTACACTTGCCCATCCGGCGGTGTACTTTCCAAGTGTTCTAACGCTGCCTGTTACTTTTCCACTTTATAAACCAGCTATTGATCAATATGGTAGGTCATGGACGCAGCCAAAGCATATGATTTCAAATGGTGCTTATACATTAAAAGAGTGGATTGTGGGCGGTCATATTTTAGAGCAAAAGAACCCTTTTTATTGGGATAGCAAAAACGTTGCAATTAAATATGTGAAGGTTTTACCGACCAATACATTGTCAGGTTATAACGGTTATCGTGCAGGTGAGATTGATATAGCAACGCCGCCGCCTGGCATTAGGCTTGATGCGCTTAAAAAGCTATTTCCAAATGAGGTATATAGTGCGCCATATNTTGCGATTATTTACTACTGGATTAATGTTAGAAAGCCGGGGCTAGATAAGCTTGAAGTCAGAAAAGCACTCTCCATGGTGGTTAATAGAGAGTCTATCGCTAAAAATGTGATTGCGATGGGGCAAACAGCTGCATATGGGATTGTGCCTGACATGATTCAAGATGGAATTTATCAATATCTTTATAAAGAGCTGCCGTCCTATAAGTGGGTAGAGATGTCGATGGAGAAACGCATTCAACAAGCACGCAAGCTTTTAATGGAAGCAGGTTATTCAGATCAACATCCGCTTCGCTTTCAGCTAAGCTACAATACCAGTGAGTTTAATAAGCAAATAGCACTGTCTGTGATGCAAATGTGGAAAACTGCTTTTGGTAATATGCTTCGAGTGACACTTGCAAATGAAGAGTGGAAAGTGTACTTGAATACAGTTAACAGTGGAAATTTTGATGTTGCGAGAATGGGCAGTAATGCAGATATTAATGCGCCAAATCAGTATGTTTATCAGTTTACATGTCATGCTGATAGTAATGCTGGTGGCAGCTGTATTAAAACTATTGGCGAGTATTATCAAAAAGGGTTAATGGCAAAAACACAACGTGCGTACAATGAGAATATGGCAAAGGCAATGAAAGTGGCGATGGAAAATTACTTAACCATCCCAATTGATAACTCTCAGTATACTGTCTTGGTTAAGCCTTACATTGGTGGCTATCACCCTGATCAGAATTATCTGAATGATGTTTATTCTAAATGGTTTTATTTCAAAACATCTCGTTCCGTGAAAGAAAACAACTAAAAGTTTCATTTCTCTGCCTATTTCCATATACCTTTTCGAGCGAAATTTGGTTATAGTGGTGTTTGAAACTTGGGGATAAATACACTACTTGTAAGTTAATTTCTTAATCGACGCGAGGGGCTATGAGTGTAATAAAAGACTGGGATTTTTTTTGGCAAAATAGAGCAGCATTTAAGCTTGGGCATATTCCAACAGAAATGCCACATCCAGACTCAACTGGTTTGAGTGAACAAGCAAAGACAAATCTGCCATCGGCCATTTCAACGCTGATCGATATTGATAATAAAGCATTAGATAAGCTGACGCAATACGATGATGAATATAATCAATTAAGTGAAACTATTGAGGCTGTGCTCGCAAAAAAAGGGCGCATTTTTATTTCAGGATGTGGTGCGACTGGGCGCTTGGCAATGATGTTAGAGAAGCTATGGCGTGCGCATGCGCCTTCTTTTCAAAGAGATAATGTCATTGGCTTTATGGCAGGTGGCGATGCGGCATTAATCAAATCAATTGAAGGCTTTGAAGATCATCCAGAGTATGCAAAAAGGCATATGATGGATCTTGGCTTTGGTGAGGATGATTTGATGATTGGTGTCACTGAAGGTGGGGAGACGCCTTTTGTGCTCTCAACGATTGAAGAGGCTTGTAATATCTCAAAGCATAAGCCTTGGCTTATTTATTGTAACCCTGATAAAGCGCTTAAAGATATTGTGCGTTCAGATAAGCTGATTCAGCGAGATGACGTTGTCTCTGTGAGCCTTGAAATTGGCAATATGGCAGTCTCTGGTAGCACAAGAATGCAAGCGACGACTGTGCAGAGTTTGTTTGTTGGTCTTGCGCTTATGAGCCAGTTTTCATTATGTGATTTCATAAGTGAAATAAACACATTAAAAAAGCGATTGAATAACATTGATATCAATGCCTTACAGTCCTTAATTAGCTTTGAGTCAAATTGTTATCAGCAAGGTGGTTTTGTCACCTATGTCAGTAATTCACATATTGGCTTGACAGTGCTGACAGATACCACAGAACGCGCGCCAACTTTTAGTTTAAATGGGTTTGAGAATAATCTTAATACAGATGATGAGCCGAGCCTCTCTTATCTTTCACTAGAGGGCTATGTCGATACGAGTAATGCTTGGCATGATATATTGGGGCATGCGCCAAGAACGCTAGAGTGGTCTGATACGCTTGAGCAAACAGGTGCCAAAAGGCTTCATGGGTTTGATATCTCTCAAGGCACTTTGAAAAGGCGGGAAAAATATCCCTTACATCAGGTGATCGATATCTTTGAAGAAGCATCAGGCTATATTATTTATTTTGCTGATCACAAATTTGATATTAACTTTCAAGGCTTATCTGTGCTCTCTCAGCAAATCTTACTTAAAATGGTGCTGAATATTCACTCCACTTTGATTATGGGAATTCTAGGGCGCTATCACAGTAATATCATGACTTATGTGCGCCCAGCGAATAATAAACTGATTGATCGAGCAATTCGATATGTTATTTATTTGCTGGAAGAAAAGGGAGTGAAAGATCTTGAGTATGATGAGATAGCACTTCGCCTTTATAAAGTATCAGCATCGCTAGATGAAACTGAATCTGTGGTTTTGGCAACCTATCAATCTATTTTAAATGATTATGAAATTGAACTAGAGCGCTGATTTATTCAGCTGTATCTAGGTTGTACACTTACTTATTCTGCTCAGAGGGAAGATTTGATAATACTCAAGGATGCGCTGGGATTTGAGGTGTGTTAGAGACATCAAAAAGTAAACGAGGAGGGGAAGGTGGGCAAAACATTAAAAAATAACCGATTATTGTGGCTTATTATTTGTGTGCCAGCGCTCGGCAATCTTCTGCATGGATACGAGATAGGGATTATTGCAGGTGCGATGCAAGCGATGGGGAAAGAAATTACCCTGACGATGACTCAAATGTCATTTATGGTTGGAATTGTTTTTTATGGAGCCTGTGTTTCGGTCCTTGTGGCAGGGGTTTTAGCAGATTGGATTGGGCGGAAAAATGTTTTAATCTTAGGAGCTGCACTGATTAGCTTAAGCATGCTTGTGATCGGTTTTGCTGGGGATTATGTTGATATTTTATTGGGGCGAAGTTTGCAGGGCTTTGGTGTTGGTCTTGTGACATTAACCATCCCTATTTATATCGCTGAGAGTATTCCAACACACCTTAGAGGTCGCGGAGGCTCTTCTGTGCAGCTGTTTTTAAATGGTGGGATTTTGCTCTCAGCGCTGGTGGCTTTTATTCTAGGGCAGTTTGGCATGTGGCGCGAGATGTTTTTATGGGCGCTTGTGCCATCTTTGATTTTATTTGTATTTGCTTTCAAGCTGCCTAAATCGCCAAGATGGTTGATTAAGAAAAACAAGCTCACTGAGGCAGATAAGGTGCTAAGTGGCTTTATTGCGAACAAAGAAGAGCGAGCGCACGAAATAAGCGCTATCCAAGCATCCTTTGGTTCTGAACAAAAAAGTAGTTTTAGAAGTTATTTCCAGAAACGCTATTTATGGCCGGTGTTATTGGTGGTGTTTATTGGGTGTTTGAATCAGTTAACAGGAATTAATAACTTTATTGGTTTCTCGGCAATTATGCTCGCGGATATGGGGTTGAGTGTTGCAGCATTAGCAACTTTAGGTACAGTGCTTGTTACGCTTGTGAACTTTGTGATGTGTTTTGTTGCATTGTCACTTGTGGATAAGCTAGGCAGAAAGCCACTTTTGAAAAAAGGCCTCTGGGGTATGGTGATATCTTGCGCGTTTATGCTTGTAATGGCGTGGGTTCTTCCAGCTTCAAACCTTAAAGCAATATTGATTCTAGTTGGTATTTGTGCTTTTGCTGGAAGCTTTTCATTAGGGCCTGGCTCTATGGTGTGGTTATTGTTATCAGAGCTATTACCAAATAAAGTGAGAAGCCTTGGCATGTCAATATCACTTGCCGTGTTACTTTTGGTCTCTGGGTTTTATGCCTCTGTGTTTTTAGAGCTCGCAAGTTCCTTTGGTTATGCAGCAATATTTGTCTTCTCTGTGATTATTTGTGCTATTTATTTATTTCTAAGCGCGCGTTACATTCCAGAGACAAATGGTAAATCATTAGAGTCTATTCATCTATCACATCCAAAGGCGCCTCAATCAATACGAAAGCCAGATACTGTCCAAGCAGCAGTAGCAGAAAGCTAAGCGTCGCTGGCAGATTATGAAACTGTCCATTATACTCTGTTTTAAGTGATGGCATCTGAGGCTGAAGAAATGAGTTCAAATAAAAAAGAGAATAGTGAGCATAGTATCAATATGGCAATTCAAGGCAGGATAAAGGTTATAGGTGTTGGTGGCGGCGGTGGTAATGCTGTTAGCTATATGACTGAGAAAGGTATGATTGGTGCTGAAATTTATGCCATGAACACAGATAACCAAGCGCTTGAGAAGAATAAAGCGCCGCATAAGGTGCAAATTGGCACTTATTTAACCAAAGGACTTGGGGCCGGTGCCAATCCAGATGTTGGCAGGCGCGCTGCTGAGGAAAGCTTGCATAAGATAGAAGAAGCAATTAAAGATTGTGATATGCTTTTTATTATGGCGGGAATGGGTGGTGGCACTGGTACGGGTGCTGCAAGCATTATTGCTGAAGCAGCAAAGCGTAAAAACATCGTTACAGTTGGCGTGGTGACAACGCCCTTTAGTTTTGAAGGAAAACGCCGCTCGCTTCACGCTTCACAAGGAATTGAAGCTCTGGAGCCTTATGTTAATTCACTGATTATTATTCCAAATGATAAACTAAAAGCATCACTTGGTGCAGATACTACACTGTTAGATGCCTTTCATAAAGCAGATGATATTCTTCATAATGCGATTGCCTCGATTGTTGGCATTATTCATACTCCGGGTCATATTAATGTTGATTTTGCTGATGTTAAAACAGTGATGTCTTCTCCTGGTCTTGCTGTGATCGGCACTGGTGTAGCAGCAGGGGAAAATCGTGCAGAGAAAGCGATTGAAAAAGCCGCCTCATGTGAGCTTTTAGAGGATATCGATCTACATGATGCTAAAGGGCTTTTGGTGTGTATTACCTCGGGAGATAACATCTCTCTTGGTGAGTTTGCTGAAATTGGTGATAGTGTTGCAGGGATTGCCTCTGAGAACGCACCTGTTATCATTGGTACCGCGATTAAACCTGAACTTGGCGATGAGCTTGATGTCACCATTGTTGCAACTGGCTTTGAAGCGAATCTTGGCGATAAAAAGCCTGATAATAAAGTCCGTCTACAAAGAGGGATGCTTGATGGTGAGTTAAAGCACCAAGAAAGTGTGCCTTTAACGCCACTTAGAAAGGCGAAGCCTAAAGATGAAAAGAAGTAATAGCTATTGAGCTTGAGGCGCGCTCTTTTTAGCGCTGGTATAAATAGTTTGAGGTGGTGGGTAGTTGCCGCCAACATTTTGCAGCTTATCATCTTTGAAAGTTAAAATAAGCTGTTTTTCTTCTCGTGCTGAGTGGATGGTCCGCTGATAGGTGTAAACATAAATCCATTGGTTATTATTTAACGGATCTAGCATATCGGGAGAGCCAAGAAGATATTGAATCTGTGCCTTATTCATACCCGGTTTGATTTTTTGCATCACATCTTTTGGTAAAATCTTGCCTTGTTGCACAGGTGGCGTATAGGGTGTGATCAGCGAACATCCTGCGAGCGCCAAAAAACCAAGGCTGAAAATAAAAAGTGTAATCGTTTGTGTGTATCGTCTCATTAATAACAAGTCTTTATAATCTTTTCGTTTGATTTATACGCCAAATAAACACTTATCAATTACATCACTTAAGCAGTGAAGAATGAGGCTGTGACTTTCATAAATGCGTGCAGTATTCTCAGAAGGTACGCACAGCTCAGTGTCTTTGGCGCCACATAATTCACGTATTTTACCACCATCTTTGCCAGTTAAGCTAATAATCTCTATGTTTTTTTCATGGGCAGCTTCTATGGCCTCAATTAAATTTTCATCATTGCCACCTTTGGAAATGCAAATAAGTGCATCGCCCTCACTGCCAAGTGCCATAACTTGTTTTGAAAAGATATATTGAAAGCCAATGTCATTGGCAATGGCACTTGTCGGTGCCATGCTAGTCAGGTCAATAGCAGGAAGTGCAGGGCGCTCCATCTCAAAGCGATGCAAAAGCTGGGAGGTAAAATGATTCGCTTGAGCGGCGCAGCGCCCATTGCCACATAACAAAATTCGGTTGCCTCTTAAAATAACATTGGCAAGTTTCTCTCCGGCACTAGCAATGTCCTCTGACATGCTATCGGCAATTAAAATATTGGTTTGAATATTTTCACTGAAGTGGTTTTTGATGCGCTCTGCAAAAGCCATTTATTAAATTCCTGGTATCTAAAGATTGATAAACGAAGGATATTTGATTAATCTGCCACAATAACTCGAGCACGTCAAACAGGTTGTTGTATTTTATGCCAGGAAAAAACTCAATTGTAGAGACATTGAAAAATGCTTTTCAATTGTATCGTTCAACATTTAAGATTTGTTTTATTATTGCCATGTTGCTCTCTGTGATCACTGAAGGTTTCAAAGTGTATGCGCAGAGCCTTGGACTTGGAAAGGTGGTTGCTGCATATATAAATACAGGAAAAATAGATGACAGTGCGCTGTCGAATCATGGGCTTTTAATGTTTTTAGCTGTCGCAACGATTGTGCTGACTTTGCTTGTCTATGGTCTTTTGATTTGTATCGGTGCGATCAAGGCGCAAAGTGCACAAAATGACGGTTTTTTTGCAAAAGATATGCAAGCTGCGTTGTTGATGTTAAGAAGACGTTTTTGGAGTTTTGTTGGTGCGTTTATTTTAAGTATTATCCTCTGGGTGTTTGGCAGTTTTTTAAGCTTGATTGGCATTTGGATCGTGATCAGTATCACGCTTGTGTTTTTCCCGGTTGTTCTGATTGATAATTTAAATCCCTTTGCCGGTTTTAAAGAAAATTTAAGATTAATGAGACCGCATATCTGGTATGTTTTACAGCTTGGCTTTATCGTTGTGCTGTTTTTATTTTTAAAATCCGTGCTGTATCTTCTTTTTACCTCAATAACGGGCGTTGATCAGCTGGGTTTTGGCATTGAGCATGTTTTAATGATCTTTATAGAGGCGCTTTGTCTGCCTTATGTGATGATGCTTTCAGTTGCTGCATTTTATGAGCTTAACAAAAGAGATGATTTGCCAACTTATGAGCAATAAATAGTTAATGGGTTATGACTCAGAGTAGATACCAAAGGGCAGTTTTTCTTGAGAATAAATTAACCAAAATCTAAGGGTAGAATGTTCTGACATCGGTTACCACCATATTGGCTTTAATGGCGTTAATAAGCCCGGGTTTGCCATCTTCAAATACATGACATTTATCACTGTCAACGCCTAATCGCTCAGCAATAAGTGTGAAACTTTCAGGGTGTTCTTTGGTTGGATGATCATCATTTGCTGTAATGATAAAATCAAACAAATGGCGAAGATTAAGCGCATCAAGTGTTTTATATACATTCTCTTCTGTGCCGCCAGAGATCACGACCATTGGCAGTTTTTTGTGGTATTCTTTGATTAAATTAACAATCGGCTCAATAGGCAGCACCTTGTGGATTTCTTGATGGGCAAGCATCTCTTTTTCATGCACGATTGCGGGAATATCATGTGGAAAATCCTGTCCTTGGGTTAAGTGCTGCAAGATTTTCACAGTAGGGATGCCATTGAAGTGCGCAAGCTCTTCAGAGCTAATGTCAATTTCATAACGTGAGGCAATGGTGCTCCAAGCGCGATTATGGATAATCATGCTATCGGCAATCGTGCCATCACAGTCAAAAATAAGGGCTTGTGTTTGTGGGTGTATGTAAATCATTCAGCTGGCTTAAGCTCTAGAAATTAATGCTATAGTATTATTGACATATTTCACATCACAGCGCAAACTTTTGCGCATGGTTTTTGCGGTTGTTTCGTGCAGGCTAAACGCTGCGTGGAGTGACTACAGTGATTTTTAATGCAAAATGGAGAATCAAAATGTCTGTACTAGTTGGAAAGAAAGCCCCTAATTTTACTGCCCCTGCTGTGTTAGCAGATGGTGCTATTGTCGATAGCCTAGAGTTTAATCAGGCAAGAGAAGGAAAATACGCAGCGGTTGTATTCTATCCGCTTGATTTTACATTTGTTTGCCCATCAGAGCTAATTGCGCTTGATAAGCGTGTTGATGCCTTAAAAGCGTTGGGTGTTGAAGTGTTTGCAGTGTCTATTGACTCACATTTCACACACAATGCTTGGAGAAATACACCAATTGATCAAGGTGGTATCGGGCAGGTGAAATACACGATGGTCGCTGATATCAATCACAGTATCTGCAAAGCCTATGGTGTTGAAGCAGAAGATGCAGGTGTTGCTTATCGCGGTACTTTCTTGATTGATAAATCTGGTGTCGTCAAACATCAAGTTGTAAATGATTTACCATTAGGTAGAAATATGGATGAATTGGTGCGCATGGTTGAGGCGCTTCAGTTTTTTGAAGAAAATGGTGAAGTGTGCCCAGCTGGTTGGCATAAAGGAGACAAAGGAATGCAAGCATCACCTGAGGGTGTTGCAAACTATTTGGCAGAAAATGCCGAAACACTGTAGTAAATCTTTACAAAGAGGCAAAAAATACTGTAATTTCGCTTGAAAAATTACAATAAAGTGATACCTTTGTCGAGGTATGGTGTTTATGTTGGTCTACAATGCCGTCGAGATTAAAGGTAAATTTAAGTTTTTAAACAGTCGAGGAGAAACTATGAAACTTAAGATGATCGTAGCAGCAGTTGCTGCAACTGCAAGCGCTTCTGCCTTTGCAGCAGGTTCAATGAATGATCAGGTTCAAAACAATGGTGGTGGTGTTGTTAACGTTCGTACAGACGCTAATTACTCACAGCAAGTATTGAACAACCAAAACGTAACAGGTACAGCGCTTGATATCTTACATGCGCGCAAATCTGGCGATCTTGCTTCAAACGCTATCTATATCGGCGGTAAAGGTGAGATTTATGGCACTTATGGTAATGTAAGTGGTAATAACAACGGCAACTATGTTCCCGGCACTTTAACAGCTGGCTATGATGGTGGTACTAATAGTGCTACGAATATTAAAATGCCTTATGCTGATATTGCCTTAACATCCACAATTGGTGACTGGGTAACAGGTTTTGCTGATCTTCAAGTAACAAATGTTGGCTCAAGTAATGTAACTTTACCAAATGCATATTTTATCGTTGGTAACTTACAGAAATCACCAGTGTATTTCGTTGGTGGTAAAAAGGTTGTTGATTTTGGTAAGTTCAGCTCACCAAATAACTTTATGCCGACATTAACACGTGCTTATTTCATGGCATATGGTGGTCAAGTTGCAGCGGGTTACTCACAAAATGGCATTAATGCAGCATTCACTTTAATGAATGGTTTAGGTGAGTCTATGCTGAACTCAGGTGCTTCAAATGCCAATCAGGTAAATGATTTTGCATTAAGCGCGTCATATAACGGTACAGCTGGCAAAGTGAAGTACTATGCAGGTGCGGGCTATATTAACGCGACTGGCTTTAGTCATACAGCTAATACAGTATCTGCTTTGGGTGATAGTAATAACACTATGGTTGGCGCAGTTGACTTTAATGGTGGTATGACAGTTCAAGGCCTATCAGTAAATGGTGAGTTCTTGATTACTACTCAAGGTGTGCGTGGTATGAATAGTACTTCTGTATATCAAAATGCTTATGCAACAAACACAGTTGCAGGAGGTATTGCAGGTACTAGTGCGGTTGCTGACTCTACGGGTTATGCGGCATTTGGCTTTAATGCATTGCCTGCTTTGATTAGCTTTGATTCTGGTTCAACTGTTAAAGCTTGGAGCTTAGACTCTTCTTACACAATGCCAGTTGCTGGTAAGGATATGGTTCCTTATGTAACTTACAGCCAAGTTGCACAAAACTCTGACAATAACCTTTACCAGATCGAAGTGGGTACACGTTATAACATTATCGACACTGTTTGGGTTGGTGGTTCTTATAACTATATGTCAGGTAAATCTGGCGGTAGCAGCATTGGTAAATTCAACACAGTTATGTTGGATGCAACTGCTTACTTCTAAGCGCACGCTTAAAAAGTAATGTAATATATAAAAAGGTCGCTTTGCGGCCTTTTTTGTTATCTGATAGAAAAAAGGCAGCTTATGAAAAGACAGCTATTTGTTGATACCGAAACCACGGGTTTTGAGTATAAAAAAGGGCATCGGATTATTGAATTTGGTGCGGTGGAAATGATTAATCGAAAGCTGACAGGCAATAACCTTCATTTTTACTTTAAGCCAGATATTGCCGTGGAAGAGGGTGCCTTTCGCGTGCATGGCATCAGTAATGAATTTCTCGCTGATAAACCACTATTCTCTGAGAAATCATCTGAGATTATGGAATATCTAAAAGATGCAGAGCTCATTATTCATAATGCTGCCTTTGATGTGCCTTTTTTAAACTGGGAGCTCGGTCTTCTTAAGCCCAATAACTGGGGTGTAATAGAGAGTTATTGCCAAGTGTTAGATACGCTTATTATGGCGCGTAAAAAGCATCCGGGGCAGAAGAACTCGCTTGATGCATTATGCGCGCGTTATGGGATTAATAACAAGCACCGTACGCTTCATGGTGCGCTCTTAGATGCTGAGATCTTGGCAGATGTCTATCTTATGATGACAGGGGGGCAGACGGAGCTTTTTGCTGCCTTGAGTGAAGATGATGACAAGGTGGAAGTGAAAGCAACTACAAGTATTATTCAAAATCAAGATCAAGGGAATCAATCTTCCATTAAAGCGAGGTTGTCAGCTTCTGCAATTAAGGCGCATGAAGCCTACTTAGCGTTATTGGATAAAAAATCAAACAATAATACCTTGTGGCGTAAGTTGTAGCCAAAGCCTATCTGAAAATAGCCTCAAGGATGAGATGAATTATACGCGCTTTTGGCGCTCAAATTTGATATAATCTCTATTTAAAGCATACCCTTTAGTGATGTGTTATCCAATACATAAAATCCATCTAAAATAGCTAGCGCTATTTTACCTGATATGGCCACGGGAAGTGTTGAAATTAAATTAAACCAAATACGGAGAGACTGAATGTCATCTGAAGTAAATAGCTATGATTCGTCGAATATTAAAGTATTAAAAGGCTTGGATGCAGTACGAAAAAGACCGGGGATGTACATCGGAGATACTGATGATGGCTCTGGTTTACATCATATGGTCTTTGAGGTTGTTGATAATGCGATTGATGAGGCATTAGCTGGCTACTGTGATGACATTAAAGTGACGATCCATACCGATGGCTCTGTCTCTGTGTCAGATAATGGTCGAGGCATCCCCGTTGATATTCACCCAGAGGAAGGCAGATCAGCAGCAGAGGTGATTATGACAGTGCTTCACGCTGGTGGTAAATTTGATGATAACTCTTATAAAGTTTCAGGTGGTCTTCATGGCGTGGGTGTGTCAGTGGTGAATGCACTCTCTGAAACGCTTGAGCTTAAAATTTGGAAAAATAACAAAGAATACATACAAAATTATGTTCATGGCGAACCTGAAGCGCCGTTGGCAGAAGTGGGCGCGAGTGAAAAATCAGGCACAAGAATTCGCTTTAAACCTTCATCAGAGACTTTCTCTAGCATTGAATTTAGCTATGAGGTTTTGGCTAAGCGTATTCGTGAGCTGTCATTTTTAAACTCTGGGGTGAAAATTGAGCTGATTGATAAACGTGATGATCGCTCAGAGATCTTTGAATATGAAGGCGGCATCAGCGCCTTTGTTCAGCATTTAAATCAAAATAAAACCCCTTTGAATGATGTAATTATCAGTATTCAAGGTGAAAAGTCAGAGGTGGCGGTTGATTTGTCTATGCAGTGGAATGATGGTTATCAGGAGAATATTTTTTGCTTTACCAATAATATTCCACAAAAAGATGGCGGAACACATCTATCGGGTTTTCGTGCAGCATTAACAAGAACGATTAACAGTTATATTGAAGCAGAAGGTTTAAATAAAAAGCTTAAAATCAGCACATCGGGTGATGATGCAAGAGAGGGGTTAACGGCTGTATTATCTATTAAAGTGCCAGATCCTAAATTCTCTTCACAGACAAAAGATAAGCTTGTTTCATCTGAGGTTAAATCGGCGGTTGAGTCTTTAGTGAATGAAAAATTGAATGAATATTTGCTAGAGAATCCATCTGAGGCAAAACAGATTGCCAATAAGATTATCGATTCGGCGCGTGCGCGTGAGGCAGCGCGAAAAGCAAGAGAGATGACAAGAAGAAAAGGGGCGCTTGATATTGCAGGTCTCCCTGGAAAACTTGCAGATTGTCAGGAGAAAGATCCGGCGCTCTCTGAGCTTTATATTGTTGAGGGAGACTCAGCGGGCGGCTCTGCAAAGCAGGCAAGGGACCGTCGTACCCAAGCTATTTTACCGCTTAAGGGTAAAATTCTTAATGTTGAAAAAGCACGCTTTGATAAAATGCTGGGCTCGCAGGAAGTGGGTACTTTGATTAAAGCTTTAGGTTGTGGGATTGGTCGTGATGAATATGATCCTGAGAAAGTGCGTTATCACCGTATTGTAATTATGACGGATGCGGATGTTGATGGTTCGCATATTCGCACCCTTCTTTTAACCTTCTTTTACCGTCAAATGCCAGAGCTTGTTGAGCGTGGCTATATTTATATTGCTCAGCCGCCACTTTATAAAGTAAAGCGGGGTAAGCAAGAGACATACCTAAAAGATGATGCTGCGCTTTTTGAGTATCTAGGCAGCATTGGTATTGAAGGGGCGAGTGTCTATCCTGAGAAAGATGCGCCAGCGATTACAGGAGTTGGTTTAGAGAGCCTTTATAAAGAGCATCAAAAAGTGCAATCACGCATTAATATTCTCTCAAGACGTTATCCAGAGGCTGCATTAAGTGCGCTTGTGTATTATCCAGAGTATAATCCTGAAGCCAATATTGAGGGATTAAGAGAATGGTGG
Organism: Fangia hongkongensis FSC776 = DSM 21703; assembly: GCF_000379445.1. GTDB lineage: Bacteria > Pseudomonadota > Gammaproteobacteria > Francisellales > Francisellaceae > Fangia > Fangia hongkongensis. Next base: position 202,841 of record NZ_KB902262.1, read on the forward strand.
CAGGGTTTTGCTCAGCACTTAAACCAACGAGTGGGTGGCTATGAGCATTATACAGCTGAGCTTATAACCGATACAGTGGATGAAGAGATCCGCATTAAGTTAAAGCTAAGCCGCCTTTTGCATGGAGTGACTACAGAGTATGTGTTCTCACCGAGCTTCTTTGAAGGGAAGGATTATCATTCAATTGTTGCACTTGGCAAATCGCTCTCTGGGTTATTCTCTAAAGGAGCGTATGTTGAGCGCGGTACGCGAAAAGAATATGTTGATAACTTTGAGCAAGCAGTGAATTGGCTTATTTCAGAGGCAAAGCGTGGTCAAAATATTCAGCGCTATAAGGGTCTTGGTGAGATGAACCCAGATCAGCTATGGGAGACAACGATGGATCCAGCTGAGAGAAGAATGCTTCAGGTTACCGTGGCAGATGCAGTTGCCGCAGATGAGCTGTTTTCAACTTTGATGGGGGATCATGTTGAACCAAGGCGTGATTTTATTGAAGGCAATGCGCTGAATGTTGTGAATTTGGATGTTTAGTTTTCATCAAAGATTAAAATGACAAAACAGCTGTCAAAAAAAATCAGTGACTTTTTATTGGCGCTTGGTATACAATACGCGCTATTTGATTCATCGTTGATACAATGCGTAGGAAGAAACTGCCTGAAGGGGCCTTTAAAGCAGAAGTAACTGGACTGTCTCATGAGGGGCGTGGAATTGCAAAAGTTGAGGGTAAAACAACTTTTATTTCATTTGCGCTGCCGGGTGAAACGGTGCAATTTGAATATTCTAATCGAAAATCCAACTATGATGAAGGCATGGCAGTAGAGGTGCTTGAAGCCTCAAATTTGCGTGCTAATCCGCCGTGTGAGTATTTCAAACTGTGCGGTGGCTGTTCATTTCAACATGTCTCTCCCAATGAGCAAATTAAGCTTAAAGAAGAGACGCTTTTAAATCATTATCAACATTTTGGTCAAGGCATTCAACCTGAAAAAGTGCTAAAGCCACTTGTCTCTGACAATACAGAGCATTATCGAACCAAGGCACGTTTAGGTGTCAGATATGTGCATAAAAAAGGCAAAGTGCTGGTTGGCTTCCGTGAGCGAAATGGCCGATTTTTAGCAGAGATTGATCATTGTAAAGTGTTGGATAAGAGTGTGGGAACTGATCTTCGCATATTACAAGAATTGATCATTTCATTGGAAAGTTATAAAGAGATTCCGCAAATTGAAGTAGCCGTCGATGATCAAAGAACGGCGCTTATTATTAGACACTTAGTTGATTTATCTCCAAGTGATCTTGAAAAAATCAGTTGTTTTGCTAAAGCGCATGGCTTTTGGATTTATTTGCAATCGAAAGGACCTGATACAATAAAGCGTCTCTACCCAGATGCAAATGAAACACCAAAGCAGTTATCCTATCGCTTAGATGAATTTGATGTGCAAATTAACTTTGAGCCAAATGATTTTACCCAAGTGAATAGAGAGATTAATCACAAGATGATCAATCAGGCTTTAAACTTATTGGAAGTTAGCCCATCAGATACGGTGCTGGATTTATTTTGTGGCCTTGGGAATTTTAGCCTGCCACTTGCAAGAAAAGCAAAGTATGTCGTTGGTGTTGAAGGTGATGAGGCAATGACAAAGCGTGCAGGGGAGAATGCACAACAAAACAGCATAGACAATGTAGCGTTTCACGCGGCAAACTTGTTTGAGGATATCTCAAAACATTCATGGATTCATGAAATGAGATTTGATAAGCTGTTATTAGACCCGCCAAGAGCTGGGGCTGAAAAGCTTTGCTCGCAAATGGATTTGATTCAGCCAAAGCGTATTGTTTATGTTTCATGTGACCCATCGACATTAGCGCGTGATGCAGGTATCTTGGTGAAAGAAAAAGGATATAAGCTTGTTTCTAGTGGGGTTATGGATATGTTTCCACATACAACCCATGTTGAATCCATTGCTGTTTTTGAAAAGTAATAAATTAGAGAGAGAAGATGGAAGTACAAGAGATTATTGATGCTTTGCTTGCAGAGGATATCAGCGTTGATGAGCAATACAAGCTGGTTAAAAAGCTAGATGAAAATGTTCTTGAAGACGATGTGCTTTTGCAAATTGCGGAGTGTTTTTTACAGAAAAGCTTGCTTGTTAAAAATCCTTTTGAAGAGACGATTGATATTGTAGGTACAGGTGGTGATGGTTTGCAGACCTTAAACTATTCCACTTTAAGTGCGCTTGTTGTCCATGCGCTAGGGGCTAAAGTTGCCAAGCATGGTAATAAATCTGCCACCTCAAAATGTGGTAGTTTTGATTTTTTGGAGCGCTTAGATATTGTAATTCCTAAAACGCCTGAAGAAGCTTATAATGAGCTTGTTAATACAGGCTTCACTTTTCTCTTTGCGCCTTACTTTCATCCGATATTCGCACGTGTTAAAGAGGTGCGAGGGCGATTTGCTGAAGAGGGTAAACGCACTTTTTTTAATATCTTAGGGCCACTTTTAAACCCGATGCGTGTTAAGCGTATGATGGTGGGTGTCTATCAAAAAGAGCTTTTAATGCCTTATGCTAAAACACTTTCAAAACTGGGTGTTGAGTATGCTTATGTTGTCCATGGTGATGGAATGGATGAGTTTAGTGTTTGTGGTGTGAATCAAGTGGTTAAGATTGACAAAGGAGAGATCTCAGAGTTTAGCCTTCATCCAGAGCAGTTAGGGTTTATCAGAAGTAAGCTTGATTATCTAACTGCAGGAGATTCATTCACTAACTTTGAAGAGTCTCAAGCGCTTTTAAGTAATGAGCTTCTAGGCGCAAAGCAAGATACGCTTGTGCTCAATGCCGCTGCGGCACTTCATGTTGCTCGTGGTTTTGAGGGGACATTAGGAAAGTGTGTTGAGGAAGTTCAGCAGCGGTTGAAACAAGGTGAGTTTTCCGCCCTTCTAGCACAAAGAAAGGATTAGTCTTTAAGCGTCTGCCAGCGTGTCTCTGGTATTTTCAGGATAATGCAAAAAATGATTATAGAGGCGATATTATCTTTGATGTATTTGATTGGCAATAATCTCTTGAATTACTTTGCCAGCGATGGTGAGCCCAAATAAAGCAGGAAGATAGCTAATAGTGCCGTTTACTGCACGATCTCGCCCCTCTCCTGGAACAGGCTCAGGTGGTAGTGGCGCAATAGGTTTTTCAGTGGAATATACCGCTAAAATGCCCTTTTTAACTTTCTGGCGTCTTAAGCGGACACGCATGACTCTGGCAAGTTTGCACACGCTTGTTTTGTAAATGTCAGCGACTTTAATTTGTGTGGGGTCAAGCTTTCCACCTGCGCCCATGCTGGAGATGACACGATATCCTCTCTCATGTGCTCCGCGGACAAAAGCAACCTTGCAAGAAAGGCTATCAATCGCATCGATCACAAAGTCATAGGGTTGGTTCAAAATGTTATCCATATCATCGGGGCGAATAAAATCATCGATGATTGTTACATTGCAGTTAGGGTTAATATCCTTAATGCGATCACGCATAATTTCGGCTTTTTTAACGCCAATATTTGAGTTTAAAGCCACAAGCTGGCGATTTAAATTTGAGCTTGAGACAACATCATGGTCAATTAGGGTGATATTGCCAATGCCAGATCTTGCAAGGGCTTCAGCAGCAAATGAGCCAACGCCACCGACCCCAGCGAGTAAAACATGTGCCTTTTTTAATGCCTCAATGCCATGGTCATTCACTAATATTGCGGTACGTTCAAATAATCCACTATGTGTCATTTTGATCTAATTATTATCATTTTAATTATTATAATGGGCGATAGTATTGCACAAATTTTAGTTGATGACTACGGCAAAATATTGCAGTTTCAGGGTGGATATAAATTGAAGATAACAGGGATTGCATTTGCACTTAATTTTGATAAAGCTACAATTAAATTATATCGATCTCAAGGGTGTTATTTATGGAGAAGGGTAAGAAAAATGCATTTGAGCTAAAGCTGCCTGTGAAAATTCGTGACCATAAAGATAATGTGATTATTATTCATATTGCCTATACATCTGAAGGCTTGGAGTTTAGCTATCTTGAGATGTCTACCGTTTACCCGGAAGAAAAGAATATTTTAGTCGCCCCTGAAAAATTCCTTAAAGCTATATAAGTAGTGTGTTAGCACTTGAAATTTCGCAAGCTAAATTGCAAGATTTATGGTATCAACCATGCAAAACCTTGCAATTTCATGCGTAATAAAGAGCAAAAATTCAAAGAAACCAAAGACCTATTCAAACCAGAATTATCAGAGCAAATTGATCTTTCTCATAAACTTTGCTTATTAGCTGATTTTATTGATTGGGAGAAGCTGGATGATTATCTATCAAACTGCTTTAGTGAACATTCAGGTCGTCAAAG
>NZ_KB902263.1 GCF_000379445.1 Fangia hongkongensis FSC776 = DSM 21703
CCACTAACCGTTAACCTGCAAGCAGGTTAACAAGTCCGTTCGACTTGCATGTGTTAAGCATACCACCAGCGTTCAATCTGAGCCAGGATCAAACTCTTCAGTTTATATCCTTAAGATTATATCAGCATAAACCAACATAACCTCGCAATTACTTAATCCTCAAAGTATTCAAGTATCTACAATTTCTATCTCTTTAAACATCTTATCCCAGCAACCATTCTCGCTGGCAACGAGGGGCTATTATACACATCAATCCCAACTCAGCAACCCCTTTAAACAACTTTTTTGGAAATTATTTCAAATCGATCAGAACAACAGCAAATTTGAGTATAAATACAGCAAAATCACCCTAAACCCATGTATCAAAAACAATACCAACTGTTACACAGATGAAACAGACTTTAATCCATCAGATTGATAAGCTCATCTCAAGCAGTTAAAAAACCAACTGCTTAGATAAAATGAAATACCTTAAAAGATAATACTTGGAGAACAACATGAAAAAACTTATCGCTTCTACCCTGATCGTAGCAACACTTGCTGGTGCCGTCTCTACTTCTTATGCAGACGGATATCCCCCAGGTACTGCAGGTTACGCAAGCACTAACACACAACCCCCAACGCTTATGCAATAAATGAATAGAGCATAAATCTACTTATCAGAAAACCATCTACTCTAGATCACAATCTGGAGCTTGGGAGTTATACCATGAAACTTAGCACTTTGATTTCAAGCACTTTATTTACACATGCAACGAGTGACCAAAAAGTCATTCCTAATGATAAAGATCGCTATTTTCCTAAGCCAAGATAATTCTCGGCTATTTTGCCTGCTGCCAATAACTTTCAACTGATTGAATCACATTCTCTGGCATTCCAACATAATCTAACTTCTTAGCAACTTCAGCTCCTTTCTCTGAATAAGCGTATTCAAAAAACTGTTTAATTTTTGCATTAACGCCTGCTTTGCCTGCTTTTGGCATTAAAACAAAAGTGGTTGCAACAATTGGCCAGCTTTGACTGCCTGGCTGATCTACCAAGATCAGATTATAATTATCTTTTGGGCTATAGTTGGCATATTTAGCAGCCTCAGCAAAACTCTTCAAGCTTGGTGCCACAGTTTTGCCATCTTTATTGATCATTTTCACCGTTGGAATATTAGTCGTTTTAGCAAAGGCATATTCAACATAGCCAATAGAGTCTTCAACTTGCTGCACTTGCGCTGCAACCCCTTGATTACCTTTTGCCCCAATACCAACTGGCCATTGAAGAGAAGTATCAACACCGACTTTTTTGTTCCAATCAGCATTGACGGTCGACAAATATTTAGCAAAGTTATATGTTGTACCAGAGCCATCAGCACGGTGAACGGTAATAATATTTGCATGTGGTAGTTTCACATTTGGATTAAGCGCCTTAATAGCAGCATCATCCCAATAGCTAATTTTGCCTAAATAAATATCGCCCAGCACTTTGCCACTTAATACGAGCTCATTAGATTTAATCCCCGGAATATTCACAACTGGCACAATACCACCAATAATTGCCGGGAATTGTATTAGTTGGTGTTTGTCTAGCATTTTATTACTTAATGGCTGATCTGAGGCTGCAAAATTAACCGTGCCTGCAAAAATTTGCCTTTGTCCTCCACCAGAGCCTACAGGCTGGTAGTTTATCTGTACGCCTGTTTTTTCATAATAGCTATTTGCCCAGCGTGACATCGCAAGATAAATAAAGCTTGAACCTGAACCCATAATCATTGCGCTTGAGGTTTTATTTGCACTCTCTGCACTGCCCTCTTTACTGCATGCCTGAAGTGTCAAACCTAATGCTGCCATTAAAGCAATCACTCCAATAGGTTTAATAAACTTGGCTTTTAATTGACTTTTAATCATCTTCATTTCTTCCCCTTAATGGATTATCACTCGTTTCTAATATAATCAATAGTCCGTGCATCCTTCGGTGCACCAAAAAACTGTTTTGTCGATTGATATTCAACAATCTCACCATCAATCATAAACATTGTATTATCTGATAAGCGCTCAGCCTGTTTTAAGTTATGTGTCACCATAATGATGGTATAGTGCTCTTTAAGCTCTGTAACCAACGCCTCGATCTTTTTCGTTGAAATAGGATCAAGCGCTGAAGTTGGTTCATCTAACAGTAAAATTTCAGGTTTAACTGCAATGGTTCTGGCAATACAAAGGCGCTGCTGTTGACCACCTGACAGCTTTGTCCCAGGTTGGTGCAATTTATCTTTCACTTCATCCCAGAGAGCGGCCTTCTTAAGTGACTCTTCAACCCTGTTTGCAATCTCTGATTTAGATAGCTTCTCATGCAGACGAACCGCAAAGGCAATATTCTCAAAAATACTCATCGGAAAGGGTGTTGGTTTTTGAAACACCATCCCGATCTCTTTTCTTAGCTGATTTAAATCAACTGAACTATCAAGTAGGTTTTGTCCTTCAAGCAAAATCTCACCTGTCGCTTTTTGCTTAGGGTAAAGCTCATAAATACGATTTAGTGCACGCAAAAGCGTTGATTTTCCTGAACCTGACGGACCGATCAACGCTGTAATTTTATTGCGTTCAAAGCTTGCGTTAATATTATGAAGCGTCTTTGCTGCGCCATAGTAAAAATCAAGATGCTTTACCGTAAAATAATTTTGATCCACCACACTCAACCTGCCATTATCATTTAAATGTTGCTTTTTTTCTTTCGTTGCTACTTCTATTACTTGCTGCATATTGCACCTTAATCATCGTCTATTTTTTATCTTTTGCCAGCCAGCGCGCACTTAAATTCATTAATAATACAAGTGCAGTAATAATAAGCGCCGCTGTCCATGCTACCTGCTGAAATTCAGGATAAGGCTGCATGGCATTTTCAAAAATCATCACAGGCAAGCTTTCTATAGCTTGACCTAGGTTAAAACTTAAAAAGCTATTTTTCGCTGAAGTGAATAACAAAGGCGCACTCTCACCCATCACTCTTGCTGTGGCCAGCACCACCGCTGTAATAAGACCGGTTTTTGCTGAGCGATATACCACCATTAAAATAACGCGCCACTTTGGCACACCAAGTGCGATAGCTGACTCTTTAAGCATGGGCGAGACAAGATAAAGCACATCCTCTGCAGCTCGTGTAATCATCGGCATAGCAATTAATGCCAATGCGATAATCCCTGCATAGCCAGAAAAACTGGTATAGACCACAATCAACGTGTAAATAAAAAGACCAATGATCACAGAAGGTGTACTCAGCATCATATCATTCAAAAAACGAAGGACTTTAATGGTTCTTCTAAATTGCTTGTATTCAACAAAGAAGGTTGCCGTTAAAATCGCAATAGGTGTTGCAATGACAATCGCCCCCACTGTTAGCATCACAGAGCCAATAATTGCATTTCGAAGACCTAGCTCTCTTGTATCATGCGTAAACACATAGCTGCCTAGTGAATGAACCCCTCTGACCAAAAGCTCATAAAGAACATTACATAACACCAACACACTAATAATGGCCGCAAGCCAACATAAAACGACAAAGATCTTTGCTTTGAGTTTGCGTTTTGTCGAGATTTTTCCAATTTTCGCCATAATACTCCCCTATTTTGCAGACGATCGGTAACGCTTTAAGATAGCGCGAGAGCAAATAAGTACAACAAGCGTGATGATAAAGAGAATAAGCCCTGTTTCAACAAGCGCTGCTGGATACAATGTGCCCAAAGCTTCATTAAACTCATTGGCAATTGAAGATGAAATGGTCGCACTTGGCATAAAAAGCCCCTTAAGCGCATGCACATTACCAATCACAAAGGTAACAGCCATCGTCTCACCCAGCGCTCGACCAAACCCTAAAATAACTGCCCCAATCATGCCTGGAGCGGCAAATGGAAAAATAATCTTTTTTGTCACTTCCCATCTTGTTGCCCCTGTGCCAAATGCGGCCTCTTTCGTTACTTCAGGCACTGAGCCTATCACATCTCTCATCACAGAAGATATAAGTGGAATAACCATGACAGCAAGAATAATACTCGCTGCAAACACACTGCTTCCTGTTGGGAGACTACGAATAAAAAACATGACAATCGGCTCAAAATAAGCCCAGATAGAACCCTGTTGCGCTAGAAGATCAAACTTTGCTTGCCAGCTGTTTGAGAGTGGCATAAGCCACATTTGAATCTCTTTCACCCACGGCAGAAGTACAAAAAGCCCCCAGATCCCATATACAATACTTGGAATACCTGCCATAAGCTCAATAATCCGCGCGAGCACCTGACCTATTTTCCGAGGTAACAGCTCATCGATTAAAAGCGCAATCCCAAGACTAAAAGGAATGGCAATAATAAGCGCTAAGACAGAAGTCACCAATGTGCCGACAATAACAGCAAGCGCCCCAAACTCTTCGGTAACAGGATTCCAATTATTTGACCATAAAAAAGAAATACCAAACTTTTGAATACTTGGCCAGCTAAACACCACCAAGCTAACCAACAAAAGCACAAAAATAACTAGCGTTAAAAACGCCATAATTAGCGCTAATTTCAAGAAATTTCGATCACCGCTTCGCCTCAAAATAACCCATCTCTTTAATATCTCATCATCTTGAAGTGTCAGTATAGTCAAACTTTGTTACAGAAATGTTACAGGTCACACTATTTTCTTTTCATTTTTATATCTGCTCAGCATTCTTTAAAAAATTGGTATACACTCAAAGTACCTCGAAACCTTAAAGGGAAGCAATATGAGCGTCATTCCTGCTACTGGTATTGTACTTTTTCTTGTATTTATTATCTCTCTTTGCATCGGCAGCTTTTTAAATGTTGTGATTGACCGACTACCTAAAATGATAGAAGAACAAGCTAAAAAAGATGCCTGCGAGATACTCTCTTTGCCAATAGATCAGCAAAAAAAAGATAACCTTTTACGTCCATCAAGCTGTGCTTATTGCCATAAAAAACTTCGTTTTTGGCAGAACATTCCACTTTTAAGTTTCATTCTGCTTCGAGGAAAGTGTTTTTATTGCAAAGGGAAAATTTCCTTTCAACATCCAATGGTAGAGCTCATAAGCGCACTTGGCGCGACATTAATTATCTGGCAATTTAATTTCAGCGCGATCAGCATGTCACTTTGTATTTTATATTTTTATCTGATCACACTTTTTGTCATTGATTTAAAACATTACCTCCTCCCTGATGCGTTAACCTTAAGCCTTTTATGGTTAGGCCTTATCATTAATACTTCTAGCATAAAATTTCCTCTGGCGAACTCAATTGGCTCAGCAATAGCCGGCGCAATATTAGGCTATCTACTCCCGTGGGTAATCTACTGGCTTTTTAAAATTATTCGCAAAAAAGAAGGCCTTGGCTATGGAGATTTTAAGTTGTTAAGCGCAATTGGCGCTTGGGTGGGGGTTTATATGCTGCCACTTATTCTCTTAGTTAGCGCCCTGATTGGCATCTTCATCTCGCTGATATTAATGTATACACAAAAGGAAAACTATCAATACATCCCCTTTGGAACGGCAATTGCAATCGCTGTCACATTCTATATCTTTTTCTCAACTTATTTTCTTGCGGCGCTCTATCTACCATTTTTTACATTATTCTACTATTTTTTGCATAATTAAGGTGGTGTTGGCATTGCTCAATGAATACACCACTGACTCTTAGCCTGACGACAGTATTACTGGTATACTTTCTATAAGCACCTAAACTTTTTAAGCTTCAATAATGAATAAAAAGCAAACTATAGAGCATAATCAAAAGGATCTAAGTGAGCAAAAATCTCTGATTAAGTCACAATTTCAAGAGATTATTGATTCTGCTTCAGAGGCTTTTTTAAATAAAAAACACTCTATTTATAAGGTGCTTTTAAGTTATAACAGAAAAGTTGATACGCTCATTGAAAGCTTTTATCCACACTTGGAAAATATCAGTGTAATTGCCATTGGTGGCTATGGGCGAAAAGAAAGATCACTCTATTCGGATTTAGATATTTTATTTCTTGCCAAAGATGAAGAGGCGCTTAAAAATACAGCACTACTTTCCTTTATCGATGTCCTGCAATCACTCCCTGTCAAACTTGGCTATATCGTCCATACATTACAAAGTTTGCAAGCGGATATTCAACATCACTATGAGTTTTTAACCGCACTTTTGGATGCAAGGCTCATTACTGGAGATAAAACACTATTTGCATCACTTGAAAAGCTTCTTGCTGATAAAAAGAACCTGCCAAATATTCAAAGCTTTTTTGATTTCAAATATCACGAACAACTGCAACGAGATAAAAAATACCCGATTAATCAGCAGCCTGATTTAAAAAAGACTATTGGCAATCTGCGCTATTTGCAAATGATTCACTGGCTATTTTGCTATATTCACCCCAATAAAGCACTCGCTTTTCTTGTTGATCATGGATATATCCAAGCCCATGAGATGCAGCTTATTAAAAAAGCACATCGTTTTTTGAGCGCCATTCGCTTTTATCTACATATTTTGCATCAACGTGATGAAGATCGCTTATTGTTAAATGCACAAGATGAAGTGGCAAAGTTTTTTTGTCCATCCGCTGAAAAAGAAGCAACTGCTAACGCGCGCATTGAAAAATTTATGCAGAGATATTATCAAATCATTCGCGATATAAAGCTGATTAATCGTATTATTTTATCTGGCATATCACAGCATTTTGAAAATGAAATTCCAAGCAAGATAAATGATCATCTATCTCTTCATGCAAACACAATTTGCAGTAGCGATAAAAGCTATCCAAGAAATATCGATTCGCTACTTGAGCCATTTTATTATCTGTGCCAACACCACCATGCTTTGATGGTCGATGCCAACATCCTTCGCAATATTCATCATCTTATTGAAACCACTTCATTAAAAGAAATCGCTGATAACACAAAGCTTCAAAGCGATTTTCTTGATTTATTCGCATCACCCTATAACCTCAAATCAGCACTTAGCCTTATGACCGATATTGGGCTTTTGGAGGCGATTATTCCTGAGTTTTCTCAAGCAAAGGGGCAGATGCAATTTGATCTTTATCATAAATACACCGTTGATCGCCACACCATTGAAACGGTGAATAATATCCGTGATATTTGCGAGCATAAATATAAAGAGAGCTTTCCACTTGTTGATAAATGCATACAAAACCATCCTAATATCAAGGTGCTTTATTTGGCAGCACTTTTCCATGACATTGGCAAAGGGCTCGGCAAGGATCACTCAATTACAGGGGCACGAATTTTCACAAAATATGCAATCAGATGGCAGCTTAAAGCCAATGAAATTCGTTTAGGGGCATGGCTGATTGAGCATCACCTTTCTTTGTCATCTACTATCAAAAAGCAGGATATTTTTGATATTGATGTGATTGAGAATTTTGCCGAATTTGTACGTACGCAGAAATACCTTGATAGCCTTGTGATTTTAACCTTTGCTGATATGAAAGCAACCAATGACCTTCTATGGCGTGACTGGCAACAAAATGCTGTCAGCAACCTGTATAACAATGTGACTTATGTCCTTAATAATGAAAAAAATCGCTCGCGAAACAGTGAGATTAAAACCTTACAAAACACGCTTAAAGAAGGCTTAACCTGTAAAAATGCTGCAAATATTTTACCGATTTGGCATCAACTTCCAGCAAGATACTTTCTTGAGCAGCCTTTAAGTGTTCTGCGCTGGCAAACCAAAATACTCTCATCTGAAGGCATTTTAAACGGCAAGTTAACTGTCAATGCACACTATGACAGCGACACCAAACAAAGCATGATGCTGATCACAGGCTTAAGTGAGAAAAGCCCACTTTCTTTTATCGCACAGTTTTTTTCATCCAAAGCGCTTAATATTCGTGATGCTAAGATTTTTCAGCCTTTTGAAAACCAAATGATCTATCATTTCACCATCAATACCTTTGCTCAAAAAAACATTACACAACAAAGTGCGCTAACACAAATAGCACATGATCTATCAAAAGCACTAAATGAAGACTTAGCAAATTATCAATATAAAGAAACCAAAACTGCTGAAATCCCCGAACACACGCGCATTCCAACCAAGGTATCTATTGAGTCACCCTCATGGCTTACTTATAATAAGGTTGTTATTAAAACGGCGGATAAAGTTGGGCTATTAGCGAAACTGTGTCATTTTTTTGAATCCAATGGTTTTAAGATTATAAGAGCACGCATTTATACTTCAGGCATTCGCGCAGAAGATCACTTTTACATTTGTGACTTACAAGATAAAAAACTCACAAATAAAGCAAAAATCGCTCAGCTTGAAACTGCACTTTATGAGATGCTTCAAAGCGAATGATCATTTGTAAAAGTTTGTAATCACCAGCACTATTTTTGTAGATTTCAACACTAAACTCAAGTTATAGTATCAGCATCACAATAGGAAGAAACATGCCCTTTTATGTACATCTTTTTAATTTATGCCACTGTCCTTGGTTTTTTTTGGATCAAAACACTCTCAAGCACCGTTGATGGCAATACAGACAGTGAAATCAAAATCGCATTACAATTGAAATACAGTAAAATACGCCATTATAAGCAGTATGGCCTGTTATATATTATCACCTTATTTTACCTTGTATCCATTTCAATGGTCTCTGCAAATTACATTCCAAAAAACCTCTCTGGAGAAAAAGGTTTAACACATGCTATCTCATTGATATCAAGCTTCCCTTTTTGGCTTCAAGGGCTTTTCATCATCGCGCTTTTACTCTTTATCTTCATGTTCATCTGGCCACTAATCAACGCCATCAAGCATACGAAAATGAAAAACCAGCACGACTAAAGGCTCCCAAAAAATGGCTAACAACTATTACATTGGCGTGATGTCCGGCACCAGCATGGATGGCATTGATTGCGTCATTGCTGATTTTAAAGATCAAAAAGCAACAATCATTGCCTGTGAAAGCTTTTCTTACCCTGACAGTATCAAAGCAGAGATTCAGCGTATTTATCAGAACAACTATCAAAGCTCACTTTATACACTGGGCACGTTAGATTATCAGCTTGGACTTAGCTATAGTCGTGTGATTAATCAGTTAATTGAGAAAAGCGCTATTGCCAAAGCAGATATTCGTGCAATCGGCTGCCATGGGCAAACCATCTGCCATCACACTGGCAAAGAGGCTCCCTTTAGTCTACAAATAGGCAACGCAGATCTCATTGCAACCAAAACCGGCATCCAAACCATTAACAACTTTCGCCAAAAAGATATTGCGCTTGGCGGTGAGGGCGCACCGCTTGTCCCACTTTTCCACCAGCGCTATTTTTCCAATAAGGAATATAATAGTGTTATTGTTAACCTAGGCGGCATTGCCAATATTACTTGTTTAAACACCAACGGCAGCCTTTTGGGGTTTGATACCGGTCCTGCGAATACTTTAATTGATGCTTGGATACAAAAGCATAAATCACTTGCCTTTGATCAAGATGGCGCATGGGGAAGCAAAGGCACGCTATTAGCTGATTTGTTAGAGGCTATGTGTCAAGATGCTTACTTTCAAAAATTGCCACCCAAGAGCACGGGATTGGAGTATTTTAACCTTACTTGGTTGTCAAAGTTTCTCTCTCAAAGCATGCGCCCAGAGGATGTACAATATACCCTCCATGCCTTGAGTGCTAAAACACTTGCCGAAGCCATCAAAAAACATCAAAGTGATAGCAAGTTTATCTATCTTGCCGGCGGTGGCGCTAAAAACACGCTGTTAAAATCACTCATCCAAAGCTATTTACCTCAAGCTCAAGTAAAAACGATGAGTGATACATTTGAGATTGACGCCACATGGATAGAGGCGCTTTGTTTTGCTTGGCTGGCTTATTGTTATGACACAAATATCGAGCTTGATTATCAGCAAATCACAGGTTCTAGCCGCCCTTATATATTAGGGACACTACATCGAAGTGAATAAGCTTCAATTACTGAACATGCTTTACATGGACACTAACGCGCACGAATCACTGAAAAATACTGATAAAATAAATTAATTGCATTATCCGGGTCACGCATACATTCCTCATAGATATAATCAATATTTTTAGGGAAAAAAAGGAGTTTCTTTTTCGTTGTTGATTCCAACCAGCCTAAAATAGTCGCCCCTGAAAAAGTAGCTTTTCACATTGTTTTTGTGTGTTTATTGTTCACTGAACTTTATTTCAAAACTCAAAGATATGCCCTAATTGAGTTGAGCCAGCTTCTTCTGGATAAAAATAAATCAAACAGTGACATGCAGGACACAAATACCCAACCCATCTACCAGAGTGACTCATTTAATCTGTGTCAGGTATGTCTAAACAGGTGTCAATAACCTCATCACATGCTTAAGATTCATTCCCATTCCCGCTGAGATTGCAT
>NZ_KB902264.1 GCF_000379445.1 Fangia hongkongensis FSC776 = DSM 21703
TGACTTTGAGCACACGTGCCGTATCACGAATACCACTACCATTGTTGCACATATCAATAATCTTTTCTTTTGTCTCAGGAAGCCTGCCTTTTGCTTTATATTCAAGCTGAAAGTATTTGCCACAATCTTGGCATTTATACTTCTGAACTCCCTCAGGGTTTGACTTTATCCTATGCCTACCAGCCTTTACTGTATTATTGGATTTACATAGCCTGCAAGTAACGTCAATTTTTGCCATTTTTGATTGAGCATTTTACACGGAGTTAAGACAAAGTAAAACACTACCCCACTATTAACTCATTTTATTCCAGATAAAGAGGACTATGATGTTAGCTCAGGTCAGCCTTGGAAAGGAGTGGTGAAATCAGAAGTGGTAGGAGGGATGCTGGAAATTACGGTCAAAGCAGGGAGGCATGGCACTAGTGAAGTTGCCCATCAATTTGTTGATAGAATAAAAAATCTGCCTCTTATTGGGACATGTGTAAATGAAGATTTGGCTCCTAGGAAGTTAAACTTTTATATTTCAGGCTATTTGACAATAAATGGCATTGACTATGGTAAGGTGTATTTCGCTCAAGGGCATGGAAATGGAAGAAATAACTGGTGGAGTACAGGCCCTTTTTATATCAGTGAAGATAAAAACTGGAGTAATAATATTCAACAGCAGATTGACAGACTTCCCGCTGAAGATGCATCTGTTGCTATAGTCAAGTTCTTCGCAAGTCTTGGTGTATATGTTTTTGGTCAACTAATGGTGTGCCCACCAACAGATTATGTTAATAAATTTAGATATGCAGGGAGAAGTACAAAGATGGGATAAGAGAAAGCTCACGACATCATAAAAGATTGAAGAGTTCATCTAGTGAGTATACACATAGCCGCATTTGGGCATTTTTTAGATAACTGCGTAGTGTTCTAACATTAATATTTAGGGAGGACGCTACAAACTTTTTGCTATATCCTTCTTTTAATAAAGTAATACATCGATACTCTTGTGCTGTTAAATAGGCTGTAGGTAATGTAGATGAAATAATATATTGTTTAACTTGAGTTTTTTGAAAAAAGGCTTTGTGTTTTTCGCTCTTAGCTACATTGGTGGAAGTACTGTGGAATAAGCATGGTTTATCCTTAGATATTTTTGGTCTGTCCGGTATAATCGTGTGTTGTATGGTTTTAGATTTTTCCATATAAAAGTAAATAAAATGTTCTAAAATTTCTAAATTATTGACATAAAAATTATTAATACTATGGTTTTCTCTTGTAGAGGCGAACAGATAGAGGTCTATATAGTCGGTTTTATTTTTGTAAATTGTAATGCCATTGGCTATATTGAAATACAGTTTAGCAACTTCTAACACTTTATCATCAGGACATGCAATCCATAGTAGATATTTAATTTCTGATATATTCAGAAATTTATTGCTGAAATTCCCTATCCGATAATACTGATTCTCAAAAAAATGATTAAGCCAAGCAGCGTTATTAGATAACGAATATCTACTGCCATCTCTAAATATTCTAATATGATTGAAATATGTGATACCATAAATATGAAGTGGTTTAATTATCTCTTCAATATGATTTGAACATTTCAATCCATAGAAACTATCGCTATTAATTAGAATAATTACACAAAAAATTAATATAGTTATAAATATTTCGACAGTATATTGAGTTTTCCTTGAGAATCAAGAGCATAAACAGGCAAATTTTGGTACAATCAGCTAAGTTTTTTTATCTACATAACAGGTTAATTATGTCTGAACAATATATTTATTCTATGCATCGTGTTGGCAAAATTGTGCCACCGAATCGCTATATTTTGAAAGATATCTCATTATCATTTTTCGATGGCGCAAAAATTGGCGTATTGGGCTTAAATGGTGCAGGGAAATCAACACTTCTTCGCATTATGGCTGGGCTTGACACTGATATTGTTGGTGAAGCCGCACCGAGAAAAGGGGTGAAAATTGGTTATTTGCCGCAAGAGCCGACATTGGATCCAACAAAAGATGTGCGCGGTAATGTTGAAGAGGCGCTCTCTGATCTCAAAGATATGCTCGTTCGTTTTGATGAGATTAGTATGAAGTTCTGTGAGCCTATGAGTGATGATGAAATGAATAAGCTCTTAGCGGAACAAGGTGAGCTTCAAAATAAAATTGATACGGCAGGGGCTTGGGAAATTGACAGAAAACTTGAAGTGGCAGCTGATGCACTTCGCCTTCCTGCTTGGGATGCTGATGTCACAAAACTATCTGGGGGTGAGATTCGCCGTGTTGCACTTTGTAAGCTTTTATTGTCATCTCCTGATATTTTACTTTTAGATGAGCCAACAAACCATTTAGATGCAGAAAGTGTTGCTTGGCTGGAGCGCTTCTTGCAGGAATACAAAGGGACAGTGGTTGCCATTACGCATGATCGTTATTTTCTTGATAATGTTGCTGAGTGGATTTTGGAGCTTGATCGTGGTGAGGGTATTCCATTTAAAGGGAACTATTCCAGCTGGTTAGAGCAAAAAGAGGCGCGTTTAGCTCAAGAGGAGAAAAAGCAAACTGCACACAGAAAAGCTTTGCAGCAAGAGCTTGAATGGGTTAGACAAAATGCCAAAGGCAGACAGGCTAAATCAAAAGCACGTTTGGCACGCTTTGATGAGTTAAGCTCAGAAGAGTTCCAATCACGAAATGCTACACAGGATTTATATATTCCACCTGGCCCTCGTTTAGGCAACAAGGTAATTGAAATTGACAATATTGCTAAGGGCTTTAATGATCGGATCTTAATTGATGGGCTAAGCTTTAATGTGCCAGCTGGGTCAATTGTTGGTATTATTGGACCTAATGGTGCAGGTAAGTCCACATTCTTTAAGATGATATCGGGTATTGAATTACCTCAAAGTGGTAACATTAACTTTGGAGACACGGTTGATTTGGCTTATGTGAATCAATCACGTGATACGCTTGATGGCAGCAAAACTGTATGGGAAGAGATCTCAGATGGTCTTGATGTGATCACGGTTGGGAAATTTACCATGCCATCTCGCCAGTATGTTGGTCGCTTTAATTTTAAAGGATCGGATCAACAAAAATATATCAAAGACCTCTCAGGTGGTGAGCGAAATCGTGTTCATTTGGCCAAGTTATTACGCAAAGGCGGTAATGTTATTCTGCTTGATGAACCAACAAATGATTTGGATGTTGAGACTTTGCGTGCGCTTGAGGAGGCGATTTTAGCCTTCCCTGGATGCATTATGGTTATTTCACATGACAGATGGTTCTTAGATAGAGTTGCAACGCATATTTTAGCCTTTGAAGGGGACAGCCAAGTTACATGGTTTGAAGGGAACTATGAAGCCTATACCGAAGATAAGAAAAAGCGCTTGGGCGATGATGCTATTGATCCGCATCGTATTAAATATAAGAAGATTACTGCTTAGTTGTTTGTATCGAACGTTAATTAAAGGGGTGTTAGAGGTGAGATTAAAACTCACCTCAACCTTACAACGTTGCTTATAAGCGCCTTCATGCCCTCAATGCTAGTATGAGTTTGTAGGTTAGATTTAATGATATTCATAACTTGTTCATGCTGATCGGCTTTTGCTTGAATTCTAGGGTTTTCATCTATTTCGATTTCACTTGTCCGCTGGAAAAAATCCTGGCCTCTATCATAGAAATCACATACAGTGTTGAGCATAAAGTAATACTGATTGGTTAACAGAGAATTTTTCTTTGCAATGCGAATAATCTCGCTTGTTTTAAGGTTCATTTTAACTCTGCGATCATGTTCCATGTTGGCAAAAAGATAGGATTGGATAAAGGTCTGTATACATAAAAATCCTGATCGTATATCTCTGTATTTATCATATGAAGAAAACCAGTGTAACGCCCTTAATAAAGAGATTTTATCTATATTATAGAGACCTCCTACGTGTGCTCTTAATTGTCTTCTATCGCCAATTTTAATCATTCGTTCATAAATTGATAGGCAGTCATTAATAAAGCCTTTGATCTGATCTGATGTATTATAATAGGCGCAATGAGAGTCCTTTCGTTGGATTTCCCAGCGGACTATAAAAAAACGAAACTCATAGACTATGCGCATGGTTCCGTCACTGACTTTCACTTCAGTATCACTTCTTTTTGTAGTATGGGATGTGTCTTCGTAGGTTGTAACGTCCATAAATTCATTTACAATTTCACAAGCTTTATCAAAAGCCTCTTTACAGATATGTGAATCGGCAGTTGATATAGGAATGCTAGATATTCTCTCTAATGCTCTATCAATAAATGCTTGTTCTCCCTCATGGATAACATTGTATCTTTTCCATTTCAAAAGGGAGTGAGAAATATTCTCTACCTCTTTACTACACCCCAGGCATTTATTGTTAGGTAGATAATGATCAGTCAATGACAATATATCAGTAGTTAATGCCATCTTTCTTGGCAGTGCATTGGAGTCAATAGATGCATAGAAAGGGCTCATCCCCAGCCAGCCTGTTCTTGCTCCGAATATATTATCTATGGGCTTAATATGTAATTTAGCCTGCGTACTTAATTGTAATGACTGTAAATTTAGATTTCTGGCTTTGTGTGTATTGAAATAAAGCTTATTCACTTGGAGGGTGGGGATAAAAGCATTTGAGTGAGATGAACTCCATGAGGAGGGAAAAAAGTGAGTTCTCATAGTGGTGCTATCTTTGGTATATATAGCGGTTATGATACTACTAATAAAAAGGTTTGCTCCTTGGTGATACACGGTGTTTCTGTCGCTACAAGTTTGTAATTTATACTTTAAGTATCCGGGAAATAAGAATATATAGGTTTTTAGTGCATCGCGTAACTCTAAACTATTTGCGTGTCCATAGAGCACACCAACATCAACTGAGGATACAATGACGCGCTCTCCTTCAAGGTTAGAGGAATTAATTTGAGTCATTTGTTCCAATTCAGTGCTATGTAATAAATGGCTTTCCCCCTTGGTAGCATGTGGGTCAAGGAAAATAGCTTTAAAAATTGTGACATCATTAATTAATATGGGATCATCATGCAAGTGGCTTCCCTCTTTAAGGGGAAAAGGAAGTTTAAATTTTTCAGGTACATTGATAACATTAAAATAACTGGCCATCAGGCGTTGATCCTGTGAATATTCTCGTAGTTTCATCATTTTCAATCCTTCTTTATGTGCTTCCAGCCTCGATCTTCCACTAGGGGCTAAGGTTGGGACTACATTGGTATCAAAGCTATATGCACCCTGCGGACAGCCTGTCATGTATAAGAAAAATAGGGACAAAAGGTTTTTCATATCGATAAGAGAGCGTTTATCTTTTAGCGTATATAAATGATGAAGCATATAGTTGACTCTATTTATAATCCACCCTTGTTCGCTTCGAGTATCATCATGATCCTGCATAAGGGCGCTCATATAGGAAAAAATGCCTCTAACCTTAATATTTCTATATTGCCTAAACTCATTTTCATATATATTAACATGCTTATCGATGCACCAAAATATAATCTCTCTAGTAGGGTCTTCCAAGGAAAATTTGCTAGGACCTATTAGATCGTGTCTGCACATTGATGGGCCAAGATCTCTACATTCTCTGGGAGAAGGGATATCTCCTATCCAAGTAAAATTAATTTGTGGTTTTGACATGGTTTTAATCTTTCCTTATAAATAATTCCATTTATTTAATCTGCTCATAGATGAACATGAGTAGGTATATACTGAGTAAGCTTAATCTTCAGCTTTCCATATTTGATAGTCGGATATCGTTGAGGAAATATTTCTAATAGTGCTGATATCTTCGTGTGTAGAGCTATAAAAGGCACTACAAATTCCGCAAATATACTCTTTTGTTACTTTCGACTCCCCAATTTTTTTATCATAGGCTAAAAAGGTTTGCTTTGTATCAAGGCATTTATTACAGGCCAATCTTGCGCAGCATCTACAATTGTGTCTACAACCTTTCCACGTTCGAGTACCACAAAACTGGCAACGACCGCTGTGCTGTATACTTTGTGCATTGAGTTGAAGGACGCGCCTTTGAGCGTTCTCCCAGATCTCTTTAGCAGTTTGTGTAATACATATAAGTGTATTGCTAGCAACTGCCTTTGGCCTGTTGATTTCTTGCACGATGCGACAGAGCTTTTGCTCTTGCCATCCGGTATTTATGATATGTGGATGTGTTAGGTTGATGCCCCAGTATTCATTCATGCATATTGCGATTTCTGAGATTTGCTGATGTGAAATGTCCCGAGAGATATGATCAAAATGTTTAAAAATTGCCAAGGTTGAAGTGATTACGGCAGAGAGTACATAATTCCCTAAGGATAAAGAGGGAATGTTTGTAGCCCATCCCATATATGAGTGTTCACTGATAAAAAAAGGCAACGAACCAGCAGTTTCAGGCTTGCTGCCAGCAAACTGATCCAATAATTGTTTTAAAATGGAAGTTGCTGCCGCTTGGTTGTCACAATAAATGATAATAAAATCACATTTTTTATCATTTAAGATTTGATTCACTTTAAAGGAAATGACACCTTTATTTTTTCTAAATACAGAAAGTAAAAAGCTTATTATATTAGCGGTTAAGCTTGCGGAGTGAGGGTTAATAACCACCCTTGCATTTTCCCTCACTTGCTGCTGGAATGCATAAGAAGAGGCATGGTATCGATTATCAAAATATATCCAATTACCGCGAGATCTGGCATAGGTAGCATATCGTTGTAATAGATATTGCCCAAAGCCAATATCTTCAAAGTGCGCTTCTCCTTGAAACTGCTGTTTATAGGAGGGGTATTGAAGATCTTTTATTCGGTCAAATCTCTCCATAGAAGCGCTTTGATCATAAACTTTATATATTTGCTTTAACTTGTCAGCTATTTCAATGTCTTTTCTTCTTAAAACCACTAGGGACTC
This sequence comes from Fangia hongkongensis FSC776 = DSM 21703, assembly GCF_000379445.1. Taxonomy (GTDB): domain Bacteria; phylum Pseudomonadota; class Gammaproteobacteria; order Francisellales; family Francisellaceae; genus Fangia; species Fangia hongkongensis. The sequence continues at coordinate 6,916 of NZ_KB902264.1, forward strand.
ATGGATAAAATAGCATAAGCGGTTGTTTATGTGCATTCTGGATTTCCTTGATAACAATATAGGTATGCGTTTGACTTAGGCAATATGTTGCGTTACTTTTTATAGTTACAAATCCACCTTTTGGACATCATGATTTAAAAAAGCACTTATTAGCAAGCTTTAGATGATAGACAAAAGATATATCCAACATCGTTGCACTTCCTTGATGCAATTATTAAAATATTCCCATTAAGTATTACGATTTAGGATTAACTAATATTAATTATGTAATTTGTATTTTGAAAAATCATCCATGATTTCTAATATACATCTATTTGAGTTGTTATATTTTATATGCTGACATGGATTGAATTTCGATTCAAGTTATTTTGAAATAATTATAAATATCTACTTTACGGGCAATAAGTGATTTTGACCTGTTATATAATTGGTGATTTTTCTTCTCTAGCCTTCTGCTGGTATTTCTTTTATAGTCAACTTAGTTTTATCACGATTAGTTTATTGATCAAATGTAATTAAGGAGAGAGTTTTGAATATCATCAAGCGCATGAGTGCCGCTAGCGTGCTTTTTTTATCTGTCGGTGGTTTTCATGCATATGCTGCAGAAGAACCACACTATTCTACAGAATATCAATACGGAACCATTAGTGCGCTTTTAGCAGGAGACTACCATGAGAAAGTTTCCGTTGAACAAGCCAAAGATGATGGGAATAACTTTGGGGTTGGTGCTGGTGTTGGCCTTGGGGAAGTTGTGGCTGTTAATGGTGAGTATTTTATTGCCGATCCACATGGAAACATGAGAGAGATGAAAGACGGTGATGGGCTGTCATTCTTAACGGCAACAGATTTTAAAAAGGATGATGGACTTAGCTTTGCAATCAACAAAAAAATCACATTGACCAAGCTACAAGCTCAAATCTCAAATAAAATGAAAAATAATCAAAATAGCTATGCTGTATTGGTTAAAGGTAAATTTGCACGTGTGCTTGCGCGTAGCGAGAATTATGATAAAGAAATGGGCACACCTTTAGTTGAGTGGTTAAAACACAATGAAAATCGTTATATGCTTACGGATGTTGCAGGCACTTTTGTCATGTTCTATTCACCAAAATATGTTGCTGGGTTTGGTGTGCCGGGTTATCACACGCACTTTCTAAGTCAGGATGATAAATTAGTCGCCCCTGAAAAAGTAGCTTTTCACATTGTTTTTGTGTGTTTATTGTTCACTGAACTTTATTTCAAAACTCAAAGATATGCCCTAATTGAGTTGAGCCAGCTTCTTCTGGATAAAAATAAATCAAACAGTGACATGCAGGACACAAATACCCAACCCATCTACCAGAGTGACTCATTTAATCTGTGTCAGGTATGTCTAAACAGGTGTCAATAACCTCATCACATGCTTAAGATTCATTCCCATTCCCGCTGAGATTGCATT
>NZ_KB902265.1 GCF_000379445.1 Fangia hongkongensis FSC776 = DSM 21703
GATGCAGTCAGTTTTACAGGATTTGGAAAATTTGAGGTTGCTCAACGATCAGAGCGCATTGGGCGTAACCCTCAGACCGGAAAAGAAATTAAAATTAAAGCATCTAAAGTGCCTAAGTTTTCAGCCGGTAAATTATTGAAAGATGCTGTTAATAAATAGCTTTTCTAGAGGATAGACAGGAGGGACATAATGGAGATAATATATTATTTTTTCAATGATTTTACTCATGCACATAAACTTCTTAGAAATACAGTTACCTTAGCTATAATTTATGTTTTTTTAGATATAGTGACGTACTTTCCTACACCCATTGGGGATGTGGGATCAGTTATATTGTCTGTTTATAGTCAATTGTGGTTATATTTTTTCTTGATTCAATCATTAGTCTGTTTTGCGGTGTATGTATTCATCTTTTTGAACGCTAACAATAATAAGTAGAAGGGAGTAAAGTAATATGAATTGTTATGGGTATAAAAATACTGTATGTAATAACGAAGCAATTACAAAACGCAAAGTAGCAACAGGGGAATCTAGAGGAAAAAGTGGTACTGTGAAACAGTATGATCAGGTGCCTTTATGTGGACAGTGTAATAACAGATATGCCTTAGATAAAAAGATGGCTGTTTTACTAGGCACTGTGCTTGTTGTTGTTGGCTTGATAGCTTTTAAATATTGGGCTCAATAGAAAAAAGTGAGGACTTAAGCTGCAATAAATAAACTGACATAGGCGGCTAAAGCAGCGACACCCATGAAGCTTGCAGCATAAAATGTGGCGCTATTCATAGGGCTTCTTTTTTCATCGACATCTATGGCATGATCTGGGAAAAGTGGTTTTTCATCAAACATGCCAGCGTCAAAACCTTCATTCCAGTATTGAGCTTCTCTGGAATCTTTAGCATAAGGGCAGTTAGCTTGAGTATTTTTTTGACCGAACGCATAGCCTTGCATCCAGACGGTTTCGATATTATAGGTTTGAGTTGCAAGTATCAGTCTTTCGTTTGAGTTTTGCATGATATTACTTCCCTCCATTTATGTTACTTCAAGCATGGCAAAGACTGGCGTTACGAGTAATAGCGAAAAACCATCAGTTTTGTAAGTAAATACTGAAATATGTTGAGAGTTTCGATGAGGAAGCTTAAGGCGCTGAGGTTGAGAAATAACGGGGAAAATCCAGAACAAAACACGAATTCCCACCAATAACTTATTATATCAAATTCAGCAGAAAAATCATAGTAAATATTGCGTTAAAAAGTCGATAAAACCTATATAAAATAAGGCTTTACGCTTGATTAAAAATGTCATTTTGGTATAATAAAAACATAGGAGATAATCCTTTCAACCAGTGCCAAAAGGTTGTAAAATAATCAGGCGAATCAAGTAAATTTTAGGCAACAAAAAAGCCCGAAGTCAGACTACCAATCATTAACTTCGAGCTTTTCAACTTACAAGGAAAATAATAATGTCTATCCGTTCACAAGTCAACAAGACAAATCAAAATAACTATCCTATACAACGAAAAACAACAAGCAACAGCGGTATTGCATTGCGTGTGTCTAACCTTCCGCCACTTGATGAGGCAGCATCAAATGATGATCCAGTAAGAAGCGCACAGCAGCAAGTTGCAAAACTGTGCATGAGCCTTTTTCCATAACGAATAGGCTTTTTTACTTATTTTCACAATCAATTTTTTGTATAGGAGTTTTTCACATGACAACTACACCTACTATTGCGCCTGTAAAAAGCATTTTTAACAGTCAAGATATTAAACAAGAGCTTTCAACCAAAGGCTTAGACGGCTTACAGTTTGATCATTCATCATTCCCAGTCATAACCTTAAAAAGCGCCTTTGAAATGTCAGATGCACCCGACTTTGAGCATCGTTACTTTGATATTACTGTAATGCAAACTTTAGAAAAGCATATTCTCGTTGACGCAAACGACCAGAACTATGACGGTATCAAGTATAGCCGTGATGGAGTTACAACAACAGACGGCGAACCTTTACAAGTATTCATTGACAGCATGTTAAGTGATGGACGACAACCAGTAACAAAGCGTTATCTTGATATTTTAGTGCAATTACATACAGAGGATAAGCACAACGGCAAGCTGGCAGTACTTTCAATTAGCCCGACTAGTGTAAGCCGTGTATCAGGTTTTTTCTATCAGCTTAAACTACAAAACCAATTAGACAATCTCCCAGCGTTAAAAATCAGAGTAAGCCGAGGACAACAACGCACAAGTAAAGGTGGTCAAACCTATTATTTGTGGGCGCTTGAAGTAGTCCAAGATGCAGCTTTAAAAGTAGCTTAATTACACAGTAAAAATTTAACTTTTTAACCATATTTTTAAACGTACGCCTTGAGCGTAGGGAGATTATACCATGTTATTTTTAAATAGAAGTCACAATGTAGAGAGAAAAAAAGAGCAATTAAAATCACGTCTATATGATGTATTTGCACATGATCAGTTATATTCACGCACCGAGGCAAAAAGTACAGTGAGTACAACAAGAATGGTTCTAAACAATGCACAAAGCAATATCGTGCCAATTACACCTTTCTTGAAGCGTGATTGCAGCAAGTTAGAGGGAGTTTTGGTATGAATAGTTACGAAGAAAGGCAAGAAGCAAAGAAAGAGCGCTACAAAGAAAAGGCGATAAAATGCGCCAATAAATCAGACCAACTATATAAAGACGGTAGAGAATTGGCAGAAATGATACCATTTGGACAACCTATTTTAGTCGATCACTATTCAGCAAATAGGCACAGAAGCCATATTGAGAAAATCAGAAAGAAAACCCAGTTATCGATTCAAGAGCAAGAAAAGGCGGATTACTACGCACAAAAAGCCGAATCTGTAGGCACAGGCGGTATATCAAGCTACGACCCAGAAGCAGCCGAGAAGATTAAGGAAAAAATTGAAAGTTTAAAATCAGAAAATGAGCGCATAAAAGCAATTAATAAAGAGTGGCGCAAGACTTACAACAAAGCAGCAAAAGAGACTGGAGCGGACAAAATAGAAAAGACACAGCTCAAATCATCAAAAGAGGTTGAAGCGGCATTTTTTCTAGCGGTTGAAGAATTTAAAAAGACACATGAGGAAGCAGCAAAGGAAATTGTTTCACTTGCTGCATGTTACGCTTATCCACGTTATGCTAATTTAAGACCTTATGGCACTAGCACCGTAGAAATTAGACGTTTAGAACAACGACTAAAGCTTTTAGAGCATTATGCAGAAAAAGGCACTTTGGAAGTCGAGAAAAACGGCTATAAATGTACACAAGACCCAGAGGAAATGCGCGTTATTTTTGAATTTAACGGTAAGCCTAGTGAGGAAGTCCGCACCATTTTAAAACGTAACGGCTTTAAGTGGTCAAGGTATGCTTGCGCTTGGGTGCGAAAGCTAACGCCTAATGCTTGCTATCATGCTAGGGTTGTTATGCAGAGCTTGGATGGATTAGCAAGTGATGAGGTTGACGCATGAGTATTAAAGCATTAACAAACAAAGGTTGTTATATCGGACTTGAAGCATTGCCAAGTTTTTGTGTTATTCGTGCAGAGATCATCCAAAATGATGAGAGTGTGCCAGTTGGTAATGACTACATCAATCAAGACAAACTCTATATGTACGCTTGGAGTGCTGAACAAAAATTTTACATCTTTATCAAAGGCGTTGCTTGCGAGGCTAATTGTATTGACTTTGATTTTCCTTTGCTGAACGAGATAAGTGAATACAAAAAGGAGTTTGTGGCGTGAAGTGTAAGCATGTAAAAATTAGTGAGGTCATAGCATTTTTTCAGAATGTTAAAGAAAAGCATGGCGATATCAGAGCTTACAAAATGTACGAATTGAAAGCTGATGAATCAACAGGAATATTTTTCATGAATAATCATTGCAGCACTTTTTTTAATCTTGGATATATTCCGCAAATGGAGAGTTAAAGATGTTTAAAATACTAAACAAAAACACAAAAAACAAAGGCAATTTTGCTGTAGCGAAGAACAGCAAATCGCTAGCAAAAAGCAACACTAAGTTAAGCCGTGAGTGGCAAAATATCGAGATATTAGCTGAGATTGCCAAAGGTGATTATAGCCATGCTAAAAGTTATTCAGGCTTTGGTGGTTTGTACAAAGAGCTACAGAATGAAGAAGTGCAAAAGGAACTAGCTAAGGTTTTAAGCGTTGAGGAATGGGAAAGCCTACGCAAAAGTGTAAGCACCGCCTATTATACCCCTGAGCTAATCATTCGTTATTGTTGGCAGATAGTTGAGCAGTTAGGCTTTACAGGTGGCGATATTTTAGAGCCGACTTGTGGCGTTGGCTCGTTCTTTGAATACATGCCAGAATCAATCCGCAAAAATTCAAATATAACAGGTATTGAATTGGAGAAAGTCAGCGCACATATAGCAAGTGCACTGTATAATGATATAGAAATAATTAACGATGGCTATCAGAATCATAAGGCAGAGTATGATTTAATCATAGGGAATCCACCTTATGCTACTTTCAACGTGAATGACCGTTATTTTAACGATTTGAATGAGTTGAAAATACATCATGCTTTTCTAGCGCGTAGTATACGCCTTTTACGTGATAAAGGCTTGTGTGTAATGGTTGTACCGTGTTATTGCCTAGATTCGTCAAGTAGTCACGCAAGGGATATAATTGCCAATGAAGCCGAGCTTGTTTGTTCTTATCGTTTGCCAGATTCTCTTTTTAGTGACGCAAAAGTAACAGTTGATATCATTGTTTTTCAGAAGAAAGCAAAGCCTAATAATCAATATTTGGGTTTAACGCAGATTCAATTGAGTTGTGGCTATAAGGACGTAATCAGCGATTACTATATCGCGCATCAAGACCATATAATAGGCGATCTTGAAAAGTACGAAATGTATTTAAGTAAAGAGAAACGGACAAGGCAAGGCTTAAAAGTAGTTGGATCACCTAAAGAAGTTGAAAGCCGTTTGCCAGAGCTGATTGCACAGTTTGAGCCTGTCTATCAGCAAAATGACGCAGTAAAGGGTGTTAGTAGTGGTGTGGTTAGGTTTAAAGGCGGAAGCAACACAATGGCAGCAATAAAGACTAATAGTAGCGCAGACGGCTTAATAATCGATATTCAGCAGCGTATTGTTGTATTAAGTATTGAACTTGAAGAAATAGCCGAAGTGTTAGAGAAAATTAACAATCAAAAGGTGGCTTAAATAAATGGATAAAAATTACTGTTGTTGTAAATCAAAAGAAGCGCAAGAAATGCTAAAACACGGTGCGCCATTATCTGTAATAGCGAGGACTTTAAATATCAAAATTAGTGATATACTGAATCGAGATAATCCAAGAGCACTAGGCAAATAATGTCAGACCAGCACGACAGACGCATCAAAGACTTAATCAGAAACCGCGAGTTTGCTATTTCTTTCATGCAGCAATATATGGCAAAAGAGTTAGTAGCTTTAGTTGACTGGGATACTTTCAACCTTGACACGGCTAATGTTGAGCACTTGAGGCAGCAGCATAAAGATAACGTAAAGCAGAAGGAAATATCAGACCTTGCTTTTTCTTTTAAATTCAAAGATGGCAGAAACGGTGCAGCGCTGGTTCACATTGAATATCAAACGAGTGATGATATTACAATACTCATACGTACACGACACTATCAAACTAGCTACTTGTTGGATTACATCAAGCAAAACAAAGACGTTAAAAAATTGCCTTTGATTGTAAGTGTGATTTACTACACGAACAAGAAGCCATTTAGCTACTCTTTGGACATTAACGATTATTTCCAAAATAAGGAGTTAGCGAACAAGTATGCCTTTAGTATAGAGTTTGTAGACTTGGTGCGTCAATCTGATAAAGAGATACTGGAGCATGGCTATATAAGTGGCTTAGAAATTGTATTAAAGCATATTGCAGACAAGGATATTGATAGTGCCTTGTCCTTGGCTTCAAGAGAAATGGCAAGCTATGATAGCTTTGCAAGGCAGACATTGATTAAGTACATGAGTGATTATTCAGATTTAGATTTTGACCAGTTTTATGATAAAATAGTCAGTAGTAATGAAGATTTAAAAGGTGACATAATGACCGTATCACAGCAGATCGAAGAAAGAGCTTTACAGAAACATGCGCCTATACTTAAAGCAGAAGGTAAAGCCGAGGGTGCTCAAGAGAAAGCTTTGGCTACGGCTCGCAAATTGCTCTCTATGGGCTTAGAGGCTAAAAAAGTATCTGAGGCTACTGAGTTATCAATCAAGGAAGTAAAAGCGCTAGAGAAGGACTTAAAAGGGCATTAATAAGCAATCCAAGTTTGGCTTGTGTTTTGCTTTCCTGTGGTTTTTCATAAGCCAAAATCTTTTCGGGTCGTGCGTGAATATAACAGCTTACTCAGATATCCCAATATCGGCGAATAGCGCAACTAGCAGTGTGAGAGCAGCTAGCCAAAAGCCCGAAATTCACCCCCAATACTAAATCATCTGGCCCTGCTCGAAAGCCTTTTAAAATATAGGTTTTATTGCTTATTTTATGCTAAAAACAGCTTTAAGTGGCCTGCCTATTATTTCCTATTTTTCTCCCATATCAACATGCTAAATTACAAGGTGCATAACCGCATGTTTCGCACAAAGCTCTTTCCCAATAACATTGCTCTGCTATTCCATCAAGTGTAAGCGCTCCGCATTCAGAGCATTCCCCATTTGCCTCATGATCTTCAAAGTAAAATCCATCACAGCACATGTTTAATATCTCCTTTGATTTCCTATTTTGCGCCCACAAATGAGGCGGAAAAATTATTTTTTGTATATGGATAGATTGTTTATTTCGCTGACTGGGTTGCCATCAAATGTATCATCAAGTGAACCGTCTTTGTTTGTATCTTTTGTGTCTGTAATTTCATAGCCAAGTCGCTCAAGCTCAAGAATTAAAGCATCTTCACAAAATAGGTCGGTTGGTGTTTTGTCTAGTGTATCGACTGTAGTAACGTTGAGAGCATCGAGCAATTTTTCTGCAAGTGAATACTCGTTATCGTTTTGATGTTCGACAATGATTTTGATTAGTTCGTACTTGTCCATTTTTAGCACTCCAGTGTAGTTACAGAAAATAGTGAGTAACAGTTGCTCCCTCACTTTCTAATTACCATTATATACAGGTAGCGGTAACAAGTCAAGCATAAATCAAAAATAATTCAACTTTTTACACATAGGTAGCGGTAACAAAACTACAGAATATGGTATATTTTTCAACCATAAAGTAGTACAACTACATTGTAGATATCTTACTACATGAGGCAATTTGGTGTATAAATTAGCCAGTTAGTATGGCGTCTGAGAGGGCGTTAGAGAGGCGTTATTTTTAGGGAGGAAGTAAAGAGGAAGAGGCAAGAAAGGCTGGCAGCGAGCGCCTGCAAAGCCATATATAGCCTAATTTACAGAGGGTTTTGAGAATGAGAGATGTGTGATCAAAATATATCACCCCCATAGACTCACTACATATTGAGGCTGTGAGGACTGGCAGAGAATGGAGAGTTCGCAAGGGTAAAGTAAGAACGCCCAGCCACGGGCTTTAAAACATCCAAGAAATGGGAAGTGAGTGAGCTATCCGCACCGAAGTTGAGCGCGAAGCGCGAAACAAGGTAGCGGTAG
>NZ_KB902266.1 GCF_000379445.1 Fangia hongkongensis FSC776 = DSM 21703
TTGCTGCATAGTTCGTAACAGCAAACACCATTAGCATCAGCCAAGTGAGTATGCGTGTATATAAAGACTGAATAACCATCTCTAGTTCCTCGTGAGAATGATATTTTTAGGTTATAAATGAGAGACGCTCTCTTTGATTTCTCTTAAGAGCTATGTCTTGAACCCCATATGATCTTAGATATAAGTTGTATTGTTCAACTGCCTGTTAAAAAATGCTGGTCAAGCGAGCACCATTTTGTGCCTGCTCGCTTAGGAACATTTGATAAAGCTGCTTTGTTGGCGAGAGATTAACATTTAATGTCTCTACACCGTATTTGTCTTTTGCGATGCTGGCCTCACAATACCAAGTAGAGTTTTTGGCAACATCATGGCAGGCAAGTGATGGGTTTTTACGTCCTTGTAATTGGTCGAAGATCCATACACGATCATTATAATAGCTCTTAGCAAGACACTCATAGCCACCAAGACCAATTTTGGTCAAGTCACAATATGGCTTCCAAAATATAATTTCATGGCCATTTGCCATGGCAATGGAAACCTCGAGAGGACCTTTTTTTATCGTTGGGTAGTCGACAAATCCACGTATATCATCAAGCTTACTCCAGCCAAGTTTATTTAGTAGAACAGGGCCGAGTAAATACGCATTGAAGATTTCATTTCTACCAACGACTTTGGTGGCATCACTGTTGACAAGAAGTAAGTTGCCATCTCTTAGTAAAAAGCTTGGCGCATCTAAATCTTTTTCTTGTAGACCAAGTTTTACCCCTGCAATCATTTTTGCCTGTGTTTCCGTAAGTGGCCAGTCTTTAGAAGTAGGCTTAGGGAAACCCGCATCGATGTGATGCTGAGTCATATCATAGCGAAAATAGGTGCCATTTCTTAAAAAGAAGAAAAATTTATGAGGATAAGCCTTTAGTCTTGTAATCCCAACAACCTGTGGTGCATATTTATCAGGGATTCCAATATCACTCCATCGATAGTAAACAGGTGACTTTATGCCACCATTATGCGGCAAAATATAACCATCACTATAAAAAGCAATTGTGCGGTAGTTTTTATAAAGAGGCGCATCTCGATTAGCGACATTAAATATGCCTTTCCCACTTTCATTTGGGAAACCAACTTGAATTTGATGCTCATTTCCTGCCTTATCATTAAAACTGAAGCCAAAGCTTTGATCTTTTAATGCCCCTTGAGGGAAAAAGATACCGCTTGGGCCATTTTTCTTTAAAAAGAGACTGTACTGGGTTAATGGATTGATATTAGGAGTGTGATCAAAAAAATTCAAGCCATTAACAAATAAAGAATTCAGCACGCCTTTATCGTAAGGTGTGGATAATTTATACATCGTATCGGAAAAGGAAGAGTTGGTAACATTTAAGCGAAATCTCGCATCATCATCACAGTGGACAATTGTTAAGGTCACATCCTCGTTTTTAACAGCGGGTGTGCGCTTTTGCGCATCAGATGTGCTTATAATATATTGATTTTGAGGCTCTTTGAGCGACTTTCCACTGTATTTATAATACAGGTAATTATCTGTTTTTGTTTTATCAGGATCTTCATGGGGCCCTGGAACCCAGCTAAAAGGGTCTGGCCAGCTATGTTCCGTCTCCATGTAAAATGGTACATCTTCTTTTAACTCACCTTTAGCATTTTCCAAATAGGTGTTTGTTGTCACCCAGCATGATTTTTGATAGCCATATTCTTTTGGTGTTGTGAAGTGCAAGTTTAATAAAGGGGGTTGATATTTAAGTGAGTAGTATTTCCATACCCCTAATCTCTTTGTCCATTCAGAGCTGGTATAAGATAGATCAACTGTCATGGTGAATGTTTTTGACTCACTAGGCAAAATTTGAAAGCTCTTTGCGCTACTTTTAGCGCCCTTTTCTTTAAAGCTGACATTGCCAACATAAGAGTAAAAGTTTTGATTGCTAGAAGTGCCGGGGGTAAGCGTTAATGCATCTTGCGTCCCGTTAATAATAGTGACTTTTTTCTCCTTTTTATAATGAAGATATTGTAGTGCTTGATCTTGACGCGTATCAGCAAAGCCAGTGCTTGTAAATAATGCTGAGCAACAAAGTAGCATTAATGCAGATTTTTTAAATTGAGTATCCATGGTTTTGTCCTTCTCTTTCTCTTTGTGTTCAATCATTCGCCCTTTTCCATGCAATGTCATCGCTGGAGTCAAGGGTTTAGATCTTGGGGTAATTTATACCTTAAAATGATTGTGAAATAACTAAATAGCGACTATTGATCACAATCAATGATTAGTAATTTTGCGAACTAAAATACATGATAGAAGCTATATAGATTATCAGTTTGTGGGATAGGTTTGATTATTAAAGGAGAGGCTTTAGTGCAATATTTCTTTTTTTGAATTTCGCTCCTTATTACTCTCAGCCTCTTTATTTTGCCACCATTGTGTAAAAAATCGTGCAAGCTCTTCACTATGAACGGTTTTTTTCCAGCTATAGAAAAGAAGCTTTTTTTCAAATTCAAAATCATAGTTCACTTGCTTAAATTGGAAAACATTACGGTAATGCTCGTGCAAGTGATGTTCAGTGGTCATCACCGTGTTAGGAATGCTGCTAAGAAGACTCATGGAGGTAAGAAGGCTGTTGGAGAGAATAACGCGATTACGAGGGTGATGGCCAATAGTCTGCTTAATATAGGCAGTTTCAGTTTTATGCATCGTAATGTGCTCTGCTTGCAAATAATCAATAAAGCTAATGGCATCAAAAGCACTATTTTTACTGGTGATTACCACTGATTGTGTTTCCATTAATGGCTGGCAGGGGATGCTTAATACTCTGTCTTCCATGCCAATACATAAGTCAAATTGACTCATATCACACTGCATTTTATTGAGGGTTTTTAGTCGAACCACCTCCATTTCGATGTCAATATTATGTAGATTGCAGGCATTGATAAATGCAGGCATGTAAAGTAGAGCAAAAAAGTCACTTGTCAGGACTTTGTAGCGCCTTATTTGTGAGGTTTCAACATAGTCGGTTGCAACATGAATCAGCTCGCCAATATAATTACATATCTGCAAGCCTTTGGTTGTTGCAACGCAACAACCACCTTGAATTTTCATTACATCATCACCAAAAGTCTTTTTTATAAGCCTTAAAGCTGCGCTAATAGTCGATTGATTTTTATTGAGTAATTTTGCCGCAGCTGATACTGAGCCAACCTCAATTACCGTTTTAAATACGTACAAGTTATTAAGTGTGATAGAACTGATGTCCATTGTTTGTGCCCTTTAGTTTCCGATTTTGCTTCCATTTTGGTCATCACGAAGATTGAAATTAAGCTAGGCTTGTCATATAAACAACGTCATTTTTATTAACACATAGAAATTGGTTTTAACTTATTCAATAAGCAAATGGCTTTTATTATAGTCAAGGCAATCAAGGGAATAATAGATTGATGAAATTGCTCTTGCTTAACTGCCAGCGTTTTTATTAAGTTAAACATTTTCAATCTCCATGTGGACAATGTCTATATAGCGTACCTTTAGATCTTGGATAACCGCTATGGATTGCTTCACATTATAACGTTAAAAGTCACTTAGTGAAGTTGGCAAATGTAGATGCTGTATGCATAAAAATAAAATTTTGCTGTAAGTCAAGCGTATTAAATACTTAACAGGTGTTAGCAAAGCCTTATATATCAACTGTTTGCTGAGGCTTGACTGACTGAGCGTTCAGTCATATTGATTGTAATCAATAGTTACTATTTAGTTATCTTTTTTCCTGTTTTCGATAGGATGTGCGAGAAAGGGATTAGGTGCAAATATAGAGTGCTTTTACCTTGGGAAGAGTAAAGCTTCAACGATGCTGTCACGAGGAACTAGAGATGGTTATTCAGTCTTTATATACACGCATACTCACTTGGCTGATGCTAATGGTGTTTGCTGTTACGAACTATGCAGCAACGACAGAGTATCACCTATCAGCGAGCACCACAAAAGAGTCAGCTAAATCATCAGCAGTGAATCTCAAGCGCGAAGCCGTGTTGGACAAACTCACCGCTTTGGCTGCACAAAGTAGTGCCGACTCGTTTCAATCACAAGCAGGTAACCATAATCTGGGT
>NZ_KB902267.1 GCF_000379445.1 Fangia hongkongensis FSC776 = DSM 21703
GGGTCTGTAGCTCAGCTGGTTAGAGCGCACCCCTGATAAGGGTGAGGTCGGTAGTTCAAGTCTACTCAGACCCACCAGATTATTGGGGCCATAGCTCAGCTGGGAGAGCGCCTGCTTTGCACGCAGGAGGTCAGCGGTTCGATCCCGCTTGGCTCCACCAATCTAGGCATCGAGATATTTAATAGAATGATATATGAGTGAATAAGTTATTAATCAAGTGAGATTAATGAGATGTTGTTCACGAATAGTTGTGATAAATAGAGATATTTGTTGCAAAGTATTGTGTTGATAAGGTTGCTTTGATTAAGGCGCCTGATTGAAATGCAAGTGAGTTTAGATTGTTCTAAATGAGCGCGGCATTGAGATTAGGGAACGCAAAGCAGAGTGAGCTGATCAATACAATGATATAGATCTTTAACAATTTATTATAGAGTAATGACCAAGGGAAATAAGCGCAGACGGTGGATGCCTTGGCAATCAGAGGCGATGAAAGACGTGATAGCCTGCGAAAAGCTTCGGGGAGCTGGCAAATGAGCATTGATCCGAAGGTGTCTGAATGGGGGAACCCAACTAGGATAACCTAGTTATCCTACCACTTTTGATATTCTATAGATTAGCTGAACTAATACATGAGATACGAGAGTATGGAGTGAGATCTGTTTTGTTAATTTTGATGGGATATAAAAAGTGGTAGGAGGCGAACGTGGGGAACTGAAACATCTAAGTACCCATAGGAAAAGAAATCAACCGAGATTCCCTAAGTAGCGGCGAGCGAACGGGGATTAGCCTGGTATATTTTAGCATAGTTATTAGTGGAGCATTCTGGGAAGGATGGCCATAGAAGGTGATAGCCCTGTACACGAAAGTGATTATGTGGAACTAGATATACGACTAAGTAGGGCGGGACACGAGAAATCCTGTTTGAAGATGGGGGGACCATCCTCCAAGGCTAAATACTACTGATTGACCGATAGTGAACCAGTACCGTGAGGGAAAGGCGAAAAGAACCCCAATAAGGGGAGTGAAATAGAACCTGAAACCGTCTGCGTACAAGCAGTGGGAGCATGATTGAGTCATGTGACTGCGTACCTTTTGTATAATGGGTCAGCGAGTTGATTATAGTGGCGAGGATAACCGTATAGGGGATCCGAAGGGAAACCGAGTTTTAATAGGGCGTTAAGTCGCTATGATCAGACCCGAAACCGGCGCGATCTATCCATGGCCAGGTTGAAGGTTGGGTAACACCAACTGGAGGACCGAACCCGGTAATGTTGCAAAATTATGGGATGAGCTGTGGATCGGAGTGAAAGGCTAATCAAGCACGGAGATAGCTGGTTCTCCCCGAAAACTATTTAGGTAGTGCCTTGTGAATGACTCGTTGGGGTAAAGCACTGTTTCGACTAGGGGGGTTTTGCGACCTTACCGACTCGATGCAAACTCAGAATACGACGAAGTTTTATCACAGGAGACACACTGCGGGTGCTAAGGTCCGTAGTGGAGAGGGAAAGAGCCCAGACCGCCAGCTAAGGTCCCCAAGTTATCGCTAAGTGGGAAACGAAGTGGGAAGGCCCAGACAGCCAGGAGGTTGGCTTAGAAGCAGCCAACCTTTAAAGAAAGCGTAATAGCTCACTGGTCGAGTCGGCCTGCACGTAAGATTTAACGGGGCTAAGCGATACACCGAAGCTGCGGATAATATTTATATTATGGTAGGGGAGCGTTCTGTAAGCTGATGAAGGTGACTTGAGAAGGTTGCTGGAGGTATCAGAAGTGCGAATGCTGACATGAGTAACGTAAAAATAAGTGAGATTCTTATTGGCCGGAAGTCCAAGGATTCCTACGCAATGTTAATCAACGTAGGGTAAGTCGGCCCCTAAGGCGTAGCTGAAGAGTGAAGTCGATGGGAATCAGGTTAATATTCCTGAACCGATAATTATTGTGATGGAGAGACGGAGAAAGCTAGATCTGCCTGGTGGATGGTAATCCAGGTGAAAGTATGTAGGTAGTGTTATTAGGCAAATCCGGTAGCATGTTGATCTGAGATACGAGACGAAGTGGAACTTGTTCCACGAAGAGGTTGATGCTCTGCTTCCAGGAAAAACTTCTAAACGTAGATAATTATTGACCGTACTGTAAACCGACACAGGTGGACAGGTAGAGAATACCAAGGCGATGAGAGAACCCAGGTGAAGGAACTAGGCAAAATGACACCGTAACTTCGGGAGAAGGTGTGCCTGATTTGGTGATAGGATTTACTCCTTAAGCTGGATTGGGTTGCAGAGTCCAGGTGGCTGCGACTGTTTACTAAAAACATAGCACTCTGCGAACTCGTAAGAGGAAGTATAGGGTGTGACGCCTGCCCGGTGCCGGAAGGTTAATTGAAGGGGTTAGCGTAAGCGAAGCTCTGGATCGAAGCCCCGGTAAACGGCGGCCGTAACTATAACGGTCCTAAGGTAGCGAAATTCCTTGTCGGGTAAGTTCCGACCTGCACGAATGGCGTAACGATGGCCACACTGTCTCCATCTGGGACTCAGTGAAATTGAAATCGCAGTGAAGATGCTGCGTACCCGCGGTTAGACGGAAAGACCCCGTGAACCTTTACTATAGCTTTGCACTGGACTTTGATGATATTTGTGTAGGATAGGTGGGAGACAATGAAGATAAGACGCTAGTTTTATTGGAGTCGACCTTGAAATACCACCCTGATATTGTTGGAGTTCTAACTCAGGTGAATGCCGAGGACAGTGTATGGTGGGTAGTTTGACTGGGGCGGTCTCCTCCCAAAGAGTAACGGAGGAGTACGAAGGTGCACTCGGTGCGGTCGGAAATCGCACCAAGAGTATAAAGGCAAAAGTGCGCTTAACTGCGAGAGTGACGGCTCGAGCAGGTACGAAAGTAGGTCTTAGTGATCCGGTGGCACTGAATGGAAGGGCCATCGCTCAACGGATAAAAGGTACTCCGGGGATAACAGGCTGATTCCTCCCAAGAGTTCATATCGACGGAGGAGTTTGGCACCTCGATGTCGGCTCATCACATCCTGGGGCTGAAGCAGGTCCCAAGGGTATGGCTGTTCGCCATTTAAAGTGGTACGCGAGCTGGGTTTAGAACGTCGTGAGACAGTTCGGTCCCTATCTGCCGTGGGCGTAGGAGATTTGAGAGGGTTTGCTCCTAGTACGAGAGGACCGGAGTGAACGAACCACTGGTGTTTGGGTTGTTTCGCCAGAAGCACTGCCCAGTAGCTACGTTCGGACGGGATAACCGCTGAAAGCATCTAAGCGGGAAGCCTTCCTCAAGATGAGATCTCCCGGGAATTAAATTCCCCTAAAGGGTTGTTGAAGACTACGACGTTGATAGGCTGGATGTGTAAGTGCAGTAATGTATGAAGCTAACCAGTACTAATTGCCCGAGAGACTTGGTTATTACTCTATGATAGATTGTTAAAGCTTTATGCT
>NZ_KB902268.1 GCF_000379445.1 Fangia hongkongensis FSC776 = DSM 21703
AGTGCTCTACCTGATCACCATCATAGCTCAGTGAGAAGTTATGTTAAGCCTGTGTCAGAGACGCAGAAGCGGCTTTGTAGAATATGGGAAAATGTATTAGACACTCGACCTATTGGTATAGAAGATAACTTCTTTGAAATCGGTGGTGATTCTATTGCTGGGATTAAATTTTCCTGTATGGCATCAGATGAATTTGAAAAAGAGATTCATACTGCTTATCTGTTTAAATATAGAACCATTCGTCGTCTGGCAGCTCATATTGACAGTAGTGTATCAATGCCTAGCATAGAAATCCAAGTAACAAAGGGTGATAAGTGGCCACTGTCTTTTTCGCAACAACGTTTATACTTTATTGAACAGTATGAGAAAGGAACAAATGTATATCATGTTCCCTGGTTAGTATCTCTGTCTCGTGATATAAATGTCGAGGCCCTTAAAAGGAGTATTCAGGCCATTGCAGATAGACAAAAGGTATTGCAGACGACCTTTCTACAAGATGACTCAGGTATGATCTGGCAACATTTTGGTAGCGAACCGATTAAAATCGAATCGCGGGTTTATAGGTCAAAAACACACTTTAACGAGCTTTTAGTATCAGATGTAAATACTCCATTTAACTTATTGTCTGACTACCCAATGAGGAGCGTTTTATATCAAAATGATACATCACGGTACACGCATTTATTAATTAATATTCACCATATTGCTACAGATGGTTGGTCGCATGATATTTTGGTAGGTACTCTGCTAGAGTACTATGAGTATTTTGATCGTGGGGAGAAAATAGCCTTGGCTCCACCACGAATACAATATAAAGATTTTGCAGTTTGGCAACGCAGTTATCTGAACAAAGAAGTATTGAGGTATCAATTGGAATATTGGAAAGGTAAATTGTCCGGGTATAAAACGTTAAATTTGCCAACAGATAAATCTAGACCGAAACGCTTAATGTTGCATGGAAGGTCAGTAAATTTTGCATTAGATGAAACACTCTCTGATAGCCTAAAAGTACTTGCCAAGACTCGTGGAGAAACCTTATATACTTTGATGTTAACTGGGTTTTATATCTTATTGTACAAGCTGACAATGCAACAGGATATTATACTGGCAACGCCAGTTGCTAATAGACACTATTCAGGTGTTCAAGGGTTAATTGGTTTTTTTGTCAATAACTTGGTTTTAAGGCAAGATATTAATCCAAAGGAAACCGCGAACTTTCTACTTCACTCAGTTACAGATAACTTAATACAGGCGCAATCCTATCAGGACGTACCATTTGAACAGCTGGTGGCTGAATTAGAGATAGAAAAAGATATCAGTCGTCATCCTATCTTTCAAATTTTGTTTTCAGTACAAAGTTTTGAGACATACAACAGCGTTGAAGTTACTCGTTATTTTACAACAGAGACGTTACAAGGGATACATAATGTTACTCGTTTTGATTTAGAGTGTATTGTTAACAATTTAGGTAAAAAAATATCAGGTGTCATCACGTACTCAACCAGCTTATTTGATAAGCAAACGATAAATACATTTGCCAAGCAATATTCCTGTATTTTGGGTCAGCTTGTTAATGAAGCATCGACAAAACCAATTGCCAAATATAATTTAATAGATAATCGAAAATATCAAAAAATTACAGATACTTGGAATAAAACGCAATGTCCATTTCCAGGCCACAAAACATTGCCACAACTCTTTGAAGCACAAGTTGCTAAAACACCTGATGCTGTTGCAGTTGTGTTTAATGATAAACAACTCAC
>NZ_KB902269.1 GCF_000379445.1 Fangia hongkongensis FSC776 = DSM 21703
GAGTAATGCATAGGAATCTGGCTTATGGTGGGGGACAACAGTTGGAAACGGCTGCTAATACCGCATATTATCTAATGATGAAAGGTGCCTTAGGGTGTCGCCATGAGATGAGCCTATGTTAGATTAGCTAGTTGGTGAGGTAAAGGCTCACCAAGGCTGCGATCTATAGCTGTTCTGAGAGGAAGATCAGCCACACTGGGACTGAGACACGGCCCAGACTCCTACGGGAGGCAGCAGTGGGGAATATTGGACAATGGGGGCAACCCTGATCCAGCAATACCATGTGTGTGAAGAAGGCCTTAGGGTTGTAAAGCACTTTAGTCGCTGAGGAAGGCTATTAGGTTAAGAGCTAGATAGTTTGACGTTAGGCGAAGAATAAGCACCGGCTAACTCCGTGCCAGCAGCCGCGGTAATACGGAGGGTGCGAGCGTTAATCGGAATTACTGGGCGTAAAGGGTTCGTAGGTGGATAGATAAGTCAGATGTGAAATCCCTGGGCTCAACCTAGGAATTGCATTTGATACTGTTTATCTAGAGTTCACTAGAGGATTGGGGAATTTCCGGTGTAGCGGTGAAATGCGTAGAGATCGGAAGGAACATCAATGGCGAAGGCAACAATCTGGGGTTGAACTGACACTGAGGGACGAAAGCGTGGGTAGCAAACAGGATTAGATACCCTGGTAGTCCACGCTGTAAACGATGAGTACTAGCTGTTGGAGTCGGTGAAAAGGCTTTAGTGGCGCAGCTAACGCGTTAAGTACTCCGCCTGGGGACTACGGCCGCAAGGCTAAAACTCAAAGGAATTGACGGGGACCCGCACAAGCGGTGGAGCATGTGGTTTAATTCGATGCAACGCGAAGAACCTTACCTACCCTTGACATCCTAAGAAGAACCGAGAGATTGGTTTGTGCCTTCGGGAACTTAGAGACAGGTGCTGCATGGCTGTCGTCAGCTCGTGTTGTGAAATGTTGGGTTAAGTCCCGCAACGAGCGCAACCCTTATTTTTAGTTGCCATCATTAAGTTGGGCACTCTAGAGAGACTGCCGCTGATAAGGCGGAGGAAGGTGGGGACGACGTCAAGTCATCATGGCCCTTACGGGTAGGGCTACACACGTGCTACAATGGGCACTACAGAGGGCTGCGAAGGAGCGATCTGGAGCGAAACTCACAAAGGTGTTCTAAGTCCGGATTGATCTCTGCAACTCGAGATCATGAAGTCGGAATCGCTAGTAATCGCGGATCAGCATGCCGCGGTGAATACGTTCCCGGGTCTTGTACACACCGCCCGTCACACCATGGGAGTGGGTTGCAAAAGAAGTAGGTAGCTTAACTTCGGAGGGCGCTTACCACTTTGTGATTCATGACTGGGGTGAAGTCGTAACAAGGTAGCCGTAGGGGAACCTGCGGCTGGATCACCTCCTTAAAGGTACGAAGATGATTTTAATGTTGAATTGTAAATGTTTGATGTTGAATGAATGAGTACAAAAAAATGAGAATAGATCCTTGGAGTATTTGAGTGTTTACATATTTTATTTTTTGTTAGATTGGGTCTGTAGCTCAGCTGG
>NZ_KB902270.1 GCF_000379445.1 Fangia hongkongensis FSC776 = DSM 21703
CTTTGTGACTTCTTTGCGTAGCTTTTTAAGCTCGCCTTCCATATTATCTGAGCCGCCTTCTTTACTTGGTGAGTAACGCTCAATCCAGGTATAAAAAGTACTTGGCTTCACGCCCAACTCTCTGGCTGTTTGTGCATAAGGTTGATCATTCTCTAAGGCTAAATCAACTGATGATTTCTTAAACTCTTCTGTGTATGTGTCGTATGGTCGTTTGTTCATTGGACAGTCCTAACTTTTTTAACAGGTTACTACGTAATTAGCTGTCCGTAAAAGTGTAACCACTCCAATATCGCCATTCGAAATTCATCATTTATCTGATAAAATAAGAATATATTTAATAAAAATAAAATAATTTATTTTAAGATACACCTATGGGCGAATTAGTAAATTTAATAAATAAAATAGACAACATTACCATGAACCGTGCGCAGCACATACAATTCGGGATTCAATCTTATCATGCACTATTAGGTGTAAATCTAAGAGGATTGACACATATTCTGTATAAGCTTAAAAAGCTGCCATTAAGCCTACAGCATATAGATTTTATCAACAAAAAAATAAAGCTTATCCAAGGCATTCGTCTCCTTTCAACTTCAAAATATCCAGCAAATGAAATTGAGTCATTTGAGCGTGAGGTGGCAAAACTTATTTTATCACGTCAGGAATTTAGGCAATTTGAAAATGAAACAAGTGGTTTTTATGATAGCTCCTGCTTAGCTGATGTGGAAATAAGTGAATCACTTAATGGTGGATTTCATCAATTACCACCATCTTATACACATAAACTCATATCCTCAAACACAAACAAGAATAATCTAAATATAAGCCATATAAAAAACAAGAAACCGTTGTATTTTGAAGAGAATGTAAAAACGCATGATGGTCCTATTAAGGTAAAACTTATGGCCTCAATTGAGCTACATAAAGAGAGATTTTACAATGAACATCAAACCGCACTTCTAAGGGCAAGGCAACTTCATATCCATGAAAGCCGTTTACCAGATGATGACCAGTGTCGCACCTATCGACAGTGGCTACTTATGGAAAGATATGAAACAAAACTAAAGGGCACAAAAGATACAAGCCTGATGATTGAACATTACCATAATTTTATGAGCGCTTTAGCTTGCGATGTGTCCTGCAACATCAACGATTTAGCCTCTTTACTCAACGCGACAGAAGGAAACGCTATAACTTGATGCTGTTGGCATTGGCGCTGTAAAGGTGAGCGTCTTTTGCAAATCACCATATATTTCAACCGGCGTCCAAGGTTGAGGTTGGCCAACAGCAACACCTTGCTTATCAAACCAATTCACTTGATATTGGAAATTCTGGTTGGATGACTTTTTATTCATCACCTGCACCTGTCCTTGAATATTTCCACCTGGCACAGTATGCGTTGCCGGCTGCATTGCTTTTAGCTGACCAAACCCAGAGCCAAAACTCTCAGATGAGCTTGCATTTGATGGCAGGGTAATACAACGACTGGCGCACCCTGATAACAGAAGCAACCCAGCTCCTACGCCTATATAAAGCAATGGCTTTAGTGGTTTTACATTCATCTTCACTCTCCTTGATTACACACCAACACAAGTGCTTGTTTTATTGTTCGGATAGAAAGCTTTTTAATGTTTCTGAGCGAGATGGATGACGAAGCTTTCTCAATGCTTTTGCTTCAATCTGCCTGATACGCTCACGCGTTACATCAAACTGCTTACCCACTTCTTCTAAAGTATGATCTGTATTCATTTCAATGCCAAAGCGCATTCTAAGAACCTTTGCCTCACGCTCAGTTAATGTGCTTAGAATATCTTTTGTTACTTCTTTCAAACTCTCGCCAGTTGCACTATCCACAGGAGAGTCAGAGATTGAGTCTTCAATAAAGTCACCTAAGTTTGAATCTTCATCATCACCGATTGGTGTTTCCATTGAAATAGGCTCTTTGGCAATCTTCATAATCTTACGAATTTTATCCTCAGACATATCAATGTGCTCACTCAACTCTTCAGGTGTGGCTTCTTTGCCTGTTTCTTGCAAAATCTGTCTGGAGATTCTGTTTAATTTATTAATCGTCTCAATCATATGCACAGGAATACGAATTGTTCTTGCCTGATCGGCAATCGAGCGCGTAATCGCTTGTCTAATCCACCAAGTTGCATAAGTAGAGAATTTATAACCACGGCGATATTCAAACTTATCTACCGCTTTCATAAGGCCGATATTCCCTTCTTGAATCAAATCCAAAAACTGAAGCCCACGGTTTGTATATTTCTTTGCTATCGAAATAACGAGCCTTAAGTTTGCTTCAATCATTTCCTTTTTGGCTCTTCTGGCTTTGGCTTCCCCAACTGAGATGCGCTTACTTGCCTCTCTTAACTCATAGATAGACATATCCGCGCCATCTTCAATGATCGCAAGTTTAACTTGAATCTTCTTGACCTCATCTAGCACATTAACAAGATTAGGATACTTTGAAACACTTTTATCTAACCACAAAGAGTCTGTTTCATTACCTTGAAAGTGGTCAATAAAGTATTTTTTTGGCATTTTGCCTTTTTCAACGCACAAGCGCATTAATTTTCTATCATGAGCGCGAATTTCAGACACAAGCCCTCGAATTGCATTAATTAAACGATTAAGCTGCGCACTAGTAAAACGAAGAGCCAAAAACTGAGAAGAGATGCTTTTTACTGTTTCCACATAGGCCTTTGTACCACCTTCTAAATCAAGTAGTTTATTAAAGCTCTCTTCTAGCTCTTTAAATTTAGCCAAAGCGACTTCTGGATCAGGCCCTGTATCTTCAACTGTGTCAGAGACATTGTTAGAACCTGAATCATCATCAGAGCCTGCTTCATCATTTAGAGTCTCTTCAGGGTTATCAAGCATTGAGCCAACATCTGTACCCGAGGCATCAACCTCATCTCCTTCATTAAATCCTGTAATTAAATCAGAAAACTTAATGAACTGATGTAAAGGAGTCTCATCTTTCAGCTCATCTTCCAGTGCATTGTGCTCTTCTCTGGCATTATCCAACAGCATTTGATAGCGACCGAGTAATGATTTAATTACAAATGGATAGCCTGATAATGCATCAAGTACTTCTTTAGTGCCCTCTTCAATACGTTTAGCAATCTCAATTTCGCCAGAGCGTGTCAGAAGATCTACAGAGCCCATTTCCCGCATATACATACGCACAGGGTCAGTTGTCCGGCCAAAATCACCATCTGAAGAAAGTGCTTGCACCGCATCCTCATCAGCAGTGCCATCAGCTTGACCTTCTATCATTAGTAAATCTTCGGCATCAGGCGCAGATTCAAACACCTTAACCCCGACATCATTGATCATCTGAACGACTTCTTCAATACGCTCAGGATCTGTAATCTCATCTGGTAGATAATCGTTCACATCGGAGTAAGTTAAATAACCTTGCTCTTTACCCAAAGAAAGTAATTCTTTAATTTTAGAAAGCTGTTGTTCTTTTATATTTATATTTTGATCTGACATGAAGCCTCACATTCTTATTTTTTTACGCCTCTTATGGACATAATATTTTTTTGCTGCATATGCAAATAACAACCTTAAAGGTACAAACGTATCTGTAAACTTTTTGATATCACAGACACTCTATGTTAACCTCTTTAAAGTGGCGTTATCTTATTTGTTTTTCAAGAAAATATACCTACTTTTTTATGCTTACTAGTGTAGTTACGTTTTCTCTTTTTTGTGCAGTAATTTCTGCAACTTATGTCTTTCAGCTTCTGTTAAAATAGTGCGTTTCGATTTACTTATAAGCAGCTCTAGTTCACTTTGGCTTGCCTCTTTAGTCACTTTATCTAACATGGCGATCAACTCATCAATCAGCAATTTCTCATCAAGTTCCACAGGTAACTGCATAAGCTGATAAAAATATTGCCTAAACTTCTCATACTTTTCAGTCAATATCTGCACAAGCATGGCTGAAGTCAGCCCAATATTCTGCCTGATTATATTCAATGCATCAAGTAAAATAATATGCTGTTCTGTTTTGCATGCAAATAGTACTGTATTATTTCTCTGCACAACCTCATCAATACCCTTTGGCATCATTAAGATATAAGCCAGCGCCTTTTCGACTACCGTGAGATGGTTAATATCAAGTTTCTGCCACCTAACAATATTACTAGGCTCACTCTTTTGGGAATTGTTTGTATGTTTTAAAAACGCATCCAGTTGCGCAAAGGACATCCCAAGCTTTTGCGCCAAGGTGTTTTTGATACTTTCAAGGTAGGCATTATCTTTTATGCCGGTTAATATTTCTTTTGCTTTAGATAATATTTTTGCCACATCATCAGCAGAGTCAATATCTTTGTCTTTTGTGATAAAGTAACTAAAAAACTCTGAGGTACTGAGCGCGCTATCACACAATGCTTCAAATGCTGCCCGTGAATGTTTGCGCACATAACTATCTGGATCTTCACTCTCTGGAAGTAATAAAAATCGTGCCTCTTTTGTATCACTTAAAAGCGGCATAATAATTTGAAAGGCTCTAAGCGCTGCACTTTGTCCTGCTTTATCACCATCAAAGCATAAAATGATACGGTCAACTTCACGAAACAGTACTTTCGCATGATCCTCTGTAAAAGCAGTTCCGAGTGTTGCCACTGCATGATAGCAGCCAGCTTCATACAGACCAACCACATCCATATAACCCTCAACGACTATAATTCTAGTGGGTTTTTCTCTTTGCTTTAGCTGATATAAGCCATAAAGCTCTTGAGATTTATGGAAAACAGGTGTTTCAGGTGAGTTCAGGTACTTCGGCTGTGATTTATCAGAGCTAATGATTCGCCCACCAAAGCCAACAATTTGCCCGCGTCTATTATAAATAGGGAAAGTTAGTCGTCCACGAAAGCGATCATATATCCTTGATTGCTCATTTTGAATCACCACTCCAACTGCAGATAAGACTTTGTCTGAAAATTTTTGAGAAAGAACATCATAAAGCCCTTGCCATAACTCAGGCGCATAACCTATTTGAAAGTATTTAGCTGTTTGCCCGCTAATTTCTCTACCTTTAATATACTCGATCACATCTTTGGCATTCTCGGCATATTTCAATTGCCATCTAAAATATTTATTCGCAGCATCTAATGCTTGGTAGCATTGAGTAATGTCAATCTCTTGGTCACGGTCTTTTGTCACATCCGATTTTTCATAGGGAACAGTCATCCCCTTTAAATTAGCAAGCTCTTCAATTGCCTCAATAAAGCTCATATGCTCATGTTCAGATAAAAAAGTAACCACATCACCTGTTGCATGACAACCAAAGCAATGATAAATCTGCTTATCTGGACTGACTGAAAATGACGGTGTTTTTTCATGATGAAACGGACAGCACGCCATATAGTTTTTCCCGGTTTTCTTTAATTTAATAAAACGGGAAACAACCTCGACAATATCCGTTGAAGAAATAAGCTCTCTGATAAACTCGTTCGGCACTTTGCCTTTCATTTATACACTACGAGAGTTGTGACTTTATAATAGAGCCAACTTTACCCATGTCCGCACGGCCATGTAGCTCAGCCTTAATCTTGCCCATTATTTTACCCATATCTTTCATGGAAGAAGCACCTTCTTCCATAATCGCTTTTTGAATAATATTAATCACTTCATCCTCAGAAAGAGGCTTAGGAAGATAACTTTGTAAGACTTCAATTTCATCAATTTCTTTTTGTGCTAACTCTTCACGAGCCGCACGTTTAAATTGCTCAACTGAATCTTTACGCTGTTTGATCATTTTGCTAATGATACTGATTGCTTCATCATCACTGATTGTGATTTTATCATCAATCTCTTTTTGCTTGAACGCAGCCAACGCCATCCTAATGGTTGCAAGTCTCACCTTATCTTTGTTTTTCATAGAGGTTTTCATATCTGCCACTAAACGCATGTTTATCTCAGACATCGACTTGTTTCCTATTAGTTAATTAACGACGCTTTGCGCCTGGCGTTGATCTCATTGCTTGCTTTGCGGCACGTTTAACGGCTGCAGCTTTCTTACGCTTACGTTCCCAAGTTGGTTTTTCATAGAATTCTCTACGACGCAACTCAGATACGATTCCCGCTTTTTCACATGTACGTTTAAAACGACGTAGTGCAATATCAAATGGTTCCGTTTCTCTAACGCGAACTGCTGGCATACTTTCTCACCTCACTTAAAATGCCAAGTTTATCAATCTATATCCATCGTATATGTCTTAGTATTTAAAGCACAAACGACAGAATTGATGCTCGATTCTAGCGACTTTACATGCAAAAATCAAACTGATTTTCTATTTATTCGCTTGAAAGTAACTTTAAGTATAGATAATTTATATAAAATCATCAAAATAAGCGGCTACTTCACTCGAGGATCTAACTTACCTGATTGATATTCTAAGTACATTGCTTCTAATGAGACTGGCTTGATCTTACTTGCCATTCCAGCTGAACCAAATGCCTCATAACGAGCCTGACAAACCTCACTCATAGCTTCTTTTGCAACTTTATTATATTGACGCGGATCAAATGCCGCTGGGTTTTCAACCATAAAGCGGCGGATAGCGCCTGTTGCTGCCATACGTAAATCAGTATCAATATTAACCTTACGCACGCCGTATTTGATCGCCTCAACAATCTCCTCAACAGGAACTCCGTAGGTTTCACCCATTTGTCCACCATGCTCATTAATAATCTTCAACCAATCTTGAGGAACAGAAGATGAACCATGCATAACCAAATGTGTATCTGGGATACGTGCATGAATCTCTTTAATACGTGAAATTGCCAGAATATCACCTGTTGGTGGCTTGGTAAATTTATAAGCGCCATGGCTTGTTCCAATAGCAATAGCCAAAGCATCAACCTTAGTTGATTTGACAAAATCAGCGGCTTCCTCAGGATCAGTTAATAATTGATCATGCGATAAAATACCCTCAGCACCAACACCATCTTCTTCCCCTGCTTGCCCTGTTTCTAAAGATCCAAGACAACCAAGCTCACCTTCAACAGAAACACCACAAGCATGTGCCATTTCTACTGTGCGCCTAGTGACATCAACATTGTATTGATAATCAGCAGGCGTTTTACCATCTGCTTTTAAAGAGCCATCCATCATCACCGATGAAAAGCCTAATTGAATAGAGCGTTGGCATACATCTGGAGAAGTGCCATGATCTTGATGCATACAAACAGGAAGATGTGGATATTCCTCAATTGCCGCCAATACAAGGTGGCGAATAAACGGTGCACCTGCATATTTTCTTGCCCCCGCTGAAGCTTGCAAAATAACAGGTGAGTTCACTCTGTCAGCTGCTTCCATTACAGCACGGATTTGTTCCAAATTATTCACATTATACGCAGGAATACCATATCCATTCTCTGCTGCATGATCTAAAAGTTGTCTTAACGATACTAATGCCATTATTCTATTCCTCTTTTATACTACATTTCCAGCTTGAATTACTTTGATTTTATTCGTTCCACCATGAACACCCATATGGTCTCCACTGGTTAAAATCATCCAATCACCCCCTTTGACAACACCACGTTTTTCAAGCTCTAAAGATGCCTCTCTGTTAACATAAAAACGTGCCATGCGTGTTGAATCAAACTCAATTGGAACAACACCGCGATAAAGCGTCATTCTACCAAGGGTTGGCTTATTGCGTGATAACGCATAAATAGGCAAACGTGTATTAATCCTTGACATCCAAAGCGCAGTTGAGCCAGATTCAGTCAATGAAATAATGGCTTTTGCTTTCACATGGTTTGCCAAATATACCGCAGCATTTGCAACAGCTTCATCAATACGCTCATCATTATTAATAATGTTGCCTTTTGAAACAATATCAACAAGATCATTATTCTCAGCAGCTTCACATACACGATTCATAACCGCCACTGTTTCCACTGGATATTCCCCAGCGGCTGATTCAGCTGAAAGCATCACAGTATCGGTTCCATCCAACACAGCATTTGCCACATCAGATACTTCCGCTCGCGTTGGCGTTGAATTGGTAATCATCGATTCCATCATCTGAGTTGCAGTAATCACAACTTTGTCCATTTGACGTGCACGACGAATAATCATTTTTTGCACTGCTGGAACGTTTTCATCACCAATTTCAACAGCAAGATCGCCACGTGCAACCATCACCGCATCCGAGGCTTTAATAATCTCTTCAATATTATCAACTGCTTCAGTTCGCTCCACCTTTGAAACAATGCCTGCATTGCTGCCACTTTCTTTTAAAAGCTTTCGTGCATATTCAAGGTCTTTTCCATCACGCGGGAAGGATACAGCAACATAATCCACATCTAATGCAGCAGCGGTTTTAATATCCTCTTTATCTTTATCTGTCAACGCAGGCGCAGTCAAACCACCGCCCTTTTTATTGATTCCCTTATTATTAGAAAGCTTTCCACCAACAGACACTTTGCAGTGCACTTTATTCCCAGATACTTTATCAACTTTCAAAATAACCTTACCGTCATCCAATAAGAGAATATCTCCCTTTGAGACATCTTGAGGTAGTGCTTTATAGTCAATACCAACTGACTTCTCATCGCCCTCTTCATTCTTCATATCCGCATCAAGAATAAAATCAGCGCCTTTTTTTAGCTCTACACTTTTATTTTTGAATTTGGCAACACGAATTTTAGGACCCTGCAAATCAGCCAAGATACCAATATGCACACCTTGCTCTTTAGCCACTTCGCGAATCAACTGAACACGTTTTCTATGATCATCCGCCGTGCCGTGAGAGAAATTGCACCTAACAGCATTTAAGCCTGCTTTCACCATCTTTGTTAACACATCTTTTGATTCACTAGCAGGACCAATGGTTGCAAGTATTTTTGTTCTTCTCATTAACTTAATCCTTATTTGCTCTTTGGCATAAGATTTCAACACCAGGCAATGTTTTACCTTCAATAAACTCTAAAAAGGCACCGCCTGCTGTTGAGATATATGACACTTTATCTTTAATTCCAAATTGCTCGATGGCTGCAATTGTATCACCACCACCTGCAACTGAGAATGCATCTGAATCAGCAATTGCTTTGGCAATTGCTTTGGTGCCATCACTGAACTCAGGGAACTCAAATACACCAACTGGACCATTCCATAAAATCGTTTTTGCTTGTGCAATTTTTGCTGCTAATAACTTTTCAGTTTCAGGACCAATATCTAAGATCATTTCATTGGGCTCTACCGCATGAATATCTTTGATTGTCGCTTTTGCTTTTTCATCAAATGCTGCTGCAACACGCACATCAACAGGTAAAGGAATCTCAGCACCCTTTTCCTTTGCTTTTTGCATTAACTCGCGCGCTTTATCAACTAAGTCGGCTTCCATTAACGAGCCACCAACATTAAACCCAGCTGCAACCAAAAAGGTGTTGGCAATACCGCCTCCGACAATCAACTGATCAACCTGATCAATTAGATTTTCCAATACGGTTAACTTCGTGGAAACCTTAGAACCCCCAACAATTGCTAAAAGGGGTTTTTTAGGTGCTTTTATCGCCGCAGATAATGCATTTAGCTCATCTGTTAACAAGAGCCCTGCACAAGCAACTGGCGCATATTTTGCAACACCATAAGTTGATGCCTGCGCACGATGAGAGGTAGCAAACGCATCCATCACAAAAACATCACAAAGTGCAGCTAATTTCTGAGAAAGTCCTTCATCTGATTTTTTTTCACCAACATTAAAACGAACATTCTCACACAAAACAACCTCACCTGAAGCAACATCTATACCCTGCTCTAAATAGTCTTTCTCTAGTCGAACCGGCATATTTAAACGTTTACTTAAATAATTAGCAACAGGCAAAAGTGAAGCTTCATCGGCATACTTTCCTTCTTCAGGACGCCCAAGGTGAGAGGCAAGAATAACACCCGCACCTTGATCTAACGCATATTGAATTGTTTTAAGTGCAGCCTCAATTCTTACTGAACTTGTGACTTTCCCAGCTTTAACTGGGACATTAAAATCAACTCGGATAAGCGCTTTTTTCCCTTTAAGCGGGACATCACGAATGGATAAAAACTTCATTACATTCCCTTAATTTTTACTTTGTTTTATTTAATATGATCATACATATCAACCATAAGTCTTTGTGTATCTACTTACATCTGACTTAATTGAGAAAAAAGGCGCTTTAAAGCGCCTTTAGGAAGTTACTCTTTTTTATTTCGCTTCAAACCATGCTTTTGTTGTTCTTAGCATTTGGTTTGAAAAACCCCACTCATTATCATACCATGATAAAACTTTTACCATAGAGCCAATAACACGTGTTTGTGTTGCATCAAAAATAGATGGATGCGCATCATGATTGAAATCAGAAGATACAAGTGGCGCTGTATTATACCCTAAAACGCCATTTAGTTTTCCTTCAGAGGCAGATTTTAGAATGCTATTAACTTCTTCAACAGACGTTTCAGCTGATGCATTAAAAGTTAAATCAACAACAGAAACATTAATCACTGGCACGCGCATCGCAAAACCATCCAAACGCCCTTTTAACTCCGGCAATACAAGACCAACTGCCGCTGCTGCACCTGTTTTTGTTGGAATCATATTTTGCGCGGCTGCACGGGCACGGTGTAAGTCTTTGTGATAGCTATCAACCGTTGACTGATCATTTGTATAAGCATGAATTGTTGTCATTAGGCCTTCTTTAATACCAATAGTATCATTCAATGCTTTAGCAACAGGCGCCAAACAGTTGGTTGTGCACGAAGCATTTGAAATAACTGTCATATCAGAGCGAAGAGTATTATCATTCACACCATAAACAATTGTTGCATCAACATCTTTTCCACCAGGCGCTGAAATAACAACTTTTTTTGCCCCTGCTTTAAGATGTGCTTGGCATTTTTCTTTTGAAGTGAAAATACCTGTGCATTCAAAAACAACATCTACATCAAGCTTACCCCAAGGTAAATCTTCTGGATTTCTCTCTGCTAAAATTTGAATGCGATCACCATTAACAAGCATTTCACTTCCTTCAAAGGAAACCTCTGCTGGAAAACGGCCATGCGTTGTATCATATTTTGTTAAATGAACATTAACATCGGCACTACCCAAATCATTAATTGCAACAATTTTGAACTGGTCACTTAAGCCACCTTCATAGATTGCTCTAAGCACACATCGACCAATGCGACCATAACCGTTAATTGCAATTTTTATTGCCATGATTTTTTCTCCTTTGTTGAATTCAGCATATTGCTGTACCTAAAAAAATATTAATACGAAAAATCTTACGCCAAGACTTTCTCATTTTTTGATGTATTTATCAAGTTTTGTGCTCTATTTACTGCATTTTCAACCGTTAAGCCAAATAATTCATATAATGCTTTTGCTGGCGCAGACTCACCAAAGCGATTAACACCAATCACGTCACCGCCTGCTTTTGGCAGAAGTGCATACCAAAGATCTCCTTGAGCAGCTTCCATAACAAGTGCTGGAATGCTTTGTTCAATCACTTCATGGCGATACTCTTCTGCCTGTTGTTTGAATATATCAACGCATGGCATTGAGACAACATTTGCTTTAACGCCTTGAGATGCTAATACTTTAGAAGCTTGAAGCATAATACTCACCTCAGATCCAGTTGCCATCAACGTAATCTCAGCACCTTCATGCTTTTGCAATAAATAACCGCCTTTTTTAATCTCTTCAACTTGGGCATGATTTTCAACCACTTGTGGTAGTCCTTGTCTTGAAAGAGATAGCAGGTTTGGCGTCTCTTTCGATTCTATCGCTATTTGCCATGCAATTGCTGTTTCAACCGCATCTGCTGGTCGCCACACATTTAAATTTGGCATCACACGCAAACTTGGCAAATGCTCCACTGGCTGATGTGTTGGTCCATCTTCACCCAACCCTATTGAGTCATGCGTCATAACGTAGGTTACAGGTTGTTTCATAATCGCACTCATGCGAATGGCATTTCTTGCATAATCACTAAACACTAAGAAAGTACCACCGTAAGGTTTAAAACCGCCATATAATGACATGCCATTCATCATAGCAGCCATACCAAACTCTCTGACGCCATAGGAAAGATAATTTGCAGGAGATGCGCCATTATTAAGCCATTTTGACCCTGAGTAATTCGTTAAATTTGACCCTGTTAAATCTGCTGAGCCGCCAAACATCTCTGGCAATTCGTTACAAAATACCTCTAATGCCATTTGGGATGCTTTTCGAGTGGCAACCGATGGTTTATCTTCAAAGAGTGTATTAATGTAGCTTTTTATTTTTGCAGGTAAATCAGCTGGCAATGCTTTATCCAAACGGCGAGTTAAAGCATTGTAGTCCTCGGGATACTGTGATTTATAGTCATTTAATTTTTGTTGCCACTGAGACTCATCTTTCTCACCTTTGAGCGTATGATCCCAATCTTGGTAAACAGACTCTGGCACCTCAAACGGCGCATATGGCCAATTAAGTGCTGCACGTGTTTTTGCAATTTCATCATCGCCAAGCGGTGCGCCATGTACACTATGCGATCCTGCTTTATTTGGTGAACCCTCTCCAATAATTGTCTTACAACAAATCAAAGTTGGTCTTTGTGTTTCCTTATGCGCTGCAGCAATAGCGCTATCAAGTGCATCAAAGTCATGACCATCAACGCCACGAATTACATTCCAGCCATAGGCTTCATAACGTCCAACAACATCTTCACTAAACCAGCCTTTAACATCGCCATCAATTGAGATACTGTTATCATCCCAAAATGCAATTAATTTCCCAAGCTTAAGCGTGCCTGCAAGAGAGCTTACCTCATGTGAAACACCCTCCATTAAGCAGCCATCCCCTAAAAACACATAAGTTTTATGGTCAATGAGTTGACAGTCATCCTTATTGAAGCTTTCACTTAATACTTTCTCAGCAAGCGCCATACCAACAGCATTGGCCAAACCTTGCCCCAAAGGACCGGTTGTTGTTTCAATTCCTGGTGCATAACCATACTCTGGATGTCCCGGTGTTCTTGAATGGAGTTGGCGAAAATTTTTAATATCATCGATACTAAGACCATAGCCAGTTAAATGCAGTAATGAATAAAGCAACATAGAACCATGACCATTTGACAGCACAAAGCGATCACGGTTTACCCAATGTGGATTTTTAGGATTATGCTTTAAATATTTACGCCATAAAACCGTTGCTATATCAGCCATACCCATTGGCATTCCCGGGTGACCGGAGTTTGCTTTTTGCACAGCATCAATGGATAAAAAACGAATTGCATTCGCTAAAGTCTGGTTTGAGTTCATAGTCACTCCAATGTTACACGAAAAAATAATGGCAAAAGTCTATCATAAGCAAAGAATAATGTCAGCGATCCATCTCGGCGAAAACTCATCCTTTTGGCTGTCCTTTCAGTTTATCCATATAACGAAGTGATAAACAATGATAGACCGGTTCTTTACAAATAATCCTTGATGCCGCTGTACCAATTAATGCTGCCAGCATAATAGGCAAAAGCATCCCTGTTGACACATTACGCGTCATTTCAGAAACAATAATAAAACAGGTAATTGGACTTTGCACCACACCTGAGAAGTATGACACTGTCCCAATCAAAATAATCGCACTGGCATAATGCGCGGCAAAAAACTGACTCATCATATGTCCAAAGCCTGCCCCTGCTGACAAGGATGGGGCAAAAATCCCACCCGGGATGCCACTAATGAAAGATAAAAGCGTAGCAATCATTTTCCACAGACCATAGAAAATAGAGGTATCATTCCCATGCCCATTTAATAGATCAACGGCAATATCCTTACCACTACCATATATTGCGCCATGTGTTGCAACACCAATAATTGCAATGATTAAACCAATCACCCCGGCAAACACAATTGGTTTTTCACGAACAAGCTTCACACATGCACCTGAAATCATTAATAAAAGCCTACTAAAAAGTCCACCCAAAAACCCACAGATCACTGATACAATAATAATGACGATCCAGCCACCACTTAAGATATCAATCGTTGCCGAACTTGCACCAAAGTAGGCATAGTTCCCAATAATTTCAAGTGATACAAAACCACAAAGCACCACCGTCGTAATCATGGTACCTGTAATTCCCTTATCAAATGAACCTGCTAGCTCCTCAATCGCAAACACAACCCCAGCTAACGGCGCATTAAATGCCGCTGCAATCCCTGCTGCACCACCGGCAAGTAAAAGCCCTCTTTCTGTATCTTCACGATTAAATTTTTCTAATCGACCCAAAAAATGCATGACCGATGCACTTAGCTGTATAGTTGGTCCCTCACGACCAATCGACGCTCCAGAGAGAAAACCAAGAGCGGTTAACATAAACTTACCGAGCGCAATTCGCATTGAAACAAGCTTACTGCGACGCTGCATATTCTTCACTTTAAGTGCAGTCATCACTTGAGGAATACCACTACCCTCAGCACCATTAAAATAGTTTTTAAGCAGATAAACAATTACCATAAACCCAACAGGGGTAATGAACAGCGGCCAATAAGGGTGTTTTTCTGACAGGGCATTAAAGCTTTCATTTAAATTATCGCAAAGATAGGCAAAGAGCACACATACAAGGCCAACTAATATCGCACCACCCCAGAAGATCAATCTTCTTCGCCATAACGCAAATGACATCAATTTACGTGATTCAGTAAATAGTTTGTCTTTTTTTAGTGCTTTTAAATTTATATATTTCATCACGGTCAATTGATCAGCAAAATCGCTGTGGCTATTCTACGCTCGTTTTCCTTTAAAAAAAAGATAGAATTTGCACTGAAGCTAAAAAAAACGCATACTGATACAACAAAATTCACTGGATTAAAAAAGACATGAGCATTCTACATATTATCACTATTAACTACACTACCAACCCATCGACAATAGATAAATTACGCCCTGATCATAGAGTGTTTCTAGATGAAGGCTATCGCCAAAATCTATTTATCGCATCTGGACCAAACACAGAACAAACAGGCGGTTATATTATTGCCCGCGGGGAACTTCAAAGCATTAAAGCACTCATGCAAAAAGACCCTTTTGCGCTTAACCATGCAGCCGAATATCACTATGCTAGCTTTCATGCTGCAAAATATGCCAGTGACTTTGAACAGTTCATTCAGTAATTGGCTATTTGTTTCAATCAGCCTACAACAGTATTTTCAAATGTGATTTTCAATTAACCCACTTGAAATACTGCGTATTTTTTTCTATGGTGTAAGGGTGTATAAACGCCGTTCTCACTAGCTTTGAGGCCACAGAAAAGGACTGTTATGCTAAAACGTTCACATCCTAGTCAAAATGACATTGCTGCTATTTCGACAGAAGATGACCAAATTATTCTCTCAGGCTTGTGGTGTTGGCAGTATATTGATGAGCGTTTGCTTGATTCACTGAACAGCTCAACAACCACCTACCAAATAATCAATTTGCAATCAATTAGCCAGCTTGACATCTCTGGTGCTTATTTTATTTTTAAGCTCTCACAAAAGTATAAAATTAATGCGATTAAAGGCAATAGCTCTCAAATGAGCATGCTTGAACTTGTCAAAAAAAACTACTCTCCTTGTGATGCAAAACTTCAGCCTCTAAACACCTATGAGAAAGTCTATCTAATTGGTGAAAATACAACTGAGTACATTAAAGATAGTAAAAACCTTGTTGCCTTTATTGGTGAGACACTTTTAAGTTATCTACAAGTTATACGCACCCCCTTTTCAACACAGTGGCGCTTGCTTCTTGATATTATTGAGCAAACAGGTGTGCGCGCCATTGGCATTGTATCACTGCTTTGCTTTTTGATTGGTATTGTGCTTTGTTATCAGATTGGCTCTCAACTGAAGATTTATGGTGCAAGCATTTTTGTAGTTGATTTACTTGGCATTTCACTTCTCAGAGAATTTGCACCACTTATTACTGCTATTATCGTTGCAGGGAGATCTGCTTCTTCCTATGCAGCAGAAATTGGCTCCATGAAAGTACAACAAGAAATTGATGCACTTAAAACCTTTGGCATCAGTCCGATTAAACGTCTTGTGGTTCCAAGAATTGTTGGCATGATTATTTCTTTGCCACTTTTAATTGTTATTGCTGATATCATTAGTGTGATAGGCGGTATGGTTATGGCCAAAGTATCACTTGGCATTTCTTTTGCAGAGTTTATACAACGCTTCGGTGATGCTGTTTCATTTAATAATTATTTTACAGGACTCATAAAGGCACCCTTTTTTGCTATTATTATTGGCTTTGTTGGTTGTTATCGTGGCATGTCCGTTAAAAACAATTCCCTTAGCATTGGTCGGGAAACAACAAAAAGTGTGGTTTATTCTATCTTTTTAATTATTGTTGCCGATGCTTTATTCTCCATATTATTTAGCGCGATAGGTATTTAGTATGGATAAACTTACACCGATCATTCAAATTAAAGATCTTGGCACTGCATTTGATGGGCTTTGGGTACATAAACATTTAAACCTTGATATTTACCCCGATAAAATCACAGCCATTATTGGCGGTAGCGGCTCAGGAAAAACAACACTGATCCGTGAGATTTTAATGCTTCAGCCTGTTACTGAGGGAGAGATTTATCTGCTTGGGGAAAAAATATCAACCCTTTGTTACAATGAAGCCAAAAGAAGAGCATTTGCTTGTAATATGGGGATGATGTTTCAAGGCGGTGCACTTTTTAGCGCACTCACTGCACTTGAAAATGTGATGTTCCCATTACAGGAATACACAGACTTTTCACGCGATGTGGTCATTGATTTGGCTCGTTTAAAACTCAAAATGACCGGTCTACCTGAAAGCGCATTTAACAAGTCTCCCTCAGAGCTAAGTGGTGGCATGTCAAAGCGTGTTGCCTTAGCACGCACACTTGCGCTTGATCCAAAAATTGTATTTTTAGATGAACCTTCAGCAGGTTTAGATCCACATTCAACACTAGAGTTAGATGAGTTAATACTGAAACTTAAAGCAGAGCTTGGTTTGTCTATTATCATTATCACACATGAATTAGAAAGTATTTGGCGCATTGTTGATGATATTGTCTATATTGATCAGAAGAAGATACTGGTGCATGACAGCGTTGAAAACGCCGCCAAGATGACTGAATATGAGTCGTTGAATCAATTTTTCCATGGCTCACAAAACCACAATGTGGCGACACAGAAAACGAAAAAGGATACCAAATGAATAAAAACCGATATTTTATTGTGGGACTTTTCATTATTATCGTTACCATTGGAATGATTTTTATTGGCTTTTGGCTGGCATTTGGACTAAATGACACAAAATATAACACCTATTTGGCACGTTTTAATGAATCCGTTGATGGCTTGAACCTAAATGCTCCTGTTAATTACAATGGCGTTAATATTGGTAAAGTCACAGATATTAACATTGATCATAAAAATCCAAGCATTGTTATTGTTACCATGCAAATTCAAGAAGGGGTGCCAATTTTTACCAACACCTATGCATCTCTTGTACCGCAAGGGATTACAGGGCAAGTTTATATTAGCTTTTCACTGAAAGGAAAATCACCTCAGGCACCACTGCCACCAACCAAAGAAGCGCCTTTTCCTGTCATTCAAACAAAGGCTTCTTTTTTAACTAATATTGTAAATCAAATGAGCGTACTTGCCGAGCAGGTTACCAACATATCTAAACGTGTTGGACAAATAGTCGATACTGATAATGTGAAAAAGGTTGATGACATTTTAAGTAACTTACAAACCATATCTAACTCGATTGCAAAGAACTCTCAAGCAATAAATCAAAGCCTGACCTCGCTTAATATTGTACTTAAAAATGCCGCTATTAGCAGTAACAAGCTAAATAGTCTTATGAGCAATGTCGAACAAGCTTCAAAAGCAATTGCTGCAACATCGCAAGATGTGAGTAAAATTTCTCAGTCCCTACAAACACAAACCATTCAAGGATTTAATAATGTTATTTTACCTGAGCTTGGACAAACATTGACTAGCGTCAATCAAAGTGCTCGAGAGTTAAATCAACTGGTGAGTAAGCTGAATAACAACCCTTCTATCTTAGTTAGAGGACAAACAACTGCAATAACATCCCAAAAAGGACTGGTACATGAATAGAAAACAGCATAAAAAAAAGGCCTCCATTGCATTAGGATCTATTATGCTAATGCTCTCTGGGTGTAGCATCTTATCACCAATCCCAAACACTGAAATCAATAACTTCCAGATTGTGTTCACGCCTCCAAACACGGAGACAACAACTCAGTCAGAAACAAAACTCCCAAAACAAAATCTGACACTTTTTGTTACCCCACTTAGTACTGAGCAACCTTATAACTCTACTGATATGTATTATCAGCAAGAGAAGTATATTCTTGCCAGCTACCAACTCAGTCGATGGGCAACCCTCCCGAGCAAAATGATAACTCAAACACTAACTCGCTCACTTGAAACGCAGCATATTTTTGAAAATGTTGTCTCAAGTAATTTTATTGGTTATGCAAATTATCGCCTAACTGGCACCTTAAATAAACTTGTACAAGTAGTCGATAAAAACGGTGCGAAAGTTTTCCTATCAGTAAGTTACACGCTTGTGAGTGCTGATAATGGGAGAGTTATTGCCAGCAAAAACTTCACGCTCAGCGCCCCATCTGAGGCAAATGCAAAATCCTATGCAAAAACAACCAATCTTTTAGCAAACAAATTAGCCAATAATGTCTCCACATGGCTTTTAGAAGCTTCAGTTAAAACCCAAACAAAAAAATCAACGCTGAGCACTTGATAAAAGATACTCGCCTTTGAAATAACTCTCAACATTTTCGACTAATAAATCAATCTCAGGATGCGCAACAAATCTAGCCTGTGCAGTATCATCTGCATTAATCAGCACTGTCTCCATTCCCAACACTTTAGCTGGAATCAAATTATGCGAGGAATCTTCAAAGAAAGTCGCATTAGCTGGGTTGATATTAAATTTACTAATAATATACTCATATGCTCGCATATCTGGCTTTGGCACTAGGCTAGTTGACTGCAATGTGACGACATCTTCAATTACTTTATCTAAATTTAACTGCCTCATCACACGATCTGCATGATAGTCGGAGCCATTTGTAAAGATAGATAAATGTGCGCCCTCTAACTTTAAATTCCGAAGTAAATTCAAAAGTTTGTTATTAGGCAAAAGCCTATCCAATGAAACATCATCAACAACAGATAAATACTCTTTTGGATCAATATGATAATTAGCCATTAACCCATGCATTGTGGTGCCATAAGTTGTATAGTAATCATCGCGCAAAAAATCCGCCTCCAACTTGGGAAGCTTAAGCTTCAACTGGATGAACTCGGACATTTTTTCAAGCTGTTGATTAAAAAATTGAGAACTTGAGTGATACAGTGTGTTATCTAAATCAAAAATATAATGCTTTTTTAACGTCATATTACTCACTTATTTTGCCAATGAATGGCGCATTTGTGTAATTACTTGCTGATAATTAGCAGCGCCAAAAATAGCAGAGCCTGCAACAAAGGCACGCGCACCATTATCTGCCAAGTTTTTGATATTATGTATATTTACACCGCCATCAACCTCCAGCAAAATCTCAGGCTTTGTGCGACTGATCCAATCAGCGATATCTTTTACTTTATCAAGCATTTCAGGGATAAACGCCTGCCCACCAAAGCCTGGATTCACTGTCATAACCAATACTCGATCCATCAGAGAAACAACGTTGTCACAAAGCGCAATACTACTTGCTGGGTTCAGTGCAAGACCCGCTTGAAGCCCAAAAGATTTAATCAAACTCAAGCTTCTATGCACATGTTTTGATGCTTCAGGATGAAACACAATACTTGATGCACCGGCTTTTGCAAAAGACTCAATTAAACTATCGACTGGCTCGACCATTAAATGCACATCCATATTTGCATCAATCCTCGCCTTTTTTAAGGCTGATAGAACCATTGGTCCAAAGGTTAAATTAGGAACGTAATGATTATCCATCACATCAAAATGAATATTATCAGCTCCAGCGCTTAGAACTTTATTCACATCATCAGCTAAATGTGCCAAATCAGCAGATAAGATAGAGGGGTTAATTTGATAGGTTGACATATTATCTGACTCCAGTAGATAAGTGTGTAGTAGATTGTACCTGATTTCGCATTGATTGTAAGCATGAGAGTTCCGCCAACTTATTTCAATTATCAACAAGCCCGACTAAAAGTGTTCCATTGAAGCAAAACACTTCATACTATACCACCCGCAAACCATTTTACCCTATTTCTGCCATTGAATTTCTTGTTCTTTTGAGTCATCAGATATTGCTAATAGTCCGAGCTATTACCTGCAACCTAATGACTCAAAACTATCAAAAACTTCTTCAACATTAAACACCGCAAAATGGTTTGCGGGTGGTATAACTGATAAATTCATGAATTACTGCTTGTCTTCTTTGACTCTCTTTTCGCTTTTAGCGATGATAACGCAAATTACATCACTAGCTTCATATTCTGTACATGATTCATAAAACAAAAGCACTTATTGCCATTTTATACTGTGTTCCCATTTTTGGCATCGGCATCGACCTATACACGCCTTCTTTACCCTTTATTGCTCAAGACTTAGCAACTAGTACCGCTTGGACAAAAATGACTATCAGTAGTTTCATGCTTGGCGCGTTTATTGGCATGCTTGTCTTTGGAACACTTGCTGATATTTTAGGTCGCCGAAAACTGATTCTAGCAAGTCTTGTAGGCTATATCCTATTTAACTTATTCATTGCTTTTAGCCCTTCAATTTATCTTGTCATTACCTTCCGCTTTATTTCCGGCATTTGCGCTGGGAGTATTGCAGCACTTAATCGAGCACAAACCACCGATTTATTTCGTGGCAATGAGATGAAAAAAGTTTCCTCTTCAATGACGATTGTTTGGGGGTTGGGACCAATTTTAGCACCCTTTATCGGCGGTTTTTTACAGCACTTTTTAGGATGGCAAGCACCATTTATCTTCCTTGCCGTTTATGGCCTGGTTGGACTTGTATTAATGTACTTTTATCTACCTGAAACACATCAAGAAAGAGCAAACAAAAACCTTTATGTTATTCTTTCAGACTATCGAACAATACTGTCGCATAAAGCCTTCTTAGGGGCGCTTTTACAGTGCGGTATTCTTTATGGCATCTTACTTTATTTTGGCATTATTGGCAGTTTCTATGTGCAAAGCCAACTACAATACTCTGCTGTCACCTATGGAAACTTCTCACTTTTGCTTGGATTCGCCTATTTCTTTGGGACAATCTTCCGACGCATATTTAGCCATATATCTGATTGCAACTATTTAAAAATTACTTTCAATCTTTTGATCGCTATTAACATTGCTTTCTTTATCATAAGCTTCCTAAGTCACTGGAATATGCTTGTTTTGCTGTTAAATGCCTTTGTCTCATCCTTTATAGTCGGGCTGATTTATCCTGTCTACTTGAACCGCTGCCTGAGTCTTTTCCCTAAAATTGCAGGCACTGCAGGCGCCCTATCTGGCGCTGGAGTCATGCTTATCATTAGCATTATCTCTGCCCTTGCTGGGTTGATTCAAGTAACACTTTTACCTATTTTTATTGCTATCTATCTTATTACCGCTGCAATCAATTATTTACTATTTTTATTTCTCAAGCCAGAGTAGTTAATCTCAAAATCAGCATTTGCCATAAAACGCTTATTTTTTGTATGATTATCATGCTAACATCAGATGATATTTACCAGCAACGGAGTGCAAAATGCCATGAAAGATGCCTATATTATTTTTGACTATACTTATGCCGAAAAAAGTCATACCAGCCAAAGAACCCCTCATCTTTCTCGCTATGCTGAGATTAAATCCACCAACGCATCTTCAGCTATTAGCTACCATGCAAAAATATCCTCAGAAACAAAAGCACTTGAGCTTCGTGCAGCTGCAGATTTCATTACCAGCAAGCTGAAAACTTGGCGTTATACCAATATAAAATTTATCATCTCTGGGCACGGCCAATATGAACAATCAGGCGGGCTTGTTTCAGGTGATACTGGCACAGCCGTCTGGATTTCTATTGAAACTATCGCTGCGGATATATTAACCGTCATCCAAGCTGTCAATCTAGGCAAACTTTCCTACCCTGTCTGGCATTTCAAATTATGCATTTGCTATGCAGCAAGATCGACTGTCAACTACCAAACCCCTCCTTTGGCAAATCAATCGGTTATGAACCCTGATAACTCTTTAGCCGGACGTTTATCAAAGCAGCTAAAATCACTTGGCTTACAGAATTTCACCCTAAAAGCATATTTTACACCTGTGAATATCGATCAGCACAATGGGCATTTACGTGCACATACCGAAAGGAACTTTCAACAAAAACACCAACGCTTTAAGCTTCTGGAAGAAAAAAAGCTTCTCTATCCTAAAGGCTATGCGTTTTGGGAGGCCTCTAGAGAAAAAACCCCCGAAGAAGCTGAGTTTGTAGATGGACTCAATTTTTGCTGCACCGTTGCCTATGCTGAAAT
The DNA here is from genome assembly GCF_000379445.1 of Fangia hongkongensis FSC776 = DSM 21703. GTDB lineage: Bacteria > Pseudomonadota > Gammaproteobacteria > Francisellales > Francisellaceae > Fangia > Fangia hongkongensis. Next base: position 22,573 of record NZ_KB902270.1, read on the forward strand.
TGAGTATAAGGTTGACCCCAGCAATATTGAAGTTAAATTTTTTACAGCCTTTAGTCAGTTTCTGCCTATGTTTGAAGCTGAATTTTCTAAGCTTGATGATTGGAAAGAAGTGCTTAGCTATCGTGCTTGGGATAGCTATCATGCTACTGTTGTCAGTGAATCCATCTCTCAAGCCAATAAAATTACTTGGACATGTGAAAACACGACCCTACAGGCGAATATTCACTCTGAAGAAACAGCACTTATATAATACAATGATGCTTACTAATTCCCTTGCATTCAAACCTTAAAACGATACCATATCACTATCTGACACAAAGTATGTTTTCGCTCTATGTTACAATATAAAGACTTAAGAGAGTTTCTTGAATATCTTGAATCTACAGGGGAGCTTGTTCGCATTCACCAAAGCATTTCCCCTCATCTTGAAATGACCGAAATATCCGATAGAACCCTTAAGAAAAAAGGACCTGCACTTTTATTTGAAAATCCAAAAGGGTTTACGACGCCTGTATTAACTAACCTATTTGGCACTGAAAAGCGTATTGCGCTGGCACTGGGCGCTGAAGATGCCAGCAAACTGCGTGATATAGGTGAGTTACTTGCTTATTTAAAAGAACCCGAACCCCCTAAAGGTTTAAAAGATGCATGGGATAAACTTCCTGTATTAAAACAAGTGCTAAAGATGTCACCAAAGAAAATTAAAAAAGCGCCTTCTCAAGAAGTTATTATCAAAAAAGAAGACGTAGATCTTTATAAACTACCTATTCAGACTTGCTGGCCAAAAGATGTGGCTCCGCTTATTACTTGGGGGCTAACCATTACCAATAGCATTAGAAAAGAACGTTTAAATCTTGGCATCTACCGTCAACAACTCATCGGGAAAAACCGCCTTATCATGCGGTGGCTCCATCATCGAGGTGGCGCACTTGACTATCAAGCATGGTGTAAAAAACACCCCGAGAAACCATTTCCTGTTGCGGTTGCACTCGGCGCTGATCCTGCAACGACCTTAGCTGCCGTAACCCCTATTCCTGATACGCTTTCTGAGTATGCATTTGCTGGCCTCCTAAGAGGTCAAAAAACTGAGCTTAGCACTTCTATATTACATGAAGATATTGATATTCCTGCTCATGCTGAGATCATACTTGAAGGGTTTATTTACCCAAATGATGAAGAGAATGAAGGACCTTACGGTGATCATACCGGCTATTATAACGAAGTTGAACGCTTTCCTGTTTTCACAGTTGAGAAAATTACCCACCGCAAAAATCCTATTTATCACAGCACCTACACAGGACGACCACCAGATGAGCCAGCTGTTTTAGGCGTTGCATTCAATGAGATTTTTGTGCCTATTATTCAACGGCAATTTCCTGAAATTGTTGATTTTTACCTTCCCCCTGAAGGCTGCTCTTATCGTCTGGCTATTGTGAGCATTAAAAAACAATATCCAGGACATGCCAAGCGTGTCATGATGGGTGTTTGGTCCTTTTTGCGCCAGTTTATGTATACCAAATTTGTTATTGTTGTCGATGACGATATCAATACGCGCTCGTGGGAAGATGTCATCTGGGCGATTACGACACGCATGGATCCAACACGCGATACCACTTTAATTGACCATACGCCAATTGATTATCTTGACTTTGCCTCACCTACCTCTGGGCTTGGCTCTAAAATGGGTCTTGATGCGACCAATAAGTTGCCAGGGGAAACCCATAGAGAATGGGGTGAAAAAATTGAGATGAACGAGGAAATCAAAGCCAAAGTTGATGCTATTTGGGAATCATTAGGGATTGATCATGACTCAAAAGCCTAAGCAACCAAAAGCCCTTTATGCCATTTCTTTATTAATCCTACTAGGCGCCTTATGGGGCTCTGGCTATACAATAGCACGCTATTGCATGACCCACGGAGTACACCCCCTTGGCTATGGGTTCTGGCAATCACTTGGTCCTATGATCTTTTTACTTTTGGTGATTATATTCGCACGCATCCCTTTTTCATTAAAACCAAACTATATTCGCTACTATATTGCTTGTGGCGTTTTGGGTATTGCCATTCCAAATACTGTGATGTACTTTGCTGCAGCCCACATCCCCTCTGGCATTCTAACTGTTTTAATCAATACCGTGCCAATTTTAATCTTCCCACTGTCCATTTTATTTGCCTTAGAGCATTTTTCATTAAAACGCTTCTTCGTTGTGCTTCTAGGCTTTTTGGGAATTCTTCTCACTATCTTAAGTAACTTGACTTTACCCACATTGCATAATATCCCATGGAGTATTATTGCACTCATTGCTCCTTTATCATTTGCACTATGTGCCGTATGGATTGCAGCTTTTCGCCCAATGCCTAGTAACTCTTTAAGCTTATCACTTGGCATGCTAATCATTTCATCACTATGCCTTGTACCTTTAACACTCATTATGGGCGCATTTCACCCCATTAGCTTCCCACTTCAGATCAATGATTGGTTGATTATTCTTGAAATCATCTTATCCAGCCTTGGCTATATTGTGCTTTTTGTGCTTATTAAATTGGCAGGTCCTATTTATTATTCGCTGGTTGGGGGAATGGCATCTGTATTTGGACTTTTGTGGGGTAAGTTATTTTATGGAGAGTCTTTAAACTCAAGCTCTTGGCTTGGTGTATTTTGCATAATTGGCGCCATTATTTTACTCACCCTGCTCTTGAAAAAAGAAAAAGAAGTGGCAGAAAATTAGTCTTGCTGTATCACTGATTTTTGATAACCAAGCCCTTGAATTGAGAGCTCCACAACATCACCAACTCGTAAATAATTCGGCTCATTTCCTAAAATTTCCTCTTCCAATTGAACCCCCTTGGGCGTTCCAGTTAAAATAACATCGCCAGGCTGTAGTGTAAAATATTTGCTCAATATTGATATTAATTTGGGCACATCAAACACCATGTTTTTTGTTGTCCCATCCTGCATAAGCTTTCCATTTACTTTTGTTTGGATAGATAAATGACCAACATCTACCTCATCCGGAGTTACAATATATGGTCCTAATGGACAAAAAGTATCGGATGATTTACCCATCTCATACTGCCCAGGATCCTGAAACTGTAATCCTCTATCCGACACATCATTTGCAATACAATAACCAAAAATACATTTGGCAGCTTCATTGGTATCAACATACTTTGCTGACTTCCCAATAATCACTGCAAGCTCGTTTTCATAGTCTAACTTATTGCAGTTTCTGGGAATATAAACTTCATCATATGCACCTACTACGCTACTATTTGGCTTTTGAAAAAATATAGGATATTTGGGCAATACATGAGGGCCGCCTAAGAAATCCACACGTTCTAAATGATCTATATAGTTCATTCCAATGGCTACAATTTTACCCGGATGATGAATGCAAGGCATAACCTTATGTTCATTTAATATTTCATCTATTATAGGCAACTTCTCTATTTCACCTTCTTTCAGCTGTAATAATGCTTGCAACTCTTTAATATAATACGGACTAACCTCTTTAACATATTGACTTAAATCAAGTATCTTCCCATTATAAAAAATCGCTGGTTTAACTTCCTCATAGTGAAAATAACGTAAAAACTTCATCGAAAACCTCCTAAGATTTGTATTAATTTAGCAAGCCCCACATAATGAGCTACTATTTGTACAATTTATAGAATTTAAAACATTGGCAGAGCACGCTAAGACATTTAAAGAGTACTACAAAGTGATGCTTGTTAACAGATAAGTTTTATGGAGAAAAACATCCTAAAGTCCAGAGAAACTACGTCATGAAAAATTCAAAACTTCAATAAGATGATAAAAAGGCACTTTAGTATATTCATTTAGTCCAATTTGACAGGTGCGGTTAGTCGTAATGCCAATTTCACAACCACTGATTTCTTCAGCTACATTCATTAAACTGAACTGATTGATCTTCGCATCACTAAATCCTCTATCTCCGGCAAAACCACAGCAGCTAAGAGATAAAGGAATCACAACCTCACAAGCCAACTCCTTTGCAATGGCTTTTAACATATTTATTTGCCCTAGATGCTGTGTACTACAGCTTATATGAAGTGCAATTTTTTGATAGCGTTTGATGGATTGATGTAACTTTTTCTGCAATGCCAATTCATTGTAAATAAACTCAGTGGTATCTTGCACTTTCAGTTGATAAAAGGTTTTTGCTATTTCCAAAGCACATGAGCTCATATCTGTCACAATAGGAAGCTGTCCCTTTTCACTTAAGTTATATAAATAGCTCTCTAACGCCTTTGCATAACTATCAGATTCCCCTTTCTGCTTTAGCATTTTCCCGCAGCAAAACCCTGATTTTGCTACAGTCACATCATAGTCTAAAGTTTGCATTAAGCTTATCATTGAAACTTTAGCGCCCTTTGCTTTTATATTAACAGGGTCTCCACCAAATACCTCATTGATACATGAAGGGAAATAGATAATTCTTTTACCTAAACCCTTTGTCTGTATACACGCCTTTTTAACTTCTTGCTGTTTGAGAGGGTTTGGCATGTGCTTAGGGTAATAAAGACTATGCATGCCCTTTTTTAACAACCAGCCACTACTTTTAGTCAACCCATAATTTGTATATTTATTGATGGTTTGCGTTGTAGCTAATACGCCTCTCCATAAGCTTGAATGAGATAAAATAGTTTTCTTTAACCTTTGAGCCTGTCTACTCTCTTGAGTATAATTCGAGCTTTCAAGCCAGTTTCCAGTATCAATATCAACGGGGCATTTAATTTTACATAAACTTGTCATCACACAACTTTTCACCGGATAGGACATCACGGATTTAATATCTTTATCATACAGCTTTGCATAGCGAAAAGCGGCTATTCTCTGTCTTGGTGTTAGGCTGATGTTTCTTGTTGGACAGGCTGATTCACAAAACCCACATTCCATACATTTATCAATCTGTGTATTTGTTGCGGGAATCTCTTTTAAATGTTTCAGGTGCACTTCAGGGTCCTTTGATAGAAGGACATCTGGATTTAAAATGCCATTAGGATCAAGAAGGTTTTTTATCCGCCACATTAAGCTATAAGCCTTCTCACCCCACTCCAATTCAACAAAAGGGGCAACATTTCTACCTGTTCCATGCTCTGCTTTCAAAGAACCTTTAAGCTCACTAACCACCACATTTGCCAATGCTTCCATAAATAGCTTATAGTTTTCTTTTGTCGCATCGGTATTAAAAATAGGCGTAAACACAAAGTGCAAATTCCCTGCTAATGCATGCCCAAATATGCACGCTTCTTGATAGTGATACTGCTGAAATAACACATGAAGCTTTTCAATCAATAAAGGCAGATCATCAAGGTGAACTGCCACATCTTCAATCACTACACTAGAACCTGTTTTTCTTTTACCGCCAACAGCGGGCAATATCCCCTTTCTAATATTCCATAGTTGCTGAATCTTTTCTGCTTCAGTTACAAAATTGACAGCCGTCATACGCTTCAAATTTAACTGAATATCACTGATATTTTGTAATAAAGTGCTCTTATCATCTGCTTTTGTTTCAATTAACAGTGCCACGTTATGCTGCTTGATTTCAATCTCTTTTAAAAAACTACCGCTATTGGTTTCAAGCACACTTTTTAATGACACACTATCCATCAACTCTGCTGTTTCAACAGGCAATTCTTGCAATCGTTTCACAGCTTTAGCTGCTTTAGCCATTGAGTCAAACATTAAAAATGCTGCTGCTTTATACTGTTGTAGCTTCTGCAACTGATACTCAATCGCCGACACAAATCCAAGCGTTCCTTCTGACCCTATCAACAAATGTGATAAAATATCAATAGGATCTTGATAATCCACAAGTGCATTCAGTGCATAGCCTGTTGTATTTTTAATGCTAAATTTATTTTTAATTAAGGCTGTTAACTCAACATCCGTTTTTACTTCATCTGCCAGTTGTGCAAGTGCAGTTAACAGTGATTGATTACGCTCTTGAAATCTAGATACTGATGCCTTTGATGCTGTATCAACCTCTGTCCGATTAGCCAAAGTAAACTTGATCGACTGCATCGTATGGTAAGTGTTTTTAGCAACTCCACAGCACATTCCACTTGAGTTATTTGCGACAATTCCACCAATTTTACAACTATCAATTGAGGCCGGATCAGGTCCTATCTCATAGCCAAAAGGCGCTAATTGCTTATTGACATCACCAGCGACCCAGCCAACACCTGCGCATACTGACTCTTTTGATATATTGAGGTCAAACTCTCGCCAATGCCCGTTTTTCAATACAACCAGCACCGAATCGCTAACAGCTTGCCCTGAAAGGCTCGTTCCTGCCGCACGAAAAGTTATTGGGACCTTATAGTTATTTGCAGATAGCAATATCGCTTTTACTTCATCCAGCGTCTCAATAAAAATAACCACTTTTGGAATCAAACGATAGACAGAAGCATCCGTTGACAATGCAAAGCAAAGTGCTTCATCAGTGATAATATTTTCCGCTCTAACAAATCCTTTAACCTGATCAATAAATGCTTTTATAGACATACAAGAACAAACTATAACCGTATTACTTTATGCTAACAGGCTCTTTCAGTAATTTATACTCTCAAATAGCAGGATGTTTTAAAATCTTTAAAGGTGCTAGCAAATTTTTTCAAAAGCTTATATGCTGGATGCTCAATAGCATGCTAAAAATAATGTATTCTGTGAGATTATAAAGGGAGATTTATGGACTATATTAATACTTTTTGGGTGATATTCTCTGCGTTACTTGTCTGGCTTATGGTCTTTGGTGTCGCTTTTTTTTACTCTGGCCTTGCGCCAGAGAGAAATGCTGTCAACACATTAAAAATGAGTTTTGCCGCCGCTGCAATCATTCCCATTATATGGTGGGTTTTTGGCTCATCCCTTGCATTTTCAGGAAGCAATCCTTTTTTTGGCAATATTAGTGACGTATTCCTATCCCATCAAGATCTGGCTAAAATTCTAGCACCAAATAATATTCCATTTATCGCATTTATCTTCTTTCAAATGATGTTTGCAACCTTATCCCCCGCCATTATTTCTGGCTCGGTTGTTGGCAGGATGTCCTTTCGGGGCTACTGTCTTTTTATTATCCTTTGGTCAATTATTGTCTACTCAACCGTTGCTCATTGGCTTTGGAGCGAACATGGCTGGCTTGCCTCATTGGGTGTCATGGACTTTGCCGGCGGTCTTGTTGTACATACAACTGCAGGCGTTTCAGCCTTAACGTTGGCAATCATTCTTAAACCCAGAAAATATACTGATCAAAGCAAAGAACATCATAATATTCCTTTCGTACTTCTCGGTGTGACTTTAATCTGGTTTGGCTGGTTTGGCTTTAATGCCGGATCAACACTTAATATCTCTTTTTTAACCGTTGTTGCCTCACTTAATACACTATTAGCAACCTCAAGCGCTATTATTATCTGGGTGTTACTCAGCTGGTTTGAAAAGAAACAATCCACTATTGTTGGCACCTCTATTGCAACGGTTGTGGGGCTCGTTGCCATCACACCTGCGGCAGGCTTTGTCCCTGTCTGGTCCTCTGTGCTTATCGGCGCTATTACATCTGTAATTTGCTATTATGCACTTAAAATTCAAGTCAAATTCAAACATAAAGTAGATGATGTTTTAGATGTTTTTGTGGCTCATGGCCTCTCTGGTATCATTGGCAGCCTGTTGACTGCTGTATTTGCCTCTAAACTCATTAATCCAGATGGCCATAATGGGCTTATCTATGGTAACTTCCATGTAATTGGGATTGAGCTCATTGCCATTGTCTCCGTTGTTGTTTTTTCAGCACTAGCAACCTATCTTATTGCTAAATTTATTATGCTCTTTGGCAAGCTTCGTGTCTCTGATGAAGAAGAGAAATTAGGGTTGGATTTAACCCAGCATAATGAAGTGGCATACTCCAGTTTAAAAGGCTATAACTATTTACAAGCCAAAGTATTACATAAAAAAGCTCAGCGTTATCGCCAGCTCAAAAGTGCACAAAAACTTAAGTAGCATCAGTAGTGCTATGTTATTTTATCTCTCCTTGTTCAATAAGAAAACTTGCATGTTCTTGTTGATGAAAATATTGATTAATTTGCTCTGGCGAAATACTCGTGGCAATCAGCTGAGCATCCATATCAAGCAAATTTTCAAATACTTTTGACAAATGTCGTTGATCCAATTCGGAATAAAGATCATCCAGAAGATAAACACAGCTTTTTTTATGCTCTGAGGTATAAAGCTCTCCCTGTGCTAATTTCAGCGCTAATATCAATAGCTTTTGCTGCCCGCGAGATAGAATGTCCTGCGCGGGGTGATGATTAATTTTAAAGCGAAGATCTGCCCGATGTGGCCCATAAGAAGTTGTCCCTGACTTTAAATCAGCATCCAAATGAGAATTTAGTACTTCATCAAGTGGTTTTTCATGTGACCAACCACGATGATATTCTATCGACAAGTCAATACTTTCAGAAAATGTAGATAAAATGCTCAATACTTTGGGCTTTAGAAGGGCAAAATATGCCTGCCTTTTAGCATCTAAACGCTCAGCCTTTTTCAAAAGCGCTTGATCCAGTGCCTGAATATAACTCATGGGAAATCTTTGTTTTAAGGCTGCATTTCGCTGTTTAATTAAATGCTTTGCCTGTTGCCATAACTTTAAAAACCCAACATCATGATAAAATGCGCCCCAGTCTAGTACTTTGCAGCGCTCCTTTGCGCCACTACTAATTAAATTAAAGCTCTCAGGATTAAATATTTGCACGGGAAAAGCTTGCGTTAACTCACTTTGAGAGCTAACAACCTCCCCATCTAACTTCACTGTGCTTTTGCCATTTTTTTCACGCGCGCTCGCAATACTAAAGCCTCTCTCATCAAAGACTTTGGCAAAAAGTTGAAAACCTGAGTTATTGTGTTCAATAATCCTAACAAGTTGTGAGCTTCGAAATGATCTCCCTAATGATAAAAAATAAATCGCCTCGAGAATGCTTGTTTTTCCAGAGCCATTTTGACCACTAATTAAATTTAATTGTGAATGAAAGTCAATCCGCGCAGAGCTAATATTACGAAAGTGGTGTATATCTAGGGAGGTTAATTGCATCGAATGCTATTTCTTACGTGCTTTATCTTTTTTAATACACTCATGGCATTTAATGTAAAGAACTGAGCTATGCTCATGAAGCTCTCCTCCAAGCTCTTCAACCGCCTTAATTTGTCTTGCTTCAATCACAGGATCAACAAACTCCTCAACTTTATGACATGAAATACAAATCATATGATCATGGTGTTCATCTGACTCAAGTTCGTACACTGCTTGATCTCGCCCTAAATTAAGTCTTTGCAATATACCGGCAGACTCAAATTGCGCCAACACACGATAGACCGTTGCAATCCCAACTTCTTCACTATTTTGCTGTAAGATGCGATAGACATCATCAGCTGACAAGTGCCTTTGATCTGAGTTTTCAAATATATGTAAAATCTTCAGTCGTTGCTGCGTTATCTTCAACCCTGCTTGTTTTAAATCTTCTTTGCCTAGACGCATTGGAATAATTCACCTAAATAACTCTACATTTATTCTACCTGCTCAGCACTCATAAATGAAGTCATGCTTACAGAATTTTCTCCCAACAACTGCTGTAAAATACTTAGCGTGTGATATATAATTAAGACCATCTTGACACACTAAACTATGCCCGACAGTTTATGCTTATCTATCCTGAGATTAACCCAGTTGCCTTTTCAATTGGCCCCATTAAAGTCCACTGGTACGGAATCATGTATCTTATTGGCTTTGCTGGTGCTTGGATTCTTTCTTTATACCGCTGCAAAAACACTTATAGTCCCATCAAAAAAGAGCAAGTCTCTGATATGATATTTTATGCCGCACTTGGTGTGATTCTGGGCGGAAGAATTGGTTACATGCTATTTTATGATTTTAGCAACTTTGTCTCTCACCCTTGGGTTATTTTTCAAGTTTGGGATGGTGGCATGTCTTTTCATGGCGGGTTAATTGGTGTTGTTTTAGCAATTGGTCTTTTCTGCCGGAAAAACAAATGTAATGTGTTTGATATTCTAGATTTTATTGCGCCGATGGTACCCATTGGTCTTGGTGCAGGTCGCTTAGGGAACTTTATTAATGATGAGCTTTGGGGGCGTGTAACCGACTCACCTTTTGGCATGATTTTTCCAACCGGTGGACCATTGCCACGCTACCCATCACAGTTATTAGAGCTTATTTTAGAAGGCATTGTCCTATTTTTAATTTTATGGATTCTTTCCAGAAAACAAAGGCCAAGACTTTTCATCTCTGCACACTTTTTGCTTTGGTACGGTTTATTTAGATTTATTGCTGAGTTTTTCCGTCAGCCAGATCCGCAGATGGGCTATCTTCTTTTCAACTGGATGACTATGGGACAGGTACTTTCTTTGCCAATGATTATTGGTGGGCTTCTTGTCTTACTATATGTCTCCTCTCAGTCAACACAATCAAAAGGTAAGTTATGCAGCAATACTTAGCATTTCTCGATCATATTAAAACACATGGCGTCAGTAAAACTGACCGCACTGGTACAGGCACAAAAAGTGTATTTGGCTACCAGATGCGCTTTAATCTCAAAGAGGGGTTTCCACTGGTTACCACCAAAAAAATCCATCTAAAGAGTGTTATTTATGAGCTTTTATGGTTTTTAAAGGGAGATACTAACAACCAGTATTTGACAGATAATGGCGTGCGTATTTGGAATGAATGGGCGCTTGAAGATGGCGATCTTGGTCCGATATATGGTAAACAGTGGCGTTCGTGGCAATGTACCAACGGTGACACAATAGATCAAATTCAAAGCGCAATTGATTTAATCAAAACAAAACCTGACTCGAGACGAATTATTGTGTCTGCTTGGAACCCTGAAGTGCTACCGGATGAGTCAATTAATCCACAAGAAAATGTCAAACAAGGCAAAGCCGCCTTACCACCGTGCCACACCCTTTTTCAGTTTTATGTTGCTGATAACAAGCTTTCTTGCATGCTAACTCAGCGCTCAGCAGATGCCTTTTTGGGCGTCCCGTTTAATATTGCCTCCTATTCGCTGTTAACCTATTTGGTTGCACTTGAGTGTAATTTGGATGTTGGTGAGTTTATTTGGTCAGGTGGAGATTGCCATATTTATACCAATCACTTTGAACAGATTGACGAGCAATTATCACGCACACCTTATGCCCTCCCTCAGCTTAAGATCAATAAAAAAGAAAGCATTTTTGATTATGAATATGGCGATTTCACTATTTGTGACTATCAACACCATCCCGCAATAAAAGGTAAGGTTGCCATATAGCCATGAATAATACAAAAACTTCTCTGAATAAATCTGCAATTAAAGTACTGCTTCTTGAAGGCGTACATCCCCAAGCTTATGATGCTTTTATCAACGCAGGTTATACCAATGTGGAGCAGATTTCATATGCTCCTGATGAAAAAGAGCTAATCCAAAAACTACAAGATGTTAAAATAGTGGGTGTGCGTTCCCGCACCCAGTTAACGGATAATGTTTTACGACAATGTCCGCATCTCATTGCAATTGGCTGCTTTTGCATTGGCACCAATCAAGTGAGTTTAGATAGTGCATTAGAGCTTGGCATCCCTGTTTTTAATGCCCCTTTCTCAAATACCAGAAGCGTGGCAGAGTTAGTCATTGGGCAAATGATTCTTCTGTATCGTAATGTTGTTGATAAAAACCTTCTTATGCATCAAGGCAAATGGCAAAAATCAGCACACTTAGCCCATGAAGTGCGCGGTAAGACACTTGGGATTGTAGGTTATGGGCATATTGGCTCCCAAGTTAGTGTATTAGCAGAAAGCTTAGGACTTAATATCTTATTTTATGATACCGAAAATAAGCTCCCTCTTGGTAATGCTAAACCTGTTAACACGCTCATGGAACTATTAGAAAAATCTGATATTGTGACACTCCATGTGCCTGATTTACCTTCCACACGCAATTTAATGACGAAGAGAGAGCTAAGCGCAATGAGAAAAGGCAGCGTGCTCATTAATGCATCACGCGGAAAGGTGGTTGATATTGAAGCGTTGGTTACAGTGCTTAATGATAAACATTTAAAAGGCGCAGGCATTGATGTATTCCCGCATGAGCCTTCATCCAATGAAGATCCTTTTATGAGCAAGCTGTGCCAGTTTGAAAATGTCTTTTTAACACCACATATTGGCGGAAGCACACAAGAAGCACAAGAGAATATCGGACTTGAAGTTGCTGATAAACTGATAAAATATAGCGATAATGGCTCGACTATATCTGCTGTCAATTTTCCAGAGTTATCCCTTCCCACTCAAGAGAATGTGCACCGAATCCTTCATATTCATCATAATCAACCCGGCATTATGCGCGCAATTAACCGTGTATTTTCAGATTTGGATGTTAATATCGAAGGGCAATTTTTGCGCACTTTAAATGAGGTCGGTTATGTTGTGATTGATATTAAAAGCAGTGATGAGGATTCAAAAGGCATTATTGCAAAACTAAAATCAATCGATGGGACTATTCGCTCACGCGTTTTATTTTAATCAAATGAAAAACCCACTACTTTCTGCCACGCTGATACAAAAATGGATTGATCTGTATCAACCCAAAGCGCTTTTTATTGCTTATAGTGGAGGCCTAGATTCAAGTGCACTTTTACACTTAAGTTCATTTTTTAAAGGCAGACTCCCCATCCATGCGCTTCATGTGAATCATGGTTTAAGCGATTTTGCATCGCTATGGGAAAATCACTGTCGCAGTGAAGCGCAACGCTTAGGGGTATACTTTCACAGCATAATGCTTACGCCGCCTCAAACTAAATCAAACCTTGAAAACTGGGCTCGAAAAGAACGCTATCAGTTTTTTAATGATATAGTATCACAGTATTCAAATTCACTTTTATTAACAGCTCATCACATGGAAGACCAAGCTGAGAGTTTTTTACTGCAAAGTTTAAGAGGAAGCGGCATTGATGGTTTAAGTGCTATTGCAGAAGATAAACCTTTTGGCAATCATCGCTTAATTCGCCCCTTTTTATCCATTAGCAAAAATGTGCTTAAAACTTATTGCCAATACCACAGCATTCACTGGGTGGAAGATGAGAGCAATCAAAGCTTGAAATTCACACGAAATGCCTTAAGGCATAAGATCTTCCCAGAGCTTGATATGATTAAATCAAACGCAGCTAAAACTATCGCTCGCTCTGCAAAATGGTGCCAGGAAACAAAAGAGGTGCTTGATGAATACTTACAAAATGATTTATCAATGCTTCTTAATCAAAATGGCAGTATTGATATTATCAAGTTAGGACAGTTTAGTCTTTACAAGCAAAAGCTTCTTGTCCATTTTTGGCTAAGTCATACATATGCTATTTATATCAATCATGCACAACTTGAACAAATCATTCAAGGGGTTAACCAGAAACTCTCAAATAAGCTTTATCCTGTAAAAGGTCATATGATAGAGATCCAATTTTCATCTTTAAGTGTTCAAACACCCAAAAGCTCTCAGACTGCCACTGATATCGATAACATTATTCTTTGGCTTAACTCACAAGAACCTAAGCTGGATATTAGTATCAATGATATATCGATTCGTGAACGTGAGAGCTCTGATCGCTGTCGATATCCGGGTAGAGCACACAAACAAAAACTAAAGATATTATTTCAAGAGCTTAAAATACCAGTACACGAACGGGAAAAACTAAAAGTAATCACATGGAAAGATAATCCTCAAAAGATTATCGCCCTTTATCCGTTTTTCATCTGTCCATAGCTCAAACCACCACCTGAATACCTACAATAACTAAGCTAAATCAATATGCTTTATTTAACCTATACTTATGAGTACAAAGGTATTAATAAATTAACCGACTGAGTATGCTTTTTGAGTATTATGAAGAAATCTCCACTTTTTTAGAGCTGGTTAAATGTGGCTCTGTGGATCTATTAGCAAACCAAAAAAACTGCTCCAAAAGCTCCATTTGGCGCACAATTGACCGACTTGAAAACTTTTTAAATTTAAAACTCATACATAGAACTAAACAAGGTCTGTCATTAACAACCGAAGGAAGAATATTGCATAATTCCTTTTTTTTATCATCCATCAAGTTTGACTTAATGACTACTCGAAAAGTGATTACTATCTTATCTGGCATCGGTTTTAGTACAGCAATTATTCGTGATCATATAAAACTATTAAGCTCGCTTAAGAAAGACTATGTTTTTAAATTTCTCTCTTATACGAACTCTAATATTCGCCTCATTGACCCTAAATCTCGTAGCGCACCCATATGGTCACTTGCTAAATTTTGTGACATCTTATTCTACAAAGACTGTCCAGATGCTTTAACAGAAGGGCTTTATTCCAAAGAGACGCTATTTGAAAAGATTATTTCATTTAAAATTCCTTACAAACTCTATTGCTCTGAGCGATATTTTAATGAATGTGTAATTCCCATTGAACTTGATGCACTTTCAAAACACCCTTGTAGTAACTTTAGTCGTAGTGAAGACTCATGGAATATAAAAGATAAAAACAATATCACCCAAGCTATCCCCATTGAGCTTAAACTATCTTCTGAGTCTATTATTGCACAGCTTGCTTTTGTCACTAATCACCTTGGTATCGCTTGCCTACCAAGTACTGAGCAAAGCTTGCAAGGATACAAGCTTATTGACTTATTTCCCCAAAGTATTATTAAGTATGAAACCTATGCTGTATATAAGAAAAAGAGGCTCTCCCGCGCCATAGAAACACCTGTTAACACACTGATCGATGCGATGGTGATGGCTATCAGAGTAAATCAACAAAAGGGGATACTTAAATGATATCTCAGTTAAGAAAACTTCCCAAAAAACATCTTGCACGCATTATTTTACTTTTTGAGTTACAAGACTTAAAACTAGCAGCACAAAGACTCAAAATTGATGTCAGAACCTTCAGAAAAAGCATTTCTCTTGTTGAAGAAGTGCTTTGTGAGAAAATTAAATTTGACAGTGATGGACAACTCATCGCTTCAGTTAAATTACATCGGCTTATTAATGAGCTAAAATCTCTTTTTGAAACCTATGAAGCAGCATTTGAATTTGCCAAAAAAGAGATCACTACCTATCGAAACAGTGTTAAACTTATTTGCCCTCCCAAGCTAGCAAGTTTATTAACAGCTTTAGATACGATAAAAACACAAAAAGAAAAGTACACGATTAATCTTTTTACGACATTTGAAATGTTTAACTCCGACCCAAAAGTCTGTGCTAGCTGGCTGGAAGAGCATGACTGCATATTCAGCCTTACTCCTATTCATTATATTGACCCTTGGGAGTGGAAGTTAAACTATAGTAACGCTAACTTATCATCTGCATTTTATGTACATCAAAACTTTGCTGAAAAATACCGCGATATTTCCATCAAAACACTCGCTCAACATGAAATCCTAAATGATAAGCAAATAACCACCATGGAATTTATCTTACAAGGTGAGACCAAAAACTACGCCTTTGAAATACAACCTTCAATTTCAAGTGACTCTTTACTTGTTAATCTCCAGATTTCTAGACTCTCTGATGCTATTGTTGTTGCACCAATCTACCTAAAGGCCTTTCTTTTGGATGATTTTATTCCAATTCTGCCGCATATCAGACTAATGGGTGAGAGCTTATATATTTATAGCAAAACTAATCTTCCAGAGAAAAATCAGAAAATCTTAGAGCAACTTATATCAGCGATTAAAGCTAAGCTCCAGTAAATACATATAAAACCTTATACATTCCACAATTATTTAACTACTAAAGGCTTCTATCAGAGAACGCATTAGCAAAAGCTTGCAATATATCACGCATATTATCAATCTGATTAAGTGTTGGCCAAACTCCAAACCCTCCAAAGTTTTTACTATATTTTTGCTTTTTTGGCATAATTATTTGAGATGGATTCAAAGGCGTGTTAGAGCCTATAATAAATTTAGTTTGTAAATTTTGGTTATTTACATTTGTTAAAGCTTTTTCGACTTGATCCCACCCATATTGAAAGTCATTGTCATGACTATTGTTATAATTTTGCAACCATACTGCGTCAAAACAATCTCGATCACCACATGCTCCTTCTTTCAATAAAGGCTCAAAACTTGTTAATCCACTAGCGCCCCAAACAATACCATTATAGGTTTGAGGTGCTGCCATAATAATCATATTTGGATCTAGTTTTCTAATCGCTAGAATTAATTTAGGCAAAGTTGTATTAGCTTTTCTTCCTGCCCCATATTCTAGATCAAAATCTACACCATCAAAATTGTATCTACGAACATACTCTACAATATTTCTAGCTACAATCTCTACATTATCCATATCTGGAGTAAATAGTCTTTCATTAGAGCCTCCCAGAGATAAAATATTAGTAGCACCTTCAATCTGATTTGAGAACCAATCAAAATTAGGATTTAAATTATCCCCTCCAGACTCTTGACCAATTTCTGTGCCCTTAACTCCCGCAAAAGCACTCAAGGCAAGGTTGACATGGCTATCTGAAAGCCCAGGCTGCCATGTTGTTTTGTAAAGCGATACAATATTTTGTGGAAGTACACTATTTGCATGTGCAACAAACAGAAATGACATAACTGAAACTATTACAATGACTATTTTTTGTCGAATAGACATCATCTTCTCCTATGTTAATTTTCAACTCTTCAGTTGGTTAAACATTCAATTTTTCCTCAAGACATCAGTAATTCTCTAAAAGTAAATGAACCCCTACGATCATTTAACTCAAAGAGAATGACTGACTTCTTACATCCTGAATTAGATGTTCTTTGAGAACTTTGTTGATATCTATTTATATTTCTTTGTTATATTTTTGATATTATCAAGATCAACATTTGACTTAAGTGGATAATAATGCAGCTTCATCACGCCGGGATAGAAGTCTCTAAAATCACCCTTCCTTGAGCTGCCAAAATACTCAACAAAATTATAGTTTCTCATTTCCTTTTCTAGATCATCCCACTGCTCTATTTTTGGTGAATCCCAGTCCAGTATGCTCATCGTGTATGTATAACTATCTCGTGTCAATACAAAGGTTCTATTACCAAAGGAAAATAAGCTTGCGCCATCATGGACAAAATACATACCCCTTAGATCAGAATTATGCCCCCAAAGTACTTTATCATCGCCTTGTGCATATATGGCACCTTTATAGGTATAAGCGCCTGCAGTTTGAGAGCTAATAAGAAGCGATTTTTCTGCATTATCCCATAGCATATAACCGTGAAAAGCTGGGTTTAAGTCGCCTGACATCCCATCCCAATGTGATACAGATGAACTAGGATCTGATGGGTTGGCAATATTCACCCGCGCCAATTTTGCAAAGAAATCCATAGCTTTCACACTCTCTTGTGGATATGGCGTTAAATTTGAAAAATCTGCTTTACAATTCTCAAATCCTTCAGCAAAACATAAATTAACTTTTCCCCTCAATATAGTGATATTCTTATCTGTAATATCCTTTAATCCACTTACCTCAGACACCAACCTGTGTCCAGGTGGTAAAAGTTCAGCTAATTTTTCAATGGAGGTTTGAAGCTTTATATAATCATTTAAAGCATCAAATAGTTTTTGCGCCTCAGCTGAAAACTCTTTTGGTGTCCCAACATCTTCATCAACAATAGTCTCCATACTCCTTGTTGCTGGCTTACCAATCATAATCGCTTGGGCGCTTTGCAATGCTTCATAACTCATGGCTTTTGAAATTCTTGTGAGCTGATCTTTAAAATCTTTTGTCATATAGTCTAAAACACTTTCGGCAATATTTTTACATGCACTAAGATTACTAACCCCACAATTAATTAAATTATCTGTTGCGCCATATTTAGCATAAATATTAGCAATTTTTTCGGCATCTAAACCATATTGCGCAGTATCAACTGATATACTTACATGCATAGCATTTGTTTTTGCCAAATTTTGTACGTCATTGGTAAGATCAGCAAAACTTCCATAAGACGTTTTTAAGTGATTACTTAGCTCATCAGTTGTCGTTGCAGAATCTGTCTTAATAGCAATGTTACTAATAACATAAGCGCCCATATCAATTGCATTGACATACTCTGTACCGCAAGCATATTTAAATTCTTCTGGCGCCTGTGCTTTTGTTTTTCCAAGTTCACTTAATTCAGGAAGGTTTTTAAGAGAAACGGTCTTCTTGCCGATACTATAAAATGTATAAACAATTTGATCGCTTGATTTTTCCACCTTTTTAGTTAATTTAAATTGATCTTGGCCCTTAAATAAGCCAAAAGAGACCTTAACATCATTATTTAAATTAAACTCATCCAACATATCAGTATGATCTGAATCTGCTGAGGTTTTAATATTTGCAATATAGTTGCCTACAATCATATCAGCTGCTCCAGCTTCACTGGAAAGACACTGACGATTCGCCACTGTTCCATCTGGATAAAGCGGGTCACCAACAAAAACTGTTTCACTAATTGTAAGTGGCTTTTTAGCAAATAGGTATTTATCAATATTTCTCTTATGAATATCATTTATCTCTCCTACAGCCATTGCATTGCCACAACCTAGGGAAACCCCTGCTAAAAGCATAGTACGAGCAAGTAGTTGCTTTTTCATTTCAATCTCCTAATTTCCTATCTAATTTAATCACTCCCTCTATAACCTCATCGTTTTTAGGGAATTCATTTATAAAACAGACTAATGAGAATTATTTAACTCAAAATCTATTTGGCTCAAATACTAATCAGCTTTGTCAATATCTCCTAAAGCAAAATACGCTTCAGCTGTCGCACTTTTTGTTATTTAACCTAGAATTAATGCTAAGTTACACTCACCTGTACTCAGTTATCTGTTGGAAAAAAGCATGAATGGAGAATTTAAACGAATCATAATATTTGGTAGACCCGGAAGTGGCAAATCAACCTTTGCACATCAGCTTTCACTTCGTACCGGAACCCCTTTATATCACTTAGATAAATTCTTTTTTGTATCAAATTGGGCTGAGCGTGACACTGAGGAATTTATGCAAATACAGATGCAGATCATCAATAGCAAAACATGGATTATTGATGGCAATAGCCTTGGAAGCTTAGAGCTACGTTGGCAGGCAGCTGATTTGGTATTGTATTTTAACTTCAACAAATTTATTTGTTTATACCGATTAATAAAACGTTTATTGATAAAATCAAAGCATATTGATGATCGTGCGAATAATTGTCCAGAGAAACTGCGTTTTAAATTGATTAAATACATGTGGCATTTTGAAAACCGCGTACAAGATAAAATTAAGCAGTATAAGAAAACTTATCCAACAACACCCTTTGTTGAAATCACCAATAGCAAGCAACTTAAATCTTTAAACAACATTAAATAGCTATATGTATCAATACTGTTAC
The DNA here is from genome assembly GCF_000379445.1 of Fangia hongkongensis FSC776 = DSM 21703. GTDB lineage: Bacteria > Pseudomonadota > Gammaproteobacteria > Francisellales > Francisellaceae > Fangia > Fangia hongkongensis. Next base: position 42,020 of record NZ_KB902270.1, read on the forward strand.
GCATTGTTACGCACTTGAAACAGCTTTTTATTTTTTCCCTTGTTACCATTAGATCATACCAACAACACTTGTTAAGCACATAATAAACAAGGAGCATGATGATGAAGCTATTTGATTTATACGTTGACTATGTCCGACAACACAAAGTTGAAGACGGTGATCGTAATACAACTTACTTTATGTACAAGTAATTTATGCGCTTTGCATAAGCCAAATCTCTATCAGGATTTTCTACACTTCCCTCTCTCCCCTTCTCTCTCCTGATAGAGAAACCAATTCTCTGTTGAAACACTCCCTTACACTCCCTCCCTCTCTATAGTTCAACAGAGAATGATTTACCTTTTCTCTTATCTCACATTGTAAATGATTGCATGGCGCTCATATTCATTTAATCAAAAGCACCCTTGATCTTAGAAATAGCTGAATTCTTTGCCTCATCAGTTGAAAATATGACAAAAAAGTTCACGATACCACTGCCATAATAACCTCGAAGTTTTACTCTGAGTCCATCCTCATGAATAACTTTTAAATAGCCAGATGCATAAGCATGGCGACAAGAGCATATATCATTCATAACAACCTTTGTATCACTTGCTAGGTAATGCGTTAATGCTCTTTTAAGCTCCCTTGGAACTGACTTATGTCGCCCCGCAATTTTAATCACACTTATCTCCTTTTTACGGATAAATCATCTCTAATGTAAACTCGCTATCATAACAGCACTAGATGATATTCGCCAAAACTTAAAGCCTCAAAAGCGTCAGATTAAACGTCAGAAAAACTGCAAAATACGTTGTGATTAGTATACTATAGCTATATCAGCTAATGATCTATAGATAAGATGCACCGAACTTTAAAAGATATCACCAATCAAGATGGTTTTTTAACAAACTATTTAGATTGGGACCAAACTATTGCGAATGAAATTGCCAAAGATGAGGCCATTGAACTAACTGAAGCGCATTGGAAAATTATTTATTTTCTACGTGAATATTATCAAAAAGAGCAAAAATCACCTGCAATACGTATTCTTGTTAAATCACTCAAAGAAAAGCATGGCGCAGCCCTTGGTAATAGCTTATATTTGCAGCAGCTTTTCCCTGTATCCCCTGCTGTGCAAGCGGCAAAAATTGCAGGCCTCCCAAAACCAAAACGTTGCATATAAGCATCAAGGTTTACACTCCTATGATTAAAAAACTACTCGCTAATGACATACTCATTAAATCAATACTCACCATGTTCGTACAAGGTCTTGGCCAGCTGACTGCTTTTTTTTCTGCCATTTTATTGGCACGCTATTTTGAAGTGTCACAATATGGTCAGTATATGTTTGGTGTTACCGCTGCCACCATTATTGCTGTCATCGCAACACTTGGCGCCGATGGTATTTTGGCTCGCAGCTGGGGCTGGTCAGAGAACACAGGGTCAAAAAGATCACATGAGATATTTTGCATTCAAAACTGGTTTTTTAAAAAAGGCCTTTTAATGATATGCATCGCACTTATTCTCACCGCACTTTATTTTATTTTAATGAATCAAACACCTAATTGGATTGAAGTATTTGCCTTTTTATTTGTGATTCCTTTTTTTATTGCCAATTTGCTGCAATCGTTTTTCATTGCCAACAGAAAAGTGGTCTATGCAAACTTAATCCAGTTTTTTATGCGGATTATCATGCTGGCTATTATTGTTGTTTTCTTTAGTTATGGACTACATGCACCAGAGATACTTGTTTGTTTAATGTTTATTAGTATTAGTGTTTATATGCTCATCCTGTGGGGAAAAATGAGTTTTAAACATGGGCTTCACTCGTTAAAGCCGAAGGGAAGCAACCTCTCCTTTATGCTGTTAAAATGGGGGAATTTATTGCTCGCGCAAGTTGATATTGTGCTTTTGAAGTTCTTCTCTACCAATGAAAATATTGCCTATTATGCGGTTGCACTTCAGTTAAGTGCGCTGGTTGTTTTTGTGTTAAATGCTGTTAGCTCAAATATTCTCTCGCAAGTTGCTAATGATTATAAATACTTATCACATGAGAAGTTTCAGCATAAAATAACAAGCTACACACGCATTATTGTCTCTCTCTCAGCAATTGTTATCATTGCCCTGATAAGCTCAGGTTATTGGATTACACTATTATATGGCGAGGCTTATACAGCAGCATATTATCTCTTTTGTGTGCTGATGATTGGCCAGATTATTAATGTCTTATGTGGCAGTGTATTTACTATTTTGAATATGTCTGGCTTTGAAAAAACCACTTGCCGTGTATTTTATGTTGCACTGATGATTAACATCATCCTTGGCATTATCCTAATTCCCTTCTACCAAGCTTACGGCGTTGCCATCGCCTCGGTTATTGCCATGATGTATTGGAATATCTATTTGCTTGTTATTGTCATAACAAAACTTAAAATCAATCCGACAATATTTAGTTTTTTAACCGCTAAACGGTAACGATGAGTGATGTAACACAATTTTTAGTGCGCCTGTTTTAGGGTCTTTAACATACCCAAAAGTATACTCAACCGTGGTTACTTTCCCTTTCGTATCTGTAAAGTCATACTCACCCATAGCAATGGCTAAATCATTGTGAAAGTACATTTCACTATTGTGGAAAACCACTTTAGTCCATGGCTGTAGCGCAAAGCCTTTATCCTCTTTAAAGTTTTTATTTCCACCAATAAAATAAGATAATGCAGAGGCTTTAGTTGGTCTAAATGGTACTTCAGCCGCTTTTGTTGGCTTAAACAACACAACGCCATGCTCATAGTTATAGGCATATAACTTTTCAATTAACTCGACCGTCACCTCTTTATAATCTTTGTGATCTTGATAGGCTTTACCAATAGAGACAATCCCTTTAGCCCATTCAGATTGCGCCTTTTCAACATCAGAAATAGTGATTGGAGTAGACTTTTGCTCATCTTCTCCAGCATATACATGCGTGATCGAAAACATCATCACTAAAACTAAAACCAACGCGCTCCAAAAATAGCTTCTCTTATAAACGTTTGACATTTTATCTCCTATTTACTTTGTTTAGTGTTTAGACCTTCCTAACTTTGCTTGCGTATTTAAACACATTATATGCTTAAAACAATATGGCTTTTCTCTCAATATAATGTGCGATAATAGATCATAAAAAAATCAACACCATTTTTAATTACATCGTATTTATTGTTAACTTTGAAGGTCCAGTTTCAATTGGATTATTGAGCTCTTTTAGCCCCCACTCACTCCAAGAACCATCATATACAGAAAGATTTTTATAACCGATCATATAAGCTGCAAGCGCTAAAATGCATGCAGTGACACCAGAGCCACATGTGAAAATAATGTGTTTACCGGAGTCTAATTTTAACTCTTTAAAATATTGTTTGATCCTCTCAAGGCTGACATACTGTCCATTTGAAAGTAACGTAGTAAATGGCAGATTAATTGCATAAGGTATATGCCCTCCTAAAAGTCCTTCTCTAGGCTCTTTTTCCTCACCTTCAAACCGTCTTTTAGAGCGTGCATCCACTATTTGATACTTCCAAGGTGAGCTTAATGCCTCTTTAATGAAATCCATATTACAAAAAAAGCGACTATTATACTGAGCAGTATACCTACTATTTTCACGGCCAGAGGACCTAATCACAAAGTCACCCCTTTCCACGCACTCAGATAAGTTATCAGTTAGAATAAAGACTTTTTTGTGTCCCATAGACTTTAGCATCCACCATGCTCTTGGGCTTGCATAGGTGCCTTGTGGCTCATAGAGAATAACTATCTGGTCATGACTTATATTATTTGCCATCATTAAATTTTCAAAGCAAATTTGATTAACCATCATATGTGGCAATGGGAAAGGCAAATCCTGTCGACTGAACTTTTCTATATCAAAATATTTATGCCCCGAAGTACTACCTGATTGAGAATTTAATTTTGTGGCGAAGTTCACTGACTTCAATGTCACTTCAAGAACAACAGCTTCACCTAGCAGGTGATTTTTATATAGAGAATTACAATCTACTAATGGATATTCAGCCAGCTCATCAAGCATTTCTAACTTCTAATGCTGACCAAGCTGCCTGCTGATAGCTAAGCGCTGCACTTTTGGGATCATCACTTGCATAAATACCCCTGCCTACAATAACAATATCACTGCCATTATCTTGAATAACCTGCTGTGGAGTATGATAATTCTGCCCAAGATTATCGCCCTTTTTCGCCATATTTACACCGGGGGTCATCGTAATCAGATCCTCATCATCACTCAGTTTCTCCTGAGCAATAAAGCCCATGACAAAATCTTTATTGATTTCAGCTGTGCGGACGGTCTCTTTTGTATAGCTATCACTAAAAAGATTATTCTTACTACTCATTTGCGCTAATAGTAAAAGCCCTATTTCACGCCCCTGACATCCTGCCTTTAAGCCATCGATAATGCCTTTCCCCGGTAAAAGATGTGCGTTGATAATATCCGCCCAACGACTGATTTGATACACACCATCTCGCACTTGATGCATAACCGTATTACCAATATCCGCAAACTTTCTATCTTCAAAGATCAAAAAACCAGCATTATCAGCAAGTGCTCTTAATTTTTCAGTTAAATCAGGTGTGAAATCGGTGATGATATCAATATGCGTCTTTAAAATAACGATATGATCAGCAACTGACTCTGCCAAAGCAAGCAGCTCTTTTGCGGTGGTAACATCCGCTGATACAGCCAAATTGCTCTTTTTATCACAGGTATATTGCGCTAATTTATGGGAGACTGGATGTACTGATGAATTCAAGTAAGGAAATTTCATTCTAACCTCGTTCAATGAGTTGAAACAACATTGAGTGTGTACTATAACATAACTCTAATTAAATGTGATACCTCAATCACTCATCATTTTGAGCTTAAGAACAAAGGATGCCTAAAATACCTCAAAATAATTATTAAAATGCCCGCCTGTGATTGACAATAATCTTAAAAGCGAGAAACTAATATCATGTGCTTTTATAACTAAATATAGAGATGCCAGATATTATTAGTGTTGATCACACGATCACCGTGCCACTTAATTACCAATCTAAAAACACAGCCACCATTTCAGTTTATGCCAAAGAGCTGTACCGAAAAGATATCAACACCAATGATGTGCTTTTATATTTGCAGGGAGGCCCCGGGTTTGAGTCTGTGCGTGATTATAAAAATATGCCGTGGATTCAATATGCCCTTCAGCATTATCGAGTTGTTCTTTTTGATGCTCGAGGGACAGGCAAAAGTACGCCAATCGATAGTATCCAAAATCGAAGCACTCACGACTTTGCAGAGTACTTAACTCACTTTCGCGCTGATAATATCATTCATGACTGTGAGTCACTCAGAAGAGAAAAGTTCAATAACAAGCCCTGGTTTGTATTAGGGCAAAGCTATGGCGGCTTTAGCGCACTTAGTTATTTATCTTACTACCCAGAGGCGCTAAAAGGTGTAATGATCGCTGGAGGTTTACCACCACTTTCTCACTATGACACGCTTGATATCTATAAAAAGCTACTAGCCAATACCATTAAAGTGAATAAAGCATTTTATCAACACGCCTCCATAAAAACCAAACACAATATAAAGCGCATAGGTGAGATTTTAACAAAAGCTCCTTACAAGCTTCCTGATGGTGGCATACTAAGCCTTGAGCGGTTTTTAAACGTTGGTTATTTACTTGGGAGCAAAGATGGTTTTTATAAACTTGAAACGCTATTAGATAGCCCTTTTTATGATGATGCTCAAAACAGCTTAAGCTGGCGTTTTGTTAAATCCATCTGCGATCTACTGCCTTATCAAGAAAATCCAATCTACGCACTTTTACATGAGTCAATTTATTGCCATCAAGCTAAAAGTGCTTGGGCAAGTGAAAAGCTCATGAAGGACAGTCAGCATTTTAATGGCAAGGGTATTCCTTACTTTTATGGTGAGAATATTCGTCAATCCACTTTCAGTGACTATGCGCTTTTAGCTCCCTATAGTTTTACAGCTGAAGCGCTCGCTCAGCATCACTGGCCCGCCTTATTTGACCTCAAAAAGCTCGAAAAAAATCCCGTGCCTGTTATTGCTGTTGTCTATAAAAATGATTTTTATGTTGATTATGACTACTCACTTGAAATGGCAAAATCCATTCAAAATTGTCATGTATGGAAAAATACAAAAGATGCGCATGGAGCATTAAGAGATGAAAAAGATAAGATTATCAAAGGATTGCATCAGCGTTTACAAAAACGCTTATAACTGCTTTACATCAATCAGAAAACACTTTCCATCTCAGCTGATTGCTTAACTCGATATGCTTATTCTAGGCTGCTTTTGAAGTCGTTTGCGTTAAATTAGAAGATGAACTTGAGACAGCACGCCAAATTTTCTTTTCAGCTTTAAATTTACGCTTTAAAGATTTGTAATGCGCTTTTAGCTGACTTAAATGGCTAGCTGATTGCTTCTCTTTTTGCGCTTTTAAATGCTCTTGCTTGGCTTTTGCCCATGCTTTAATGCTTTCAAATAAGGTTTTGTATTGAAGCTCTAAGCGTGTTTCAAAATCCATAATAGTCTCAATATAACGATTATCCGATTTCTTCTTATTCAATTTATCCTGAGTATGTTTTAACTGCATAGAGGCTTTTGCTGCTTCAATGACAGGTTTTGGCGTTGTCTTTAAATCATAAGCCCAGCCAATTTTAGAAGATAAGTAAATTACCCATTTAGATGGGTCAAAATCATACCACTTTACCCCATTTCTATAATCACCAGCATATTTGTGATGGAAGTTATGATACCCCTCACCATAGGTTACCAAAGATAACAAAGGATTATCACGCGCTGTGGTTTCATCTGAATAACGCTGCTTACCCCAAATGTGCGCCAGAGAGTTGATAAAGAAGGTAAAATGATGATTTAGCACAAGTCTTAACAAACCTGCCAATAATAAACATCCACCGATACTGCCATAAGTTGCACCGATTAACATCGGTAATATCGCACACATAAAAATAGCCAGTGGCACGTAGTATTTATCTTGAAATGCGACAATTTTATCTTTTTGCAAATCGGCAACGTTTTCTACTTTAGCGACTTTTTTTGGCAGTTCTCTTAACATCCAACCAAAGTGGCTATACCAAAAGCCCTTAGTTGCTGCATAAGGATCCATTTCTTTATCATCAACAAAGCGGTGATGCTTACGATGATCTGAAGACCATTTAATAATGCTGTTTTGTAATGCTCCAGCACCAAATAGCATAAAAAATATTTTTAACACCGCATTTGCTTTATAGGCACGGTGTGACCACAGGCGGTGATAACCTGCTGTAATCGAAAGACCCGTTGCCATCATAAAAAAGGCAAACCATAACCAGTCTGCCAATGAAAAACCATAAGTAATTGCATAATACGGAATGAAAATCACTGCCGCAATAGGTGTTAGTGTAAGAACCAATACGCTTTTTAAATCGATCGGTTGCTTTTTCGTGTTACTCATATTTTACTAGCCCTCCCCTAAATCATATGGGGTATTATACTTCTAAATAGTGTTAAATCCAACGTCCAGCTCCATCATATACGATATTTGGCAAAACATAAAGATTATTTTTTGCACAACATTTCAGCATATTTTGCAGCGCCATTTAATCCAGCATCGGTGTTCATAACAACATATACTGGAATTTCTTTCATTAAACCTGACATTCTACCTTTATCATTAAACATATTAATAAAGCGTCCATCTTTAATTTGATCAATTAATTTAGGTGCAATACCACCGACAATATATAAGCCCTGCCTTGGTAATGTTGCAAGTGCCATATTTCCAGCCACAGCACCATAGACGCTAATAAAGATATCAAGTGCTCTTAATGCCATAGGATCTCCTTTCTCAATAGCATACTTTGTAATAAGTTGCGCTTGATCTAAGCCTCTGTGCATATCGCGTCTAAGCTCTGGTGATTCTGGTTGATTGTATAAAGGATTCGCAACAACATAATGATAGATATTAACCAAGCCAGGGCCACAACAGATGCGTTCAATAGAAACTCTATGAAGTTTCTTTTTTAGAAATTGAAATAACTCGATCTGCTCATCATTCACAGGCGCAAAGTCCTGATGTCCACCTTCTGAAGGATAAACGTGTGTCACACCATCCACTTTGGTGACCACCCCCATGCCAAGCCCAGTTCCCGCGCCCACCATCACAATCGGTGCATTTTCATCAATCGGTGCCTGTTGCAAACAAACGAGTTCAGATGTTTTCAAACTCTCAAGCCCATAACCAATTGACGCAAAATCATTGATAAGCTTTACCTTCTCAAGTGGCAAGGATAATACTTCAGCCAATTCTTTTTCTGTAATTGCCCACGGAAGATTCGTAAATTCGATAGCACCATTTTTGACAGGACCCGCTACAGCTAATGATGCCGCTTTAATCTCCTCTTTGCCCAATTTTGCTTCTTTTAAAAATCGTCTGATGACATCAGAGAGACTTTTATATTCAGCCGCTAAGTATTTCTTAACAACAATCGCTTCAGTAACCCCATTTACATTTTTCGTGAGTTGCAATCTTGTATTTGTACCACCAACATCACCCGACAGAACAATCATTTCTTTGGCATCTTCCTTTGTAGGCATTTTGTGATCATATTATTCAAGGAAAGAAACGGGCTGTCAAAGTCTATTTGCCAGTAATCACATAAGATCAGTCATATTTTGTTTTACCTCAAAAATATAGCGTTTATGATCAAAGTACATCTCGCCTACTTTTTCATTCTTAGGCAAAAACGCCTCATAGCAAAACCCTAAGCGCTCTGCCACTTTTTGACTTTTTATATTATGCACGGCGCAGTCTATTGAAAAACGTCTTATCTCTAAGACATCAATGCCATATTTTATCAGTGCTTTGGCAGAGGTTGTCATAATCCCTTTTTGCGTGTATTTCTCTGCCAACCAATAGCCCATTTCAGCTTGCTTCATGGTAGCATCAAGCTTATTAAATCCAAGCATGCCAATAAACTGATCCTGATAAAATACTCCCAAGCTTAAAGAAATGCCTTCAGCAGCTTCTTTTTGCGTTGAAATGATAAAATTTTGTGTATCTTGTAAACACTCTTTTTTTGTCGCCCAGTCATGCCACGGCGCCAAATGCGCTCTATTTTGCTCTTTTACTTGATGTATCATTTCACTATCTGTTAGCAAGAGCGCCTTGAGCTCAATAGACTCAGAGACTTTTATCATGCATTACCCCTTTCATATACTGTCTCGTTTCCCTCGAGCAAATTAAGTTTCTGATATAAAGCACTTAATTCAGGCACATCTATATTTTTACTGCTTGCAAGTTGAAGTAAATTGCCATAAATACTTTCGAGCTCCATCTTTTTGCCTGCCAGATAGTCATCCTGCATGCTTAAGTTCACGCCTTTATAGTGAGGAAGTGACAGCTTTGGCAAGATAACTTCCGCCATAAATGGCTTAATATCCACTTTATACGCTTGTGCGATCCTGAGCACTTCTTTTTCAAGCAAAAGCACTTTGTCTTTAAAAGAATTATCGAGTGATAATATGTATAAGTCCTTATTATATAATACATTTAACCCATTCATCGCTGCACTAATAACAAGCTTTGGAAAGCGCGCTTGAAATAGATTTGGGCACAATTGCACATCTGTAAAAATAAGTGCCAAGATGTCGCTTAGCTTTTTATTGACTGCCTTTTTCGAACCAAGCGGCCCGTAAATAAAATCATTTAAATCATTATGAACAGTTACATTATCATCACACTTTGTCACTTTTATTCGTGTCGCCCCACCATAAATACTATTTGAGTCACCTAAATCCTCTGCAAGTCTCTCCTCCTCTCCAATGCCATTTTGAACAATCACAAAAGTTTTATTTTTAAGGCTGGACAACTGTGGAAATAAGAGCTTATTTGCCGTTGATTTTGTGCAAATAAAAACAACCTCCCCTGTGAGTTTACTTATATCTGTCAATACATGCTCAAATTCAACTACCGACTTTTTGTTTTTTTCATGTAAAGTTAAGGTTCTTTTTTTATATAAGCAATTACTTGGTTTCACTACAATTTCAGTATGAGCGCCACTCATTTGCAATCTTGCTGCAATCATTCCACCAATTGCACCCATACCAATAACACTAACTTGCATCACAACCTCCTTGGGAATCACTCTCTAGCATGTTATATTGCCAACATGGATGTAAAAAGCAATACCAGCGCGATGCCAGTTCGAATATTTAATAACATTTCACCAACACTTTCTGATGGCGTTTTTATCGACTCCATGGCAACTGTAACAGGCGATGTTACCCTATCAAAAGATGTATCCATCTGGCCAAATGTAAGCATAAGAGGCGATCTTCTACCTATTAGAATTGGGCAAAATACCAATATTCAGGATAATAGTGTAATCCATACAACACAGTTTTTTGACAAAAACGGTACTGGATTTGATGTTGTTATTGGCGAGAATGTTACCGTAGGGCATGGCGCTATTATTCATGGCTGTCATATTGGTAGCCGGTGTCTCATTGGAATGGGTGCCATTATTCTCGATGGCGCAGTAATTGAGGATGATGTGATTGTTGGAGCTGGCTCTGTGGTTGCACCCAAAAAGAAACTGGAATCAGGTTATTTATATGTTGGCTCTCCAGCAAAACGCATTCGTGCGTTAACCGAAGAGGAAAAAAGTTACATTTTACAAAATGCCATGAACTATAATGAAGTTAAAAACGAACATATCAATGATGCAAGGACTTATGGATATTAATAGTAATTTAAAAGCAAGAAGATTCATGTGGCAAATAGCACTTTTATTCTTTGTTATTTTATTTTCAGGATGTGCCACTGTTAATCACTCACCTGTACCTGACACCAAGGCACCTAAAGTCGCTTGGGAGGCATATCAAAAGAAGCTAGCTAATATTGATCACTGGCAAGCAACAGGCGTGATTGGAATTATTATCGATGGAAAAGGCCACTCTGCTAACTATATATGGAAACAAGAAGGACTAAACAATTATTTCCTTAATGTCTATGGCCCACTTGGTATTGGTAGCACAACGTTTGAAGGCTCTGCTAGCAAGGTAATCATGACTACTTCTAAAGGTGATAAAATCACAGCAACCACAGCTGAAAGTTTAATGCGTCAACAGCTGGGATGGGCAATCCCCATTAAAGGCATGTACTACTGGGCGCGTGGGCTATATGTCCCTAAGGTTCCACATAAATACACCTTAAATAACTTGGGACTCATCAAAACGCTTTCACAATCACACTGGAAAATTAGCTATCAAAACTATGCGCTTTTTATGAGCACTTACCCTCTACCACAAAAAATCATCTTTACACGCAATGATATTAAAGTAACCCTTATTATTTCATCATGGACTATCAAATAATCACCAATAAAACGTACTCTTATTTCTCTTATGCTAAAATCAACTTGTTTTTGCATATCACTGGAAAGCGTGATGATGGTTATCATAATCTTCAAAGTTGGTTTCAATTTGTTGATTTGAAAGATACACTTTCTTTCGAGCCCATCAAGCATCATAATCTTCTGAATCTAAAGAGCAATATTACCATTGGAACACTTGAAGATAATCTTATTTATAAAGCTGCCTTGTCACTTTTAGAATATGGCAGTAACCCACAGGCAATTGAAGTCAATTTAACAAAGCGTATCCCAATGGGCGCAGGACTTGGCGGCGGAAGCTCAAATGCGGCAACAACATTGATTGCATTAAATGAAATTTGGCAGTGCCAACTGACACTTGATCAATTAATGGAAATTGGTGTCACGCTCGGTGCTGATGTCCCTATTTTTCTCTATCAACATGCTGCATGGGCAGAAGGTATTGGTGAAAAGTTGACGAAAAAACCATATAAAGAGCAATATGCGCTAATTATAAAGCCCCCTTTTCATGCCAATACTAAAGAAATTTTCTCCCATCCACTATTAGTAAAGAATAAGCCCTCATTATCAGCGCATGATATAAAAGACCCTGAGCACTTAGAAAATGTCTTTTTACCTGTAATCAATATACTGCACCCAGAAGTTCGCCATTTACTATCCACACTTCCAGATAAAGCATCCTTTAAATTGACTGGAACTGGCGCCTGTTTTTATCTTTTAAGTACAGATTTTGACAAGCTTTTGATAAATCAGAAAAAATTAGAAAAAGGTGTTGACAGTTGGATAGTAAAAACATTAAACTTTGCACCTGTCGAGAGATGTGATCCAGCATAAACACTGGGGTTACAACCGATAACACTGGGCTGTCGCCAAGCGGTAAGGCAACGGGTTTTGATCCCGTCATGCGCAGGTTCGAATCCTGCCAGCCCAGCCATATAACACAAGGATTCCTTGGAGCTTTTCAAAATTACAAAATTAGATCTGGGGTGCACATGGGGCTCTACAGAAAAATATACCACCCTATTTTTTCCATATAGAAAGACACAAAATTTTGAAAATGCAACATAATGTTATATCATGTAAATATTGATATTGATACCCATAAATACGCTAAAAAATATGGGGCGCTTGATTCATTTGAAGAGCAAATTAAACGTGATAGAAATGCACTTGAAATTGATTTTAGCAATGCTATAGGTAAGGTGAAAATAGAAAAATGGAATCAAATAAAATGAAATTATATTTAAACTCTTCGGCATTTTCTCTAAGACAAAATATTCCAAATTTTTCTGACAAAATCGAGTCAAAAATAACTATTAGTGATTTATATGGTAAAAATAAAGATATTGAAAACCTACGTAAAGATGCGCAGAATATAAGGTTGGATTACGATAACGCTCTGAATAAACTTAAGAATAAATATGAGCAATAAAAACCATAAGCATCAGATAGAAATTCAAGAAACATATCAAGCACCTTTACCACATCCAGAGCATATGCAAAAATATGTTGATATGTACCCTAATGCTGCAAATTTCTTTTTTGAATAAATGAGGAAAGAACAAGATTTCAGACATAACAGCCAAAATGAGCTTATCAAAATCGAACAAAAGAAAGCGCACGTGTATGAAATTGCTCAAAAAGCTAGAAATAAAGAAGCTATTATAGGACAGTTTTTTGCATTTATTATTGGTATGACTGGAATAATTGCATCATCATATTTGATTTACCATGATCAACCATGGACAGGATCAGGAATAGGTCTTGGAGCTCTAGGAACTATTGTTCTAGCTCACATCAGAGGTCGAAATAAAGACGAATAACTATCTTTTAAAATATTCATCACTCATCATTTAAGTTACCTACTGGTGGATTGATTCAAATATAAGCGAATTATATTTATGTATGTAATTGTTGATGTAATCTATCTTAGCATTACATATTTCTAAAGCTTGTTGCGATGTGTTGATGTTTTCAGTTTTTGTTCTAGTTAAAACATTATTTGGTATCAATATTGGGTTAATAATATTGGCAGGATATTTGGCGCAACCACTAATGCTTGTCATGAATATTACTATTATGATTTGATTTAATTTCATCTACCCTCTCCTGATAAATTTTATCCAAACTTATCCTGTACTCATGCATTTCCTTTTCTATTTTTGTATTAAGCTTATTCGATTCATATAAACATTGATATTTGGCATGATTAGAGCCACTATTATAAGCCGTAAAATAGGTTATGACTGCTATTATTCCAGTTAGAACGAAATATAATGACTTCTTTAAAAAACCGTCTTTTATATTGGTTAACAGATCAATTATGAACCCCATTTTTATTCTCCACATCTCTGTCATCTAATATTAATAGCAATAGAAACATTCCCCCAAGAGCCATAACTACATCAGTGATAAATGCCCACATTGATATAATATTATTTGAGTAATTTGCGCTATTCATCAAATCAACAATCAAAAAATAAGTGCCATTTCCAAATGTATATAACAAAAATAAAAATGTGATAGTAAATCTATATTTTCTTAGCTCTTTAATTTTAAATGAAATAATAGTCAATATCGATAATACGGCTAATGGGGTGTTTGTTATACTCGAGTTTAATACTTCAAAAAAAGTATAATTAACCCAATCCTTTATCATAAATACTGTCCAGCTTATAATTGATATCATCATCAACATCGCAAACGCAATGTAAATATTCATTCTTTTTGTCACGTACATACTCATAGTTAAAAATACCCCTTCAATAATTTTTATTAAAATATCCTGCCACAATGTAAATCTGCTTTTCCGAATCATATAAACTAACCCTCATATTACACATCTATACAGTGAACAAATTAGACCCATCACTATACAATCTAACAGCGCCATAATTTACAGATATTACTACAGAAGTAGCACCGTCTATTGTTTCTGAACCTTCGGTATCAATTGTGATATTGTTTGTACCTGCTCCACCTGATTCATCCTTAACAATAAATTCAAATACCTCGCTAAATTTGCCTAGCTGAATAGTAGAAGATGATACTGTCAGCGTTCTCGCGGAAGACGTATCAGTGCATCTTATGATAGACGGATTTTGAAGTGCGTTTGTATTTGTGCTAGATGAAAAAGTGGTGGAATTACGTACTAATGTATCAACTAAAATAGGTTTGTCACCAAATATTTTATTATTTTCGGACGCACTCGCCGCATATTCTATCGTCAGAACTTGTGAATTAGTTTCTTCGCTAAAAATAATAGACCTTGTGGCGCCAGTAGGGATCGCATCGATAACAATTCCACCGTCTTGGATATTCAACTTACCATTTATAGCGCAACCTTGATTGTCACTAGTAGATATTCCACCAGTCTGTACGTATACGTTTTTGTCACTCCCTTCTGATAATTGCCAACCCCAAAATGCAAAAGTACTTGTTTCATTATGGGTAATATCAATCCAATCAGATGATCCAGCAGTCAATGTTACAAAATGCCTCTCCATTTTAGATGTTAAAAATATTGATTTAGCTGCGCCATCGCCAATATCAATACTTATCTCATTATTTGTGCCAGCTTTTATTTTCCCCCATACCGAAAATGTGTATGTTTGGCCATTACTGACACCTATACTTGATTGGCGGATACCTAATCCTGCGCTTGTCCACTCCACAGTATCGGCCGTATTTTCGCCATTAGGTGCAGTGTCGTTATTATAAGTGGCAGTGACATTAGATTGTTTAACCCAGTTAGAATTGTCTAACGCTTCCGACCAAGTCAGCATATTCTCATAGTGACCTATTCCACCAAATGGAGTGTCTACCAATTTAGATATTATATGATCGTCTTCAAATGGTTTAGGCGCGTATATTTTGTCAAAATTAGCATTTTGATATATTCCTGTATCATCAGTGTAAACTTCTACTCTACGGACATCATGTAAATTACCCGCCCCTCCATTTCTAGCTCCAATACCTATTAAATTGCCACTGACATTACGGCCATTTATATCTTTATGCTCTAAAATAATTGTACCATCTAATGCGACGGATATATTATTGTAATTTATTTCAAATTCTGCTCTATGCCATATATCATCTGCCCATACCGATCCTGATAGTGATAGCGTCGCAACACTACTTCCATCATATTGTAATTGTACTTCATTTTGCCACTCATCAAAGGCTAGTAAATATCCTCCAGTAGAACTATCTTCATTATCTGGTAAAGATGTAGAATTTATAAATAAATAAACAGCGTCAGCACTGGGATTTGGTCTCGCTGTTCTAAATTCAAATATTATTTTTAATCTCGATCCTTGTTCTTTTACCCAATGTAGCGTGCCACTTTGACCGCCCGCATCTGGGGTAAGCCTAACATAGTCATCAGTCGCATTATATGCGGCAGTTCCGCCAAGTGTGCCAGCCACAGACCAAACAGAGGAATTTGGGTTATCCGTACCATCCCAATATATCTGCCTGTTGAAAGAAAATAATGGATCAATAGCGGCTTTTACGCCTGCGGGGGTAGTTGCTTTTGTTGTATCTGTACCCGTAACGGTTTCAGCACTAGTCGCCAACTCAACTTTACCTGCCACAGTATCAGAAGCTTGATTAACCGTTAAAACACCTGTATTTGATAGTGTTGCATCTCCACTAATGGTTCTTGAAACAGGATCATTAGATACATCACCAATAAAAACATTTGCATCTGTTAAAGTGGCACCTATAATTTGTCCGCTTCCATTTGATGACAATAAAGTATGATTTTGTTGATTTGTTAAAGTAAGGTCAGCATGTGTCGGGCTTGCCGTAGTAGCTAAATTCTGATCTATTGTCGAATCTTCAGAAACAGTAAGTGTTTTAGTAGAAGTACCGCCTGCTAAAGTGTATCCTGTCGCTAAATTTACTTTTTCAACAAAGTTAAGTACTTCTGCTTGTGATAGTTCATTGTCAATTTGATACCATCGATTCTCAGCACCTCCAACAAATAAAGCAAAATCTCCAACTTTCCAATCCGTTATTCCATCTAAATTAGTTGATCCAGCAACATTAACATAATACATATCACCATTTGTTCCAACACCACTTGCCAAAGTTGGAGTATTCGTAGCTGCATCCCAAACACCTTTTAAATCAACAAAACTTACTGGTAACTGCTCCACTGGAACCTTTGCTGTTCCATCTAAAGAGGCAATTCCATTTGCAATTCCTTTTAACGAATTAATGATTTGATTAACTTCATCTGGAGTAACGCCTCCAGCACCTGGTCTTATAACTAAATTACTCATATGATACTAACCTCAATATTGGTTGAACCAGTGGCAGAAGTTAAAGAAAATTTATACTTACTGTTTGCCTTAATATTGACATTAAGAACATCATCTTTAGTCATACTAAAATCATCTAATACCACAAAAGTTAAGTCATCTTGAGCCACGCTCATATTAATTGTTGCTCCACCGTAAGTACCAGCTGATTGAACTTGTATTTCTCCACCTGAATGACTGAAAATTTCAGATTCTGGATTTGCTTGTGTCAGTGTAAATTTCATAATAGAAGCTCCTAAGCTGTTCGCACCCATGCTCTTAAATTTATATGTTTAAAATCTACGTTATGGGAGTGTGGCTGTCCCCCACCTGTAGCATTAGTTATCGCACCAGAACCAGAATCAAAACCGCTCCCAGAACCACCCGATCCAGAGACACTTTGATTAATTGTGTGGGTATGGCTAGGCATTTCATTAATATCTATTGCATGACCATCTGTACTTCCACCATCAATGCTTTGTGAACCCTGTGTTATAATTCCAACATCACCAGATGAACTAACCAGCCTTATAACAACATCATTTGGAAGCTGGGTCCAAATTAACCCACTACCAACCCCTGGTAATTCAGTTGGGTTAAATTGACTATCTCCATTAAAAATAATAGTTCCAATAGGATGATATTGACTAGCTGATAACAATGAACTTTTATTGTGTAAAGTATATGGGGTGACAAATGAATTATCATCTTCTCCATCATTTACTTCTGTTTGAGTTGCCTTTCGAGATATACCGCCTATCTCATTACTTGCATAACCAACGCCACCAACAACAAAATACTGATCTCCCTTATATATATCAACAACAGTATTTGGAGCACCAATAGTTGAAAAGTTTGGTGTTAAGATACCATCACGCATAAATTGATCTGTTGGATGTAACTCGTGAGGTTCTATTCCCATTTCTTCATCTTTTTTCATATTTAATATTTTTACGCTGTATGTATCAATAACCGACGATAATGGGGGTAAATTAATTGTAAAAAGATTTGTTGAATTAGGGTGTATGACAATTATTGATTTATCATGTGCAGCCTCTAACTGATATGATGATGACGGATTATTGACTACTATGATATTTGATAAGTCAAAAAATGGCCTATATACATTTTGTAAATTTTTAGCATTTAGCTTATTATTAGAATCTAATAACAGTTGAGAAGTCTTCTTAACAATATTAAATTTAGCATTCGCATAAATGGCTTCTATTAAATCATTCTCATTGATATCACCCTCTGCTAATTGATTATCAGAGTCAAGCAACTGAGTGGTGGCTAGAGCACCTATTTTAAGACTAACATTTCCAGTGTTTTTATTGGTAGCACTAAATCTAACTACCAGACCTGAGTAATATGATGATGGATTTCCTATAACAGAATCTAAAGTATAAACATTGCTTGAAAAGTTTGATACAGTGTAAAAGTTACCCTCGTTTACGCTTTTTTCATCAACATTTTTATTATCGCTTGCTATTAAAACATCCGTCCCATCATACATAAATGTTATGATGTCATTTGGTTTAAAAAACCCCGATGCTATATTTAAACCATCTTTATTTTTTATATTAAATGTTCCAGCAAACCCATCAAATGAAATTGTCGGTGTTGTTGAAGTGTTTTCATTTGTTATTTTGACATGAAAATATGCCCCTGCCTGTAGAAACTTTAAAGGTTCTACGCCAGCTAAAAAAGAGGTAACTTCATATGCTGACCCAGTAGATCCAACAGTTTCTTTGAATGTCATTCTATTTGATGACATAATATTGATAGCCTGTATTAATTGATTACTATCAGAGTCATTAAACGACTGACCAGTTTCACCAATAAAGTTTCTTAACTCTTCATTGGTCCCCTCATTATACTCCTGCGATGTTAATGTATCTCCAATATTTTTATTTGGTACATTTTTCATTTTATATGCCTATTATTGTTGCTGTTCAACAAAAACAACATTAATGAATGCTGGTTTGTAGGTTTGTATTAAACACTGGTAAAGTGTGTCAGTTTTAGAACCAAAAATAAAAGCTCCATATGTTGGGTTTAGGACAGGGTCAAACAGCAAATCAAAAGTATCGGGAACAAGATCTACTATTGTTATGGTTATCGTTCCATAAACAGAATTATCAAAGCTTACGATTTCAACATTTAATATATCAGCAAGATCACGATAATCTTGCTCAACCTGTAAATTCAAATACCCTAATTTAATTAAGATATTTATTCTTCTTTCTAAGTCTGTAAATTCTAAATCGAAACAACCTTCAGGTATCCCAACAAATTTTTCCCATTCTTCCAAGAAGCTTGTAGTATTATTTGGTATATAATCACGTGCTAATGCTGAAATTTGACCTTCGCATCTACCAACTTCTTGTGATAAGCCTTTCAATAGACTACGCATAGTTGATCTTTCAATATTCACACAATCAAATACTTTCCCTGTTGGAAACAAGTCAGCAAGACTCTGTGTTCTTATGTCTTCTTGGTTGATTTTAAAATCTTCAATATTAGCTGACATAGTGTACCTACAAGAAAGTTATTGTTCCAAGCGTCGGCAAATTTGCATTGGCGACAGTAATACTCCCTGATGGAGAATTTAAGGTAAAATCAGTCAAAGACAATCCAGTCTCACTATCTACTGCATTAAGTATGGGTTTTATATATTGGTTTTCAGTAATTGTATTAACTGGAGATAGTTTTGCCCCAATATCAATAGACTCTTCAAAAAACTGTTTTAAACTATCTTCAATAGCTTTCCTCATGCTAAAAGTATCAGGTGAGATGCTAGCAAATGTGAAATTAATACTCTGTTCAGTTGGAGCATCAACAATTATATCTGTTTCTTGAATATAGGCTGGTGTTGGTATTTTAGCTCTAACACTTGTTATATCAGTTGGGCTTGGAAAAATATCATCTTCACCATCTCTAACATAATATATTGTACATTGCCCAATTGCAGGAGTTATTGGTAATACCCATACTCTAGTAATTCCATTAATAGCATATAAAATATTTTCTAATCCAGAAATGCTGGTATCAGATATGGGGTTTCTAACTCTAAATAATATTCTTGATCTGTAACTTTCATCACTTTCAACATCAGCACCTCCAGATATTCCACCGAGCGATGTGTATGCATTATTATCTAATCCAGAAATTGCATTTGTAAGAGTCAATATTGAGCCGCTTACCAAATTATATTCCAAGCCAAAACCACTAGACTTGACACTAACAGTTGCAAAGTTTGCAACAATATTGGCATTCCCTTTATTACCATCACCTATTGAGTCAGTAATAGTGTAGATAAAGCTATTTGCATCTATTACAGTAATGGTAAAAGTTCCACCAAGCGCAGGGTTTGATGCGTTAACAACCTGAACCTGCATACCGCTGGCTAATCCATGAGATGACAATGTAACTGTCACTGTTAGACCTGTTACATTTAAAACACCTACCTGATTGTAAGCTGTAATATTAACCGATGATGTTGAGGTATATTGATTTCCTTCACTAGATTGAAATTCAGTTGAGGCAGGGATGTTTGTTCCAACATCTCCAGATATTATAATATTACCAGTAGCATTTGTTGCGGAATTTCTTGTTATTCTAAAAACAGAGCCCCAAGCATCCAAAAAATCATCCTCAGAGTTAAGCAAAAGTAATCTTTGCTCTAAAAGATCAAGTTGACCATAAAACTCATTATATCTTCCAGCTAAACTCTTTATTATCGCGCTCAAAAATGAATTTTTTATGGTTGGATTAGACCCTGATAACTCTTCAGAAACATCTGTTTGCATTCTTGTTATTATTTCAGAAAGATTTGGCCTAGACATCAGGAGTGTTATTTAATATTTCATATACTCTTTCAGTTATTATATTGCTTTTAGAGAATTTTATAACAACCCCAACAATTGAGGAATCTCTTGAGCTAACACTAACTGAAATACTATCAGCATAACCATCATCAATAAGCCATTGATAACAATCATCTACATATTTTCTGATTTGACTAATAGTTGATTGCTCTATCGATGAATTTAATGCTATCCACACTTTTGAGCCAATTTCAAAATCATCATCACTAAATAAATTTCCCCACCATCCCTCTTGATATTGTTTTGTTGGGACTTCACTATCGCTTGCTCTTTTATTAGCAAACAATGAAACAATAAGAGAAGTATCAAGTCCACTTACCTTACTTAAGTCGCCATCGCTTCCAATTGATATATCATAATAACCATTTTCATAATTTAATTTAACGTCAATTGCTTCTGACATACTTCACCTATACATTTTGTGGACCAGACGTATCACCGCCTTCAGAATCAGTGTGTTTATGTGTTGTTAAATTAACCCCTCCAGCAGTAATATCACCAGCATTAGTAATATTTTGACTAGACATATTTATCCCTGCCGTCATCACTGCAGCCCCACCTCCTGAACCTGTAAATGATGGAGCTGAAATTGGAACACTACTTACTAAAGAAGAACTGCTAAGAATTAGCGTTGCCCCATTAGAATTAAGTTCTATATCTCCATCCGACTGAATTGTTATTTTCCCAGTAGAATTAACATTAACTGTTGATTGTGTGGTAACAGATATTGATGAGTTTACATTGATTGTTGCTGTTCCAGAGTCTACATTTAACAACATATTCCCTGTTGGCGTTTTTAGTTCTATATTTGCGTCATTTGTGAATTTAAGATAACTTCTTTTTATTTGATGCCCGAGCATAATTTCTCCAGCTTGCAATCCAGAAAATCTTGTGAATGCGTCATATGGAAAAGTTACTTGATTATCCTCTTGGCTTAAAATGCTAAATGTAACTCCTTGTGAATTTTTAGGAGCAACAGCGTAATAACCGTATGGGTAGTAAATTTGTGATACTGTTAAATTATTAAACGACTGTATCGATGCTGAATAAAATACGTCATTGTCTTTTTGATCTCCAATCAAAATGCTATTTTTTACAATTTGCCTTAACTTATTGATCAGAACCGAAAGCATTTCCAACCTCTTGTGATTTTTTTTCTTGTGCATTACGCTGTGCTAACAACTGGAAAGCATCAGGATATACTAGTTTAAGATTAGTTATTACGCCGTCATTTAAAGATAGAATAAACTCAACTTCGCTTATGAGCAAAACAGCATCAATACCTGCGTAACTATCTTGAACATGAACTTTTATATTTGGTGACCAAATATCACTTCCATTATATGTGTAACCCTGAACTGTGCACGTATAACAAAAATACTCTGTCCTATTGTAATTTTGTTGCCATATTGCTCTTTTTTCAGCGCCAACTCTATTAATAGACGAATCAGAAACAAAATTTAAAACTCTAGATTCTCTAACGCTACTATCTATAGATGATCCAATAACGCCAACAATTTGCTCTTTAAAACCAAGTTCATTTTTTATCTGACTAAATACGCTTTGTTTTTGTTGCTGAGCATGGCATATGTATTGATAAAATATTTTTGAATAATCGTATGTGGCATTGCTTTTTAAGATGTTGTTGTTATCTCCGTTTAAAACGAGAAGAAGTTTGTTGTCAATAGTTTGAAAATTAGCGGCACTAGCAATGTTTAATTTTCCTTCTCCCGTTGTATTTAAAAAGATATATTTGCTTTTTGCATACCTTTCAAGAAAATTGTAAACACTTTCTCCAATTTGTGGTGTTATATATTCATTTTGTTCGAAAAATGGCGCAAGATCTCCTTCTAAAACCACATCAATAGGAGCTTTGATTTTATTGATAATTTTTTTGCACAAATCATCAAAATAAATGACCCCGTTAAATTGGGATATGATTGATTGGTCTATTGTAGTATCAACAAGGTCACATGTTTTATCTCTGCCTGATATGTTTATCATCGCAGTTGAAGAATCTTGATTTATTGATATTTTTTCAACATATCCAGTTAAAAATGCAGAATCATTAACTTCAACTCGACATTTATCGCCAAGTTTTATAGGATAATTTTCATGTACTTTTGTTATGGGCACACTTGCACTATA
Organism: Fangia hongkongensis FSC776 = DSM 21703; assembly: GCF_000379445.1. Taxonomy (GTDB): domain Bacteria; phylum Pseudomonadota; class Gammaproteobacteria; order Francisellales; family Francisellaceae; genus Fangia; species Fangia hongkongensis. The sequence goes on from NZ_KB902270.1 coordinate 64,806, forward strand.
GGTTCCACATAAATCCAAAAAAGTTTTTTTCACATTTATATTGGTAAATCCAACATAACCTTGTCCATTTATGTAAAGTTTAATATTATCACTCATGATACTAAAATCTTAATATTGCCAGTTATATCACTAGGATTTCCTACCTTGTTAAGCTCTGAAATTGTGTCATATAAATCTAAACTTCCGTAATATTGATAAACAAGAGGAAGCAATGAGTTTCTGCTGACTCTAATTGTTTCTATTCTCTTTGCATTAGTCAGCTGTGCTTCAAGATATGCGCTAACTTGATCTCTCATGAATGTTATACTGTCAACCGTATCTTGATCGAAAAGTTGATTTCTATTACCGCTTTGGTCAAGTGAAAAATTATTGATGACTAGGTTATTATACTGCTCGTTGAGAGAGTCAGATTGCTTCCTAATATCATCTTCATTCGTATAATTAGTATTGGTTGTATTTAGAAATTCATTAACTAGTGATAGTGAGTTAATGTATGTATCAATTGATTTTCTGTTGCTTTCTGCTGCGACTCTTGAAGGGGTGTTAACTGCAGTTTCTCCAGAAGTGGAATAATTAAAAAAGTTTTTATTAAGGGTGCTTTTACCTACAGTAACAGCAGATAAATTAAGCACGTTGCTATAATTACTTAAAATAGAATTTGCTAGTTTCGATGGATTAAGTATATTTTCAACAATTTCATTTTCTAAGTTTTCTAGAGCATTAAAAAATGGCGCTAGTGCACTTGCAGTAACAGAAATGAGTGATAGAGCTTCTCTTAAACTATTTGTATATTGATTAATGTAGTTTGTGTATTTATTAATTGAATTCTGAAATTTTATAGTACTATTCCATTTTCTGGAAAATGATTTATTTATCTTTTCTGTTGTATCATTAAACACTTGCTGAGTATTTGATTTTCCAGATGATACTGATTTAGGATAATCAGGCTCAGTGTTTGGAATGATGGTAACAGAAAATTTAGCTACTCCAGAAGAAGACATTTCTTCGTTAACAGTAAAATCTTTAGCTGTCGCCTTCATTGTTCCATCAATCGGATGAACAAATGTTGCTAAACCTTCCTTTTTAAATGCTTTGATTAAATTTAGTCTTCTTTCAAAATAGGTTTGCTCATCACCTGTTGTCCAAACTTCAAGGCTGTATATTGGCATCAAATTGCCAAGCTCTGTTACTGTCCTCGTATTCCTCTGAGGATATTCATGAACGGCAAGCTTTTTACCATCTTGCCTACTTGACTCAACAAATAAAAAATCTACACCATTATACTTCCCCTGAAGCAACCCGTCTAAAATACTCAATACGCATACCCCATAGTTGAAAGACCTTTTGAGAGATCAACAGTACCACCATTATCGGAATTAATGGTTTTTGTTTTTCCATCAGGAGTATGGACATTAACAACATTGTGATTATGGTTAATGTTCATATTTGAGTTAGAAATTTGACCGCTTTTCAATTGCTTTGGAATAATATTTGCTGTCAAAGATGAACTAAAATCTTTAAGATTTAATGACGATCCGCTCTTAAACAATTCTTTTCGTTTTTTTGCAGTTTTATCCATAGCAGAAACATATTTATTTAGCTCCTTAGAGTATTTGTCAACAAAACCCATGCCTGGCACATAAGACAAGTAATGCAAGAGTTTGGCAACTGTTCCAAGCACTTTACCTACTATAAATGTAATGACATCTTTTAATGGTTTTACTATGTATGTATGAATAAAGTTATGGATTGAATTGCAAACCTCAAAAAATACTTTCTTAACTGTTTTCCAATGCGAAATAACAGCAATCACTACTGCAATTAACGCTACAATAAGTAAAATCACTACCCCAATTGGGTTTGCATACAGTGCAGTATTAAATGCCCAGATAACAGCTGTCCATGCCAAAGTTGCAATTCTTGCAGCCATTACAATTGCTTTCCATGCTATCATTGCTGTTCTTGCTGCAATAAATGCAGTTTTCATGGCAATTACTTTTACAATATCTGCTACCAAACTATACCTTAATGAATTAAAAACAAAAGATAATCCTCTTGTAACACTTTTAGCTACTAACACTGATGCTGTCCATGCTTTGGTAACCGCAGTTGAAATTGCTGCTCTTTTTGCCCATAAAGCCTGTATATCAGCAGTATTAATGGTTACTATCTTAAAAGCTATCATTGCTGCCTTTGCAATAGACATAGCGACAGTCCATGCTATTGTTGCTGCCCTAGAAGCACTAGTTATTACTTTATTCGCAATTAACTTAATGTTTAAAGCATTCATAGCAACTGATGCTCCAACAGCTATAGCACCGAATACCACTTGCGCTGCAACCAATGCAACAACTGCAGCAGTAACTCCAATCAAGATTTTCACGAATGTCTTATGCTTTGTCACTAAGTTATCTATGACTAATGATAACTTTTTCATCCCGCTTGCTAAAATACTAAAAACAGGTGTTGCTGCTTGTAATACTTTAGTGAGAGATTCACTAAGAGAGTTTAATGCAACTTTTATTTTACCAGTTGGTGTAGATGCTTGATCTTTTGCTGCACTACCAATTGTATCACGTACTTTTTTTGTTATTTGATTAATTCTTTCTGCTTGCGTTGATCCAGTTATTGTTAGTTTTCCAACTGAACTTGTCTTTCCAGTATTAAAAATAGCCTTCATAACATCACTAGTTGCTTGCTTTAAGCTTTCATGATTAGCTGCTGCAATATTTTGAATTGCTGGAATAAGTTTCTGTATTGTAGCAGTTGTCGCACCTTTAGATGCAAGCATCGCTTGAGATGACATAGTAGTTGTGGCTGAAAATGCTGTTGATTTTGATAGTTTTTCTGCTTGAGATTTCATTGCTGATGCATTAACACCATTGATTTTCATAGAAGACATAGCTTGTTGCTGTGACATCATATCTTTAAATGGTTTTGCAAATATCATCATTAAAGGCATTATTACATTCATTGAGTTAATGAACCCTTTGAAAGCATAATTCGATGCCCATCTGCTAAAATTATTAATGCTATTTCTTGCTGGGTTGAAATTTATTCTAGGTGCATTAATAGGCTTTCCAATTTTTGACTTTGTATTTTCAAAACTTTTAATTAATGAAGCGTTTGATTTAGATATATTTGCAGATACACCACTGACTGATCTTTTGATAGACTCTGCTTGTTTTTTTATTCTATTTGCAACGTTGCTAAATCTGTCTATTGCAATAATGTTGTATGAAATGTTGAATTTAGACACATTTAACCTCTACTTGCTTTTTTTATTTCTTGCTCTTCTTGTTTTGATTTTTTAATAGCAAAACGATAATACTTAAGCATTGATGATAAAGTCATACTCTTAATGTCTGTATGAGTTATACCTCCCTCATAGTATTTAATTATTTCACAAACCATGTCATCAAAATGTTCTAGCCCAATAGTCGCTTTGGGAAAATATATTTTGCACTATATTCAATTGCCATATTTTCCAAATCATCAAATAATATTGACTTAACCCAACCATCCTTAATGTTAATATTGTGTTCTTTGTTAAGATAGCAGATACCAGATTTGCACATTAATGATTTAAACTCATTGATGTATTTTTCATAATCATCGCCAAGATTATCTATAATCATAGATACAATATTTTTCTCTTGCTCATACTTACTATCATCATCTAAAATAACTTCACTTGTTTTCTTATCTGATAACTTATTTATCATTGGCATCACTTCAGAATAGAATGCTTTCGTTAAATGTGATCTTAGCTTCATCATATTTGTATAATTAATAGTCTTTGGCTCATGCAAGTATAAAGTATCCGCGAACGCTTGAGTTCCATTTAATGAATATTCAATTTTGTTTTTAAGTTTAAACTCAAAACTATTTGTTTCTATTATGCTCATAAGTGTTAACCTGCTATTTGATTTCCAGACATTTCTATTTCAGTTTCTTGGTCTGACCCAAAACCAAATTCTGGATCATTTGTAACTATTGATCTTTGCATTGTTCCAGAAATTCCTTCAGAGCTGACAAACTGAACAAGGTTATTATTTAAATTATCAATAATAGTTCTTACCTGACTGACATTTGCTTCTGTGTTGTATATTTTAAATTTAATAGTGCCGAAAGCTGATTCAACATCCTGCATTATCACTGTTTCTACTTGCTTTCCGCCTTGTGATTGAGTTTTTACTTTTCTCTCCCCTGTTCCATATTTAACACTAAGAGAATTAGGCACAATTGATACAACTTCACCATTAATGATGAGACTTGGCGCTACTACTGCTACTTGACTCATTTATACACCTCTATGTATTTGTATTAATATCAAACCCAATTTGCATGGTTCCATTCATAGCTCTTAGTTGGCTAACGATTGGCGTTATCATGCTTAAAGTTGCCGTTCCTGTTGATTCATTTACTTGAACATCTAAATTCTGCTTAAAAAACTTAAATGCTTGTGAACCAGCCTGAATCAATCCATATCCTCTTCCAGATAACGTGTCAAACAGCCCGTATTGAAATGATTTTATTGACTCTGCGTTTGCCATTCTTATTCCTGGCACAATATCTCCAGTTGTTAGGACAGTTTGAGCGTATTGCTCTTTATTATTGTTAAAGAAATACTCTCTTATAGCTGATGCAGTATCTACGTAGTTTAAATATTTAAAAGTTGTATCAGGTGATCCTGCTCCATTTGTAAGGTAAGTTGTTACAATATCCCCACAGACTATTCTATTAAGTGCTGAATTATTACCCATTAAAGAAACACCACCTTCATTCAAAGCATCTTGCTCTGATGATGACCAACCATAATTTTTAACGATTACTGGAAGATTCGACAATGGTGTTTCGTGATACGGCGTTGCTGCTCTAAATGTTCCGCCAAATGTATTTGTTACATTACCACCGACAAGATATGAAGCAATATCTGCGCCATCTGTCAATCTAAGGCTCCTGACTGCTGAAAAAATAGAACTAATGACAGGGTTATATTCTAATAAAGCGCCACCTTTTAGGTCGCTCTCATTTTTTTTCTTATCAGATATATAAACCATTGACTGAGAATTTATTGTGCTTATTGCCGAAATAGCATTGGCTGTTGTATCATTTGACGCGCTTACAATTGCAACTCCGTCCCTTATAGCATTTGACAAATTAAAATTATTATTTAAGTAAGTGGCTATTGTGCTTAGTGTATAAACAGATGGGTACACGACAGTTTGGTATCTTGTTGAACCTAATGTGGTTGGTAAATCTGGAATTGTGACATCACCGACTCCACCTGTAAAACCAACTAATGCAGTGGTAATTCCAGCCACACCATTAATTAACCTTATTTTTATATCATTACCATCTGTGCCAGTATGTGTAGCAGTTAATGTTAAAACATTGCTTGCAACGCTTGCAGTACAAAGAATAGAATCATCTGCATTGATTGCTGTTTGCAAATTTGTTAAAACTGCGGTATTTGATTGCCCATTGCTTACTCCAACGGTAAATGTATGCAGCGTTTCTGACTGAATAGCAATTTTATAATTTGCTGCTTCTGTAGATGATCCGGTTAAAGTTATAGTAGCTGTTGCTGCTGCAGCGCCTCCTCCAGTTGGATCTGCTAAAGGTATAGCATCAACTCTTGATTTTGAATTTATTTTTCTAAACTCTCTAATCATAGTTGCCAACATCGATCTTTGACCGAACAATGTGTTCTCTTCTGAGTTTGTGCCAATATCTTCAACAAGATTTCCAGCCGTAGCACTACCACCGTTTAATTGTCCAATAAATAATACTTTTTGAGGTGCATTCTCTACCGCCTGAGCAGCTGAAACTATGTTGAATGTGACATCTGGCTTTGATACTATCGACATTTAATTTTTCTCCTTAGAAATCTGGATTAACGTCTAAATTGATATCATTGTTCATTTCTATATCGCCTATTTTAATTGACATATCAATGTTACGAAATGGCCCCAACTGTGTAACTATATGCGTGTCACTGAATGTTACGTCAAATTGAGCAAAAAACTTATAGCCATGCACAATATGGGATCTATCATATTTAATATTTAGGTCACTTATAAAATCTAATAAAAATGTATTTGACGAATCATATTGTTTTATTGGCTTTAAGCGAAGTAATGACTTAAATAAAGCCAACTTAACATCTTCCAACTGATCTCTTATTACCGCTCCAGATATGTCATTTGACGATGGAGCAAAAATAACAATATCAAAATCTTCAATCGTTCTTAATCTATACTCTGTTGATTGAGTATGCGTTGTTACAGCATCACTTAGGACATTTCTATTTTTACTTGAAGTTGTATTGCCATGTATAACAAAGAGCCAAAACTTACTATATTCATATAAACCATTTGTAAGTTTTGTATATGATTCTTCTGCTCTATCAATATCGTATGCTCTTGATACTCGCAACCCTGCATGCATAAATGCATCTTCCGTTGTTGTCGTTAAAGATGATTCTATTGCGTATGTAAACGTAGTAGAGCTTGTAACCGTTACTACCTTAGTTCCATTAAGTTCATTTGATGAATAATTTAAAACATATCCATCTGGAGTATAAACCCCGTCTGATAGACTTGTCTTGAATGTAAATACGAATCTGTTTGGAACTTGTATTAGCTCAAACTCTCCATTTAATCCGGCTTCACTAAACCCTGTTAAATAACATATATTTTCTTTTTTTTGTGTTTTAAAATTAAAATTTTCAATCATTCCGTGATCAATGCTGGTTCTACATGTTGCAACCCCATTAACGACTGAAATAGACGCTACATCAACTCTAATAATTGCATCTGTTATTACAACATACTCTCCGTTTTGTAAGCCATGGTCTTCCGATGTTGTAGAGGTAGCTATTCCTCCAGTTGCCACAATGCTTGTAATATTTTTTTTGTCTGAAAATTTGTCACTATAAAATGGTAGCTGTTGTGACAATACATTGACGATTGGAGCCGTTTTCACTTATTTAGCTCCTTTAATATCTGTGTCTTGAGATGAGTATAAGCATTTCCCTCATTATTTTTTATTGAAGGTTTTAGATATGGTCGTGGTGCTAAATTATTTTTTGGATTTCCTAATTCAAGAGGTCTTGCATAGTTAATTTTTTTCTTATCTCCTGCACCAAAAGTTAATGTGTCTGAACCATTGACGTTATAATTTACAGTCTTTTTAAGTTTTCCAGTCATTATTGCTGCTGGATGATTTGCTCTTGATGGGTGATGTTTTACCCATATGCCATTAATTTTAACAAGATATGCCTTTGATACATCTCTTTCTGTTGTCTCCATCAACTTTATGCTTTCTTCTTTTAAATCTTTTCCTAGAGCATGAAAAGCTGAAGCAATGCCCTTTTTAGTCATATTGTTGATTTTTTCAAGACGATTAAACTCTTTTAAATCTCCTAAATTCATTTTTATGTTTATCATGATTTGCTTGCTCCTTTGCTAGTTGACCCAGTTTCAATACAAACAAGACATAAAAAAATGTTATTTTCTTCAAGATTCTCAACTCTAATTATCTTGTAATTCTTATTGTTAAAAATTATCCAGTTTTCACTCGTAATGTCATTCCTATACCTGATATAAATGTTATGCGTAGGTATTTCTTCATCCGTCACACCATCTAAAGACATTATCCCTTTAACATTTTCAATTGCTGCCCACACATTTCTTATTAAGGTAAAATTCAAATCATAATCTACTGATGAGTATGATGGGTTAAGGGGGCTTGTTAGAGACCTCGTGTAAAGGCCAATATATTTATTTAAATCGCCAATGCATACTTTCCTTTTTTGAATAATTATTTTTTTGCATGAACTCATATATTCAATACCCTATAGTGATCTAGTATTGATTTTGATGTAGCATTTAAATACTGACCACATGCGCAATTTATTTGTGATGAATTAAAGCAATCCCCTCTATTCTCATATAGCATTGCAATTAATTGATAAAATACATTTTTTATATCATCTGGTATTGATGCGCTATCTTCTCCAAAACCAACTGTGAAAGTAATAGTAATAGCTTGTAATCTTCTTGATAAATCACTTGGGAAAGTTTTATTGTTTACGAGTAAAATTTTACTATAGTCTCTCTCTAAAGTATTATAATAAATGCTTGGATCAACATTTGTTTCTACATTGTTTGTGTTAATATATTTAATGCTATCTACAGTATTAAGAATTGATCTTTTCAACTCCCAATATTCGTTATAACACGATAAAAAATTATCTCTGTAAGTTTCATACTGTGTGCTAATTAAAATTCTATTGATATAGTTTTCAATATATTTTGTGACAGATTTAATCATCAACGTTAGCAGTGCATCCTCAACGTTATCATCAATTCTTAGATAAAGTTTTAAATCTGCTAAAGATATAGGTAATTCTGTTGGTGTTGTGATCGCCTTATAAGTATATGCCCTAGACATTTCTACCTCTAACCGTCACTTTTATTTGATTTGTGTTTTTTTATTTTAGTATCTTCTTTTTTTCTGTTTTTAAGAAATTCTTCAAGTTCAAATATTGTTTTATTTGTCCAGCAATCACAAAATATTTTCGCATTGCTGTTAATGGCTTCATGTAAATATTCATGTTTTTTTATCAACTCATTATCTTTCATCCATGGAGATAATATCTTCATTTCTATAAGCTGATCTATTGTTAAAAAATATGAAATTTTCCACCCGAGGTTAACTCTTTTTTTAGCTTCTTCATAATCAGATTGATCACAGATATTATAAATTATTTTTTTACTCATGACTCCTTTGAATATAAGGCTGGTGTCGATATCATCACAGTTCATACCATACGTTATTTTAATATTACCAAACGAACTAGATAAATAGTCATCAGCATTGGCGCAAAATAAAAACGGTGATGGTGAGTTATATGTTATATCTACCCCAGCATTATTATTGGTCATTTTTCACTGCCTTTTTTAGATTTTATGGAAGAATTTAATTTAGAACTACTGCCTGATTTTTTATTATCAGATTCATCATCATGTTTTACTTTTTTATCAATTTTAAATATGAATCCAGTATCAATCAGTTTTTTGATCAACAAATTGTCCAAGTCTTTTAAATCATGCTCTTTAGAACCATGAAAATATTGAACTATCTTGCCATCATCCCTATTAAGAAAGCTGAAATCTTTTTTAATACTATACATAGTATCAACCTAAGATGCCGGCTGCTCATAAAGAGATGATTTAATTCCATACGTTGATGTATTAGCAACTGGATTTGTCATATTGATTTTGATATACCTTTTTTTACCGACATATCCAATAACGCCTACTCCAGCTGCTGTAAATGTTGTATCGCCTATTAGCCATTTTGCATCAACAGTTGCACCGTCTGACAGGTTTGATTCATCACCATCAGTTACGGTTACAACACTATTATTTGCATGGTTAAAGACAAATGTTAATGCATTAGCTCCCTGCATATCGACAATAGTTGTATCTAGCGTCAATTCCTCTGCTTTAATTAAACTTGCAAAATCTTGATTAGCCATAATTATTTTTCCTCAATATTTTATATTTTATACTGCGCACTTAAGCACTACACCAGCTTCTTTCAACAGAACACCGCCACCAACGAATCTCTGGACATATGTGACCGTTTTACCCTCATCTTGCAAAATATATGGATTACGAGTAACAATTGCTTGAAATGCATCAACTACTTCATACATTTTGGAGAAATCTGCAAAAATGACATTTTCAGAATTTGCCCCAATAGTTGCTGACATATCAGGTAGTTCAACATATGCATATCCATTAATTGAATTTGGAACACCAGCAGCCATGTTACCCATTTGCCACACATACTGACCGTTACCATCTTTTAAGGTTCTTACAAATGCGGCAACTTGTCTGTTCATACCATAAATCGGGTTGTAACCAGTTTTAAGTTGCCCAGCAAGTTTAATAAGTGCATCAAAATCAAAAGTAGCAGCACTTCCAGAGTTAAATCTTGTAAGACCAGCTGATGTTGACATAAAACCAAGTGGCTTTTTAACTCCATCTCCATTGACAAAGGCTGATCCTTCTGCTTGAGCAAAATATTCGTTCATGTCGCTCATGATTTCATTTTCAATATCAAACATTGAATCAAGCAAAGCTTCATTAGTGACTTCAACCTTTCCTGTCATTGAATTAACAGAGATTTCTTTTTTCCCATACTGGCTATTGCTTGATGTTCTATTTTCACCTTCACCTGTCCAATATGCAGTCAACAATATATCTCGGGTAACTGTAGCAGCTTTGAGGGTGTTTACTTTCCTCATTCTTGCAAGCTGCCTAATTGGGCTTGTTTCCGTAATTGGCTTGATAATCATATTATCAACATCTTCTGGTTTCATTAAAAACCCACCTTGGACATTGTTATCTGTTCTAAGATATGATTTTACAACGTCATTCATTTCACCGTATGCAACGTAACTTTCTAGAGCTTTAATGCTATCTGATTTTTGCCTGTACTCTGAATTTCCAGATCCAATTCTACAAATCTGCTTTTCTAAAAGATTTACTTGCCCCGTTAACTCATCTTTTAATTGCTCACTTTTCTTTACCTCCAAGGTAAGCTTTTGATTTGCCTCTTCTTGTTCCTCAAGTTTTTTAGATAAAGCATCATATTTTTTTTCTAGATTTACTTTATCGTCTACAGTGGCAAAGTTTCTGTCTTTCAACTTATCATTAATATCTCTGATATCATGAAGTGCTTTTTCTAAATCAAATTGCTCTGAACTCATTTTATGCCCTTAATTGTTTACTTAATTTATTTAATTCATTGAATAGCTTCACCTGATAATTGTCTTCAGATTCACTCTGAGATAAATTAGTTAGTGATGCTAAATATAAACTCGCAGATTTAGAAAACATTCCTGACTCCCTCAAGATATATTCAAGATCGCGTTTACTTTTTACTTTCTTAACTTCTTCAATTGTAAATTGCTTATCCAATTTAAAAGGATCATCTTTGCCCATTTTTTCGTAATAACTAGATACTACAGATTTAATCTTTGAAATATCACTTTCGCTGATATCTGAAACTCCCCCTCTAGCACCGTTCAGGACACCGACTATTGCGCTTAAAGCCCTTGGAACGGCTTTTAATTCACCATCAACTACTGTTGCAAACGGCATTTTATAAGATGTGAAATTATCATCATTCTCTGGGTCAAGCCACATAAATGCTCTTTTATAATCAGCGCTGGGTGATTCTTTTGAATTTGTATAGTGCCTTATTGATTTAACTGCTTGTGAAGAATCCCACGAAGTATCGTCATCTGCTAATGGAAGACTTTTATATGGATCCACTGACTTTATACTTTCAATAATAGCTTTTGGATTTGCAGGGATGCTGACTAAAGAAACTTCTCTTAAAAATGCTTTTTCAATGTATCTCAATCTATTTTTATAAGATATTCCTGATTTTGGAATAGACATCCCAATAGAAAAGCTTTTGACCGCACCTATTTCAAGTTGTGGAATAACTCTTGAATTTACAAACTGATCATTTTTTGGCAATAGCAGTTCAGTGTTAAGTCCTTTATTGTCACTTACAACATTAGCTATACCAATTGGCTGAGACTGATCATGTTGCCATAAAGCTATTGGTTTTTCAGAGCATAAAGATTCATCGAATGCCCCTTTATTAATAACGTCACCATCTCTATCAGCATTACCATATGTAGATGAATAACCTTTGATATGATAGTATTGATCATCGCTTTTAGTTTCAAGTTTGAAAGAGCAGTTTTTTGTAATATATAGCATACTGGCATAAATGTAGCATTATTAATATAAAATCTATCACGATATACAACTACATCAAGAACCCCAACATACTAATTAGTATGTTGGATATATAGAATGATTTTTTATTGAAATAAGTGAGAATGATACAATTTTTAATTGAAAGAAATTAGAGTTTTCAACTATTCAAGGTCAGTTTTTCTTGTAACAGAAGGGACTCCATTATTATCATAAACAACAAACTGACTGTAGCTTGTTCCTGAACTTTCATATGCTGTTCCAGACTTATCTGTATTAGTGTTTTCAGCATTTATTTTTGTTACAAGACAAACACCACGAGAACTGGCAGTCCAAGATGAGTGTGCTTTTATATGAAAACTATCATTTGAACACATAAAGCTAGCATAATGCACAGTTCCATCAACTCCATAATCAGTCGTATTTTGAATATGGACATAAGGATAAGACATCACATTTTGATTATCTGCCGCTAACGATAAAACTGGAGTTAAAAATGCTAATCCTAACAGTATTTTTTTAATCATCATAAAATCCCCATTTTGTTGATATTGATTGTATTTTTCGATGCAACTGAACCACACACTTTAGACATTATCATTTAATATGATCATTATTTACGGTAATCATTACTACTATTTAAATCCCCTATCAATAATAAATAGCTGAACACCTGCAATTACAGACATTATCTGCGGTGGCTCCATGTGAAATATCACCTGGTCTTGACAACAATTGATCTTTAACGATAAAAAGCTCTCCAGATTGGACAGTTTGCCCAAAAACATCGCCATGCCAAGCCCTTTCTCTTCCATCTAAGATAGTAACCCAAGTTTTTCTTGCTACATAATATTCTAGATTTTGAAGTGATAATGCTTCGACCTCTTTTTTTAGCTCTGCTGATTTTTGTGTTTCTGTTGTTGATATGTTCTGTATTCTTGATCTTGATATAGAATTAAAATATTTTGATATTTCCTTAATTTGAGATTTTTTATTTACTGCATGATGTATTGCATTATTTATATCTTTTTGCAATGTCTCAAGTATGAGTGGAATAACGATAGCTATTTCTTTTGTTGATTGTAATTTAAAATCATCATCTGTTTTCTTGTTTACTGCTTTTTTTTGTGGCCCGTCTAGGCTGAGAGGTTTAATAATTCCAGTAGAAAATAATTTACCAGTCTCATTATAGCTCTTCAGCAAAGTATTAGTGAAATTGCTCGCATAATTAAAAGCATTTACCCCAGTTTTAGCCTTCCTATATTGATCAACTAAATCAGAAAGTATTTTTTTATACAAAGTTAAAAGCAAATAGGACAGCTTTTTTTCCTGCTTGTGTTTTTTACCAAGCTCTTTATTGTGCCTTATTATCAGCTGATTCTTCGTTGGTTTCTTCATTATTATTCAAACTATCGTAAGTATTATCAGCAACGGGGATATTGTTTGATGGCATATAAATTTCATCTCCCCCACTATCTAGTCTTGGATCGCCTCTCATAGCCCTTATTTCATTAAAGGTATAAGCATTTGAGTCTGATTTCTGTTGTATAATTTGAGACTTTCTAAATGCAAGAGCTGGAATTGAATTTTCATCATATGTTATTTGATATCTATCACTATCAGTATTTGTATGATAAAAAATAAGGTCCTCAAGATGGCTGTATATCATTTTAGCCAAAGGCAAAACAGCGTTGTCATAAAGCATTAAATTGGCAACTGCTAAGTTGTTATATGTCATTGATGTTTCCGAAATTAATGCCAAAGGAATTTCAAGCTTTCTGTAAATCATCGTAACAACTGAATCTCTCATGGATTTATAGTCCATATCAACGTTTGTCATCGTTGTGCCAGTAAATTTCAAGCCACTTTCAAGAACCATGACATTACCAGCATTAGCAGTTCCAGAATAATACCTTGAAATTTGTTCCTTTAATCTTTCTACTTGATCATCATTCAGGGCGTTTTCCGTTGTCAAAGTACCACTTAATCTTGCCCCCTTTTTTAGTATCGATTTGTTGTGATCAGCCGATAGTAAATATTGTTCAATATCTTCACTTATTGGTAATAATCTAGATAATCCAAATTGATTTGAATAGTTATAAGAGGTGTTATATTCTCTTAAAAACACCCCTATTTTATTCTGATTTTGAGAAATAAGAAAATTAGAATCACTTGTTTCTTTTACCGTAAATTTATCTGAATAATAATCCTTATTCACTAATATATAATCTATATCGTTTAGCTTATTAGACTGTATAGTGACATATTGTGGCTCAATATAGCTTAACTCTTGTATTTTAGTAACTCCTGATGCTGTTAATAGAATATTGCCAGTAACAAGGTATGTGATTGCTATGTTTTTTAAAAATTGGCATTTATTCATTGAAACATTTGGATTGTCTAGAATACTCAAAATATTTGTGTCAATGAATTCTTTTTTTTCTTTGTCATACAGCTTTGGCTCAATACTTGAAAATTCCTTTGCAATTCTATCTATCGCATCATTAACTGGACCACATTTTTTGTAGTAAGAGTTCAGTAAGATAAAACCAAGATCATAATTACTGCCTGAAAATAAATAATTAGAGAAAGATTCTTCACAAAAATTTGAAAGGGCATCATAACTTTTCTGCTCTAACTTTTGTTTTTTATTTTTTCTGCTAAAAAAAATCATAGAACTAATACTCTTTGTTCTTTGTAGTTTAAAACAAGCTCCGTCATACCCCATACCATGGCATCTAATCTATCTGGAGATTTATCACTTTTCATTGGAACGTATTCAGTCAATTCTTGCTCCAATTCTCCAAGACCATCAAAATGACTCACTTTACCTTGTTCATATAAAGCTAATACGGGCTCTGCACGTGAAAACTTTCCTTTTGAAGCATGCACTTTTCTAACCATGATATTACTTCTTTTATTTTTAATAATTGCCTCAACTAAATCACCACCTTGGTTTGTTTCAGCAACAACATAATTAGCACAATGCTTATCATATGCATTAACGACTATTTGCGCCCAGGTATCAGGAGATGCCTTTGTTGAATAATCAGCGATAATATTTCCTTCTCTGCCATTACCAGAGCAAACTATAATTCCAGTTAAGTCAGAATTTTCTTTATTTGTAACTGCAGGATCAATTGCAACCACTGTCACTTTTTCTTCACATTTCTCTTTCGCTTGAGCTTGTATAATTAAATCTTGATTCCATAATGCGCCATCGACATCACTTAAAAATTGTCCTTTTTCAAATCTAAGTCTATCTCTTTCACTTAAGCTACCTAATACCTTTTCAATATATGATTTCCCAATATTTTGTTGGTTGTCTCGTGGATTCATAATTAAAGAAGAATAATCATTGGGATTAGATAGTTTTTTTCTTGTTATAGGATCAACTTTTTCAATAAACAATCTATAGGTCCAGTGCGATTTGCTTGGTGGATTACAGTCATAATACATTTTGTTTTCAAGAGCTGTTTTTTCAGCAAGCCTTGTTAGTACAATATTTACGCTTTCCCAGCTTAGCTGTGAGCATTCATTTAAATACACTGTTGAATACTCATTACCTAATATTTTTTCAACTCTGGCTTTATCATCAAGACCACCCAACCAAAGTTGAGAACCATTTGAGAACTCATAATAAAAATCAGTTTTATTTGGCTTATATTGAACATCTTTAAAACACTTATCCATAACCTTTGGAAGTGTATCATGCCAAATAGAAGTTTTAACATGATTAAATCTAAGCCTTAGTATGACGTGTCTGCTTTTGCATTTTAAAGATCTCAAAACTATATTTCTCACTGAAATAAAAGTTTTTCCACTTCGAGAACCACCGTAAAGCATGACATGTAAAGCATCTGACGCATGAAGTTTTGTAGCCTCAACTTGTTTAGCTGTCTTCTCAAAGCTTTCCGTCATCTTTATCTATCTTTAAAATTATTTGCTGATTTCCAGCATTAGGATTATCGATATCTGACTTAGTTTTTAATGCTGATAGCAACATCTTTGCTGTATCGTTGTTTATAAGCCCCTGGTGATAGCAGTCGTATATTTTTGAAATTTTTTCTTGATCTGTTCCTTCTGATAAGTTTATTCCCATACTTTTTAAATTTGCTATGTACATTCTATCTTGACGCTCAAGCAAATATTTTATGGCTTCTAGACGAGCAGATGTTGACTTTTCACTCATTTCTCTGGTAACTTCATTTAACTGATCTACCAGCTGTTGTCGACGCTCTGTAATGCCCTCGCGGTAAGCGTTTAAATACTTAGATTCTGAATCTTTCTTAATCCAATCATAATGAGTAACTGTGGTTATTCCTAATAAATCACAATACTGTTGCATAGAATCCGCCTTCCTAGCAGCATCTCTTACAATTTTTATATGTTTTCTTGAACCATCAAATCTGAATCTGAGCATATAATTTTAAAGAAGTTAGTTATTTTTTGATATTAATATATATCTACACGCTTATCAAAACCCCCAACTATTTAAGACGTTTAGCTATCTCCAAACACGATATAAAGCAGTAAGTGAGTTAATTTTCTTACAGCGCATAATCTGACTTTTAATGGATTCAATCTTATTTTTTTTAAGAAAGTCCTTAGATCTAATGGTAATTTGATATTTCTTGCATAGATAAGAAATATTTCTGTCATTACACCCTATTAAAACTGCAATTTGTTTTTTTGTCATCCCTTGTCGAATGCACTTTACTAAGAAAGTTGGTAATTCCATATTGTATTTATTTTTTACAATTTTATAGCTATTAATCATTCTAGCCATTTGTTTACCCCCTAGCTTTTTTTGCTTTTACATTATCAATTTTGCTTTTAACCCATTTCGACAATTTCTGTGGATGCTGAGGCATCATCCAAAAGATAAATACTGTTATAACCACGCCAATAATTAACGATATTAGGATTTCCCAAAAGCTATCTTTTTTTATTGTTATTGTGTTAGCTTGAAAATTATTTTGATCATTACCAGCTACTTTGCTTCTTTGAATTTTTTTTGTTGTAACCTTTCCGCCTTGTCCGGTATAATTGTTATCCCCCTGCTGATTATTTAGGTCGGTGTCGACTGTAAGCGTTTTTTGAGATCCACTGTTATTTGATGAGGACCCCATAGAAGAAATTAAATCAAGCGCAGATCCAAGGAAGGAGCATCCAGATATAAATAATATCATTGCAGTAATTAAACTTATTTTTAATTTTGTGTTCATAATTGCAGTTGCTCCTAATTTTCAACAGATCAAAACGGTATTTCATCATCTTTGAATTCATTTACTTGTTGTTGAGATGGGCTACCTCCTTTTGCTTTTTCGTATTCGTTTGTAACTGGCTTATCTGATGGTCTTGGTATTTGATTTTGTTCATAACTATCGATAGGAGGATGGCCATTGCTTTGCGAATTACCGCCAATCATTTGTATACTGTTTGCGAGAATTTCTGTTGTGTATTTATCCTGACCATTTTTATCTTGCCATTTGTTGGTGCGAATACGACCTTCAACATATATTTGGCTTCCTTTTTTGCAGTATTGCTGGACAACTTCTGCTTGCTTGCCAAATACAACAACCTTGTGCCATTCTGTAACATCAATATATTGCCCTGATGTGTTGTCTTTGTATCCGTCATTTGTTGCAATGCTAACATTAGCAATTGGTGAGCCATTTTGTGTATATCTTATTTCTGGGTCTTGACCTAATCTACCCAAGATTATGACTTTGTTTACTGTACCTTTTCCCACTTCTTCACCCTCGTTTGTTTATTGTCATAAAATATTTTTTGATAATTGAATTAGGTATCTTTAGCCAATCAAGTGGTTTTATATCTCCATTTTTATCCATTTTTGCTATGGCTCTTGCTGCTTTCCATTGGTCTTTTGGTGATTTAATTTCAAGCATTTTTCACATACTCATCAATTGTTTTAATTGCTTCATCTGCCCCATAACAAACAGCTGCCTTGTATCCAGAGTTGTTAAGTTGATATATCCACTCTTTCTGTTCTGGTGATACTCTGCCATTGCTTGATTTCATTTCGATAAATAAGCCGCTTTTATTGTTTGATACTAGGGGTATTAGGATATCTGGGAACCCTTTTGCCATTCCCTCAGCTTTAAGTTTGGCAACTACTCTCATTGCTGCATCACGATTTAAGAAGCTAAGCGCCTGAGCGTTAGGAATTGCCACCACTGGTATTTTTTTAGCTTTGCAGTACGATACTACTGTTTTTTGATGATCGTGCTCCGATATTCTCATCTAATCTCAATCCCCTTTTTACGATCAGAAAAATTAACGACCATGACATCATTCACTGGTTCACACTGGTTAAATCCTTCGTTCACAAAAATATCTAAGTCCCCATGTTTTGTTTTTTGTTCGGCAAGATATTTCACAAGTTCGCTTATTTTCATAGCTCAACATCACCACTATTAAGCTTTCTACATAGTTCTCTTGCTACTTCTTTTGACATGAAAACAGCGCCTAAAAATTTTTCAGGATAGTAATAACAATCATATTTATTTTCATTTTGATCGAAGAACACTAACCAGTTATGTTCAACGTCATTTTCTACATGCTTGAACTCAAAATCAGGATCAAATTCATCAACATAAGCCAACAATCTATTAAATGTACGCATCTTTTTAGCTGCTTTCGTAGCATTCTCTTTAGTTCTTCTAGACATTCCAAAATCACAAACTTCTGGGTTATCTTTATACCCGTAAAAAGTTAAACCATCCGACCCGATCTGATAAGCTCCCCCTCTAGGCTCCCAATTCTTTTTTACTATCTCTAAATTACACATTAAGTTATCGCTATAGTCTAAACCTACCTCTATACGCCCTGTACGTGATAGTTCTTCTATTTGCTCTTTCGTTAGTTCTAAAGTTTTCATTTTTCACCTATCTCATTTATTGCGTTTTAAAGCCATCTGTTGATTTTTTATTATTTGGATGTACGTTTGCCTATATTTTGTTTTTTACTCTGAAAATTGGGTGTTTTTGGCATCATCCAGCATGCTGCTGTTTATTTTTGATGAAGACTTTGGTCTCAATTCCCATAGCGGACAATCAACGCACTTGCAATTTTCCACTTGTTGCCTCCAAGTTCCTGAGCCACTGTCTAGCGGGTCATAGATACAATCTTTACACTTTTCGTTAACTGCTTTCCTAAATGACATTTCTATAAATTCCCTTTCTTGTTTTTAAACTCACCACGCTTGTACTTAGCAAAAAACTCTAAAAACACAGACCTTTTCATTTTTTTAACGCCTTCTGTTGGTTCAAGTTCTAGATTCCCAGCATCTATATGGTCATGAACCCATTTCGGCACTCTTCCAGCTATTTGCGCTGCTTGTGATATTGTGATTAAAACATCATCATTTTCAGCGATCACTTTGACATAGGTTAGAAGGCTATCGAGCTTGTCATTCAATCTCTCATAATCTTCATAAGTTGGGATATCTAATATCTGCTGTCTCATTGCTAAGCACCTTTGGCAATTATTTTTCTGTAGTCTTCGTTATTAAATCTTAAGCCACCACCCGACTCAAAGATGCGTGAAACAACTCTGTCACCAAGTGTTGACACAATTTCTTGCCAGTTCATATTGCTTGCGAGAATTGTTGGCATTTTTTCCCTGTAACGAAAATCTATAATTTCATTTAAGAGTGAAAACTCATATTCTGTGAAGCCCTTTAGCCCAATTTCATCGATAATCAACAAGTCGGGTTTTGTAAGCTGGCTAATTGCCCCAGTTAAGCTTTGACGTAGGTTTTGAGCATCACGCATCGCAAAAGTCAACATCATGAAAGTTGTATATTTAACATGGGCATAGTGTTTCATCATGATTTGATTGGCGATAGCACAGGCAAGATGCGTTTTGCCCGTTCCTACACTGCCGAACATCAAAAGGTCTTTACCATCTTCCATTGTCTGCTGCCAATTATCAGCAAATTTTTTACAAATATTGTACTGCTGCTTTGCCTGTTGCTGTTTGAAGTTGTTAAAACTTGCTTCCAGATGGCGTTTATGCATTCCGCTCTCTTTGATTCGCTTATCAAGTTTTGCTTGATGTTCTGCCAATGCATCGCTTTCTCCTGTACATTCAGGACAATCGAATCTAAACTCTTTTTTGTGTTTGTCACAAATGTTCATCGCCTTTTCTTTTGCTGCTGCAAGTTTGTTTTGAATATCATTTAGTGCTTTCATTATTCACCTCCCATTCTTTCCGCAGCATCAATGTAATAAACTCCTTCCGGTATGTCATATCGACCATTGTCGTTATTCAGCCCAGTTCTTGGGCAACCATTTGACTTACTACCCTGAGCTGCTGCTATCTGCTCTATCGTCACGTTGGCGTTGGCGTAGCCGTCCATTTTCGGGCTAAATAAAGTCTCTGGACGCAAATAAGGACGCATTTTGAAATCATGCCACCAAAGCGCTACTTGATTATCAACTGCGCGCTTAAACGAATCTAGATCATGTCCATCTGCAAAACGTGCGCGTATTAGCTCACGTGTTTTTTTACTGGTTGATTTATAATTACTACCAGTTTTCTGATTGAGATAGTTAACAATCTCAGCATAGGGGTAGCTTTTTGATTTCACATCGTCGGGGCTGCCCGACAAAGAACCTTTAGGTTCTAATATATCTTTATCTAATTCTATATCTCTTTCTAGGGAGCTAACATTAGTTTTACTGTTAGTTTTACTGTTAGTTTTACTGTTAGTTTTACTGTTAGTTTTTGCGATTTCTTTTTGTTTGCTGCGGTACTTTCTCATGTAGTTTTTTTGATATTCATTATTTTTTTCTATCTGATCTAGATTCTGATGCTTTGACCAATTAGGTATAGTCACAACATTGTTTACAATCTCAATCATTCCAAAATTTTCAAATGTTGTTAAAGCCAGTCTAATTGTGTTTATATTGCGCCTGAATATCGTTGCAAACATCTCTTCCGTGTAATGTATTCTCTCATTGAGAGTAAAAACACCTTTGTTATTGTTTTTGCCAGCTAAACATAGTAACTTGAACCATATGACAATTATTGAATCTGATTCTGGCAATGACTCAATTAAGTTTATTTTTTCATCATCAAAAATGTCAGTGCATATTTTAATCCACCTAACATTCATGGTGATATACTCTACTATTTCTTTGGTACATTTCTGGATCAAATTTAAAATATCCGGGGAAATTCATCGATAATTGTCTGGCTCTTTTCTCTGGAATAATATCGCCCCAGTTTGTTATAGCTACAGGACTTATCCCAAAGTATTCAGCTGCTTTTATCCCCTTGCCAAAAAAGTCTAAAACATCCTTCTTCTTCATTTAATTTTAGTTATCTATTTTCGTTAATTTTATTTAACATTGGTTAATTTGCAAAGTCAACAGAAAAATATAAATAGTTCCATAATCTATTAACTTAACTTAAACTACAGTAGTAAACAAATAACCTAATAAGGCATGATATGTTTGATTCAAATAAATTTAAATTGCTAAGAAAGCAAAAAAAATTGACTTTAAAAGAAATCGCTGAATACGCTGGGGTATCAACTGTAGCCGTTCATAAATGGGAAAAAAAAGAGACAACACCCAACAGTGAAAATATTATGAGGATATGTGAGATGCTTGATGTTGACCCTTATGAATTCATAGAAAAAAAGAAGACAACAAAAAAAATAAGCAACATGCTTGAAATTGGAATTAAAAAAGTGCCTATAATATATTTAACCAATGTTAAGGAATTTTTACGGATGGATAAGATAAATTCTTACGATAAGTATATAATATGCCCAGCTGATCACAGTGATAAAACATTTGCATTTTCGGTTGATTCTGACTCTATGGAGTCCTCTATGGGTAAGACATACCCAAAAGGAGTTCAAGTATATTGCGATACACAAAAAAAAGCTAATCTTGGAGATAATGTTGTAGCTGAGATGGAAGATGGCGAGATCATATTTGCAAACTTTGCTAACCATAGAGGTAAAAACATACTTAAGCCATTAAATACAAGATATCCAATTATAGAAGGTAATTTTAAAATACTAGGCAAAGTTATTGGGTCTTATCATCCAGAATAGTGCCAATATTAATCATGACTTAGCTTAATTTATATTTTTTTTTAAAACTACGATTAAATTTTTATTGACATTAATGTTAACATGAATTAATTTTTAAGGAACAAATGATAACCAAAAATGAAATGACATCGGTCATCATAAACATGCAAAAATCTAAACTCCCATCGATACATTGAAATGCTAAAACCAACCTTTAAGTCAAGTATTAGTTTAGTAATTTGTTAATTTAATAATGCGGTAGATGAGATGATAACAAAAGAATCACTGGAACACATTGATAACTTTAATGCTGGTATTGTTGATCAGAAAGTTAGAATAGATACACAACCTAAAAAACGACCTGAAATACCAAGGTCGGATGTATTTTACCAGTCAATATGCAGAGAGACATATGGATATTACATAAAAACATTTCCGCCCATCCCTTACCAAGAAGCTTCAAATTATGGAGTCATGAAAAAAAGGTTTCTACTGCCTGATAAATTATTATATTCGAACAGTAAATTTTTAGAATGCGAAAAGATGCTTAAAGAAATAATTAACAAAGTATATTTTGAATAATCTGAAATTTTGAATAAGGTAAATTTAAAATGACAACAAATGAAATTGATATGCATTACCTTCTAAGTAATGTCAATGAATCTGATTTGCGAAACATGACTATAAACCTAGCTGTATATTTTTCAATTAAGGATAATAAATATGAAGACGTCAAAAACACAAATCAATATTATTTTAAGATATCTTTTCAAGAAGAATTATTGAAGAAGCTATGCAAACTTCCATGCAATTGTCTTCAATGTTATCACCAGACCAATAATCAAAAGCATTATCAAGATAGTCTTGATGCGTATAACAACCTATAGCGTTTTTATTGCAAAATTTTGATGATCTATGAGGGCTAACAGATTTGAAATTTCCATGATGTATTTTGAATTCTTGCGATTTTGGTTTGATATTATATATGAAATGACCAATCCTATTATACTGCTTCATAAAATGATGAATATCATCAAGGCTTTTACAGACAAAAAGACTGTCATACCTTGAAGGTTTATCTGGGAAATTTCTTTGTCTAACTAGTTCTAAAATTGTTTCATAGTACATGAAGTAAACATTGTCATTCATGACGAATGAGTTGATATATTTTGCTTTATGTCCGCCTGGCTCTATTATTGCGCCAGTTTCTATATTTATATTGGTTGTCCAGTAAAGCTGATGGCCGCCAGTTGACACAAATCACTCCTTAGTTACATTTTGTTGGCAACAAAAATACTATCAGGCTTCCCATCGTCATACAATCCTTAGCAGTTTGTTGGCACAAATGCACCGTGTGACGTTGGGATTCAATCATTAAACATCGTAACCTTTACGCTTTTGTTGGATGCAAGATATCGATACCATGCTGAATGTGCATACTGAACAACCTAAGTTAGGTTACATTCGGGTGATGAGATGGGAAAGTAAGAATGATAGAACAAAAAGTCTATGAGATGTATACAAATGGCCTATCGCTATCTGATATAGCAATAACCATGGACATACCAATTAGTGAAATATTTGAAAAAGTACGAAACAGGGATGAAGAAGAAAATGTATTCTAACCATCAATATCACACTGTATTCATCAAAACAACCATACTGATGTTAATTTTATTTTTTCTAACGGCTTGCAACTTATACGCTTATGAAAACGAATCATCAGAAGTAATTACCAACAAATCAAGGTGGGCAATACGCCACTTTGATATTAGCTATCAAAGATACCATGAGGCAGAAACGGCAAGCAAGATAACGGACAATATGGAAGATAAAACCATGACGAAAGATGTTTATAAAAGTATTGCCGAAAATAACATACCATCAACTGCTGCTCCAATATATGCCTCTTCAATGGTGTGTTCATTAGATGGAATAACTCAAATTGGCAAAGGGATTATTAATTATGCAGCACCGTTAAAAAGGGATATCTATATGTCTGATCAAACATACACAACTATAAGCAAGTATTGTCAAATGTGGGGAGAAGTTCTATATGACACATATTCCCACCCTACTAACTATCAACATAACTATCAGTACCTCCATGACGTTGCTCAGCTTGGATCATTAAAACAGAAGTTATTTGATCTAATATACCTTGGAAATATTATTGACGAGCAGTACTCAAAAAGCTAATCACATTAGTTGGTGAATGATGAAATATTTATATGGAAGTATTGGTAAACATATTATACCTGATCTGTTTAAAAGAAAGTTGATATTTAAGGCTGTCATTGCAAATTGTGTCGCTAATAAAATAGTTTATTCTATTGATGACATTTCTAATATCAAGCTACTCTTTGATGGGTTTAAGAAGAAACGGTCAAACACTTGCTCCATATTAATTTGCATATTCAAAATTCAGTTCAATGACGGTAATTATGCTTTTTTGCAGTCTAAGAAAAGCAGACTTCAGGACATTTTAAGAAGAGCTCAAAATTTAAATTTACAAACAGCATGATAGGATGAAACAGATGGACTACATAGAACAGAAAAAACTTGAATCAAAGCAAATGAATATGTCTGTTGGATATATATTGTGGTTCTTTTTAGGGCAATTTGGCGCACATCGATTCTACTGCAAAAAGAATCATGGCGTGACCATGCTTGTGCTGGAAATTGTCGCATGGATACTAATTTGCACTGTTATTGGCATGATTATAGGTATTCCAATTATCTTTGCTGTAATGATATGGTGGCTCATAGATGCCTTTAAAGTTCAAAAATGGATTAATGAATTTAATTTAAGCGTTGTTGAAGAATATAGCCGTAACAATGAATCTAACAGCAAACTACAATCTAATAATCACCTAGATATTCTTGAAAAGTTATCAAAATTGAAAAATTCTGGGGCCATCTCTGAAGAAGAATTTATCAAAGAAAAAAGCAAGGTATTGGAAAATGCTTAAAAAAATATTGCCGATTATATCCATAGTTTTTATAAGTGGTTGTGCTAACTTTCAAAATGAAGCATCTGCATTTTTTTGCGCTCCATCAACAAGTCCCGAGATGAACAATGTATATGATTTTTACTTTTTAAGAAATGTTTTCCCGCAAGGTGAGTCAACTAACAGTATAAAAGCAATGGCTAATAGCGAAATTGCTAGATCAAATAAGGTCCTTAATGCTCAGGATTCATGCGTTCAATATGCTCTATCTCAAAAAACTGATTATACCAGTCCTTTTACAGGTAAAGAAATTCAGGATATTACATACCGCTCAGCGATTATTGATTATAAACAGTCGATCATCAAAGAGTCCAATAATCTTATAGAAGAAAATAAAAAAGAGCAGCAGGACATCGCAAAGCAAAGGAAAATACAAAAACAAAAAGCTTTAGCGCAAGAATTGGAAAATAAAAAAGAGCAGCAGGACATCGCAAAGCAAAGGGAAATACAGAAACAAAAGGCTTTAGCGCAAGAATTGGAAAATAAAAAAGAACAGCAGGATTTTGCAAAACAACAAGCATATTACGCTAAAATGAAACGTGACGCCTATAATGAATTAATTGCAAAACTTGGGTATATCTCTAAAGAAAATGGCTACAGCTGTTTTTTAAATGAAGAAATAAGGACTCTGATTGCAAGCATAAGAGAAGGAAAAGTAAATCAAAACAAGTATGATAACTGTGTTCTTTATACTGGAAACGCTGATTTTTATTATATAAATAGCATTGTTGGAAACACAGCATTTTTAGTCAATGACTATACCCAAGATCAAATATTCCTGAAAAGAAAAGATAGCGATCAAAGCTTTATAAATGGTATGAAATTAAGTGCCTTTAATAATAAATTCGTTGTTTATAAAGGCATTGGGTATTATGGCGACACCAATGGGTATAAAGAACAAGGATATATTATTGAGTTTGCTAAAATGTCAAAATCTGCTTTTGATTTGATTGATGACTATAAGAGGACTAATTATAGCAAAATACTAGATAGCAAAAATGTTTAATAACTTCAAAAATTCCGAGCATTGATAGAAATACAATACCTAGCGATAGGGAATACTATCAAACCTTTTAGAAATAGTGGCATCTGCTCGGAAGCTTAAAATCCACTGTATTTTATTACTATGTATATTTTAATTTTATTTGTACGAATATTGTGCTTAAAAACCTTTACACTGCTAAAAAATATAGTATATTTTATTGGTAAAAGAGAAAAACTCTCTCAAATAACGATAAAAATACTATAGGAATATAAAGTGCTTGTAAATTTCACTTTTAAAAACTGGATGTCATATAAGAATGAAACCGTTTTCACAATGGTTGGCACCAATGAGAGGCAGCATAGTCATAGAATACCTAAAGTGCCAAAATTTGGTCAATCGTTTAAAATTCTCCCATTTTGTTCAATTTACGGTGGCAATGCATCAGGAAAATCAAACTTAATTGAAGCGCTTGCCTTTGTTAAACAGTTTGTAGTTAACCAATTGACATTAAACAGCGTAACACATACTAAGCCATATAAGCTAGATAAGAGCTCAAGATCTAGTCCAACTAGTTTCAAAATAGAAATGCTTATTAATGAAGTAATATATGAATATTCATTTTCGCTTAACTATCGCAAAGTAATGAGTGAAAAGCTTGTTGAAATAAATAGCACAAGTGAAAAAACCTTATTTAAAAGAATCTTTGATGATGAACATAATAAATACATATATACATATCACGATAAAATAAATAAGGATGATCAAGTAGGAAATAGGATTGCAGTGATTGCTGATGGTACGGCAGAAAATAGATTGTTTTTAACAAATACAATAAATCAACAAATAGACATATTTGCTAACGTATATGACTGGTTTAATAATAAACTTGAAATTGTCACACCGACAGCAAAGTTTGAGTTATTTGAACATTTTTTTGATGAAGGAAGTAAGCTACATATTGAAATGAATAAAATATTAGCAATGCTTGATACCGGAATAACCAAACTTGGCTTCGACCGTATAAATATTAATAGTACTGAAAATGATAAATTTAAACAGACATTAAGCACACTACTTTCACGTCATAAATCAGTTAAATTTACTGATGAAACACAAAGATATGTTGCCAAACTAGATGCTAATGGAGAAATTGTTCTAGATAAATTAGTTACATATCATGAAGACGACTCAGGAAAATCATTAAAATTTGATGTAAATGATGAGTCAGATGGCACAAGGAGATTAATTGATTTACTTCCGATTATGCTTGATGCAATACAAGAAACCTCTAACAAAGTTTATATCGTTGATGAAATAGAAAGAAGTTTAAATACTATTTTAACAAAAGCTTTAATTGATCTTTATTTTGAAAAATGCAATAACAAAAGTAGATCGCAACTGATTGTTTCAACTCATGATTTGCTACTTATGGATCAAAAATTTATGAGGAGGGATGAAATGTGGGTAACAGAGAGAGGAATAGATGGAAGCTCTTGCCTATACTCTTTTAGTGATTTTAAAGATGTTAGAAATGATAAAGATATCAGAAAAAGCTACTTGCAAGGGAAAATGGGCGGTATCCCTAAAATTTTAATTGACCATAGCTTACAAATTTTAAACAGGGAAGAACCTAGTGCCAAATAGACGATTTTCAAGATCAAGCGGTCATAGAAGATATAAAAAGCTGTTTGTTATAATTCCTGAGGGGTTGAAGACTGAAATAGCTTATTTCAAGTTAATTAACCAACTCCTTGACGACATTGTTATCAAGATACAAAAGCCAAAACACCCGCAACCTGAGCATCTTCTGTTAAAAGCAAAAGAATATATTAGATTAGAAAAGCCTAATAAATCTGACAATATATGGATAATTTTAGATAAAGATAGCAATACAAAAGAAAGTATAATATCTCTCAATAAATGGGTTAGAGAATCCCCTGATAACAGAGGAGTTGGCTTTAGCAATCCATGCTTTGAATACTGGATAATACTTCACTTTAAAAAAACTGATATGTCAATATCTGATAGCCAAGATTGTAAGAACAAATTAAAAAATTTAATTGAAAATTATAATAGTAACTTAGATAGCTCTATCATTGGCATTGAAAAAATTAACCATGCTATATCAGTAGCAGAAAATAATGACTACGGTTCAGTGCTTGATTTATATGATACTTGTGGTACAAATCTTTATGTGCTTCTTAAAATGATGATTAATAGTAAATGATCTAATTCTTGTCATTTTCCTAATTTATAAAGCAATGAGATGTTATTTAAGAACTTCCTTAACTAATTTAATAAACTCATGACTATCTGCAAAATAATTTGGATATGCTTTTTTTAACTGTTTTAATGGCTGTGCATTAATTAATACTACATCTGTATTTTCATCATCATTAAATTGTTTTTCAAAGGCCAAGTAAGTATCAATCGCTCTTTGATAACTATTTTTAGTAAATGGTGTTATTTTTATTTCTTTATCTTGCAATATTAGCAGATAATACTCACCAATGTTTGATGCTTTTTTATCTATAAATTGTGTTGTTACCTGATACTTCGATAAAGTAGACAAGGCATTAAGTTGATCATTAAGCTCAATGATTTTTTTGATATTATCATCACTATCAAATTGTCCTGTAGTTGGAAGACCTTCAATCTTGGCAAATTCATCAGAAACCCTTGCGAAGAATTCTAGCCATTTTTGATCGCCATCACCCGACTTTAATCCCTGTTGATTGAATATTCCAACAATCTCCACAGCAGTCGCCCAAGCATGCTGCACCTTTGTTCTTAACTGCACTTCTATAGTTAACCCTTTGTACTTAAGGTTTTCTTCCTTTATAGGCTTATATTTATAGCTTAAATGCAAACTTCTGTAACCAGACTCTTTTGGATATCTAAAATAGTCTTTTTCTAATTTCATTGCTTTTTTAGTAAGCTGATTAAGAAGCTTAATAGCTTTCCCTGTATCAGCAACCACTGCACGGCATCCACCTATGTCTTGCATTCTGCTAAGTTTCATCCCTGATAATCGTTTTAGCTTGTGTATAATCGATGGCGCTCTTTTTAACCTTTGACTGAGAATAACATTTTTATCTAAAAATTGCGCCTTTTGCTTTAGTAGTTTATAAGCAGCACTCAAAGGTTGTGCATGCATCGCCCTCCAATTAGATAGGGATTGCATAGCACTGCTTGTTACCTCTAATCTGAGTTCTTTTCCAGCCCTGTCAGCCTCACTTTTCGATATTGTTTGCTCATCTGTAACCATAGCATTGTGATTTTCTAATACAATATAAAACTTCATGTTATATATATGATACTAAAAAGCAAATAATATTGTTAATGCAAAATGATTAGTTTAATATTATATAATCACTGATAATATTCACAATAATAATTCATTATGGAGAATTTAGTGTCTAAGATAATATCGTTATTCAATCACAAAGGTGGAGTAAGCAAAACAACGACAACTTTTAACTTAGGTTGGAGTTTGGCTAACTGTGGGTTTAAAACACTTATAGTAGACGCTGATCCACAGTGCAATCTTACGGCATATGTTCTAGGGCTGCAGGACAATAATGAATTTGATACATTTTACAATAGTAAACACAATGATGATATATATGCTGCTATTGAGCCAATAATTTCTGGTTCAACTGTTGATACTAGATCAATAAAACCAGCAAAAACTTTACACGATAATTTGTTTTTAGCTGCTGGGAATATTGCTATGGCAGAACTTGATGTGTCTTTGTCAATAGGTTTAGCAGGCGGTAGATTTGTCCAATTTGCCCAACAGTTTGTTGGCGCATTTTATGCTACTATTAATGAAACCTGTAGAGTGCATGAGTTTGATGTTGTACTTATTGATATGAGTCCAAGCGCGTCAGCATTAAATAGGTGTATTTTAATGAGTAGTGATTACTTTATTGTCCCAACATCACCAGACTTTTTTTGCTATCAAGCAGTTCAGTCTCTATCTAAAATGCTCCCTCAATGGAATGATGATTTTAAACCATTTAGATTAACAACAGTAAAGAATTCTTTATCGAAAACACCACCAAAAATGCTTGGTATAATTTCTCAAAGATATAGACCGCATAAAACAACAAATAAAGATAAGGCAAAATCATTCCAAGTATGGGTTGATAGAATACAGCATGCATCAAAAAATATATTGGCAAATGAGCTTGCTAAATGCGACATGGTTATAAATGAGGAAGATTTTAGAAAATATCAAAAAGATGAATCACCATTTAATTTGATTAGTATCCCTGACTTCAATTCACTAATTGCAAAAGCTCAGGAAAACAGAAAGCCTGTTTTTACTTTAACTCAAGAAGAACTTAACCAAAGCGGTGTAGTTTATGAAAAATCAAAAGAAAATCAAGAGAAATTTGAAAAACTATTCTCAAACCTTGCTGAAATAGTGTCAAAATTATGCAAACTATCGAAATGAGATGCCCTACCCTAAAACAATGCTACGATATGTACATGCAAGGTGTGCCGTTGTCTGTGATTGCTAAGACTTTAGGTATACCAATTAGCTCAATCTTTGAAAACAAATGCAACTGTCAAACTGCATATACAAATTGACGATTTGGTTTTTAATAACTAAAATTATTAACATAAGTTTATCGGATTGGTTAAAGGGATTAGATTATGTATAAGGCTATTGATATTGCCAAATGGTTTATCATGAAAGCTAATGATAATGGCGTAAAGATAACTAAAATGAAAGTTTTAAAACTTTGCTATATTGCCCAAGGATTTCATCTTTCCGTTTTTCAAGAAGCACTATTCAGTGACAGCATACAAGCATGGAAGTACGGACCTGTAATTAATATGCTTTATGAGCAACTTTCACATTATAAAAAAAATCCAATAAAACAAAATGATCCTGTCATTATTAATGCAAAAGGCATACTAGAGAGTGATAATGATACAATTGAGGTATTAGAAAGTGTTTGGAATACATTTAAAGATCACTCTGCTTTCACTCTATCAGACTGGTCTCATAGACAAGGTGCAGCATGGGATAAGGCATATAACGTTGAAAACGGTAAAAATATACTTGCTTATGAAATATCGCATGATCTTATAATGGAAGAATTTGATGATATAATTATCAGCCCTAAAAGGTCTCGTGAAAAACGCCCAGGCATACAGTGAATTTACCAACCTGAAAATGGATTTTTACATGATAGAAAATAATACTACGAAAATACCAACTGCCGCAGTGAATGAGATAGATACTGAGCCTCAAGAGTATAGCTTGTTAGATCAAGCACTATATGATTACATTAAAGATATCGCTGATAAGCAGAAAGAGTTAACTGACAAGCATCTTAAGTTTAGGACATGGATTGGGTCTATATGCTTATTCATATTTACTGCGCACATTGCTTTAACCTATTACTATGAGTTTAGTGGATTTATGAGTAAGTATAGTCAAAACATTGTTGGTACCGTGTTAATGGTCAATGCAATTATAACTTTAGCAATATCATCGCTGCTTATTGCTACATACATTAGATTCCCCGACATATCCTCTAAATCGATTAAGTTATTTATACAAAAAAGAAATCAATAGCTTTATCAAACACCAAAATAAATATAAAAACCGTTTGACATAACCTAAATTATATAATAAATTTTCAAGTGGGTGTCGTAACCCGAATTGGACGTTTAACCACGTCATAGGTTGTCAAATTTTCCGACTGCTTTATTTTAAAGTTTCGGGTAGTAACGTGAATACAATAGCCTATGGTGAATAGCGTTGAATCCATCCTTTTCGGATTACGAACTGCCCGAACATTAAATATCGTAATAAGAAAAGGAATAGAATCATGGACATAAATACACTCGTATCAATCAATCATAGTCAACCTGTAACTACTAGCTTAATTGTTGCTGAAACTTTTAATAAACGCCACACTCACGTGTTAGACAAAATAAATTCACTTGATTGTTCTAGTGATTTTGCATCAGCCAACTTTTCGGCTCACGCAGAAAAAATAAAGGCTGGAGCTGTTTTTAGAAATTCAAAAGTCTACACAATAACTAAAGATGGGTTTATGTTTTTGGTTATGGGGTTTACTGGCAAAAAAGCAGCAGCTATTAAAGAAAAATACATCGAAGCATTTAATGCCATGGCGAAGCGATTGCAGGAGATTGAACAGGAAGAGTTGCAAACCAAACTAAAAGCCCAGCAAGATAAGATAAAGAAATTAGAATCGTCTAGCTACACACGCAACACAGTCTCCCCTCCCCAAATGCAGCACATTCAACAAATCTGTAAAGTTAATGTTGGATACGGCAAAGCACATGATACGCATAAGTCATTTTATGATTGGCTGCATGATAGATATCAAATAAACAAATACGATCAAATGACGCAATGCCAATGTTTAGACTTGTGTAAATTGGTTGATGACTCACCTTATGATTATGACTATTCGCCTAATGAGTTAGAAAAATTAATTAAGGTTAATGACAAACCACTATTTAAACCCAAACGCATCATTAGCTATGAATATCTATTATCTGGTGAGACAAACCTTGATAAGTTGTGCCTTACATTAAAGGAAAGAAAAATAGACAGCATGCCATTTTACAATGAACTAAAGTCATTTAGATATTTTTTAAAATCATATGAAGATTTTCTTATTCATTTTAAATCAAATATTGAGAAAGGATTCGATAATATCATTGGAAATGCGGTTGATGCACCATTTTTACCTTCAATAACAAAATAAGATCATATTGATAATAACTAATTAAAGTAGTGACTAATAAAACCAACAGCAATAGGTGAAATTATGGATACAGTAATGAAGCTGATTAAGAACATAAACTGCTTATCCATTTTAGATAATAGCTTATCTTCAACAGTGTCTATCTTGCTATCTAATCTATCAATTCTAGATTCTACTCTATCTATTCTAGACTCTAGCTTTGTTGTTGATGTCTGCACCTCATCACGTGTAGCTGCATGCATAAGCAAGTCAACTATCTTATCTTGTGTTATTAAAACACCGTTTTCTTTTTTATCCATTTATCGACTCCTATAAATTTCTGTACTAATTATAATCTAAAAAATGGCTAACAACAATTTAAATTTGTAACCATAGGTTACGTAAAAAATAATTTACTTGAGGAAATATACAATGCTAGTTTTAACAAGAAAAAAAGGTCAATCAATTATCATAGGTGGCGTCATAAAGATAGTCCATTTAGGTCATGATAGATATGGTGCTGTAAAAATAGGAATTGAAGCACCCAAAAATATAAATATTGTAAGAAGTGAATTAATAGATGAAAAATAGCTTGACTATAGATTTTTTTGCCCTTAATATTAACTATAGTTAATTTATATTACTTAAAAGTTTTAATTTAGATTAATGTGCAGAAAGCTTGCCAAAGATGAAATATGGCTACATAGCAAAAAAGGAGATTGACATGACATACTCAGAAACTCTATATCAAATGGCTGATGATATTTTTTCAATGTCATCTAGAGAGCTGATTGATTATGACCTTAACTGCTGTGATTACGGCAATCTAAAGGATGAGCTTATATCTCAGAATGGAGCTGAAGTTGGTTTGGTTCTTTATGAAAACATCATTAATCATGTAGATGTTGATCTAATGGCGCAAGAATATTTATATAGCAGAAATGCTGCTTGAATGAATTTGGCATGATCAAATCTCCTCTTGGTTTTGCCAAATAGTTCCATGTAAACATCGGGGGTACGATGGCTGCGGGGCTGACACCGCTGGAAATTTTATATTTCTGGCGGATGTTGGTTGGAAACAAAAGGAAATCAATATGTATCAATTAACTCACCAATTACTGAAACATCGAACCCAATCAATTGTTAAACATGATAGGAATGACGGGCAAATAAAATTTTCTAGCATCACTAAAAAATGCCCTTCTCATGATTGCCATATCAGCATGACGGTTTATTTGAAAAGAGATACGACTAACTTATAGAGGATGAAGATGGAAAAAGTGTTAATTAAGTGGGTTGACAGCCGTCAACCAATACCAAGCTGGCAATATATTGATGAAATTGAAAATCAAAGTTCTGTTGCGTGCGAAACAATCGGGTTTCTTTTAAGAAAAGATGAAACGAATTTAGTTATTGCACAAAACATTGGTGACAGTGGAAACCAAGCATCTGGCGTAATGGTTATTCCAATAAAAAGCGTTGAAGAGATTATAGCTATTTCTTCTTAACTTTTTTTGGTTTTTTATCTGGTGATTGCGTTAGAACGCTAGCTGCTAAAGTCTTGGCTGTTTTAGTTGAAGTTTTTTGCCTTAAAACCTTTCCAGCAAGGCTAGCTACTCTAGGAGATGATTTTTCATTTTTAGCCATAAATAACCAACATTAAAATTAACATCAAACACATTATGCCATCAACAATTAATGTCATCAAGGAGAAATAAATGGGCGAGCTTATTAATTTTGTAAAGCAATATTTTAGCAACATACAGGTTGATACTGTTAATGCCAGAGAGTTGCATAAACTACTTGAATGCAAACGTGACTTTTCAAGCTGGATTAAAGGGAGAATTGAAAAGTATAAATTTGAAGAAGGTGCTGACTATATTTTAGTTTTCACCAATTCGGGGGAAAACCCCCAAGGTGGCCGACCATCAAAGGACTACTTCCTAACTATCGATATGGCCAAAGAACTATCAATGGTTGAAAACAACGATAAAGGTAGACAAGCCAGACGCTACTTTATCGAGTGTGAAAAGAAAGTCAAATCTATCGATAAAGACCTTTCACTAACAGAGCAGATTAATGAGATAAGCAGAAAACTTGATCAAATTAAGATAGCTGGCAGCAAATGGGGATATATCGGCGCATCGGTTAAGAAAGCTAAGAAAAAAGCCAAGAGTGATTTTAATAGGCTTGTGGATGAAGCACAGATAAAACTTGATTTTGAATTTGATGAGGAGAGCAAGACATGTCACTAGCAAATGAGTCATTAAAAGAGATTTTCAAACACATTAACCATCATGCTGAATTCTCAAAAATGCTTATTGAGTCAGTTGGAGATCTTATCGATAAAAAGTTTAATGGCAATGAAATAAGCGTTTCTGATCTTATGAATCTATACCCATCAAGTATAGAAAGAAATATTGAAAAATATAAGAGCATACTGGAGTAATAAAATGCAAGAATTAATCGTTAAACATATTTTTGACCTTGATGACAATATGTATGAAGTTAAAGCATCAATTCAAGAAGCTATCAAAAAATATGATGTTGTTGTCACTGATGATAGTGTCAAAGATGCAAAACAGATGATGGCTAGTATCAATAAGGATAAAAAGGTTTTTAGTGATAAGTGTAAAGAGTTTTTAGAAATAGTTGAACAGCCTATCAAGGACTTTAAAGCTAGGCGAAAGGACATTGAGTCTCTATACGATGACTCTCGCAATCGCTTAAAAGTTCAAGTTGATAAATATGATGCTGAAAAGCTAGAGCGTATTAAATTTATTGTATCTGAATATCGAAACATCTTATGTGATGAAAAAAGCATAGATCACAATGCTATAACTATCGATGACTTGGTAATGCTTACGGCAGTAACATCTAGCAACACCGTTTCATCTAAAACAAAGCAAGCTATAGAGCAACGTATTGCTATCGTAGAAGCTGAGATTTTGCGTGCAAGATTAGAAGCCGAAGAAAAAGCCAAACGAGATAGAGAAATAGCCGAGCAAGCACGCATTGAAGCTGAAGAAAGAGCAAAGCAGCGTGAAATTGAGCAAGCCAAACAATATGAGATAGAAAAACAAAAGGCTGTTGAAGAAGCGCGCAAATCTGCTTTAAAAGAAACTATCACAGAATCAACACCTGCTTATCAGGCTTATGATGAAAAACCAATAAGTGAGCCTGTTATTACTGACGATGGCAAACGTATTTTCACAATAACAGCTAGATTTGAGGTTAAAGCGCCAAGTGATACTCCAAAAGAAACCATTAAAAGTAAAATAACACAGTTAATGAATAAAGCTGGGGTTCCTGATATTAAGTCTATTGAGGTATGCTAAGATGCTGGAGCTAAATTACTCAGACCTAGAAGAATATTTACCACCTTATCTTGTTAAAAAGCCAAAGTATAAGATACATAATTGTGAACAAAATAGCGATGAATGGCATCAAATTAGATGTGGACGAATTACGGCTTCAAACATGCAAATATTAATGGGTGACGGCGATACGCGCGAATCAATCATACAAAGCAAAGCTGCTGAGGTTATCACTGGCGTTCTGGATACTTCTGACACATTTACAAGCAAAGACACTGCTAGAGGTCATGAGTTAGAAGATGAGGCACGTATGCGCTACTGTGAGGTGTTTGGCATTGAAGTTGAGACGGTTGGATTTATTGAGCTTGATGAATTTGTCGGGGTCAGCCCCGATGGTCTAGCAAATAAAGATGGATTATTCGAAGCCAAATGCCCAAAAAATAAAAACTATCTAAAGCAGATTGCTAATGGGCCACGTGAATTACTAGAGCTTTACAAAACTCAAATGCAAACACAAATGTGGGTTTGTGAGCGTGATTGGTGTGATTATGTTATTTATAACCCAAACTTTCAACATGATATTCATAAATGGCGTTTTTATCGTGATGACTTGCACATTGAACGCATAAAAAAAGCGGTTGAAAGAGCTAAAGCGGATATTGCCAAATATATCGCAAAATTTAATAAAGTAATAGGAGAATAAAATGGAAAATAAATTGACTAAAACTGATAGCAATAATTTATCTTACATGCAACCTCAAAACATGTCAGAAGCCATGCAATACGCTGACATGGTAGCAAATTCTAGCATGGTTCCAAATCAATATAGAAACAAGCCAGGCGATATTTTAATTGCTATGCAAATGGGCGCAGAACTAGGATTAAAACCCATTCAATCATTACAAAACATTGCTGTTATTAATGGCCGCCCTACCATATGGGGTGACGCGTTATTGGCGATTGCTCAAGGGTCAGCATCTTGCGAATACGTACATGAAAGTTTTGACGAAAATACAATGACCGCAACATGTACCGCAAAACGTGTTGGTTATCCTGAGACTGTTCGCACTTTTTCACAGAGTGATGCCAAAAAAGCTGGATTAATGAGCAAGAAAGGCGTGTGGGAACAGTATCCTAAACGTATGATGCAAATGAGAGCTAGAGCATTCGCATTGCGTGATGCTTTTGCTGCTGAGCTTAGAGGGATACAAGTTAGCGAAGAAGTCAACGACTACAAAGAACCCAAAGATATCACCCCAAAATCACCAAAAAATGAAACGTCACAGGCTTATGCTGCGATGATTGAGAAGTCTAACCAAAAAGAAAGTAATGTCATCGATGCAGATTCAGAGCTTAAAACACAAACGCGTGACTTTAAAAAGAAACTGCAAAAGCTAGGTATTAATACGGCTGAAGAATACAAAGCGTTCATCACGCATGCAGATATTGAAGTAAATGACGTTGAGCTATTAAGTAGTCTCAATCAGAATACTGGCCTTCTTGAAGCATTATACAATGAGTTTGTAAGTAATCAAAAGCCAAAAGAGCACCCAAGCCAAACTATGGATTTGGATGCTGCTTTTGACGAGGCTTATGCGGAAAACAGCAAATGAGAAGACAAATGAAGAAAAGGCTTAAATCTAATAAACCACCCTTTTATCATTGTAAAGAGTGCGCGGAAATACCTAAGCATATATTCGACGCTCTTGGAACAGATCACGTTATGAGAGTATCTAGCTTTGATGTGATAAGAACTCAAATCCTTGACGCTAAAAGGACTTACAACTTATGAAATCATTAATAAAACCATCAATTCAGCAACGAAGAGAAGCTGCTCTAATTAATATGTTAAGCAGAAATGATGTTAACATATATATATCAAACCGTGAATTATTAGAGCTTCTCAAACAAGAATACCCTGATATTTTTAATATTAATCTTCAAACATTTGAGGAGGGTTTTTGGAGAAAGCAAAAGATGTTCTGTAGAAAAATGGCTATAGCTCCATATAAGTAAGAATTTACAACATATTTGTTTCAATGCTTGCACTTGTTATTACATTGGTGAAATTGATGTTATTTTATAGAGTAAAGAAAAAATATTAATATTTACTTTATAACATATAAGTGCATATAATATTTGACTTTAATCAGCAAAAAAACTAAATTAGTTTCAAGTAAAAGTAAATTTTTGGTTTTTTTCTTATGTCTAAATTTCCAATTGAAAAGCCTCCTGTTTTAACAGAAAAAATCACAGTTAGCCTAAACGGGGCCACTGATCTAATTCTGCATAAAGGATCTTACCTTCATTGGGATGAACTTAGATGGAGACTTTCTGGCGATAATAAAGAAGCAAAGATACATAGGTGGAACACTATTAAAATACTAAGGAATACATACTCTAAGACCATTGATTTAAAGTCAGCAAGTGGAGAAAATTTTAAATTTCTAATACATTCATCATCCGAGGCTAAAATACACCATATAGTTTCAATTGCCAGAGGAACCTTCAATAACTTTGGAACAGAAATAGCTCCAGAGGAAATAACTAAAAAATTTCTATTGTCCTCATTGATCATGGAGGAAGCAATAACTAGCGCCCAACTTGAAGGTGCAGCAACTACAAGAGAAGATGCAAAAAAAATGCTCCAAGATGAGATTGAGCCAAAAAACGAAGACGAAAGAATGATACTTAATAACTATCATTTATTAATGGCAGCAAAAGATCATATACACGATGACTTATCCATAGACCTTATATTGAAATTCCATGAAATAGCAACGCAAAAAACTACTGAAAATAATGTTATTCCTGGTGAGTTTCGCAAAACAGATGATATATATGTAAAAGATTCTGATGACAATATCATTTACACTCCACCTAGCAGCAAGCTTTTAAATAGTAGATTAAAACTTCTTTGCAACTTTGCAAATACAAACCATTCTGGAACTGATGGCAGCTTATTTATAAACCCTGTAGTAAAAGCTATTATACTTCATTTCATGATAGGATATGAGCATCCATTTAGGGATGGCAACGGTAGAACTGCAAGGTGTCTATTTTATTGGTTTATGCTGAAAAATAAATATGATATTTTTGAGTATATATCCATTAGCAAATTACTGAAAGTCTCACCTAAAAAATATGGCTTATCATACCTTTATGTAGAAACTGATGATTATGATTTGACATACTTTATTGATCATCAGCTGGAAATAATAGTTAGGGCATTTGATGACTTGAAAAACTATGTTCAAAACAAGGTGAATGAGTACAAGAATACTTTATCATCTCTTGATAATTCAAAATATGCAGATCTGAATTTTTTTAAAAAAGATATATTAAAAAAATCACTCAAGTCACCAGGTAGAATTTTCACAGTTAAAGAAATTTCTAGTGATTATGGTATTTCTAGGCCAACAGCAAGAAACTATCTAGAAGACTTAGCAGCGGAAAGCTTACTATATAAATCAAAAGACAAAAAAAATATTCTTTACATTTCACCATCTGATTTGCACAAAAAGATCAGAGACAACAAATAAGTAGATTGGGCGATCCCGACCGGCGTTTTAGCCTTGATGGATACATTGGGGCTTTTCGCTTTTAAACTTTTCAAAATAAGATTTAGCAGAACGTTCAATTTTTTGAACATCTTTTTCATCAAGGTGATCTCTATGAATAACACACGCCCTATAACCACCATTTAACCTTACTGATCTTTGGTTTTTCTAAGTTCCAAAAAAAGGTTTTTTAAGCCGGAAATGATGGTTTGTAAGGCGTTAAATTCAGGCTATCAATTTTTTTATTTGCCATCTTACTATTATATGATGCTTGTATTTTCAGCATTAAAGATGAGCTGACATTAAATACCTTTTCAATGCGAGCTGCTAAATCAGGAGTTAGGCTAGATTTGCCATTCACTACCCTAGATAATGCCACTCTAGTAATTCCAAGCATTTCAGCCACTTTTGATATATTTAAATTTACATCTTCATCTATAATGAGATTTTTAAAAACAATTCCTGGGTGTTGCGTTTGATTATTCATTTTAATAATTCCTGTTAGTTAATGATAGTCTCTATAATCTACTATATATACATCACCATCTATGAGTTCAAATGTTAAACGCCAGTTACCATTAACATCTAAAGCCCAAGAATTTCTCTTTCCATGTAATTGATGAGGTCTTAATCTATAAAACAATGTTAAAATTTCTTGTTCATTGCTTATGTTGTCTAGTGCTGTCAATATACTTAATAGCTTTTCAACATGTTTTTGTTGAACACCTCTTGATACTCCATGCTCCCAAAGCTGTTTTAAGCCTTTGTGCTTAAATGTCTTAATCATTGTCAAATGCTCTACAAATGCATACCCATAGTATACAGCATAACAGCGTTATGTAAAGCAACGATATACAGATATTATAGTAAATCAACCGCTTTTAATCTCACTGATCTTTGATTTTTACTAGTGCAAAAAAAAGGTTCATCATGATAACCTTTAATTTTTCTAACATTAGCAATACCTAACATTTCTACTTGCTTAATCCATAGTCGTAATTTCCTTTGGACTTAATTAGGAAGTTTATCAAAATGCGCCGTAAAACACCTTCCTTTAGGGAGGGGAGGATGTCAAGAAATCATAGAAAATTTAAAACTAGAGCCCTTGAGAAAGTGTTTTTAAAGTATTCCCTCTCCAACGCACATACCTTAAAACGTGCCCTATATGTGATAAATGTTGCAGCTTAGGAGGGGAGCCACTTAACTGCAAGCACCAGGTTGAAATTCTATTCGTCTGTTTACATCATCAATATGAGTAGTATTAACAACCACAACATTATTTGTTTCGATTGTTAATCGTTTTAATGCAAGCACTCCATCATTGGTTAGAAATAATGCATATGTGTATTGTGGATCTTCAATCTGACCGCTGTCTGCACAATATAGAACAAGGTCATCATCTCTATTGCTATCTTTAACAACTAAATCACCATTATTTAAAAGAGTCAAAGTAGGCAACCAAGGTTCCTGATTAACAAAAGTACCACTCCCCCAGCGAGCATGGCCAGTCTGCATTATGTAAATTACCGCATTACCATCCCATTGTAATTTAAATTCAAATAATGGACTACCATCAGAGAGTCTTACATAAGTTTTATCTTCTGGCTCAAGCCTGTTTTTCACAGCGTCTGACATACTGCCACTCATATTACCTGACCAATGAGGTGATGTATTTAAAATCATAACTTCATCGTCAGGCTTTCCTAAATCTAATGAGCTGAGACTTGCAAGACAAGTATTCAACAAGGCTATTTTGACTGATGCCGTAACACATGGTGTATAATTTCCCATCGTATCTGTAGTATCATTAACACACATAGTTCCATTTGTAGATACCGTAGGCATTACAGCCTTCATACAAGAAGATCGTGTATTGCGAGCAAGTGGCGTTTCTGGTATTTCATTTTCATCATCTTGAGTAAATGATAATATCTTTTGTGTGTCTAAGCGTGTTATATTAAATGACACTTGACGTAAACTTGCACAATTAGCATCAACGGGACCCTGATCAACAAATGTGACAGTTTCATTACACCCTGCCTGCACAAACTTTGCATGCGCTTTTTGGTATTCATCTGACAACTTAATATATTCAATCGTTGCAGCTAGCTTATCAGGATATGTATCTGTATCAGCAACATTATAGTCATGTACATTCAATAGATTTACAATTAACTGATGAGCATACCCATCAGTAATCAATTCATTTACATCATTCATGTGACTAACAAATCCTGAACCATCTGCCAGCAAAGGAAATGAGCGATTACTACGCAAGTATGTTTTCTTAGGCTCTAATCGCACATGATAATCAAAATAAGGAGTAAATCCAATAATATCGTCATCTTCATTAGTTAACCCACGGGTTATTATGATAGTTCCAGCCTTTAAAGGGAAAGGATAAGATATTTTTGATGATGGCGGCATAGTAGGCTCATTAACATTATTATCCGGATCTTCTAATAATGTATTTGGGTTTAAAAGATAATAAGTTTCTCCATTATATGGATGGATCTCCGCATATGTGATTAACTCATTTTTTGGTCCATAAGTTAAAACCCTAACTGGCAGATAATCATCGCGTTTCAATGTATTCCCCGAAGAGTAAATCGTGTTCGCTATCATTTTAAATGTTCTTTCACAATCAAATATATCATGATGATCATCATAACCGTATGACTTACAGTCTTTCATGTAGACTTCTCCTTCATTATAGGTTTCAGATGATAATTTTATATGAGCCGAATCAATAGGAAATTTCTGAAGAAAATTACTTGATGAGTATGCTGTCGAACATAATGCCAATGGAATCATACTAAAAATGGTTTTTTTCATCAAACGTATAAACTTATTTTTGCAAATATTATTCATAGGCTATATCCCCATATTTAGATTTACCTTAATTGGTATATTTGGATGATAGTCAAGAATCTGATTAAATTCCAGTCTGAGTGAAATTTTTAGGTCTATCGCTATTTAAAAAGTCAACTCGATCATCTTGCAATCGCATTGACATCCTCCCCTCCCTAAAGGAAGGTGTTTTACGGCGCATTTTGATAAAGCTCTTACGAGAAAATGAAAGCAAATGGTGCCGTCATTTCTGACCTAGAAGACTTTCTCAGAATATCACCTATGGCATGGATTTATATTACTTTCACTAGTCGCTCTCATTTTAACGATCAATTCTGGTTACAACAGATCAACTGCTTTCTTTTTATGCTCAGGCGCTAAATGAGCATATATAAGCGTCATTTTAATATCACTGTGCCCCATTAGTTCTCGCACTGTATTTAAATCAACGCCGCGCATTATAAGCTTACTAGCAAACGTATGGCGCAAGTCATGAAATCTAAAGTTATCGATGTCGGCTTGTTCTAAGAGTTTTTTGAACCAATCACGATTTTTTGTATATGGCTCTTTCGTTCTTGGGTTGGTAAATACATACTTAGATAACTTGTTATCAATTTGGCTTTGTAACGC
Organism: Fangia hongkongensis FSC776 = DSM 21703; assembly: GCF_000379445.1. Lineage (GTDB taxonomy): Bacteria > Pseudomonadota > Gammaproteobacteria > Francisellales > Francisellaceae > Fangia > Fangia hongkongensis. The sequence goes on from NZ_KB902270.1 coordinate 107,787, forward strand.
ATCAATGCTTTTTTGATTCAATGGTACATAACGCATTTTTTGTGCTTTGGTGTTTTCACTTCTGAGTGCTACATATTCTTTGTTTAAATTAATATCCTTAAACTCTAGGCTTAGAATTTCACCTGATCTCATACCAGTATTAAGTGCTAATGTGATAATGTTTTTATATTGAAAGTAAATATCGTTTACAGCATCTAGTAATCGTTGCTCTTCTTCTGCAGATAGATATCGCACTATATTGTGCCTATCCTCATGCAATAGTCTAACGCCTTTAATACCATTATACTCAGTAAATCCATTTTCAACGGCAATGTTTAAAGATGCTTTAAAAGCGGTAATAATGCGATTAATGCGCTTATTAGTAACTCCCCTTTCACTTTGGTAATTGCCAACAAACATATTTAGCTTTTTGTTATTAATATGGTCTAGACGCATTTTATGAAAATTTTTAAGCGTATTCTTAAGCATGTTTATGGTTGACTGATCACCTTTCCTATTTTGTTTAAACCAGTTGAAATAAAACTCATTAAGATACTCTCCAAAAGTACAAATATCTGAATTACCATGTTTGGCATTGTTTTTCTCTCGCTGTATATCTACACCTTGAGATAGCAAGCCAAATAACCTTATTGCTTCATTCCTAGCCTGAACGAGTGTAATAGATCCATGACGTCCAATAGTATAGCGAACATATTTACCTTGATTATTCCTATATCTAATAGCGTAATACTTATCGCCACTTGTGTTTACACGAAGCATTAAGCCCTTGCAATCGCTATCCGTATAATCTATTCTTTTTTCAGGTGGTTCTAGTCCGTCTATGAATGTTTTAGTAAATTTTAATTTTGGCATTGGGGTTCGTATGGGGTGCAGCAAAAAGTTAAAGTATTATCACATAATACAAACTTTTTTAAAGCAAAGCACTATAAGTAAAGGATTTTATAAAATAGTTAATTGCGATATTTATTATCAAAAGTTTTTTGATCCCGTCATGCGCAGGTTCGAATCCTGCCAGCCCAGCCATGTATTTATTTTCACCTTACAGTTAGATCAGTATTGCATCCTATTTATTACAACACGCACTACCAACATTTGACTTTCCATACTCTTTGTCACGTTCATGTGTATGAAACACTTCCCATTTAATATCTGACGGATCATTAAACCAAGACTTTTTGCTTCTGGCATAACAACAGTGCTCTTCAGCGGGTGATGAACCATGAATGCCGGCTTCAGCGCCTTTGCTTGTGATTTTCTCAAAGACCTCTGAATCTGTCACCTCAATACCTAAGTGACTTAAGCCTTTTTGCTTAGCATTTCCAGATGTCACCGTTTCAATAACAAAGTTAATGGCAGGATCCTCCAGTTTCCATTGCACATAACCCTCTTCTTCTTTTGTTGGTGTTTGCAAAAACATGGAGGAATAGAACTGTTTAGATTTTTCAATATCTTCTACACCTAAGCTAATGTGTACACGTTTTGTCATGAGATTTCTCCATTTTAGTTATTTCAATTGATTCATTTTGCATCATCAATATGGATGCTAAATACAATATACTATGTTTCTAGAATTATAGAAATAATATTTCTGAACTTTTATTGTCTTCATAAAATTACACTCACCATTAGCTTGATCAATATGCTTAAATAAACTTCTATCAGGTTTATATTTGAGCTTTACTGATGAAGAAAGGTGAATGGTGTATTGAAAAACGCTATAACCGCCTAATGCGGACTTGAGACGGTATCAAACCTCCTCTGAAATGCTCAAGCATTTACATTTGCTATATCACTTCGATAAAGTTTTAAATAGATGGTATCAAACGCCCAGTTATATACAAATGCATAAATCAAGAAAAACACCACAAAGGCAATATCAACAATAAATGCTTGCAATAAAGTCATATCTAACCAATAGGCAATCAATGGAATCGTTGCGATTAATAACCCCAGCTCAAAAAAAAGCGCATGAACAATACGTGTTAAAATCGAACGGTTAAAACGATCCATCTTAAGAGAGGTCTCAACCGTATCAAATAAATAATTATAAACAAAATTCCATAGCATTGCTGTCAAAGATATAATCAAGCCAAGCGCACCAACTTCCATAATGCCTTTGTTCAGCACAAACGCAGCAATCGGCGCAAATATAATAACTGCAATCACTTCAAAACCAATCATATGGATGATTCGTACCGGCAAACTAAAGCCATTTGTTTTCATTTTCTACCTCTTTTTATCCCTGCACACTGCACTTCTTCAATACCTAACATATTCGCTTAAAAGCGAGTTATAAACTAATGCAAAGTATAACAACTCCCACTTTGAAAATCTAAGGTACTAAATACCTAATTTGAAATTTCTTTCGCAAAAGTAATCGCAAATAATCCTTTAATTTTTTGAAAATTTAGTTATATTTTGTAGCAACTTAGCAAACTAAGCTTTTAGGATAACCTAACATGTCAGATCTGATGCTTTTTTGTGGTAATGCTTCCAAGGAGCTTACAGAGGAAGTCTCTCATTTTCTTGGAGTACAACTTGGCCGGGCAACTGTTTCAAGTTTTAGCGATGGTGAAAACCAAATTGAAATTATTGATAATGTCCGCGGACGTGATGTATTTATCATTCAATCAACCTGCCCACCCACCAATGACCACATTATGGAGCTGATGTTCTTAACTGATGCACTTCGTAGATCCTCAGCAGGAAGAATTACTGCGGTCATCCCTTATTTTGGTTATGCAAGACAAGACAGACGTGTTCGCTCATCGCGTGTACCGATCTCAGCGCGTGTGGTTGCTGATATGTTAACAGGTGTGGGAATTGATCGCCTTCTCACTGTTGATATTCATGCCGAGCAGATTCAAGGTTTTTTTAACATCCCACTTGATAATGTATATGGAACGCCTATCTTGTTGGATTATATCCGCTCAAGACGTCTAGACAATCCCATTGTTGTCTCTCCTGATGTTGGCGGTGTTGTACGTGCCAGAGCCATGGCCAAAGCGCTTAATACAGAACTCGCGATTATTGACAAACGACGCCAAAAAGCCAATGAGGCTGAAGTTATGAACATTATTGGAGATATCAAAAATCGTCATTGTTTAATTGTTGATGATATTGTTGATACAGCAGGCACCTTATGTAAAGCAGCAAGTGCTCTCGTTGATCACGGTGCAAGTAAAGTTTCTGCTTATTGTGTTCACCCTGTGTTATCAGGAAAAGCCATTCAAAATATTGAGGCTTCTATACTTGAAGAGCTTGTTGTTACAAACTCCATTCCACTTCACAATGAGGCAAAAAAGTGTAAAAAAATTAAAACACTTTCTCTTGCCCCTATGTTATCAGAAGCCATCAGACGCACAAATAATGAAGAATCTATTAGTTTAATGTTTACTGATTTAAATTTATAATTTCCATCTGTTTATTTCCTTGTTACTATAACTTTTCTATGTATTAAAGTTGCTTAATCAAGGAATGCATATTCATGATTTGTATTCAAAATCTAAAAAAGGAATATATTGGCAAAAACGCTCGTCATATCGCCCTTAATGGTATTAACCTTACCATTGAGGAAGGCGAGATTTTTGGCATTATTGGACGAAGTGGCGCAGGGAAAAGTACGCTTATTCGCTGTATTAATTTGCTGGAGAACCCTACAGAGGGAAAAATCACCATCAATGGTGATGATTTAACAACAAAATCACCTCATGAGCTTAGAAAGTTCAGACAAAAAATTGGCATGATCTTTCAGCATTTCAACCTTTTGTCCTCAAGAACTGTCTATGAAAATATTGCTTTCCCGCTTGAGCTTCAGCATATGCCAAAGGCTCAAATTGATAAAAAAGTCAAAGAGCTTATTTCACTGGTTGGGCTGCAAAACAAAACTCACGCCTACCCAGATGAGCTAAGTGGCGGACAAAAACAACGTGTTGGCATTGCACGTGCTTTAGCCTCAGATCCTGTTGCACTTTTATGTGATGAGGCAACCTCAGCACTTGACCCTGAGACAACTGAGCAAATTCTTGCACTTTTAAAAAAGCTCAATAAAGAGCTGAAATTAACCATTGTTCTTATCACACATGAGATGGATGTTATTCGTAAAATCTGCGATAAAGTGGCGATTATAGAGCATGGTGTCATTCAAGAAATTGGCACGGTCACTGAGCTTTTTTTAAATCCTAAAACAGCCATTGCAAAGAGCTTCACTGAAAGCAGTATGCACTTAAAGCTGCCAGCGGATATACAATCAAAGCTTTACCATGATCCTTATCAACAAGATAATTTAACTCCTGTGATTAAACTTACTTTTTTGGGGGATGCTATTACAACACCGGTTATTTCAGATTTAAATGCTAAATTTGCAGTGGCTTGTAATATCCTTCAAGCCAATATTGAAAGAATACAGTCTCAATCTGTTGGCATCACAATTTGCCACATTCAAGGAGAAAAAGACAAATGGGAAAATGCACTTGAATATTTACATCAACAAAACATTAAAATGGAGGTCATAGGTTATGCTGCAGTCAATGCTTTCTAATTTAGCGATTGCCACATGGCAAACCATTTATATGGTCTTTATTGCAACTGTTATTGCCGTTATAGGTGGCCTTATTCTAGGGATTTTATTGTATTTATCTCGCAATAAATCAAACCTTGCCATTAAACTATTTAACCAGATAGTCGGCTTTATTGTTAATGTAACACGCTCAATCCCTTATATTATACTGTTGATTCTACTGTATCCAGTAACAAAATTAATTGTCGGCAGCACCATTGGCACCACTGCATCTATTGTCCCTTTAGCGATTGCTGCCCTTCCCTTTTATGCAAGGCTCGCTGAATCAGCTATCTCAGAGGTAGACAAAGGATTGATTGAAGCGGCAAACGCCATGGGCGCTTCAAAGCTGCAAATCATCTTTAAAGTTCTTTTACCTGAGTCTCGTGTACTTTTAGTTGATGCTGCGACATTAACCACAATTGGTCTTATTGGATACTCTGCAATGGCTGGCATTGTAGGCGGCGGCGGTCTTGGTGATTTAACCTACTTCCAAGGCTATAATAATGGCAACTACTTCTTGCTCTATGGCGGGGTTATTCTCCTAATTATTCTTGTTCAGCTTTGCCAATCTTATGGGCAGTTTTTAACCTCTGCTAAAAGGCTCACAAGCGTATGGGTGCTTACTATTCTTCTGGCACTCGGTGTGGTTTCACAAGTTGGCTATAACCTTTATAGCGCATCAAAAATCACAAACGCTATTACCGTTGGTTACATGCAAGCACCAGCCCAAGACCAAATCATGGCTGAAGCCGCTAAAGTTGCAAAGGATAAATATGGATTGAATGTCAAACTTGTCAGCTTTGGTGATTATAATCTGCCTAATCGGGCACTGAGCACAGGCGATATTGATGCGAATGTATTTCAACATATTCCATTTTTAGAAAATCAGATAAAGCAATTTGGTTATAAGATATCAGAAATTGGCAAAACTTTTATCTACCCTATGGGCGTATTCTCAAATAAGATCAAATCGCTTAATGAAATTCAAGTGGGGGATAAAGTTGCCATTCCAAATGATCCGACAAACAGAGGACGCGCGCTTATGATTCTTCAAGATGCGGGGCTTATAAAATTAAAACCGGGTCTAAGCTGGAAAGCCACTTTAAATGACATTGTTTCTAACCCTTATAAATTACAGATTATTCCTCTGCAAGCCGATCAAATACCAAATAATCTTGGTAGTGTAACATTGGGTGTCATTACCAATGACTTTTTAGCAAAAGCGCATCTTACCTTAAAACAAGCTTTGTTTGTTGAACCAAAAGACTCACCTTTTGCAAATATCATTGTAGTTAGAACCAAGGATAAAGAAAATCCACTTCTTCTTAAGTTTGTTAAGGCTTATGAGTCACCAGAAGTGGCTAAAGTTGCAGATAAAGTCTATCCAGATAATGCAGCAATCCCTGCTTGGTAATCTTACAAGGGGTGAAATATCACAATAACCAAACCAGCTAGAAATAGTTATTCTCAATATTAACTTCTTCTATTTCTTGTCTACTATTATATTAAATAGTTGGGAGATTTTATGAGAAAATATAGAAGACAGCATGGGGTTTCTCTTATTGAGATAATGATTACTATAGCAGTTATTGCCATACTTGGAACAATTGCTGTTCCTGTATACTTCAGTTATGCAAAAGAGGCTGAACTTTCTGGGGCGCTACCTGTAATTGGAGCTGTTGAGCAAAAAATTGCTGATTACCGCCAGCAAAATGGAACGTTTGATGGTGCTAATAATACTTCTTTAGATATTGACTCACAATCCACGGTAAGCGATGTGATTAGCTCACTTACTATTGAAAATGGCATTATTACTATCGCCCTTCTTAGTAAGTATTCTGATGACTCAAATGACGCAAATCCTCGCTGGTTATTTGAGCCAACGGTAATAGAAAATGCTGTAGTTTGGCTATGTGCATCTACTTCAGGTATTACCTGCCCAGAGGGTTATGGTATTTCTTCTCAGACCATACAATTTCCAGAAGCTCCAGCTGCAGTTCCTCCCCCTGTTGGCCAGCGTCTACCCAATACCTTAGTCTATAGCACCCCTCAAAACTTAACTTCTTTACCTGGAGGCGGTAGAAATGGTGGCGCTATCGTTTATCTAGGAGATGGAGATGATCAAATTGATACAAGAGGAGCTGATGATATTGTATATGCTGGAGGTGGTAATGATATTATAGAGCTTGGCACCTATTTTGATAATATTGATGCTGGTAGTGGCGACGATATTGTAAATGGTGGTTGGGGCTTTGATATTATATACGGTGGATCAGGTGCTGATACAATTGATGGTGGAGAAAGAAATGATAACTGGAAGCAAACTGATACGCTTGTCTATGTAAAACCACGAGAGGCATATTTAATAACAGCAGTTGGAAACCCTGCTAGCGGCGGTGAAATTCATGTGCAAGACTTAGATACTGGAGAAATTGATATCGTCACCAATATCGAAGAGTTTAAATTTGGATATAATAAATCTCTTACTGACTTTGATGTCGGTGAATATGAACATAAAACAAATGGACGAAATGATAGCAATAAAAAGAACATTGCAAATACTGATGACTTTGATGAAAGCTATGTTATTGAATATCGTGATAACCATGCTCAAGAAGGGCAAATAAATCAATCACAACTAGATGCTTTACTTGGTATCTAACCATACACTTTAGCCTATTTCCTCTCTTTATTGATGCTACTTTTATCACGTTTATCAACGATATGCGCACAATAACAGCCTGCACCTACGGCCACAAATGCAGTGATAATCCAAACAATATAAAACATATTAATTCCTTAACTCTTATCTCTTTTTTGTACTTCAAAATACGCTTTTAGACTCTGATTAATATAACTCATGTGATCTTTCTTTTACTTCTTCAGGCGTCAGTGTCACTCCTCTGCCCCACATTTTTTTATACACGTACGTTGTATAAACAAAAATAATAGGCAACATAATCACAGCTACGATTAAAATACCTATCAATGAGATCAGTGAACTACTGGAGTTCCAAATAACAAAACTCTGCTCCGGTAAAATAGAAGATGGCATAATAAATGGAAAAAGGCTGAATCCTAAAGAAAATACGACACCAAAACAACTCAACACACTGGAGAAAAAAGCCAAAGTTGCTTTATGCTTTTGTGCAAATAGATAAGCACATATCGCACCTAAAAAGCCAAGAACGGGGGCAATTATCATCCAAGTATGATGCGCATAATTACTAAGCCAGCCACCTGTTGTGATCGTTACCTTTCCGCCGGTAAGCGGGTGTAAAACAGCTTGAGAGTATGAGCTTAGCTTATCACTTAACGCCCAATGATATCCTTGTAGCATACTAAGCCAAATCCCCACAAGTGCAAATAGGATAATAAATAAGATAATGCTTAGCTTTTGTATCTTAACAAAACGTGCATATAACACCCCTTCTGTACGCATAGCACAATAAGATGCCCCATGCATAATCGATAAGATTACTGCCATTACCCCAACTGCAATAGCAAATGGATTTAATAGTCCCAATAAAGAAATAAGTGCAGATTCCTGAGGAAGATTTACTGAGCCATAATAAAAACGCAAAGTTCCAGGATCAAAACCAAATGGCAGTCCTATAAATAAGTTTCCAATAGCAACACCAATAACTAAAATTGGCACCAAAGAGCCGATGCAAAGCATCCAATCCCAAAAATTTGTCCATTTTAATGAATGAATCTTATGGCGATATTCAAAAGCAACTGGCCGTAGAAACAATGCCCACAATACCACTAATATTCCAAGGTACATCCCTGAAAAAGAGCCAGCATATACACGTGGCCAAATAGCAAATAAGCCCGCACCTGCCGTAATAAGCCACACCTGATTGCCATCCCACGTCGGCGCAACGATATTAATCACTGCACGCTTTTCATATTCATTTTTCCCAACGAATCTTGCTAACATACCTGCACCGAAATCAAAGCAAATAGTTGCAGCAGCAAGAAACATAATAAGCCCAACCGCTAGCCATGCTAATAGTTGCACTACGGTATATGTATCTATCATAAACGGATCTCCTTCTCTGAGTGCTTCACTTTGGAATCTATTGATTGAGGGCCAAGACGCGCATATTTAAACATTAAAAACATCTCCACGGCAAAAAGTAGTGCATAAAACAACATAAACACAACAAGTGAAGCTAAGATATCCCACGCATTAATCGTGGAGGAGCTAATACTTGTTGGCAACATATCATAAACTGTCCAAGGCTGGCGACCATGCTCAGTAACAATCCAGCCACATAAGCAGGCAATCCATGGCGCAGGAATCATATAAAGCATCCAGCGAAGCGTCCATCTTTTCTGCCACAAACTATCTTTTGCTAACAAAATTAATCCAAACACAATCATGATAAACATCAATACACCCAAACCGACCATCACTCTAAAGGTCCAGAAAATCGTGCTCACATTCGGCACAGAGCTTTTTGCTGCCTCTAGAATCTGACTTTGTGTTGCAGAGGTGAGCTTCTCTCCCTCTGGCACATATCGAAGTAATAACATCCCAAAGCCTAGATCTTGCTTGTACTTATCATAAATCGTCACATTTTCTTTTGTGTCATGCCCTGCTCTCATTTCAAGCATTGCATCATAAGCCTTTGCACCATTTTGAATTCTAGTGATTACAGATGGAATCTCCTTACCATGAATATCCTTATAACCATCATATAAAATCGTTTTCACACCATATATTTTTTGATCTAAGGAATGTGTTGCCAAAATACCTAATGCACCTGGAATTTGAACAGACAAATAGTTTTTTTCATTATCCTGAGAAGGCAAAGCAACCACATTGAAATTAGCAGGTGGCTTTTGTGTATCCCATTCAGCCTCAATAGCTGCAAGTTTCATCGGTTGATATTTATAAGCTAATATACCTTGCTGATCGCCCATAAACATCACCATCAAAGACGCAATCACACCAAAACCAAGACCAATAGCCATAGAGCGTTTTGCAAAAGCAATCTCTCGCTTTTTCAATAAGAAAAATGCACTAATACCAATCACAAATATGGCTGATGTGGTATAACCTGCAATCACTGTATGCGCAAAACCTATTTGCGCAATTGGATTTAGAAATAGATCCAGTAGGTTGGTTGTTTCCATCCGCATTGTTTGCCAAACAAACTCACCCCCTACAGGCACCTGCATAAAGCCATTTGCAACTAAAATTAAAAGTGCTGATAAATTTGAGCCAATGGCCAAGCAGAACGTGGCACAAAGATGCTGCTTCTTTGACAGCTTATTCCAACCCAAAAAGAAAATACCAACAAAGGTTGACTCAAGCATAAAGGCTACAAGCCCCTCAATAGCAAGAGGCGTACCAAAGATATCACCTACAAATTGGGAGTAATATGCCCAGTTAAGCCCAAATGAAAATTCCATTGTTAGCCCTGAGAGCACACCCACGGCAAAGTTGATTCCTAAGAGTTTTCCCCAGAATTTGGTCATTCGTTTATAAACTTCCTTACCACTAATCACATACATTAATTCCATTGTAAAGATGATCCAGGTAAGTCCTAAGGTTAAGGGGACAAAAATAAAGTGAAACCCTGCAACAAAAGCAAATTGCCAACGTGCAAGCTCTACTGATAGCATACTTGGTAGCATGGTAAGCCTTAATGTTCATTCTACTAACTTGCATAGTTTATCCTCTAAAAGTTAAACGCATAGTCATAAAACTTAATTCTGTGGAATAACATCCTTTTCATTGATTTAGATCAAGTTCACAGCAAATAATTTCCGCCCAAATCAATGCTATGATACGCTTATCATATCCATGAACATAATCAGGTTATTGCAGAAATGAAAACGCTTATTCTTGGGATAGGCTCTCCTTTTGGGGACGATCAATTCGGTTGGCTCGTTGCTCAAAAAATCAAAGAAATGGATATTGACCCTCAAAGCATTATTATCGAAGTGACAGATCGCCCCGGACTTAATCTACTTCAGTATTTAGAAGACAGTCATTATGGTAAAATTATTTTAATCGATACGGTCAATGCCAATGAAACACCGGGAAAGCACTTTTATCTTAATGCAGATCAAATTAGTCAGTTTACTGGTTTTTTATCTTCGCATAATATTGGCGTTGCACCTTCTATCGCATTGGCAAAGGCACTTGGAATACATATCGCGCATATTCAATTTTACGGTGTGCAAGGCAAGTATTTGTATACAAAGAGTGAAAAAATCTCAACCGAAATCCAAGAACAATGCGATATTATGGCTGAGGAGATATATAAGGCGATTGCTAACAGTGATTGCTGATCCGTTGCTCTTTATGATGTAAAAGCTCTGTTTGAAAATGTTCTTTTGACTTAAAATCAATTGAATCAAGTAAATGCACTGCCTTTTCAAATGATGCCAGCAAATGCTCCACCATTAAAGAGGATATATTGCTTTTAATCACCACTCGAAACATGGACTGTGTTTGCGGTTGATCATGAAAAAGCCCTTCTATCTGTTTTGTCTCAGGATGATGAAATGCCATTTTGTACCCACCAACATACCAATGATGTAAAGATAATGCATGTTGTAAGTCAATATCATTATATTTAAAGCCACATGCGGGGTTCAGCATTGCTGTCACCACAGGCAAGCAATGTTCATCGCCATGGTCAAGGAGTATAAAGCGATCCTGATCTTTGTATCTCATTTTTTTAAGGCCATCACGTATCATTTTTGCATGAAACATCATACTCTCACAACACTTTTGATAACCTGACAAGCCATATCTTAAAAACTTGTAATACTGAACATAAACACCACTTGCAGGACGCGAGAAATTCAATGTATAAGAATCTGCCTGACCACCAAGGTAGGTTACCGAAGTTGCGACATGTTCACTCAAACCCTCTCGTCGCCTCCAAATAATCCAACCTGTCCCACAACAGGATTCACCATATTTATGGCCACTTGCTGAAATAGAAAGAACATTTTTAAGGCGAAAATCCCAAGCAGGCAGCCCTTTTTGAAAAGGTGCGATAAACCCACCTGAAGCGGCATCGATATGAATTCCCACTTGATATTGGAATCTCTCATTAATCTTTTCAATAACCTCATCCATAGCCCACACTGGATCATATTGACCGCCATAGTGATTCCCCATAATAGCGACAACAGCAATTGTATGCTCATCGATCATATCATAAAGATCATCAGCATCAATGCTAAAGCTTTTATAAGAGGGTTTGATTAACTTGCAATCAATATCAATATATTTTATTAGCTTTTCCCAAGCTGCTTGATAACAACTTGATATCACGATATTAGGGCGCACTTTTAATACTTCCTCTGCGCTTAATCCTTTATGCTTTGCGTACCACTTACGCCAACGGTATTTCAAAGCAAGCCCTGCTAATAAACAGGCTTCTGTTGAGCCAACCGTACATGCACCTGCGTACATACCATAGGTTTTAAATTCGTCCTCGTCTTTAGGGCAGTGCCATAGATCTGCGACCATATTAACCAAAGTATTATGAATTTTATAAGACTCCGGATAGACTGTTTGATCTGCAAGGTTCACCTTAAGCCCCATAAGGGCAACCTCTTCCTCTTCTTGCTCCAAAAGCACATTAACATAAGATGAGGTGTTCAGCTTAGGGTTAAAATCTAAAATAGATTCATTATCAATAATCGCCTTTACTTCCCTTGCGTCAAAGCCATACGTTGGAATCTTATTAGGTGCTTTTACTAGTGCATCTGACAAACTATCTTTATATGTTACCTCTTTTTCAAGCAGTAATGCCTTTAAGTGCCTAATTTCATCTTCTAAGCGTTTAATTTTTTTGTCCATACTTCTTAACCTTATTTCTTAAACTTGTGTAGATTTATCTGAAATGCCCCTCGGCCACGTAAATGTATCCATCTATGATGTTTATTAAAAGGGAAACAATGCAGCCAAAGTGCCTTGTCTTTTGTGTGCTTAGGCGCTGTTAAACTATAAATGATGTGTGGCAAAATCATAACGATAATAAAAGAGCTAAAAAGGATAGCTTCATAGGCGATTGATGATTCAGCTGCTATTTGCGAAGGAGGATAGATGGATATGTATATGGCTAAAATCACGGTAACAAGACCAATTAATGGAATCAAGTTCCTGCCTATTTTACCGCCTGGGACTATAAAGCTTCTTTTCACCTCTGCATAACGCCATTTTAAAATAAAATAGCTAACAAACAATAATGTATACATTGCTAAATAAATAAGTACAGCCAATGCCATAGCAATAATAAAAGACAAATTACTGCCGCCACCACCTAAGGTAATTACAAATGCCCAACCTGATACAATCACAGCCTGTATTGTAATTAGTCTAACAGGCACTTCATTTTTATTTGTCTTAGATAAGGCCTTAGGAAGAATATTTTCTTTAGCCGCAGCATATATGCCCTCGATGGGGCCAATAATCCATGAGCTGACCTCAGCAAGTGCTCCTATTGCTAGAAGAAAAGCAAAGATATAAGTTAACCACGTTAGATGGTAAATGGTTAATAAAACCTCAAAACTTTGTAATACCCCTGAGCTCATATTAATGGACTGCCCCGGAATCACAATCGCAATAGATAAACTCCCTAATATCGCAACTAAAATGGCGAATACACTTAAAAGAGCAAGTGCTACAGGATAACTCTTTTTGGGATTTTGCATTTCATTCACATGCACAGCAGATGCTTCAATGCCAGCATACGCTAAAATAAAGGTTATAAAGATTGTTAATGCATTGGGGTCTGTAAAATCAGGGAAAAAACTCCGCCAACTTAATGTAATGTTGATATTATGCCCTGTTATAACATATAAAAGCACCAATATAACAAGGGTTACCATGGGAACAACCACCCCTAAGATGACACCATAACTTGCAAGTTTTGAAGAAAAGGCAGCGCCTTTAAAGTTCACTATGGTTAATAGCCAAAAAATAATTATAACCATTAATGTTTTGTACGCAGGATTGCTATTTAATGAGGGCAAATCAAAAGCATAAGATAAAGAGCCAACAATAAAATATAACATGGCTAAAAATCCTACGGTAATCTGCGCCCATTGCAAAAATATGGCAAAGAACCCCCAACGCTTCCCTAATGCCACAGAGCACCATTTATAAACGCCTCCAACCTCCCAGCCCTCACCCGTGGCGAGTTCAGCCGACACAAGCGCTGTAGGAATAAAAAACAATAATGCTGCTGCTAAAAGAAAAAATATTAACGAAAACCCAGAGGCTGCAAGCACAGGGTAGCTGTATACCGTTAATATCATTGAAGCTGTTAATGAGAAAAAGCCAAAAATCGTAATCTTCTTTTGTTTTATTGGCAACTTAGACATTATGAATCTGCATTTTTATGTTTCAAACATGCTTTATGATGAGTTTGATCATAACATTTTAATCACCTGATTATAACTCAAATACGCCACATGCTATTATTTTTTGATCTATATCAAATTTTGATCAGCAATATAATCTGTGCGTATTTAGTACGCTTTTTTATCACCAACAAGTCAACTTACAATGTGATTCAAAGATTAATTTTTATTAAAAGACTTATTTAAAACGTATTTATCCCACTATGAAAAACTAATATCTAATTCTTTAACCCAATAATCAAGGAGATTAAGCTATGAATACCAATACAACTTTATCCACTAATGATCGTATTTTTGAAACACTACAAACGATTGCAGATAGCTTTAATAATGATGCTGACTTATGTGACGCATTAAAAGGAGATCAAGGCTGGATTAATGCAACGATTGTCTTAACAAGTGAAGATCATCATATAGCGCAAACTATTGAGATCAAAAACGGCGTTATTAGCATCACACCTGCAATCATATCTGAAGCTGATGCAACCTTGGTATTCTTAAGTGAAAAAGACTTCATTCGCTACACTCAAGCCAAAAAAGATGATGTCTATCGTATGATATTAAAGGGAAGAATGCGTGTTGAAGGCAATGCTGCACTTTACTACTACTATGACTACTTAACGAGCCTTATCACACTTGATGATCAGAAAAAAGCCACTGCAATACAAATTGCGGAGCATAAAGCGCAAAACTTACAAATGGCCAGAGAAAGCCAAATGCCAGATAGAAGCATTCATCACTCTCGTGTTCAGCATAGACTGAAGGCAAAAGAGGTGGATTCAGGTGTTAAATATTTAGGTGAGCCTTATTTATCAAAATACACACTTGATGACTTTCCAAGACTAATGCGTTTTCGCCAAGAATATCTAAATACAAAAACCCAAGTGACCATAGAACACGGAAAGCTACTGACTGACTTTTTTATTAAACATGGCTATGAATATCAAGTCGATGGTAACGTATGGGATCCTGTGTTACGTAAAGCACAAAGCTTTAACTATCTTATGGAAAATAAACGGCCTGTTATTAGAGAGGACAGTTTCCTTGCAGGCACCTATACCCCTAATGCTATTTCAGGCACTATTACTCAGCCCTATGCTGTTGGTTGGCAGATCTGGGGGGAGCTTAATACACTTCAGTTTCGTGAGCTTGATGCTTATCATATCAAAGATGAAGATGCTAAAACTTGGCATAAATATGTAATGCCTTTTTGGGCAAGTCGCAATCTTGAGCAATTATGGAAAACAGAATTTAATCACTCACTTGCCTCACAAATTCACAGTCGATATTTCGCTTTATATTTTTGGAAAACCTTCTCCCATAGCGCTTTGTCTGTTGGATTCGAAAAAGTTGTTACAAAAGGGCTAAATGGACTTAAAGATGAAATCTCACAATCACTTGAACAAACCAAGCATGACCAGGAAGGCTTCAACACACTTACAGGAATGAGGATTGCCATTGATGGCGTTCTTACTTACTGTGATAATTTAAAATCAGAGGCTAGCAAGCTTGCAAATAAAACAAGTAATCCACTTAGAGCAAAAGAGCTTCAAACAATTGCAGATCGATTATCACATGTGCCACAGCGCCCTGCTCGCACCCTAGATGAGGCATTGCAAAGTTTATGGATTATGCATATAGCTGTGGGACTTGAAAGCCATGATGACGGCCCAAGCATGGCTCGGCTAGATCAAATTTTACAGCCTTATTTTATCTCTGATATACAAAAGCTTAAAACAGCACTTGAAAGACAAAACTATATCGAATATGTCATTGAAATCTTGGGCGATTTTTTCTTTCGCCTAGCAAGTCATCAAATTGCCACACCTGAAATTGCCTCTTGGCAAAATTCAGGGGCCCCACCAACAACGAGCATTGTCGTCGGTGGTGTTGATGATAAAGGTAAAGATGCTGTTAATGATATGTCCTATATCATTTTAAAAGTCACCGAGATGTTACGCCTAAATGACCCCAATATGCATGCGAGATTTATGCCTGAAGTCAATAGTCTTGCCTTTTTAAAACGTGTTTGCGAAGTTAACTATATTACCTGCGCAACACCTTGTATTCATAATGATAACATGATGCTTAGGGCATTAAGCACTAACCATCCAACTTGGGATATCAAAGACATTCGCAATTGGACGCCAACTGGCTGTGTTGAGCCTACCATTCCTGGAATGCATTGTTCAACAACAGGAAGCATCGTTAGTAACTTAATGGCGCCATTTGAAATGACGCTCAACAATGGAACTCATCCCCTGCAAAACTGGAAACTTGGACCTGAAACAGGAGAGCTAGAAACATTCACAAACTTTGAGGACTTTTATAATGCATTTGTTAAACAGTTTGAGTTCTTATATACCATTGCAATAGAAGGCAATAATGAGCTTGGGGTTGTCAATCAGCGTCATATGCCCTCTCCACTTTTATCTTCATTATTGGACAGCTGCATTCAAAAAGGACGTGGGCTGATGAGAGGTGGTGCTAAGTATAATACCTCTGGAGTCAGTTTAATTGGTTTATCTGATCTGGTGGATTCTCTACTTAGCATTAAGCAACTTGTATTTGATGAGAAAAGGGTTAGCCTTAGCGAGCTTAAACACGCCATCGATCAGAACTATGTTGGCTATGAGAAACTTCGAGCGATTATTCAAAACACCGTTCCTAAATTTGGCTCAGGAAATAAGCAAGCAACCGATATGGCAAAGAAAGTAACTTTAATGATTGCGAATTTTCTTCATTCGCATCAAAATTTCAGAGGTGGAAGATATACACCGGGCTATTGGACGATGAATAATCATACTGTCTATGGGCGTGTCAGTGGCGCATCTCCTTCAGGCAGACTTGCTGGTGAACCATTTACACCAGGATTAACTCCTAACCCAAAAGCATCAAAAAATATTTTAGATAATCTTCTAGATGTTGCTAAACTTGCGCCTGAAACGCTAGATAATAACATTGCATTTAATGTGCGTATTGCGCCTTCTAAAAAGGATTCACATGAAGAAATTATTGACCGACTCACAGCCTATGTTAAAACCTACTTTGAGCAAGGCGGAATGCAGGTTCAGCTCATTATGATTGACACTGACACACTAAAAGATGCAATGGCTCATCCTGAGCTATACCCTGATTTAATGGTGAGAGTATCTGGCTACTGTGGCTATTTCACCAAAATGCAGCGAGACCTTCAACTTGAAATTATTAGACGGAGTGAGTACGGTGTATAAACTGAACCCCTGTAACATTAAAATGCATGAACATCAGCCGTTAATTATTGATATAAAAGGCAACTCTCTTGATGATGGTCCTGGAGTTCGCTCAGTGATTTTCGTTAAAGGTTGCCCACTTCGATGTGTTTGGTGTCAAAACCCAGAAAGCAAGCATGTAAAACAAGAGATTTTCTATGATCAAAGCCAATGCATTGGCTGTGGTGATTGTATTACACATTGCAGCGAAAAGGCATTAACACTTGTCAATGGAAAAATCCTGTTTGATCATGCCAAATGCACAGCTTGCATGGCATGTGTTTCAAGTTGTGAACCAAAAGCCATCAGTGCAGTTGGTGCAAATTTAAGTATTGATGATATTATGGCTAAAATACTGCCTTATCAGCCATTTTTTGACAATACAGGTGGTGGTGTAACTATTACAGGTGGTGAGGCAACTTTATTTATGCCCTTTATCTCAAGCCTGTTAAAAACATTGAAGAAACATAATATACACACCTTGTTAGAAACATGTGGCATGTTTAATTTCAAGCGTTTTGAAACACTCATTTTACCCTATTTAGATACTGTCTATGTTGATATGAAAATTGTTGATAAAGAGGATCATATCAATTATTGCGGCCAGTCTAATGAGCGAATATTAGAAAATATTCAGAAACTGCATCAGCGAAGTAAAAAAGGCTCTTTTACGCTTTTAACCAGAACCCCACTTATTCCTAATATTACTGATACAGATAAAAACATTATGCAAATATGTGAGTTTTATCAGCAAGTTGGTATTAAGAAAGCGGCCATTTTAAAAAACAACCCCCTATGGATGGATAAAGCCAAGCACCTTGGTGTCAAACTGGATTTGCCACAGCAAGCAAGGCAATTCTACCGTGAGGAAAAGTTTACTCATATCCAAAAGCTATTTAATGATAAGGGGATTCACATTGTCAGCATGTAAAGGAAAAATCACAAATACACAAGCGCACGTTAAATACAAACTAGGCATCTGTATGGTTGTACTTTCCCTTACCCTCCCCATAATTGGGATCTTACTTACCTTTGTCCCAATGCCAAGCACATTAAAAATTTTTGTATCTTTGGTATGCATTATTGGTTTGCCTGATATTTTGTTTTGTCTCGGTGCTGTATTAGCTGGCAAAGAAGTTGTTACAAAAATTAAAGCTAAAGTGTTTCATTACTATAATAAACCTGTAGGCAAGGCTCGCTACTACTTTGGGTGCACTTTATTTGCTTCCAGCATTCTAGCAAACTTTGCACTCCAATCCTTGTTTATGATATTTGATATTATCATTACTCAAGGCCCGCTTCTATACTATGCAACTATTACGCTTAATATTATGATGATTCTCGGATTCATTCTATCTGGGCATCTTTTTTGGGATAGACTAAAGCGCGCCTTCTATTATGATAGAGAAAAAATGCAACCATGCATAAAATAACTAAGCACCCGCCTATCCAAGATGAATAATTATTTAAGCCATTGGCTAAAAATTGCATCACTTGAACCTCTAATATATCAAGAAGCTCAAGTAACCCTATTACAAAAGAGAAAATTGTAACAATGAGCAAAATACAAAAATTTATCCGCTTTTTAAATGTGTCGGCGTAATTGGCTGTACTCCAAAGCTTCATAACTAAAGCCGCATCGAGTGTATCGATAATGACCATACCGCTAGCAAAGGCAACTGGCAATGACAAGATCAACCAAATACTCTCCCCGGATAGAAGTCCCACTGCAGCCATTGACAATAAGGCAATTTCTGTTGCAGTATCAAACCCAAGCCCAAATAAAAAGCCAACAAAGTACATCTTAAAGGGTCTGTTAATCAATTTAAAGATCGGCTTAGTCAGCAAAAATAGCGCTGATTGAGAGTGCCCTGCACTTTTATTATATTTAAACTTGCTGAGTGTAATTGCATTTAAAACCCCTGTTAGCCATAAAAATACAATCGAAACAATGCTACCAACAAGCGCCCCTGTTTCAATCATCCCTGAGCCTATCGATTCGGCAAGCGTAACACCTAAAACGATTAGTAAGGTTAAAGCAAAAACAATGCTTGAATGGCCAAGTGCAAAGAAAAGCCCAACATTTGGTGATGCTTTATTTGTATCGATTAATTGGCGTGTAACATTGTCAATGGCAATGATATGATCAACATCAAAACCATGTCGAATACCCAGCAAAAATGCGATAAGAATCATTCCCAATAAGGCTGATTCGTTAGCAAATAGGCTTAATAGCAAACACCAAAGTATCATGACAACGGCAGCAAGTTTGATAAAGTAACTTCTTTTCATATTAACTTCGCTTGATGTTAAGGGTGAGAAAATGCGCTGAACAGGAGATACATGGATCATAGTTGCGAATAACCATCTCTGCATGCTGGCGCAGCTCATCATCTGAGCGATCCAGACCAAACTTGCTTAACGACTGACGCAAATCAGCTTCCATGCAAGCTAGATTTTGCGCCGTAGGAGGCGTAATACGAATTTTAGTTGCTCTTCCCTTACTATCAAATTCAAAATAGTCAATTTGTATCCCACGTGGTGCTTCACTTGCACCCCACGCTTTCCCTGCCTTATAAGTCACATCGACATAAGGCTTATCAGGATATTGATAGTCCCTTAAGATCCTTAAAATCTCAAAAATAGCATAGTAGCATTCAATAGAACGCGCTAGTATGCTATGGAAAATATTATTACTTGGAAATTGAATACCCGTACTTTCAGCCAGCAGTTTCACTTCTTTCGGTAATTTTTCAAAATTCAAATTAAAGCGCGATAAAGGGGAGGTTAAATAAGGCTTTCCATCTTTAGTTGAATGAAGTGCTGTTGACTGTGGAGCATGAAATTCATGAAAATACTCATCCCACTGATCAATATGAAATCTCTCGCCTCTACTGGTAACAACTTGATCTGTAATCACGGGGTAAGCATCAGTTGGATCACTTAGCGCTACTTGAGTTAAGCCCTCAAACTCTACATCAGGGTAAGGCAGTTTTGAGAACCACTTAACAACATTCTCCGCATCAACAAGCCCCTCTTCTAAACGTACAATCAATGCATTAATTTCAGATTGTTTAGGTGCACGATAAAAACCGCCTACTTTAATTGCACCTGGGTGCACTGACCTGCCACCAAAGAGTTTTAAAATATCATTTCCCAAATGCTGAAGTCTTACCCCTCTTTTAACTTCATTTGGGAAATCTTTGGCCATTTCAATAGCAGAGTGATACTTTAAAAAATCTGGCGCAGCCAAAATATGTGTATGTAAATAATGAGACTCCATCCATTCAGCCAGATACATTACTCTTCGCATTGAATGTACCCATGGCGTAACCTCAACATCAAATGCACGCTCCATTAAAGTAACCACACTCATCTGATAGGCCATTGGACAAATCCCACAAATTCTTGCTACTGCATCAATAATTTCATTTGGTTCTCGCCCCTCTAAAAATTTTTCAAAATACCTTGGAGGTTCATAGATTCTGACATGACATTTGGTAATGTTTCCATCTTTAATCTCAAGATCAAGCGCACCTTCCCCTTCAACACGAGCAAGAATTGGCACTTCAATTTTTTTATTTATCTGTGAGCTGCTCATTTCAAATCCCCTGCTTCTTTAAAGCCTGCTTGCTGATTATTAATAAAGTGATATTTATGTGCAATTTCCTCATCACTTAACCCAAGCTCTTTTAACTTCTTCGTCATCGCTGCAAAATTTGCATATTTAGAAGGACCATAGCAACCATAACAACCTCGATTAATAAATGGACAAAGTGCATCGCAACCATTTGCAGTGACAGGGCCAAGGCAAGGCTCGCCCTTTGCAACCATAACACAGCTTATTCCACGGTGTTTACAAGAAGTACACACAGGATCAACAACTTTTTCAGGTTCAACCTTAAATAAGAGTTGCCTCACGGCATGATACATCTGTTCGCTACTAACAGGACACCCACGCACTTCAAAATCAACTTCAATATAATCTTCAATCGCTTGAGCAGTATCAAGTTCATTTTTACGAATTACATCGGTATGCTCTGGATATACATCTTTCATCCAAAGCTCAAACTCAGCCTCTATGGTATTATTACGTAGGGCTTGAATTCCTCCAGAAGTTGCACACGCACCCATTGCAATCACATATTGACTATTTTGGCGAATTTTTTGAATGCGTTCAACATCATGTTTAGTATTAATACTTCCTTCTATAATCGCCACATTAACTTTAGCATTTTCATCAACAGGACCTGCTTCTGCAAAGTGCTTAATATCGACTAAGCTTGCGAGCTCTAGCAGCCTCAAGCCATCATTAATAAAGGCTAATTGACAACCATCACATGAGCTAAACTTATGTACTGCTAAAGTCGGCTTTTGAGGTAGCGCTGCGAGTTTATCATGATGTGACATTTTACACTCCTTTAATTTCCAGTAATGATTCAACCATTGGATAGGCATAAACTGCACCATCTTTACATATAAACTCTTTCCCCATTTGACAGTGACCACAATGACCAATAGCGCATTTCATACTACGCTCTAGAGAGATATAAATATTGTCCTTAGGCACACCTGTTTGAATAAAAGACTTTGCTACATTTTTCATCATAATTTCAGGTCCAACACTCATTACAATTGTATTGGCATAATCCAGTGCTAAATCGGGAATCGCTTCGGTTACAAACCCTTGGTACCACTTCCAAGGACCAAAGCTTTCACCAGCTGTAGCGGTGATAATCACCTCTGTGTTCTCAATATTATTCCATCTAGTATACTTATCTTGATAAATCAGTCCCTTTGCTTCTTTAATACCTTGAACAACATAGACTCTATTATAAGCATCTCTATTAGCGAATATTCTTTCACATGCAGCAACCAGCGGGGCATTACCAAGCCCTCCTGTCATAATGACAACATCCTTACCTTTTGCCTCATCAACTGGCCACATACTGCCAAAGGGACCACGAATACCAATCTTCTGACCCTTTTCTAACTTAGCCATCCCTTTAGTGATACGTCCAACCACTTGAATTGTGTGTTCAAATATATCTGCTGAAAACGCTCTATCATTAACGATAGAAATCGCCACCTCTCCGACACCATAAAGATAAAGCATGTTAAACTGCCCAGGTTCGAAACGATATTGTTGACGCAAATTTTTATCTACAAGTGAGCACCTTAAAGTGAAAATATCTGGCGCATCTTGGATAAACTCAACAATCTCTGCTTCATAGGGTAAATAAGCATCTTCAGGATATATCATAAAGCATCTCCTTTATGGCAAATCGCATTGATTTCTTCTGTTACATCAATTTTCACAGGGCACCATGTAATACAACGGCCACAACCCACACAGCCTTTTGTACGAAATTGATCGCGCCAAGTTGAAAACTTATGTGTCAGCCATTGACGATAACGATATTTTGGCTCAGCACGATATAGCTCACCATGTGTATAGCTGTGATCAAGACCAAAACAAGAGTCCCACTCTCGTATATGCTCACTCTCATCTCCATTTAAACTTGGATTTTCTTTTTCTGTATGACAGAAGCATGTCGGACATGCTTGAGTACAGCTACCACAAGATAAACAGCGCTCAGCAACCTCTTCCCAGCGTTTATGATCATGTGACTCAAACAAGACTTTTTCAACTGTTTTCACATCGGGAATGGTTTTTTCCTGATATTCAGATACTTTTTCTATTGCACTTAGCGCCTTTTGTGTTTGTGTTGCACTTGCTGGCTGAAGCTGCAATGATTGAATACAAATTCGCCCGTTATCACTGCCTGAAGTTAGGACAAACCCATTGTCAATTTCAGTCATCGCCAAATCAAACCCACTATCTGCATAAGGCCCATCACCTAGACTACAGCAAAAACAGTTGTGATGTGAACTAGTGCAATTTGCGGCAATGATAAATAACCGCTCCCTTCTTGCTTTATAACGTACATCCTGATAAGCATTTTCAATAAAAACACGATCTTGAATTTCAATTGCTCTTAAATCACAAGGGCGCACACCTAAAATTGCATATGACTTCTCATTTTTTTGTGCTTCAAAAACAAGTTTACCTTCTGTATTACGCTTAACCTTCCAAAGAACTTCTTTTTCTTCAAATAGCATAGGCTTGATGGATTGGACAGGCAAAGTCCAACCAAAAGCCATTTTTTTATCAGTTTTCAAAGTTAAATAATGCGCAGGCTCCTGAGAATCAATATATCCCCAAGGAAGATCTTTAGCACTATTTAAGTCTCCATAAACAATATTGTCTTCCTCAACAACAGGTGCCTTAATATGGTAACCTTTTCCCCTCAGATAATAAATTAAATCATCCAAGCGTTCATGTTCTAAAAAATAATATTGACTCATTGTTTTCTCCTAGCATATTCTTGGCAATTGTTCACCTGTTAACCAATCAACCCTTCGCATACCACCAAAAGCTGTTTTCATTTGTACGCCTTGCGTCTTTGTATCACTTATTTCAGCAATAATTTGTGCATTTCCACCGAGTGGATGTTTGCGTAAATGCGCTAATATAGATTGACTGTCTTCATTACTACAAACGATAAGAAGCTTGCCTTCATTTGCAATAAACAAAGGGTCCAGTCCTAATAACTCACAGGCTGACTCTACTTCTTGTGAAATAGGAAGCGTCGCTTCGTCTACAACAATTGAGCAATGATATTTATCTGCCCATTCATTCAGCGTTGCTGCAATTCCCCCTCTTGTTGGATCACGCATCATTTTAATATTAAGGTTTTGTGACAACAAATGCTCAACCAATCCGTTAAGTGCTATCGCATCACTTACTACATCTGTCATGAAATCTAAATTTGCACGTTTTGACATAACAGCAACCCCGTGCTCAGCGATATTACCATTGATGATTATCTTGTCGCCTCCTTGCACTTTTTGGTGTGATACACTGGCATTTTGATCAATAACACCCACCCCTGAAGTGTTAATAAAAATGCCATCGCCTTTACCTTTTTCAACCACTTTTGTATCTCCAGTGACAATCTTTACACCTGCGGTTTTTGCGGCATCTGCCATTGAATAGACTATCTTCTTTAAATCTTTTAACGGTAACCCTTCTTCAAGAATGAACCCTACAGAGATATAAAGTGCCTTGGCACCACTCATGCATAGATCATTCACTGTTCCATACACAGCTAAAGAGCCAATATCACCCCCTGGGAAAAAATATGGTGAAACAACAAAACTATCTGTTGTAAAAGCAAGCTTACCATTTAGCTTTGGTAAAATTGCCTGATCTTCATTTTGTGCTAAGTATTCATTGGCAAATGCTTTTCGCATTAATTGATCAATTAAGCGATTCATAGCCTTTCCACCCGCGCCCATGCTCAAATCAACCAGTGCGCTATTAAAATTCAGTTTTACTGCCATATTTTACGCCCCTTCAAATTGATATTGATAATGTGCAGCACACGCACCTTCAGATGAAACCATACAAGCTCCCATAGGCTGCTCTGGCGTACAGGCAATACCAAAAAGCTTACAATCAGCAGGTGTTTTGATGCCACGCAATATCTCAGGACAAGCACAAGAGATATGCTCTAATCCCTTCACTTCAGGAATACTAAATTTCTCTTCAGCATCATATGCGCCATACTCTGTATTAATCTTAAGCGCACTTTTTTCAATGAACCCAAGACCACGCCATTCAAAGGTATCTCTTAACTCCAAACTGCTACTAACAAGCGCTTGTGCTTTTTGGTTCCCACTTTCACTGACTGCTCTGGTATATTGATTTTGGATGCCTGTTTCATTTTGATTGATCATATCAACTAACATTTCAATCGACTGAAGCACATCAAGTGGCTCAAAGCCTGAGATAACAATTGGCTTGTGATAACAATCAGCAACTTTTTTATATGCGTTACTGCCAATAATAATGCTAACATGAGAAGGTCCAACAAACCCATCAATTTCAACCTCATCTCCTGACAAAATCCCCTCCATTGCCACAGGCGTAAGGACATGATTACAAAAGATAGAGAAATTATTCAACTGGTGTGATTTTGCATAATTAAGCGCACAGGCTGTTGGTGGCGTTGTGGTTTCAAAACCTATTGCAAAAAAAATGACTTCTTTTTGTGGGTATTTTTGTGCTAATTTTAGTGCATCATCTATTGAGTACACCATACGGACATCAGCGCCTCGTGCCTTGGCTTTAATTAAGCTGTCTTGGTGCGATCCTGGCACTCTTAACATATCAGCATAACTGCAAAAAATAACATCCTTTTGCTCTGCAAGAAAAATGGCTTGATCCACTCTTGCAATAGGCAAAACACAAACAGGACAACCCGGGCCATGAATCATTTTAATGTTTTTGGGTAACAAATTTAAAATCCCGTATCGATAAATCGCATGGGTATGCCCGCCACAAAACTCCATCAAACGATAGCTTTTATTCTCTTTTACTTTTAGGTTAATACGCTCTATGAACTTACGCGCAACCTCTGGTTGTCTAAAGGCTTGGATATATTGCATTAGTTATCCTCTTTTAACATTGTATTGAAATCATTCAGTGTTTTTCTTGCCTCTTTTTCATCTAACTTTCCGATAGCAAAGCCAACATGAATAACCACAAAGTCATTAACCTCAACACGCTCAGATAAAAGTGATAATGAAATTTCTTTTTTAACACCACCAATACTCACCAGAGCCTTTTCATCAGGCAAAAGCTCAAGCACCTCTGCTGGAATCGCTAAACACATAACTCACCTCTTTGATATTTTTTTGCTGCATACCAAGCCTGACCTAAACTGATACCACCATCGTTAAATGGCAATTGATTCGGAAGATATACTTTTATCTTTGTTTTTTTCAACTGATCACATACCAGTTGTAGCAGTAACCTATTTTGAAAACAGCCACCATTTAAAACAACCTGATTGACACTGTACTTCTCTGATGATTGTTTAATCCACTTGACAAGTCCTTGGGATAGCCCGCTATGGAAAATGCTACTTGCCTTATGACTATTATCCTTGCCCAACTGACAAACCCTCTCCACTAACGCTTTGCAATCTAGTTGATTTTTCGAATTGATTTTAACCCCATCTACTTTATCGTTATAATTTGATGCCTTTGCTTGCAATAACATTGCCGCTTGAGCTTCATAGGTATTTTGATGACAGATATCTAAAAGACTACTTACCCCATCAAAAACCCTCCCTGCACTTGTTGTCAAATTATTTAGCGTTCCCACTTTTAAGAGCTTTTGATAATCATCTGCTTGCTTAAATGCTTTTAAATGTGCTGGAACAGGCATATCAAATGTTTCACACACACTTATTGCCATACGCCAAGGCTCTTTTTGCACTTTATCACCCGATGCATAAATCATAGGCAAAAATTCACCGATTCGTTGCATATTAAGACTTTGAGTATCACAAATAAAAAGCTCTCCTCCACGTGCTATCTCATCAGAATCATATCCATAACCATCTAAAATAACGGCAAGGGTTTTCCCTTGTACGTTATGCTCAGCAATCACTGAAAAGGCATGCGCCTGATGATGTTGCACACGATATAACGGCAAATTTAAATTTTCGGCAAATTCAGTGGTAAAAAAATCAGGGTGTAAATCACAAGCAACTGCTTCGTATTTCACGCCAAACAATTTTTGATAATGTGAAAAAACTTCACAAAAATAATCAACATTCGCACTACTTTGCATATCACCTATATACTGAGAAACATAGGCTTCCGAGCCTTTAATAAAGCACAGTGTATTTTTTAATTCCGCCCCCAAAGCCACAACACTTGACAGTGATTCAGATAAGGGAATAGTATTTGGCGCATAGGCTTTCGAGCGACGAATGAAATGCATTTTGTTATCTAAGCACATCACCACTGAATCATCTGACTTCATTGCAATTTCACGCGTATCTGTCACGATATCATCACAGATAGAATGAAGGCTTTTTAGCGCTTTTTCATTTTTTGCAATAATGCTTTCACCAGAGAGATTAGCACTGGTAACAATTAAAACCACCTCATTTTCCTCATCTAGCCACTCTTTTGCTTGTGGCTTTCCAAGCAAATAATAAAATAGTAGATAATCAAGTGGCGTTTGTGGAAGCATTATACCTAACTGGTTTAAAGAGGGTGCAATCGCATCAGGCAAGTGATTCTTTTTTTTATCCATTAGCACAATGGGGCGTGCTCGAGAAGTTAATATCTCATGCTCTTTATCAGTCATACTGACATATTGCTTTGCACTTTTTGCATTTAATACCATTAAGGCAAATGGTTTATCAGGTCTTCTTTTGTTACTACGAAGCTGCAAAATAGCTGCTGCATTTTTTGCATCAAGCACAAATCGAAAGCCTCCATTACCCTTTAGTGCAACCGTGCTCCCTTCTCTAATTTGTTTAACAACTAAAGGCAAATCCTTACTTATAGAAGGTCCGCATGCATTACAAGCTGTACTTTCCGCATGATATCTTCTATTTGATGGATCTTTATAATCTGCCTTGCATTTTTCACATAAGGGAAACACTGATAAGGTCGTTTGCTCTCGGTCATAAGGCAAGTTTTCAACAATTGAATACCTTGGCCCACAGTGTGTACAGCTAATAAAAGGGTATAGATGATATCTACTTGATGGATCAAATAGTTCATCTAAACAAGCTTCACAAATGGCAACATCCGCTGGAATTTTAGTAGAGGAGCTTCCTGATTTTGTCTCTACAATAAAAAAGCCTTCCTCTATCTGTGCTCGGCTATCTAGCGCATAAATGTCCATTTTTTCAATTTTAGCAAGTGGCGGCAATTTTGTTTTCACATCATTAATAAAGGTATCTGTGTTCATGCCTGAAACGATAATATCAACACCATCTGGAGTATTTTGCACACGACCGGATAGATGATGCTGTTGTGCTAGCATATAAACAAAAGGGCGAAAACCAACCCCTTGAACAATGCCATTGACCCGAATGCTAAGCCTCTGCATTCTCTTTCACTTTTAGTGTACTAATCAGCCACTCACACCATTCACTCATGCCAAAGCCATCTTTAACAGACAGCTCAAATATTGTCGCATTTGGGCGAATTTTCTTGATGTTTTTAATACAAGATTTCATATCAAAATCCACATATGGCAGCAAATCCACCTTGTTAATCACCACGATATCAGAGTGATAAAACATATCAGGATACTTAAGTGGTTTGTCGGCCCCTTCTGTGGTTGATATCAATGCCACACGGTGGGCCTCACCTAAGTCAAACATCGCCGGACAGATAAGATTTCCTACATTTTCAATAAAAACAAAACTATCTTGCTGAATATCCAAGTGTTCAAATGCATGACCGATCATATGCGCATCTAAATGACAAGCTTTGCCGGTATTAATCTGATAGGCATCGGCACCTGCCCTTCGAATACGCTCAGCATCCAACTGCGTTTGCTGATCTCCCTCAATAACCTTAATGCTATAGCGGTGAATCAGTCTTTTAATACTTGCCTCTAAAAGTGAGGTTTTTCCTGAACCCGGACTTGAAACAAAGTTAATGGCTGTGGCATTTTTTTGCTTTAATACTTGCCTGTTCTTTCCAGCATAATCATCATTGACCTGCATAATTTCTTTTTCCAGGGCAATTGTTTTATCTGTATGCTCGTGCTTATGTGCATGATTTGCCGCATCTTGACAACCACATGTTCCACACATCTACTCTACCTCCACATTTTTAACTAACATTTCTTGACCAGAAAGAATATGCTTTTCATAGCTTCCACAAAGCGGACAGGCGCTATAATATTGTTCTATTTCATAGCATATCTCACAGCTTTCACACTTTGCTTTAGCAGGCTCTTCACTCACTAATAACTCCGCACTTTCTAGCGGTGTGTTTTTGGCTGCAACGGGGAACCAAAATTTTAAAGACTCAATATCCACCCCCGAAAGCTTACCAATAGAAAGATTAATTTTGCTAACAGCTGTAGCATCTGTCAGTACTTCCTCTTTATTAAGGATGTCAATGATTCCCTGACAAAGTGAAAACTCATGCATATACAATAAGCGCTTAGTTTTAAATCATATGATTAGATTAACATAACTCCTGCTGTCAAAAATAATGCTTCTTTGATAAGAATCACCATCTATTGATCTACATCAAACTTTTGAGGCTATCGTAATTACATTAGCGGTATTTATGTGTATTCTGTTGATATCGTTGATTTGATACACATAGATGTCACGATGACAAAAAGCTTTGTGTAATCGCAAATATAAGGCTTATGATGCAATCTATACTTACCTTTAATTGTGGCAGCTCTTCAATAAAGTTCTCTCTTATCAATATTCAAAAAAAAGAGATGCTGTTAAGTGGCATTGCGGATAAAATGTCGACAGATAAGTGCACTTTGACGTTCTCTTATCAAACCAAGGTAGATCAATATCACTATCCACAGCTTGACTATCAGTTAGCAATTCAAAAAATTATACATCACATTGATACGCTAGGCTTATCTGATAGCATTATCGGCATTGGTCATCGAGTTGTACACGGTGGAAGCTATTTTAGTGATGCGACTTTAATCAATGATGATGCAATTGAAAAAATCAAAAGAATAACACCTTTGGCTCCACTTCATAATTTTGCTAATCTCGAAGGAATTGAAACTGCACGTCAGCATTTGCCTCATATCCCACAAAGCGCTTCATTTGATACTGCTTTTCACCAAAGTATTCCACCAAGTGTGCATAGATATGCCATTCCGAGCAAGCTCTATCAGCAAAAACATGTGCGAAAATATGGCTTTCATGGAATTAGTCATGCTTATGTGAGTCAAAAACTCTCCTCCAAACTTGATCTTAAATATGGCAATTATATTAGTGCGCATTTAGGAAATGGTTGTAGTGTTACCGCCATAAAAGATGGCAAGAGCATTGATACTTCCATGGGACTAACGCCACTTGATGGCTTGGTGATGGGAACGCGATCTGGCAGTATTGATCCTGGGGTATTTGCGTATTTACAAAGCGAGTGTGGGCTTGAGTTAAGCGACATTAATTCTCTGTTAAACCGTCAAAGTGGACTATTAGGACTATGCGGTTTTAGTGATATGCGTGATATTGAAAAGGAGATTGCTGCGCAAAACAAAAATGCACTAGAGGCGTTTGAGATTTTTTGTCACCGCTTGGCAAAATATATTGCAAGTTACATGCTGTATTTTACTAAACTTGATGGGCTTATTTTCACAGGTGGCATCGGCGAGAATAGTATTCTGGTCAGAGAAAAAGTTACCCGCACACTGAATAATCTTGGTTTTTATATCGACTCAGATCTCAACACCTCTTCAAAGCAGCAGATATGCAGAATTAGTCATCAAAAAAGCACTCATCCTATTTGGATTGTCCCGACCGATGAAGAGCTGTATATTGCTCAAGACTGTTACCGTCTAATACACCCTATTATTAATTAGATAACATAAAGGAATATCATAATGGCAGTTCCAATTGTACTTTTACCAACAGGCCAAGGAGTTGGCTTATTCTCATTAAAGCATGGGCTTCAATATGCGCTTATGGAGAGAGGATATAAAGTTGCACTTTTCAACCCGTTAAATGACAGTAACTGTACAGCAACAGAAATTGAAAGCTATTTTCAAAACAATAATGAAAAAGCCTTTTTTGAATTAATGTTAAATCAGTATGAAGCCCTGTCAGAAAAAGCTGACTTTGTGCTTATTACAGGGGTTTTTATTAAGCATAAACCTAATAACCCATTTCTCTGGTTAAATGAGTTTATTAAAGAGTTTAATCTAACCTTAATACGCGCCCTTGGCGCTAAGGTTATTTTGATTGCACGTCATGGAAATAAAGAATCCAATGATATAGAAACACAGCTTTCTCTCTCCATACAAGGCATTGATAAAGACAATATCATTGGTGCTATTATTACTAAATTAAATGCGCCTGTTGACGCTGAAGGAAATAGTACATTTAGTTTAATTGATGATGATAGCGCGAACTTTCCTAAAGCCAGTATAACAGTAAAAGACATTGAAAAGCTGGCACTATTTCAAAGTAACAAGCTTATGCTTTTAGGTTGTACCTTCTGGCAGGAAGATTTAACTTATCCACGAGTTTGTGATATTCAGAACACACTGAAGCTTAATGTTTTATCAGGAAATAACAATACACTTAGCGCTCGGGTTAAAACTGCCAGCATGTGCTCTAGAACCATTGATAATGTGTTAGATGAGATAAAGCCAGGCGTGATGATTGTTACAGCGGCAGATAGAAGTGATATTATAATCGCAACTACTTTAGCAGCCCAAAAAGGCATGCAAATTTCTGCGTTGATATTGACTGCTTATCAACAGATGGCAAATGATCAAGTCATACAATTTTGCCTTGATAATATGAAAAATTGCAACCTGCCAATTTTGGCGACAAATCACAAAAGCATTTCTACCATTTTAAAGCTCGCAACCATTGATTACAGTGGCATCCCTGAAGATGATCAAATAAGGCTACAAAATCTAAAACACTCCATTGCTAAACAAATTCAAGTGGAGCCTATTGAGCTTTGTTTAAAACAAACGACCAATAAAAAAATGTCTCCCCCTGCATTTAGACATTATCTAATTAAAAGAGCTCAAAGCCATAGACAAAGAATTATTCTCCCTGAAGCTGAAGATCCTCGCATTCTAAAGGCAGCAAGCTATTGCCAACAACAAGGCATTGCTGAAATCAGCTTACTTGGAGAACCTAATGCTATTTATAAAACAACTGAGCAACATGATATCCGCCTTCCTTCAGATATTACCATTATCAGCCCTAGAGTGATCAAATCACAATATATTTTCCCACTTGTAGAGCTGCGTAAGCACAAAGGTATGAATGAAATCATGGCCAATGATGTTTTAGAAGACCGTATTACACTTGCGACAATGATGCTTGCTAGAGGAGATGTTGATGGTCTTGTTGCCGGCGCACTAAATACCACTGCCAAAACCATCTCTCCAGCATTTAAGCTGATTAAAACAAAACCTGAATGTAAACTTGTATCTTCTGTGTTTTTTATGTGTCTTGAGGAGCAAGTTCTTATCTATGGTGACTGCGCGGTAAACCCTGACCCCGATGTGAGCGAACTGGCTGAAATAGCGATACAAAGTGCACATACTGCCCAAGCATTTGGGATCACACCGAAAGTTGCTATGATTAGCTATAGCACAGGCAGCTCAGCCTCGGGTATAGATGTTGAAAAAGTAAAAGAGGCCACCGCACTTGTAAAGCATAAAATGCCTGATTTAGTTATCGATGGCCCATTACAATACGATGCAGCTACTGTTTTAGAGGTTGGCAAACAAAAAGCACCTAATAGTCCTGTTGCAGGGAAAGCAAATGTCATTATATTTCCCGATCTCAACACAGGAAACACAACCTATAAGGCTGTGCAAAGAAGCGCCAACGCACTTAGCATTGGCCCAGTTCTACAGGGTTTAAATAAGCCTGTTAATGATCTATCTCGTGGCACAACTGTAGATGATATTATCTACACAATTGCAATTACAGCCATTCAATCTCAAAGCGCACATCATTAGCTGAAGCAGGTCATTTTTAAACAAAACAGCGCAAAATGCTTCATATGTACTGAACATATGTTACAATTTCTCATGATGTTAGTGTAACTATTTTATTCAAGAAGAAGTTTAATGACCAAAGCGATTACTTGCTCTCACTGTGATTTTAATGAAATATGCCATGCACTTGATATTAACACCAAAGAAGATAGATTATTCAAAGAAGTTGTATCAAACACATCTAATGTCAAAAAAGGTACGTATATCTATCACAAGGATGATCAATTCTCTGCTATTTACAGTGTTAGAAGTGGCGCGTTTAAATCAATAACAGAACAGGGTAATATTATTGGATTTCACCTGCAAGGCGATATTTTTGGCTTAGATGGTATTGAAAAGGATCAGTATACTGTTAGCAGCATTGCAATGGTTGATAGTGTGGTTTGTCAATTTGATTTTTCAGCACTCATTGCCAAAATCACACAAAATAAGGCCATGAACCATCATTTTTTACAAATGATGAGCAAAAAATTCAATCAGCACCTTATACAGCTTGAGCAGAATAAACCTGCAGAGCAAAAATTATGTACATTTCTATTACAACTCTCTTGCCGACAAAAATCTTATGGATTTTCAGCAAACAATTTCACATTACCAATGAAGCGCTCTGATCTTGCGAATTATCTGAATCTCACCGTTGAGACAATATCACGCACACTACATCACTTGGTCAAAAAAGAAGTGATCTTCGTACAGAATAAAACGATTAATATCTTAGATTTACCGCAACTCAAAAATCTTGCGCAAAGTGAAATTTAGCTTTCCATTCCACCTATGGTAATGGCATCAACCTTAAGCGTTGCTTGCCCAACCCCAACTGGAACTGACTGACCATCTTTGCCACAAACCCCCACACCTTTATCCAAAGAAAAATCTGCCCCTACCATAGAGATCTGTTGCATCACCTCTGGGCCATGCCCAATAAGAGATGCACCCTTAACAGGATGTGTTATTTTACCTTTTTCAATTAAATATGCTTGATCCATTACAAAAACAAACTGTCCTGATGTAATATCAACCTGACCGCCATTAAAGTGTGTTGCATAAACACCATGA
The DNA here is from genome assembly GCF_000379445.1 of Fangia hongkongensis FSC776 = DSM 21703. Taxonomy (GTDB): domain Bacteria; phylum Pseudomonadota; class Gammaproteobacteria; order Francisellales; family Francisellaceae; genus Fangia; species Fangia hongkongensis. The sequence continues at coordinate 141,679 of NZ_KB902270.1, forward strand.
TCAATCGACGCAATCATATCTTCAAAACGATCCTCTCCTGGTAACATGTAGGTATTGGTCATCCTTGGTAACGGAGGATGTGCATATGACTCTCGCCTGCCATTACCAGTTGGATGTGCATTCATGGCTTTAGCACTGATTCTATCATGAATATAGCCCTTTAAAATGCCCTTTTCAATCAAGGTTGTCTTTTGAGTTGGCGTTCCTTCATCATCAAAGCTCAATGATCCACGGCGATTTGCAATAGAGCCCTCATCAATCACTGTGCATTTACTTGAGGCAACTTTTTGACCAATTTTATTACTAAAATGTGAGGTTTCTTTACGGTTAAAATCTCCCTCTAAGCCATGCCCAACTGCTTCATGCAAGAGTACAGCAGGCCAGCCACTACCAAGAACAACTGGCATGACGCCACTTGGTGCTGGCTTGGCTTGCAAATTCGTTTTTGCGCCAAAATAAGCTTCATCGACATACTCTTTCCATAGATCATTCTCTAAAAAGTATTGATAATCATAGCGCCCACCGCCACCTGAGGAGAAGCTCTCACGCTTATGACCATCTTCCATTAAAATATCAACATTCATGCGAACAAGTGGCCTGACATCCATCATGCAAAGCCCCATTGTGTCCATTAATAAAATAATCTCGTAGCTGCCGCTTAAAGATGCGCTGACCTTTTCAATACGCGAATCTTTCGCTTTTGCATAAGCATTCACTTCTTTTAATAAATGTACTTTATCATTTGAGTTCAGTGAATCTAAAGGCGAACTTGCACTATAAAGTCTTTGTGCTGTTATCGTATTTCCAGTACAAAGTCCTTTTGCTTTTTTCGCATCTTTTAATAGATAAAGCGCGTTATCTATCAACTTGGAGATAGTATCAAGCTTTAAGTCATCTGAATATGCAAACCCTGTCTCCCCCTTATAAACACCGCGAACACCAACGCCTTGCTCAATACTAAAGCTGCCATGTTTAACAACATCATCTTCAAGTACCCAGCCCTCTGAGATACTTTTTTGAAGGTAGATATCTCCAAAATCAATCTCTTTATGATGAAACTTTGCTAAAACATCATTTAAATTGGTTAATGTTAGCCGAAAAGGGGTTAATAAATGTGCTTCGATAATAGAATAATAATCTTGATTTTGTATTACTGTACTCATGTTAGTCTCTTACTCAAATGGTGTAGCATCGCCACTACCCAAACGCAGAATTTCAATTGGTAATGTTGTCATATCAACCACGGTTGTTTGCTCATAACCGCAGTAATCACTTTCTAAAATTATATCAATTTTACTACTTTGTTCCGCCTGTGACAAATCCTCTGCATAAACCACAGGAGAAACTTCCTCTGGAAGGATAAGTGTCGTGCTCAAAATAGGCTCGCCAAGTGCTTCTGAAAGCAGAAGCGGAACAGGATGGGAAGGAATACGAATACCAATTGTTTTTTTACTTTTATTTAACGTTAACGATGGCACCTTACTCGTTGCTGGCAAAATAAAAGTATATCCACCTGGTGTTAAACGCTTAATTAAGCGATATGCTGTATTATCTACTTTGGCATAGGTTGAAATCTCAGATAAATCCCGACAAATCAAAGTAAAGTTATGTTTGTCACTTAGTTCACGTATTTTCTTTATTTGCTGCAGGGGTTTTTTCAGCCCCATTTTGCATCCAAGCGCATAACCGGAATCTGTAGGATAAGCGATAACATCCCCATCCTTCAAGGCATCAACAACGCGCTTTATATCGCTCTTATTTGGCGCATAAGCATTTAGCTCAATATATTGGCTCATGGCAGCTTCTTTACTATAATGGTGCACAATTTTAACAGATACGCTAGTGTATCACTAACCTCTTTCGGAGAGAACATGAGAAAACTGCTTTTTGACTTTTTCCCTATTATTATTTTCTTTGTTATCTATAAAATGTATGACATCTTCACTGCAACCTTTGCGCTTATTATCGCCACAGCAATTCAATTAGGCTATGAGTTAATACGCTATCGCAAAGTATCTATGATGCATATCATCACTTTTGTGCTTGTACTTATTCTCGGTGGCGCTACGATCTATTTTCATGATGAAGCGTTGATTAAATGGAAAGTCACTATTGTAAACTGGCTTTTTGGCGCTATTTTCATTTTCTCAACATATTTAATGAAAAAACCAATTATTCAACGATTAATGGAAGAGAATATTGACTTGCCTTACCCTATATGGAAACGCTTAAATAACATCTGGGGGCTATTTTTCTTCTTTCTCGGTGCTATAAACCTTGTTGTTGCTTATTACTTTTCAACAAATTTTTGGGTTGACTTCAAACTCTTTGGGATGCTTGGCATTACCCTTGTCTTTGTTATTTTTCAAGGCATTTACCTTGCTAGACATATTGATCATAAGAAGTAAGCCCATCACCCTAAAGCACTGAGCTTCTCTACGTACTAAACACGGTTTTCCATTTTTATACTTGCTGACTAGAGTACTTTGATATACATTCTTTTGAACTTGAAAATAAATAGTACAGTGCATCTAGCTTAAATTATAATGTCTGCATCTCTAACTACGCCCATACCAACTCACGAGAGTTCAACAAAAGATCACAAAACATTAAAACTCTATGCCATTTTTGTATGGTTTTTAGGTGCGTTTTTCTTTTTCAGCGAGTATGCACTTCGTGTCTCACCTGGTGTGATGTACCCAGATTTAATCGACAAATACTCAGTCAGTGCTGCAGCCCTTGGTATGCTCTCATCTATGTTCTACTATCCTTACATCATCATGCAAATCCCTGTTGGTATTATTACTGATAAGTTTGGGCCTCGAAAAGTCATGGTGCTTGCAAGCTTTTTAACAGGCCTTGCCTGCCTTATTTTTCTATTTGCAAACAGTTTTAACCTTGCCATTATCTCCCGTGCTATCATGGGATTTTGTGCAGCATTTGCTTTTGTGGGCACTTTGAGAATTGCTATTAATTGGTTTTCCCCGACACAATTCTCTATGCTCGCAGGGCTCACCCAAGCCGCTGGAATGCTAGGCGCTTCTTTTGGCAGCGCACCACTTGGCTTTTATTTATCGCATGTTGGGATTTCAGGAGTAATGCTAAGCTTTGCCGCTTTATTCCTTCTTTTAGCCCTATTGATGGGTGTACTATTAAAAAAACTGCCGCGACAACCAGTTACATTACCCTTAAGCTCTCAACAAGACTCGCCCTTTAAACGTATCTTCACCAATAAGCAACTATGGATTAATTGTTTCTACATTTCAATGCTCTATGGACCAACCGTTGTTCTTGCTGAAAGCTGGGGGATTAGTTTTACAGAAGCTTTTCGCTCACTCTCTGAAAAAGATGCCTCGATGCTTGTTAGTTTAATTTTCATCGGTTTATTGATTGGTTGCCCGATTATGGGAGTTGCGGCACGTGTTGTTACACAACGATTTTTAATGCGCATTTGTGCTGTTTTTTGCCTTATCTTTGCGCTTTTAATTATTTATAAAAACAATTTGTCGCTTATCACGCTCTGCGCCTGTTATTTTTTATATGGTCTTTTTAATAGTGGCATCATTGCTGCTTATGCACGATCGGCAAGTTTAGTTACCAAAGAAGTGTCAGGTTTAGCCCTTAGCATTACCAATATTTTCTCAATCCTCCTTGGCGCAATCTTTGTTCAAATAGTTGGGGCTTACTTAAGTGCACAAAATACAACAGATAATGCTATTTTTGATGTCGGTGCTTATCAACATATTTTCACCCTTTTAATAGTATCATTTGCCATATGTATTTTCTTAGCGCTCTTAATGAGCAAAAACACCATTAGCAGAAGGCCCGCATCTGTATAATAGCGCCAGTGATGAATATAATTTCAAGGGTTTATTTGGCGTATTGATACACGTTGACTCAATCTGATAAAATTTTACCTAGCAATTATACAGCGCTGATTTAAAATAAGCTAAACTTGCTCACTTTGATAAAGTCATAATGAAAACAAATTACTTTGAAGCTTTAGGCTTAATTCATACTAAAGCCTTTCCATCTTACATTATTACGGGAAACAACCCTTTTCAAAAGAAAAAGCTTCTAGATGCGCTGACTTTAAAATATCGACAACAAAATGCTGAACTCACAAGACATTACTTCCCAGAGGAAAGCTACGATTCTTTATTTCATATTCATACCAGTACAAGCCTTTTCTCTCAATCACGCTTATCACTATTGATATTTTCAAAATCACCAGATAAACAAGCACAAAAAATCCTTGTTGAAATTTTTAATGAACAACACAGCGATGAGAACACCTATCTATTTATCTTCGAGTCACTAAATGCCTCTCAGCAAAGAGCAAAATGGTTTGAGTCTGTTTCACGCGCAGCATTACATATTCAGCTGTGGCCATCTTCAATACCTGAAGCCATTCGTATTATAAAAGATGAGGTTAAGCAATATAATTTTAGTTTAACGCAAGATGCCACAATGCTGATAGCACAAAAGACTGAAGGGAATATGTTAGCTGCAGAGCAAATATTGCAGCTTTTGGCGATGCAAAACATCAAAGCATTTGACTGTCATAATATTCATCAATGTCTCGATGATTTTATGAGCTATGATGTGTTTGATCTTGCGCAATCGATCACAGCACAAAACCACCCTCGTTCACTTAAAATTCTAGAGCATCTTTTCAAAGAAGGGATTGAGCCTGCCATTATTCTCTGGGCAATTTTAAAGGAAATACGCTTATGGATTAAGTTGTCATTGCAAAGTACAGCTGAGCGCCAAAAAACCTTTACCACACACAACATATGGCGCTCGAAACAACCCTTTTATACTAAACTGGTAAGCCGCTTTTCAAAAAAAGCATATAGCGATCTAATTGAGCGATGTTTACATATTGATTTTATCATTAAAGGTGCTGCAACAGGGAATCTTAAAATAGAGCTTACTCAGCTTGTCTCAAAGCTTCATCTTTCTTAGCCATTGCCTCAAGCTGCGCCTTTTGACGCCGCTTGAAAAAAAGTGCTGCAAAGCTTCCTGATAGCGCATAAAGCATAAAGATAATAAACAAAGTAATTGATGGATCAATAAAGATAATGGCAATAATAAAAACAACGATAACCGCTTGCGTGAAGACAACCTTCCCCTTTAAATCATAATCCTTGAAGCTTCTAAATTTAATATTGCTCACCATCATTGCTGATAGATAGAGTGTAATGATAGCCGCGAAAAAAATAAGCCATCCTTCTGCAACTTGATAACCAGAGCGATTACATAACCAAACGAACCCTGCAATAGTCGCCGCCGCCGCTGGACATGGGAGCCCTGTAAAGTAACGTTTAGAGACAGATGAGTCATCATCAAGCTGCGTATTAAAGCGCGCTAAACGAAGTGCTACACAAGCCAAATATACAAAAGCAATGGCCCAGCCAAATTGATCAATATACTTGACTGCCCAAAAATAAATAATCAATGCAGGCGCGACACCAAAAGAGACAATATCGGCTAGTGAATCATATTCGGCACCAAAGGCACTTTCTGTATGTGTTAACCTTGCAACACGGCCATCAAGTGAATCCATAATTGCCGCAAGATAAATGCAAATAGCCGCAACGACAAAGTGACTGTTGAAAGCCGAAATAATAGCAAAGAAACCTGCAAATAAACTTGCTGAGGTAAATAGGTTTGGCAATATATATATCCCGCGTCCACGCGGGTCTTGATGATTATTTTTCATATTATTTTGTCCTTAGTAAATACAATTAAGGTCACTTTAAGTATATACCTTTTGTATACTTATGCCTTTTGGCGCTGCTTTAAAAGCTTTGGCAATGGAAAGGTAATTTCTTCTTTTACACCATTTAACTCAACAATCTCACAATGTTCAAACTGTGCTTGTAAATGGTTAACAACTGCCTGAACCAAATACTCAGGTGCCGATGCGCCAGCGGTAATTCCACAGCTTTTTTTACCCTCAAACCAGCTAAGCTCTATATCATTTGTGTTATCAATCAGATAGCTATCAATTCCTGATACCTCAGCAAGCTCTCTTAAACGATTGGAGTTTGAGCTATTTTTGGAACCAACAACCAGTAGAATATCCGCCATTTTGGCAATATTCCTTACTGCATTTTGCCTATTTTGTGTTGCATAGCAAATATCTTCTTTTTTAGGCGCGGCGACTTCAGGAAACTTCTCTTTCAACGCGGCAATAATATCGCGCGTTTCATCCACAGAGAGTGTTGTTTGGGTCGCATAAATAAGCTTTTCAGGATTATCCACCTGAAGATTCATCACATCTTCGACATTTTCAATAAGATAAATCTTGGCATTTTGAGAACGATATTGCCCAAGCGTACCTTCAACTTCTGGGTGCCCTCTATGGCCAATTAAAACACATTCAACTTCATTTTTACTGGCTTTTTGCACTTCTCTGTGCACTTTTGTAACCAGTGGACAAGTTGCATCATAAATACGAAGGTTTTTTCTCTTTGCTGCCTCTTGAACTTCTTGTGAGACGCCATGCGCACTAAAGATACAAACCGCATTATCAGGCACTTCACTTAGCTCTTTAACAAAGACAGCACCTTTGCCTTTTAAATCATTCACAACCGCACGATTATGTACTACTTCATGGCGAACATAGACTGGGTGAGGTTCTAAAGACAGCACCTTTTCGACTACATCAACTGCTCTTGATACCCCCGCGCAAAATCCGCGTGGGTTGGCTAAAATGATTTTCATCACACGATTTCCTCATCTGATATTTCTAAAATATCCACCTCAAACAAAATCACCTGCCCAGAGAGCGGATGATTGAAATCAACTGTTACATCATAGTTTTCAATTTTGGTAATCACCCCAGGAAGCTCAGTACCATCTTTTTGAGAAAAGGAAACAATCAACCCCTCTTCTAACTCCATCTCTTGTGGAAAACGTGACTTTGGCACTTCATAAATCATCGCTGGGTGTTTTTGACCAAAAGCATCCTCAGGCATCAACATTAATTTACGGTTACACCCAATCTCTAAACCACAAAGCTCCGTTTCTACTTTTTTACTAAAGGTTCCTTTTCCCATTTCAAAAATATATGGACGATCATAATTTCGTGTATCTTCTGCAATACTGCCGTCTTTAAGACGAATTTTAAAATGCATTTTTACAAAGCTATCTGCTTGTATCTTCATTTAGGATCCTTGACTGTTTTTTAAATTTTGTCTATCACTTAACTATATGATGCAATGATGCGCGACTTAGCCCAGTATTTTACGGGATTTATAAAAAATGCACAAACACTCCTTACAACAAGTTACCACAGCAAAGAGCGTCTCTCTTTGTCATTACTCATCCCTATTCCCATCTATTCTTTTATTACTGCTTATTTCTTTTTTTCCATTTAGCTCATATGCCAAAACGCTAGAAGAGCGTTATAAAAGCTTTTTCACGCCCTATTATTTAACAGATCTCTCACTGACACACCCGGAAAAAGTCATCGCTTCATCTAATGGTAAAGCGCTTATCACCACTGGAGATACTATCTATGTTTCTCGTTCTGGGAAAACGCCAATTGCCCCTCAGTATTATATCTTCAATGAGGTAGATAAACTCTCCGAAGATGAACATGATCAGGATTATATATTTAAAGAGCTGGGTAAAGCGCGTTATCAAAAAACCTATAAAAACACGCTTATTCTAAAGGTCAATTCCATTACACAAGAGATTAATCTTAATGATTTAGTCATCAGCTCAAGGGCTGTTGATAGCATGTTGCCCGAAAAAGAGATTATTTCCTCAAAAAGAATCAGCGGTAAAACAATTTACCTTCAAGGCGAGGGAGATTTTGTTGGTCGCTATCAATCTGTTCTTTTAAACATTGGGCAAGTGAATGAGCTTAAACTTGGTATGCGAGTGTATTTTTTTACAAAAGAGCAGAATATTAATGGCTATAGCATTGAGCCTAGATATCTTGGTCAGGGTTTTATCTACCGCTTAGCAAGTCATCATGCCATTGCATTAATCACCCGTGCTAACCAAGAAATTCAGCTTGATAGTATTGCCTCGACGATGAGATCTTTTTCACATGCATAGTGAAGATCCTGTCATTAGCTTATCTTTGCTCGCAAAATTCTCTTATGATCACCTTCTTAAACTGCAATCACTTAATATTGAACTTGATGATGTAATCAGTGCACCTAAAAACTATTGTTCAATCTTACCAGAGCATATCATCGACTCCTTGAGCCAAAAAGATTATCTGACTCAACTTGAAGCGCTAATGCTTTGGCAAAAAAATAGCAGTCACCACCTTATCACCATCACAAATCCACTTTATCCTCCGCAATTAAAAGAAATTGCCAAGCCTCCTTTAATGCTGTATGTCATTGGAGATCCAATGCTATTAGAAAGTAAGCAAATTGCTGTTGTTGGCGCAAGAAAACACTCTATATACGCTAAAGAGGTGATTGAGCATATTATCCCTGCTCTAGTCTCTGAAAATCTAACAATCACAAGCGGACTTGCCTATGGCGTTGATGCCTTAGCACATCAAAGTACATTAAATGCAAAAGGCAAAACTATTGCGGTTTTAGGTACAGGTATTAACAAATGCTATCCTTATCAAAATAAATCGCTCTATGAAACTATTTTAAAATCTGGTGCGCTGGTTTCTGAGTTTCCACTTGATACGCCACCAAAACGTCACCACTTTCCACAAAGAAACCGTATAATAAGCGGTCTTTCTTTAGGTGTTTTAGTAGTTGAAGCTGCCAAAAAAAGTGGCTCTTTGATTACTGCCTTTAGTGCTTTAGAGCAAAACAGAGAAGTCTTTGCTGTCCCTGGCAATATTTTTTCCAAAACTTCAAAAGGCAGTAACCGTTTAATCCAACTTGGCGCAAAAGCGGTTAGTTCAGCTCAAGATATTTTGGATGAATACAACATCACATACTCTCTTCCACTAGAATCAGCTAAAGCTCACAATAGCAACATTGCTTTAAATGAGCAGGAAAAAAAGGTTTATCATACTATTGGCTCATCACTCACCACGATTGACCAAATAATTTCGACGACTGGCTTAACATATGCACAAATAACTGGCATACTGTTTACCCTTGAAATGGCATCGCTGATACAGACGATACCAGGTGGATATCAACGGGTATAAAGGCTAGGTTAGTAAAAAGTTTATGAAAACAAATCTAAATATTTTGCAAATATTGATGTCACTTTTTAATCATGTTGCCATTCATGAAGACATATTAAAAATCACAACGCCTGAAGAGATTTCTCAGCAGCTGAGAAAAGCAGGCTTAAACTCAAAAGAGCTAAAATTTGTGTTAGTTTGGCTTGAAAGCTTCTCTAAACTACCAGAGAAAAATACTTCTATTTCATTTCACCCACACACCATTCGCGTCTTCTCAGATGCTGAACGTGCGATTATTCCAAATGAATGCTTGGATTTTTTAGCTGAAAGAGTCCTTGAGGGTGAAATTAATGCCTATGAATTTGAATTTATCTTAACACAAATTATGTTAATCAATACACACGCCATCGATGAAGATGAGTTTATGTGGGTTTATGATATGACATTAGCCAACCAAGAGGCGCTTTCCTTTGCTAATAATGAGATAAACTCGCACAATCTAGTCTCATTTTACAATCATTAAAGGGTAATTTTCACCCTAATTTTCTTGTATAACATACAATCCGTTTTACTTTTTCCTATACAATTACATGAAATTTGTATACATTAAGCTTCTCAATCATAAAAAATGTAAAATTACTACAAGATATTTTATATTGATTACATCTTAAGTAAAACAAGGGGTTCTATACGTATGTCGACATCTACAGCTGACACAAAGCTCAATGCAATTACCATTCGAGTTGCCATCATAGCCGCGCTCGCCGGTTTACTCTTTGGGATGGATATTGCCTATGTAAATGGCTCTTTAGAGTTTATTGTCAAATCATTTACACTGACACTCTCTGAATCTCAACATGTTGCAGGAACACTTTTAATCGGTGCAGCAGTTGGTGCTATTTTCAGTGGCGCTTTGTCAAAAAAATGGGGACGAAAAACCGTGCTCATTATTGCTGCGAGCATTTTCACCATTTTCACATTCGTCGGCGTTTTTTCACCAAACTTTGAAATTCTCCTTGTCTCACGCTTTATCGTTGGGATTGCAGTTGGTATTGCCTCATTTATATCACCGCTTTATTTATCTGAAATTGCACCGAGGCACTTTAGAGGCGCCTTAATTGCTATGTATCAGCTGATGATTACTATCGGCATTTTTCTAATGTACCTCTGCAACTCAGCTTTAGCACAAACAGGTTCATGGCGTATTATGCTTGCAGCTATTGCTATTCCATCGATTATCATGCTTATTGGCTGCTTAACTTTGCCTAAAAGCCCAAGATGGCTTGTGCTTGTTGGTAGAAATGATGAGGCTGAGGTGGTACTTAAAAAAATCAGAAATACTGAAGCTGAAGCTGAAAATGAACTCAATGAAATTCGCGACTCTATCTCAGTGAACTCCAGTGGATTTAAACTATTGCGTCATGGCTTTTTTATCAAAGTTTTGATTCTAGGAGTGTTATTACAAGCCTTCCAGCAGTTCACCGGAATGAATGCATTTATGTATTACTCAACAGACATTTTTAAAATGGCAGGCTTTACTAACCCTGCTGTGGCAACGATCATTATTGGTCTTGTTAACATGCTTACAACCCTCCTTGCAATTAAATATGTTGATCGCTTTGGGCGAAAACCCATTTTATATTTTGGACTTTTCCTCTTATTTGTATCGTGCTTTATTGTTGGCGCTGTCTTTAAAACGCATTACTCTTATGAAATCATCAATGGCGCAGTTCAATCCCATATCGTTCTATCACCTGTTTTACAATGGACCACACTGATCTTTAGTCTTGTGTTTATTTTTGGTTTTGCTATTTCAATGGGACCTGTTATCTGGATATTATGCTCAGAGATTCAACCACTAGAGGGACGCGATTTTGGTATTACAGCCTCAACAACAGCAAATTGGTTATGTAATGCCATCTTAGGCAATTTTGCACTAACTTGGCTGACATTTGCACCGGGTAACACCTTTATTGCCTTTGGCGTTGTGTGTCTTGTTTGCATCGGCTTTACAAAACTATTTGTCCCTGAAACCAAAGGTGTCTCACTCGAACAGATCGAGTCTAATCTTAAAGCTGGAATGCCTCTGGCAAAACTTGGTAGATAAACGACTTCTTTTTAGAGCTTACAACCACGCCTGATCTGAGCTGATTACTATTTGGCCAAAAATATTGCCCGCATTACTTGGAAACCTTCGAGATAAATTTGGATTTTCCGCCTGAAAACTTGTGAGCGCCCCAGGGCCTATCTCAATCGCAAGTCCAGCATAAGGATACCCTTCATTAACCATCATTGGTACGACACCACCATTTCTTTTTAAAAAATCCAGCTTATATCCATTGGGATCTTTTCCATGCCTTCTTAAATCTTGATCACGCTCTATATATTGATTTGACATAAAATATTCAAATATATCTTTAAGATAGCTCTTCTTACTAAAAATCATTGCTTTATATTTTTCTAAATTACTTATAGTTTCTCGCCCTTTATTCTGCCTATACATCACATCTAACGTTTTTTGTAATAAAAATAAACAACCAAGAGCATGTGCATTACAGGCTAATATACTATTTCCAGCATAATTTTGATCAGAATATAAACCAACCATACAAGGCAAATTGATTTCAAATCTGGCTGACTGAAGTTTGTTGATGCTATCAGGACGAAGATGCTGCCCTCTAAAAGCATTATCACAGTCTATATAAACACCTCCTTCTTTATATAAGATGATTAGTCTTAATAAATCACTCAACGTTGCATAATTCCCCAACTTTTCAATGACCTCAAGATCATAGTGACCACGATATCGGTCAGAGTAATTTGGATACTCTAGAACCAAGCACTGGCTCAACATTCTTCTTTGAGCAAGTGTTAATCGCTGGCAGAGCTCACTTCCACAGTACTCCGCTAGAACCTGAATATCACAGAAAATCAATCTATTTTTAGCCGCTCTTAGGCTCAAAGGATTACTATACCCTCCTAAGTAATCAAAAAATCGATTTTTATTTTCATTCAATCTATCTGTCCACACATAAATGGCATGTGAACTTTGAGACCATATGTAAGATATATTATGCATATACTTCTCTGGAATCAAAGACCCCATCCAAATATAATGTATTTTATTTTGCATTTTTGAATTAATATACTCTGCAACGCCACCCTTATAGCCAAAATAAGCTTATTACCTCTAGTTTCATAGTGTAAAATTATGAATTTTTCTAAGAGAATCAAACCAATCCATAAAAACAGGAACCCTAAATTCTGTATTTGAAAACACATACGATCTAGGATTGAATGATGAAATATAGCTATTTAAGCTTGGCTGGAACCTTTTAAAAAAAGGTGGTGCGGACGGGGAGACTCGAACTCCCACACCTCTCGGCGCTGGAACCTAAATCCAGTGCGTCTACCAATTTCGCCACGTCCGCATTTGTGGGGTGAACGATGGGACTTGAACCCACGACAACCGGAATCACAATCCGGGGCTCTACCAACTGAGCTACGCCCACCACAAACTCTATGGTACGCCCGGCAGGATTCGAACCTGCTACCCTCGGCTTAGAAGGCCGATGCTCTATCCAGATGAGCTACGGGCGCATATTCTATCCGCTCGATGACGGTTAAAACATGGTCGGAGCAGAGGGATTCGAACCCCCGACCCTCTGGTCCCAAACCAGATGCGCTACCAAACTGCGCTATGCTCCGAGTAATCACTTATGGTGGCCAGAGACAGAATCGAACTGTCGACACAAGGATTTTCAGTCCTTTGCTCTACCGACTGAGCTATCTGGCCAATGACGGTTATTAAAACGGATTTGCCCTTTTGGGTCAAGCACTTTTTTAAACATTTTTCATGTCTGTACAAAGCAGTATCAGCTTTACTTGAATACGCCCAGATATTGATCAAAATAGCCTGTGTTTCTTGCTGATTTCCACTTAACTCCTCCCTTTAAACTTAATTTGATCATTAGGTATTCAGTACGCTAGAGAACTTTTGCAAGGCAGTTATAATCCTGCACTATACCTTATTGAGGAAAAACAACATGAAACGATTAGTCACATTTGCAGCAACTGTCCCGGTACTGTTCTATCTGACGCTCTCTAATAGCTACTCGACTGAGAAATACTATGTAAATAATGATACGCGCGAAATCACCTATGAAATGAGCAAAAAGCAGCTTGAGCAAACGATTCTAACGCAAAAACCCTTGACTGGCTTTGTTTTAAGTCAACAGCTTGGCTACGTTGGCAGTAACTACTCGAATAACTTTGGACTTGGGATTAATCTTGGCTTTCAGGCAAAAGTTGATAATAACTTTGCACTGGGTGCAACTGCGGGTGTAACCGGTGCACGGCGAATAGGTGGGATATCAGGTAGCACAAACTACGGCAATGTGATTGGAGTATTCCCAATGATGTTCTATGGAGAGTATGTCAATCAAAATGGGTTTAATGCACATTTAGGTGCTGGCATGACTTATGGGATAACACGTGGCACTGGGGGCAATAATCTTCGCTCTTGGATGCCAACAGCTGAAATTGGAATCGGTTATCAGCAAAGAAACCGCTACAATATTGAACTTGTTTACTCACACGCATTTAAAAACACACATGAATTATATTTAAACAGTGTTATGTTACGCATTACAACCTACTTTACTGGATAGTCAAGATTTCAGCTTATCATAAAAACTATGCACTTTATCGCCATCATAATAGGCATATAGTGTCTGGGCAACCTTTGTAGAACCAGAAAGTATATTCCCATGTTGATCAAGTGCAATCAAACCGACATAATCCCCTTTTTGATTACTCTCATTAATACTAAGCTCAATAGATTTTTGCAATGAGGCTCCATCTTTCACGCGCGTATGTACTTTAGCAGCAACGGCTGCATTGACAATATGCTCACCAATACCAGTACATGAGATTCCCATAACACTTGAAGCGTAGTTCCCAGCAACCGTTGCGCTATCACTAACGCGCCCTGGCATTTCAAATCCTGCTCCTCCAGTTGAAGTTAATGCCACTATGTTTTTTTGACTATCCATCACAACCACACCAACGGTGCCTGTTCTGCCTGTTTTTAATTGCAAATACTCCCTATAACGCGACTCTGTCATCAAAGAGCACTTTTCCATCCCGAGCTTTTTTTGTGCATAAGAGGTTGCCTCATCTCCCGCTAGAACAGTGTTTTTCTCTGACAGCAAAGCATAGGCTACCTTGCTAGGGTAACGTATATTTTGAATATTCATCACACCTGCAAAACGCTCTTTCTCCCCATCCATAATAGAAGCAGACATGCGAATTTGACCATCTTGCTGGACACGCGAACCTAAGCCTGCATTAAAAATAGGGTCATCTTCAAGTAGCTTAGCAGCATACAGTGCAGCGTTAAGCGCATTATCCTCTTTCAGTAAGTTTTGATAGCTTTTTTTGATAATTATTAATAAATGCTCATGATAGTCTTTAAAGGTACTCTCAGCACTTTCTCGTTGTCCGCAGCCACCGTGAATAATGATCTTGCTCACATCTGCTCCTTTTATTACCCTTTTTTTCTAACTTATACGATTCATTGGCTAATCAAAAGTGATTTTAGTTATTTTGATTTGTACTTCAGTCGCTTTCATTTATGACAACATTTTACTTTGCTGTAATATAATTGTAACATTAGTGTGCTACTTTAGTCTGAGACTAAAGTCATTAAGATTACTTTACATCGAGAAGAGCCAAACCGTGGGGGATAGATGCGAAATAAGGTGAAAAAAGCGGCCGTGCTTATAAGCATATTGGCATTTTTTGTGACATCTTCTGCTTATGCAGATACAAGTTTTTGGCAGCAAGCCAAAGCTGTATTTTCTAATAATCAACACAAACATCCAAACCGAACTGAAATTGTGTTTTGGCACTCCTTTGGTGGCTCACTTGGCGCATCGCTTCGAAAGATTATTGCTGAGTTTAATAACACTCAAAACACTTACTATGTCGTTGCTGTCAATAAATCTAACTATGAAAACTCCCTCACCTCTGCAGCAACAGCTTTTCGCTCACACACTCAGCCCAACATTCTTCTTTCTTATGAAATCGGTGCTGCAATGATGATTCACTCAGGTGGCGCCATTATCCCGCTGTATAAACTACTAAACATGACAGGTGTCAAGATCAACACTCATGATTTCTGGCCTGCTGTTGGCGGTTATTACAGTGTTGATAATAAGCTTGCAGGCTTCCCGTTTAACAGCTCATCTCCCGTGCTTTTCTATAATAAAAATGTACTTGAAAAAGCCGGCATTAAAACACCACCTCGTACTTGGCAACAAATGGACGCTTTTGCAAAAAGACTACAAGGCGTAGGACAAAGCTGTATTTTCACAACCGGCTATCCTTCGTGGATCTTATTGGAAGAGTTTAGCGCATGGAATAACCTTCCCTATGCTTCTGAGAATAATGGCTTTGATTCTCTAGCACCAAAGTTATTGTTCAATAACAAAACTGTCGTTGACTTCTTAACGCAACTATACCACTGGGCACAAGAGGGTGTTTTTATGTATGGTGGCAGATTGGGCTCATCCGATTCACTTTTCACCAGCGGAAAGTGCGCCATGACTATGCAGTCTTCATCTATGATTGCTGATTTTTCAAAGGTAAAGAGCTTTAAAACTGGCGTGGCGCCAATACCATTTTGGAAAACAAATACAAATACTCACCCCCAAAACACCATTATTGGCGGTGGTGCACTTTGGACATTTGCCTTACCGAAAGACACGCCGAATAAAGCTAAAATTTATAAAGGTGTTGCTCTTTTTTATCAATTTTTATCCAAAGCTAGCATTCAAGCTGAATGGGCAAAGGCAACCGGTTATATTCCCGCCACAAAATCAGCATATAACCTTCTGAAACAAGAAGGGTTCTACAAAAAAAACCCTTATGCTGAAGTTGCCTTACAAGAACTTAACAACTTACCACCAAAACCTTATACAAAAGGGATTAGACTTGGAAATTTTCCACTGATTCGTCAGGTGAACGATGCCATGCTAGAGCAAATTTTCTCTGGTGATCAAAGTGCAAAAAATGCGCTTCAAGATGGTGTGGAAAGTGGAAACAGATTAATCATGCAATTTTATCAACAAAATAGGTAACCTATGCAACAACAAAATTTCTACCGCTCAAGTACACTTGCCTATATACTTATTTTGCCACAGCTCGTTATTACGATTTTATTCTTTATCTACCCTGCGATACAAAGTGTGATAGGCTCTTTTTATAGTAGCAACTTTTGGGGAACAATCAGTCACTTTTCAGGTCTTACAAACTATATTGATCTATTTAGCAATAAAAGTTACTTACAATCATTTGTAACCACAGCTATCTTTTCGATTGCTGTTGCCTTTTTAGCAATGGCACTTGGGCTTTTATTCGCTGTTTTAGTGATGAGAGTATTAAGAGGCGCACGGATATATAAAACTTTTATCCTCTGGCCGTATGCCGTTGCAACCGCTGTTACAGGTATTTTATGGGGGTTCTTATTTAACCCTGCTGTCGGGGTGATCACTTGGATACTTGCGCATTTTGGTGTTGACTGGAATTATTACTCCAATGGGTCACAAGCACTTTTTGTTACTATTCTAGGCGCATCATGGCAACAAATAAGCTATAACTTTATCTTCTTTTTAGCAGGACTTGCAGCCATTCCAAAATCAATGTTTGAAGCCGCTGCTATAGATGGAGCAGGTCCCTTTAGACGCTTCTGGCAAATCGCCTTTCCTTTAATTTCACCAACAACCTTCTTCCTTTTAACAATCAACCTTGTTTATGCTTTTTTTGATACCTTCGGTATTATTGCAACCATGACACAAGGGGGGCCTGCAAATGCAACCAACATTCTTGTTTATAATGTTTATGCCACAGGTTTCATCGGTCAACAAATTGGAAGCTCCTCTGCACAATCTGTCGTACTGATGGTTATTGTTATCGTTTTATCTGCAATCCAGTTTAAATATATCGAAAAGAAGGTGCATTACGCATGATGGTTGAACGACGTCCTTTATTAACATTTATAACACATGCCCTGCTTATCCTTGGCATTTTGATTATGGCTTTGCCACTTTATGTTGCCTTTGTTACCTCGACACAATCTATGGAAGCGATCAACTCTGCCAAAGGTGTTATTCCAATGCTCCCAGGTGGACATATGATAGAGAACTACAAAATTGCACTGACTGGCAGCACACATTTTGGCGTTCCCCCAGCTTTATTGTTACTTTGGAACAGCTTTTTAATGGCCATGGCAATTGCTGTTGGCAAAATTGTACTTGCCATTATCTCTGCCTATGCTGTTGTTTATTTCAATTTTCGCTTTCGCATGGTGTTTTTCTGGCTTATATTTTTAACGCTTATGCTGCCAGTTGAAATACGCATTGTTCCAACCTATAACATCGTTGTAAATCTTGGAATGCTAAATACTTTTTCAGGATTAACACTGCCTTTAATTGCTTCAGCGACAGCAACTTTTATGTTTCGCCAGTTTTTCATGACCATTCCAAGACAATATGCAGAAGCAGCAAGCATAGATGGCGCAGGTCCTATTCGTTTTTTTATTGATGTTGTGCTGCCACTGTCTAAAACAAATATTGTTGCTCTATTTATTGTTATGTTTATCTATGGCTGGAATCAGTTTTTATGGCCACTTATTATCACCTCCAGCGATCCTGCACTTCATACTATTGTAATGGGGCTAATGCAGGTGTCTGATACACTTGGCAATATCCCTAATTGGAATTACATTATGGCAGAGGTGATTTTAGCGACCATTATTCCTGTGGCGATTATCATTATTATGCAGCGCTGGTTTGTTAAAGGTTTAATTGAGACGGATAAGTAAAATGAGCACATTATTATTAAAAGATATTACAAAGAGCTATTTAAAAACACCTGTTTTACAAGATATTAACTTGGATATTAAAGAAGGTGAATTTGTTGTGATTGTTGGCGCCTCTGGGTGTGGAAAATCAACGCTTCTTCGTACTATAGCGGGCCTTGAAAGCGCAAGCTCAGGCGCAATCTATATCGACAATCAGGATGTCACCAACAAAGAGCCAAAAGATCGTGATATTGCGATGGTATTTCAAAACTATGCGCTTTATCCTCACATGAAAGTATATGACAATATTGCTTATGGACTTAAAGTGAGAAAACGCCCTAAGGCTGAAATCAAAGAGCGAGTCAATAAGATCGCTACTTTATTACAAATTGATCATCTACTTGACAGAAAACCAAATGCATTATCAGGTGGACAGCGTCAACGTGTTGCCATGGGAAGAGCGATTATCCGAAACCCTAAATTATTTTTATTTGATGAGCCGCTTTCGAATTTGGATGCAAAGCTTCGTGTTGATATGCGTCTTGAGATAAAACGACTACAGCAACAATTAAAAATCACAAGCTTATATGTGACGCATGATCAAGTAGAAGCAATGACTATGGCTGATCGCATTGTGATCTTAAACAAAGGCTACATTGAGCAATTTGATACGCCCAAAATGCTTTATCAGAAACCAGCAAGCGTTTTTGTCGCAGGCTTCATAGGCGCGCCTTCCATGAACTTTATTAATGCAAAAACAACCGACAATGGCATTTGCCTTGAAGATGGTGGTGAGCTTGATATTGTTTTAGAAGATAACCATGATGCTGGCAAAGATATCATCATTGGTATTCGCCCTGAGCACCTACAACTAAGCGAACAGAAGAATGATGTTGATATTACCGTCACCGTTGACACCATCGAGCATCTTGGCGCTGAAACGCTATTATATGGTTTTATTCCAAGCAGCCAGACACGTATTACGATGAAAATAAATGGGTATTGGAGCGGCAGCGTTGGTGAAACGATTCACCTTCACGCTCGAAAAGAACACCTTCATGCATTTGACCCTGATACAAAAAAACGAATCGATTTAAATAGACACATCCATTACGCCTAGAACTATTTGTATTTTAAAGGCAAACATCCCCTTCCTAGCTAAAAGTGGCATGATCATCAAACTGCTTTAATCACAGATTTTTAAAGATGATTTTATGTGACAAAAGCAATTTTAATGGTTACCATGGAGAGCTTTTGCAATTTACAGGGGAATTTTATAATTTATGTTAAGCTATAAAGATATGCCTAAAGGGGTGATAAATATTAACCTACTACAAGTGTTTTCAACAGTAGGTTACGCCGTTTTAATGGGGCTTTTAAACTTTTACCTTAGCAATCACGGTGGCATGAGCCGCATGGAGGCAAATACATTAACCGCAAGTTTTTTTGCCATTAACTTTTTGTTTCACTTCCTAGGTGGAACAGTAGGTGGCAGATACCTTAGTTTTCGCGCGCTTTTTTCAGTCAGTCTTTGTTTACAGTTTATCGGGCTTTGTCTTATTGCTGTTCATGAATACAGCATTATTTTGATTGGGATGGCCGTATTCATCACAGGAGCCGGCCTTAATGTCAGCTGCATCAATATGATGTTAACTCAGTTATTTTCCCAAAATGATAAAAGAAGACGCATTGCATTTTCTGTCAATTATAGTTTTATGAACATTGGCTTTGTTCTAAGCTTTATTGTTGCAGGAATTTTACAAGGACATAATCTCTACAGTGTTGCTTTTATTTTTGCGGCAGTTTGTATTGTTATTTCAATGGGCATTCACCTGCGCACTTGGAAGTATGTTACTGACAAGGGAACTTTCTTTGCTGAGCGTTTTGCTAAAGGAGAGCATAATTATTTTATTGCCCCTGTTATTATTTCTGCCTGTTTAGTATTTGCTTTTTTCCTTATGCATCACCCTGAAATCGGCTCATCTCTTATTTACGTTGTATTTTTTGTTGTTTTAGCATTAATGATTAACCTTGCACGCAAGCAAGATGCAACTTATCGCGCGAAGATCTACTCTTATTTGATTCTTAGCGTTGCAAGCATGATCTTTGCCTGTGTTCAGGGCTTACAATCTACCGCACTTGAGAACTTTGTTGAATTTAACACAACTAAGTCTTTACTTGGCATTCCAATGCAACCGGCTACCGTTAATTTATTTGAAAGCTTAGGAGTCATTATTTTCGGCATTTTCCTTGCAAATGCGATGAGAAGACGCCAATCACTCAATCGCCCTTATTCGCCTGGGTATCTTGTTACAAAAGGTTTAAGTCTTTATATTTTTGCCTTTTTAATGATACCACTTGGTATCTGGGTAACAGGTGGTGTTAATGCAATTAATGTTATCTTCCCAATTTTGCTTTTACTGATCGTTGCAGCGGGAGAAATTCATGTTAATGCTGTTAACTACGCGATGGCTGGAGAAATGATTCGCCCTCAACATCAAGGGCTTTTTACAGGGTATCTATTTATGAACGTTGCCTTTGGTATCAATCTTGCAGGCCCCATCTCAAACTATGCTCTTAGCGCAGCCAATGAGACAGGTAGCTTATCCCCTGCAGCAACTAACCCAACCTATACACACATTTTCTTAGCAATGACTGTGGTGGCAATCATTATTACGGTTATATTCGCTTTTTTACTCAAGCAGATTAACCACATGGTAAGTGCCAATAAAGTTCAGGCGAACTTACAAAGTGAGCTTGAATAACTAAACTCTGCAAGCTTGCTAACCCCCATCATTTTCTCTAAAGTCTGAACATTTTCATAATATACAGACATATTAGGATCGATCTGGTTGGCAACCCAACCTAAGCATTCAACCTGATGCATTTTGAGATAATCAACCGTTAAAAGCGCATGATTAATACAGCCAAGCTTCATACCAACGACCAAAATAACAGGAATGTTCAAGCTTTTAAATACATCAATGTATAACTCATTATGATTTAATGGCACAAGTATTCCGCCAGCCGCTTCAATCAAACTCACATCAGATTTGACCTCATTAAGGCTATTTTCAATAGCTCTTTGTATAGCATCAACACTCAGCATGTCACCCATTTCAGCTGCTGCAATATGCGGCGCGATTGGCTTTTGGTAGATGACTGGATTAACCAAATTATATGGAAGCTTGACAGACGATGCTTCCATAAGGGCTAATGCATCCTCATTGACAAGATTACCATTGTGAAAAAAAGCACCTGAAGCAATGGGTTTCATTGCAAAAGTTGCATGATTTTGTTGATTACAATACTCTAAAAGCTTGACTGTTACATAGGTTTTACCAACCTCTGTATCGGTTCCAACAATACCAATGCGTGGATTATCGCCGATCAATACATTCAATCTTTCATCATAAAAATCATCTAATGGCACAAATATATACTCCTATATGATAAGTTAAACTCGCAGGCTTATTAATATTAAGATACTGGCGAACTGAAGATAAGCTATATGCCTTTGATCCAATATAGGTATCTACACCTGTTTTCTTTAAATGTTTTAATTGGCAAAGCTGACTCGGAAAAGAAACTTGCTCAAACAACTCATTACTAAAGCACAGCTCATATCCTGAATCTGCCAATAACTTTATGGTTGAAGCATGGCTTTTAAAATGATTGATACGAAAATCACTTAACTCACTAAAGGTGTGTTGAAGTGGAATACTAAAACAGAGATAGCCAGGTTGTTTTAGCTGTAACTTGACTCGATGAATCAGATCCTTGAAATCTCTTGACCAATGCAAAGACATATTTGCATAGAGAATATCATACTCTCCAATAGCACTTAGATCATCATCAAAATCTTGCAAAGAAAAATCAATAGCATCATGATGTTGATAATAAGATTTTGCTGTCAGATACATCTTTTTAGCGCCATCGATACCAAGATAGTTTTTAATAGCAAATTGCTTTATCAAAAGCGCACAATCTCTTGCAGTCCCACAACCAAGTTCCAAAAGGCTAATATCTTTAAAAGAACGTATCCCTTCTTCTTTCGCCATCATTTCCAATAAATAACTACCAACCAACTCCTGAACACTTGCTTCCTTTTCATAGTTATGAGCTGCACGATTAAAATGAGTTGCTACATCAAACATAACGCTCTCCAAGTAAGCTTAAATGATTATGCCCGTTCATCATGATAATATTTGGCAACGTGACGCCATTTAATAGAAATGTGTTATCGATAATATGATCTCGCTCTGCGAGATAAATCTTAACCTTGCCAGAGGCAAGTAAAATAGCCAACTCATCTTGTATTACAGAAAAATCAAACATCCATTTAAGTGCAAATAAATGACTCTCTTTTTGTGTTTTATTCCCTAGCGTTGTATTTGCTCTTAACCAGTTTATTTTTTCCCTATCGCCATCTGCCACTAAGGTGAAAAAATGCCTTGTAAGTTTCTGGGGGGTTTTATCAAACGCCTGATAAAATGCGAGCTTTTCTTTCTCGGTGAGATTCAATTTAAATGCTGGCGCATAGAAATAAATTCTAGATGCAGTCAACCTTTGAGTTCTTATTAACTCCATGATAACGATCGCAGAGAAAGACCAAGCATATATCACCTTAATATGCACAAGCGCTTGGGCAAGCATATCTAAAATACGCTCTTTTCCTAAATGATGGAAATCTGTAATGGTAAACCTCTCACCCTTCCCCTCACCTTTAGAGATAATACCTTGCCATAAGCTCTCTGAAAACCCCCAGCCACTTAAGTAGGCAACTTCATTAGAAACAAACCCATTTAACATAACGCTTCTCTCTTTTGAAGGCTAATGACCAAGAGTTTGATCAACTCATCAATGTGTGATAGCTGGTGAGTAGCTGACAGGGATATTCTTAATCTTGCCGTATCTTTGGGCACTGTTGGTGGGCGGACGCATGAGACCAACATTCCTTTTGACAATAGTTTTTGCTGTAGTGTCACAGTTAAAGCATTATCCTTAATCAAAATAGAGCGTACAGGCGTCATTTGATCATTGTATAAAGGCAAATTATGCTGTTTTGCTAAGTCGTTAAAATATTGAATATTTTCAAATAATTTATGCCTCAATCTCTCTTCTGAATGAAGTAGCTCCAAAGATGTTCTTAGTGCTTCGCTGATAAAAGGAGGTGCCGCAGTAGAGTAAATATACGCCCTTGCAGTATTCACCAATATCTCAATGATCTCCTTTGAAGCACAAATCATCGCTCCTGCTCCCCCCATCGCTTTACCCAAAGGAACAACACAAATAGGCACCTCTTTAAAGCTTAGCCCTCCTTCATTCACACTCCCCTTCCCTCCAGCACCTAAAACGCCAAATCCATGCGCATCATCAACAACCAGATGTTGTTTATCCTGAATGACTTTATAGATAGTGCTAAGTGGCGCAATATCACCATCCATGCTAAAGATGCCTTCTGTCACACAGTAATCAGCATTGGATCTAGCTGATATCCGCTGAAGCGACAAAAGATCTTGATGTCGGTAACGCATAAGCTTTCCCCCTGAAAGCCTTACCCCATCAATAACAGATGCATGAATATACTTATCAGCAATAATTGTCTTATCTTTCCTTGCTAAAAAGCTCATAAGCGCAAGGTTTGCTTGGTATCCGGAGTTGAAAAACATAGCACAAGGATACCCTATAAAATCGGCAAACTCCTTTTCAAAGGTTGCTGTTGCTTTAGAGTAGCCACTAACAACAGGCGAAGAGCCACTTCCAAAACCATAGTGATTTACCGCCTTTATCAGCGCTTTTTGTACCGCTTTATGCTGAGATAAACCAAGATAATCGTTACTGCTAAAATCAATACAACTTCGGCCATCAATTTCTTTGCTCGCCTCTTGTGTATAAAATGCACGGCGCTGTCGATAGAGCGCCTTTTTTTTGATTATGTTTATCTCATTTATCTGATCTAACACCCGCCTATTAGAGTACATTTAAAGATTCATCGTCTATTTGATCAATGCGCTTAGCTTTAGCCTCCATATTACTTTCGATGCCAAGCCCTAATTTTTTTAATAGTTTTAAATCATTATTTTGATCTGGATTTGCCGTTGTTAATAGCCTCTCTCCATAAAAAATTGAGTTTGCTCCTGCCATAAAACATAAGGCCTGCATCTCCTCGTTCATTTCAGTGCGGCCAGCAGAAAGGCGAACTTTACTGGTGGGCAGTAATATTCTTGCCACAGCGATGGTACGAACAAAATCAAAATTATCCACTTTAGCCATTTTAAGTTCATCCCCTAGTGGCGTTCCTGGAACAGGAATTAACTTATTAATTGGGACACTTGCAGGTGGTGTATCTAAAGAGGCAAGCATCATAAGCATCTCTAATCTGTCTTCAGTTGTCTCGCCCATCCCTAAAATACCACCAGAGCAAACTTTCATTCCTGAACTTGAGACATTTTTAAGCGTCTCAATTCGTGATGAAAATGTCCGTGTTGTAATAATCTCTGGATAATAGCTCTCGGAGGTATCAATATTATGGTTGTAATAATCAAGTCCCGCTTCAGCGAGCTTATCGGAATCTTCTTTAGTCAACATGCCAAGTGTCATACAAGTTTCCAGTCCAAGATCTTTAATGGATTGAATAATATTAATTAACTCTGGCATTTTACTCTTCGGTGGATTTCGCCAAGCTGCCCCCATACAAAAACGCTTTGCGCCCATTTCTTTGGCTTTTTTTGCTCTTGCAACAATAAGATTACAAGGGAGCAGCTTTTCTTTTTCTACATTTGTCTTGTAATGCCCGCTTTGTGGACAGTACTTACAATCCTCTGGACAACTTCCCGTTTTAATACTGAGTAAAGTACACAGCTCAACTTCATCTTTAAAGTGTTTTTGGTGTACTGATTGCGCTTGAAATAATAATTGATTAAATGGTTGATGATAAATCTCTAGTAACTCAGGTAGCGTGTAGCTTGTCATTGTTTTTGATCGGTTATTTACATTGGCTTTAATCTAGGTATAATTTTTGCATCAGTCAACTAATATTTTTAAATTAAGTTTACTAGCTATGTATTCAACTCCTATATGGCACCCATGCTCACAAATGAAAGACTATGAAAGCTTCACTCCGCTTTCCATTCAATCCGCTTCAAAAAGTTACCTTACCTTACAAACAGGGGAAAAACTTATTGATGCTATCTCTAGCTGGTGGTGTAAATCACTGGGACACAACCACCCAAAGATCAAACAAGCCATTATTACTCAGCTTGACTCGCTTGAGCATACTATTTTAGCCAATACGACCAATCAAATAATTGAGGCTTTAACCGAAAGCTTATGTGATATTACTAAAATGGATAAGGTATTATTTGCAAGTGATGGCTCTTGTGCGGTTGAGATTGCAATGAAGATGTCGATACAAGCCAGAGTGATTCGAGGACAAAGCGATAAATGCAAATTTATTGCACTGCAAAATGCCTATCACGGTGAAACGGCAGCAACACTTAGTGTCAGTGATCTTGGGCTTTATAAAAATGCCTATCAAAGTCTTCTTTTTGATTGTGAATATATTCCTGATATTCCCTACGTTACAGGGGAAGGTGACCCTTTATGGCATGATGCTGAAAAAGAATGGCTCCAAGCTCAAAGCTTTCTAAATCAGCATAGACAAATGCTTAATGCCATTATCATTGAGCCGATTGTGCAAGGCGCGGGGGGAATGCTTGTTTATTCACAAGATTTTATCAAACGCCTTGGTCTTTGGTGTAAAGAGAATGATGTTTATCTTATTGCAGATGAAATCATGACAGGCATTGGTCGCACAGGTAAAATGCTGGCACTAGAGCATGCTGACATTCAAGCTGATTTTATTTGCCTATCAAAGGGGCTCACAAGCGGTGTTCTTCCACTTAGTGTTACGCTAACTCACGAATCTATATATGAAATTTTCTATGATGATTATGAGACATATAAAGCCTTTATGCATTCACATACACATAGTGGAAACACCCTTGCTTCAGCGTGTGCTTTAAGCGTTTTGGAGATCTTTCAAAAGGAAAATACTTTAGAGTATGTTCAGCAAACGCTACATCCTACGATGCTTCAGAATATGCACGACATCTCTCACAATACCAAGCTCCTTCATAATATTCGAAGCATTGGTGGCATTATTGCTGCCGATATCAAATCCCCTAAATTTACCCGATCAGGATATCGTGTTTTTCAACAAGCCGTAAAACTTGGCGCCCTACTACGCCCACTTGGTAACACCATTTACTGGATGCCACCACTAAACACTGAGGTTCATACCTTAAATGAGCTTGCTAAGATAACTGAAAAAGCGCTATTAGCTTACTGATAAGTTACATTGCGGTCACATAATACATGGGCAATATAATAAAAACCGCCATTAATATGACAAAAAAGACATTCATGCCAATAAGTGGCACTATTCTTAAACTCACACTTTTTGTACGCATAAATGACAGTAATAATCCAAGCGCAAATATAAGGCTAATTTGACTTAATGGCATTCTAAATAGATTACTAAATAGCGCATGAATCATTCCCGCTAATACCGAAGAAAAAGCGACAAAATAAAGCTCTGATTGTATATACTCCTTCATAAGCTGAACTGCGCGTATAAAGCTTCTTAGCACCACAAGCAAAAAGGCTGCTAAAGCGACAACGCCCCACTGAGCAAAAACTGCCAATACAATATTATGTGGATAATCTTGAAGATAGAATACTAAATTTAGCTCTCCCACACCTAAAAGTGGGTTATGAATAGCTATATTTAAGGTTCGAGCCCACAAAAGCCACCTGTCACCATTGGCAAGCACATCTCTCTCTAGAACACTTAATAGCCCAACTGAGCTATTGACAATAATAAACAGGAGAGCCGCAATAACAGCTGCAGATAAATGATAAAAGAAAAAACGTATTGTCATGCGGTAATTGAGTACACTCATTACAAGAAGAATTACCACATATTCAACCAGAATGCTCCTTGAGGCATGTGCAATGACAAAAAACCAAAGCGCAACCATTGCAATAAAGCTTAATACTTTCATAAGCTTAACATAGTTTGATGACATAAGCGGCAGAGCTAAAAGAGGCAAAAACCAACTGATAAAATGATCTAAAAACCGCTTATTGGAAAAATTGAGCTGGTTGAGTATGAAGCTTAGATATTCACTTTTATTCATCGGAGCGTGTAGCAAGTAATCCACTGCATATAAATAACCGACTGTAATTAGAAAATATAAAATTGCACAAATGATAACAGTTGCGATAAGCCAGTTAATCGCCTCAGGATAACGCTTAAAGTAGCTCGCTAAATACAAAACACAAAGCAACATTGATAAATCAATTGCCAAGGCTTTAAATGCAGTCGGCGGGCTAAATGCTTTGATTGATGCAGAGAGAATCCCGATGATAAAAAAGACAATGATCAATAGCTTTATCCATTTTGATAAAGCGCAAAAACTCTCAGCGATCAGCATTTTTCCTTTTGAGGAAATAATAAAAAGTAAAAGCAATACAACCCAAATAAAAAGAACTGTCATACCGCGCCAAAAAAAGGTTAATATCCCAACGGTAATATCACCTAATAAAAACCCAAGCGGACTCCAAAAAGCCAAAAGCAGCCCAAGGAGCATACATGTATAGATAAAGTGAATAAATTTAAATTTACTTTTGAATTGCAACTTTGACTCCTTGCGCACTCACCTCTTAAGCTATATCAAAGTATAGAAAGCAATTTACAAGAAAGCTGCTCTTTAGCTTTTTTTATTTTTTTTCGTCCATCTAAGCACTTTAAATCCAAAAACAATCAGCACTGCCAATAAGATCCCACTGACAAGCCCAATGACAGCGCTTCCTAATAATAAGGGTAGAAATACGCTGTGTAAATGTGAAAAGATATGACTCAATGACAATGTTTCATCGTGAAAAATAGGGGTTGACCCAAGTAACCAACAGCCAATAATATAAGAGCCATACATCATTGGCAACATTGTGACAGGATTACTCACCCAGACAAGCGCCACAGCAAGAATAATATTCGCACGAAACAACACAGCAAAAATTGCTGCTGGAATCATTTGAAATGGCATTGGCATCATACACATAAACATGCCAATGACTGCTGCTTTGGCCAAGCCGTTTTGATCAAAACGCCACAAATACTCATGGTGCATATGCCTATGCAGAAACTTCAGCCATTTATGCTCTTGTATTTCGGATTTAGATGGCATCCATTTACGTTTTTTTCTCAAGGCCGCACCTGTTCAATGATAGTTCACTCTATTCTATCACCCTTTTGCTTGCTAACTAAAGCGTTTTTGCTGGCATCTTGGTATACTCTAACTGTGTTAACTTATCCATTAAAATCATGCTAATTAATACGTTACAAAAACATAAATATGCACTCATTAATGCCTTTAAAACCACTCTGGCAAGCTTTATTGGCTTCTTAGTTGGGCATTTTCTTGGCGACTGGATGAATATGCCTGAAATGTATTCTTGGATTGTTATCACCATTTTAGTCATCATGTCAGCACAAACTAATATGGGCGGCTTAACCAATAAATCGATTATGCGCATGCTTGGTACTTTGTGGAGCGTGTTAATTGCACTTGTTATATTGCTTGTTTTTTCTACCTTGCCTGCCATGCAAGTTATTCTCTGTCTAATATTTATTTATATCGGTGCTTTTATTGCTGCAACCTACCCCAAATATTCCTATGTTGGCTTACTAGGCGCAGTTACATTAGCCATTATTCTATTTGCCAGCGACCCAAATATTAAATTTGCACTCTCTCGTGGTTTTGAGATTATCCTTGGCATCATTATTGCTTTTATCGTAGGGCGCTTTGTCTTTCCCATCCATGCAAGTAAACGTATATTCCACTCTTACTCCGATTGCTTAATTCAAATTAGGACTCTACACAGAGAACTCGTTGACGGGGGAAAGTATGAGCTGCTGCTGGCACAAATCTTCACTCACTTTAATAAACAAATCACACTTACAAGCGAAATCATGTATGAGAATCAAAAAAAGCGAATTAAGGACTATCAAGCACTGAATTATGCCACTCGCCAACTTTATCGCTATATTTGTGTTTCCTATGAATATATTCATGCCTATCCAGAAAAGCGTGCGGAATTTGCTGAGCACCCAGAGTTTATTGCTTTACATAGCTCCATATCAGAAGCACTTAATCACTTATCAGATAACTTTGCCTCCTTAAACACGCAAAATCATGTGGAAATAGAAAAGCTGAATGCTCAATTCAGTGCCTTTAAATCGACCTTACACCTTGCACCGGAATATATTCACGTTAGCACACTTGTCTTTTCACTCACACGCACATTGCAAATGTTAGAAGAAGTCTACGCCATTCAAAAGCGCATTTTTAACACTTAACCTTATTTCTCTTTTTTGTTAGTATTTGCAGTAATTCTTTTCACCCTTTATTTAACGTTAACCTAAAGTTGCGTTACTTATAAAATAAAAAATGTTTGGATAGCTTAATGGACGCATCAAAAAAGACACATAACGAACAAGATAAACAAAAAAAAGTTGTACTCACGGGAATTACCCCTTCAGGCATCGCACATCTTGGTAACTATATTGGGGCAATCAAACCTGCTTTAGAAATGGCTAAAAATGATGCGTATAATGCTTATTTTTTTATTGCCGATTATCACTCATTAATCAAGCTTTGGGATCCAAAATTGCGTCAGGAATATATTTACGATATCGCTGCCACTTGGCTTGCACTTGGGCTTGATCCCACAAAGGTTGTATTTTACCGCCAATCAGACATTCCTGAAATCGCCGAGCTTAATTGGATCTTAACCTCTGTTACAGCAAAAGGGCTTCTAAATCGTGCACATGCATATAAGGCTGCTGTCGATCAAAATGAACTGGAAGGGAAAGCAGATCTTGATAGCGGTATTAATATGGGACTCTTTAATTACCCTGTACTTATGGCTGCGGATATTTTAATGTTTAATGCAGATTTAGTCCCTGTTGGTAAAGATCAAATTCAACATATTGAAATTGCTCGTGATATCGCCAATCGCTTTAATCATATATACAAAACCAATACGCTCACAGTCCCAACTGCAATGATCGAGGAGAAAACACAAACAATTTTGGGATTAGATGGCAGAAAAATGTCAAAAAGCTATGGAAATACTATTCCACTATTTGCGCCCTCTAAAAAGCTTCGAAAGCTCATCATGAAAATTGTGACCAACTCTCAGCTGCCTGAGGAGCCAAAATCAACCGAGAACTGCACGATCTTTTCTTTGTATGAACATTTTGCAACACCAAGTGAAATTAATGCATTGAAAGAGCGTTATCAAAATGGCATTGGCTGGGGTGAGGCAAAACAGATTTTATTTGAAAAAATCGATAGCGTCTTAACCCCTTTTAGGGAGAAATATGATGATTTGATGGCAAATCGCCACATTATTGATGAGCATCTTAAAGCTGGTCAGCAAAAAGCGAGATTAGAGGCACAAAAGGTGCTATCAGCTGTTAGAAAAAAAGCTGGAATTTAGTGTTATGTACGCCATTATTGCAAACTTTGGTGATGACAGTATTGCACTTATTCAATGGGCTTATGAAAACAAGTTAAATGATGTCCATGTACTCTCTGTTGACACCGGTTGGCAAGGGGAGCAATGGGAGGCACGATGCGAGCTTGCAGATAAATGGATAAAAGCCCTTGAGTTTACACATCAGCGACTCAAGCCTGAGCATGACTTTTCCACATTGGTTGAGGCAAGAAAACAGTTTCCTTCACAAAAGTTCCATTGGTGTGCAGGTTTTCTAAAAGGTATGGCCATTCTTTCTTGGCTAGAAGAGCATGATGAAGATTTCACAGCAACGGTTTTATTACCCAATCAGCGCTCTATGTCAAAATCCCAGTTTGACTTACCATTCAAGATAGAGGAGTCTGAGCGCTATGATGATAGAGCAGTCTCCTACCCTCTTTATGCACATAGCAAATCATCACGCGATGCGCTTATTGAGAAAACACCGTTTAAGACACCGCTTAATCACCGCTCACTTGAGTGTCAAGCATGCATTCACTTTACTCAACAAGATACCAATACACTCACTAAGAATGATATCCAACGAATTGAGGCATTGGAAAGCAAAGTCAATACCACGATGTTTGACAAGCCTTTTTCAGCATACTTAGCAGATAAAAAGAATGCTACAGATAAAAACTACTATGATGAGTTTGCTAAAACCTGCAGCTGGGATTATGGCTGCGGACTATAAAGCTGATAGTTTATCAAACTGAGTTTGTAGCTTTGTTTTTGTCAGTTCATAATTAGCAAGCTTTTCTTTTTCTTTAATGACAACAGCCTCTGGCGCATTAGCAACAAATTTTTGATTATTAAGCTTACCTTGTATGCGGCTAATCTCTTTATCAAGCTTTAACTTTTCTTTGTCTAATCGTGCGCGTTCGGCATCAAGATCAATCAACCCTTCAAGTGGGATATGAATCTCCAATCCAGCAACGATATTCGTCGCTGAGAGCGGCGCTTCAACGTTTATATGAATATCAGCTACTTTTGCCATCTGAGCAATTATATCACTTAGCTTTTCAATTCTGCTTGTTAAAACTTCATTGGCATTTTTAAAATAAACAGGAATAGATACACTTGGTTTTACATTCATCTCAGAGCGAATTGTACGAATCGCTGTAATAACTTTTTGCAGCCATTCCAACTCCTCACATGCTCTTTGATCTTCTAATGTTACATCCACTTCAGGGTATTTCACCAACATCAGTGAGTCTTTCGTATTCTTTGTATATGATTTAACTTCTTGATAAATCGCCTCACTAATAAATGGAATCACTGGGTGAACCAACGCCAATATTCCTTCTAACACTTTAATCAAAGTATATTGGATCGCTTGTTTTTTATTTTCAGTTGTCTTAGGGTCATTTAATAGTGCTTTGGCAAACTCAACATACCAGTCACAATATTGATTCCAAACAAACTCATATAAAGATTGCGCTAATAAATCAAAACGATAGCTTTCAATATGTTTATGTGAGAGCGCTACTGTTTGATTAAATTGATGCCAAATCCACCTCTCTGCAACCCCCATATCAAGGGCATGCTTATTTTTATACGTGACATCAAAGCCCTCTAGATTCATCATCACAAAGCGAGAGGCATTCCAAAGCTTATTACAAAAATTTCGATATCCTTCCATTCTGGCAACATCAAAATTAACATCACGCGAAGTCGAAGCAAGCGCGACAAATGTGAAGCGAAGGGCATCGGTTCCATAAGCTTCAATACCATTTGGAAAGTGCTTTCTTGTCTGCTTTTCAACTTTTGCCTTCATTTGAGGCTGCATAAGAGATGAAGTACGCTTTTCAATCAAACTTCCCAAGTCAATGCCATCAATCAAATCAACAGGGTCTAGTACATTGCCCTTAGATTTAGACATTTTCTGCCCTTCTGCATCACGAATAAGTCCTGTAATATAAATATCTTTAAACGGTATTTCCTTCATAAAATAAAGGCCAAACATCATCATTCTGGCAACCCAGAAGAAGATAATATCAAACCCTGTCACAAGCACACTTGTTGGGTAGTATTTCTCAAGCGCGGCTGTCTTCTCTGGCCAACCTAACGTCGAAAAAGGCCAAAGCGCGGCTGAAAACCATGTATCAAAAACATCATCATCCTGTGTCAGGCAAACATCTTCTGATAAGTTATATTTAATACGTACCGCTTTTTCATCCTCTGCAACATAAACATTGCCCTTTTCATCATACCAAGCAGGAATTCTATGTCCCCACCAAAGCTGGCGAGAAACACACCAATCCTGTAAATCTCTCATCCATGAATAATACGTATTCTTCCAATTATCTGGCACAAATCGAACCGTTCCATTTTCTACAACTTCAAGCGCCTTTTTGCCGAGCACACTTGCTTTTACAAACCACTGTTCTGTCAAATACGGCTCAAGCACACTTGATGTTCTATCGCCTCTTGGGACTTTAAGTGTATGCGACTCAACTTTGGCTAAAAGCCCGAGCTGATCCATATCCTCAACGATGGCTTTACGCGCATCAAAGCGATCAAGTCCACGGTATTTCTCAGGCACACTATCATTTAACTTAGCTTCTTTTGTTAAAATATTAATCATTGGCAAATCATGACGCTTGCCAATTTCATAGTCATTAAAATCATGCGCTGGTGTGATTTTAACACAGCCTGTTCCAAAGTCTTTCTCAACATATTCATCTGCAATAATCGGAATGTCTCGATTTGTAATTGGCAAGGTAATCTTTTTGCCAATAAAACTCTGGTAGCGCTCATCTTCAGGATTCACAGCAACAGCCACATCCCCTAACATTGTCTCTGGACGTGTGGTTGCAATTTCAATATAGCCACTTTGATCGCTCAGAGGATATTTAAAATGCCACAGGGAGCCTTTTTCCTCCTCTTGCACCACTTCCAAATCAGATACCGCGGTTAATAACACAGGGTCCCAGTTCACAAGGCGCTTACCACGATAGGCAAGCCCATCTTCATGTAATTTCACAAATGCCTGCGTCACTGCTTTTGATAAGCCCTCATCCATTGTGAAACGTTCACGCGACCAGTCAGCTGAAGCACCTAATCTTCGCATTTGCTTTGTAATATTCCCACCAGAGTATTCCTTCCATCGCCATACTTTTTCAATGAACTTTTCACGCCCTAAATCATGACGCGAGATACCCTCAAGATTTAAGTTTCTCTCAACAACCATTTGTGTTGCAATTCCCGCATGATCTGTTCCTGGCTGCCATAAGGTATCATCACCCATCATACGATGATAACGAATTAACACATCCATTAAGGTATGCTGAAATCCATGCCCCATATGTAAAGTTCCAGTAACATTAGGTGGAGGCAGCATAATACTATAGCTCCCCCCTTCAGTGTTTCCTGAACGAAAGTACCCACGCGCTTCCCAGCTCTCATAGCACTTGCGCTCAAGTGATTTTGGATCATAATTTTTATTCATTTCAGACATTAATGATTGGCCTTATTACGCTAAAAAATGCGCTTTATCTCGCACCCAATTTAAAGAAATAGATGCATTTAAAATCGTGCAGCCATAATACCATAGCTGTGAATGAAACCAAATACTGATTTAGAGTTAGAAAGGCTTGACGATCATTTATGTCATAAAGACATATTTAGGAAAGTTCAAATAGACAATTTATTAGTGATAATTCACCCAAGGCTTTGAGAACACATTGTATTTATTAAGCCCATTTTCATGAATTTTATTCAGCATATCGCATTCAAATGAAACACTCTCATTCACTTGCACCGGCGCGAGACTAATGCCATAACGCCTACACCAACGTTTCACTGTCCATATTTTATATCCGGTTAACTCAGATACTTCTGCATAGGAAACCCCTTTATCACAGAACTCATGCAATACTTCACAAGCCGACTTACCATATTTCTTTGCAATGTTCATTTCAAAATTATCACTGTACTGATTTGGCATATTTAATCCCCACATAACTAGAAGGTTCCACTACTTAAGCTGAAGTCTAAATAACGAATACTTCAGACGATGAGCTATTGGACCTTTATAAACAGTAATCAGCATTATGTCATAGAACATTTGCTCAATCTAATTAGTAATAGTTATCGCATTAATAACAAAAAGCTATACCTTCATTAGCCAGTTAGGTAAGCTTGAGAGAAAATTTATTGCA
Source organism: Fangia hongkongensis FSC776 = DSM 21703 (assembly GCF_000379445.1). Classification (GTDB taxonomy): domain Bacteria; phylum Pseudomonadota; class Gammaproteobacteria; order Francisellales; family Francisellaceae; genus Fangia; species Fangia hongkongensis. The sequence goes on from NZ_KB902270.1 coordinate 176,438, forward strand.
CGATATAAAAGTCTTTGGGAGATTTTGCACGATAGTTTTGATAGTTTGGATTGCCAACAGTATATCGCGCTTTTATATCATTAAACTGTAACGCTGATAAGCAATGGTTAATATCATTTTTATAGGTAACATTAGCGCAATATTGTGATGCAAAGTCATAGTATTTGCTTAGCGTATAATCGCCTTCAGGCTGGTGTATTTGATAGGTTGTGTAATTTGCAATGCTCCACTTATCTGTTTGCGCATTTTGTGCCAATTGATAACTTTTTAATGATGGAGAATTACCATGCGAAGTTGATAGACCCGCTGTAAAATACTCACCGATTGTTTTTCCAGAGAGCTTTAAAACCTTAAACTCTTCCATATGCGTATGCCCAACAAACATTCCTTGAATAACGCTCATGTACGGCGCTATGAGATCAATAAATGCTTTTTTATATTGCTCCTGCCAAAAAACAGAACCATCATAAACATTGTTGCCCAAAGGAATATGCATCGCAATTAAAACACTTTGTTTTTGTGTCTTGGCGCGATCCAGTACTTCTTTCAAAAAGTGAAACTCTTTGGCAATACTGTCTTTATCTCCCGCATGATTAGGAGAAAACATCACACTATTAAGCCCAACTAGTAGTAGCTTCGGTGCAAGCTGAATACTGAAATACCCTAAATGTATATTTTGCTGTTGTATACATGGGTAGGCTGCTGTTGAGTCTTTACAAAGCACACCGGAAGATAAAAACCCATTTTTAAAACCCGCCTCTATAGCAATACTATAAGGAGACAGCTCCCCTTTTGTAAAATCACCATAGTTTTTCTGAGGACTGTCATTATTACCAAAGACATTAATAATGGGCGTATTGGGAAAAGCTTTTAATAGCCCTTTGTAAATTACCAACTCATTTTTCTTAACATATTGCTCACGGTTAAATGAAAAGAGCGACTGATGCCCAACCATATCACCAAGGTACAATACAAAGCTCGGCTTTTGAATAGTCTCTTTTGCATAGGTGTTCTTTGAAATAAGTGCCATCAAAGCGTTAAATGATGCTGCATCCATATCATTATCACCATTATAACCTGTTGGATCAGTCTCCATTTTATGAGTTTGCTCAACATTCAAATGAATATCTGACACACTTAAAAAATTGATTTTATTTGCCACTGGTGCTGCTGCATACACTGAAGATATAGCAAGCGATGCACCAAAGATATACTGCAGTATTTTTTTCATAAAACTTTCCTTCAACTTTCCTTTCTCATCTGCTTTAACCCAAAGCTTCACCTTATGATATCGATACAAAATGCATAGTGAATCTTTGGATACTTTGATCAACTATTTTAATAGTTGAATATGGCTACTGGGTAGCGTAATTTCCCTCATTTTATTAACCAACTGATAAATGCATACATCAAGTTTTCTTGCAAAAAACTTTGCACTATATTCCTCTGAATTCACCGCAAGTGAAATTCCTTTTTCATATTCAAATGGTTCAGCTTCCGCATGGCTTTGTTGAGTTAAGCCAGATTTTATACAAGATAAAAAAGGTGCTATTTCTTTAAAATCAACCATAATTTCCAACCCCTTTGCCACTTCCTTGACATAGTTTTCAAGTGTAAATATCTTAAGTGCATTCACTCTTAGCTGATCATTGTAGGCATCAATACTTGCTTCCCCTTCGACAATAATAGTGGAATCAACCTTAATATCCTCCTTAATTCGATCATATAATTCACTAAAAATTACCAGCTCCATGCGCTCTTGAGAGTCATCTATTTGCAAAACTGCCATTAGTTTACCTGATTTGGTTTTACGCTGAGTTAGAGAGACAACAACACCCGCTAAAAGTACCGACTCTTTTTTCCTTGTTGGCGCAACATTTTTAAGCGGAACTGTTTTTAGAGCATTTAACCAAAAACGATCTTCATCAATAATATGACCCGATAGAAACATGCCTAAAACAGACTTTTCATAAATCAATTTCTCTTTATTGCTCCAAGGTGGTATTTGCTTATCTTTTGGCATTATCTTTTTCTCAGAGGCATCATTTTGTGCAAATCCAAAAAAATCAAGTTGGCCACTATTATTCATTTGCTGTACTTGCTCTGCTGATTTCATAGCATCTTCAATCTCAGCCATCAAACCCGCTCGATGCACACCTAATATATCCATCGCCCCTGCGTAGATAAGTGCCTCACAAACCCGCTTATTTACTTTTCTTAAATCCACGCGCAGACAAAAGTCATATAAATCTTTAAACGCGCCATTTTTTTCTCTTTCTTCAGCAATCAAATCAATGGCTGCATGACCCACACCTTTTATCGCGCCAAGACCATATACAATTTCACTTTGATCATTGACGGTAAAGACATAATCACTTTCATTTATATTTGGCAGATTCAAGCTTAGCTTTAAATATTTACATTCAGAGATAAAATTCACAACCTTATCGGTATTATCCATATCAGAAGATAGTACTGCTGCCATAAATGCCTCGGGATAATGCGCTTTAAGATAAGCTGTTTGATAAGAGACAAGCGCATAAGCTGCCGAATGCGATTTATTGAAACCATATTTAGCAAACTCTTCCATTAAGTCAAAGATAGAGCTTGCAAGTTTCCCATCGATTCCATTTTCCAGTGCACCTTGTTCAAAGGTTTCACGCTGTTTGGCCATTTCTTCAGGAATCTTTTTACCCATCGCGCGGCGTAATAAATCCGCTGCACCTAATGAATAATTTGCCAGAATCTGTGCAATTTGCATCACCTGTTCTTGGTATAAGATTGTTCCATAAGTCTCTTTCAACACTTCTTTTAGATCAGGATGCGGGTAGCTTACCTCCTGACGGCCATGCTTACGGTTAACAAAATCATCGACCATCCCAGAGCCTAAAGGACCTGGTCTATAAAGGGCAACCAAAGCAATAATATCCTCAAAGCAATCTGGTCTTAAACGCTTGATAAGCTCTTTCATGCCGCGAGACTCAAGCTGAAAAACCCCTGTTGTATCACCTTTTTGTAACAACTGAAAAGTCTTTTGATCATCCATCGGTATGAGCGCGATATCAATCGCTTCTTGTGATTGTCTTTGTCTTGTTTTATTTACAATCTTAAGTGCATTATCAATAATCGTTAGGTTTCGAAGCCCCAAAAAGTCAAATTTGACAAGACCAACCTCTTCAACATCTTTTTTATCAAACTGCGTAACTAACTGCTTAGAGCCTTCTTCACAATAAATAGGAGAAAAATCAGTTACTTTTGATGGCGATATCACCACCCCAGCAGCGTGCTTTCCGACACTCCTGGTTAACCCCTCCAGTTTCAATGCACTTTGTAAAATACTCTCTACAGCCTCATCTTCTTTGGCATAATCATATAAAGGTGTTCCTTTTGCACAAGCATCTTGGAGTTTTATCCCTAAATCATTTGGAATTAATTTAGCAATTTTATCAACAAAGCCATAAGGCTGACCTAATACACGACCCACATCACGCACCACAGCTTTTGCTGCCATAGATCCATAGGTAATAATCTGTGATACACTTTCAAAGCCATATTTTCTTGCTACATAATCAATTACCCGATCTCGCCCGTCCATACAAAAATCAATATCAAAATCGGGCATAGAAACCCGCTCTGGGTTTAAAAATCGCTCAAAAAGAAGCCCGTATGGAATGGGGTCAATATCTGTAATTTTCAGCGCATAGGCAACCAAAGACCCAGCCCCTGAGCCACGCCCAGGTCCTACAGGGATATGATTTTCTTTCGACCACTTAATAAAATCGGCAACGATTAAAAAATACCCTGGAAATCCCATCTGGCAAATAACGTCAATCTCTATTTGAAGTCTTTGCTCATAGACTTGAATTATAGATAATTTTTCCGCTTCATTTTTATCCTTTAGCATAATGGCAAAGCGCTCATTAAGCCCATCGTATGACACCTTAGCAAAATATTCAGCCTCAGTTAAACCTTGCGGAATGTCAAAGCGTGGCAACACAGCATCGCCCAGATTAAAGGTAACATTGCAGCGCTTGGCAATAATAAGTGCATTTTCAATTGCCTCTGGCGTCGCTTTAAAAAGTGCACTCATTTCATCGGCTGAGCGCAAATACTGCTTAGTACTAAAGCGTGTCTTTCTGGTTTCATCTAAAAGCGTATAGCCCTGATAAATGCCCACTCTGACTTCATGGTCATCAAAATCTTCTTCATTTAAAAAGCGCACGCTATTGCTTGCAACAAGTGGCGCCTTAAGCTTATGAGATAATGCCTTAGCAAGTTCTATATATTGAAAATCATCTGCTTTGGAAAGCTGTTCAATTTCAATAAAAAAGTTCTCTTCACCACAAAGTGATTGATAAAATGAAACGAGTGACTTTGCTCTATTTGGATGACCTGTCAAAAGGGCTTTTGCAAGCTCCCCTTCCATACCGCCACTTAAAATAATCACTTCTGTAAAGTCATACTCTCTTAGCCATGATTTCACGACAACAGGAACGCCTTGATAGCGCTCAGCATCCAAATATGCTCTGGAAATGAGCTCAGAAATAGACTGATAGCCTTTATTCGATTCGGCTAAAAGCGTGAGCTCAAAGCACTCACCATCTTCTCCCTCAACTAATAAATCCACGCCAAAAATAGGTTTAACCCCCGCTGCCAAGGCTAATTTATAAAATTTCACTGCGGCAAACATATTACTCATATCTGTCAAAGCAATGGCAGGAATATTGCGCTTAACGCATTCTGCAAGTAGTGGTTTTAAACGAATGATACTATCAACAAGAGAATACTCACTATGTACTCTTAAATGCGCAAATTGCGTGGCCATAAAGCTAATTCATTATAACGGTATTTCAGACTAATGATTAAGTCTATCATGTATCAAATGCCAGCGCTAGCAAGAGGCAAAATACACAACAACAGCAAAGAAGCAGTATGGAAAAATCGGTAAAGATATACTTTTTCCTAGAATTCTACCTTTAAAACGATAGAATATCACTAGAAGCTAAGAGCAGAAGTACACAAATTGGTTTTTGATAGATAAACCAAACACTCCTTTGATAAGACAACAAGATGAACATATTTGATAAAAACTTTAACATAAAGCTTATTTATTTGGCGATTGCCTGCACTGCGCCAAGCATTGGGCTGGCTAAAATCACCTTAGAAAACCCTCTGCAAAAGAGCTGGCAGTGTCATGCAAATAAAGATGGAACATGGCAATGTAGTGAAACTGGCGATAACACTCAAGATTTATTCAAAACAAATGTCCTTCCTAAAGAGAAAGCACAGATTATCGCCAACGCACTGAATTGGATTCCAACAAATAGCCCTGATAATATTTGCGGTGGCTATTATTACCAATACCCTATTATTCCTAACCCGTCAAAAGATCCCGATATTCAATTCCAACGAAGTCAATATTCTCCAGATGGTACGATTACTGCTGAGGGAACAGTTGAGGTTAAAAAAGGCAACCAATATCTCTCTGCAGATAAAGCCATCCTTAACAAAACTGAAAACTCAGATAAATTTAATAAGATTGATTTATCTGGCAATGTCAATATCAGCCAGCCAGGGCAATTAGCTATCAGTAAAACCGGAACTGCGAATATCAGCAATAATACTGCTACATTTAATGACACTTATTATCTGATAAGGGTGCGTCAAAAGCCAGGTGGCTCTTTGGCAAATATTGCCAACACAGAAAACGCTGAGAAATCTTCAAACTTTACAGGGTTTGCTCATGGTCATGCTGATAAAGTCGTGCAGCATAGTAAAACCAGCTACACCTTAAAAAATGCCACCTACGCAACGGGCAGCCCTTATGATAACGATTGGATGCTTAAATCCAGCACATTAGATCTTGATAGAAAAAGCGGCATGGGAACCTCGTATAACACCTTATTCTATGTCAAAGGCATGCCGATTTTATATTGGCCCTATATTACCTTTCCAATTGATAATAGACGAAAAACCGGTTTCTTATACCCAACTGCTGGATACAACAGCAATTCTGGCTATTATGTATCAACACCGTTTTACTGGAATATAGCACCCAATTATGATTTTCTATTAACCCCTACCGTCTACAATCACCGAGGCGTATTGCTTGATGGGAATTTTAGGTTCTTAACCGAAACACAACGCGGAAACGTTGATGTCCAATACATGCCAGATGATGGGAAAACAGGCACCGATAGAAAAGCCTTTTCTGTTACCGATTATGGCACCTATGGACAAAATTGGACGAGCTTTTTGAACTATCAATACATTGGCGATAAAGATTTTTATAATGACTTTGATAGTGATAATATGGGATTGTCCACCCAAACTTTATTAAATAGACAATTTAAATTTGGTTACGCTGATCCACATTTTAGCTTCAATACGAACATTCAGGCTTATGATGTTATTGATGATACGATGTATTTGGCAAACAGACCATATTGGATGCTCCCGCAAATTAATGCAAACTACACCTATCCAGGCGTACTTCCACATTTTGATTTTAGCTGGACCAATCAATTCACCTACTTCTATAAACCAAGCTTGGATGGATTAAGTCAAGTAGATGGCCAAAGGCTTTATAGCGCTCCGATGCTGAGCTTCCCCTTTAAAAAGAGCTGGGGCTTTTTCACACCATCTTTGACAATGAGCGGCACCTTATACACACTTCAAAATCGAGATGCAGTCAGTTCAAGTGATCCTAATTTCTCACAAAATCAATTCCCAGAGCAAAGTGTTACCCGCACTTTACCAATTGTGAATGTTGATACTGGATTGTACTTTGATCGAACCTTTGAGCTGAATAACCACAAATACACCCAAAGCCTAGAACCAAGGCTATTTTATACTTACATCCCTTATCAAAACCAAAGCAACATCCCCTTGTTTGATACGTCACTGAGTAACTTTAGCTATGCCTCATTGTTCCAAACAAATAGCTTTACCGGTTATGATAGAATTAACAATGCAAATCAATTATCCTACGCTTTACAAACCTCTATCAATGACGCTGAGACAGGCAAAAATATCATCAGTGCGGGCATTGGACAAATTGCTTATTTTGCAGACAGACGAGTCTCTTTATGTTCGGGTACGGATGCTAACTGCGCTAACTCTTATGTGCCGTTTTATGATTCGACTTTCTCAGATGTTGCAGGCTTTTTCAACTACCAGTTTTTACCACACTGGCAGCTATTAAGCAATGCTACATGGAACCCAAATAACGGCAATGTTGACTCACAGACCTATCAGCTACAATTTATGCCTGATAATGACCATATATTTAACGTTGGCTATCAGAATATTCAAGATAACTATGCCTCACTTACACCAGAGCAAATTCAAAATAATCAAAAGCCAGATCCGCTCTCTCAAATTACCTTCTCTGCGCTTTGGAAGCTAACACCACATTGGTCACTCGCAGGGCTTTGGAGTTATGCATTTAATAACCGCCATACCACCAATATGTTCGCAGGCATTCAATATGATGCATGTACTTGGGCTATCAGATTCTTAGCACAACGCTATGTAAACTCCTCAAGTGATCCAAACAATCCATCACAAGTTACAGGCCCTCTCACCAATGCCTTTATTTTCCAATTTGAGCTAAAAGGCTTAGGCGGAAGTAGCGAGAGTTCCCTTAGCCAACGCTTAAGTATGATTAATGGTTACAATGCTAACTCCAGCTTTGGTTAATCAGCCATCACCCAAAGGTAAGTTAAGCTTGCTTTGAATCACTGGAAGAAACACTATAAAAGAGCACATAATCTGTATATAATGGCGATAAGCTAATCGTATAAGAATCATAGATGCGTTTAATTAAAACTTCAATTTATCTTGCTGGGGCTGCGCTAGTTTTAAGCTCAACTGCCATCGCACAAGAGCAAAGCACAAACTCGCCGCCAACGCTTTTACAAAACCCATCACTCATTCAAAAAAATATGACCAAACTGCCAGAGGTGAAAACCACACCAAAGGGCAAACATATTATTAATGAAATTGTTGCAGTGGTTAATGATGAGCCTATTACACTTTCTGAGCTTAATGCCGAGGTCGTCAAAACAAAAGCACAATTGCAAGAGCAGCCAAATGCCCAACTGCCAGATACGCTGACATTACAAAGGCAAGTGCTTCAACAGCTCATCAACCAAACCATTGCCCTACAAATGGCAAAACGACAAGGCATTAGTGTTTCAGATGATGAGGTGAATGCTTCTATCGCACAAATTCTTGCACAAAATGGAATGAGCTTAGATGCACTAAAAACAAGACTTAAACATTCAAATTTAAGCTTTGAAGATTACTTTAATACTGTTAAGCATCAAATGATCATCAATAAACTACAGCAGCGTGCGATTGCTGGAAAAGTCTATATTCCACCTCAAGATATTCAAAAGTATATTAAAACTCATTTTTCTGATAACAGCGTTACTTACACGGTGCAAAATATCCTTTTGGCACTGCCTCAAAATGCCACAGATGCACAGAAAAATACTGAGCTTAAAAAAGCAAATGATATTATTAATGACATTAAAGCAAAGAAAATCTCTTTCTCTGCAGCTGCTCAGAAGTACTCACAAAGCACCAATGCCTCAAGTGGAGGCTCTCTTGGTTCAAGAAAACTCTCAGAGCTACCTCAAATTTATGCTGATGCGGTTGCAACACTACAAGCTGGCGAGATTGCTCCCCCATTTATCGCAAACGGCGGCATTCAGATTATTAAGCTTGATGATAAACAAGTGCCTGAAAGTGCAAAACACTACGTTGATCAGTATAAGGTGAGTCAAATCGTAATTGACACCTCGCCTATTGTTGATAATGAACAAGCTAAAGCAAAGCTGTCAAGAATTATCACCGCGATTGACAACGGTCAAAGTTTTGCTGATGCTGCTAAAGCAAACTCACAAAATCATGATAATGCCAGTGATGGTGGCAATATGGGCTGGATAGATCCAAATACGCTATCGCCAGTGCTTGCTAGCAAAATTAAAACCACCAAGATAGGTAAGATTTCAACACCTTTTCAGGTTGGCAATCAGTGGCAAATTATTCAGGTAAATGATAAACGAAAAGAAGATAACACTAAAGCTTATCAAACTGAACAAGCAACCAACGCGCTTTTCCAGCAAAACGCTCAACAGGCACTTAAAACCTGGATGCTCTCTTTACGAGACAGCGCCTATGTTAAAATTTTAGATGATAAACTCAAACTGCCTGAGCAATAACAATGCCACATAAAGCAAAAAAATCTCTTGGGCAAAACTTCTTACAAGATCAAAATATCATTCATAAAATCATTCATGAGGCTCATATTAGCGCTGGAGATAATGTGATTGAAATTGGACCTGGTCTTGGCGCACTTACTACCCATATTCTAAAAAGGGCAAAATCGCTTAGCGTGATTGAATATGATGGTGATGTTATTCCTGTGTTGAAAGATAAGACCAAAGCCATTGGCACACTTAATATTATTCATCAGGATATTCTTACTGTTCAATTTGATCAGTTATTTCATGAGGATAAGATAAAACTTATTGGCAATTTACCTTATAACATTTCCTCGCAAATTTTATTCCATCTTATTCCATTTGCGCGCATGTTTAAAAATATGCACTTCATGCTGCAAAAGGAAGTGGTTGACCGAATTACTGCCTCACCGAATAATAAAACCTATGGTCGATTAAGCGTGATGCTTCAATACTATTTTCAAACTGAAGGTTTATTTATTGTTCCCCCGAATGCATTTTACCCAGCCCCTAAAGTGGACTCTAAAATTATTCGCCTGACGCCCTTTTCAAGCCTGCCTTTTAAAGCCAAAAATGAAGCACTGTTTGCAAAAATTGTCAAACAGACCTTTGAGCAGCGCAGAAAGACATTAAGAAATACGCTAAAGCCTTTTGTAACTGATAGCAGCACACTCCTCTTAGCGCCTATAGATATCACAAAAAGGCCTGAAAATTTATCTGTTAAAGACTTTGTGGCACTGAGCAATTTTATCGAGGAGAAACAATGTCAACCTATGTAATTGGTGATATACAAGGCTGCTATGATGAGCTGATGGAGCTATTAGATAAAATCTCATTCTCAGTTACTGAAGATAAGCTTATTTTTGTAGGAGACTTGGTAAATCGAGGGCCAAAATCTCTAGAGGTGCTGCGCTTTATTAAATCGCTTGGGAAATCAGCTAAGGTGGTGCTTGGCAATCATGATCTATACCTACTTGCGCTTTCCTATGGTTACCTGCCAGCAAATAAAAATGACACCCTTGATGATATATTACAAGCAAAGGACAAGCATGAACTTGTAGCTTGGCTTAAAAAACAACATCTTTTATACCAACATGATAATCACATCATTACACATGCTGGGATCCCGCCTAACTGGTCAATTAAAAAAGCAAAAAAACGTGCCCGAGAGCTTGAGTTTGTCTTGCAAACGGACATCTGCTGTCGACTTTTTTTAGCTAATTTATTTGGCAATGAGCCAAATCGCTGGAGAAAGCACCTGCAAGGTGTGAATCGTTGGCGCTGTATTGCCAATTATTTTACTCGTATGCGTCTGTGCAATGATAAAGGCGTATTAGATCTATCATTTAAAGGAACACTCGGTAACTCCCCTGAGAATTTTGATGCATGGTTTAATATCCCAAATCCGAAAATAAAATCAAAATACACACTTATTTTTGGTCACTGGGCTGCTCTTAAAGGTGTAACAAATAACCCACGTTGTATTGCGATTGATACAGGGTGTGTTTGGGGAGGTGCTCTTAGTGCTTATTGTATTGATAGCAAACATATTTACCAAGTTTCATCCAAATTAAGGAGTGCACAAAATGGCTAAGATACTTGTCGTTCATGGACCAAATTTAAACCTTCTAGGTCAGCGAGAAACTGATATTTACGGCACTGCAACATTAGATTCTATCAATCAAACATTAGAGAAAATAGCGTTAGAAAACAAATTGCAGTACGAACATTTTCAATCTAATCATGAAGGTCAAATCATTGATAAACTACAAAGCCTACAAGGTGCGGTAGACTTTATTATCATTAATCCTGCTGCCTATACTCATACAAGTGTCGGGATAAGAGATACACTCCTTGCAGTGAATATTCCATTTATTGAAACACATCTCTCCAATCCACAAAAAAGAGAGCATTTTCGGCACACATCATATTTTTCAGATATCGCTTATGGTATAATCTCGGGATTTGGTGCCAAGAGCTACGAGCTTGCAATGCAAGCTGCTGTTGAATACTGTCAGCATAATTGCGTTTAACAACACTTAGCAATGAATTAGCAAACCAATAGATGCACATTGCACTGTTTTGCTGTAGATTACGTTGGCGAATGACACACTGAGCAATGTACAGTGTGTATCATACAAATAAAACATATAACAATAACGAAGGGTATAACATTGATGGATATTAAAAAGATAGAAAAACTCATTACACTTATTGAAAACTCTAATGTGAATGAGATCGAAATCAAAGAAGGTGAAACCTCTATTCGCATCACTGGCAATCAGGTGACACCTCCTGCACCTGTATTTGCACAAGCACCCGCACAACAAATTTATCACACACCAATGCCAGCACCTGAGGCTTTAGCCACACCTGTAACCAGTGAAGCACCAGCGCAAGAAAATACTGAAAGCTTACCACAGGGACAACAAGTTAAATCTCCAATGGTTGGTACATTTTATCAATCTCCATCACCTGGTGCTGGCGCATTTGTTAGCGAAGGTCAGGTAGTCAATAAGGGTGATACACTTTGCATTATTGAAGCAATGAAAATCATGAACCAGATTGAAGCTGAAAGTTCAGGAACGGTGCTTAAAATTCTTGTTAATGATGGTGCGCCTGTTGAGTTTGATCAACCTCTATTTATCATCGGTTAAGCTGGGCTGGTATTATGATAAAAAAAATACTCATTGCTAACAGAGGGGAAATTGCCCTTCGCATCTTAAGAGCTTGCCGTGAACTTGGCATCAAAACCGTTGCTGTTCACTCAACAACTGACCGTGATCTAATGCATGTTAAACTTGCAGATGAGACAATCTGTATTGGACCTGCCACACCTGCAGAGAGTTACTTAAATATTCCTCGTATTATTGCAGCGGCTGAAATCTCTGGTGCTGACGCTATCCACCCAGGGTATGGCTTTTTATCAGAGAATGCAGATTTTGCTGAATCTGTTGAATCAAGTGGCTTTATTTTCATAGGTCCACGTGCTGAGAGCATCCGCGTTATGGGTGATAAAGTAGCGGCCATTCAAAATATGAAAAAAGCAGGGGTTCCCTGCGTACCAGGTTCTAACGGTCCAATTAGTGATAATGCTGAAGATAATATTAATATGGCTCGTGAGATTGGTTATCCTATCATGATCAAAGCTGCAGGCGGCGGCGGTGGTCGTGGCATGCGTGTTGTCAGAAAAGAAGAAGATTTGATTAAATTTATTGAGATGACACAAGCTGAAGCTAAGATGGCTTTTAATAACGATATGGTGTATATGGAGAAATTCCTCGAGAATCCACGCCATATTGAGATTCAAGTCTTTGGCGATGGTGAAGGCAATGCTATTCATTTATATGAACGTGACTGCTCAACACAAAGACGTCATCAAAAGGTTATTGAAGAGGCGCCTGCTATTGGATTGACTGATGAGCAAAGAAAAGCCATTGGTAAGCGCTGTGTTGATGCTTGTAAGCTATTAAAGTACCGCGGTGCAGGCACATTTGAGTTTTTATATGAAAATGGCGAGTTTTACTTTATCGAAATGAATACGCGTATTCAGGTAGAGCACCCTGTCACTGAAGCCATTACCAATTTAGATTTGATTAAAGAGCAAATTCGCATTGCTGCTGGTGGAACCCTGAGCTATCAACAAGAAGATGTACAAATCAATGGACATGCTATTGAGTGTAGGATCAATGCAGAAGATCCTGATAAGATGCTACCTTGCCCTGGAAAGATTGATATCTATCATGCCCCAGGTGGCCCTGGTGTGCGCGTTGACTCCCATATCTACTCTCAATATTTTGTCCCACCAAACTATGACTCAATGATTGCTAAGGTGATTGTACATGCACGCAATAGAGACATTGCTATTCAGCGTATGCAAAGTGCATTAGAGGAAATGATTATCAGTGGCATTAAAACAAATATTCCACTGCACCATCGCATTCTGGCCGATAAAGATTTCCAAAAAGGTGGCACAAACATCCACTATCTAGAAAAGCTTTTATCTCAAGCTTAGGATTATCCTCTTATGTTATGGAAAGAGATTTCTCTTAGCTGCTCTCAGCACAATTTAGAGATTATTGAAAACTTTCTTCTTGAGCTTGGAGCTTGCTCAATCAGTTATCAAGATGCTAAAGATCAGCCTATTTTAGAGCCAAAAGTTGGCGAAAATCCGCTTTGGGATGAAGTTACTCTCGTTGCCCTTTTTACCGAAGAGTACGATGTAGATACTATTTCAACTTCTCTTAACAATACGCATTCAAACATCATCAGTGCACTGACAATACGTAGCTTTGAAGATCAGGACTGGACACGGACTTGGATGGAAGATTTCAAAGCGATGTCCTTTGGCAGTCGTTTGATGATTTATCCTAGCTGGGAGAGTCCAAATGATGATACAAAAGTGAATCTTCTTCTTGATCCTGGGCTTGCTTTTGGCACAGGAACCCATCCAACAACAGCGCTTTGTCTTAAATGGTTAGATGAAAACATTACTATTGAGCGCGCCCAGAAGGTTGTTGATTTTGGCTGCGGCTCTGGCATATTAGCAATTGCAGCCAAGAAACTTGGTGCGCAAGAAGTCATTGCTATTGACAACGATCCACAGGCTATTTTAGCCACTAAAGAAAATGCACTTAAAAACCATATTAGCTCTGGAGTCATAGCTTCCCTACCCAGTGAAACACCTCAGAATATACAAGCAGATGTGGTTATTGCCAATATCCTAGTAGGTATTTTAATTGAGCTTAAGGATGATATTCTCTCTAAACTACGCTCAGCTGGCACAGTGATATTTTCAGGGGTACTTGATAGTCAGGTCAATAATCTAATATGTGCCTATGAAGATGAAGTTACCTTTTTAAAACCAACTTACAAGGATGAATGGGCGCTTATCTCTGGCATTAAAAAATGATACAAATTGGCACTTTTTCTTCTGAGAATATTTTATTTCTTGCGCCAATGGCTGGCGTAACCGATCTTCCTTTTAGAGCGCTTTGTAAAGAGTTTGGTGCCGGTTGGGTTGTCTCTGAAATGGTATGGTCTCATAAACATTTGTATGAGAGCACTAAAACACAAAGACGCCTTGATCATAGTGATGAGATTTCCCCTAAGATTATTCAAATTGCTGGCGGAGATCCTGAGCTTTTGGCTGAAGCAGCAATGTATAATGTTGAAAAAGGCGCTGATATTATTGACATTAATATGGGCTGCCCAGCAAAAAAAGTCTGCAATAAACTTGCAGGTTCTGCACTCATGCGAGATGAGAAACTTGTTGGAAATATCCTTAAACAGGTTGTTAAAAGCGTTGATGTACCCGTCACACTCAAAATACGCACAGGGTGGAGCAATGAGCATAAAAACGCTCTTAATATTGCTCGCATTGCTGAAAATGAGGGGATTGCACTATTAACCATTCACGGTCGAACACGTGAGCAAAAATACACAGGCTATGCTGAGTATGATACCATCGCCAATATTAAAAATGCCATCAAGATTCCCGTCATAGCCAATGGCGATATTACCACACCAGAAAAAGCAAAAGAAGTTTTACATTACACGCAAGCGGATGGCTTAATGATAGGAAGAGGTGCACACGGAAATCCATGGATTTTTTCACAGATTAATGACTATTTAGCCAAAGGCCACTATAAGACTTATTCCCAACTTCATAAGCAAAGAGCGATTATTCTCAAGCATATTCAAGCACTCTATCACTTCTATGGCGAGTATATGGGGCTTCGTTTTGCAAGAAAACACGTCGGCTGGTATTTAGATCACTTTAACATGTCAAAAGCGATAAAAAAGCACTTTAATATACTGACAGAAACCAATGCGCAGTTAGAGTATATTCGACAACTAGGTGTTTAGCTTTTGCTGTCCTGCCTAACGATAATCGATTCGCCCCTCAATTAATGCTGGCACACATTCAGGGTCTGCCAAAGTTGATACATCGCCAATCTGAGCTTCCTCAAAGTGTGCAATTTTACGTAAAATACGCCGCATAATCTTACCTGATCTTGTCTTTGGTAATTCATCTGTCCATTGAATCACCTTGATAGTAGCGATAGGTCCATAGGTTTTTCTTACCCAAGCAATAATATCTTTCTTTAGCTGATCAGTTGGAATACTATCTCTTTCAAGTGTAACATAGGCATAAATCACCTCGCCTTTAATTGCATCAGGAATGCCAATTACCGCTGTTTCAGCAACGGCATGATGTGAATCTATAACACTCTCAACTTCAGCGGTACCAATTCTATGTCCAGCAATACTAATAATGTCATCCAGACGCCCTGAAATCCAAATATCGCCCTCTTGATCACGATACGCGCCATCTCCCGGATAATAATAGCCTTTATAGACATTAAAATAGGTATCCATATAACGCTCATGGTCCCCCCACAGCGTTCTCATCATTCCCGGCCACGGTTTTTTAATTGCCAGCGCACCATAATCATGCGCTGAAAGTGCCCCAGAGATTTCTTTAGAGGTATCCTTATTTAAAATTGCTGCCTCGATGCCAAGAAATGATTTCATCGCCGAACCTGGCTTTTGTTTATGTGCAAATCCTGGAGAGATCATAATGCCTCCTGTCTCAGTTTGCCACCAAGTATCTACAATGGAACAATTGGATTTGCCAACCTTATCATGATACCAATACCATGCTTCACGATTAATAGGCTCACCAACAGACCCAAGTACTCTTAATGAGTCACGTGAAGTATTAGCTAAAACCGCCTCATCACCCTCTGCTTGCAAGGCCCGAATCGCGGTTGGCGCAGTATAAAATATATTCACTTGGTATTTATCAACAATATCAAAAAATCTTGATTTAGCTGGATAGCATGGAACACCTTCATAGATAAGCGTTGTTGTCCTATTAGCCAAAGGCCCATACACAACATATGAATGCCCAGTAATCCAACCAACATCTGCTGTACACCAATACACATCATTTTCTCTGACACCAAAAATCTCACGATGCGTTAAAGAAGCATATAAAAGATATCCCGCAGTGGTATGCACAACCCCTTTTGGCTTTCCTGTAGAACCAGAGGTATAAAGAATAAAAAGTGGATCTTCTGCATTCATTGGCTCAACATCACATTGCTCACCCACTTCATTTGCAAGCAAGTGATATAAATAATCACGTCCATGTTCTAATTGAATGTCATTTTTGGCGTGCTCAACCACCAAAACTTTTTCCACCGTGGGACAGTTTTTAATTGCAATGTCGACATTCTCTTTAAGAGCTACTTTTTTTCCACCTCTAAAACCACCATCTGCTGTAATAATGAACTTAGAAGCAGCATCATTGACTCGATCTTCAATGGACTGAGGTGAGAACCCAGCAAAGATTACAGAATGAATTGCACCAATTCTAGCACAAGCAAGCATCGCAATTGGTGCCTCAAGAATTAGCGGCAAGTAAATACATACCACATCGCCTTTTTTAACACCTATTTTTTTTAACACATTAGCAAAGCGCATCACCTGTTTGTGAAGCGTATCAAAGCTAATTGCTTTGTAGTCGTCAGGGGAATCCCCTTCCCAAATCAACGCAGTTTTATCTGCATATTTATCTAAATGGCGATCAACACAGTTATAACATACATTTAACTCACCCTCTTCAAACCATTTAATATCACCTGTGTTAAAGCTGCCACTTTGTAGCGTCTTCCAAGAGGTTATCCAATCGAGTTTTTCTGCTTCTTTTGTCCAAAAAGCATTTGATTCATTTAAACTAAACTCCTTCTGACTCAGCCAATCACTTTGTTGCATAAACGCACCCCATTATGTAGATAAAGTACAAATTCTGTTATGAAAATAAGGTTATCAAACTTCCTCTAAAGAAACCATAAGAAAATCTGTTGCGGCGTATATAGCACTATTGCAAACAGCATAAATCATTGTAAAGACTATTTGTAATATTGCCTTGTCAGCTTAAATACCACTGGGCTTAAAAGTAAAAGTGCAATTAAATTTGGAACAGCCATTAATCCATTTAATGTGTCAGCCAATAGCCAAATAAAATCCAGCTTTGCCACTGCGCCAACTGGCAGTGCAATTATCCAAATGATACGAAATGGAATAATTCCCTTCTCACCAAATAAAAACTCAATACAACGCTCGCCATAATAACTCCAGCCGATAACCGTGGTAAAGGCAAAAAAGACAAGCCCAAGCGTTACAACCCATGTTCCAAGGTATGGAACAAGTAAATTCATCGAATGCGAGGAAAGCTCTGCGCCACTGGCACCAGATGACCAATAACCCGATAAGATAATAACCAACGCTGTCATTGTGCAAATAACGATGCTATCGATAAAGGTTCCAAGCATTGCAATGGTGCCTTGGCGCACAGGTGAGTTAGTTTTAGCCGCAGCATGGGCAATGGGCGCTGAGCCTAAGCCTGCTTCATTTGAAAACACACCTCGCGCCACCCCCATTTGGATGGCAAGCATAATTCCAGCACCTGCAAATCCACCCGTTGCAGCAACAGGAGTGAAAGCATAAGTAAAAATAAGTGCAAAAGCTTGAGGAAGAAGATGAATGTTAACGATGATAGCAATTAATGCACACACGATATAACCAATCGCCATAAAAGGCACAATGGCACTTGCAACATGGGCGATGCGCTTAATACCGCCCAATAGAACAAGCCCTGCTAATATCGCCACAATCACGCCAGAAACAACAGGCGGAATGGATACATTTACTGATAAGACATGTGCAATTGAATTTGACTGCACCATATTACCAATTCCAAATCCAGCAATACCACCAAATATAGCAAAGAGCACGCCGAGCCAAACGAACTTCTTGCCCAAGCCATTTTTAATATAATACATAGGCCCACCAACATGGCGCCCTTTGTCATCTACTTCACGATATTTAACTGCCAACACTGCCTCGGCATATTTAGTTGCCATCCCAACAATTGCTGTACACCACATCCAAAATACAGCGCCTGGCCCACCAATAGCAATAGCCGTTGCCACCCCAGCAATATTTCCTGTTCCAATCGTTGCAGAAAGTGAGGTCATTAGTGCTTGAAAGGGAGAGATATCACCCTCGTCCTGAGTTTTTCTCCTTGAGAATAACAATTTAAATGCATAGAGCAGCTTTCTTATTTGCATAAAGCCAAGCCCAATGCTCAGCACCAAACCGACCCCAAGCAATAACACCAGCATGTAAGGGCCCCATACGTAACCATTTAACATGGTGAAAAAATCTGAAAAATACTCTCCCATCGCAAATAACTCCCTCATTGATTTGACTTCTCAATCACCACCGTAAAACAGCTAGAACAAATTGTAAAGCGTGATGCTTTAAAAAATCTATTGCCTCTAATGATATGCACTTTATACTGAGTAAATCTGTAACTTTTTTTCACGCCATATGAAAATATTCAAACACCTTTACGCCCAAGTCATCATTGGTATTATCCTAGGGATTATTCTCGGTATTATTTCCCCAAATATTGCAACGCACATGAAACCATTTGCCGATATTTTTATTAAGCTTATCAAAATGTTGATTGCCCCAATTATCTTTCTAACTATCGTCTCTGGAATTGCTGCAATGCGTGATTTAAAGGCTGTTGGAAAAATTGGTGGCGCAGCCCTTGTTTACTTTTTTCTTACAACACTTGCAGCACTTGCCATTGGCGTTATTGTTGCCAATTTACTGCACCCAGGAAGTGGAATGAACATTGATGCAAATGCACTTGATATTAATGCTGCTCAAGCTTATATCGGGAAAGCCGAACAAATGGATTCACTTCAGGGCTTTATTTTTAACATTATCCCACACAGCTTTCTAAGTGCCTTTACGGATGGCGAAATTTTACAAGTACTTTTTGTTGCCATCTTATTCGCCATTGGCTTATTACTCTACGGTGATGGCGCAGAGCCTATCGTTAAGGGCATTCAGAAACTATCTAAAGTGTTCTTTAAAATTATTCACGCTATTATGCACTACGCCCCACTTGCTGCTTTTGCTGCTATGGCGTATACCATTGGCGAGTATGGCCTTCACTCTCTTCTTGGACTTATTGGTGTTTTACTTTGCTTCTATCTAACCTGTCTTGCCTTTATCTTTATCGTACTTGGCGCCATTTTATACTTTTACTGTCGCATTAGTATTTTCCAACTTATAGGCTACATCAAAACAGAAATATTGATTGTTCTTGGCACTTCCTCCTCAGAGACTGTATTGCCTAATTTAATCGAAAAGCTCACAGATCTTGGCTGCAAAAAAACCGTCGTAGGACTAGTGATTCCAACTGGCTATTCCTTCAACCTTGATGGCACAGCAATATATCTTTCTTTAGCTGCGCTTTTTATTGCTCAGGCAACAAACTCTCATCTGAGCTTTGAGCAGCAACTCTTTATGCTCGGCGTGATGTTAATCAGCTCTAAAGGTGCAGCTGGAGTTACAGGAAGCGGATTTATCATCCTTGCAAGCACCTTGGCTGCTATTGGCGTTGTACCTGTCTCTGGCATCGTGATTATTCTTGGCATTGACCGCTTTATGTCTGAAGGTCGAGCGATCACCAACATGATTGGAAACAGCATTGGAACTATTATTATTGCCAAATGGCAAAAGTCCTTTGATTCTGAGAAAGCAAAAAAGATACTCGCCAAATCATAAAGCTTACCACTTTAATTTTTTAAACTTGAATCCAACGCTTAATCACTCTGGAAAATTCAGGACAACGCAGATAGCCAAAGGATTTATGTGGATTTTTTACCATTTTCCCCAAAAGCTGATTATACGCTTCATACTCATTATGAACCAAACGGTCAATCACCTTAGTTCCCGCTCTATTGGGCGCATAAATAGAAGATAGCTTAAGCTTATAGCATGCCAAATCTCTTGGGTCTGTAAAATTATACCAGCTATCAACAACTGTAGGGGTACGAAGCTTTTGACGAAAATGGCCATCTGTTAATGTCGCCAAAGGATGCTTATAAGCAATAGCATAAGAAAGCGGGGCTCCCAAAGTACAAAGCCCATCGACTACATCAATATCTTTAACAAAAGAGCGCAAATTGCGTAAAACATCGTAACTAATAATCGCCCCCATGGAATGCCCAATAATGATGATACGCTTCCCTTGATGCTTTTTTATCTCCGTAATCAGCTCATTCATCAAAATCTCTCGAAGGGATTTTCTCTGCCCATTTCGATCATAAATTCTAATCTCTTCATTATAGTAATAAGCCATATCGCGAAAGTATTTGTTTGCCGCCCAAAACGAAATAGATTCTTGCTTTTGCAATAAATTAACCAGCTTTCGCTGTATATTTTGCTTAAAAAGCTCCATCCGTTTCAAAAATGAATGCGAAAACCGAGCAAACTTTTGACTCTGCGCTTCGATATAAGGCTCTGTATTATATAGCTCATCAAAAAAGAAATGATCATCGTTATGCAAAGGGTATTTATGGAGCAAATCAGCCCAATATAATAAACTAAATTCAATATCACCATAATAATGGCAGTTCTTTTTAAGGCCTTCTAAAATAGCCTCTTTCCACCATTTTTCCGTTATGAAATGACTATTTTTATTTAAAAGGCCATGTACACCAATGATAATGTAATCTTTCATCTGTATTATCCAAATACATCAAAATCAAACCTATGATTACATTATATCAGCTTAGAAAAATTAAGCCTGACGCTACAAGCTCATTAATGAAGCATTACCGCCTGATGCGGTTGTATCAATGCTCACTGTACGTTCAACTGCAAGCCTATGAAGATACAATGGTCCACCAGCTTTAGGACCTGTTCCAGATAGGCCTTGACCACCAAATGGTTGCACACCAACTACAGCCCCAACAATATTACGGTTCACATAAATATTGCCAACACGTATGCGCGATTTAAAAAACTCAACCGTCTCTTGAATACGACTATGAATACCAAAAGTTAAACCATATCCTGTTGAGTTAATTTCATCTGCGACTTTGGGCAAATCTTTTGCCTTAAAGCGAACAATATGCAAAACTGGCCCAAACACCTCGCGCTTCAGTTGGGAGATCGCATCAATTTCAAAGACACAAGGAAGAACATATTGCCCTTCATTTAAGGCCTTATCTCTTTGCAACTCATAGATCAATTTAGCTTCTTTTTTCATTTTTTGAATATGAGATAAAAGCCCCTCTTTTGCCTCACCATCAATAACTGGGCCAATATCCGTTTCGATATAACTTGGATCACCCACTGCCAACTCATCCATTGCACCTTTTAGCATTTCAATTACATTATCAGCAATATCTTCCTGAAGATATAATACTCTTAAAGCAGAGCATCGCTGTCCTGCACTGTCAAAAGAGGAATTGATCACATCTTTTACTACCTGCTCTGGCAAAGAGGATGAATCCACTACCATCACATTTTGCCCACCTGTTTCAGCAATTAAAGGAATAATCGCACCTTCTTTTTTCGCCAAAGTATTTTGAATAATCTTTGCCACCTCAGTTGATCCTGTGAAAATCACTGCTTGAACTTTATCACTGTCAATTAACGTTGCACCAACTGACTCACCATCCCCAGGCACAAACTGAAGAGCCTTTTCAGGTACCCCAGCTGCATGCAAGAGCTTCACAGCCTCATAAGCAATAATGGGGGTTTGTTCAGCAGGTTTAGCAACCACAGTATTTCCCGCAGCCAATGCAGCTGTTACCTGCCCTAAAAAAATCGCCAATGGGAAGTTCCAAGGACTAATACAAACACTCACACCCCGTCCATGAAGAGAAATTTGATTTAACTCACCTGTTGGACCTGTTAATGTTTTTGCTTGAGAAAACTCCTCCTCTGCCTGATTCGCATAATAGCGACAAAAATCAACCGCTTCTCTAATTTCACCAAGTGCATTAGCTAATGTTTTCCCCGCCTCTTTAACAGCAAGTGCCATGAACTTTGGCATATTATCTTCTAAAAGCTCTGCGCATTTTCTAAGTGCATCAGCGCGCACTTTCGCTGGCGTTGACTCCCAAGCCTCAAAGGCATCTTTAGCATTTTCCATTGCTTTTTTTGCAACGGTTGAATCCGCATTATAGACATAACCAACAGGCTTATTATTAGCAGGATTAAAGATTTGCTCTTTAGTTAATGTATTAACATCGATGCCAGTAACAATAGGCGCTGCATTAAATTCACTATGATCAAAGGCACTCATTTCAAGTGCAAGCTTTTCTAATGAGCGCGTATCATTTAGATTATAACTTTTTGAATTCATACGTTTTTCTCCATAAATCATATTTGGTAACGGAATAAGGTGATGGGGTTCAAAGCCTTTTTGTCTTGCAATTTCAACAGGGTCTTCAACCAATGCTTCAATTGGGGTTTTCTCATCTACAATTCTATGAACAAAAGACGAATTTGCACCATTTTCTAAAAGCCTTCTTACTAGGTAAGGCAGTAAATGTTTGTAAGTTCCAACTGGTGCATAAATACGACAAGGAATATTATAGTTTTTCTCTCCAACGACATGATCATAAAGCGCATCGCCCATTCCATGAAGACACTGGAACTCATAGTCTTTATAGCTACCTGCCAAGTGCATAACCATCGCTGTACTGTAGGCATTATGTGTTGCAAACTGAGGATAAATATGCGCTGTGTTTTGGAAAAGTTTTTTAACACACGCCTGATAAGAGACATCGGTATAGCATTTTTCAGTAAAAACAGGATATCCTGCTAAACCTTCAACCTGTGCATGTTTTATCTCAGCATCCCAATAAGCCCCTTTGACTAAACGCACCATAAAACGATGATCCGTTCTTTCAGCCAAATCAATTAAATAATCAAGTACAAAGGTTGCACGCTTTTGATAGGCCTGAACAACAATACCAATTCCATCAAATCCTAAAAGCGAGTTCTCATGCGCAAGGCGTGATACAAGCTCCAATGATAACTCCAACCGCTCGGTTTCCTCAGCATCAATATTAATACCAATTTGATGGTGCTTTGCAAGTTCAACCAAGGCCAAAATCTTTGGATACATCTCACTGTGCACACGATCAGATTGTGCTACTTCATACCTAGGATGCAGTGCTGAAAGTTTCACTGAAATGCCGGGATTTTCTCTAACATTATTATACTTAGCAGCCTTACCAATTGACTCAATTGCCTGATAATACTCTTTGAAATAAAACTCCGCATCTTTCGCTGTTGTTGCCGCTTCTCCCAACATATCATAGGAGTAGCTAAAGCCCATTTTCTCTTTTTCTTCTGCACGTTTAAGTGCTTTATTAATACTCTCGCCCATCACATATTGCTGCCCCAATACTTTCATTGCATGCATAACAGCACGACGAATAACCGGACGTGAGCGTTTATCCAAAAAACTCTGAAGCGCTGATTTGAGCTTCTTGCCATTTTGAGTTGGTTTTAAGATTTTTCCTGTCAGCATTAAACACCAAGTTGCCGCATTCACAAATAAGTGATCACTATCACCAACATGCTCTTGCCAATTTGCGGCAGTGAGTTTATCTCTAATTAACTTATCCGCCGTGAATTTATCTGGCACCCGTAAAAGCGCTTCGGCCAAACACATCAACACGATGCCTTCCTCACTTGAAAGGTCATACTTAGCCATAAATGCATCAAGACCACTTTTACTTAAACGTGTCTCACGAACAGAAGCCACAAGGCCGCTTGCAATGTCCTGAACTTCTTCTCTTTGTCTATCACTAAGAGTAGCTTCTTCTGCAAGGTGACTTAAAATGGTTTTCTCATCGATCAACCAGTGCTTTGAAATATTACACATCAAGTTTGATCGATCAAACTTATCTTCTCTATCAAGAATCATGCTTATCGTACCTTCTGGCTCAGCTAACACACTATCTACAAGTTTTTGTGGCTGTCTATCCATTATTTCACTCATATCTCCACCCTTCTTACATTAGAATCGAAATCATTGTTATCAATGCTTCAGCTTGCACTGAAATCACCTAATACCAAAACTTCTCTTAACTTTAACTATGGTATATCGCTATATTAATTAATTATTTATTGATGAAATGAACGCTTCTTTTCCAGCAACACTTTCTCAACAATGTCACGATATTGATCATCCGCCTTTTTCGACTGAATAAACCACGCAAATAAGTCTTGATCTTCACACAATAAAAGCGCATGAAACTGATTTTTTTCAAGCTCACTTGCCTGTAAATAAGCATTTTCAACATAAGGCTCAAGCATCAAATCAAGCTCCAACATTCCTCTTTTAGCAGCAATTCTCACTCGATTCAATGCGATTTGATTATCAGACATAACACCCCTAAATATGCTTTTAACACATGATGGGCCATCTTAGCATAGAAGATCAAAAAAATATAAACGAAACCACCAAAATAATGCTTGATTATGAAATACATCCATCACACTTATTCCAGCATACTTTCTTCCTTGCTACGGCAGTTGGTAGGTAAGTGTTCCACGAACACACCTTGAATACTAACGCTGTCTCAATTGCAAGAATGGCCCTCATCAATCTGGAAAATGTTTCAAAAAAAACCAACTTGACGGGAATTGCTGCACCCTACAGACTGGGCGAAAACTGCTACCTTAAACTAATAGCTATTCTATTAAACGCATTCATAAGAGAGATGCAAATTGTTAAATCCACGATCTCTCGATCAGTATAATACTCTTTGATTTCCTGACAATAAGCTCTTGCTTTGTGAATTTGCATATGATGTGTCAATAGTTCACAAAATTTCAATGACACTCGTTCCTTGTCATTAAATTCATTTGAATCCATTGATCTTGGTAAGGCAATTAGCTTATTTTCAGAAATGCCACATTTTATTGCTTCTTCCATATGCATTTCGATGCAATAAGTACATCCGTTGATTTGTGAAACCCTCAGTTCCACAAGTGTACGAATGGTTTGGTCTAAAGGTGAATCTTTTAAACTTCCATGACTCTTGTATAAGTAATTCATTGTATTTTTTGATATTTTATAATATTCCATGTTTCTTTCCTCGTTAAATTTTTATTTATTGTAATATGCTCAGATGATTTATAAGCTGACCATACATTAATGCTCCACCAATACAATTAGTTAGTTGGTATAGGTTCTTTCAACCATTGGGTAGTGTTTTACTTTGTCTTAACTCCGTGTAAAATGCTCAATCAAAAATGGCAAAAATTGACGTTACTTGCAGGCTATGTAAATCCAATAATACAGTAAAGGCTGGTAGGCATAGGATAAAGTCAAACCCTGAGGGAGTTCAGAAGTATAAATGCCAAGATTGTGGCAAATACTTTCAGCTTGAATATAAAGCAAAAGGCAGGCTTCCTGAGACAAAAGAAAAGATTATTGATATGTGCAACAATGGTAGTGGTATTCGTGATACGGC
>NZ_KB902271.1 GCF_000379445.1 Fangia hongkongensis FSC776 = DSM 21703
GACGACCTGAATGTTCACTAAAGCAGTTTGATAGATAATCATCCAGCTTCTCCCAATCAATAAAATCAGCTAATAAGCAAAGTTTATGAGAAAGATCAATTTGCTCTGATAATTCTGGTTTGAATAGGTCTTTGGTTTCTTTGAATTTTTGCTCTTTATTACGCATGAAATTGCAAGGTTTTGCATGGTTGATACCATAAATCTTGCAATTTAGCTTGCGAAATTTCAAGTGCTAACACACTACTTATATAGCTTTAAGGAATTTTTCAGGGGCGACTAGTTAAAAGGTCTTTGTCCGATCTGATTTTTGTATCTCCTAATAATATGATCTCTAGGCTATTTCGAAAGACATTCCTATATAATATCCATGCAGCTTCTACAAAATCTTGCCACTGTCCAGCGCTCCATGCTTGTCCACCTGCAAAAAAACCAAACCATGCATTGTCTAAATCATAATAATTTTTCATTAAATTTGCTGAAGACTTAAAGCGTGATTCTGACATCATAGTGTTATTACTATTATCTAACATGAGACAACCTCCATTTATATTAATTGAATATCAACAAGCCAAAGGCTTAATGGAAAGCGTCTGTTAAATAAGCCAAGAAAAATATATTAATATTTCTCAGAATTCGATATTGATTAGAAGAAAGCCACTGGAAGCTTATGCTCTTGGTGATCAATTGAGGAAAAATACCATTATGACCTAGGTATTCTATTTGTTGAAACAGGTACTGTTTGTTAAGACAGTAGTGTCTCCTCCCAACGCCAGCTATCTTTAACCATATCACTGAGATCCTTTTCAGCTTGCCAGTTCAGCTCTTTTTTGGCCTTTTGACAATCCGCATAGCATGTCGCGATGTCACCTTCTCGTCTTGCGGTAATGTTATAAGGAATGCTCTGCCCTGTTTCCTTTTCAAACGTTTTGATGACATCTAACACAGAGTTACCTTTCCCCGTGCCTAAATTCCAAATATACACCCCTTTTTTATCGTGAATATAATCACAGGCTTTTAAATGCCCTTTTGCCAAATCAACAACATGAATATAATCTCGAACACCGGTGCCATCTTCTGTGGGATAATCATCCCCATAGACAGACAGCGCCTTTAATTTACCACTTGCAACTTGAGTAATATAAGGCATTAGGTTATTTGGTGTCCCGCCTGGCAGCTCGCCAATCAAACCTGAACTATGTGCGCCAACTGGATTGAAATAACGCAATAGTGCAATCGACCATGTGTTATCCGCTTTTGAAAGATCTTGCAGAATTTTCTCAACCATCACCTTTGATTGACCATAAGGGTTGGTTGGCATGCCAATTGGACAGTTCTCGGTAATGGGGATTTCTTTTGGATCACCATACACGGTTGCCGATGAGCTAAAGACGATATTTTTAACATTCGCCGCTTTCATTGCCTCAAGTAAATTCAAGCTTCCAGCAACATTATTATCATAATACTCAAGTGGCTTTGAGACACTTTCTCCCACCGCTTTAAGGGAGGCAAAATGAATCACCATAGTGATGTCATATTGAGAGAATACTTCTTTTAAAATCGCTTCATCACGAATATCTCCTTCAACAAAAATGGGCTTATAGCCTGTAATATCATCAATGCGATCAATCATTTTTTTATGTGAGTTGGATAAATTATCAAGGATGACAACCTTATGCCCAGCCTCAATAAGCTCAATAGCGGTATGCGAACCAATAAAGCCCGTTCCACCTGTTATTAATATCATATTTTTACACCTTAATTTTATCTAAAAACACTATACCATTTCAGATAGCAAACTCAATCTTGTAAGCATCTAAGTTTGTCCCACCCCCGGAATGATCAGCTCAAATGGCGACCAACGGATACCAAAACTCAGCCCTAATAATGACCACACAACACCTTTGGCGCTTATCTTCCAACCGATCAAACCAAACAATGAAAACTGTGTGAGTGTATATTGATTGATGTAGTCCTTACCCAAAGCCTCTGGTGGCATTGCCTCGTAAAGTGCTGGCACATCACGCACGATATAATCAATAAACGTATTACTATTTGGCCCTGGCCATGCCCGATATGTCTCCTTATAGGGATAGTGATTTACTGCGCTTTCAATTTGACTGATCGCCTTATCTGCACTTACCCCAGTTAGCTCTTTTACAAGGATAGGACGCTGATCAAACCACTTTTTGTCAGGTGAGCCATATGAAACATCGATATAGGGTTTTCCTCTATTTTTATTCCACCCAATCACTTGATAGGTGGTAAATTGATGCGCATTTTTCTTTTTAACCGATAGCCACATATGCACACTAAACATACCGCGCCAATTAAATGCTCTTGCCTTAAATAACAACACAACCGACTCATCTTGATAAGCTGATGAATCAACCATATGTGCACTTGTCCTATCGGCATCTTTATAGGATTTTCCAAGTGTTAAATTCCCCTTCCAAAGCACCCAAATAGGTCCCATTAAAAGGAGCAAAAGTACGATAATAATCAACAATGTAGATTTTAGCATCCGAGCACCTTCTATCATTAAAACTATTACTATTTTAACAATCATCACGCCGATATTCAGTAAAACAAATCGAGTTTCTTCTTATCACAGTTGCCAATTTTTAGTGAATCATGCACAATGCCGTTAAGTTAATAAATTGATTGTCTACATGGGTCTTTTTAAACGTTTCAAACGTAATAATAAACTAGAAGAAAAAGTTAATATAAATACTGAAGAACTCATCGATGAGCAACTGCCGCACGATGAAGAGAATGACAGTGATGCTAATTTAATCGAAGCAGAAGCGAGTGCACCTCAAAGAAAGATGGATCTTGAAACTGAAGCTGAAACTGAAGCTGAAACTGAAACTGAAACTGAAAGTTTTACAGCCCCAGTTTCTGACACTCAACCCTCTAATGATCAAGAAGTAGCAGAAACACCAAAAGAGAAAACCTCTTTACTGTCACGCTTAAAGTTTGGTCTTAAAAAGACACGCTCTAAGCTCTCAGGTGGCATTGGGGAGCTTCTTCTTGGAAAGAAAATCATCGATGAAGATCTTATTGATGAGATTGAAATGCAGCTTCTGACCGCCGATGTTGGTATTGAAGCGACTGAGGAGGTCATGGAGGCCATTCGAAATAAAGTCTCTCGCAATGAGCTACAAACCATGGATGCTTTAACTTCACTTCTAAAAGAGAAGTTAAGTGATATTATCACACCTTGCCAGCAGCCACTTATCATTGATACAAGTAAAAAACCTTTTGTGATTTTAATGGTTGGGATTAACGGCGCTGGAAAAACGACCACCATCGGCAAATTGGCTAAACAATTTGAGCAGCAAGGCAAATCTGTTATCTTAGCAGCTGGGGATACTTTTAGAGCTGCGGCTGTTGAACAGCTTCAAGTGTGGGGAGATAGAAATAATATCCCTGTTATTGCACAACATACTGGCGCTGATAGCGCTTCTGTTATTTTTGATGCTGTTGAAGCGGCCAAGTCTCGAGGCATTGATATTGTCATTGCCGATACCGCAGGACGTTTACATACAAAAAGCAACCTAATGGAAGAGCTGAAAAAAGTCGCAAGGGTAATGGGGAAGCTAGACCAAAGTGCGCCACATGAAGTGATGCTTGTACTTGATGCTGGCACCGGACAAAATGCCATTATGCAGGCTGAGGAATTTAATAAAACCATCCCTGTTACGGGAATTGCCTTAACTAAAATGGATGGCACAGCCAAAGGTGGCGTGATTTTTGCTATTGCTAAGCGCCTTAAAACGCCTATTCGCTATATTGGCATCGGTGAGAAAATAGATGATTTACGCACGTTCCAATCAAAAGATTTTATCGATGCCCTTTTCACACAAGATAAAGAGAACTAAACAAAAGGATTCCCTTAATGATCGGGATACATAAATCAAAGCTTGATACTCCAGCACTTATTATTGATAAAGATAAGCTTGTTAACAATATTCGCACCATGCAGAATAAAGCGCGCGCGCATGGCAAAAATGTCCGCCCTCATGCTAAAACACATAAATGCTCAAAACTTGCCAAACTGCAATTAAATGAAGGTGCCATTGGGATTTGTGCAACCAAAGTATCGGAAGCCTTAGTATTAGCTAAATCCAACATTACAGGCATTCTTATTACCTCACCTGTTGTCAGTCAGTTGAAGTTAGAGAAGTTGGCTCAGCTCTATAAGCTACAAGCTGATACGATGATTGTCAGTGATAACAAGGCAAACCTTGATCAGTTAAACATACTTGGGAAATCCATCAACCAACCCATCAATGTGATTATCGACATTGATTCAGGTATTGGGAGAACTGGCTGCACATTTGATCAAGCGCTTGAGCTTGGGCTATATGCACACAAGCTTGATTTTCTATTCCTTAAAGGCATTCAATGCTACGCAGGACACTTCCAGCATATTAACACATTTAAAGCGCGTGAAAATGCCTCAAAGTTACTACTCAATCAAGCTGGCAATATTAAACAAGCACTAATGGATCAAATAGGCGTTAATGATTTAATACAAACCGGCTCTGGCACAGGAACCTACAGCATTGATCTGACACTTGAAAGTGTCAATGAGATTCAACCTGGATCTTATACTGTGATGGATAAAGAGTATTTTGATATCGAACAAAATCAAGCGCATTTTTTACCTGTGATGACCCTTTTATCAACAGTCATTAGTGACAATCACTCAACACACGTAACAGTTGATGCAGGACTTAAAGCCCTCTATAAAGACCCAACAAAACCAAAGGTTATTGCACCGCATAATGCACTTTATTATGACTGGGACTATTTTGGTGATGAACATGGTAAACTCACTGGCAAAAACCTTCCTAAAAATGGCGAAGTGGTTGAGATGATTGTTCCACATTGCGATCCTACCATTAATCTTTTTGATCAGTTTTATATCATAGAAAATGATATTGTGGTTGATATCTGGCCGATTGATCTTCGAGGGAAAAGCCAATAATCAGTGAAAGAAAGACTCAAGGAACAGCAGTATATGGAATTAACCAATCTTGCCATTAAAACAAACTTCATTGAGTATACTGAAACTACCAACATTATAAACCATGGCAGCTTTATTCAAATTTGTACAAAACATCGCCCTGATTTTATCTGGGGAAACTATCTTATATTCCCAAGTGCGCCACAAACAGTTGATTATGCAAGGTGGATAGACACTTTTAACCATGCATTCTCTAGCCAAAAACTACAGCATTATGCCTTTAGTTGGGATCGGCAAACTAAACCAAATGCAGATGCTTTTATTACAGCCGGTTTTAAACTGTGTGAAATGACCCACTTTAGCGATGGATAAAGCACAATTTAAGCCCTTTAGCTGTCATTTAAACCTTCTTATCACACCACGAAAAACCACTGATTCATGGGATGATTACAGTGAGATTCACTTTGATGCCAATTGGCACTATGGCAGTGATCGTGAGCAGCGGGATTTCCTACTGTCACATGTAAAAGAATATAAAGCCCTCTGCCAAAGAAACAAGGCCATGCGTTTTGTGGCTTATTTAGAGGGGATCGCCGTTGGTGATTTGGGCATTCATTGGCATGGAGACATTGGTCGATTTAATGCTGTTGGTGTTCATCGTAATTACCGAAATAGAGGCATTGCCAAAGCACTTATTAGCTACGCGGCCCATTTCGCTTTTGAGCAATTAAAACTTAAAAGACTTATTATCGTTGCTGTTACAAACTATCATGCATTTGATTTATACCAATCTCTTGGTTTTCAAGCTTTTCAAACTTATGTGACTTTAGAGAAGATTAACCCTTGATTTGTCTTAGAATATTTTAACAAATGGAGAATAAGCGAATGAAAATAGCAGTTGCAATAGCATCAGGAACCTTGAAAGGCGTATTTGCTCATGGTGTTTTAAGTGCTTTAGAAGAAAAAGGGATATATGCCAACACCTATGCATGCTCATCGTCATCAACACTCTCAGGAGGACTTGCTGCTGTAAAAAAGTCACGGGAGATAGGTGTTGATTATTGGATAAATGTTGCTCAAAAATCAGAAAAGCTTAATATGAGTGATGTCGTTTTATATAGTATTGATCACTATGGAAAACTTATCAAAAGTGTGATATTTAATAACAACTGTGCTCAATTACTCGTTGCAACTAGTGAAGTGATAACTGAAGAAGCAAGGATACTCACACAAGGTAATGGCGCGAGAAAACTAGGTAGAAAGTTATTAATACAAGCATTAAAAAAAGATACAAGCTGGGTAAAAGAAAACTTGCAAAAAGTGCTCTTTAGTTCAAAAGAAGATGCGAGTAATGAAACATTAACGTTTGATAATTTCAATGAGGTTGTTTACGCTTCAACACGGATGTTACATGCTTGGAAAACCCCTGCATGGGTTAATGATAAAGCTTTTATTGATGGTTCTTATACTTGCTCATGTCCTGCTTTAGAGTTAGCACAACAAAATCAGTTTGAAGCAATCATTGTTATCTCTTCTGATCCATTGCATTGTTACAATGATTTGTTTCAAACAACCTTACTAAGCCAAGAAACTGTACAAGCTAAAAAAGTTTATTGTATCTACCCTGATTTTGATTTGAAGGAAATAGGGGTTGATTATACGAAAGCAACAGAGCAAGGTATGCGCGATGCTTATAATCAAGGATTTAAAAAAGGAATTGAGTTAGCTAAAAACTTTATCGCTGAGCCACTTAAAATTTAATGTTAGGTAGATTAAAACATTAGCGCAACAAAGGTGGTGTTTCATACATTTCATCTGCACCAACCTCTTGGTTTTCAGGCTTTTCAAACTTACGCCACTTTAGAGAAAACAAACCATGACGAAAGCCGCTAGAGAGCACAGCTTATCAAGACTAGCACGCCATAATAAATTTTGATATTCTCTCATTCCAGTCTATGATTACTAATAGAAGCCAGTTGACCAAGCTTATTATCTTATGGAAAAAATT
This sequence comes from Fangia hongkongensis FSC776 = DSM 21703, assembly GCF_000379445.1. Taxonomy (GTDB): domain Bacteria; phylum Pseudomonadota; class Gammaproteobacteria; order Francisellales; family Francisellaceae; genus Fangia; species Fangia hongkongensis. The sequence continues at coordinate 6,981 of NZ_KB902271.1, forward strand.
GCAATTATTGATGATGATCGTGATATTGCTGATGGGATTTCTGCCTATTTAGAGAGAAACTGCTATCAGACGGTAGTCTATAACAGTGGACACACATTTTTAGATGAGTTTCAGACACAGAATTTCTCACTGATATTATTAGATGTCATGATGCCTGAAATTGATGGCTTAGAGGTCTGTAAAGCCCTTAGAAAAACCTCTGATGTCCCCGTTATTTTCCTCTCTGCGGCTGGAGAGGCTTTTGATCGAATTTTAGGGCTTGAGGTAGGCGCTGATGATTATATTACCAAGCCTTTTGAAACACGTGAAGTGCTGGTTAGAATCAAAGCGGTATTAAGACGCCATCAAAATAATCACCCACAGGGCTCAGGCACCATAAAAACAAAATTTTGGCAAATATCACTCAGTAAACGAATGATTACTTATAATGATGAAACTGAGGTTAAATTTACCCCAGCCGTGTTTGAGTTATTTGAATATTTATATCACCACAATGGCAAAGCTGTATCACGACAAAAAACCTTTGAAGATTTACTTAAGCGCCCTTTTGAAGAATTTGATCGCACCATTGATATACGTATTAGCCGCTTAAGAAAAATGTTAGATATTGATCCTAGTCACAAAAATAGCTATATTCAGACAATCAAAGGCTCTGGGTATTTAATGAATTTAGAAGATGAACGTTAGTCTACGCAAGGTTATTCGCGCACAAAAGCTTCTTTTTAATATCGGCCTTGCCGTTGCTTTTGCGATTATTCTTATTCAATTTATCTATACCAGCTATTATATTTATCAAGGGGTGAATTTCACCAAGTCATCCTCCATCCAAAGCTATAGCAGTATCACAAACACCCAACTCTCGAGTTTAAAGGTATTTGATATTGGCACCTTTATTAACACTGATTCACATTATAACTTAACCGATCGCTTTGCATTTTTTTCAGACTCGCCTGCCTGCACCTCCCTTGGAATCTCAGCACTATTAAAGCAAATACAAACGCCTGTGCACCGCTGTGATAGCTATTTAAACGAAAGTGGTAACTGGCTAAATATTATCTATTACTCAAAATACCAGCTAAATACTCCATTAAGTGCAACCTTTGGGATCGTTATTATCGTGCTACTTGTTCTTATTTTTATCGCTGTGATCCAAATTAAATGGAGTATGCCATTTTTTGAGTTTCAGCGATTTGCACAAGATATGGGTATGCGTATGCAGGCAAGCCCCATTCATATTCACAAAGGACTTTTTACCAAACAAGCTGCAGAGACATTTGATTTTATGCAAGAGCGCATTACTAATGTATTAAAGTATCAAAATAAGCTTCTTGCCATGACTTGTCATGACATCCGTACCCCACTTGCCAGAATGCAAGCCAGAAGATTAAAAGAATATGGTAAACTGGATAAGCTCGATCAACGCGATATTAAAGAGATCAACCAAATGTTAGATGATTTAGTCTTATTTTCTAAGGATAACTGGCTAAGTGGCATTCAATTTGAGCCCACAAATATTAGTGATTTTTTTGAGGAATGTATTAGTGCCTATCTTGAAGATGGAAGACAGATCCGCTTTGTTAATATGCTCGATGAGGATATTGAAATTGACATTAAAAAAGCCGCATTCAAGCGCGCAATTAATAACCTGATTAACAATGCGCTTAAGCATGGTAAGCACGTTGAGGTTATTCTCACTAACAACCCAAATGCACCAAGACATTTACAAATTAACATTATGGATGATGGGCCAGGCATCCCCAAAGCTGAAATTAAGAATGTCTTTAATCCATTTTATACTGGCTCCTCCAGCATAAAGGGCAATGGGCTTGGTCTTTCAATCACTAAAGAGGTTATTGATATTCATGGTGGAGCGATTACACTTTACAACCGCCCAGAAGGAGGACTAGATGTTTGCATCTTACTCTAAACATCCTTGGGTGAATGTTTTCTTGCTTTTTGTGACGCTTTTTCTCTCTGCTGTGAGCTTTATGCTTTACACCATCTACATCATCCGAGAAATCGCACTTCATGATGTTTATTATGATTTATATCTGTATCAAAGCACGCTGTTTTTTATGATTGTCAGCCTGTATTCTCTGGGCTTTTTCATCTTGCCATTTTTGCATACACTGACAGGAAGCGTCAGCCACAAACAGCTTTTGTTTTATACATTTGGCATTCAACTAGTCAGTTTGATATTACTTTATTTTTTCTTAACCTTTCTTGTCATGCTGCTCTCTGTTATTGCGATGTCTCTCTATAACGCAGCCTTTGTACTTTTGTGTATTAACATCTGGCGTATTACGCCTAAAAAGTGGCGATTTTTGATGCTTGCATTGATTAATGGAATCGTAGCAAGCATTATTACCACTGCTTTTAAGCTTAGTTTTGTTGTGTTAGAGGCCGAAGATTTAAGCACACACTCTTTGCTGATCGTTTCAAGCATTTTTTGTGCGATTAATCTTTTTTTAGTTTTTTTAGCAAGTTTCCCTCGCTCATTAAAGCGGCCAATAAAACGCATCTCAGATCATCTTTTTATCAATATTTTTCACTTGGTAAAACATTACAAAGCCTTTGTTAGACTCCTTATCCTTGTTATTATCATTTATGTGTTTTATATTTCTATCGATGCTGCAAACATTCACTGGTTTATTCTAACCTACGAGCCACTATCGATTTACCAAATGTCAATTGTGATTATTTTAGCCTTTATCATTCTTATTTTATTTGGGGTTCTTGTGACCCAAACCAGAAGAACGCACCTTGCAATTGGCTTCTTTTTTATCGCGACTTGCCTGATCTCAGGGGCATTTTATTGGCTCTCTTATTATGACATCACCAATACACTAACCATTCAGTTATTTTATTTTACCTATGAGATTCTATCTTTGATCAGCTACTCTTTTATCATTGCCGCCTGTATTGATCGTCTATTTAGTGCATTTCCTAATAATCGTGTATTTACCTTCAGTGTATTTTATTTATTGAGTAATATTTTTATCTGGATTTCACTACAGTTTGTCAGTCGCCTTTTATAGCATATACTGATTCTCTCGACATAGCTTGAATAACACTGGATAGATTGTATGCGCAAAATCCACCAATTCTTGTAAATGAAAGCAGTTAAATTTTCTTTTTAGATACGAAACCCAGTAGTAGACCTTGCGCTTATTGACATCCATTTCAAGCGCAATACTCTCAACACTTTTATACTGTGACAACAAATATAAACATTGATGATAATGCTTTGGCAGATTCATTAAGTGCATATTGGTCAATGCATTTTGGTATAAAAAGCCTGCCACATTATGAGTTAGTGCCTCATTAGTATATTGATCTTGTAGCTCTACCACAGCGCTCTCTAACGGGTTTGCTGTTAGTGTCATTCTCATTTGATAAAAGCTATTTGCCTCCTTATAGCATAAATCAGCAAGCTGAGAGAAGTGATAGTAAAGCTTTAGCGTGTGGTTTAACCTCCGATTTAGATAGAACTTATAAAGTAAAAAATTCTGATAGCGATTATTTAGAATCACATAAATACTTTCATTTAATGTGTTTGATGATAAATCAAATGCCTCCACTAATTCAGAAAATAAATAGACGCCTGTAATCCTGCTTTTATGAATACGCTCCACTAACTGCCCCAGATAGGCATTATCAAGCTTATCTAACATATTCAAAGATGCAACTTGATAACCATTTGGAAACTTTGTTATCTTTAACACATTCTCCACATTCAAAAGAGACAATCTCTTTTGTAGTTTTTCTCGAGAAAACCCCATTCACACTCCCCTAAATTTTAATCGCTAATAGCCTAGTTCATTATGCAAAACCTGTTTCAGCTGCTTCAGTGAGCCTACCTCAAAGTGTTCTTTTAATTCAGAGACATACTTTTGAATAGTTCGTTCAGTTTTTCCAACTTCATAAGCAACAGATTTCAATGTGGGTAATTCGCAAATAAGCTGGTGAATTTTACACGATCGAACTTTTTGTCTGCCAAGTTTTCCCTGTGCCAAAAATGCTTTGTATTCTTTTGAAATATCATTACTCATCCTGATGCCACATGCGCTAACTCTTTTTTTATCCAGCTGATTAAATAAACGCTCAATCATGCTTTGCTGATCGCTGATAAAGGCCTCTATCAATGGGAAAGTGAATAATGAATTATACCTTTGAAGATTTGACGCTTTTTGATTGTAGTAAAAACTATACACTCTTACTTTATTATTAAACGACTCTATGTAGTAATAAGCACCCAAAGCTTTTTGCTTTAAGTAGTTAACGTACTCATCAGAAAAATTGCTCAGTTGGGCAGTACTAAAACTATAGCGGCTTTGATCATTTGATTTGGTAAATAAGCTTGGACATAACCACAAATTTGATTTTTTTGCCATTTTGTTTTTGAAATACTCATCGGAAAACTCAAGGTTGCTACTTAAATAACGAAACTCTCCCGTAATTGAGATTTCATGGATTGCAACAAATTGAATTCCTATTGACATCAATGGCTTAATAATTTGCAAGAAACTTTCACTTTGTGCATTTATACTTTGTAAATAATCGTGCATCCTTCCCCCATCTTGAATTCACACAAACTACTTTTCAAGTGTCTAAAAGATTTGCAATGAAATTATGTAGATATGAAAATTTTATGTATATTCTTCATAAAATTACTAACACTTTCGAGCCGCTATGCTTATATAATACGTAGAGAAGGAAAAAAATGCGGACAATAAACTATGATAGATTCAAGAACCCCTATCCAACATGTGCTGATTGTAGATGATGATATCGGCATCACCGAAAGCCTACAAAGCACGCTTAAAATTCGTTTTAATATAGACTCAACTGCGCTAAATCATACACAACATGTATTACAAACGATTCAACGTAAAAAATTTGACGCTGTCATTTTAGATTTAATGCTGCCAGAAACCGACGGTATTCAACTGTGTCAGCAAATACGCCAAATTTCAAACATTCCAGTTATTATGATCACTGCATCAGAAGATGTACACGAAAGGCTTTTTGCCTTTAAATCAGGCGTTGATGACTTTCTGGTTAAGCCGTTTAACACACATGAACTTATTGCGAGAATAGAGGCTATTCATAGAAGGCTTCGTAGTCCAGAGATGCAACTTAATGATCTGGTATACGCTTTTGAACGCTGGGAGTTTGACACAAGAGACTCCATGCTTCACAGTAGTGATACTGAAGTGCCACTATCTACCGCAGATGCACAACTACTTAAAACTTTTTTAGAACATCCAAATAGAATTTTGTCTCGTGATTTTTTATTAGATGCATCCAAACATAAACAGCGCGATGTCTATGACCGCTCTATTGATGTCCGCGTGGGGATATTGCGTAAAAAAATAGAGAAGAACCCCAAAAAGCCCACACTGCTTTTAACACAACATGGTCAGGGTTATATTCTAAACGCACCTGTACAGAAAAAGCAGGTATAATATGCAGCGCAAATATCACTCGCTTATCCTCTTACTTATTTTTATTCTTCTGAGTATCTTCAGTATATTCTATCTCTTCTATTCGGCCTTTGATGAAATTGAGCGCGATGTCCATGAAGAGCTACACCATAAGATCGCATGGGAAATTGCAAAGATTATTAAATACGGTGAAGATGAAGATTTAAAGAACTTTTTAGTTACCTTTGATAACAAACACTTCTCAAAACTTAAAATTCAACGAATCACCTTGAATCTTGCTCTATCTTCTAAGCCAAAATATACCCCCGATTATACCATTAAAAATGCGCTGGATTTAGAAGAAAAAATTGTCCACCATGATCAAGCAGAGCACCATTTTTCGGTATTTATACGCAATGGCTTATGGCTTGATATCAGAGTAACCAAAAACTATCATTACTTTTTTTCAACAATGTCTGCTGAATTTGCCATCATACTGTTAATTGCCTTGTTATTACTTATTGCCTGCTTTCTCACCTATCGCATGTACCGATTAACTCATTTAAGTCGAAAAATGCTTGAGAACTTGGGCATTCCAAATGACCCTGCACTTTATGCTAGCATACTAACAGGTCCAGATGCATTGTTTCAGGAGCTTAAACTTAGGATTCAAAACCTGACAAACACACGCTCTGAGCTCTTATCCTCAATCGCACATGATTTTAAAACACCATTATCAAGAATGCGCTTTCGCATGGAAAAACTTGAAGCAGACAACCTGCCTGAGGTAAATAAAACCATTGCAGATATTGACTTATTAAGTCAAACCATCAGTGATTTTTTAACGCTTGCAACCCTCTCAAAGCAAAGTGATAAAAAAGTTGATTTAAATTTGCTTCTTCTAACTTTACAAGAAAACTATCAAGATCAGGACTACCCCTTACATTATAATGAGTCTAAAAAACCCGTTGTCCTTCATAGCAGCGTCTCTGTGCTGAGTCGAATTGTTACAAACCTTGTTGATAATGCCCTTCGGTTTGCTAGCAATGTGTACCTTAAGCTTGAGCAACGAAAAAAACTCATTATACTCACTGTTTATGATGATGGCCCAGGCGTTAAACCTGACGATTTAAATAAGCTTCAAGAGCTCGGCTTCACACGCAACAAGGCACAGCATAAAAATCACTATGGCCTTGGGCTTGCGATTGTGCACGAGCTTGTTAGCTTAACAGGTGGAAAGGTTATCTTTTCAAACCGCCACCCTTCTGGTTTTGAAGTCAATATTTATTGGCATACTAAATAATCTATCTTAGCTTTTTGCATACTTATACGCTTAAATCCAATTTACCAGCACAACGCAAAATACTATCAAAATTGTGCACACTATAGGCCTCAACTAGTGCTTTACATACTTCAATACCACGATAAGAGTTGCCAAGCTTATCAAGTCTCGGTGAGTAAATTGCCATACCAAGCACGCCTGGAATAACAATATAAATACCACCCGATACACCACTTTTTGCTGGCAAACCAATGGAAAATGCCCATTCTCCTGAATAATCATACATACCACAGGAATACATCAATGAAAGGCAATTTTTGACTGTTTCAGGCAAAAATACTTGTGTGTTTGTGATGGGATTTCTACCCCCTCCAGCAAAGCTTGCCGCAATATTTGCTAAAATCTCAACATTTAGCTCAATTGAGCAGGCTTGGAAATATAAATTTAGCGTCCTTTGTAAATCAGTGCCTTTTGGAAATGCCTGATGTTCACGCATAAAATAACCTAAAGCATAATTGCGATCAGCGGTATCTTTTTCAGAGTTATACACCGCATTGTTAAAAGTGATTTTGTCACTAGCGCTTAAGCGCTCTAATGCATCAACAATACATTTAAACCTTGCTGCTGGCGTTTTTTTTGCCTGAATCATCGAACATGACATGATTGCCCCTGCATTAATCATTGGATTATGTGGCAAACCTTCTGCATTTAGCGTTAACTCATTAAAGCCATGTCCACTTGGCTCTCTACCAACATGTTTATGCACATGCTTAAGCCCTTTTTCTTCTAATGCAAGTGCATATAGCACAGGCTTAATCATAGACTGCATGCAAAAGCGCTTATTATCACCAATTTGAAAGCTTTGACCATCAACCGTGCACACAGAAATTGAAAAAGCATCCTTCTCAACATGTTTTAGCTCTGGAATATAACTTGCAACAGCCCCTTTGGTTACCGTTTTCAATTGATGATAAATAGCCTCAATATCTTGTGTGAAAACTTTAAACCTAGGCACAACAAGCGCCCCTTTACACAGCTTTTCATAAAAGGTTAAATCTTCTTTAGCAAAAATCTGGCAGAATGCCTCATAATCAATCGCTGCATTTGCCTCTAAATTGAGTGCATCAAGCGCCTGTTTCAATGAACTTACTTTTAGATTACCCTTGCCAAAACCATGTTGTGTTAAAATCCGTTTAATACCAGATACCGTAATATGGTTACCAAATTTTTCATTAAAACACAGATAAAGCGCTTTTAATTTTGTGTGACTCACCATTGTTATAATTATGTAATTTCTTTACTCTTTAAAATGGCTTTATTGTACCGTTATAATCCCTATTATTGTATCTTTGTTCTGCTTTTTTGCAGCTGTTTTAAATGCTAATACATCTTAAAAAAGCTTTATTGACTGTATCTAAAGCATGTTTTCTTCGCATGATGATTGGGCTCTGCTCTTTAGCTATTTCATTCTAAAGACAAATGAAGCTTAATTGCTTCGTTAATCTCGCTAATCAATAGATCACTCAAGCGACCAACCATTTTTCCACTTATCCGTTCAATTGATACAGTTCTTATTTGCTGACATTGTGCTTTTGAGTCTTTTGGCAAGCTAGATTCACTTTTCTTAAGAAGAACTTCAAATGGATATACCTTTTTTATATTTGAAGTAATCGGCACAACTGTAATAGTCTCTGAAAATTTATTGTTTGCATTATTGCTAACAATAAGAGCTGGTCGTATTTTTTTAATCTCTTTACCTATAGTGGGATCAAGGTTTAAATAATAAATATCACCACGCTTCATCACTCAACCCATCATTCGCTGTTGACTCAAAGCCCTTCTCAATTTCACTATTTGCCATTTTATAACATTGCTCTAGGTGCTTTTCTTGCAAAAGTTTTAATGCCTCTTGAATCACCTTGGATTTCCCCTTTTGTATCACTTTTCCATACTCCTCCAGAAACTCAAACTGAGTTGATGGAATAGATATTGTTAATCTTTCAACACTCATATTATTACACCTAATACCGCATAAAAATCATATTAAAAGTATGAATAAATTTACTACTATTGTCAAATTACCATTTAGCAAAAAATGCAGCCATTACAACCAAACACATAAAATAATATTTATATGTTGACATTAGCCTTTCTTAGATATAAATTTTTATTTATATAAAACTTATTTGATTTGATCATGGATAAAAACACTCTACAAACAATGGAAACCATTGCAAATGTCTGCCACTTAATGGGGGAGACAAACCGCTTAAAGATACTTTTTTTATGCCTAAAAGCGCCTCAGTCTGTTTCTATGTTGGTTAAAGAGCTAGAGATTTCTCAGCCACTTGTCAGCCACCATCTCAAGCTTTTAAAAACGGCCAAACTGCTTTTTTCTGAAAGAAATGGAAAACAGATTAATTATCATATCTTTGATGATCATATTCGCTGTATTTTAGAGGATATGTATCAGCATTACAGTGATAAATCACACTTAACTACAAAAACTCAAAGTAATAAAAAGGATGCATCAAAATGATTGAGTATAAAATCTATGGCATGGACTGTGCCGATGAGGTGGCTGTAGTGAAAAGCGCACTTTTGCCTTATGTCAAAGATGATACTTTACTTCAGTTTAATTTATTAAAAGGAAAGCTCACAGTACATAATGCACAAAACTTTTCCCAAAAAGAGCTGGAAAAAAAGCTAAAATCAACAGGTTATCGCTTTGTTATTTGGTCTCAATATGAGTCACAACAAGATGAAACTCAAAGCTTCTGGCATAGAAATATGCGAACAATACTCACTGTTATCGCTGGATTGTCTCTACTTATTGGCTATCTTGTGCATGGCAGCATGCATGGCTTTTTACATGCTTTAGTAGGTGATGAAGGGCAAACACATGCCCAGCCTGTTATTTCTGTTATTTTCTACCTTGGCGCTCTTATTATCGGCGGCTGGTATATCTACCCTAAGGCGCTTCTATCACTGAAAAGGCTACGCCCAGATATTAATCTTTTGATGAGTATTGCCGTAGTAGGCGCTATGTTTTTAGGCCAATGGTTAGAGGCAGCAATGATTGTCTTTCTATTTTCCATTGCCACTTTACTTGAATCATGGAGCGTTGGACGGGCAAGAAAGGCAATTCAAGCACTTTTAGAGGTTGCACCTGATACTGCAGATGTCTATTGCAACCATCATAAAGATCTTACATCAAAAGCGGTCTCTGAGGTAAATATTGGCAACACCATCGTCATTAAACCTGGCCAAAGGATTCCCCTTGATGCTACTGTCATTAAAGGAGAGAGCTTTGTTAATCAAGCACCCATTACCGGTGAGTCACTTCCAATTTCAAAGAAAAAGGATGATAAGCTATATGCTGGGAGCTTAAATGAGGATGGGCTATTGTATGCTAAAGTCACTAAACTTGCCAATGACTCCACACTTGCTGGCATTATTCGCCAAGTTGAGCTGGCTCAAGCAAACCGCGCTACATCTGAGATGTGGGTGGAAAGCTTTGCCAAATACTATACCCCATTGATGATGTTATTTGCCTTTTTAGTGATGATCATTCCACCTTTATTCTTTGCAGGTGATTGGTATCGCTGGATTTATGAAGCACTTGTTATTTTAGTTATCGCTTGCCCGTGTGCTTTGGTTATCTCAACGCCCGTTAGCATTGTATCAGGCCTCTCGGCTGCCGCTGGTAATGGCGTACTTATTAAAGGTGGAAACTTCCTTGAGCTCGCTGCTAAAATCAAAGCCATTGCATTTGATAAAACAGGGACGATTACTAAGGGCAAGCCTTCAATCACAAACATTATAAATATCTCAAACACATACAATGATCAAACACTTTTAGCATTAGCTGCTTCATTAGAAAAGGGAAATAATCATCCCCTTGCACATGCGATCTTTGCGGCAGTTGAAGCACAAAACATCAAAGTTCAATTTGAAGCACACGATATCTCAGTGATCAAAGGCAAAGGCATTCAAGGTTATGTTGATAACCAGCTTATATGGATTGGATCTCATCAGTACTTTCATGAAAAAATGAAACTACAAGATGAATTAAAGGCATTTCACCAGCAAATACTTGAACTTGAATCCTCAGGCCATAGCCTTTTAATCATCGGCAATAATGATCATGTTCTTGGCCTGTTTGCCGTTGCTGATCAGTTAAGAGATAGTGCCCCTGCCGTTATTAAAGCACTTAATGATGAGCATATCTCTACCGCGCTTTTAACAGGTGATAACAAAGGTGCTGCAAAGTTTATTGCTAAGAAAGCCAATCTTAAAGAAGTCTACTTTGAACTGTTACCACAAGATAAAGTCACACAAATAGAATCACTTAAAAAAGAACATCATTATGTTGCCATGGTGGGTGATGGAATTAATGATGCCCCTGCACTTGCGCGCGCTGATTTATCCTTTGCAATGGGGCAAGGTGGAAGTGATGTTGCTATTGAAACAGCCGATATTGCTTTGATGAGTGATGATATGCGAAAGCTGCCATGGATCATCAAACATTCAAAGCGAGTTAAACGCATTATTCAGCAAAATATTACCTTTGCTTTAAGCATAAAAGCGCTGTTTATCCTTTTAGCCTTATTTGAGCTGGCTAGCATCTGGATGGCAATTGGAGCTGATATGGGCGCCTCTTTATTGGTTGTATTTAATAGCTTAAGGTTATTGAAAAAATAGCACTCATCACAAAGAAAAAATATTTCGCAAGCATGCTAAAATTACATCACCTGCTATAAAAGTTAAGCACTTTTATAAACGCACGATATACTCTAAGATACAAATGTTTCTATCAGCGTGAATAATGGTGAAAGTAAAATCAGTTACCCTATCGAATCTTTTGCTATTATTATCATTTGGGTTTGCCATGGCTAATGAATATAGTGATTTAACTGCAGATAAAAAGCAAAAACGACTTCAATCCTTAAGCGACCTTCAATATCAAGTGACGCAAAACGGCGCTACTGAAAAAGCATTTGATAACGCCTATTGGGATAATACCAAAGAGGGAATTTATGTTGATATTGTATCAGGTGAGCCGCTTTTTAGCTCTAAAGACAAATTCAAATCAGGCACAGGCTGGCCAAGCTTCACTAAACCAATCAAGCCAAGTGCGCTAACAACACATGAAGATAGAAGCTTTTTCTTTATTAAGCGCGTTGAGGTAAAATCTACAATTGCCAAATCACACTTGGGACATGTTTTTAATGATGGCCCTGAACCAACAGGATTACGCTATTGCATTAACTCTGCCTCACTTCGATTTATCCCTGTTAGCGAATTAGAAAAGGAAGGCTATGAGGCCTACCTTTTAGAGTTCAGCCCTCTTTCTGGCTAATTTAGATGCTGAAGCGAATTGTATTGATCCTTCTTGCAGTTGTTCTTTTTGCTTTTGCTTTACTCGGCGCCATACTACCTATCATTCCAGGGTTTGTTTTTTTATTTGCGGGCATTATCGTCTTATCTTGGACCTTTGAAAGTGTGCGAAACTGGCTTCACAAGCTGCTTCATCGCTTTCCACGCATAGAAAAGCATGTTTTGAAGGCTGAAGAAAAACTCAAAAAGTGGTTGAAAATTAAATAAAAAACGATTGACTATCAACCTGAATGGGCGTATAAAATACAGTCAGCTATTCGTTAAGTATTATTTGAGGAGATATATGCTTAAGAAATCTGCACTTAAAAAAGTAACGTTGGTATGCGCCTCAGTGCTTGGTAGCTCAGTTATTATTTACTTTGGCCTTTATCTTGATATGTCGTTTTAATGTTTTAACCTTCATTTTGATTCTGCTGGGATTCAAGATATCTTAAAACCAAGGCCAGCTCTTTTGAAATAACAAAATTATTCCGCGTTAAAAGATTAATCGTCTTCGCTTCAAAGCTATCTAATAGCCATAATTTAGAAGCAAAGTCATACACAGCATTTGCACGCAAATGTATGCTTCTAACACCCTTTTCAAGTTCTTTTATTAACTTATGTTTTGCCGGCAACTTGACAACAATTTGCTTATGCTTTGGATCATAACCTGCACAGCATTCACCTTTTAATAAAGACAACTGCAAATTCACATCGCGCATTTGTACAATTGTATTTCGCTCTTTATCAGCATTTTCATCCTCAAATGTACGCTTGCCTGCTTTTAGGTTTTGAAACGCCTGCTCTAAATGATAATGCTCATCTTTCAGTGTATTATAATGACTCAGAAGCTTTTGATATCTAGCACGAAGTCCAAAATACTGCACTTCCATATGATCATTATTCAGCTGAATTTTTTTTGCTTTTGCCTGATGCGTATTGGTATTTTTTTCAATACTTTGATCAATATAATTTTGTAGCGATTCCGCCAATAAAAGACTAACCGACTTTTTATCATCTAGCTTTAAATCTAAGGTTTTATCTGCTGACTCAATGGCATCATAGGTATGCTCAAAGAGGCCCTTATCTGCTCTTTCGATGAGCTTAAGCTCTTTATCTGCGACTTCTTGTGCAAGTTTAGGGTCATTGTTAAATAAGATCACTTTATCTGCGAGTGTAAAAAAAGAATAACGTTTATCTAAAAGCGCGCGTACCTTTGCAATAGTAATCCCATTACCGTCTCGCTTTAACATTTGACAAACTTCATTGACTTTTTTTTGTGTCAGCATCATCTCTATCCAAGTTGTTATATACTGCCTTTATCAATCTCTTCTTGGCGCAAAGTAAAGATTTCATATCCAGTATCAGTAACAGCCAAAGTATGCTCCCACTGAGCTGATAAACTCTTATCTTTAGTAACCGCTGTCCAACCATCTTTCAAGATAGTTACTTGTTTTTTTCCAGCATTAATCATAGGCTCAATTGTAAAAACCATACCGGGTTTGAGCTCGATTGCTAGACGCTCTTTCTCACGTGCACTTGAAGGAACATAATGCAGGACTTGTGGATCTTCATGAAAAACCTCACCAATACCATGGCCACAAAATATCTCTACCACCGAAAAGTTATGCTTATGCGCATGTGTTTCAATCGCCTCGGCAATATCCAAAAAAGTATTCCCAGGTTTTACATTTTGAATCCCCTTATATAAACATGCCTGAGTGATATCAACAAGACGCTTTGCCAAGACAGATGCTTTATTCTCGCCGCCAACAAAATACATCTTGCTGGTATCTCCATGCATGCCATCTTTAATCACCGTTACATCAATATTAACGATATCACCTTTTTTGAGTTTCTTATTTGAAGGAATCCCGTGACATACGACATGATTAACTGAAATACAAACCGACTTAGGGAACCCATGATAATTTAATGGCGCAGGAATGGCATTTTGCGTATTCACAATATAATCATGGCAAATACTATTTAGCTCATCTGTCGTTACACCAGGAACAACGTAGGCTCCAATCATCTCTAAAACTTCTGCAGCCAACTTTCCTGCAACACGTAGTTTTTCTATTTGTTCTTCTGTTTTAATTACAATATTCATGAATAAATATACTTACATTGATAGAAATAAATCACATCTGAGGATTATATACCAAATCGGCGCGTATTTTTTAGTATTTTTGACTTTTCAGCACCAGAAAACAAAAAAGCGCCCAAATGGGCGCTTTTTGCATTACTGAAACAACAATAATTATGCGGCTAAAGCTGCTTTTGCCTTCTCAACTAATTGAGCAAATGCATCTTTATTGAATACTGCTAATTCAGCCAACACTTTACGGTCAAGCTCAATCTCAGCTTTTTTCAAGCCATTAATAAACTTGCTATAACTTAAATCATGCTGACGTGCTGCTGCATTGATACGAACAATCCAAAGTGATCTAAATTGTCTTTTTCTCTGCTTACGGTCACGATAGGCATATTGACCTGCTTTAATAACCGCCTGTTTCGCTACACGATAGACACGCGAACGCGCACCGTAATAGCCACGGGCTTGCTTTAAAATCTTCTTATGACGACGGCGTGCTTGAACGCCTCTTTTTACTCTAGGCATAACTTACTCCACTTTAAAATTTAGTTAATCAACACACTTATGCATATGGCATTTGTTGGTTCAAGCTAGGCACATCTTGCTTAGCAATTTGATCCATACCACGCAAATGACGCTTACGCTTAGTTGTCATTTTAGTATTGATATGCGCACGGTTTGCAGCACGATGCTTAAAACCGCCCTTACCTGTTCTTTTAAAGCGCTTAGCTGCACCTTTATTCGTTTTTAGTTTTGGCATAATATACTCCGCATTTTACCATTTATATTTATTTTTTCTTAGGTCCTAAAACCATGATCATTTGACGACCTTCCATTTTTGGTCGGTGCTCCACCACGCCGTAATCTTCAAGATCAGCTTCCAAACGCTTTAACATTTCCATGCCAAGCTCTTGGTGCGCCATTTCTCGTCCTCTAAAACGAACTGTGATTTTGACTTTATCGCCATTTTCTAGAAACTTAATCAGGTTGCGTAGTTTTACCTGATAGTCCCCAATATCAGTACCAGGTCGAAGTTTAATCTCTTTAACCTGCATCTGCTTTTGCTTCTTTTTTGCCGCTGCTTTTTTCTTGCCTTGTTCAAATAGATACTTACCGTAATCCATTAAACGACAAACCGGTGGCGAGGCTTGAGAAACCATCTCCACCAAATCAACACCAGCATTTTCAGCCTTTTCTAGTGCTTCTCGTGTTGAGATAACACCAATCTGTTCTCCGTCAAGTCCAATTAATCGAACTTCTCTCGCCTTAATTTGATCATTTATCGGCGCTTTTTGGTCTGACTTGCTAATAGCTTACTCCTAATCTACTCGACCTTTTTTCATAATTTCATTATCCAGCAAGTGTTTAAACTCAGATAAACTCATCATTCCAAGGTCTGTACCATCTTGCTTTCTGACTGTTATTTTACCTTCAAGCGCTTCTTTTTCACCAGCAATAGCAATAAAAGGAACTTGCGCCAAGGTGTGCTCACGGATTTTAAACCCTATTTTCTCATTTCTCAAGTCAATTTGTGAACGAATTTTACTATCAAGCAAATTTTGATGCGTTTTTTGTATACATTCATCATATTTATTGCTCACACCTAAGATCACAACCTGAACAGGTGAAAGCCAAACTGGAAGCTTACCTGCATAATGCTCAATCAATACACCAATAAAGCGCTCAAGAGAACCAACAATCGCTCTATGTAACATCACAGGCACTTGTTTTTCACTATTTTCATCAATAAAGTTTGCGCCCAAACGAACAGGCATTGATAAATCAAGCTGAATGGTTCCACACTGCCAGCTTCTACCAATGGCATCTTTCAAATGAAACTCAATCTTAGGACCATAAAACGCCCCTTCACCCGGCAGGCATTCAAATTGAATTCCTTGGTTTTGAAGTGCATCACTCAAGGCTTTTTCAGATTTATCCCATGTTTCATCTGATCCAACACGATTATCAGGGCGAAGCGCAAGCTTAATATCAAACTCACTAAAGCCAAAATCACGATAAACCTCAAAACACTGCTCAACCATTTGAGCAACTTCTTTTTCAATCTGAGACTCTGTACAGAAAATATGCCCATCATCTTGTGTGAAACTTCTAACACGCAAAAGACCATGAAGCGCACCGGAGGCTTCATTTCTGTGTACCACGCCAAACTCTGCCATTCGAATCGGTAAATCACGATAGCTATGCAGATGATAATTATAAACCTGAACACAAGTTGGGCAGTTCATTGGGCGAAGTGCAAACTCTCTTTTCTCAGAGTGCGTCATAAACATATTTTCAGCATATTTTGCTGCATGACCTGATTTTTCCCAAAGCGATAGATCAGCCACAAGTGGCGTTCTGATTTCGGTACAGCCAAATTTTGTATTTGAATCACGCATATAGTCTTCCACGACACGCCAAAGTGCTGTGCCTTTAGGGTGCCAAAAGGCAATCCCTGGAGAGTCATCTTGAAAATGAAATAAATCTAATGCTTTACCGATTTTACGATGATCGCGTTTTTCTGCTTCTTCTAATCGTGTTAAATAGGCTTTAAGTGCTTTTTTATCCGCCCAACAAGTACCATAAATACGTGTTAGCATTTCATTATTTGAATCTCCTCGCCAATAAGCCCCCGCAACACGCATCAGCTTAAAAGCTTTGATATGGGAGGTGTTTGGAACATGCGGACCACGACAAAGATCAGTAAAACTCCCTTGTGTATAAAGCGTTAATGTTTCACCCTCAGGCAAATCTTGAATAATTTCAGCCTTATAATTTTCATTGATCGATTTAAAATAAGCAATCGCCTCATCTCGCGCCATAACACTTCTGGTTACACTTTGAGAAGCCTTGGCAAGTTCCGCCATTTTCTTTTCGATCTTCTCTAAATCTTCTGGCGTAAATGGACGTTTGTAGGAGAAGTCATAATAAAAACCATCTTCAATTACAGGGCCAATGGTAACCTCTGCATCAGGGTAAAGTGCTTTAACTGCTTGCGCTAAAAGATGTGCACAAGAGTGACGTAATATCTCAAGCCCTTCTTTATCTTTTGCTGTGATAATTCTTACCGTGGCATCTTTTTCGATCATACAACTTGCATCAACAAGCTTGTCATCCACAACACCAGCAAGTGTTGCTTTTGCAAGACCTTCACCAATACTAAGCGCAACATCATATACTGATAATGCATTTTCATATTGACGTTTTGAGCCATCAGGCAAAGTTATTACAGGCATTTATTACTCCACATTTATCAACTGCCAAAAGTCGTTTTTCACATCCGCTTTATCATTTGCCAAAAACACATTTTTAAGCAAAGCATCATCGTATTGGATAAAACCACTTGTTTAAATAAAAGATCATAAAATCCAGATATTGCATTGTTATATTGAGCACTCAAATTGTCAAGCGCGAAAAGGAAGATAGCCGATAATTCGTTAGGATTTTCTACTTTGTTTTACCGCATCGGCAAGCTCAGCTAACATATTTTCTGTTTCCTCCCATGAAACACATGCATCGGTAATACTCTTGCCATATTCAAGCGGGTTCACAAAAATAGACTGATTGCCCTCTTTAAGGTTACTCTCTATCATCACCCCAAGAATATTATTACTGCCATTTTCAAGCTGTTGACACACATCCTTAATAACAACACTTTGGCGCTTATAATCTTTATTACTGTTACCATGACTGCAATCCACCATCACTTTGTGTGGAAGGTTGTTATCACTCAACGTTTTAGCAACTGCATCAACATGTTTTTGTGCATAGTTCGGACCATCGTGACCACCACGCAAAATAATATGGGCATCATGGTTACCTTTTGTTTCAAAAATCGCAGTTGTCCCTTGTTTGGTCACACCCAAAAAGTGGTGTTTGGATTTTGCAGCTTTAACTGCATCAACGGCAATTCCAACACCGCCATTGGTTGCATTTTTAAATCCAATTGGGCAAGATAAACCTGAGGCCAACTCACGATGCACCTGACTTTCTGTCGTTCTGGCACCAATTGCACCCCATGAAATCAAATCAGAGATATACTGAGGACTCACAACATCTAAAAACTCAGTTGCACATGGCAAGCCCATATCAGAAATTTCCAATAATAGCTCCCTTGCTGTTCTAAGCCCCTTATTAATCTTAAAGCTATTATCTAAATCAGGGTCATTAATAAGCCCTTTCCAGCCAACTGTCGTACGTGGCTTTTCAAAATAAACACGCATGATAATCACAAGCTCATTTTTGTGTGCCAATGCTTTTTTATACAAAAGTGCTGCATACTCCTTGGCCGCTTTCACATCATGAACCGAACAAGGGCCAACTACAACAACTAAACGATCATCTTTGCCGTATAAAATATTGGAAACATCGTTTCTTGCACTAACCACCGTGCTACTTGCAAGCCTTGTAATCGGTAACTCTTCATGTATCACACCAGCAGGTACCAGTGTACGCCTGTCACTGATTCTTGTATTATCAGTTACATCTTGAAATTTATTCAACTTCACCACTCCAGTTGTATTCATCTACTAATATTTTAATCCACACTATAACATGAATACTATTTAACACGTAAAGCATTTTTTGGTCTTTAAACTTGACAAAATGACTTGCTGATAAAAATGTTATAATGTAACATTTCTTCATTATATATAACTTACTATTGAACACTTATGCACCTACGACGATTTATTGCTATCTCCCTCACACTACCTGTCTTACTTTTCAGCTATATTCAAGCTTATGCAACTATCAATGTTGTTGCTGCTGAGAATTTTTATGGCAATGTTGCCAAATTAATCGGTGGTGATTATGTGAATGTTAAGAGCATTATTAGTAACCCTGATGCGGATCCCCATCTTTTTAGCACATCGCCAAGCACTGCCGTTGCCCTACATGATGCTAAAGTGATTATTTATAATGGGGCAAGCTATGATCCATGGATGAAACAACTTCTTAACACCTCTACACAAAGCCAGCCTGTTATCATTAATGTTGCTGATCTTATGAAGGTAAAAGAGGGCGATAATCCGCATGTATGGTTTAATCCAAAGACATTTCCAACACTTGCCAAAGAGCTCGCTGCAAAGTTTAGCCAATTAGAGCCAAAGCACAAAAAAACCTTTATGTTGAATTTAAAAACATTCCTTGATCGTGATCAGGAGATTAACAAGCTCATCAGTGAGATTAAATCAAAGTTTACTGGCACCAAAGTTACTGCAACAGAGCCTGTATTTGGTTATATGGCAGAAGCACTTGGCCTTCAGGTGATGGATGAGAAGTTTCAATGGGTCATTATGAATGATGCAGAACCAACACCGAAAATGCTGATTAACTATCAAAATCTTTTAAAAGACCATCAAGTCAAAGTACTGTTCTACAACAAGCAGGTAAGTGATAACACCACTCAAAGCATTCTCAAATTGGCACAAGATAATCATATTGCTGTTGTTGGTGTGAGTGAAACCATGCCTCAAGATGCCAACGTGATCACATGGCTTAAATCTCTATTGAAAGATACACAAAATGCACTTATTCAAGCAAATAAACCGGTGCAAACGACTCCCTCAGAATGAATACACCCTCTCCTATTATCAGATGCCACCAACTTGAAGTTGGTTATGGTAAAAACATCCTTGCAAAAAATCTTGATCTAACTGTCTATGAGAATCAATGGATTGGTATTGTCGGCAAAAATGGCATTGGCAAATCAACCTTTTTCAAAACCCTTTTAGGTATTATTCCAAGTCTAGCGGGCACGCTTAGTGTATTTGGCGCATCAGCGGGGAAAAACAATAAAATCATCAGCTACATTCCACAAGAAAGAGAGCTTAATTTAACCGAGTGCACCTCTGGAATAACACTGATTAAAGCCTGTTATAAAGGCAGCAGTTTTGGCATTCCCTATTTCACGCGCAACTTTGAAAAAAATCTTGATTTTATTCTGGAAATCACAGGGGCAAAGCGCTATGCCTCTGAAGCATTCCATGCACTTTCTGGTGGGCAAAAAAAGCGCATTTATCTTGCCCAAGCACTGATTAACAATCCAAAGTTAATGCTACTAGATGAGCCTTTATCTGATCTAGATCCACTTGCAAAGCATGAGTTTATCAAAGCGTTAAAGCGCATTCATCAATCTAAAGAGCTCAGCCTTTTGATGATCTCTCACGACATGCATGAAATCGCTCATGACTTTGATCACTTTTTGCATTTTAAAAATCAAAGTGCGCATTTGTGTCACAAACTGCCCTGCCTTACGGAGGATGCCAGTGTTACATTATAGCTTTATGCAGTATGCCTTTATTGCGGGCACGCTGATTGCCATCATCTCAGGAATCGTGAGCTTCTTTGTTATTATACGCAAAACGGCTTTTGCAGCACATGGGCTTGGGCATATCAGTCTAACCGGCGCATCTGGGGCGGTGTTAATTGGGCTCTCTGCCATGTCTGGGCAACTTATTGCCAATCTTTTGGCTGCCTTTATCATGGGACTATTAGGTGATAAAATCAAAAAGAATGACTTGGCTGTTGGCATAGTTTTAACCTTTTTCTTAGGGCTTGGCGCTTATTTTTTATTTTTATACCAAAGCGGTTATTCAGGTTCAATCATGTCGATTTTATTTGGCAATATCTTGACCGTTTCAGTTGAACAAATCCTGATTCTTCTTGTGCTCTCTGTGATTATCCTTATTACACTTTGCATCACTGGACGTGCGCTTTTTTTTAGCTCACTTGACCCTGAACTTGCCACTGCCAAAAAAATCCCCACAAGAGCGCTTTCAGTGATCTTTTTTCTAGTTTTATCACTCACGGTTACGATGGCCTGTCAAATTGTGGGCGTGCTTTTGGTGTTTGCACTTCTTATTGGACCTGGCGCTATCGCAACACAGTGGAGTGATGGCTTTTATAAATGCATTAGCCTTAGCATTATTGTTTCTATACTAACTGTGTGGCTGTCTCTTAGCGCCGCTTTTTATCTAGATTTGCCTGCAAGTTTTTGTATCACTATGATTATCTGTTTTTTATACCTCTGCGGCATTGCTAAACACTTTTACTATCAGCATTTTAGATAAACCCATGACAGCGATTGATACTATTAAGGCCTACTGTGCTCATCATAAAATCAGGCTCACGCCAATAAGGCTACACATTATTCATTGCTTAAGCGAGCAAAGCACGCCCATTAGCGCCTATGAGTTACTTGATAGATTAAAAATTGATAATGAAAATATGAATATTATGTCCGTTTATCGCAGCTTAGATTTTCTCAAATCTCATGGTGTTATTCATAAAATAAATACCAATAATACCTATAGTTTGTGCTGTCACCCAAGTGATGTGCTCTGTCAGGTGTTTATCTGTCAAAAGTGTAATCAGTCATTTGAAGTGCATTCACTAGATATTACCAATCAGTTAAATGCACTTGCCGCAAAAAGCGGCTTTGAGATTAAACAAAATAAAATTGAGCTATTTGGTCTATGCCAAAGCTGCCGTGCTACTACCTAAATCAAGTGCTTCATCCGCTGAAGTATACTGAAGCCCAAGCGCTACAGCAACAGGCTCAGAGGTTAACATTCCCTTATGGACACTTAAGCCATTTTTTAGATGTACATCATCATTAAGCGCTTTTTTATAGCCTTTATTTGCCAATGCTAGCGCAAAAGGTAGTGTAGCATTATTCAAGGCTTCCGTTGAAGTTCTTGCAACCGCGCCTGGCATATTAGCCACACAATAATGCACCACCTCATCAACAATATAAGTCGGCTCAGCATGTGTCGTTGCCTTAGAGGTCTCAAAACATCCCCCTTGGTCAATCGCAACATCAACTACAACAGAACCTTTTTTCATTGATTTGATCATTTCTTTTGTCACAAGTTTTGGCGCTTGAGCCCCTGGCACAAGAACAGCGCCCACGACTAAATCTGCCTCTTGCACATACTTTTGTACGCTATCTTTTGTTGCATAAATACAATTAAGTTTAGGACCAAAATAATCATCGAGCTCTCGCAAACGATCCAAAGATCTATCAAGAACGGTAACATGCGCCTCCATTCCAATTGCCATGCGAATAGCATTTAAGCCAACAACACCGCCACCAATGACCACAACTTTGGCTGATTTCACCCCCGGCACACCACCTAAGAGTACACCACTTCCACCTTGCGCCTTTTCAAGACAATGCGCACCTGCTTGAATAGATAAACGCCCAGCGACCTCACTCATTGGCGTTAAAAGTGGTAACCTGCCTTTAGCGTCTGTCACAGTCTCATAAGCAATCGCCGTACAGCCTGACTCTAATAGCAAATCTGTTTGAAGCGGATCTGGTGCCAAATGTAAATAAGTAAATAATAGCTGATCTTCTCGAAGCATTCTGCATTCATTTGGTTGTGGTTCTTTTACTTTTACAATCATCTGAGCGTTATCAAAAACTTCCTTTGCTGTAGAGGCAATTTTTGCACCCACTTGGGTATACTCTTTATCACTAAAGCCAATACCATCACCTGCTTTTGTCTCAACGATCACCTCATGCCCATGATGAATAAGCTCAGCAGCACTTCCTGGCGTTAAACCAACACGATACTCGTGGTTTTTAATCTCTTTTGGTACCCCGATAATCATTTCTCACTCCTATATTAACCCTGCTAATACATCCCAAAAATAAAAGTTATTTAAGCTTTATTTTTGGCAATTAAATACCATCTGGTGAACCCACCATCAAACGAGCAAACTATAACATATTTTATCTAAATACCAAGCTGTTACGCCCATCAAATAACAAATATTCACTCTTTTGGAGTTTTTATACATAAGCTTAAGAGCAATGCTATAACTTTTATGCGCATTTCTGCAATCTCAAACTAGAGAGTTAAATATATCGCATCTTGATTGGCGTAAAAACCACTCCCAAAAACACCCCTTTTAAGAGCTTTTCTATAACACCACATCTCAAGTCACATTATCACAAAATACTGCATAACCTATGGCGCTTACAAATCAAGTAGTTTTACGCTTTTTCATCTCACTTATCAAACTACAATAATATAATTGCTTATTAAAAATTTATTGGTTACAACGTATTATTAAATTGGATGGAGACAATGAAAGTAAATCAGTTTGTCAGTCAAAGTTTTGAAATGTATATTAAAAATCATTATCACAATGATATTGCTAAAACGCTTCAGGAGTTTAAAACCTTAGGGCTAAGTTATCCACAAATAGCAGCTGAAACAAACTATTCAGAGGCCACCATTCGCAAATATTTCCGTAAATATGAAATTCGACTTAAGGGTGAAACCAAAGCTGATATAGCCAACACTCCCATGAGATACCAAGCATTTAAAAACATGCACTTAGACCTTCCCAACCTGACAGCATCAAATTTTCTATATCGCACTTGGCGCTAGCAAAATTTCAATACTTAGAACCCTATCTAACAACACAATATTAATTAGAACAGCAAGGGAGTTACTACAATGAACAACAGTGAAACGGACAGCTATTTGCCTAAGGCAATGGATAAAGCCAAATCACATTCTATACTTAGATTTACATAAAGGACAATGCATTGACATACCATGCCCCAAGCAAACCAAAATGCCATTACAAGCTTTATTCTAAATGAAAAACTTGCCGAAGCTGACGCACTCAATGATGCGATTACTGAGGCAAACAAATCAAATACACCGCTTATTAAGCATCTGGTTATCAATCAAGTTGTCGATGGAAAGCTCTTTGCAATAAAAGCTGCTGAGTTTTTCAACCTCTCTTTGTTTGATTTAAATGCCTATAATGCTGATTTCATCCCTAAAAAGATTCTCTCTGAGCGCATCAATACCACCTATCACTGCATGCCAATTTACCGCCATGGGAACAAACTATTCCTTGCAACCAGTAACCCGATGGATGTCTCCGCTGTTAGGGAGTATCGCTTTGCCAGTAATTTGGATGTTGAACAGGTGATTGTTGAGGCAAGCATACTTGATAAGCTTATCGAAGAGATGGTAGAAGTCTCCTCTGCATCAGCATTACAATCCCTCGAAAGCATGGATTTAGATGATATCGTACTTGATATTGTTGAAACGGATGAGCTCGATGACGATGATGATTTGGATGATAATGATGAGCCAATTATCAAGTACATTAACAAAGTTATTGTTGATGCCATTAACAAAGGCGCATCAGATATTCATTTTGAGCCTTATGCCAAAAGTTATCGAATACGCTATCGTATCGATGGATTGTTGCAAGAGATTTCCTCCCCTTCACTCAAAATTGCCTCACGTGTTGCCTCTAGAATTAAAATCATGTCACAACTTAATATTGCCGAGAGGCGCCTCCCGCAAGATGGTCGTTTTAAGTTAAAGGTCTCGCGCACACGCGTCATTGATTTTCGTGTAAGCATTTGCCCCACAGCGTTTGGTGAGAAGGTTGTGTTGAGGATTCTTGATCAAGCCAAAACTCAACTTGGCATCGATAAACTTGGATTTGATCCAAAACAAAAGGATATTTATCTAGCTGCCCTTGAGCAATCTCAGGGCATGGTTCTTGTAACAGGGCCCACAGGAAGCGGAAAAACAGTAACACTCTACACCGGGCTTCATCTTATCAACAAAATTGATAAGAATATCTCAACCGCTGAGGATCCTGTTGAGATTAATGTTTATGGTATTAATCAAGTGCAAATCAACCATAAGCAAGGTTTAACCTTTGCCAAAGCACTTAAAGCCTTTTTACGTCAAGATCCTGATATTATCATGATCGGGGAAATTCGAGACTTTGAAACTGCCGATATTGCAATTAAAGCGGCTCAAACAGGACATTTGGTATTATCTACTGTGCATACCAATAGCGCACCTGAAACCTTAAGCAGGCTTCTTGATATGGGTATCCCACACTACAATATTGTCTCATCAGTCTCAGTAATTATTGCACAGCGTCTGGCGCGAAAACTCTGCCCACATTGCAAAGTAAAAGCGAAAAATGTCTCTAAAGAGCTTCTGCTAGATATGGGCATACGCCCTGAATATATTGAAGGGGAGCTCAATGCTTACAGCGCATACAAAGAAGGCTGTTCAAGGTGTTTTAATGGTTATCGTGGCCGTGTTGGTGTCTATGAGGTTATGCCGATATCTCTGGCAATGAGCCGATTAATTGTGGAAGGCAGAAGCACACTAACCTTGGCAGAACAAGCACAACGGGAAGGAGTTGATAACTTACAGCAATCCGCCCTAGTGAAAGTTGTACAAGGTATGACTTCAATTGAAGAGGCACATCGAGTAACCTCAACTTAAAAGAGACACATATTATGGCTGCAAAAAATAAAACAAAGAAGAAAGTTTTTTTATGGAAAGGGACCGACCGTTATGGCATTAAAAAATCAGGGATTATTGAATCTTTAAATATTGATCTTGCTAAAGCACAAGTTGAGCGCGATGGGATCAAGATTATAAAAATCAAAAAAAAGCCAATTGAAATTTTTCCCACTCCCATTAAAGTTGCAGATATTACCCTTTTTTCAAGACAACTGGCTACCATGACAGCAGCAGGGGTGCCAATTATTCGCGCACTTGATACGATCATTGAGTCTGTTTATAAAAATAACTCCTTAAAGCGTCTTATTCTTAACCTTAAAATCACGCTGGAAAAAGGTAACACTTTGGCTGATAGTTTACGTATGCATCCTAAATACTTTGATAAGCTTTTTTGTAATCTCTGTGAAGCGGGAGAAGAATCTGGAACCTTGGATATTATGCTTGATCGCATTGCATCACATAGGGAGGCAATTGAAAGCATTAAGAAAAAAGTTAAAAAGGCGCTTACCTACCCTGCAATGGTTATTGGTGTTGCGATTATCGTGACTTGGGTTTTACTTAATTTCGCCATTCCTGCTTTTGCTGAGATATTTACCTCCTCTGGCACCAAGCTACCAACCATCACCAGAATCACCATTGACATCTCTGAGTTCACACAGCAATTTTGGTGGATCATTGTGCTTCTACTAATCATACTATTTATTAGCTATAAATTTGCTCGAAAACGCTACCCTATCACGCAAAAATGGATTGATTTCTCTTTACTTAAACTGCCTGTTATTGGCACGGTGATTCGAAAATCTGCACTTGCGCGTTTTGCCAGAACATTAGAAACCACAACAGCAGCAGGAATGCCACTTATGGACGCCCTTAAAGCAGTTGCCCCAGCGACAGGTAACATTAAATATGAAGATGCAACTTTATTTGTCAGAGATGAGGTATCCAAAGGTAAAACCATGCTAAGCGCCGCCTCACAGACAGGCGTTTTCCCAGGGCTTATGTTACAAATGATTGCTGTTGGCGAAGAATCAGGCCATCTAGAGGAAATGCTTGGCAACCTTGCCAAGATCTATGAAGAGGATGTTGATGTACTTGTTACCAACCTTTCAAGCGCGCTTGAGCCTATTATAATGATCGTTTTAGGCTGTATTGTTGGCTTTCTTGTTGTCAGTATGTATGTGCCGATGTTTAGCTTAGGGGAGGCGTTATAGATTAGTCACAACTTGGAATATCTTTCATTTGCGATAACTTAGCCCAACTGTCATCAGAACAACCTGCTGGCTTTTCTTTCGGCATACACCAAGATTGCCATGAGCCGTTGTCTTTTGTTTGAAGACAGCTTTGATACCCATCAACACTTAAATAATCAGGCGGTAGAACTTTAGTCGTCATATTATTTCCTTTATCCATATTCCCTGTTTTTGTTTGACTCGTTACAGGCAAAGGCTGAGATAAGGTCACATAAGCATTCATTACAAACTTTTTAGACACCGCAATATCTTTAGATTTTTTCGCTGTGCTTGCATTTTCCATGCTATCTGCCGCACGCACATACAACGCTGCGCGATTATCTCTAAGTACGGCTTCATTCGCGTTGTAACTAATATTTTGAATCACATAATGTGAATGGGTATCTTGATTAAACTTCTTCACATACTGCTGAATAGATTGATACATCTGAACCATTGTCTGATCTTTCGCTTTATCAATCATTTCATTGCTTGGATCATAACTAACAACATCAATTTTGAAGCTACTGTTATTAGAGTTATTACTTTTAAGTTCACTCTTTAACTGTTGAATTTGCGTATCATTTAATCTTGCTTGAATAATGATCTTAATGTTTTGCGCACCACTTGCTGCTTGTGTTTGATCTAAATCAATCACTTTCCAATCCACTTTAGGTAACACACCTTCCAAGCGCTGAAGTGCTGCTTGTTGAATGATTTGACTGTCATCTTTAAGTGCTGTTGCATTGACTGTTACATTCACTAAAGCCGTTGTTGATTTAATCACCGTTTCAATGCTTTTTGTGAAACTCAGTGTAGATGTTGGTGGAACAGGCGTATCTGCCCATGCGAATGATATTGCGCTTACAGCCAACATCAAAGGAACAACTTTTTTTATCATCTTGTTATCCTCTCTATATAATGAAAACTAAGTGTAACTTATATACACCTTTATGATAAAGTGCGTTATACCATTATTTGCATGCATAACACAAGTGATGACTTGAAAAACCTCACACCTTATTCCATACTGCTAGGTATTAGCATGCCCTTAGGAACTCCCATGTCAAAATGTAGCCTCCTTTTCCCAGTTATTTTCGCCCTCGCACTTATTAGCGGCTGTGCACAAAAATCATTTAATGCATTTGATCCAAATTATACTGACTCGCCGCCAAAAACACCTGGATACTACAATCCAAACTCACAAAAATATGGCATGCCTTCTAGCAATGCCCCTGTAGTAGAAAATGAGTTTTATTGGAAAAAATCACATGACAGTAGCGTCAGCGCACCAAATTAAGATAACGATACCTTCTATACATTGATTCATTCCCCTCTGTTCCACCACAGTGAATATAAATCACGGGTTTCTCAAGGGAATGATAATGCATCAATAGCGCCTGCCAAGCGATCGGATCATAGAGTAAATCAAAGTTAATGCCTGTCTCATGTAATAGCTTTTGATGAGTTTTAAGATGCTCAATATAGCACTTACCAAAATGATACTTTTTTCCAAGGGTTAATATGACTGGCAATTCTGTGGCTTTTTCATCGATATCTTGCAATTGCTTAAACTGCTTTTTGAGATAATCTGCATCACCAATGCACGCCACGGTGTACACACCATAGTGACTTGGAAGGTGTTTTTGTAAATAATACGCACTAACACCTGTCCCAGAGGCAATAACAATGCTTGCCTTTGATATTTTTTTTCTCTCAAGGTAATCTTCAATTTGCCTTGCACACAGCTTCAGTCCTTTTTCAGCCTCTTGTTGAAAGCCACCTTGCTCTAGAATTAAACTTGTTTCCAAATCGCCTTTATTCTGATAATGCTTTACAAGATATGCTTTAGTGCATTTCTCTTTATGCTCAACAAGATGCATCCCTGTTGCAAGTGCACGCTTTAAGCTACCAGTTGGCTGATCTTTGACATGCTCTGGTAAGGTTAACACATGATAATCAAAGTCTAATTGATAATATCGAGCAATACACGCCAATGCGAGCATATAGTTAGACTGATACCCACCATATGAGACAAGCTTTTTATAAGGATGTGGGTTTTGTAGAATCTCAGTTAAAAAATAAAGCTTAAAGGCTTTATTTCCAGATGCTGGAAACTCAAGTAAATCATCACGTTTTACGATAAACTCTTTACCATCAACCTTAACCGTCTGAAAAGAGGCATTCAATGACAAAAATTAGATTTCCATCATTTCAAAGTCTTCTTTTCCTACGCCACAATCTGGACACTCCCAATCTTCTGGAACATCTGCCCATTTTGTTCCAGGGGCGATATCATCATCAGGCCAACCATCAGCCTCATCATATATCCAACCACAAACAACACACATATATTTTTTGTATTCTAACTCTGCCATTGCCTGACTCTTTGTTTCATTCATAATTACTCACAAAATGTGACCCTATTCGGATATGCGCATATCTTACTAAGATGCTTGAATAATGTTAAGCAAATTAACCGTAAAATTTCTTTAATCTTCGCCTTTCTTCTTAGCTTCTAAATTCTGAAGTAAGCGATCTTTCTCACTCCAAAGAGCATTTAGCCACTTTTGAAAAACAGCTTTGCCTTCTTCGCTATCATAATAGTTTTGATAGGGGATCTCTGATAGCGGAATTTTTTTGATATGTACATCAATCTCTTTCACCCTGCCTGATAAAAATCCCCAAAAATTACTGTTTTTCTTATCTGGATAACTAATAGTGACATCAAGCACCCCATCTAAAGTATCCTCCAGTACATTTAACACCATTGCCACACCCCCTGCTCTTGGCTTTAAAAGATGATTGTACTGACCATCACACCTTTGATGTTTCTCATAACGAAACCGCGTGCCCTCTACAAAGTTTACAACTGATATATTTCTAGTTTTAAACTTCTGGCAAGCAAGTTTGGTTTGAATTAAATCTTGTCCTTTCTTTTCTGGGTGCTTGGCTAAATAACTTTTCGAATAGCGTTTCATCAGCGGAAAATCAAGCGCCCAACATGCCAAACCAATAATTGGGACATAGATCAGCTCTTGCTTCATAAAGAACTTACAAAAGGGAATTTTATTCAAAAATATCTGCTGCAATACGACAATATCAAGCCAGCTTTGGTGATTACATAAAATTAAGTACGAGCGTTTTGCATCAAGCTGTTCACTAAAATGTACTTTATATTGGGTTGGCAAAAGCGCCAAACTGACCTTATTGTTAATCGACATCCAAAAGCTAGCCAGCACCACCAGCACTTTGCTCATCCACTCCTGCCAACGGTAAACTGGCAGTAATTTCAACAGTGCACACAAAATCACTGGGATCGCCATTATAATCGTGTTGATTGACAAAAGCACAATAATAATGATGCCAATGATATTATGAAATATAGCTTTCACTGTTATCTCTTGATTGTTTTAATCTCGTTTACTGTACAATATACAACGTTTCTGCCACATCTTGATAGGATTTTAGTTGAATCTTGCCATCTTTATTTATATAGATAATCACAGCACCCACTCCATTAGTCGAGTAAACCTGTGCCCCACTTTGCTGATAAAGCAATTGCACCTCTTTATTTGGTACCTGAAACCCTTGATGATCTCCGGCGCTAAATATCACGCTACTGGCATTAACTGCATTGATAAACGCCTGACTTGATGAGCTTTTACTGCCATGATGTGGCGCAATAAGAACGGTAGATTTTAGCTGATTTTTTGCTGTTTTTAGCAAGAAGCGCTCTGCCTTTTTCTCTATATCTCCGGTAAAAAGTACACTTTGACCTTCAAAACTGACTTTCAGCACACATGAGCCATTATTCCCTGCAAAATGACTATTATCAAAAAAATCAAAATGAACATTATGATATTGCCAGCTTTGTGTGCTGTTGCAGCGTATAAGCGGAATATCTTTAGCTAAAGGATAAGCTTTAAGATCAACCTCGTCACTTGCAATAATTTCATCGACACGAAAGTGTTGCAGCAAAGCCTCAAGCCCTCCGGTGTGATCTTTGTCACTATGGCTTATCACAAGCGTATTAATATAACGAACGCCTTGTGATTTCAAATAAGGGATGACACTTAGATAGGCTATTGAAAACTTATTCCCCTTTGCAGCAGCTGTGTCATACACAACTGTGTAGTCTTTCATTTCAATCACCACTGAAAGCCCATGGCCCACATCTAACACCGTTATCTTAGCTTTCAGTGTTTCAGGCCACATTGGACGCTGCAATATTGGAATAATAAAACAAATAGCCAGTAACTTATAAGGCCATCTAAGTGGTAGAAGAAGCATCACAATGCCAAAAAGTACACTGAGGGCAACCCAAAGTGAAATATAATGCCATTGAATATACCAATCATGATAAGGCAAAACACTAAGCCAATCGATTAAGATCGAAATGCTTTTTGCACTTATCTGCCAAAGTGCAATATTAAAGCACTCTAATAATAGGTTAATAAACAAGCTTGGCACGACAATAAAGCTCACCCATGGAATCGCCAGTAAATTTGCAATCACGCCTATTAAAGAGAACCCCTGAAACCAGTAAACCGTTAAAGGAATAAGCATTAGCATTAATAAGAACTGAATATAAACATATTTTCTTATCCCTTTTATTCCAGCTACAACTCTGGCAATAAAAATTAAAAACAGTACCGCAGAAAATGAAAGCCAAAATCCAACCTCAAAAAAAGACAAAGGTCGCCATAGCACAACGATTATTCCTGCTAATAATAAAATTTTAAGTGAATTCATTTTCCTCTGACCTAGCATCGCAATTGAAAACACCAAAACCATGATAAATGCTCTTTGTGTTGGAATAGAAAACCCAGCCAATAAGCTATAGAAAAAAGCAGCAAAAATAGCACCAACCAAAGCGATTTTCTGAGCTGGCACCCACTGACAAGCACGAATTGACAATGACCAAAATATCCGAACAAGTACAAATGCAAAAAAGGCAATCAGCCCAATATGAAGCCCTGAAATGGCAATTAAATGAGAGGTTCCTGTTTGCTGAAAGAGTTTTTTATCCTGTGAGGTCAACTCATTTTTATTGCCAAGTAATAACGCTGCACTTAATGCCCTTAATTGCTTATCCTCTATTGACCGATTAAGTATTTTTTGTATCTTATAACGCAACTGCTCAACAAAATAAAATGGGCTTTCACCTAAAGACGATACGCCTTTTTTAGCGACAACATAGCCTGTTGCCTTTATTCCCTTTAAACGCATCCATCTGCCATAGTCAAAGACATATGGATTTTTGAATCCTGAAGGTGGACGGAGTTTAACCCAAAATCGAAATTTCATACCAGGCTTAATGCGCCAAAGATTAAACTTGTTATTTGGATAGACACTGAGTTTAATCAAACCATACTCTGTCCGAAACAAAAAGCTTGCAAACCCTCTTTCAATATCTGGCAAGGATGCAACAACCCCTGAAAGCTGCACGGGCTTATGTAGCTTTGCCGCTGGCATTTCCTTTTGATAGTCTATCAAACTTAATAAACCATGGAAAAATATAAACACAAAGCAAAGCGCATACACAACCACAAGTGGCTTTTTTGTTTTTGTATGTTTTTGGAGCTTTGCAATCATCTAATTAGGCTATTTCTTATCTCATAATATAAAGATAGCAAGGTTTTGAGAATCCTAATTGAACTTAAAACAAATCACACGACATAAGAGCAGGTAAATGCTTCAAATACTGCTGATCACTATAGCTATTCAGAGTAAGCTTAATTATGATAAAACAACGGATATACTTAATTTTTTATAATTGACTCTTATGCATATACCCAGCCAATTTGATGTTAATCAGCTAAATACAATTAAAATAAAAACATTATGTGAAAAGATACTCAATGGGATTAATAGCGCTCTGTTTCATGGTGAAAACCTTATTGAGCTTAATCATATTTTTAGACCCTATCTTACAGCAGCGCTGATGCTTGATGAGAAAAACCAAGACATTCATCAAGTCGCTTTAATTGCTGATGAGCTCTTATCAAAGCTAAATGAGCGTATTGAAAGGATTATTACACTGACAACATTAGATATCCAATCAGCTGTAACTAAAGATCCTTCATCGCCATCCAAAATTGAAGTGCTTTTATATTTTCCCGGCATAAAAGCGACCATTTTGCATCGCTTTGCGCACCTTTTACATCAACTGTCCATCCCTATTTTGCCGCGCGCAATCAGTGCTTATGCGCATAGCGTTACAGGCATCGACATTCATCCAGAGGCCAATATTGGCAAGCATTTTTTTATTGACCATGGAACCGGTATCGTCATTGGTCAAACCTGCTCTATTGGTGATCATGTTTCCATCTATCAAGGCGTGACGCTTGGCACAAAGGCGTTTAAATATGATGGCGATAAATTAAGGACAAATTATCTAAGACACCCTACCATCGAGGACCATGTTAGTATTTATGCCAATGCAACTATTTTGGGTGCCATCACCATTGGTCAAAATAGCATTATTGGCAGTAATGTTACTGTGAGCAAAGACATTCCACCAAATAGTAAAATATCCCAATCTAAGTATACCCACCATTTTTTCACCGAAGGTGAAGGAATTTAACGCTATAACACATGCTAAAGGAGCAATTATGCACACTAGAAAACGCCCTAAAATTGCCAGCAACATCATTGAGACTATTGGCTTTACCCCACTTGTTTCTTTAAGCAAACTCAATCAACAGCTCAACTGTAACATTGTGGCTAAACTTGAGTATTTTAACCCTGCCTCCAGCGTTAAAGATAGAATTGGCGCCGCGATGATTGAAGATGCGGAGCGCTCTGGAGTACTTAAAAAAGGCATGAGTATTATTGAGCCGACAAGCGGTAATACTGGAATTGCCATTGCTTTTGTGGGCGCTGCAAAAGGCTATCAAGTGATTTTAACCATGCCAGATACAATGAGTATTGAAAGGCGAAAGCTATTTGAAGCCTTTGGTGCTAAAGTGATTTTAACCCCTGGCAAACTTGGCATGAAAGGCGCAATTGAAAAAGCTACTGAGCTTGCCAGTGAAAATGATGCGTATTTTATGCCCCAGCAATTTAAAAACTCCTCCAATCCGGACATCCATCAACATACAACTGCTGAAGAGATTTGGTCCGACACTGACGGGAAGGTTGATATTTTAATCTCTGGAGTGGGCACAGGCGGCAGTATTACTGGGATTGCAACAAAATTAAAATCATATAACCCTTCCATTAAAGCCATTGCAGTTGAACCTGAGGATTCTGCCGTGTTGTCAGGAAAAGATGCAGGCCCACACAAAATTCAAGGCATTGGCGCAGGCTTTATTCCTGATACTTTGGATACTAACATAATCGATGAGATTATTGCCGTTAGCAATGAAGATGCTGGAAAATATGCACGATTTATTGCACGCACTGAAGGCATTTTAGCTGGCATTTCATCTGGCGCTGCACTTAAAGCTGCTATTGATATCGCAACACGAAAAGAAAATAAAGATAAGATGATCGTAGTCATTTTCCCCTCTTGTGGAGAGCGCTATCTTTCTACTTGGTTGTATGAAAGTGACGATATCGACATTGAGCTTCCAAGCGCATATACCACTCGCTAATCATTTTTCGGTGTTTAATGTTGAAGAAGTTTTTGATAGTTTTGAGTCATTGGATTGCAGGTAATAGCTCGGACTATTAGCAATATCTGATGACTCAAAAGAACAAGAAATTCAATAGCAGAAATAGGGTAAAATGGTTTGCGGGTGGTATAGATCATTTTGCCGTGATCGCTTGCGGTTCCTAACACTCATTGCTATGTTGATAGTGAAAGCACTTAACTATAAAAATGGGACAGCAAGCATGAAAATACACAGAAGTCTATTTATCCTATCTAGTGTTCTAACATTTACTCTAAGCACTTCGCTCTCTTATGCTGCCTCCCAAAGTATCAACACTGCCCCGAATGTTATTATTAAACCACACCCAGTAGAGTTAAATGCAGCAAGTTGGGTATTAATGGATTTTGAAACAGGCGATGTTATTGCACAAAAAAATGACAATGAAAAACGCGCCCCTGCAAGCTTAACCAAAATCATGACAGCCTATATTGTTGCAAGCGAGTTAAAACAAGGCACATTAAAACTCGACCAAAAAGTCCCTATTAGCGCAAAGGCAGCTAAAACTCCAGGCTCTAAAATGTTTGTTCGTGAAGGCTCTCAAGTCAGCGTCAATGATCTTCTCCACGGCATGATTGTTCAATCGGGCAATGATGCTTCTGTTGCTCTTGCTGAGTTTATTGCCGGCTCTGATAACAACTTTGTAACACTCATGAACAAAGTTGCCAAAGCGCTTGGAATGGATAATACTCACTTTGTGACTGTTGATGGACTACCCGGCGAAAATCAACACACCACAGCACTTGATATGGCAAAACTCGCGCGTGCTTTTATTGCCCATTACCCGAAAGTCTATCAGCTCTACTCCCAAAAGACTTTTACCTATAATGAGATTATACAACATAATCGCAATAAGCTATTAAGTGCATTTCCTGGTGCTGATGGCATTAAAACGGGCTACACGCAAAAGGCAGGCTATAACTTGGTAGGCTCTGCTGTACAAAATAATCAGCGCTTTATTAGTGTCATTATGGGCGCGCCAAGTGCAACGGTTAGATTAAATGAATCCATCAAGCTACTTAATTTTGGTTTTGGTCGGTTTGAGGATGTAACCCTATACCAAAAAGGACAGCGCTTTCCATTGAAAGACACTGTAATTCCCGATGCTAAAAAATCTTCCTACCTTACTGTTACAGTAAATAGTACCTTAATCAAAACCATTCCAAAATCATTTACAAGCCATCTTCAGCATAAGATTACATTAAAACAAGGCTTAAAGGCACCGATTAAAAAAGGAGATGAGGTCGGAACGCTTATTATTAGCGCAGGAGATAACCAAGTGGCAAAAATAGCGGTATATGCCGATAACAATGTCGATAAAATTGGTTTTTTTAGCAAATGGTTTGGTTAAGCTTTAATTTGTATTACACTAGAGAGTATTCTTCAAAATAGAATAAGACGAATAAGCCGATGAGTGATAAAAAAGATAAAAACACAAGAATTTCCGATGAGAGCATAGACAAACTGACTAAAGCACAAAAAGAAAAGGAAACCTTTTTTGAATTCCCCTGCCAATTCCCAATTAAAGTGATGGCAAACCCACAAAAAGAAGTTGCCGAATTTGTCCTTGATGTATTGGAAAAGCATGTTGAGAAGCCAGATGAGATTGACTTCAAAACAAGAGAAAGTAAAACAGGAAAATATATCTCAATCACAGCGACCTTCGAAGCAACGAGTAAAGAGCAGCTTGATAATATCTACCGTGCATTAACGGCAAATAAAGAAATACATATGGTACTGTAATGCGAGTTCGCCATTTCCCACTGACTGATTATCAAAGCATTTTCGATAAAATGCTCTCTCATACGGAAGAAACTACTCAATCTTCTGAGAATGAAATCTGGTGTGTTGAACACCCGCCTGTTTTTACGCAAGGACGACATGGGAAAAAAGAGCATTTGTTAAATGCAAAAGATATTCCAGTGGTGCAAAGTGATCGCGGGGGACAAATCACCTATCATGGCCCAGGGCAAGCAGTTATTTATTTTATGTTCGACTTAAAATCATTAAATCTAGGAATAAAAGATTTGGTTTGTCTCATTGAGAAATCAACGCTTGCACTTTTAAACCACTATCAGATCGATTCCCATTTAATTGATGGCGCACCTGGCATTTATGTTCAGAATAAAAAAATAGCCTCCCTTGGTCTTAGAGTAAAAAAGTTTAAGACATATCATGGACTAGCTATTAATACCAATATGGATTTAACACCTTTCTCTTATATTAACCCTTGCGGTTATAAAGATATGGAAATGACACAGATTTGTGATTTTAACCCCAATATTTCACTTCAACAAGTCTTCCAAGATTACATAAATATTTTCAAGTCCCAGCTTGAGAAATCATCTGACCAATTATCCTGCTCCCTATGAGGCCATACTGATAAAGACTTTGCGTAATTTTTGCTAAAAACCCCTTTAAATTGGCTACTTTTAGGCAAAATTTCAAAAAATTGTCTGTAAACCCTTGCAATATCAATAATCATTAACTAGGCTGCCAGAGGAAATATTACTTTTACTATAAAAGTTAATTAACCAATCAGGAGAGTAGAATATGAGGAAAATTATCGCAACTTCAATTATTGCAACGGCGCTCGCAAGTGGCTCTGCCTTTGCAGCAGGTGCGCAAACAGGTGTTGTACTTGGTGGTAATATTGGCTATGGTTATGCAACTAATGGCTGGACAAAAGATGACGCTGATCTTTCTGGCTCTAAGAACGGAAACCTTGCCGGTGGCTTATTCATTGGTTATGACTTTGCATTAAATAAAATGCTCAGTGTCGGGGTTGAGTTAGGTGGGCAATATGCCTATCAGCTTGTAAAGGAAAGTGATGGAGATAAATTAAATGCATGGAGCGTGCCATTATTTGCTACGGCTAAATTCTATATTCCTCATGCAATGGGGTTAAATATCTTTGGTAAATTTGGTTATGCTTATAACAGGCTAACCACTTCTGGCAATTATGTTGCTACAGGCCTTTCAGGTAATGATATTGATGGCAAAAATCTATGGCGCCCTGTTGCCGCAGGTGGTCTTGGTTTCCAAGTTCAACAGTTTAATATTTTTGCCCAATATCAATATAACTGGCTACCAGTTTATGGGAAAAATGGTGGTTACGGCACAATCTCCGGTGGTGTATCTTACACACTTCCTATGTAATCCACGATTAATTTAAATTCAAAAGGCATGATCATTTCATGCCTTTTTTGTATCTGTTGCTTTTTGCACCTAGTTTATACAAAACGCTTAAGCGGCAACCATAGTGTTATGCTTCTTAATACAAAAAAGCCAAGATAAGCCAGCCAAAGTCCCGTATTAGCAAATGGCCATAATACAAGCACAAGCACAAAATAACCGAGCATCGATACTATCATAGCATTTCGCATCGTTGTTGTTTTTAAAAGGCCAATATAAACACCATCTAACCAATAACTAAATACGGCAATAAGCGGGAAGATAATTGAAAAAATAACATATTGATCTGCCACTAACTGCACACTTTCAATCGAAGTTAAAAGCTGAATTATCCAAGGATAGATAAACGCATAAATAAGCACAAATACGACACTGAGCGAAAATGCATAACTTAAGGTAAGTTTTAGCACTTGCTTTAGCTTATCTTTTGTCGATTTGACATAACTCTCAGCCACTAGAGTTTCTGTTGCATTGGATAGCGCATCCAAAAACATCGATAAAAAAACAGCAAACTCGACCAATAAAGCATTTGCAGCAAGATCGTCCTTCCCCATATAACTTGAAAAAATCAAAAACGAGTTGATGCTAACTAGCAGGCAAACTGAACGAATAAAAATATTACTATTTACACTGAAAAACTGCCCATATTCTTTTAAATTAAATAGCATAGAAAGACGCAGATCACTGAGTAACGGAATCTTCTTTTCTCTAAAGAACTTATATACAAACATCAGTGCAAATAGTGCAGTCACCCCTTGCGCCAGAACACCTGAGTAAGCAACACCTTTTACATCAAGTGATAATCCAAGCACAAAGAATAAACTCAATACGATTCCAAGTATATTGGTAATAAGCGCCATCACAAGGGCAAGAAAAGCCCGCTGTACGGCAATGAAAAAACCAAGTAGCACATAGTTAATAAGTACAAAGATAAATAGATAGATGACTATATGAAAATAGGATTGAAATAATGCTGCAACATCAGGTTGGATATGAACTAAATGTTGAATCAAGATAGCAATAGGCAGCTGTAATATAATCAATAAGACCCCAATGACAACAGCTGTTAATAGGCCTCTATAAAGCCATAATCGCATCGCGTGAAAATCGCCACTTTGATAAGCTTGCGCAACAGCGCCTGTAGTACTCATGCGTAAAAAATAAAATAAGTAACTAATAAAGTTAACCGCAGTTGCACCAAGTGCTACAGCAGTTAAATATTGACTTGTCGGCATGTGTCCCATTAAGGCAGAATTCACAAGTCCAAGAAGTGGCACGCTAATGTTTGATAACACAAGTGGTAAAGATAAGGTTATAATTTTTTTATGCAAAAATACTCCTAGAGCGCACATCAACAAGCTAAAGCATATGATATACCCACAATAAACTATTTTACAGTATTTCTTATCTTCTTAGACTTTACTTTTTTAAGGTGTAGATATAATGCCTTTCTCTTTTGCATAATTAACGTTCTGGATAAAAGTGTACTGTAAATTGGCTGAGCATTCATGAAAATAGCAGCAATCGCAGCACTAAAGCACGTTAGGATAAGCGGCAAGATTAATGCATAGTTCATTGTCATTTCAACGACAAGCACAATGCCTGTCAATGGCGCACTAACCGTTGCCGTGAAAAGCGCACTCATCCCTGCCACGGCAAAGACTTGTGGATTTGGAATCAACTCGGGGAATAGATAATTTGCAAGCATGCCAAAGAACATCCCAAAAATTGTACCAAGCGCGAGCATTGGCGTAAATATCCCTCCGGGCACACCTGTTCCATAACTGACTAATGTTGTAAAAAAACGAAGTACAAAAAGTATAATCAGCATTGATAAACCCAAATCACCATGCAAGGCTTTTGGCATCACATCATACCCACCTCCCACAACATGAGGAAATACAGCCATTAAAATGCCAGTTGCGGCACCAATGAGTAAAATCCACTTCCAAAAGTTAAATCCTGAACGCCGAGCAAAGAAATTTAATGACTTGATTAAAAACTTATTAAATAAAACACCCAACGCACCAAAGATCGCACCAAAGATAATAAATAACCATAGGCTAGATAATGGCAAAGCCTTGTAAGTTGTCATATCTATATCCATCATTTGACGAATATTAAACCCACTATTTTGTAATACAACTTGAAGTGTAATATCTGCAACCACACAGGCAATTAAAACTGTCTGAAAGGATTTAAAGCTAAATTTAAACTGATGGCGCATTTCTTCAAGCACAAATAAAATGCCTGCAAGGGGGGCATTAAATGCAGTTGCCAGACCCGCTCCTGCGCCTGCTGCAATTAAAATATGCGCATATTCTTTGTTTAAGTTAAACAACTTTCTGACAAACTGTCCAACAGCACCGCCCATTTGTACAGTTGGCCCTTCTCTCCCTAATACCAATCCACTTGAAAGTGACATCACACCCCCAACAAACTTGGCCGGCAGCACTCGCCACCAACACATTTCTCTTTTCCCCTCTAACACCCCTTCTATCTCTTGAATGCCAGATCCACTGGCCTCAGGAACGAGCCTCCGTACAATCAAAAGTGAAAGGACTAGAAGAACAGTACTAAAGATAATGCCAAACAAACACTGTAAAATGATATTATCTGACAGCTCACTAAAAAAAGACTTTCTACCATTAATCAGCCAATGAATACAAATCTGAAAAAGTGCGCCTACCGCCCCAACAATAATCCCGGTGACACCACCGTAAATCGTGCAGCGCATCACTTGCTTTGGGTAGCGCACCTTACGTGGAAATTTTTTCATGTTATTTTTTACTTAACGTGTATATCACTAGCTTAGAGAGCATACGTGTAAATTGCAATGAAAAGGCTATTTTAGCATGGGATATTAAACAAATTATACAAAATCGCCTGACGCATATAGACACCATTTTTAGCCTGCTTAAAATACCACGCATAATCTGTTGCATCCACATCTGGAGAGATCTCTTTCACTCTTGGCAAAGGGTGAAGAACAATTAACTCATCTTTCGCAGAGCGCTCAAGCATTTCTCTGGTTAATCTATACTCAAACTGATGTAGCTCATCTCCCTCAAAGCGCTCTTGCTGTAAACGCGTCATATATAACACATTCACTTCAGAAATAACTTCTTCAAGCTCTACTCTCTTATGAACCTTAACGCCTTGTTGTGAGAGTTTTTGAGAAATTTCAGCTGGAATTTGCAAGCTCTCTGGCGCAACATAATAGATCTCAATATTATTAAAGTGTGCAAGTGCGTAGGATAAAGAGTGTACTGTGCGCCCATATTTTAAATCGCCCACCATAGCAATTTTAAGTCCATCTATATCTGAGAATTTCTCTTGAATGGTATAAAGATCTAATAGCGTCTGTGTTGGATGCTCATTCGCACCATCCCCTGCATTAATAACGGGGATATCCGATACACTGGCAGCTAGCTTTGCACTGCCTTTTTCAGGGTGGCGCATAATAATCGCATCGGCATAAGCATTTAACATGACAATAGTATCTTCCAAACTCTCACCCTTTTGACCAAATGAAGTTTGTTTACTATCAGAAAAACCTATAACTTTAGCGCCCAAGCGATAAATAGCAGACTCAAAGGACAACCTTGTTCTTGTCGAGGCTTCAAAAAAACAGCTGGCAATAATCTTATCTGTCAGAGTGTTTTCAAGCTTTCCGGCCTTGGCTTGATCGGCAAGTAAAAAGAGTCTCTCTATCTCTTCTTTTGTCACACCTGCAATTTCAATTAGATTTTTTGTACTTCTCTTCTCGCACATGGAAATTTTTTCCCACCATATTATTGCAAAATTGCCAAGTGCCTATATGCTAACAATAAACAATTAAAAGGTATAGAAATTCATGTATGCAGTTGGACTCACTGGCGGGATCGGTAGCGGCAAAACAACTGTTGCAAAGTTATTCTACCAATAC
Source organism: Fangia hongkongensis FSC776 = DSM 21703 (assembly GCF_000379445.1). Classification (GTDB taxonomy): domain Bacteria; phylum Pseudomonadota; class Gammaproteobacteria; order Francisellales; family Francisellaceae; genus Fangia; species Fangia hongkongensis. The sequence goes on from NZ_KB902271.1 coordinate 48,488, forward strand.
TATCAAATCAATACGGTCTCTGCGGATTTGTGTGCACGAGAAGTGATTACAAGAAGCAATATTATCAGCGAAATTAGTACTCATTTTGGCAAGGAATTTGTTAATAGAGAAGGTCAAATTAACCGCCAGATGCTGCGTGAGAGAATTATCCAAAACCCAAAGGACAAAAGCTGGCTAAATGCACTTATGCATCCTATTATTCGCAAAATGCTTGTTGATCAAGTTGCTCAAAGTCAAAGCATCTACACGTTAGTTGATATTCCTCTTTTAACGTTAAAGGCGCTTAAAGATTACCCTTATTTACAAAAGATTATTACTGTAACAGCTAAATTAGAGATTAAAATTGCCCGCATTATGGCACGAGATAAGCAAAACCATCATCAAGCCTTATCAATGATAAAAGCGCAAATTGATGATGCAGAAAGAGAAAAATTCAGTGATTTTATCATCCAAAATAATCATGATGAGATTGAACTATTAAGACAAATTGAGCCAATCCATCAAAAGTTAGTTCAATTAAGCTAAATGATTAAAGCCTTGCATTAATTAAGCGAATTTCCCTATTGCCTTCAAACACACCCTCATGTTCCCAAGGATTTAATTCAGCGGCTTTGTACTCCACGCCCATTTCATGAATGTCTTCCACTTCAACCATCCTTTGTTGGCCAAAAACCGGCAATACAAATGCCAAAGATACAATAAAACTAAGTGCGCCTAATTGTGATATTAAAGAAACCACACTCATACTATCGCTGGCAAGATTCAAAGAAAATGTTGTCACAAATGCAGCCAGAGCAAAAGCACAATATAATACGATATCTTTATAGTTGGATAGGACACTTCTCCAACTTTCTTTTTCTTCTGCGGTTTTTCCTGTTGGCTTCCACCCTTGGGACTTACCAACAAGATAGTTATATACCGCTTTCATAGATACCCAAGTAATAAAGGCATTCATCACAAAAAATCCAAGGTATAACTGCCATATCCACGCGAATAGCGGTGTGTCTTTAGGCTTATTTCTAATACCATATCCAACCGTATACAACAAAGAAGGAACAAGACTCAGTCCTAACATGCTAAGCCATATCACTGATTGAGAAGGAAAGAAAATACTCAATAAGGCAATAAAGGGTGTCAGCACGGTAGAAATTGAAAACATTTGGTTGAGTATATCGAGCTTCTCTTTAATACTCACCCATCTTGAGCGACACACCTGAGAAATATATTTATGGGTTATCTGCATGTTCCCATAAGTCCAACGCATCCACATAGATTGGCATTCTTTTAAAGAAGTCGGTACCCACTCACCTGATTCTACCCATACTGTTTTACCATATGAACCTTTAAAATAGCAGCGAACAGCCGCAGCCACATCTTCAACAATCATTGGCTCACCACGAAACTCTTCAAGCCAAGGCCCTGCTTTTTGAAGTGCTTTCATTGACCAGATAGAATTGTGCCCTTGGAAAATAACAAAACCTGCCTGACCGATTAAGCTCATACTATAGCGGAGCATATTCTGTGAAATACAGCCAATCTTAGCAAAAAAATTACATGATGCATTGGTGCCTTTGATAAGTAGCGACGCAAAACCTAAATTTGGATCTTTAATAAACTCAGGCATTGCTTTTAACAGCGTATCCTCTTTAAGGGTTGAATCTGCATCTAACAGCAACACATAATCTTTACTAACATGCTCCATACCAATATCTAAGTTTTTCGGCTTAAAACCTACTGTCCCATTTCGATGTATAAATTTATAACTCGTCAACGATTTACTCTGGCTGTGTGCTTCAACATAATCTCGCCATTTTTGTAGATCTGGATGTTCTAAATCACTGTTATCAACAATAATAATTTCTTTTTTATCCTCTGGATAAACAAGTGCATTTGCTGAATCAAATGTTAACTTACAAACATCAAAAGGCTCATTTCTTGTGGCAATCAAAACACTACAGCTTGGCAGGTTATTCACATCTAAAAGCGGATGCTGCACAGGCTCTGGACGGAAAACCAAATATTGAATACATAATATGCTTTTATACACCAGCTGGTAAATAAAAGGAAGTGCAATAAATATAGCAACTTTACTAATAATAAATGACCACACAAATGTGCTATTTAAGGTGCTTAAGAGTCCATATGAAATCGCAAAGGTTGAAAGCGTACCGATGCCAATAAATAGATATTGATAGATGGGTTTAAACCTTTTTTCACGGCTCGATGAGAATCTAAGTGCACTTAACAGTGAGAGGATGAATATCACAATTAGCGCCATGGGTAGTAAAACACTACTTGAAGCAATAACAACAAAATAAGCAATTGCACTCAATAGTGCTAAAATAAGTGCAAACTTACTGTGACTCACACAAATCTCCTTAACTTTTACTTTCTATACTATGCCCATCACAAAATACTTTATGCTGGGAATTTCTGTTTTTCTCATTAGTAACAATGCTTTCATCTTAACTTCAGCATCGAGTGAATTGATGAAGTCACCCTGCCATTTAATAATAAGTATCAAACAAGTTTTGCTTATTATATTAACACTTAAGGGTGATTTTATTTCATACAACCTAATGAGATTAATACGAAATCAGAGTGTATAGAGATTAAATTAAGAAAATATTAAGAATGTATGTATCATAAATAATACAATAATTGAAATTACCAGCCAGTGATTTCTTTAAGCTTCTTGCCCATTTCTGCTGGTGATTTGCTCACTGCAACACCCGCAGCTTCAAGCGCTGCAAACTTCTCAGCAGCTGTGCCTTTACCACCAGAGATAATTGCACCAGCATGCCCCATACGCTTACCAGCTGGCGCTGTTACACCTGCAATATAAGAGACAACCGGTTTAGTAACATTATTTTTGATAAACTCAGCCGCTTCTTCTTCAGCAGAACCACCAATTTCACCCACCATGATAATCGCTTCAGTTTGCGGATCATTTTGAAATAATGTTAATGCATCGATAAAGTTTGTGCCTGGAATAGGATCACCACCGATACCAATACAAGTTGACTGACCAAAGCCAAGCTCTGTTGTTTGATTCACTGCCTCATAAGTTAACGTACCGGAACGAGAAACAATTCCAACCTTTCCTGGCATATGAATATTGCCCGGCATAATCCCAATCTTACATTCACCCGGCGTAATCACACCCGGGCAGTTCGGTCCGATCAAACGTGAACCTGAACGCTCAACATAAACCTTTGTTTCAAGCATATCCATAACAGGAATGCCCTCAGTAATACAAACAATTAACTTAATACCTGCATCAGCGGCCTCGATAATTGAATCTTTACAAAAAGGCGCTGGAACATAAATAACTGTTGCATCTGGCTGTACCGCATCGACTGCTTCTTGAACCGTGTTAAACACAGGCAATCCCAAATGTGTTGTCCCACCTTTTCCAGGAGTAACGCCACCTACCATTTTTGTTCCATAAGCAATCGCTTGCTCTGAATGAAAAGTACCTTGCTTACCAGTAAAACCCTGACAAATCACACGTGTGTCTTTATTGATTAAAACGCTCATTACTTAACCTCTTTGACTGCTTCAATGATTTTCTTTGCACCATCGGTGAACCCTTCAGCAGCAATAATATTTAAACCGCTTTCTTTTAGTTTTTGTGCGCCCAGCTCTGCGTTTGTTCCTGCTAAACGAACAACTACAGGCACTTTCACACCAACTTCTTCAACGGCAGCCATAATACCCTCAGCAATCATATCACAGCGAACGATACCACCGAAAATGTTCACAAATACGCCTTTAACCGCGTTATCAGATAGAATAATCTTAAATGCTTCAGAGACACGCTCTTTTGTCGCACCGCCACCAACATCCAAGAAGTTTGCAGGTTTACCGCCGTGTAATTTAACAATATCCATTGTTGCCATAGCTAGACCTGCACCATTAACCATACAACCAATGTCACCATCTAAAGCAACATAGTTAAGCTCCCACTCAGCAGCACGTGCCTCACGCTCATCTTCTTGAGTCAAATCACGCCATTCTGCTAACTGTGGTTGACGATATAACGCATTACCATCAACCGATACTTTTGCATCTAAGCAATGAAGATTTCCCTCGTCAGTGATCACAAGTGGGTTAATTTCTAGTAATTCCAAATCTCTTTCTTGGAACATCTTAGCCAAGCCTAAGAAAATTTTCACAAATTGTTTAACTTGATTGCCTTCTAAGCCAAGTTTAAATGCAATTTTTCTGCCTTGGTATGGCTGCGCACCGACAACAGGGTCGATAATTTCTTTGAAGATTTTCTCAGGTGTTTTCTCAGCAACTTCTTCAATCTCCACACCACCTTCAGTTGATGCCATAAAGATAATACGACGAGTACTTCTGTCTACCACTGCGCTTAAATAAAGCTCTTTGGCGATATCAGTGCAATTTTCGATTAAGATTTTACTTACTGGCTGGCCATTTTCATCTGTTTGGAACGTAACTAAGCGCGTGCCCATCATGTTTTTTACAAAGCTCGCCACATCTTCTTTAGTTGAAACAAGCTTCACACCGCCTGCTTTACCACGCCCGCCAGCATGTACCTGTGCTTTTACTACCCAAGTATCGCCACCAATTTTATCAACAGCAACCAAAGCCTCTTCAACACTGTCTACAGCATACCCTTTAGAAACAGGTAAACCATATTCCGCAAAAAGTTGCTTTGCTTGATATTCATGTAAGTTCATATCTTTCTCACTATTTACTTTACGGTTTATTAAACAAAATGATCGTTGCACAGCATGCTGGAAACACGACATTTTATTGCCATTTTCGTACACTATGCATAACGTAAATTAAAACACGGGCAAGTATATCTGATATTATCCTATGCGTTAAGACAAACTTGGCAAGTTTTTCTATTTTCACGATCAGCAATTGCTTGTTAGAAACTACTGGCTATCCTAAATAGGATTCCCTAAAATAACCTCAATGACTTTCTACGGATGGCCAAATGTATACCTATGAAATCAAACACCCGCTTATTCAACATAAGCTGACTCTTTTAAGAAAGCATAATATTACCAGCAAAGATTTTCGCCAACTTACCAAAGAGATTACGATTATGCTTTGCTATGAAGCAATGAAAGATGCCGCACTGTCTGAGTGTCAAATTGAAACTTGGCAAGGACAACTCAATGCGTCTGAACTGGCTGGGAAAAAGGCCAATCTTGTCCCTATCTTACGCGCAGGGCTTGGCATGCTTGATGGCGCCCTTGAGGTTATGCCTAATGCAAAAGTGAGTATGATTGGGATTTACAGAGATAAAATCACTGCTAAAGCGCATGTCTATTTCAATAAGCCTTGTACCCATATCGATAAGCGCCTATCTCTTGTTATTGATCCTATGCTTGCGACAGCAGGTTCGATGATTGAAGCGATTCATCTTTTAAAAAAAGAAGGGGCAAAAAAAATCAAAGTGTTAACTTTAGTCTGTGCACCTGAGGGTATTCAAGCGCTAGAAAATGCTCACCCTGATATCACACTTTATACCGCCTCTATTGATAGCAAGCTTGATGATCATAAGTATATTATTCCAGGACTTGGAGATGCCGGAGATAAATTATTTGGCACTATCTAGCTTATTTTGTGATAGATAACTGTTAATCACCTCACTGACAAAAGGAAGAATATCAAGTGCACAAAACCCAAAGACACCTTTTTCTTTCACATAATACTCAGAGGCTTCTCCTTGTATAAATATCGCTATAGAAGCGGCATCAATTAAACTTTTACATCCTCCATAAATCCCTGCAATCATACCTGTTAATACATCACCTGATCCAGCAGTTGCGAGCACTTGAGCCCCTTTATCACATAATGAAAGCGCCTTATTTTGATGATCATAGACAAGCGTTCCTTTTCCTTTTAAGAGCACATGACAAGCAAGCTTATCTGATAGATCATACACTGCTTTGAGTCTATTTTGTTGTATTTCACGACTCGCACAATCCAGTATTCGAGCAGCCTCTCCCTCATGTGGTGTAATAACTATGTCATTTTTATCAGCCAAGAAATCTACCATCAAATCAAGTGCGCCAGCATCAACAATCATGGGCTTATTATGCTTCTTAAGCGCTGCCACCATCGCTTGTGACCATGGGTTAGTCTTTAGCATCCCGGGACCCACTGCAAGCACATCAAGCTGCTCGATAGTTTGCCCGTAACGATCCAAATCATCAACACCATAACACATAATTTCAGGATAACTGATATTAATTAATGCTGCATGCTCTGGATGGGTAAAAAGACTAACTCGCCCTGCGCCCAAAGTCAATGCAGCTTTTGATGCCATAATAGCTGCCCCAGCCATTGACTTATCTCCGGCAATAATACCGATATGGCCTTTATCAATTTTGCTGATACTTTGTGAATGTTTATTAAACGCCCACATTGGGAACAAAGCTTCTTTTGTTAATAGCTTAGCAGCAGGTTTAATCTCTGCTACATCGAGTGCTTTTTGATAGTTTTCATCCATCACCAATGGTGCAAAAATAAGCTCTCCTGTATAACTGGATGCTTTTGCCATATATAGCCCTATTTTTTTACACAATAAGACTACGGTCATATCTGCATGCACCGCTTGACCCATAACACTTCCCGTGGTGGCATTGATCCCAGATGGAACATCAACACTAAGTGTATATCGCTTGGTGTTATTGATGCACTCAATAACCCTTTGACACACACCACTTACTTCACGATTAAGGCCTGTACCAAAAATGGCATCAACGATTATATCACTACCTTTTAGGTAACCTGATAAAGCATCCCATCCAAGCGATTCAATATCAAATACTGGCACAGAAAGTGATTTTGCATGCTGGTACATATAACTGGCATCTTCAGTTAATTTCTCCTTCTCAAAAAGCATTATCAGTGAGACATCCATATTTGCCATCTTGGCAAGCGCGGCAATCATAAAGCCATCTCCAGCATTATTGCCCGCACCTACAACCACAGTGATTTTTATTGAGTCACACTCCTTTTTTCTCGCTATACTTTCCACTTTTGAAAAACAAGCATACGCGGCTTTTGCCATCAATAGTTTTGATTGTATGCCTAATTTTTCTATCAAGACTCGATCTAAAAGCTGTGACTGAGCGCTAGTAAATAGTGCTTTATCAACTGTAGTATGCATATATGCCCTCCTGTTAATGCACATCTTCAACGGATAATACAACCCATTTTACATTTGATCTTTAAACTGCCAGTGCGAAGTAATCACCTCATCGAATGCACTTTGGCTTTCTTTGTTTTGAATATCATAAACCCCATCCTCACTGCGAAATTGCTCCATTGCCTGAAGCAAATAATACAGCTCTTTTTGCTCGATAAGCGCATCTTCTGTGCTAATAGTATCAAGCTTTGAGGCATCATTTTCAAAATAGTTCTCAACAGTCAAATCATACTCATCGCCCAGACTTTTAATCACCAAATGCCCAAGATCACGATAGAAATATAAACTCTCAGCGCTCATACCATCTAAATGAAGCCAGTCTTCATCATCACTATCTGAGCGATTATCTATCACAGTATTTGTGGCATTTTTCATATCTACGCGATAAAAATCATCGCCTTCACCGCCTTGTAAATAATTCTCCTCACCCTTTTTGGCAATAAGCTTGTCATTACCCTCACCACCATAAAGCTGATCAGAACCATTTGCAACCAAACGATCATCTCCTTCTTCACCATGAAACTGGTCTTGACCTTCTTTTCGCGCTTTTAAAATATCATTGCCAGCACCACTATAAATGAGATTACTCCCACCTTGCGTATAGATGCAATCATCACCATCACTTAAATATATCTCATCATCACCTTTGCCTGTATAAACGATCACTTTGCTACCATAATCAGTGGTTAGCATATCGTCTCCTTGACCTAAATAAATATGGTACTCGCCTTCCTCAAGGATAATTTCATCATCACCGTGACCTGCATAAATCCGATAAGTGCCTTGACCATAGCCTTCAATATAATCATCTCCCATTCCGCCATATACAAGATTCGTACCACCATCCATCGTCAACATATCACTCCCGCGGCCTAAGCGAATCTCATTTTCACCGCCTTCAATATACACTTCATCATCACCTTTAGCGGTATATAGCTGATTGTTACCACCTGCAATTTCAACCACATCATCTCCAGCCCCACTATAGATTATATTATTACCACTCCCAAGAATAATTTCATCGTCTCCGCCTCTGGTATGAAGGGTGTTATCTCCATTGCCAAGTGTAACAAAATCATCTCCAGATCGTGTTGAAATGATATTATCACCATCACCCAATTGAATGTCATTATTCCCTTTACCTAAGCTAATTTGCTTGTTGCCATCTTTTCCTTCAATAACATTGTCCCCGCCTTTTGCCTGAATAACATCATCCCCATTTCCAATAGACAGATAATTATCGCCCCCTTTAACATCGATTTGATCATCTCCATCAAAACTATAGAGCACATCATCCTTATTGCTTCCTTGATAGTGAACCGCCTCATTCATATCAATAACATTGTAATGGGAGTCAATAAGTGATGAAAGTGAATACTCATGACCTGCCATCAAGAGCTTATCAACACTTTGACCTTGAAAATACCCCTCCAAAGTGACTTTAGTCATCTCATAGCCTGTCTCATCATACTCAGCGAGGTACAAGTGACTATCAGATGTTAGGATATGCAAAGCTGATAAGCTAAGCGCATTTAACTGAAGCGTATCCTCATCATTTCGCGCATCTGCCATAATGTTGGTATACTCACCACTGGCAACAATATAGCGATCGGCGCCTTCACCACCAAAAAGCGTATTATGCCCTTTTTTGCCTACTAGAATATCACTTCCTGCACCACCAAAGAGCTCGTTATCATAGTCATTACCAAATAAGCTATCATCTCCAGCTCCAGCAAAGGCAGTACTTTCACCCTGATAAAACAAACGTATAACTTCATTTTTATCACTACCATGCACTTCTTTCATATTACTTTGAATATGAAAAGGGGTTAACAGCTGGTGGGTATGATCCAATACACGACCATCAGCAAAAGAAAATTCATAATAGTGCGAAACAGCTTCCCCATTTCTCTCATAAAAGAAATTATCTATCACAAGCTCACTTTGATGATAGTTATCTTTAATTCTCAAATCATCTTGATAGCGAATAAAATCAAGATCAGAGAATGTGGTTTGATCAGAGAATATAATTGTATCTGAACCACCCCATAGTGACTTGGAGGTAAAAGCCCCATAAATAACACTATCAAATTTCGCTTCTGTAAGAAAAAAAGTATTATGACCCGATTCACCAGTGGCTATATTCTTCCCACTACCAATATAGATCGCATCATCACCCTTCCCACCATATAAGCGATTATCTCCCGTGCCACCATCGAGTACATCATTGCCATCACCACCAGATAATTCATCATTTCCTGCACCCCCTTGCAAATAATCATCACCTTCATTTCCTGTCAGCGTATCGTCACCGCCAAGCCCAATTAATGTATCATTGGCAATACCACCAGAATAAACATCATTTCCCTCGGTTCCATGATAGTGATAGCTAAAAGGCGCTGGATTGAGCACACCATCTTCTCTTTGCCAAATTGTGCCATCGGAAAACTGAACGGTATTGAGCTTCGCCCTTTTAAGAAGATCAGAATCCTCTACCATATAATGATCAGGATAGGTGTATTTATCCTCATAATAAAAGCCCTTCACAGTGATGCTCTCTGTATCTGAAAGAGAAAGCATAAGATCATAATCAAAGCGTGTGACTGTAACATCTTCTGGCTTGATTCCTGATAAAAATACCAGCGTATCTTCATATAAATCTAATGGTGATGTGCGCGGTGCAATATGATCGTCAACATTTGCTGAGATCCCTGCTGCATAGAGATCTCTACTGGTACTAAAGACATTCGCATTTTTTAAAATCGTATCATGACCATCGCCTCTTGAGTAATAATAAGTATTTTTGTTATGGGAGCCACTGATAATCTGATCATCTCCTCGACCGCCTGTTACAAATGTGTGAAACTGATTTAAATACTGAGGTTGTCTCTCAAACCACATATCCTGATCATAAACTGCCTTTGGTGCTGCCCCCGCAAGTATAATATCATTACCATCACCACCATAAAGTTTATCATTGCCGTAGACCCCGCCATCTAAAATATCATCGCCTTCACCACCATAAATAACATCACTTCCCTGAAATCCATTTAAATAGTCATTCCCCTCTCCACCTTGAAGATAATCATCGCCTTGAGAAGCCAAAAGTGTATCGTTACCCTCACCCCCAAAAAGCTCAAACCCATCTGGCCTATAGTAAAACTTCCACTGTCCAGCTCGCTTGGTATCAATCGTATCATCCCCCTCATCACCATACACTTTGCTGCCTGTTACTGACTTCCCATAAACATAAATCTGATCATTACCATCACCGCCATAAATAACATCACCCGCATCATAAGTATAAATAACATCATCTCCCTCAAAGGCATAAACCATCTCCTGAAGCTCTGTTGCTATGATATTATCAGCCTCGCTTGTCCCCAAGGTTGGCAACTGGAAAATCTCATCGTTTGAGCGATATTCATGCTCATCAAAATAAAATGTTTTAAGCTTATAATTCTTGGTATAAAACTGCTCAATTGTTATCTGATCAAGTGGATTATTCTCAAAAGATAGAACTAAATCACTTCCTTCTTTTTGAAGGATAACATCCTCTTTTGAAACACCTTGAATCTGTAGGTAGTCTTGATGGTCACTTGTAGTATGGCCTGCAAAAATGCTATCTCTGCCATCGCCAGAGCGATAGATATACTGACTACTTGTATTATCTGCACTTATTATCTCATCATTTCCTTTTCCGCCTAAAATGTCGTTTCTTTTAAAGCTATCTTTAGCACCTTCTGGCGCTTTTACAATAATCTGATCATCACCATCACCTGTAAGCAGAGTGTCATTACCATTTATCTCAATCGTATTATCTGCATTTCCTGTCACGATAAAGCTCTGATTACCCTTTGCAGCAATAAAATGCTCGGCATCTACAGCTTCTTTGTTACCAATGATTATCTCAAATGTCGGATCGTTGGCATGCAAAATACCCTGATCAAAGCTAAACCCTGAAAAAGAGCCACCGTAAAAGTGATATGCTCCATGCTGAGAAACGGCCTCTTTTACTTCAAAAGAGGCACCTTTCAGTATATCAACCAGCGTGCTTTTGGCATCAAAACCAAGCTCATTTAAAATTCCCTTTTTGTCATTATCTATCGCTAAAAGTGCTTCTACTGCCTTTTCAGGGTTATGAGCTATTTCACTTGCAAAATGAGACTCAAGGCCTGAGAAATCGACCACTATATTGCCTGAAGGATCTCTTTTTAGTTGAAGATGTTGAATATGGCTTTGGTATTCACCTTGTCGATAAATAGCTTCTTCAACAGACTCTATAAGCGCATTATAGCTTCTCTCAAGCCATACTTTTTGCGCAAGAACAATCATAATATTGCTATCATTCAGCACATGGCTTTGGTTATTTTCAAGCGCAATGACACTCTGAAATATACCACAGTTGACATGCAAAACACTTCTATTTAGCCCTTCGGTCACAGAATAATCAAACAATCGCCCATGATTAAAGCGCTCCAAAACTTGAAGCTTGTCTAAAAACCCCTGCATATCATCACTTAAATCAAATGAAACAGACGCGCCATTATTAAAGCTTTTGCCATCAAGCTCTGATACGGCCGACTCAAACCCTTCACTCACTTCTGACCAAGCATAAACCAGCTGTTCAATATATTCCTTTTTCTGTAAATAGTTACTTTCACTCTCAATCTTATCAATAATGGCAAAGATCTCAGGGTTAATTAGCACCGCTTGTGATAAATCTCTAATCGCACCAGAGCCTTTCATATTAAAAGGCAGGCTATCAAATTGTGCTATTTCATCCTCAAACTGGTGATCAAAATCCGTAGTAAATTCACGGTAAAAACGATTGGTATCAAAATCTAGTGAGCCAAGTGCATTTTCATCTCCCGCTGTATTTTTAAAGGTACTTTCCTTGGCAATAATACCCGCGGCGGTATCCTCACGAATCACCTTTGCATTTAGATCAAGCTCATCCACCTGATCAGCTAAATTGGATATTTCACCCTCATCCACCAATGCGTTTTGGTTATGATCCTGCCAAATTTTAAGTGTCTCAAAAGCCTCATCTTCAGCATCTATTTTACCATCTTGATTAGTGTCAAGATCAGCTAATGCATCAAAGCCATCTTGTGCTTTTGAACCATCTGATTTTAAGGTATTCTCTCCAAAGAGCTCACTGTCATCATCAATATTGCCATTTTGATTCAAATCTCTCACCAAAAGGCCATCATCCTTGCCTACCCAGCCGGTGCCATGTTTCACCCCATCACCATCATGATCAAAAAGAATGCCCTGATCAGCTGCGATAGTTTCAATACCATCACCATCTAAATCAAGTACAATCGGATCACTGCCAATAATCACGTTAGCGGCATTTCTAAAGAACTCAGCCACCTCAAAATAAATAGCATATTGCGAAGTAATCCACTGATCAAAAATATCATAAACAATGTCTGAAAACATGATCTCATAACTTTCAGAGAGTTCAGTATCTGTGTAATTATCCATTGAACTGGCAAAGTGATTAAGATTACTAAGCTCTCCCATTAAAGTTTCTTTCTTCTCAAGCAAGTCATGATATTCCCCCAGAAGCTCAGGTTGATCAGATATCAATGCCCCATTAACAATATGCGTGCTCTTTGAAAGTGTTTTCATAATCTCAGCAATACGGTTGTCTATACGCTCTACATTCTCATAAATGGCATTAGCTTCCCTATCGACAAGCTCAGTATTCAGCTTTTTAGGAATCAAATTACCATTACTGTCGTATTGCATATAGGCTGTAGTGGAAATTTTATGATTTATCATTGCACCAAGGCTTGTGCCATCTGGGTTGGCTAGAGGTATTGTTTGAGAAATATGCTCTGGATTGAATCGTTCAATTGGGTCATTTGGGTTACTAAACGCTTTTCCTGTTTCAGCAATATAGCGCTGAGATTTCTCGTATAGTGCTCTATCTTCAGCTGAAGCATTCTCAATTTTACTTTCGACAATATTTTTTCCACTCAATCCATTATAAGTTACCACTTTTGTCTCAGCTTTGTGGTTTGTTATCACCGCTGCAGTTTCAGCAAGACCACCACCTAGAGACTGCCCTGTATGTGTGACAACAGGCTTTTCACCCCCTTCTGATACTTGAGATTCAATAACACTGGATGAAAAGCCAATAGCATCATCTGTTTGCTTGCTCATAGCTTCAACGCCAGTCGCAATTCCTATTCCATTAACAGAGTCCATCCCAGTAAAGCTATCTGTTCCTCGATGAACAATTACAGTTTCCTTGCTTTTAATATGCGTTACTGCAACACCATAATAACCTGAATTAACAGAGTCAGGGTTTCTCACTGCACTTGTTGTTGTTAATGTATAATTTTGTAAGGTTTCACGATAGTGTTCCGGCCTTTTTTCTATATTAGCAAGAGTGTCACTTAACGCACTATCTGTTTTGGCTCGCTGTCGTATTTCTTGGCGAATTTCGCCATTTTGATTGTAAAATACATCATGAATAGTAGGCTCTACTTCACCTATATCCGCATCAAAATTAATATAACTTAGCTCACTTAATACCGCCGCATCTCGATCAGTTACTTGTCTAGCACTACTCATTATACACGCTCCCGCTTATCTTTAGATTGCTCTTTATTTTTCTGCTGTAATACTTCTTCTTTAGGGTAAAACCAAGTAATAAACTGGGCAATATCTTGAGGTGAGTGAATCTTATCGATATCATCATAACGAACAAAGCCATATTCATTGGCCTTTGGATTGTTAGGGTCCTTTTTCATTCGCCTTGCATCAATATTAAGATCGGCGATTCGCGCTTTTTTATACTGATGCCATAATGCCTGAGTTAACTGCCCAGCTAGCTGATTAATATCCCTGCCCGGTAAGTAGTAAAATGAATACTCAATATTGATATCAGAAAAACCCTTTTTCTTGAGCATTTGTATCAAATCATAGGTTTGCACTTCCATTCTCTTAAGCGATTGCTGTGTTAATGGAAAATTAAAAGCAACATCAACGCCAATTTTTAAATGCTTACCATATTCTCTCACCCAGTCATTTAATGACAGTCGCCTGCTGTGAAGTGCATACAAGGCATCTTCATTACCAAAGACAGTACCAGAGCCGACCCCAACAACACCATGCTCTGGGCTAATTCTCTCCATATAAGGTTGAATCATCGCCCACGCCTGAATGCTGATTTGTTTACGCAAATATCCATCCACCATCCGCTTACTATGAGGCCCTGACAGCATCACATTAAAAACAAATTGTGGCTTTCCTTTTGGGTAGGCTCCATATTGATATATATTTGCCTCGCTCGCATAACGCCCTGATCCTGACTTAATTTCAAAATCCTTGTTATATTTCTCCTTCAGTAATTGTTGTGCATACACTCCTACTTTTGCAATTTGATACTTTTCATAACATCTCCAAATACTCACCAGCAGTAGTATAAATACAATAACAGCAACAATACTTAACAGGGTTATCCACGCCTTGGCTTTTTTGCGCTGCAAAATAATCCGTTTTTGCGCTTGCTCGTCACTTAGATCCTTTTCACTCATCGCTCAATCACTTTATTCTATTGATTACATAAGCTATCAATACATTAATAGCTGCCCCGCATGGTTAGTTTTATTCTCTAACCATGTAAGTCTAGCTCAAAAGATAAAAGAGTGAAAAACAGACAAAAAACAGTGCTTTTACTGTTACATTTTAGTCCATCTATTAATCCATGATTTGATGGCACTTAACTTTGAAGCATCACTTAAATTTGCATCCATATAATCACATGAATAAGGCCAATTACGAATCCATGTCAACTGCCTTTTTGCAAGCTGTCTTGTTGCAACAATGCTCTTATAAACAAAATCATCATAGCTAATATCACCTTGAAGATATTGCCATGCTTGACGATAACCAACTGAGCGCATTGATGGTAAATCAACATCCATTTTATCATGCTGAAAAAGTGCCTCTACTTCTTCTAGAAAACCCATTTTCAGCATTTGCTGAAAGCGCATTTCAATTTTTTTATGTAGCTTGGCTCTATCCTCTGGCACAAATGCCATCACCTTCAAGCTCTCGCCTATACCGCCTTTTTTTTGCTCTGTTGCAATAAGCTCGGAATAGGCCTTATTTGCACTTAAAGTAATTTCAAGCGCACGCTGCACACGCTGAGTATCCGTTGCAGATAAACTCGTTGCACTAGTGGGATCTTTCTCCTTTAGTAGTTGATAACTTTCACTAAGTGATTGCTCACGCACCTTTTTTCGTATTACCGGGTCAACTTCAGGCAAAGAAGATATTCCTTCAACCAGCCCCTTTAGATAAAGCATCGTCCCGCCAACAAAAAGGACATTTTTCCCCTGTTGCCAAATAGCATCAATCAGTACTTTCGCATCGTCGATAAAACGGCTAACTGAATAACTCTCCCATGGCTCAATAATATCAATTAAATGATGCTTGACTCCTTCTTGCTCTTCAATGCTTGGTTTGGCTGTACCAATATCCATTCTTTTATAAACAAGGGCTGAATCAACGCTAATAATCTCAGCATTAAGACACTTCGCAAGTTCAATAGATACGCTGGTTTTTCCTGCTGCTGTGGGACCTGTTATTGCAAATATTGGCTGTGATTTAGCCATTTGTTTGCAAAATGTGTTGATTAATCTCAACTGGAATTTCATGGTGAAGCGCCTGAACATAATCATTTGCTTCTATGGTGGCATAGTTATTTTGAAGTGCTTGAGTATTTTGATTGCTAGGTTTACCTTTAATGACTTTTGTCAGTGAAAATACCCAAAACGCCTCTTTATCGCGAACCACTTCATATTGCCCTTTTGGCGCTTTAAACACAGCCGTTAAAATCGCCTCTGGCAAATTATCATCCCGTGAAATGGTTTTATTCTGTCCTTTTGATAAACCAGATGGTGTTTTATCAGCGTTAAGCTCATCTTTAACTTGCTGAGCTTCCTTTTTAGCAAGTGCAAGTGACTGCTCTACAACATAGGCTTTTTTAACTTTCTCTTTGACATCCGCAAAAGCCAACGTATGCGCTGGATTAATGTTATCAACGCGATAAATAATACCCGAGCTTTGTCCCTGCGTTACAAAACCTTGCTTCTTATCATGTTCAAAAATACTCTGTTGTAACTTCGCATTGCCTTCAACACCATAACTACTGTCGCCCATTGAAAAAGCTTTTGATTTTTCTACTTTAAGCTTATTGTCACTCACCACCTGCTTAAACTGGGTGTTATTCATGCTTGTCAGCACCTCATTAAACTTCTCACGTGCAGCACGATTCGCTAAAATCTTACGAACAACAGGGCTTGCCTCCTCTAAACTCATCGGTTTTGGTGCACTAATGGTTTTTAGCACCACATACTCATTCTCAGTCAACTCTTTAACAGGAGAAGCCTTAGTGAGTTGAAATAAAATAAAATCACTATAACTTTTAGCATCTTGAGCTGTTATATTTTGAATGGGCTTTTCTGTCAGCTCTTTTTTCTGCGCTGGTGATAAAAGCTCACCTTTTTCAAGTGCTGTAACGATAGCGTCTTTATCTTTTGCCTCTTTTTTAATTGTCACAACCACACCTGAGCGCATTTCTGCTGTTGTAAGAAACGCTTTATTCTGATTGTAATAACTTTGAATGTCTGCCGTTGTTACTTTATCTGGCTGAGCAAACTGCGTGCTTGCCAATGAGACATAAGAGATTACAGCCGACTCAGGTACATGATAATGCTCTTTATGGGACAGATAATATGCTTTTAACGCTTTATCACTGACATCAACATTTTTCTTATAGTCTTTTGCATCAAATGTGTAATAGTGTATAACACGCTTTTGCTTTTCTAATGCAATATAAGCAGTTTGCTCAGCTGGCAGCACAAAGCCACTTCCAATAACCGGATTTAAAATACTGGATGTTAAAAGGTTACTTGCAATCATAGATTTAATTGCACCAGCGCCACCATAATATTGCGCAATTTCATCAAACTTTTTCGCCGAGTATTTACCATTATCCTGAAAAGCTGGATTCGCAAATATTGCACTACTTACGGCACCTTGTGTAATACTAACACCTGATTTTTTCGCATCTTGCTGCAATAATGCCTGATCAACGAGCTGGTTTAATGTTTTTTTCGCTAATGCTTTTTGATCGCCACCTGAAGCACTTGTATTTTGCTGTAGCATCTGGCGATAACTATTCTCAGAAATCTGTGCATCACCAACTTTAGCTACCGCTTGTGGAGAAACACCGCCTGAAACAAAAAAATAACTAATTCCGGTTAACACAAAAACGGCACCAACAACAATGATGATAATCCAAGTAACCCAGCCTTTAAATTTGTCATTAATTGATTGCAACATAATATAGAAAAAACCTTCTAAGCTTATTTATCAATCTAGCTTACTACGCTTATAAATCACAGCGGCCATTATAAGCCTGCCAGTGTCAGTGTAATAACCCAGAAAATATCTTTATTTACGATTGGTATATTATCATGCCAATGCAAAAAAGGCATGCTCCGCATGCCTTTAATGTTTATTATTCTTTCAACTTAGAAGCCTAGCTAAAGCTAAGCTTACAATAGATGCTTAGTTTACAGCATCTTTAAGTAATTTACCTGCTTTAAACGCTGGCGACTTAGATGCTTTAATTTTCATCTTCTCACCAGTTTTTGGGTTACGTCCATCACGTGCAGCTCTTTCACGAACTTGAAATGAACCGAAACCAACAAGCGTTACAGTGTCACCTTTTTTAAGTGCATTTGTAATTGCATCAATTGCAGCATCCAAGGCGCGATGAGCGACCTCTTTTTTGACATCAGCATCTTTTGCAATCGCATTAACTAATTCACTCTTATTCACAAGCCTTTTCCTCTTTCGTTAGTTGATAAAACATTACCCAAACCCAGCTAAGCCAAGTTGTTACGCTAATTTATAGCAAGCGATTAAAGGCACGTCAACTCGATTGATTGCGAATTTACAGTTTTTTCATCAATTCTGCACAAAAAGCGCTCTAGATAAGACTTCATCGATGGTTTTTACTGGAATAATCGCCAATCCCTCTTTGACATTATCTGGAATTTCTTGCAGATCTTTTTCGTTGTCTTTTGGAATAAGCACTGTAGTAATTCCACCTCGAAGTGCCGCAAGAAGCTTCTCTTTTAAGCCACCAATTGGAAGCACATCACCTCTTAGTGTAATCTCACCTGTCATCGCAACTTCTTTACGCACAGGTTTGCCACTCATTGCAGAGAGCATCGCTGTACACATCGCAATACCTGCACTTGGGCCATCTTTTGGTGTTGCACCTTCAGGCACATGGATATGGAAATCATGATGATCATAAAAATCATCCTTCACGCCAAACTCTTTTGCCTTAGTACGCACAACGGTCATCGCCGCGTGAATGGACTCCTCCATCACTTCACCAAGCTTACCTGTTGTTTTGAGTTTACCTTTACCGCTCACCGCAACTGCCTCAATTGTCAGCAAATCACCGCCCACTTCAGTCCAAGCAAGTCCTGTGACTTGACCAACGGCATTTTGCTCTTGCGCCAAACCATAGTCATAGCGCTTCACACCAAGATAATCATTTAGATTTTTACTGGTGATACGAACCGCCTTGGCTTTTGTTTTTTTCGTCGTTGATGATTTGTCCTTCTTATTTGTCAGCAATATTTTCTTAACTGTCTTTCTGCAAAGTTTATTGATCTCCTGCTGCAAGCGTCTCACCCCAGCTTCACGCGTGTAATAGCGGATAATATCCATAATAACCGCTTTATCTATTGTGATTTCACTCTCTTTTAGACCGTTATCTTTTATTGCTTTTGGAACAAGATAATTCAGTGCAATATTCATCTTTTCATCTTCGGTGTAACCGGAAAGATAAATAATTTCCATACGATCACGAAGTGCATCTGGAATGTTTAAACTATTGGCAGTTGCCACAAACATTACATCTGAAAGATCATAATCTACCTCAAGGTAGTGATCATTGAATGTATTATTTTGCTCTGGATCTAATACCTCAAGCATAGCAGAAGCCGGATCGCCTCTAAAATCTGCCGACATTTTATCGATTTCGTCCAGAAGAAATAATGGATTATTAACACCTGCCTTGGTAATTTTTTGCATAATTTGCCCAGGCAGTGCACCAATATAGGTACGTCTATGTCCACGAATTTCTGCTTCATCTTTGACACCACCTAGCGCCATTCGGACATATTTTCTTCCAGTTGCGCGCGCAATTGATTGTCCCAGTGAGGTTTTTCCCACACCCGGCGGGCCCACCAAACATAAAATCGGGCCTTTTATTTTTTTCATCCTTTGCTGAACCGCTAAATACTCAACAATCCGCTCTTTGACCTTTTCCAAACCAAAGTGATCCTCATCAAGCACTTTCTCCGCCTGCAAAAGATCTTTTTTCACACGTGTTTTCTTTGTCCATGGTAAATTCACAAGCGTTTCAACATAATTGCGTGAAACATTTGCCTCAGCAGAAGATGGCGGCATTGATTTGAGCTTTTTAAGTTCGCCATAAGCCTTCTCTGTTGCCTCTTTCGACATTTTAGCTTGATCAACTTTTTCTTTTAACAAATCCTGCTCTTGTGCATCATCAATATCGCCTAGCTCTTTATAAATAGCTTTGATCTGCTCATTGAGATAATATTCACGTTGATTTTTCTCAACTTGAGACTTCACTCGATCTTTAATATTCTTCTCAAGCTCCAGAACATCAATTTCAGCCATTAATAATTGCAGCAAATAAGAAGCTCTATCTTTGATATTTTCAAATGCCAACACCTTTTGTTTCTTATCAACTGCTGCTTGAATTTGCGCGGCAATCGTATCAATTAAACGCCCAAGGTGTGTGTCTGACATAATGGACGAAAGCACTTCTTTTGAAATTTGCCCACTCATCTCAGCAAGGTTTTTAAAGCTTGAAAGCAGCGCTTTAATAAAACCTTTCTCGTCTGATTGTGACAGCTCATCTTTACTCTTAAGGAGGTGTAGTTGTGCTGCAATAAACGCCATATCATCATGATATTCTTGCACTTTAGCTCTTTGCACACCCTCTACCAGCACCTTAAATGTCCCATCAGGTAACTTCATTAATTGCAGAATTTTGGCATAGGTTCCAATATTGTATAAATCTTTTGCCACAGGGTTATCAATGCTGTCTGAGGTTTGTGTAACCAATAAAATCTTCTGTTTGGTTGCATGCGCCTCATTAATTGCTGCAATTGATTTTTCTCTACCAACAAATAACGGAACTGCCATATAGGGATAAACCACAATATCACGAAGAGGGACAACAGGAACCAACTCATTAATTTCTGTCATTTCTTCTACATTTGTATGCATTTGATCCTCAACTGTTATCTCTTTACTCATTAGATGCCAACCTAAATTCTGCCTGATCCTGTAAAATAACAAGTGGCTGATTTTTACCATTAATCACATCCGCATCGACAACCACTTTCTCAACATTGTCAATAGATGGCGCCTCAAACATAACATCTAATAATGCATTTTCTAAAATCGAGCGCAGGCCTCTGGCACCTGTCTTTCTCTTTATTGCCTGATGTGCCGCCGCTTTAATTGCATCGTCAGTGAACTCAACTTTCACCTCTTCAATTTCAAAAAGCTTGGTATATTGCTTAATAAGTGCATTTTTAGGCTCGGTTAAAATTCGCATTAGGGCATCTTCATCGAGCTCTTCTAAAATAGCCATAACCGGCAAACGACCAATCAGCTCAGGAATAAGCCCAAATTTAACCAAATCCTCAGGTTCTGCTTGTAGCATTAAACGGTTATGAACGGCTGGATCATCACTACTGAAAACTTGCGCGCCAAAACCAATGCCCGATTTTTCAGTTCTTTGTTGAATCACCGACTCAATGCCTGCAAAAGCACCACCACAGATAAAGAGAATATTGGTTGTATCAACCTGCTCTAAATCTTGTTGCGGGTGTTTGCGCCCTCCTTTTGGTGGCACAGAGGCTACTGTACCCTCAATCAGTTTTAAAAGCGCTTGTTGCACCCCTTCACCAGAGACATCTCGTGTGATTGATGGATTCTCAGATTTACGTGCGATCTTATCAATCTCATCGATATAGATAATCCCTCTTTGAGCGCGCTTAACATCATAATCTGCATTTTGAAGTAGCTTTTGGATAACATTTTCCACATCTTCACCAACATAGCCAGCTTCAGTTAAAGTTGTTGCATCTGCTATGGCAAATGGAACATCTAACATCTTAGCCAGTGTCTGCGCTAAAAGCGTTTTCCCTGAACCGGTTGGACCCAAAAGCAAGATGTTACTTTTAGACAATGAAACATCATCGCCATTACTGTCTTTTGGATTGAAGATACGTTTATAATGGTTATATACAGCAACAGCAAGCACCTTTTTAGGGGTGTTCTGACCAATTACATATTGATCTAGGTGTGCTTTAATCTCCATTGGCTTTGGCAACTCTTTAGGCTCTTTGCCAAAAGCATCTTCACCTGCCTCTTTGATGTCTTGTTCAATAATTCCTTCACATAAATCAACACATTCATTACAAATATAAACAGAAGGCCCAGCAATCAGTTTTTTGACTTCATGCTGCGACTTACCACAAAAAGAGCAATAAAGGGTTTTATTCGATCCAGAATCACTCCCCCCATCGCCTCTTCTTTTTCTTGGCATAGAAATTACCTCATTTTGTATATCATATTTATCAAAACTCAACTATAGATGAGAGTAAAATTGTGCTTTTCAAGCAAAATAAGTAAAAGAGCTTCTCTTCATCGATATTATTAAGATTTAGCAATACCGGCTCTTGTCTCAATCACTTCATCAATCAAGCCATAGGTTTTTGCCTCTTCGGCCATCATGAAGTTATCTCTGTCTGTATCTTGAACCATCTGCTCATAGCTTTTTCCAGTATGACTTGCAAGCACCTGATTTAAGCGCTCTTTAATTCTAAGCATGTTTCGCGCATGGATTTCAACATCCGATGCCTGACCTCTAAAGCCACCTAATGGCTGGTGAATCATAATCTGAGAATGCGGTAAACTATAGCGTTTACCTTTTGTGCCAGCGGCCAGTAAAACCGCGCCCATACTTGCAGCAAGACCAATGCAAATTGTGCTTACATTTGGCTTAATGAACTGCATAGTGTCATACACACCCATTCCTGCTGTGACTGAACCGCCCGGAGAGTTGATATAAAAATAAATATCTTTATCTGGGTTTTCTGACTCCAAAAATAAAAGCTGTGCAATGACAAGATTAGCCGAAGTGTCATTCACCTCACCATTTAAAAAAATAATACGTTCTTTTAACAATCTTGAGTAAATATCAAATGATCGCTCACCGCGAGAAGTTTGCTCAATTACCATTGGCACTAAATTATTTGTTATCATCTATTCCACCTTTATGTCTATCTATTAACCTACACTGTCAATAGGCTGTGCTTCTTCTATTTTCTTTGCTTTTCTCATGCATTAAAAACCAAAAAAAGCCACGATTGTGGCTTATAGTGTAATTTGAATATAATGAGATTACTAGTGTTTTAGCCGCGCTAATTACATCATTGGTTGCTGTGGCATTGTGTTTCTAATTAAATCGAAGAAATCTTCTTTTTCATCTTCAACTTTAGCCTGATCACACACCCAGTCAACAAGCTTATTCTCAATGACAACCGCTTTAATATTGTCAAATTCTTTTTTGTCTTTTTTAACATGTGTGCGTACTTCATCAGCATCTTCATAAACAGAAGCCATCTCTTCAATCATCGCATCGATTGAAGCTTCATCCGCTTCAAATTTTTGCTGATCTACAATTGCATTGATAATTAGACCAAGCTTCACATCATGTTTTGCTTTTTCTTCAAAAATATTATCAGGAATATCTTCTGCCTTAAGCTTAGCATTAGCACCGCCCATGCGCTTTAAAAGATCATTTTTAGCACGATCGATTTCTCTTTTTACTAACGCTTTTGGCACTTCAACTTCAATCGCTTTTACCAAACCATCAAACACTTGTGATTTAACCTTGCGCTGTGTGGCAGCTTTAAGCTCACGCGCCATATTCTGTTTGATTTCAGTATAAAACTCTTCTTCGCCGCCTTTGATACCAAATTTCTCAACGAACTCAGCATCGATCTCAGGCAAACTTGCTTCTTTGATATCTTTAACAATAATATCAAACTCAGCTTCTTTACCCTTTAGCTCTTCATTTTGATAATCTTCAGGGAAAGTCACTGTAATCGTTTTCTCTTGGTCTTTTTTCATGCCAACGATTCCCTCTTCAAAACCAGGGATCATTTGACCTGAGCCAATGGTTACCTCAGAGGCATCAGCAGAGCCACCTTCAAAAACTTCACCATCAACACGACCGACAAAATCAATCGTCACTTTGTCTTCTTCTTTGACTTCACGATCAACTTCATTCCACGTAGCCAACTGCTTGCGAAGATTTGCAATCATTTTCTCATGTTCTTTCTCACCAAGCTCAACAACTGGTTTTTTCACTTCAATCGTGTCTAATTTCTCAATAGCAATCTCTGGGAAAAGCTCAACATCAACATTGAACTTAAGCTCTTTACCTTCTTCATTTTGAACAATCTCAACTTCCACACCAGCTGCGTTTAGTTTTTCATCTTCAATTGCTTTTGCATATTTCGCTGGTAAAACATCACCAAGCACTTCAAAGCGAACTTGCTCACCGTATTTTTTCTTAATAACACCAGCTGGCACCTTGCCCGGTCTAAAACCATCAACACGTGCAGTCTTTGCAATTTTTTTAATGCGCTTAGACACTTCCTGATCAACTTCACTTGCAGGAATCTCAACATTTAAAATGCAGTGAATACCTTCTTTTTTCTCAACTGATACTTGCATTATTTATCCTTAGTTTTACTTATGAAATCATCACTTTTCGCCAGCAGGTGTTAAATCATCAACCTGACTTTACATATAGGCAATAAGCTGTAATTTTTAGCACACGAGTGTATAATTTGCACGGGCAATTGTCCAGTTGTTTTACTGATTGTTTTATTCAGCTGGTTTAAGCTTTTGTAAAACAGCTTCAATCATCTGATATGCATCGCTTCTTTGCGACTGCTTGATGCCATTAAACATAATGCAAAAAATATAACGCTCTTTTTTTACTGGAAGATAATAACCACATAGAGAAGTTGCGGTTGATGCAGTACCTGTTTTTGCATACACTTTCGCTTTAAGCGCGAGCAATCTATTTTTTAAAGTGCCAGAAATACCAGCAACTGGAAGCGCATTAAAGAAATCTTTTTCAGTTTTTTGCCCCTGCATTTTAAATAAAAGATCAGATAGAAAATGTGCTGAGATTAAATCTTGCTCTGATGCGCCGGCGCCATCTTCAAACTGCATTGTTGCTAGATTAATATCAAGTTTTGCCTTAAGAATCTCTGTGATGGCTTTTTTCCCACTGGCAAACGTGCCAATACCATAATAATGCTGCCCCAACGTTTTCATCAGCACTTGTGCATAAAAGTTATCTGAAATATTAAGCATATGCTTCACAAGCGCACTTAATGTGGCAGAATCATGACGCCCTAAATAGGTTAACCCACTAGGCAAACCAGTAGTTTTAACCACCTTATTTGCAACTTTAATCTTGAGAGTTGATAGAGTCTTAGAGACACTTTTTTGCATATAAGCACCAGGATCCTGTATAGCAAAATAAAACTTATAACTCTCTCGCGCCGGCAAACAACCTGACAAGATCAGCTGATTATCTTTAGTCACATTAGCATTAAATTGACAATATTGCAGCGCCTTTTGATCCGCAGCCCTAAGGTGGCTTATAACTTTCTCATTTTCATTAAGCACAACAAATTGTTTGCTTTTTTGCTGTAAAGTGACAGGGAAAGCATTTTCATTTAAATTAAAAGCCGTTACCGGTGCATTGTAATAAAAATACGCTCCACTTTGACTCACATCAATTGGATAAGCTCTGCCAGAAAAGACGCGATCAACAAGATAAATATCACCTTTAATCTCCGTGATCCCTTCTTTTTGAAGCTGCATTAATAATTGCACTAAATCTTGCGTAGTTAAACTTGGGTCGCCACTAAAATCAATATATAAATTATTAATCACATGCTTTGAGAGCCTTTTGTCAAAATAGAGCGTGGTTTTAAAGCGATAATCACTGCCAAGATAAAGAAGCGCTGCTGCTGCAGTGACAAGTTTAAACACACTTCCCGGTTGAAAGGTTTTATCCTCATGATAGAACAGTATCTTTTTACCATTTTTTGCATCGATAATCCGAAGCGCAACGGAGGTGTTTGTTAGCTGGTACGCGGCTAAGCTTTTTTCAATATCATCACGACTCAGCGCGCCATAAGCACTCCCCACTGAAAGCATTGAAAACAGCAACAAGAAGCATACAGACACACAGCAAAAATAATGATTACTTTTCATCACAATTCATCCACCTAGTTAATTCCCAATTTATCTGCTAACCGACAAATAGTCCTTTCATAAAATAAGTAGGTTAACAGGTTTATATCCATATGACAGCGCTAATATCAGCTTTATTTTATGAGCGCACCCCTCTCTACCTACTGGATCCACCCAATATCACACTGTCCCATTTTATATCACGAAAGCAATCTCTCAATCTTAGCATATAAAGTCTTTCCGCATAGCTAAAACAGCTTTGCATTAAGGACTTCAAATCATTATTACCTTTTAGCTTCATGCGACCCGTATGAACTATATCAGACCTATATTTATATAGTTTTTTTAGCTGGTTATAAATCCTTTCCCTACTCTCATAATTACTCCCCAATAACCACGCTCCTCGTGAGCGAAATTTACTTGTTGGAGAGTCACTGCCATCACTTTTATCACTCAATATCATTTCTAACGCTATACAAAGCTCAAGTAAACAGTTCTGAATATCCTCTAATTTATCGGAAAATATGGTCTTTGCTTTGCAAAGCCGTTGCACTCCGATCCTATATCTAATGATTTTATCGTTCTCCGATATTCCGAAACCCTTTATTTTATTAAAATCGCCCCATATTTTTTTTAGAGCTTCGACCTGTTCACTTGATAACACGGGATTAACAATAACTCTAGGGGACGGCATAAAAAAACCACTTCCAGACTTAGCTCCACCAAAACAAAAAGGAGTCTCACTTGAGTACGAGCTATGAAACTTACTTATAGCAACAACATTCTTAACCACATTTAAAAGCAAGCCTAAATCTGCCAAATCATTCCATACCTTCTCGGCACCAGCCTCTAATTTTTTATTTTCCACTGTTGCCCATTTAGTTTCAACGGGCATATTATCCACATAGTCATGCATAGAGTATTTCAGCATTTGAACCTTTTTTACAATAGCACAGCATTCTTTAGGCAATTGAGGGCTTATCAAACCATCCACTCTATGACGTAACAAATATTCTTTTACATTGCAATCCACCATGTTTTCTATGGGTTTAATTGTGAATTCGTCATCCAAAGAAATATCTTCATTAACTGTAACCCCAACCAGCCAAAGAGCAACTTCTACATTTATATAAGGGTCTTCACTTAAATATTTATCAAGCTTTTGATTTGCTAGCAATACTCCTTCTTCGCGAGACACCCCACCTAAATTCACCATCTGTAAATACCACTTTTTTATTGAATTCAAATCAAAGCGCCTACTACCACCCAAAGTTTTGAGCAATTGCCCATTAACTTTACTTGTTTTACCTTCCCAGTCATATCTAGATAAAGTATCAGCTATCATGCCATTAGTAGGTTGAGAATCTAATGCATCTTGGTAAAGCCTCTCCAAACGACATTCATAGTCATCATTAACGATGTGCCTATTAATGTATGTTTTTTCAATATTAATATTCCCCAGATTTGATTTACACACCATAGCTACTTCCTCTAACTTCAACTCCTATCTAAGTCATCCTAAATTCCCTACTTAAGACAGTCAAGCACGGGGATGATGCTTATTAAAAAGTTGCTGGAGCCGCACTTGTGAAATATGCGTGTAAATTGTAGTGGTTGAAACACTGCTATGTCCAAGCAACATTTGTACAGAGCGAAGATCTGCCCCATGATTAAGAAGATGTGTGGCAAATGCATGCCTTAGCGTGTGTGGAGAGATATCTTTACGAATACCGACCTCACCCACATAATGCTTAATACGGTGCCAAAAACTTTGCCTTGTAATGCCTTTACGGTGCTGACTGACAAATACTTTTTCCTCTTTCAACCCTGAAAGCCAGTCTTTTCTTGTGGTGTCCAAATACTGTATGAGATACTCCAGCGCATATTCACCCATTGGCACAAGCCGCTCTTTTGAGCCTTTTCCCATCACTCTCACAATGCCTTGGCGCAAATTGACATCATTTAACTCAAGTGAGACAAGCTCTGTTACACGAAGCCCCGTTGCATATAAAAGCTCAAGCATCGCCTTGTCTCGAAGGCCAATATCTGTAGAAATATCTGGCGCATCGAGAAGCCTTGATACTTCAGTTTCATCAAGATCTTTTGGTAGTGATTTTACCATTTTAGGCAACACAAGACGCTTAGCGGGATTATCTGACACTTTGGCTTTATCCACGCCCCATTGGTAGAACTTACGCAGCGTAGAGATAACCCTAGCATTAGAGCGTGAGCTATAGTTTTTCTGTACACGAGAGGCAATAAATCGCTGCATCAGATCAAGATCAGCTGACCAACAATTTTTGTCATTTAGAAAGTTGAGATAGTGTGATAAGTCCGTTTTATAGGAAGAAAGCGTATTTTGGCTCAAGCCTTCAGCAAGCCATAAATCCTCTAAAAAGTCATCGACAACGTCCGTATTTGCCGAGCACATAAAGCGTTATACTTTTTCTCTAATTCTCGCCGCTTTACCAGTACGTCCACGCATATAGTAAAGTTTTGCACGACGAACTCTTGCACGTCTTTCAACAACAACACTCTCAATGATCGGGCTATGTGTTTGGAAAGTACGTTCAACACCTTCACCTGAAGACATTTTTCTCACTGTAAATGCAGAATTAATCCCGCGGTTTTTAATTGCTAAAACAAAGCCTTTAAACGCCTGAACACGAGACTTATTTCCTTCTTTTACCCATACATTAACAGTAACAGAGTCACCTGGGGCAAAATCTGGAATGTCGCTACGCAACTGTGCATTTTCAACCATTTCTAAATATTTATTTTTCATTTTCAACTCCTACGTTGTGCATTCTCTATCATTTTATTTATTTTCATCATCAAGATCGTGTTTAATCTTGTCGATAATTTTTTTATCGCTGTCCGATAGACATAGGCACTCAATCAAATCTTTGCGTCTCAAATAAGTACGTTCAAGCTTTTGTTTGTGACGCCATGCTTCAATCTTTTTATGATCTCCAGATAACAGCACTTGAGGCACTGCATCACCATCATCCAGCATCTGAGGTCTGGTATAATGTGGACAGTCTAAAAGACCATCATAAAAAGAGTCTTCAACCGCTGAGTTTTCATCGTTTAGAACACCGGGCAACAAGCGGACAATACTATCCATCAACACCATTGCCGGCAGCTCTCCACCGCTTAAAACATAATCGCCAATTGAAATTTCTTCATCAACATAACGCTCAATCAATCGCTCATCAACACCCTCATAGCGTCCACAAAGCAAGATCAAAGCATCTTCTTTGGAAAGTCGTTTTGCAGTTTCCTGCGTTAACGGTTTTCCTTGGGGCGACAAGTATACAACCTTAGCGTCTTTTGTTAAAGTTTTTTTTGCATCAACAATCGCCTTTTGTAATGGCTCATACATCATTACCATCCCAGGCCCACCACCAAAGGGGCGATCATCAATACTTTGATAGCGATTTTGAGCATACGCTCTTGGATTCATCACGGTTATGTCAGCAACTTTATTTTTAATTGCCCGAGCACAAACGCCATCTTGCTGAAAAGCCTGAAACATGTCAGGAAATATACTAATCACTTTAAACTGCATTTTAAGCCTCAGACATAATCGTACTGCCAGCGCGTTAAAACCTCACGCTTATTAAAATCGACATCAATGACATAATCCTCAACAAATGGAATGAGGTATTCTTTTTTATCTGCCTGACACAAAAGCACTTCGTTTGCACCGGTTTCAATGATGTCTTTAACCACACCAAAAGATTGCCCTTTTTCATTCACGACATCAAGTCCGATTAAATCACTCCAGTAAAACTCATCTTCTGTTAGCTGAGGGAGTGCTTCTCTTGGAACACCAATCAGTGAATTAGTGAAAAGCGCTGCATCTTCTTTTGTATGAACACCATCAAATTGAATAAGAAGTTTATCCCCTAAACGTGTCACTTTTTCATTCTCAAGCAACACCCACTTATTAGATCGATGTCTTTGGATAAACCATTTCCCATAAGAAAGCGCCGTCTCAACAGAGTCAGATAATACATAGAGCTTAAGCTCACCTTTTAGTCGATAAGGCGCACCCACTTTGGCAACGGTAATCATCGTTTCTTGTTTAGGCATTTTATCATCCAGCGTCATTGCAATCATCTAAAGAAAAAAGCCCCAGTGTCTTCTTTAGACACTGAGGCTCACATCTACTTAAAGTTCTGATTATTCAGAAGCTTCTGCAGTTTCTACAACTTCTTTTTGCTCTTTACGTGCAGCTTTTACTAAAGAGGTTACACGATCAGACATTTTAGCGCCAGTGCCAACCCAGTAGTCAACACGGTCTAAATCGATACGAACACGCTCTTCGTGCTCTTTT
Organism: Fangia hongkongensis FSC776 = DSM 21703; assembly: GCF_000379445.1. Lineage (GTDB taxonomy): Bacteria > Pseudomonadota > Gammaproteobacteria > Francisellales > Francisellaceae > Fangia > Fangia hongkongensis. The sequence goes on from NZ_KB902271.1 coordinate 78,475, forward strand.
GCTAATGGGTTAAAAAAGCCGATTCTTTCGATAGGACGACCATCACGCGCTTTACGGCTATCTGTTACCACGATACGATAAAATGGACGCTTCTTAGCACCACCTCTTGACATACGAATTACAACCATTGATATTTCTCCAAATGTTTATTTTATTTATTGTTGCTCTAGAATTTGCTCACAAACAAGTCCAATAGGTTGACAAAACTCATTTGATACAAAAACGTCGCACATTTTACACACATACAAAGAAATATGCCAGCCATTTCAAAAGGAAAGTATTAAATTGCTTTGCTAGCTTTCACAAAAAACGTGCGCTGTGCTACAATTCCCATCAATTTAAAATCCCATCATGGGTAAATGCAGGCACTAAACTATATGCAATATGATTATGACCTTATCGTTATTGGCAGCGGACCGGCAGGGGAAGGTGCGGCCATTAAAGCTGCTAAAGAAGGCTTAAGCGTCGCGATTGTTGAAGCGAATGATATTGGGGGCAATTGCACACACCAAGGAACTATTCCAAGTAAAGCACTTCGCCATGCAGTATCACACTTCTCTTTTCATGAAAAATATCATGACTATTCTTACCCACAAATGCTTGAAAATGCAGCACACGTTATCCATCAACAAACAGACCTTAAAATTGGGTTTTATAAGCGCAACCAAGTGGACATTCTTCATGGTTTTGCAAGCTTCACTGACCCACATACTTTATGTATACAACGTGAAACAGAACATGAAACGCTAAAAGAAACCTACCATGCGCGCTATTTTGTTATCGCCACAGGCTCAAGGCCCTATCATCCAAAAGATATTGACTTTTCTCACCCAAGAATCTTGGACAGTGACAGCGTGCTTATGCTTAAAGATAACCCAAGCTCTATTACCATCTATGGCGCAGGCGTGATTGGCTGCGAATATGCCTCTATTTTCCGCACACTTAAAATACGCGTGAATCTGATCAACAATAGAGAGCGCTTATTATCTTTTCTTGATAATGAAATCATTGATGCTTTAAGTTATCACTTTCGCGAGCAAGGCATTCGCACAAGGCATAATGAATATTATGAAAGCATCGTCGCTGACAATGATGGCGTTACAATGAAGTTAAAGTCCAACAAAGTTATCAAGTCAGATTATCTTCTTTATGCACAAGGGCGTACAGGCAACACAGACAAACTAGGGCTCAAAAGCATTGGCATCGAGCCAAATATTCGTGGCTCTATTGAAGTTAACGAGCACTATCAAACGCTCAAACACCCACATATCTATGCTGCAGGCGATGTGGTTGGCCACCCCTCTTTAGCTTCAGCCGCCTTTGACCAAGGACGCTTTGCTGCCACACATATCAGTACAGGAAAGTGTGATGCACACCTCATTAAAGATATTCCAACTGGTATCTACACACTGCCTGAGATCAGCTCAGTTGGCAAAACTGAACAAGAGCTTACAAATGAGAAAGTGCCTTATGAAGTTGGGCACGCCTTTTTTAAAGACCTTGCCAGAGCGCAAATATCAGGCAAAACAACCGGCATGCTAAAGATTATTTTTCATCGTGACACGCTTAAGATTTTAGGCATTCACTGTTTTGGCAGCCAAGCATCTGAGATTATCCACATCGGGCAGGCAATCATGTCACAAAAAGGCAAAGCCAATAGTTTAATGTATTTTATTAATACCACATTCAACTACCCAACAATGGCTGAAGGTTATCGCGTTGCCGCACTCAATGGACTTAATCGGTTATAAATATCATTTCGAGCGCGTATCTATGGTCACACTGGCAGATGCGCCCACTCTAAATTGAGGCACTTTTTTGATCTCTTTTGGATCAATAATAACCTTCACTGGAAAACGCTGTGTTACTTTAACCCAGTTGCCAGAGGCATTCTCTGGTGGTAGAAGCGAGAAAACACTGCCACTACCGCTACTAATACTTTCAACAACTCCATGGAGTGTGACATTTGGATACATATCCAACACAACCTCTGCACTTTGACCGGCCTTCATGCGCTCCATCTGAGTCTCTTTATAATTAGCATCCACCCAGAAGCCTGTGTTACTAACCAATACAAAAAGGCTCTGATTCTGATTGATCATCGACCCGGGGCGCAAAGAAAAATTGGTAATATAACCAGAAGTTGGTGCATATATTTTGGTGTAACTTAAGTTGAGCTTAGCTGTCTCTACTTGAGACTTTTCAGCCTCAATTTTAGATGCCTGTAACACCAGTTGACGCTTTTGTTGTGAAATACTCGCTTTCGCTGCATTTACAGATGCCACTGCGACATTATAATCCCCAAGCGCTTCATCACCACTTTCTTTTGAGGACATATTCTGGGCAACAAGCTTTGAGATACGCTTTTGTTTTTGTCTGGCGACAAACTCTTGCGCCTCTGCTTCTTTAAGCTTCGCTTCTTCAAGCCTAATAGAGTCTTCAATTGCCTGAATCTGTTGCTCGGCCAGTGCTAAATTTGCTTTGGCTTCCTGCAATGCATACTCAAAACTTTGAGGCTCTATTGTCAAAAGAAGCTGCCCCTTTTTAACTGCTTGATTATCTTCAACATAAATCTTATCAACCTTGCCTGTTACCTGCGCTGAAATATAAACGGTGTTTGCATTAACATAGGCATCTTCAGTAGATGGGTAGATTTCCGTGTACTTCACATAGATATAAAAGCCAATAATACAAAGGACAACCACGGCAAGAACAGTCGCATATTTAATCCAGCCTTTGCTCTTTTTTACTTCTTGCTCGCCTTGAGTTTCATTTTCACTTGTCATACATATCTCTTTTTATTCGTCCCTACAAATTTGAGTCATAACCTAATGATCGAAGTGCGCGCTCATCATCAGACCAATTTTCTTTGACTTTCACCCATAACTGTAAAAACACTTTCCTATCAAGCATTGATTCCATGTCTTGTCTAGCATCTGTACCAATTTTTTTAAGCTTTGAGCCCTTTGAACCAATAATCATTGCCTTTTGCCCTTTTCGCTCAACTAAAATTGTAGCATGGATTTCCATCAAGTTTTTTCCCTCATCAAACTTGCATTTATCAATTTCAACAGTTAGCTGATAAGGGACTTCCTGCCCCATGGTTCGCATCAACTTCTCACGAATAATCTCAGCAATAATAAAGCGCTCAGTTCTATCTGTTACTTGATCTGTTCCAAAGAAAAAATAGTCACTCTGTGGTAAGTACTCTGCGATTTTACTCTCTAGTTTATCAATGTAGTGCCCCTGCTTTGCCGAGATAAGAAAGCTTGCAGCAAAGTGGTATTTCTCTAATATCTCCTTTTCAAAAACAAGCGCATCATGGCGTTTTTTAAGCTGATCGACTTTATTCACAACCAAAATAACTGGCACTTTTGCTTGCGCGATTTTTTCAAGCACCCATGCATCAGTTGAAGTCCATTTCCCCACTTCAACAACAAACAAAATCACATCAACATCCTGAATAACGCTTCCTGCTTCCTTATTCATAAAGCGGTTAATCGCCTTTGGCTCATCTTGATGCAACCCCGGCGTATCAACATAAATATATTGAATATTATTCTCTGTTTTAATTCCGGTGATTTGATGGCGTGTTGTTTGTGGTTTTCGACTGGTAATACTCACCTTGTATCTCAAAATATGATTGAGCAAGGTTGATTTACCAACATTTGGGCGGCCAATAATGGCAATATAGCCACATTTTTTCATGTGTTACTCACATTAATAAGACGATGCTGTAATGCAACACATTGTATGTGGATTTCAGATTATTGTCGAATAAAATCAATCAGTCGTGTGATTGCTTCATCTAACACGGAAATATCATCGGCGCAGCTTAGTCTTAAATAACCAGAAGCACCAAAGGCAGAACCCGGCATCACGGCAAGGTGTTTTTCTTCCAGCAGTTTTAAGCAAAACTCAAGATCACTCTCAAATCCAAGTGTTTTAATGATCTTGTCTACATAAGGAAAAAGATAAAAAGTTGAATGCGCTTCAACACAACTAATCTCTTTAATTTCGCTCAGACGCTTATAGGTAAAATCAACACGCTTTTGATATAAATCAATAGCAGGCTTAAGCGCTTGATGATCAATATCAAATGCTGGAATTGCCGCATATTGGGAGATGGAAGAGGCGCAAGATAATGATTGTGACTGAAACTTTCTCATTGCATTGGTAATATCCTCAGGCCCAATAGTATAACCAATACGCCAACCTGCCATTGAATAGCTCTTAGAAACCCCATTAACGATGACATAACGATCTTTTAAATCAGGCGCCACATCCAACAAAGTAAGCGGTTTTTCACCCCAATAAAGCATGTCATAAATATCATCACTGATAATCCACATATCGGGATTGGCTCTTGCTAGCTCTGCTAACATCAAAAGCGTTTGGCGTGTATAAACGCTCCCAGTTGGATTATGTGGAATATTCAGCACCAATGCTTTGGTCTTGTTATTGATTGCTGATAAAAGCTTCTCCCTTTCTGGTTGAAAGCCATTAATATGCGTTGTCTCCACCGCAACAGGAACACCATCACTCAGCTTAATCATATCCGGATAGGATGTCCAAAACGGGGAGAAAAATATTACTTCATCTTCTGGGTTTAAGATCGTACTAAAGACATTGTGAAGGCTATGTTTGGCGCCCGTTGTTATACAGATTTCACTGCGTGAAAAAGCCATATCATAATCACGTTGATAACGACGGATAATGGCATCTTTAAGTGGCAAAACCCCATCGACAGGTGTGTACATTGTCTTATTTTCATGAATTGCCTGAATAGCTGCTTCCTTGACACTTTCAGGAGAGTTAAAACCCGGTTCACCAACTGCTAAGGAAATAACATCTGTTGCCCCTTCATTTATTAACTTTGCAGCGCGTGCAGACATTTCTGCGGCTTTAGACCCAGAAACATTATTAATACGATTACTTAAACGATGACTCACTAAACTACCCACTGTAAATATGATGTTCTTATCATAACCTGAGTATCAAGGCAAAATCCAGCTGTAAACTAGCGTCTTTTATTCTCTTCACTTTTTGAGTCTTGGAATAAAGCTGAAACTGGCATAGCCATCAGCTGTTTTAACGTCAAACGCATCCCAGATAAGCCTTTAAATTTATCTTCATCCAAGCTTAAAAAAGCCCCCATATCAGCATAACACTCAGACACACTTAGCCTCTCAAGGTTAGAGATCAATAAATAATGCCCATTCATCTGAATGATATAATTATACTTTTCTAGCTGGTTAAGCATCTTCTGTAGCCCAAGTGTACTCATATCCACCTTTGCTGATAATGCTAAAAGCGATACTCTTTTTTTATTTAATTCGGCAACATATAGTAGCTTTAACAGCTCAAGATAATGCTCAAATCGAGGCTCTTTTATACCTGTTTTTTGCTGGTGCGTTACACTGAGCGCCTTAACTGCAACCGCCCCCAGTAAAAACATCTGCCAAACGAGCCCTACCCATAATATAAAAAGTGGGATAATGGCAAGTGTTCCATAGAGCATCTCATAGGTCGGCAAATAAACAACATAAGCTGAGAAGATTTTTTTTGCCAAATCAAACACCACAGCCATTAACAGCCCACCCAAAAGTGCATGAAAAAAACGCACACGCGTATAGGGCAAAACTTGATAAATAAAACTAAAAGCGATCCAGTTAAAAATAAATGGCAACAGTGCCAACAAAGAAACATAGCCGCCAAAGCTGTGGCCAAACCAGTGTAATGATGCTATGTATGAGCTAAGTGCTAAACTGGCTCCAACTAAGATAGGACCCAGTGTTAAAACTGCCCAATAAAGTAGAATTGCTTGGACAAGCGGACGCTGCTTTTTAACATACCATATCCCATTTAATACTTTTTCCATTGAACGAATCATCATAATGCTGATAATGAACAGCACGACCACTGCCGTCACAGGCAAACCGACTCTATTATGTAAGAATATCTGCAAATATTTACTGATTGCTTCACTGGCGCTTGGGATAAAATTTTGCACAATAAACTCTTGGAACTCCGACTGCAAATCTTTAAATGCCGGCAGCATACTCAAAATGGACAATGACACCATTAAAAGTGGCACCACTGCAAAAAGGCTGCTTAGCGCTAATGCTGAAGCTTTATTAAAGCACCCTTGATAAAAATATTCTCTAAACACCCATACCCAATAGGTTGAAAATCTTTTAATATGTTTCCTATATTGCATAAACAGGTGCCCTTTTATTCATAATGGCAAAGCAAATACTTATCCTCTATTATAGTCAAGGCGGTTCGACAAAAGCAATCGCAGAAAAAATAGCACAAGGTGTAGAACAATCAGGCCTTGATGCAATTTTAAGAACCGTTCCAAATATTTCAGCCAACTGTGAAAAAACAAAAAGCGACATTCCTGAAAGTGGCGCAATTTATGTTACTAAAGAGGATATCAGAAATTGCGATGGTATTATTCTTGGTAGCCCAACGCGCTTTGGTAATATGGCAGCACCCCTTAAATATTTCATCGACACAACAAGTGACCTTTGGTTTGAAGGAACGCTAATTAACAAACCTGCGGCCTTTTTTACATCAACAGCGAGCTTGCACGGAGGTCAAGAAAGCACACTTATATCAATGATGTTGCCTCTATTGCATCACGGTGCGGTTATTGTGGGTATCCCCTACAGTGAAAGTGCACTACAAAACACGCTAACAGGTGGCACACCCTATGGACTTAGTCACTTTGATGGCATCAACTCAGACAAGCCACTCTCTAGAGATGAGATTCAATTGGCAAAGGCTCTGGGTAAGCGTGTAGGTGAGGTTGCTAAAGCTTTAAATACTGGAAATACAGATCTCTAACAGAGAAACAAAGGCGCTTGTTAGCAGCTTAACAAAATTTGACTTCTTATAAATTTTAGCGCTAAGATACGCCCCATAGCGACTTTTGTAATGACAAGACAACTAAGGAACGTCTTCAATGACATCATCAAACCAAAAACGGTTAGCTTCTTTAATTAACTGTTATCGGAACATGTATCGCATTCGCGTAATTGATAACACTGAATCTGAGATGGTCAATAGCGGAAAAGCCAACTTTCTTGCCTCATCAGCAGGTCACGAAGGTGCTGCTATTTTTGCGGAGCATTTCACACAAGAGGACTGGCTACATTGCCACTACCGAGACAAACCACTTATGCACGCTCGTGGCATCAAACCTGTCATGTTCTTTTACAGCTCTTTATGCAAAGCTGAAGGCGTTTCAAACGGGCGCCAAATGGTTATCGGCATGAGTGAGCGCGCACTGAATATTGTCAGCATCATCACCCCAGTTGGAAACCAAGCCCTTCCAGCAACAGGTATTGCTCACAGCATCAAAAACGCCCCTTCCAAGCCCATCGTCTATTGTGGAATGGGAGATGGAACAACCCAACAAGGTGAGGTATTGGAAGCTTTTGCTGAAGCGAAGCGTCATAACTTACCTGTATTATTTGTCATCCAAGATAACAATCAAGCCATCTCAACTCGCACAAAGGGAAAAACATTTTACTCATTGCCGGATGGATCTGAGCCCACTGAATTCATGGGCATTCCTATCACACATCTAGATGGCACAAAGCCATTTGAAAGTTATGATGAAGTGGGTGAGATCATCGATACTATGCGTAAAGACAAAGCCCCACAGATTATTATTTTAAAAACAGTGCGTCTGAACAGCCATTCCAATGCTGATGATCATAGAATCTATCGAAGCGCTGATGAGCTTGAGACAATCAAAAAAGAAGACCCTCTAATTCATGCGCGACACTATTTACTAGATCAAGGTGTCGCAGAATCTGAACTTAGTGAAATTGAAAAAGCCTGTGAGCAAGAAGTCTCTAAAGCAGCTGAGTTGTCTTTACAAGGCTCTACGCCTGAAGCCTCTTTTGATGCTGAGAAGCCACTACCTTCACACCTTTTACCAACGGCATCTGAGTACCGTGGAGATTTCTCTGCTGAAACTCGCCTTGGAATGGGTGCTGCCATGCGTGAAGTCTTCAGACATCGTTTACAAAGTGACGATAAAGTCTATTTATTAGGGGAAGACATTGAAGATGAAAAAGGCGATGTTTTTGGCGTTACTAAAGGCTTATCCACACAGTTCCCAGGGCGTGTGGTCAATAGCCCTCTTGCTGAGGCAACCATTGTTGGCGTATGTTCAGGAATGGCATTAACAGGAAAACGCCCTGTCGCCTTTATCCAGTTTGCCGATTTTATGCCACCAGCTTATAATCAAATTTTCACAGAACTTGCTACAATGCATTGGCGCTCAAATGGCGATTGGGACTGCCCGGTGATTGTGTTTGCAGCTTGCGGTGGATATCGCCCAGGACTTGGTCCTTTTCATGCGCAAACTAACGAAGGAACTTATGCGCATATCCCGGGACTTGATGTCTATATGCCATCTAATGCTGCTGATGCCGCAGGCATGTTAAATGCGGCATTTGAGTCAAACCGACCAAGTATTTTTCTATACCCTAAAAAGCTTCTTAATAATGCAAGTGTTGAAGAGACAACCTCAAGTGATATTGATAAACAGCTTGTGCCTGTTGGAAAGGCAAGAATAGCAAAACCGGGAAGTGATATCACACTTGTCGGCTGGGGAAATACCGTTTCCTTGTGTCATGAAGTATCAGAGACACTTGAATCTGTCGGCATTGATGCTGAGATTATCGATATGCGCACCATTAAGCCATATGATCTACAAACCGTCCTCTCCTCGGCAGAAAAAACAAAACATCTCATTGTGACTCACGAAGATAATATGACTTGTGGCCTTGGTGGGGATATTATTGCATCTGTTGTTGAACATGCAAAAAGCACTATCAAAGCCAAACGCGTCACACGAGCAGACACGTATGTCCCATGCAACTTTGACAATCAAATGGAAGTACTGCCTTCTTTTGAAAGACTCCTTGGCGCAGCAGCAGATATGCTTGATTTGACCCTTGAGTGGGAAGTAATACAAAACACAGATAGCGGCAGCTATAATGTTGAAGTCATTGGTGCAAGCCCATCAGATGAAAGTGTTCTCATTACTGATTTATATGTGAATGTTGGCGATACTGTTAAGGTGGGTGATAAGCTTGTCGATTTAGAGGCAAGTAAGTCAGTTGGTGAGATTCTTTCACCCAGTAATGGTACAGTTGAAGAGATTTACGTTGAAGAGTCAGAACGTGTAACGGTCGGAGATAATCTTCTAAAGCTTCGCCTACCTGAAGGCGCAAGCAATGTTCAAAAAGTCAAAAAACGCCCGATTTTGAAACGTAAAGTGCAAAAAGAACAGCTTGATAAAGCACGTCAAAAAGGCGGGGTATACCCTGTTGGCATTATGACACCAAGCTTTAAAACTGGCTCTAAATGTGTCACCAATGAGATGCTACTTCAGAATTTTCCAGATCACAGCAGCAGCGATATTATTGATCGAACCGGTATTGAAAAGCGCTATTGGTTAGATGAGAATGAGAATATTTTGGACTTGACAGCAAATGTCGCCATCGATGCGCTCAATAAAGCAAATTTAACGCTTGCTGACATTGATCAGGTGATCTGTGCAACGTCTAGCCCTGATCAGTACCTCTCTCCCTCTATGGCATGTTTAGTCCTTGAGAAGCTCTATCATAGCTATGGTGAACGAGCAATTCCTGCTTATGATATTAACGCTGCCTGTAGCGGCTATATTTATGCCCTACAGAATGCTCGTGATTACCTGCAAACCAGACCAAATAAGCGTGTGCTAGTTATCACCTCTGAGTACATGAGTAAACGCACAGATGTGACTGATTTTGACACTGCATTTCTATTTGCCGATGCAGCTACGGCAACGATTGTTAATGGTAATGACCATCAAGATCAAAGCTGTGCTGTAATCGATGAGATTTCACTGACAGCGAATGCTGAGAATGGCGATATATTAAGCATTCCAACAAAAGAGGGCGAATATATACGCCTTGAAGGGCAAAAGCTCTTTAGCTTTGCCGTTAAAACCATGTCAATGATTATGCATAAATGTTGTCAGCAAAGTAATATTGCGCTTAATAGTGTTGACTTGGTTATCCCACATCAGGCAAATCAAAGAATATCTAATGCAGTTGAAAGGCGCCTTAAAATGCAAGCGGGTACACTTTATAGCAATATTGCAAATTATGGCAACACCTCTTCTTGCACTATTCCGATTGCCTTAGGAGAAACACTTGATGCACAAAAGAAAGATAACACAGTTGCACTTTGCGCATTTGGCTCTGGTTTCACCGCAGCTGCTGCACTATTAACAATGTTGAAATAAATATAATACCTATAGTTTTTAGTGTTTTTACACACACTTCATTGCTATTGAGGCAAAAATTCGCTATTAATGCTTCAAGTATAAGGTACGTGTCTTATTAACTGCTGAATTGACAACATACTCAAGCAAACATTCTTTTGTGAGTGAGTATTCCCTCTTAAAGCAGTTATACAAATATAAAAAGATTGAGAACAATTTAAGATATAGCAGAATGAGTAAAAATTTAGTAATTGTAGAATCACCCGCAAAATCAAAAACCATTAAAAAGTATCTTGGTAATGATTTTGAAATCCTTGCCTCCTATGGGCATGTCAGAGATTTAGAACCCAAAGAAGCTTCAGTAGATGTTGAAAATCACTTCAAAATGAAATATCAACTGATCGATAGAAACAAACGCCATGTCGATGCAATCAAAAAAGCAGCAAAAACTGCTGAATCTATTTATCTTGCAACGGATCCAGATAGAGAAGGCGAAGCCATTTCATGGCATATTTATGAGCTTTTGAAAAATGCCAGACTGCTAAAGGATAAAACTGTCCACAGGATTGCTTTTAATGAAATCACAAAATCAGCTGTCACTGAGGCTGTGGCGCATCCAAGAGAGCTTGCCATGGAGCTTGTTAATGCACAACAAGCAAGGCGTGCACTTGATTTTTTAGTTGGGTTTAAACTTTCACCTTTATTGTGGAAGAAAGTCAGACGAGGACTTTCTGCAGGACGTGTACAGTCCCCTGCTCTTCGTATGATTGTTGAGCGTGAGCTCGAAATTGAAGCCTTTGAAGTCAAAGAGTATTGGGGTATTAGTGCTGAGCTACAAAAAAAGCGTAAGTTCTTTGCTAAACTCACCGAATATAACCAGCAAAAACTTGAGCAGTTCTCTTTGATTAATGATGCTCAAGCTAATGATGCACTTGAAACCATTAAACAGGCTGCAAATGGCAGCCTTATCGTTGACAGCATTGTTAAAAAGCAAAAAAGAAGAAATCCAGCAGCACCTTTTATCACCTCCACCTTACAACAGGATGCCGCAAGAAAGCTTGGTTTCACCACGAAAAAAACCATGATGCTTGCCCAGCAGCTCTATGAGGGAATTGACCTTGGCAAAGAAGGCTCTGTTGGTCTTATTACCTATATGCGTACTGACTCTACAAACCTCTCTCAAGATGCGGTTAATGAGATACGAATGTTTATTACTGAGAGCTATGGCAGTGAGTCTTTACCGTCCAAACCTCGTGTATACAAAACAAAAAATCAAAATGCTCAAGAGGCGCATGAGGCTATTCGTCCCACATCTGCCTTTAGAAAACCAGATGAGATAAAATCTGCTTTAACTCAAGATCAATATAAGCTATATGCTCTTATCTGGAAGCGTGCTGTCGCCTGCCAGATGATTCATGCTGTGTTAAATACCGTTGCCATCGAGCTTGTTACTGAGAACCGTGCTCACCGCTTTAAAGCCACAGGATCCGTAATTCATAAACCTGGATTTTTAAGTGTTTATCAAGAGGCAAAAGATGAAGATGCCGAAGCGACAGATGAAGGAACCATTTTGCCTGAAGTCAAAGAAGGTGAAAAAATCACCGTCAATGATATCACAGCCAAACAACACTTTACTGAGCCACCACCGCGCTACAGTGAAGCCTCTTTAGTCAAGGCACTAGAAGAGCACGGCATCGGTCGACCTTCCACTTATGCAACCATTATTTCCACACTTCAGCAACGTGAATATGTTGAAGTAGATAAAAAACGCTTTAAACCAACTGACGTTGGTCGCGTGGTAAATGGCTTTTTAACCAATTACTTTAAAAAATATGTTGAATATAGCTTTACAGCCAACCTTGAAGATGAGCTTGATAATATCGCTGAGGGAAAATTGGAATGGGTGCCTGTATTAGAAGAGTTTTGGCAGCCTTTTATCAAACAAATTACCGATATTGACGCCAACGTGAAAAAAAGCGATGTCACGCAAGAGGCTTTAGATGAAGACTGCCCAGAGTGCGGACATAAGCTCTCTATTCGCTTGGGCAGAACAGGACGCTTTATTGGTTGCACGAACTACCCTGAGTGTAAATATACAAGAGCGCTAACAAAAGATGGTGAAGAGCCTCAAGAGAAAAAAGCCGAGCCGGAAATCGTGCCTGATAGAAAATGCCCTTCTTGTGAATCTGATCTTTTAATTAAACAGGGACGCTATGGCAAATTTATTGGCTGCTCGAACTATCCTAATTGTAAACACATGGAACCACTTGAAAAGCCAAAAGATACAGGTATTCAATGTCCAAAGTGTAAGAAAAATAACTTTGTTGAGAAAAAATCTCGTAAAGGTAAAGTGTTCTACGCCTGCGCCGGTTTCCCTAAATGCAAAAACTCATTTTGGTATCCGCCTATTGAAGAGGAATGCCCAAAATGTCACTCGCCTATACTATTGCACAAAACAACGAAAAAAGATGGCGAACAAAAAGTGTGTCCAAATGAAGAATGTGATTATGTTCTAAATATTGAGAGCAACCCTTCTTAATTATTTAGAGTGAGCAAGACTTTTTTTATTTTGATAGTTTATTGCGATCATACTGCACAGGGTTCCAATAATAATTAACACTCCTGCGCCGGTTGAAAGAAAAAAGATACAAATCACACCAATAATAAACTCAGCAACTAAGATACGATATAAATGGTGATGCTTAAATGTCATTAGACTCAGTATCACCATGATAATGCCACAGACAAATAGGGTCATTTCATAAATCAACATTGGCTCTTGAGGTATTCCAACTGTATTATATGTTACTTTATAGCCAATTAAAGATGAGCCAAAAAAGACGCTTATTGATAGCACAAATAACCATATCCCACCAATCAGGCATAAAATAGCACCTATTACTTTATAGATATTGTTCTTCATATTATTCACCCTTTTTCTATTTCTTCTGGCAACCTAAAGGCAATGACCTCATCACTTACCCGTGGCGTTAGAATGCTATTTCCGCCCACAACAAAAACAACATATTGTCTATTTTTATATTCATAAATAGCAGGAATCGCTACAGCTGGCGCAGATACATCATGCTGCCAAAGCACATCTCCTGTTTTAAGATCTAGTGCCCTGACTCTAGAGTCCATAGATCCACCGATAAATATAAGCCCTGATGCCGTGATAACAGGCCCTCCAATAGTAATAGAACCCCAAGATTTAGGCATATAAAACCCCCATTTTTGTACTTGCCCAAAAGGCTTTCTCCATAGGAGTTTTCCCGTGTTCAATTGATAGGCTGATATTGTTCCATAAGGTGGATTCCAACAAGGCATCCCTAAAGGATTTAAAAAGGCCGTGAGCTGCATTCCATAAGGCGAGCCTGTCATTGGAAAGTAGCCACCTGAAGCTTCGTTTGTCTTACCCGAGCGCTCAAGTAAATGATATTGTTTTCGAGGGATAAGCTTGTATATTTGCGCCAAAGACGAACTGTTGACAACAAAGACACCTGAATTAGGGTCAACTGCACCACCTCCCCACTCTACACCACCTGCAGTAGCAGGATAAACTAAGGTTCCCTTTTCGCTTGGCGGCGTAAATCGCCCTTGATATTCAAGTGTTTTCAATTTCCTTGAACAATAACCAAAACTCACAATATCGGCAAGTTTTGAAATCCCCGGAAAACTACCTGAGGTGGGAAGAGGATAAGGCACAAATGGCTGAGTTGGCGCAGCTTTCTCCCCATGTGCATTAGACACTGGAACTTTTTTTTCAATAATAGGGTAAATAGGCTCTCCTGTATAACGATTTAAAACATATAAAAAACCTTGTTTACTTGTTTGGACTAATGCTGGGATTACTCTGCCATCTATCGTTAAATCAACTAAAGTAGGGGCTGAATTGGTATCATAATCCCACAGATCATGATGGACAAGCTGATAAGACCAGATAACTTTACCTGTATAGATATTCAAAGCAGTCACTGATGTTGCCAAGGGAATGCTCTCTAATCGATTTCCACCCCAAAAATTAGGGCTTGGTGAGCTCACAGGAAGATATAAAATACCTGCTTTTGGGTCGATGGACATACTTGCCCATACATTTGCCGTTCCTGTCTTTACACTAACATCATGAGGGATAGAGTAAAAAGTCCATACGAGTTTACCTGTTCTGGCATCTACGGCAAAAACAGTACCTGTTGGATCAACAGCTCTTGCCCAATCTTTTCCAGCCCAGCCAATAATAATGAGATTTTTATATACAGTGGGTGGCTGTAAAAGTGATAAAGGCCATAGCTTTTTATGGTTATTCCACTGGTTGACATCAAGCATGCCATGATTAGCAAAATCTTGACATAACTTACCCGTATCAGCATCTACAGCGTATAGTTTACCTGTCATCGTACCAATATAGACTCTCTTTTGGCACGCTTTATTTGGTTGTCTATGCTCTGCCTGCCAATAAGCAACGCCTCTGTTTTTTAAATCTGGCTGGGTTAATGCTTTCAAACTTGCATGCGGATTAAAAACCCATATCACCTTCCCCGTTTCTGGGTCAAGAGCGAAAATACGATAAAAAGGCGTCCCAATATAAAGCATATTATTGGCAAAAATAGGCGTGGCAGACCAAACGGTTTGCGGCACTCCTTTCTCTCCTGTCGATACATCTGATGTATGCATTTTCCATGCAACTTCTAGCCCACGCACATTCTCTGGCGTGATTTGTTTAAGCTCTGAGTATTTTTGTGCTTTTAAATCACCATTAAATGTATTCCATAACGTCTCATTACTCGCTAATCCAAGTTGAATAAGAGTACAGAGCATTAATGAGGTCATCTTTATCCATTTCACGCTATCTCTCCCTAATTACTTCGTCAAAACCTGTATTAACCATCCAATAATTGCAATCATACTAAGTACAAGCAAGATCTTAGCCTCCAAGAGGTACGTTGCAAACAACACCCCTAAAAGTAAAATAATGCTAATAATATAGATAACTACCCTCTCCCATCTTGCATGAAGGTGCCTAAAAAGATAACAGAGCACTCCAAGTAAAAATAAAATAACGGCACTTATCAAGACCAAACGCATACCTGCAGTATGATTGATTGGACTATCGATCGAAAGATAATCATATAACCCAAGAAAAAAGACAATCAATGACATGATTGACATAATAACTATGCCAAACATTTTCTTTTGTGCTACTCCTCTATATGTTTGTGACCCATCCATTTTTATATCCTTACTGACTGATATTTGATAGTAAGGATAGTCAATTTGAACTATTCAGGAGGGAAATATCACATAAAACTTGCAATCAAGCCTAAAATTCCACCGAAGACACCGCCCCAAATAACAAGCCAACCTAGGTGTTTACGGATCATCTCTTGAATGATTTTTTTCACCATCTCTGGTGTCAGTTCATCTAAACGATTATCAATCATCACTTCAACTTTATCACTGATAATTTTACTATCGAAAGACTGTAAAATAGCGGTAATATTCTCCTGCATTTCAGGTTTGGATAGCATCTCTTCAAATGCTTTTGACATTTTCTCTTTGAAGCTTTCTCTCATCGGCTCAATTGCTTCTTTGCCCCCAAGAAATGATTGAATCATGCCGCCAAAGCTACTGGCCATAATTGTCTCCACAAATCGATCAAATAAAAGATCATAGTCAATAAGCTTTGCGATTTTGCTTTGCAATATCTTTGGATCAAATTCAAATGATTTTAACAGAAACTTTTCAATTTGATCATGATGAAAAAACTGCTTGATAATCATATTCTTAATAGCACGTTTAAATGATTCAAACTGCTTTGGAATAATACCAGAGCCATAAATAAATGGAATTTTATCAAAGAGCATAATGATCGCAAGCCAGTTAGTAATTGCCCCTGAAAGCGCATAAAACCCTATAGATTTAATATGTTCTTCTGCAAAAACAATACCAATAAGACTAACAATTAATGCAATTAAATTTGTGACTGAACTTTTATTTATCATCCGTTATACACTATAGTTTCAAAAGCCAACATGATAAAAAAAATGACTCACAAGGACAAGTTTTATGCTAAAGAAAATCAGCTCATACAATCAAGATAGTTGCATCATCGCTTAGTCACTATATAATGGACGATTATCCTGATAATATGAATGACCCTGAAAAACAGATGAGTTGGCTGACAAAAATTATTCCGCAACTACGCTCAGATTCTGAGAGAAAAGAGTTGCCAGAAGGCGTTTGGCATAAGTGTCCTGAATGTAGTTCGATTTTATATTTGCCTGATTTATTAGAAAACCTAATGGTCTGCAGCAACTGTAACCACCATATGCGCATCAGTGCGCGTAAACGTGCGCAGATGTTTTTTGACAAAGACAGTGCAACCGAGCACTTCACAGAAATCAAACCTAAAGATATTCTAAAGTTTAAAGATACAAAATCATATAAAGACCGCCTGTCACAAGCACAGAAGAAAACAAAAGAAAACGATGCACTTTTGGTATTTGACGGCACAATTGTTGGCACACCTGTTGTCAGCGCTATTTTTGATTTTACCTTTCTTGGTGGTTCTATGGGATCTGTTGTTGGCGAGAAGTTTGTCCGCGCAGTGAATCTTGCCATTGAAAAGCGTCTACCACTTATTTGTTTTACTGCAAGCGGTGGTGCGAGAATGCAAGAGTCTCTTTTTTCTCTGATGCAAATGGCAAAAACAAGTGCAGCTCTTGCTAAGCTTGCTGAGCATAAACTTCCTTACATCGTGGTTTTAACAGACCCGACAACAGGTGGTGTGTCCGCCTCACTTGCCATGCTAGGAGATATTCACATTGCTGAGCCAAATGCCTTAATTGGATTTGCAGGTCCGCGCGTCATTGAGCAAACTGTTCGCGAGAAGCTTCCTGAAGGCTTTCAGAGAAGTGAATTTTTGGTTGAAAAAGGGATGGTTGATATGATTGTCTCAAGAGCGGATCTTCCAAGTGAAATCTCAAGGCTTATCACTAAGTTAATACATACAAAGCCAGATCAAAAGATTATAAGCGACAACAGTGATGTTGCCTAAATGTGAGGCGTTAATAAATCACATTATTTCTAAAAATTACCCACAATGCCAATTTGAGGATATTGGAAAGTTTGCCTCTTTGCTGAAGCTTTCTTACCGTCCAAACATTATCACTATCACCGGCACAAATGGAAAGGGCTCTACCCTTTTTGCCTTAGCGCACTTTTTCGCTCACAATAAAATCTCTTTTATCGCACACAGCTCTCCACATTTTAATGCATTTAATGAGCGTATTAATGATAATGGTATAGCCATATCTGATGAAAGACTTTTCTTAATCTTACAAACGATTGACCATGCGGCAGACGCGCTGCAAGTTCGATTAAATTACTATCAGATTGGCTTTTTATGTGCTCTTTGTCAAACCGAGAGCAAAAAGCCTAAATGGCTGATTCTAGAAGTGGGAATTGGCGGCAGAGTTGATCCTGCTAATTATTTTGATGCTGATATTGCTATTATCACATATGTAGGGCTTGATCATATGGAAATTCTAGGTAACAGTATTGAACAAATCGCTTGGGATAAGGTGCATATTGCAAGAGCTGATAAGCCCATTATTATTGGGGAAGACTTGCCATCTAATGCCTATCAATATCTTCTTGACATTAATGCTCATATTATCCATGCCAAAAGTAGACCATCTCACAGTATAAGCACGCTTCCTCCGACCTCGCTTAACTGTGCATTAAGTGCAATAGAGTTTATCCAAAAAAATACATCTGATTCTTACCACATACCTGAAGATCTCTTTCAGCTAGAGATCCCTGGGCGCTGCCAACACATTCAAACAAGTCCTCATATCTTTGTTGATGTGGCGCATAATCCTGATGCTGTTAGCTTTATGTTAAAGAAACTTGCGCCCTATATACAAAATGCCGCATGTGTTTTTGCGCTATTTGCTGCGCAAACCACTAAAGATATTCACACTATTTACACACTTGCCAATAAAGTTGTTGATAAATGGCTGATTGCAGATTTACATGATACTGATCCGCGATTTAAAAATATCCAAAACGCTCGCATTTTACCAACTGATAACAATATAGAACACGTCGACTCTTTTGATGATGCTTATCAAAAGCTATTTGCAAAAATTAAAGAAAATGACCTTGTTATTGTTTTTGGTTCTTTTACACTAGCAAGTAAGTTTATCCACAAACACCAAAATATTAATCTAACTAATGACAACCACAGCTTATCATGCCAATAATGAACAACGAATGCTAGCGCTTGGCAAAAAGCTTGCCGATAAACTCTCACCCAAAGATATCATCTATCTTCATGGCAACCTTGGTGCCGGCAAAACCACTTTGGTGAAAGGAATTTTGCGCGCAATTGGCTTTACAGGCAATGTCAAGAGCCCAACTTATACCTTAGTGGAAAACTATTTTATTTCGCCACTTGAGTTGTACCATTTTGACTTATATCGCTTGGCAGATCCCGAGGAGCTTGAATGGATGGGAATTCGTGACTACTTTGAGCATGATGCCATTTCGCTAATTGAATGGCCAGAGAAAGGCCAAGGGATACTCCCCTCCCCAACCAAGGAAATTTATATTGAATATTACAATAAAGGACGTAAAATAACACTCTTTGAACATTAAGAGTACATAATATGATACAGGCAGCAGTTATCCTACTTGCACTTATTTTAGGATATTTCATTGATATTCGTGCGCTTTCAAATCGTATTATTAATCACATTCTCTCGATTGTTATCGGCGCCATTATTTTTGTTATGGGCTATAACTTTGGTGCACTTGCCACTGAAATCCAACATGAGCTAAGCTCATTGATGCTCATCACCATGAGCTATATTGTTGCACTTTTAATTATTAATGGCTTTGCTATTTGGCTTTTTTTCACATTGAAACCAAAATATAAACTCCTTGCTGATGCGCATCTACATAGCAAAAAAAGTCCGTTAAAACCAGTCATCCAGAGCTGCAAATATCTGTTGTATCTGGTCATTGGCGCCTTTTTGGGTATTTATTTCGGCGTAAAACTCAACAATATCAGCCTTATCATTGATGGCATATTAATCATTACTCTTTTTATTATTGGCATGCAAATGCGCCGTGAAGGACATTCTTTAACCCAGCTGCTTAAGAACAAAACTGGCATTATTGTTGCTTGCATTTTGATTATCAGCTCACTGGTAACAGGGCTTATTCTTGGCCTTATTTTTCAAATATCAATTCCACATGCCCTTATGATTACAAGCGGCTTTGGATGGTATAGCTTATCAAGTATCTTAAATGCGCAGCTGATTAATGCGCACTATGGGACGATTACATTTTTTATCGACTTCTCACGCGAAATTCTTGCAATCCTGCTGATTCCAACCTTTGCTAAACGCTTTGGTGTTGAACTATTAGGATATAGCGGAGCGACTGCGATGGACTTTACTTTGCCAGTTATTAAAGACAATATCGGCATGCATGCTGTCCCAGTTGCGATTAGCTCTGGCTTTATTCTCACCATTGCCACACCTATTTTAATTCCTATCATTAATCTATTTGCCCATTAAGCTTTAATTTTTACTTATCTCTCGGTAAAATTTTATTATCTTATTTACCCAGAGTTTTAGATATAACTATGAGCAACGAAAAGCCAATTGAAGAGAAAGCCCAAAAACTTGGGATTAATAATATAAAACGCCATATTTTCCTGTGCTGTGATCAGACTAAAGATAAATGCTGCAATAGAGAAGCCTCTCTTATTTCATGGAATTATCTTAAAAACAGGCTCTCTGAGCTTAAGCTTTCTCAATCAGGTGAGATTTACCGTACAAAAGCAAATTGCCTGAGAGTTTGCCAAAAAGGTCCTATTGCTGTTGTATACCCAGAGGGTGTTTGGTATCACTCGTGCACACCTGAGGTGTTAGAGAGCATTATTCAAGAGCACCTGATTAAAGGAAAAGTTCTCAAGGAATATCAAATCACCTGCGTTTAAAGCAGCTCATTATAAGCGTAATTAGCACACTACCAATCACAGTCACCCATAAACCCAGTAACATAAAATCATATACGTCCCATGCTAAATGCGCCTGAATAAATGTCCAAACTGAAACGCCAAAAGTAACAGTAAATGAAACAGCAGCGGCAGCACTACCATGCCCTCTTTCAATATAAAGCATTGCTGAACCCGTTGATAAAGGAGCAATATAACCAGCACAAAAACTTAAAAGAATCAGCGCAATACTGAGATAAAGTGCGCTATAAGGCAATGTGCTAAACAAAACAGCAAAAATAACAAATAGAGCTAACAATATAAACCTGTAAACTATGCGGTGGGCAACTTCTGTCATTCTGCGATAACTTAAAATACCCAATATATAAAAAAGCGTAATCAAACATAAAACAATATTAAATGCTACTGCCGTCATATTAAGTGTGCCTTGCAACAACCCACTGGCATTGGCCATTATAATTTGAATATAAAATGAAAATACAAAAACAAGCATGATAAGATTAATTGCATAGCCTCTAGCTGAAAAAATGTACGCAAAATTCTTAATGATTGTATTAAGTTTAATGAGCTTTTGAGAACTTTTGTCATACAATAAAACGCCTCTGCAACTAATGAGCAAAGCAAGCTCAATAACAGCCATAGCAATATAAGCTAATCGCCAGCTTTCAGTGGCTAAAGTTCGCGCCATAAGTGAGCTTAGAAGTGGCGCCACCACAATACATATTGATAAAAGAGAATATGATTTTTTCATTTGTAACGCATTTATCGCGTGCCGTGAAACAAATGAACGCGCAATGGATGCATAAGGACCTGTGCCAATTCCCATCAATATAAAGCCAAGATAAAGCATCCCTAAATTTTGTGCTAAAGAAACGATAACAAGACCAATGATAGAAATCACCTGAACCACATTTAAAACTTTTGAAGCGCCAATCACATCCGAGGCACTCGCTAAAATAATTGCCGAGATACTGTATATCATAAAAAGTGCACTGATCGCTGATAATACTGCACTATGACTAAGTGACAAGTGGCGCGCTACATCAGAAGTTAAAGACAACGAAAGTGTTAAAGTCATATAACCGACCAATGTTAATATATTCGCTGTAAAATTAATTACGCTTACTTTTCTCATAAATATTTTGTATCCAAAGAATATCTATCTACATTCTAGCAAAAAAGGCTGCTTGTAAATTAGCTAACTGCTACTACTCCCCTTGCAATCTTCTCAGGTTTTCCCCTACACTAATGATCAGCTTATTCCTAAGGAGAACCTTATGCAAATCTACACCCATTTTGATGCAGGTAGTATTGAAGTTGTTTCAATAGAAAATCACCATGCAAAGCTGAATATTCGCCAAGATACCCACTCTGATTTTTTACAATGGTTTTACTTTCAGGTAAATCTGAAAACACTCAATAGCTGCACTTTCAGTATTCATAATGCAGGAAAAACCAGTTATCCAAAGGGATGGTTTAACTATCGCCCATGCATCTCTTATGATCGAAAAAACTGGAAGCGTCTTGATTCAGCGAATTTTAATGGAGAAGCGTTGGAGTTTACACTAACCCCCGAAGATCAACAGTTTTACCTTGCTTATTTCACCCCTTTTAGTTATGAGCAACATCTTGATTTGATCGCTAAAGCACAAGCTTACCAACATGTTACCCATCATGTTTTAGGACAAACAACACAAGGGCGAAACATTGATCTATTACACATTTCAAAGACAGATAAGCCTAAGAAAAAAATCTGGATTATTGCGCGCCAACATCCAGGTGAAACCATGGCTGAGTGGTTCATCAAAGGTGTCGTGGAAAAGCTTAGTCAAACGGTCGAGCCAGAAATAAATACTCTCTTAAAGACTTCCGCTTTTTATATTGTACCAAATATGAATGTTGATGGCGCTCATTTAGGTAATTTACGCGTTAATGCCAAAGGGGTTAATCTTAACCGTGAATGGTTAAGCCCAAGCATTGAAAAAAGCCCTGAGGTCTTTTATGTACTTGAAAAGATCAAAGAGACAGGTGTTGATTTATTCTTAGATATTCACGGTGACGAGGAAATTCCTTATAACTTTATTAGCGCAAGTGAAGGGATCCCAAACCTGAGCAATGAAATCTTTAATGCGGAACAACAGTTTATCCACAACCTTTTAAAGACCAGTAACGAATTCCAACGAGAGCATGGCTATGCGATTGATGAAAAAGGCAAGGCTGATCTTAGTATGGCATCCAACTATATCTCCAACGCCTTTTTATGTCCATCGATGACTATTGAAATGCCTTTTAAAGATAATGACAATGCGCCAAATGCGATAACAGGCTGGTCAGCAGAGCGCTCAGCACAATTTGGCCAAGATACATTAAAGGCTATTTACCAGTTATACAAAACTGACTTAGAAAGTCACTCTCGGACCCACGATCAAATCATCTAAGCTCTGAAGTGGACCCAATGGACGAATCTCATCAACATAGGCTTTTCTTTTTGGCTCTCCAGACCAAAGTTTATACACTACTGTCTCATCTTGAATAATAAACACAGCTTGAAATGCCCACCCTTGTTTTAATACTTCTCGACGAAAGCCTGTTAAATCTAAAAATGCATTGCCAATACGCTTCTCATAGTCATAATCAACATTAACAACATAGGCATGACATCGCTTGAACACACTTAAACACTCAGCAACGGCATCAGGAACATTTTTCCCTGTGCTTAATGGGTCAAAGCGAATACGAATATCTAGGTAACTGTCAATTTTGACATTATTAGCAACATATGGATCAAAGCCAAGCTGCTTGAGTTCACTCACTGTCGTTTTATATGGTGCAACCTTATTATAGCTTTGTTGAATCGCATTAAATGATGCCCAATTATCTGTACGTTCTGTTGTTTTGGAAGGCAATAAGAAACTGCATCCAACAAGAAAGCCTGCTATGCTAAGGATGGTAGTGCAATAACACAAAGAACGTATCATTAAGCTCACCTATTTATACCTTTGCTACTAGTATAGAGTGCGATTGTTGTTTTGCCATAAACCTCAAATCACCCAATAATCGAAGCATTTAAATTTCAGCTAAACATGGATCATAAAGCGCATAAATATCAACTAATTCAATACTTTCGGCTTGTAAAAATAAAACTCTATACTATGCTCCAAATGAGCATAAACAAAAGGAGAGAGACTTTGAAAAATGGAAAAATTGCACTTGCGACCTTAATACTACTGGGCGCAAGCGGACAGTCATTTGCAGTAGAAGGCGCAAGCGCCTCTTCATCAGCAGCATTAACCTCTAATGTATCTGAAAAAGGCAAAAAAGCCTCTTCAGATTATTTCTTTACAATGGACTATCTTAAAATGGCTACCCTTCCAGGCTTTAGTATGGGAGCACCCGCCGGGATGGTTCCATCATGGGGTGTTGCATTTGCTTCATTTGGTGGCATTACAAACAGCCCCTCTGATTATCGTACAGATGGTAGCGCTTCAGTTGGTTTTGGTATCGGGGATGCTAAGAAAAATGTTGGCGGTGCTGTTAGCCTAGGAATAGGAAGTATTAACCCAACAGATGGCGGCTCCTTTAATCGAGGCAATATTGGCCTTTCTCTTGGTCATTTCTTCACAAAAACACTAACAAGTGTGGCAGTCGGTGGACAGAGCTTAGGTGGCTGGAATGCTGGCGGATCAAGCGCTGTTGATCCTTCCTACTATGCTGCTGTAACCCAAATTCTTCCCAATAATATTGCCCCTGTCATTGTCAACGCAGGGATCGGAACCAACTCGTATTTCTTCTTGCGAAGCACCAAAAAACCAACAACTCATATTGCACCATTTGGGTCAGTTGCTGTATATGTTTTACCACAAGTCAGCTTAATTGCTGATTATACATCTGGTGTTGCTTCAGCGGGGGCCTCTATCGTTCCAGTAGCTGCATGGCCAATTACTGTGAATGTCGGTGCTTGGGATGTTTTCAAATACGCACCAAACCATGACAGAATTTCACTGTCAGGCTCTGTTGCCTATGCCTATGTATTTTAATCATTTCAAATTTTAAAAGGTGGATAATAGAAATGGAAACACTCATTAGAAAAAGTTACAAACAATCAGCAAAGCTCTTGGCTATCTTTTTTATTTTGCTAGCACCAATATCTCTTAGCATTTCACTAACACATGCTGCCACGACAGGTTCATCAAGTAGTGATGATAGTAGTGATAGTGGTGGTAGTAGCGATGGTGGCGGATCTTCTGGCGGCTCTGGAGGCGGCGGTATTGGCGCGTCATTTGCTGCAGCAATCACTGGCGCCGCTGGATCAAGCAGTTCAGCATCTACTTCGGCTGCCTCAACTACCACCGCTGAGGTGACAACCAATACACCTTATACTTATCGAGGCTAATACATTAATCTGGTAATACTTTTTTCTTCTTTTCCCTTCAGCGCACAGCATGATACAATTGAGTGCATACCAAAGCTAATACTGATTACTATTCAATAATGAAAAATGAGGATATCGATAAGCAATCTCAAATGTCGCATCTGGAGTTGTTTAAATTAAATGGCGCCAAAGCGGCAATGCGATCGCTTATTTTTATTTTAATCTTTGCGCTTTTTCTTTATGCGATAACTGGTGATATTCTCTCCCCTGAGCTTGCCGTTATCTTTTTTCTGATCGACGCAAGTATTAATACTTTCAAACACAAATGGTTCAAAAACTTAAGAAAATAATGCTCCAAATAGTTGGCTGCATATAGGACAGCCTCACTGGAATATTCAGGTCTATTTTTTCTTTTTCGGCGCGTAGATATCTGTTGCAGTTCCTTCGTATACTTCCGTTGCCATTGCCAGCGTTTCAGATAATGTTGGATGTGGGTGAATCGTCAAAGAGATATCTTCTGCATCACAACCCATTTCAATTGCCAAAGAAGCTTCAGCAATAAGCTCTCCGGCATTTGGTCCAACAATTCCAGCACCAATGATCACATGATTCTCATCATACAATACTTTTGTCATGCCTTCATTTCTACCAATACTTAACGAGCGACCACTCGCTGCCCAAGGGAAAACACCCTTGTCATATTTAATGCCTTGTTCTTTTGCTTCTTTCTCAGTTACTCCAACCCATGCAACTTCAGGGTCAGTGTAAGCAACAGATGGAATACATTTAGGTTCAAAATAATGTTTCATACCAGAGATCACCTCAGCAGCAACACGACCCTCTGGTACAGCTTTATGTGCAAGCATTGGCTGACCAATCACATCTCCTATCGCATAAATATGTGGCACATTGGTGCGAAGCTGTTTATCCACAGATATAAAGCCACGCTCATCGACATTAACACCTGCTTTTTCAGCATCAACCAAGTTACCATTAGGCGCACGTCCAACTGCCAATAAAATGCGATCAAATTTCTCAGGCTTATCAGTGGCTTTAGCGCCTTCCATAGAGACATAAAGACCATCATCTTTCGCTTCAACTTTGGTCACTTTTGTTTTCAGACGAATATCATAGCGCTTAGACATCATCTTCTCATATGGCTTAACAATGTCTTTATCTGCAGCACCCATCAGTTGATCTAAAAACTCAACAACCGTAATATCAGAGCCAAGCTCACTATATACTTGCGCCATCTCAAGACCAATAATACCGCCACCAATAACAAGCATTTTTTTCGGCACTTCTTTCATTTCAAGCGCACCGGTTGAATCAATGATCCTTGGATCTTGTGGAATAAATGGTAGCTCTATAGAACGAGAACCTACCGCGATAATTGCATTGTCAAAACCAACTGTTTTAACACCCTCTTTTGTTTCAACTGCAATTTCATTTGGGGAAGTGAATTTGCCATACCCCTTAACAATTTCAACCTTACGCTGTTTGGCAAGCCCTTTAAGCCCCATCGTCAATTGCTTAACGATATTGTCCTTATAGCCCAAAATTTTATCTTTATTGTATGCAAAATTATCAAAGCTAATTAAGCCATCCTTTTCTAAATGGCGCGCTTCATTAATGACTTTTGCAACATGTAAAAGCGCTTTTGATGGGATACAGCCCACATTCAAACACACCCCTCCAATTGTGTCATACTTTTCAATAAGCACAACCTTCTTGCCCAAATCTGCCGCACGAAATGCAGCACTATAACCGCCAGGACCACTTCCTAGCACAACAACTTCAGCTTGAATATCACTCACTTTTAATTCCTCTATTTATAATAAAATTTCTCTTAAATCGCTCAAAATTGCACAGTATTTTGTTAAAAATTGTGCAGCCAACGCGCCATCAATGACTCTGTGATCAGTTGACAATGAAAGTGGCAACATTGTTTTTGGCTCAAACTCTTTTCCATTCCACACTGGCTTCACTGCAGCTTTAGAAACGCCCATAATCGCCACCTCTGGCATATTAATAATTGGGGTAAATGCTGTTGTACCCAATATGCCTAAGCTTGATATTGTAAAAGTTGCCCCTTGCATATCAGCAGGTTTTAACTTTCCTTCTCTTGCTTTTTTCACTAAATCCATAATTTCTCGTGAAATCTCAAAAATACCCTTTTGATCTGCATCCTTAATAACAGGAACAACAAGCCCTTTTGGCGTATCAGCAGCAAAACCAATATTATAATATTTCTTAATAATCAAACTTTCACCATCATTTGATAATGAACTGTTAAAGCGAGGGTAGTGCTGAAGTGCTGACGCTGCGGCTTTAATTAAAAATGACAGCGGTGTAATTTTCACACCTTGCTTTTCTGCATAGGCTTTTTTTGCTTTTCTAAATGCTTCTAGATCAGTAATATCCGCATCATCATAGAAAGTAACATGTGGAATTTTCACCCAGTTACGCGCAAGGTTTTTTGCACTTAGCTTATTAATTCTCGATAAGCTTTCTGTTTCAATTTCACCAAATTTAGCAAAATCAACCACTGGATCTGGTAACAAATCCAAACCTGCACCTGCGCCCCCAACTTGACCACTTTGCACTTGGGTCACTGCTTTTTTAATATAGGACTCACAGTCTTCTTTCGTAATACGCCCTTTTCTACCGCTGGCAGAAACACGCGATAAATCAACACCTAAAATACGCGCCAAACGCCTTACAGCTGGAGATGCGTGTGCTTTAGTATTATCTATAACTTGACTCTCTGCTACAGCTACCGGCTGCTCTACTTTAGCCTCTGGCAGTTTTATTTCTTCCACCTTAGGCAGAGCCTCTTGAGTTGTCATATGAGAAGCATCAGCACCATTAACAGCTAAAGTTAAAACCAAAGAGCCTTGAGAAACCTTATCTCCCACTTTAATTGCAATTGCTGTCACTTTGCCATCTTTTGGTGATGGAATTTCCATCGATGCTTTATCTGTCTCAAGTGTTGCCAATGAGTCTTCTTCTTTCACCTCATCGCCCACACTTACATTGAGCTCAATTACATCTACATCTTTATAATCACCGATATCAGGAACAGTTACCTCATAAGATGCTTGGCTTGTGCTTTTATCCGCACTTATCTCTTTTGTCTCATCCAAAGGCGCACTATTTGTGCCTTGTGCTTGCTTAGTAGCTGTTTCAACCTGCAAAATCACTGAACCTTCTGAGACTTTATCGCCTTCTTTAACTAAAATTTCCTTCACAACACCGTCAAATGGTGCAGGAACTTCCATTGATGCTTTATCTGTTTCAAGCGTGATTAATGAATCTTCTTCTTTAACTTCATCGCCCACACTTACATTGACTTCAATTACATCAACCTCTTTATAGTCACCAATATCTGGAACTGTTACTTGTTGTAATGCCATTTATTTTCTTCCTCTGTCTCAATTAATGGTAGGCCGGATCAGTGCGATCGCTGTCAATATTGTACTGTTTCGCTGCTTTACTCAACACTGATTTAGTAATAACCCCTTCTTTGAAAAGTGCACTTAATGCCGCAAATGCAACATAGTAGCGATCTACCTCAAAGAAACGGCGAAGGTTCTCTCTTGAGTCTGATCTGCCATAACCGTCTGTCCCAAGGGTTACATAATTCTCTGGCATAAACTCACGCAACTGCTCAGTATATAACTTAATATAATCCGTAGAGACAACCACAGGACCTGTATGACCTTTTAGACATTTTTCGATATGCGTCACTTTTGCTTTTTTCTCAGGGTTCAACAGGTTCCAGCGCGCAACTTTTCGACCATCGCGATAAAGCTCATTGGCACTTGTCATGCTCCAAATATCACTGGTAACGCCAAAGTCTTTTTCAAGCATTTCACTTGCAGCTTCAACCTCACGCAAAATAGTTCCTGAGCCCATTAGCTGTACATGTTTTTTCGCATCCGGCTTTTTCGCGCCTTTCAGCAAATAAAGGCCTTTAATAATATCTTCTTCAACCCCTTTTGGCATTGCACCATGAGCATAGTTCTCATTCATTAATGTAATATAATAAAAGACCTGCTCTCCTTCAACATACATCCGTCTCATTCCATCCCAAAGAATAACACCTAGCTCATAGGCATAGGTTGGGTCATAAGAGATACAAGATGGAATTAACCCTGCCTGAATATGACTATGACCATCTTCATGCTGCAAGCCTTCACCATTTAGAGTTGTACGACCTGCTGTACCACCTAGCAAGAAGCCTTTTGCATGAGAGTCACCTGCAGCCCAAGCCAGATCGCCAATTCGTTGAAAACCAAACATTGAATAGTAGATATAAAAAGGAATCATTGGCACACGATGCACGCTATAGGAAGTTGCTGCTGCAAGCCATGAGCAAAATCCACCTGCCTCATTAATCCCATCTTGGATAATCTGCCCATCTTTAGATTCTTTATAGTACATCACTTGCTTTTTATCTTCAGGGATATACTGCTGACCACGATGATTGTAGATTCCAAGCTGACGGAATAAGCCTTCCATTCCGAAAGTGCGTGACTCATCAACTGTCACAGGCACCAAACGATCTTTTAGCTCTTTATGACGCGTTAAATTAACAAACATTCTAACAAAGGCTGTTGTGGTAGAGAATTCCCTCTCACCACTTGACTCTAAAAATGCTTTAGCAAAATCAGTATAACTTGGAATTGGCAAAGCTTCATTGTTTTCAAAGCGCGCAGGAGCATAACCACCTAGATCTTGGCGTTTTTGATGTAGATAGCTATCTTCTTTTGAGCCTTCTTCAAAACGAATCAGCTTCATTTCTTCCACTTCTTGATCCGTTGCTGGCACATCAAAACGATCGCGAATATACGTTAAGGCTTCGGTGTTTAACTTCTTGACATTATGCGCGATGTTTTTAGATTCGCCCCACTCACCAAGACCATAACCTTTCACTGTCAAAGGCAATATCAATGTTGGCTTACCAGTATCATTGTTTGTTGCTCTTTGATAAGCTGCATAAACTTTAATCGGATCATGACCACCTCTTAATAAATTTTGCACATCTTCATCTGAAAAGCCACTTCCAAGTGCTTCAAGTTCAGGGTCGCCGCCAAAAATTGTCTGGCGTAAATCATTACCACCATGAGAGCGTGCAAACTGCATTTGCCCATCATTCATTTCAGCCAGACGTTTTTGTAACTTGCCATTTATATCTTTTGCGAATAGTGGCTCCCAGTTACTTCCCCAAAGCACTTTAATGACATTCCATCCAGCACCTTCAAACATAGCTGCAAATTCTTCAACAATCTTACCATTACCATCAACCAAACCATCTAAACGCTGTAAGTTACAGTTAATGACAAAAATTAAATTGTCTAAACCTTCTCTTGCAGCACGGTTAATGGCGCCCAAAGACTCAGGTTCATCCATCTCGCCATCACCACAAAATGCCCAAACCTTGCGCTTGGAAGTATCTGCAAGTTTGCGCGCTTCAAGGTATTTCATAAAGCGTGCTTGATAGATCGCCTGTAATGGTCCAAGTCCCATTGAAACCGTTGGAAACTGCCAGTAATTTGGTTGCAAATAAGGGTGCGGATAAGAGGATAAGCCTTTCTCACCATTAAATGCTTGTTGTCTGAAATTAGTTAGCTGCTCTTCTGTCAGTCTACCTTCGAGATAAGAACGTGCATATATGACAGGTGTCGTATGACCTTGATAAAAAACCAAATCTCCAGCTTCTTGATTATTTGGCGCATTGAAAAAATGGTTAAAACCCACTTCATAAAGTGTCATGATCGAGGCACCAGAGCCAATATGTCCACCTAAAGAGCCATCTTTTTTATTGGCCTTTGCCACCATTACGGCAGCATTCCAACGATTTAGGTTTTCTATTTTCTTTTCAATTTCTAAATCACCAGGATATGCCGGCTGATCAGACGGTAAAATTGTATTCATAAAACGCACAGCCTTTGGCGCACCATAAGCACTCTCAAGACCAACTTTTCCTGCTTGGTCAAATAACTTTGTTAGCAAGAACTCCGCACGCTCTTTGCCTTCACGCTCCACTACATCCTCAAAGGCTTCCAGCCACTCTTGAGTTTCTGTAGTATCAATATCCTGAAGATACTTTGACATTATCGCCTCCAATTGACGCTACTTTTGAAATAAAAACGGCTTAATTATAAACACAGAAGCTTGGAAAATACAGTACACTAGCAGCATTTTAGTTTAGAGTATCGATTAACAGCTATTTATAATGGCTGTTTTGCTTCTCGCTTCTTGAACAGATTTACTTTTTTGGTAAATTAAGCTATTTTCTGTTGCTATCGATAAAATTTAAAAACACTCTATCTATGTCCTATTTTATTTATGATGCGTTCCAAGCAATTTCTGTCCACGGACAAGATGCAAAAAACTATCTTCAGGGTCAGCTAACCAATGATGTGAATAAACTCAGCTTTGATTCACCACTACAACTAACTGCCTTATGTAACCAAAAAGGGCGTATTATCGCACTTTTTTTTCTCTATTATGTCAGTGATGACAATTTCATTTTGACCTTACCAAAGAACCTCACTGAACAGGCGATTACGGCCTTAAGAAAATATGCCGTTTTTTCAAAGGTAAGCTTTGATGCTACTGATAACTATCAGCTTGTATTTCAACAAGGTAATCCTCTAACATCACAGGCTCAAAATCCGCCAACCTTATATCAACATTGCATCCTTTCCAATGATGCAATAGCACATATACAAAAAGATGCTCATCCTATAAGTTTTGAAGAGGTGATGTATCAGAATATTCTGCAAAAGCTTCCTCTTATTGATATTTTTAACAGTGAAAAGTTTTTACCCGCAGAGCTTAATTTAGATGAACTTAAAGCAGTCTCTTATGAAAAGGGATGCTTTATGGGACAAGAGATTATTGCACGCATGAAATATAGAGGGAACCTTAAAAAATCACTGTATGCGATTTCAATTAAACCAAAACTTGAAATTACTGATGATTTATATGATATCCATGGTAAAAAAGTGGCTGATATTGTCAACCATAGCGCTATTGAGGATACAAATTACGTTTTGGGAATATTTAATAATGCCATTACGCCAGAGAGCATCGAGCTTTCTAATGAAGGTTTAATTCGTATTCTTTCTTAAACATGATGCTAAATGAACAACAACAAAGTGCTGTGCGCTCAATTGATGGTCCTCTTTTGGTGCTTGCAGGAGCAGGAAGCGGTAAAACGCGCGTTATTACTGAGAAGATTGGCTATCTTATCAAAACCTGCGGCATAAAAGCCTCACATATTCTTGCCGTTACTTTTACCAATAAAGCGGCTAAAGAAATGAAAGAGCGCGTCCTAAGTACATTAGATAAAGATGAAAAGCGTGGTCTTCACATCTCAACTTTTCACACACTTGGGCTCACTATAATCAAAAAGCATTTCCAACTATTAGGATACAAACAAAATTTCACCTTATTTGATGAGCAAGATAGTGTCACACTGATTCATGAAATCGCCTATGAAGCCTTTCAGTCCACAAAGCAAATTGCTTATGATATTAAGCAACAAATATCGCTGTGGAAAAACAGCTTACAGCACCCCCATGAGATTCACCTTGAAGAGGCAGATAGCTCAAAAAGGCAGGCTTATGAGGTATATGTACAATATCAAAAATACTTAAAAGCCTATAATGCACTTGACTTTGATGATCTAATATTCATTCCTGTGAGCTTATTAAAACAAAATGCTGAAGTTAGAGAGTATTGGCAAAATCGTTTCCATTATATTTTGATTGATGAGTACCAAGACACCAATGAAAGCCAGTATCAACTGTTGCAGCTTTTAACAGGGAAAAGGCAAAAATTCACAGTGGTTGGAGATGATGATCAGTCTATTTATGCTTGGCGTGGGGCAAGACCAGAGAATCTTTCCATCTTACATCAAGACTATCCAAATTTGCGTATTATTAAGCTTGAGCAAAACTACCGATCAAGCGGACGCATTTTACACACAGCCAATACCCTTATTGAGAAAAACCCCCATCTATTTACTAAGAAGCTTTGGTCTTCTCATCATTACGGCAAGGAAATACGAGTTATTCAAGCCAAAAGCGAGGATGATGAAGCACAGCGTATTGCAAGTGATATTATTACCCACAGAATTCACCACAAAACAAGCTACAAAGATTATGCTATTCTTGTCAGGGGTAATCATCAGTCTTTTCTGCTAGAGCGCTATCTTCAATTATATAAAATTCCTTATGAGATCAGTGGTGGCAGCTCTTTTTTTGCTAAAACTGAAATCAAAGATGCTTTGGCCTATTTTAAACTTATCATCAACCCAGAAGATGATCGGGCATTTTTGCGTATTATTAACACGCCAAGGCGCGAGATTGGCGCTGCCACATTGGAAAAATTAGGCGGATATGCAAATATGCGTGACATTCCACTTTTTGAAGCTATTAATGACATTGCTTTGGCATCGCATGTATCACCTCAGGCCTATCAAAAGCTGCAACAATTTAGTGCTTTTATTTCACGTTATCGCCAGAAAATAGAACAAAAAAACAACCTGCAAGAAAATCTAACCGCCCTTTTTGAAGATATCAACTATGAGACATGGCTAATTGATAATACAAGCTCTCTTGCTCAAGCACAAAGGCGATATGAGAACATTTGTGAGCTGATAGGCTGGATTTGCAATAGAGAAACAGAGACTGAGTTTGATTTTGCTCAGAGTATTAATCGCATGCTTCTTTTAGATGTTATTGACCGAGAGGAAGAAAAAGAGAAAAATGACAAAGTGCAAATATTAACCATTCATGCTTCCAAGGGGCTTGAATATCCTTATGTTTATCTCATTGGTTGTGAAGAAGGCATTTTACCGCATCAGCAAAGCATTGAAGATGGCACAATTGAGGAAGAAAGACGCCTTGTCTACGTTGCAATTACCCGTGCTAAGATTGAGCTAACACTCAGTTTAACCAGTACACGAAAGAAGTTTAATGAAAAAACAAATACCACACCTAGCCGTTTTCTCGCTGAACTGCCAGAAGACGACCTTATCTGGCAAGGAAAAGCAGAATCCTCTCAGGAACAAAGAAAATCACTTGCCAAGTCGAATATTGCCCTACTTAAATCACGATTTAACAGTTAGCTTACTCGGCACTTCTCTACTAATACCATATGGCATTCCTCTATACATAATGCCTAATGTTTTATTTAAATAACCCAAGACACCACTTTGATCTTTAATACCTAAACGCATTGCCAATGATTGCCAATTAGGTTTGCCATATTGCGTTGTTTGTGAGAAAGAAGACCACGCAGCTTCAGACAAACCCAGCATTTTAGGGAAAGCTTTATATTCTAACGAGCGCCCATTGACTATATTCTCACTCCAAAGCGTCCCTTCTAGACCAAGGATATTATTTCGATATTGCATAGAAAACGTATCAATTGTCTTTTTTGCTATTATCGCACTACTTAAAGCGGCTTCAGTATCTAAAAAACTCCCAGCCCAGTATAAACCTGGCTCCCAAGCATCAGGCGTATAGGTTAAATCAAAATATAAATGATCTGCATAGGCCAAGACGGTTGGATAATTATGCTCAGCTAAAACTTGTGCATGCGCAACACCAACATTGGATGGATCCCACACCCATACATGGGCAGTTTTAGCTGAAGGCAAAGCATACGCCCCAATATCACCATAATCCATTTGCACAAACTGCTGCCAACCTGAAAGCTTGATCTTTGGGTTTGCCTTTTGTAAAGCCTTGAAAAACTGATGTGATCGGTCAAGTGCTGTCAAGCTCCCGATGCAGCTGGCATCATTTGACCAAGCATCTTTAGAAACCTCATCCCCGCCAACACTCACTTCATTTTGTGCATATACCGTTGTTTGATCCTGAAAAAGCGCCCCAATGTCCACGATAATTTTATTTATTTTGCGCGTAAATTGTTGTGCCTGTGCCGTGGATTTCTCATATAAGCAGACAGGAATCACATCATTATAGTAACCTTGCACACTAATATATTGGCTAGCATCAAGTGGATTAATAAAAATATTCGCCATTGCATGCACTAATGCTCTTGCATGCCCTGGCAGATCAACCTCAGGAATAATTGTGATTTTATGTTGATTTGCATAACGAATAAGTGATTTGATTTCTCTTTGTGAATAGTATGAGCCATACTTTGTTGTTGCATTTGGAAAGCGCCTTTCTAGTATATGTTTATCTTCATCAAACTGATCACGATTCGTTAGATCTAAATTTGCCTGCAAAAACATTGAGGGTGGATTTGTGCTCTTTGAATAAAATCCTCTGTATGCAGCTTTCTTAATAATCTCTCCACTTATAGAAGGCAACTCTAAACGCCATGCCTCA
This sequence comes from Fangia hongkongensis FSC776 = DSM 21703, assembly GCF_000379445.1. Lineage (GTDB taxonomy): Bacteria > Pseudomonadota > Gammaproteobacteria > Francisellales > Francisellaceae > Fangia > Fangia hongkongensis. The sequence goes on from NZ_KB902271.1 coordinate 113,547, forward strand.
TCATCTGAAAAATGGATATGAAGCGTGTTAAGCTTAAGCGCTGCCATCACTCTAATAAGCTTTTTCAACTCATCCAGATTAAAGTAATGTCTTGCCACATCAACTAAAAGTCCACGGTATTTCATCTCAGGGGCATCTTGTATTTGAAAGCTTGGCAATACCCGATGATGAAGATAGATAAGCTGGCGCAAACTTTGAAGTGCATAAAAAACACCCGTATCTGTTTGCGCACTAATTGTTATTCCCTTTGCGTTCACTGACAATATATAGCCTTCAGGGTTTGGAACACGATTTTTTAAGACTTTGTTGATTTTGAGATAATAAGCAGCTTTTTTATTACTGGTCAAATCTATTTTTAAAATACGTTTGATTAAATGTCTATTTAGCTCTTGATCAAAATCATTACGATAATAAAAAGTGTGCTCTAATACTAATTGCTCTTTTGCATTATAATGCACTAATGTTTTTGGGGAGGGAATCAAGCCTAATGCATCTATATCATCGTTATCAGAAATGGGTTGGGAATTGTGCCAATTTTGCTTTATGTGCTCCTTGGTCGCACGTGAGACCTCTTCTTGATTATATCCCCCAATATGGCTCCAGTTTTTTCTATCACCATATGCACTAAGCGGTAGATTAATAGTTTTTATTTTACTCGTGCTGTTATCTACTATAAAAAAAGACTGCGGCATTGAGTTAATATTCTTTGGTGCCCACTGATTATTATCAACAAGCTCAATACGATAGTAATGACCAGTTTTAAGTGGAAACTCATCCACAGGTTTAAGCACATTGGTATAACCATCACCATAAATCTCCTCCATGCCTTCTTTCACATAGACAAGCTGTGCTGTCTTTTTCGTCTGCATATCTTGGATACGCATGTTAAGATTTGGGTTAATATCTGTACCTGTCGCAGTCACGCTAAGTGCATTAAATGTTCGAGGCATGTAAAACCCAATCGACCAATTTGTTAACGCTTTAGCGCCACGCTTAACTTTGAAATCGATTAAGGTGTCAAAAGTTAGTCCATTCGATGAAGTCACCTTCGTTTGAACCTTGTAAATTTTGATGCTAGCAAAGGCGGTCATTGAACATAACAAACCTAGTACTATTAGCACCGTTCGCAAATATGCTTTCATCCTACATCTCTCTACAATAAAACAATCTCAAAAGGCATTATATCCACTTATCAATCACCATAAAATTCAATATATGCGCTTTTTACTATGAGGATATTAAAAAAAAGTTCACAATGTTTTAATGTTTTGTGAAGCCAGCAGACTTCCAAATTGTACTAAATTGAAACGGCTGTTAAGCAAAGTTTGCTCTATTGGTAGTAGATTTTACGGCAAAACTCAGTAAAATGAACGTTTGTTCTGAAAATAAAACAGTACAAACGATAAGTTGAGGTTAGCACTCTATGAAAGAACACGATTTAATTTTAGCAATTAGTTATATGCCTATGGCGTCGAAGTCGTGACTTCAGGCGAATATACACTATAATGAAATTGCTTATTAATAACCCAGAAGATTGAATACCGTGCCGATAGGATTTGCTCATAGAAAGCTGCATTTAGCTGGTTTTGCTGTTTGCTGCATTGTTATTATTGCTATTGTTATCTTAGAGACAATGGGAGCCAAACCCTGCCCAATGTGCCTGCTTCAACAGTTCTTTCTGCTTATTGTCACGGTGCTATCACTGATTGCACTTATTCACAAAGGCTCTGTGGGCACCACCAGAGTCTACAGCTTCTTGCTTGGCATCTTTGCACTTATTGCAGCACTTATTGCTTTAAAGCAGCTTTGGATGCAAATGCACCCTGCCACTTATGCTGGGAGCTGTCAGGCTGATGTTGATATCTTATTTCAAAATCTGCCACTTTTTTCATTTATCCAAACTTTGTTCTCAGGCTCAGCAGATTGTGCTAATGTCGACTGGCAGCTGTTTGGAATAAGCCTTGCTGGCTATGGATTTATTTTCTTCATAGTATTTAGTACGGTTCACTTTTATCAGTTTTTATTTTATAACTCATCTTCAAAAAATAATATTCAAAAAACCAAGGATAACCAAAGGGACAACATATGACTGATCAAATACAAAAACCCTCAAGAAAAAAGCTTATTATCGCTTTTGCAGTAGTGATTATCGCACTTTTGATAATTTTTGGGGGCATTTTTGGCTTTGCCCACATGGTAAACAGCAAAAAAGAAGAGGCCATGAAAACATGGAAGATGCAGCCTGCTGAAGTAACAGCAACAACAGCAAAATCAGTCAATTGGAACCCAAGCATTAAGGCTACCGGTCAAGCAGTTGCCATTCAAAGTGTGAATGTAACCACCCAATCAGCAGGTGGCTTAATTGACTCTATCTCATTTGAATCAGGTCAAATGGTTAAAAAAGGCCAAGTTCTCTTTACTCTTGATACGTCACAATTAAAAGCACAGCTCGCACAAGCAAAGGCACAATTGCAACTATCTAAAATCACCTATGATCGAAACAAAGAGTTGATCAAACAAAATGCTGTTTCTGAACAAACGCTTGATCAGTCAAAGGCAACTTATGATTCAGATTTAGCGAGCGTGCAATCTATTGAGGCAGATATTAACTTCAATATTATTCGTGCACCATTTGATGGCAAAATAGGGATTAGACAAATCAGTCTTGGTCAGTTCTTCCAAGCAGGAAATAGCGCTGCAACTCTCACAATGATTTCCCCTATTTACATCAACTTCCCTGTTCCACAAAATCAAATGGATCAAATTCACATCGGTGGAAAAATCAAATTTACAAGTGATGCCTATCCTGGCAAAACTTTTGAGGCAAAAATTACAGCAATTAACTCTGAAGTATCAAGTAACAACTTGGCGCTTAATGTACAAGCTACTTATGATAATAAAGATAAAAAAGCCATGATTTATCCGGGCATGTTCTTAGATGTCAGCGTTGTGCTTCCTGCCATGCCAAACACGATCATCCTACCACGAAATGCCATTAACTATACCTTATATGGTGAGACAGTTGCGGTTTTAAATCCTGTGATGAAAAATGGCAAACCAGTTATGGCTGAATACAGTGCATTTAAAGATGGCTCTGTTCAAATGGTTTCAACTGGTAAAGCACAATACACAGTTAAATTGCAGCCAGTACAAACAACAGCAACTGATGACAATCAAGTCATTGTCCACAAAGGAATAAAAGCAGGTCAGCTGGTTGCTACTTCTGGACAAAACAAACTACAAAATGATGACCCAGCAGTTGTTAACAATGAATTTAACTTCAAGAATAACCCATAGGATTTGAGCTTATGCATTTTATTGATATCTTCATTAAACGGCCGGTACTTTCAACCGTCATAAGCTTGCTTATCCTTGTGGCAGGGATCGGAACGGCATTGACTTTGCAAGTACGCCAGTATCCGTACATGAATAATGCGACTATTACAGTCACCACATCTTACCCAGGGGCTAACCCAAGTGTTATCCAAGGCTTTGTAACCACGCCTATTGAGCAATCTGTAGGTAGTGCAGATGGCATAGATTACATGACATCACAAAGTGCACTTGGAACCAGTACCATTACGGTTAACGTTAAGCTTGGCTCAGATCCAAACAATGTTCTTAGCCAAGTAGTGCAAAAAGTAAATGCTGTATTAAACCAGCTGCCAAAAGCAGCCGAATCCCCTGCCATCACTATGGAATCAGGAAACTCATTCCCTTCACTGATTTTAAGTTTCACCAGTGATGATTTAAATGAGCAGCAAATTACAGCCTATATCAAAAACCAGCTTACACCAAAGCTTCAATCACTAGGCGGCATCTCAAACATTATTATTTGGGGGCAAAAGCCTTATGCCATGCGTGTTTGGTTAAACTATGACAAAATGGCCAAACTGGGTGTTTCACCTGATGATATTGCTAATGCTCTGCAATCCAATAGTTTGATTGCAGCCGGTGGACAAATTAAAGGACCTTATTTTAACATCACCCTAAACCCAACCACTAACCTTGAAACCGCTCAACAGTATGGCTCGCTTGTTGTTAAAAATGCTGACGGGCATCAAATTTACCTTCGTGATGTTGCCAAAGTTGAACTTGGCGCACAGAACTATACATCCAATGTAAGCTTTAATGGTAAAGAAGGGGTATTTGCAGGTGTGGTGGCGGCATCTGATGCCAACGTATTAACAGTTGTTCAAAAGATTCTAGATCAAATGCCAGAGATTCGTGAAGGCCTCCCAAGCGGTATGATCATGAATACAGTGTATAACAACACCACTTATATTAATGCCTCTATTGTAGATGTCGTTAAAACATTAATTGAAGCGGTTATTATTGTGACCGTGGTGTTATTTTTATTTATTGGTTCATTACGCTCTGTGATTATTCCGATTGTCGCCATTCCGCTATCGATGATCGGCGCATTTTTCCTGATGTTCTTAATGGGCTTTTCAATCAACCTGTTAACGCTCTTATCGATGGTGCTTGCCATTGGTCTTGTTGTCGATGATGCCATTGTTGTTTTAGAGAATATCTACCGGCATATTGAAGAGGGACTCTCTCCTTTTAAAGCAGCTGTCCAAGGGGCAAGGGAAATTGCTAATCCTGTAATTTTAATGACCTTAACCTTGGTTGCGGTATATCTTCCAATCGGGATGATGGGCGGACTGACAGGTATTCTATTTACTGAGTTTGCTTATACATTGGCAGGTGCCGTTGTGATCTCTGGGATCGTTGCCTATACTTTCTCACCAATGCTATGCTCTAAAGTGTTATCACACTCTATTACAGAAGCCAAAACAGTTAAGTTTATCGATGCTTTATTTGAGCGCTTAAAAAATGGATATGATAAAGCACTTCATCATATCATGCAGGTTCGTGTTGTAATCATCCTCTTTGCTGTTGTTGTATTGGCAAGTTGTTACTTCCTATTAATCGGTACAAAATCTGAGCTCTCACCAGTTGAAGATCAGGCCTTTATTGGAATTCAAGGGACAGCACCATCTCCTGCTAATATTCATTATTTAAACACATTCACACCTTCTATTTACAAAGAAATGGATAGTATGCCGGGCAAGGAGTCTGCCTTTGTGGTAAATGGTTATCCACAATCCAATAACACATTTGGTGGACTGGTGTTAAAGCCTTGGGATGATCGAAGCAAAACACAGATGGAAATCAAGCCACTATTGCAAAACAAACTAAATAGTGTTGCTGGAACACAGGTTTACACCTTTGAAATGCCATCGCTACCGGGCATTCCATTTGGACCGCCAGTGCAATATGTTGTCCAATCCATTGGTAGCTATCAAGGCATCAACGATGTCGCAAATAACCTTATTCATAAAATGATGACAAGTGGTTTGTTTGTCTTTGCACAAAGCGATTTAAAATTTGATAACCCGCAAATGATGGTTAAAATTGATCGCTCTAAAGCTGCAGCGTTAGGTATTAGCATGCAACAAATTGCAAACACCTTAGGTTATGCTTATTCTGGAGGTTATGTGAATTACTTCAGTCTTCTAGGCTATAGTTATCAGGTTATCCCAGAGCTTCAAGACAGCATGAAACTCACTAAGGAGCAATTAGGGCAAATTCAAATTCAAGCGTCCAATGGCACCTTGGTTCCATTATCAGCTATTGTCACATTTGATACCCAAAGTGTACCACTCAGTTTAAATAGATTCCAACAGCTAAACTCAGCCACCATCTCAGCTGTCCCATCCCCGGGTGTCAGTCAAGGTCAGGCAGTTGATTACCTACAAGGTTTATCTAAAACTGAACTGCCAAAAGGCTACACGCATGAGTACTCTGGCTCAGCAAGACAGTTCTTGGAAAATTCAAACCAAATGGTGATTGCATTTATTTTTGCCATTATTGTTATTTTCCTAATGCTTGCAGCACAGTTTGAAAGCTTCCGTGATCCACTGATTATTCTGATCAGTGTTCCAATGTCGATTTGTGGTGCACTGATTCCGCTTTATATTGGTCAGCTCTTTAACTTTGGTTATGCTTCGATTAATATCTATACACAAGTGGGACTTGTTACCCTGATTGGGCTGATCAGCAAACACGGGATTTTGATTACTGAGTTTGCCAATAAATTGCAAGAAGAGGGCTACAGTAAAGTTGATGCTGTATTGAAATCAGCAAGCCTACGTCTTCGCCCTATTTTGATGACAACCGCCGCAATGGTCGTTGGGGTTCTACCACTTGTTTATGCAACGGGCGCCGGCGCGGTATCTCGCCAGTCAATCGGTATTGTTATTGCATCAGGGATGACCATCGGTACACTCTTCACCCTCTTTGTTGTCCCTGTTGTCTATAGCTACCTTGCTAAAGATAGAAGCAAATTGATCGCAAGATGGAAAGAAGAAGATAAGATGATTGCAGAGATTAATAAATCTCATTCACTTGAATAAGACAACCTATCGCATCTACTATACTTCTTTCTAATTACATTTAGTCAGGAGGATTTTCTAACCTACAAAGATAATGAAGAATGTATCGATGTTCTAATAACAGAGTGTAAATACTGAATTTTCTCATGCAATTCTTCTTTATGCCTACAGCCCAACTTTTCCTTTAAGGCGGCTAGAACCCCCTCAACTGTGCGAACGGATAAATAAGCATGATGGCAAATTTCCTTAGGCTTATATAGCCCACTATAGATGAGCTTAAAAACCTTAAGCTCTGAACGCCCTAAATTTAACTGCTTTGTAATTGCGCTATCAAAGTTATATTGATATGAATTTTCAATATCTCGCATATTAATACACTGACTTATCTCATGCATATCTTGATAATATCTATCTTGAGATATCCTCTGGTATAAGTCATTCAATCCACGATCTACAGCATGCTTCTGAGTTAACAAACACTCAACAGCACTTCTGTTTGGCAACTCTGTCAACAGGGAGATAATTCCACCATCAAGCTGATAACGTTGATAGCTCCATGGATGCAAATTTTTTCCCTTAGCATTATTAAGTAAGCTTAAAAACACATCATTTTTTTCAAGTTTCTCATTTGATTCTAGGTAATGATAGACATCAGCATCAAACGTATTTTGAGGTAGTTTCAACATTGCATTATAGTTAAAATATGGCAAGTTATTATAGATTAGGGAGTACGCCCATATCTCTGCTGTATCTCCACCTTTTAAGACAGCATATAATATTTCACCTGACGGTTTGTATACCAAAATACCAAGGGCACCATTGTAGGAAATAGCTTTTAATGCTTGATCTAAATAAGTATTTAAACTTTTAATTTTCTTCGTATCAATTGCATGATGGATATATTCTATTTTATGCATTGTTATTATTCAGCTTATTTGATATTTTATCATTGTCCAACCCTAACTCTGTAATCTCTGCCTATACAAAATCAAGAAAAGAACAAATAATAATCAAAAATACCTTTCTATGTTAACCTATTTTGACTTTATTTTGAACAATATGGTGATTTAACCGAAATCGCGTTAGAGATACCTTAACCTCCAAAACGCTATTTTATCTTCCATACAATATATACCCCAAAACCAGTTGGCTCGAGATTACTGAGTTTTACAGATCCACCGGTTTGATGCACTGGTGTTTTTAATCCGCCATTTGATATCAGCGATGACTGCTTTATAAAAGGACATAATGATAACTGCCTACTATAAGTGCTCACTGATAGTTTATACATCTATAATAATTATCGCTAAAACGGCTGAGAAATTCCTAACAGGTTCAATATCTGAGCCACAATAACAAGTGCGCCCAAGGTTAAAGCATAATAGTTTTTAAATGGGCTTTTCTCTGATTTATCTAAATACACTGGGGTAAATACAAAAATGACCACAGCAAAAATAGCTGCGTATTGAAGTGCGAGGATAAACCCTTTTGGATAAAACACCGTAAAAACAAATGGTGGAATAAAGGTTAATAAAAATCCAATGACTTTATTCATCTGATAACCAAAACGGCTACAGGTATCTTTAATATAATGATAAAGCGATAGCCCCACACAAATAAAGGATGTGATAATAGATATATTGATAAAGACCGACAAGAAGGTGTTTATCCACGCGCTTTGGGTTGCCACTTTCACTTCAGCCATAAAGCTATTTAAGGTATTGCCTGCCTGAAATATCGACTCATAACTGTGCGCGCCTGTCTGTGGCAAAATCGCCAAACACACTGCCACCCAAATAAGATAAATGACAAGCACCATTAAGCTGCCGATAAGGACACTTTTTCTTACAGCTTTCACATCCCCTTTTTGATACTCATACAGCACAGGGATAATATTTTGAAAACCAAATGATGGCAAAAGCGTTGGCCATGCAAAAATAAGTGCATAGAGCGATAATGGACCATGAATGAAATTCGCCCATTTTAAACAAACCAGCATACTAATCACGCACAAGGCATAAAAGATCAACTTGAGTGATACAAAAGAGCGATTGACATAATCACTTAACTTTGCACTTAAAATAACTAAACCAAAGATTAAAATAAAGACAATTGCATCAATAGACACACTTACATGTTGCGCGGCAGCCACAAGGCTTACTAATGCTGCTCCTTGTGTTGTATAAGCAGCCATCAGTGCATATAACAAAAGCAGATACACAATAGTAAAGATGATTTGCAGGCTTATCGGCATATGAGATTTAATCAAAGTAGTATAATTCACCCCAAGTGGATATTTCTCACAAACACGAATAAGCTTAAGACCTGTAACATACATCACAGACCAAGATAATATAATCAAAATCACCGATGCCCATAAGCCACTTGCTGCGGTAATTAAAGGCAGCGATAACATCCCTGCACCAATGGTTGTTCCCACGACTAAAAAGGCGCCGCCAAGGGATTTTTGCATGTTTCTCTCCAAAGATAAATATAAACAATGTAACGATACACAAATACAATCTATCTGCCAAGTAATAAATGTTTTGTTGTTGGTATCTATAGCAAATTTCAACTATCATGTCAGCGACAACAATAACCGAATATACAGGCAGGGACTATGTTACAACACTTGAATTTAAAAAGACTTCTTGTGATTTTTTCACTTTTATTTTTAGCTTTTTCAAGCTTTCAAATTGCTGAGGCAAAGCGTTTTGGCGGTGGCTCAAGCCATGGCTATTCGCGCTCAGCGGCACCTGCAAAAAACACAAACTCTACCGCTGCCAACCAAACCCAGAAAAAAGGCGGCTTTGGCATGCTTGGCGGAATTTTGGCGGCACTTGGTTTAGGCGCGCTTTTTGCTTGGCTGTTTAGCGCTCAAGGAATGACTGGACTTATTATTGTCCTTTTAATTCTTGCAGCTCTCGTTTTTATGTTCAGACGAAGTAAATTAGCACAACAGATGCAACAAAATCATATGAACTCACAACAAGCTTCAGCGCAAAACACACGAGAAGAGAGTCATCAATCTCAAAGTGCATTTACACAACATGCAAATACACTAGAGGCAACAGCCGCAGAAAACACAAGTGTAGGGATCCAAGATGGTAAATTGCCTGATGGCACACCAGAGTCTGTTTTTAATCATCAGGCATTAAACTTATTCAATCAGCTTCAATCGCTGAATACACAAAGCGGGCTTGAAAAAATCAAAGGCTATTTAACTGAAGATTTATATGTCAGTGTTAAAGATGATATTCATGAAAATACCGACATTGCTGAGTTTAAAGATTTAAACTCCAAGGTGATCTCTTGTGAAAAACAAGGCGATAGCTGGGTTGCCAGTGTGATGTTTATCGGACAGGTAAAAGAAGATAATACTAGCAATTGGGAAAGTTTTGAAGAAGTCTGGCACTTCACTCGCAAAGATCAAGAGCACTTATGGCAAGTTGCAGGTATTCAGCAGTTTTAGTGATTTCATAACAACCTAACTTAACACGTATTCAGTACGCTTTTCAGTCAATATCTTCTTTTATATAATTCCTCCTACATTTTTGTAACAAACCATTAGGAGAGTATAATGAAAGATAAACTAGTAAATAGCATAAAAATTATTCCTGTATTAGTACCATTGTTGTTAGCGGCTTGTGGCACTGGCTCCAATAGTGGGAACAACCCTCAGCCATCACACACAGAGACGTTATCATTTTCTAGCCAAAGCTCTCCTGAATATGCAAACATAACCAGCATGCAATCACCAAGTGGCTTTATTGAAGTAATAGCGACACAAAGTCCAAATATTATGTTCAACATGCAAGCAATAAACTCAATAAGTTCTTTTACTATCTTATCTATTGATGGTAGCGATGGCATTACCATTGATGAGGATCATTCAACCTGTCATACAGGTGATAAACTTTATACTGATGATAAATGTCGCATTTACTATATAATCCACCGTAACAATAAAGCTACTATGGATCAACAAACTATTGATATCACCACCTCTGAGGGGCATTATCAGAAGACTATTCAAACCAAGTTTGTTAATAAATGTGATCAAAATTTAGTCACCATCAATACAAATTCACCAGAAATTTTTACTTCTTTGAATAAGACGACCACATTAAATATAAACCCTAGTGACTTAAACAGTCCAAGTGTCTTAATTGAGCGCAGCTTCTACGATGATTATATTAGCTCTACAAACCTGACTAAAGACTTACCTAGAAAACTAGTACAACCCTTGATAAACGGCAAACGATCAAAAGATTGGTATTACAAAATTTCAAAATTAGATAATCTTAACGCAAATAGCGGGTTAACTATTTTCTGGCTTCAAGGAATGCTTGATAAGCTACCTAATAGCACTTATGCAGCTGAACTTAAGCAACCTAGCAAAAAACCTGTGTTTATTGTTGAAGGGTCCAACTCAAAAAACCAGTATGGGGCATACTATCCAAAGTTCAATATAATACAAACACCTAATAAACACTAGTCGAATAACATCGGCTTTAAAAACGCCCCTGTATAAGAGTCTTTACTCTTAGCAATTTTCTCGGGGGCACCTTCAGCAATGATCTGACCACCACCATCTCCACCTTCTGGACCCAAATCGATAATCCAATCAGCTACTTTAATCACATCTAGGTTATGCTCAATAATCACAATGCTATTTCCCTGTTCTCTTAAGCGCACAATGACATTTAATAGCTGCTGTATATCATGAAAATGTAAACCAGTTGTTGGCTCATCGAGAATATATAATGTCTGCCCTGTTGCCGATTTTGACAGCTCTTTGGCAAGTTTCACCCTTTGTGCTTCCCCTCCTGACAAGGTCGTTGCATTTTGTCCAAGCGTAATATAAGACAGCCCTACATCCATTAAGGTTTGCAGGCGCTTTTTAATCTGCGGGACTGCATGAAAGAAAGACAAAGCCTCCTCGACACTCATATTAAGAACTTCAGAGATATTCTTATCTTTATAAGTCACCTCTAGCGTCTCTCGATTATAGCGCTTGCCTTGACAAACATCACATGGCACATAAACATCCGGCAAAAAGTGCATCTCTACCTTTAATACCCCATCTCCCTGACACGCCTCACAGCGCCCCCCTTTCACATTAAAGCTAAAGCGTCCCGGTTGATAGCCACGAGAGCGTGCTTCGTTGGTTGCTGCAAAAAGCTCACGAATTGGAGTGAAAACGCCGGTATATGTTGCTGGGTTTGATCTTGGAGTACGCCCAATTGGGCTTTGATCAATATCAATCACCTTATCCAAATGCTCAAACCCTTTATATTTATCATATTTCTCAGGGGTTAATGAGTTATTTCTATTTAATAATTTTGCTGCCAAAGGATACAAGGTGCGATTGATTAAGGTTGACTTTCCTGAACCTGAAACACCAGTAATGCAGGTTAAAAGACCAAGTGGCAGTTTTAAATAAACATTTTTTAAATTATTCCCTGCGGCACCAATTACTTCAAGGAAGTGGCCTTTTTTAGGTTTTAAACGTTTAGCGCCTATGGTGATTTTCTCTTTTCCAGAGAGATAGTTTGCTGTCAGTGAACGTTGATTGTCTAAAATCTCACTTAAACGACCTTCAGCGACAATTTCACCACCATGCACCCCGGCCCCAGGCCCAATATCAATAATATGATCTGCCTGTTTAATGGCATCTTCATCATGTTCAACGACAATAACCGTATTGCCTAAATCTCTTAAATGATGAAGGGTATCCAAGAGCTTTTGATTATCTCGTTGATGTAAACCAATCGATGGCTCATCAAGGATATACATCACACCGACAAGGCCAGCTCCTATCTGACTTGCCAAACGAATTCGTTGTGCCTCACCACCCGATAGCGTATCAGCTTGGCGAGATAGGTTTAAATAATCCAAGCCAACATTTACTAAAAACCCTAATCTTGAGAGAATCTCTTTTAACAAGCGCTCTGCAATGACCTTTTTTTGCCCTTTGAGCGAAAGTCCATCTAGCCACTTTACCGCATCTTTAATTGATAATGCGGTCAGATCTGCAATATTTTTATGATCAATAAAGACATTTCTTGCCCCTTCATTTAAGCGTGTTTTATGGCAAGTTGGGCAAGGCAGGTTACTCATTAGTTTCGATAACTCTTCACGAATTAATGCCGAATCCGTCTCTTTATAACGGCGCTCAAAATTGCCCAGCACCCCTTCAAAAGGCTTAATATTATGATAACTTCTGCCTCTTGAGCTTTTAAAATTCACCTCGATTTTGGTTTTGCCTGAGCCATTTAGAACCAGATTTTTTGCCTCATCACTCAAATCCTTAAATGGTGTTGCTAAAGAAAACTCAAAGTGCTTTGCTAGTGCTTCAAGCTGTGCAAAATAATAGCCATTTCGTCTATCCCATCCAGAAACAGCTCCTTGTTGTAATGATAAAGTAGCATCTGGAATAATCTTTTCAATATCAAAGTAAGATTTTGTGCCAAGCCCATCACAGCTCGGGCAAGCACCACTTGGGCTATTAAAGGAGAAAATCCGTGGTGTAAGCTCTTTTAATGAATAATTACAAAATGGACAGGCATGCTTTGATGAGAAAATAATATCCTCTTGCTCCCCTGAGAGAAAGACAAGCTTCGCGATACCTGAGGATAAATCAAGCGCGGTTTCAAAAGACTCTGCCAGTCTTTGCTGATGCTTTTTATGTGGTTTAAAGCGATCCACTATGACTTCAATGGTATGCTTCTTATAGCGATCAAGCTTTGGCGGATTGTCAAGCTCATAGACTTCATTGTTAATACGTGCACGCAAATAGCCTTCTTGGTAGAGCTTCTCCATTAATTGAATATGCTCACCTTTTTTATCAATAATCACAGGTGCCACAATCATTAACTTTTCATCTTCATCAATTGAAAGAGTATGATCCACCATTTGTGTGATGGTTTGTGCTTTCAGTAACACCTTATGCTCCGGACACATCGGATCGCCAATTCTTGCAAAAAGTACCCTAAGATAATCATAAATCTCCGTCACGGTGCCAACGGTTGAGCGTGGATTGTGAGAGGTGGTTTTTTGCTCGATAGAAATAGCAGGAGATAAACCTTCGATATGATCAACCTCTGGTTTATCCATCAAAGAGAGAAATTGTCTTGCATAACTTGATAACGACTCAACATATCGCCTTTGACCTTCCGCATAAAGCGTATCAAAAGCAAGTGAAGACTTACCAGAGCCACTTAAGCCAGTAATAACCGTTAATTTATCTCGAGGAATCTCAAGATCTATATTTTTTAAATTGTGTGTTTTTGCACCTTTAATAAGGATTTTATCCATTATTCAACTGCTTATTGCATCATCAAAACTTCATTGATTATATACCCACAATCACCTTGATGAAAGCTTATACCACCCGCAAACCATTTTACCCTATTTCTGCCATTGAATTTCTTGTTCTTTTGAGTCATCAGATATTGCTAATAGTCCCAGCTATTACCTGCAACCCAATGACTCAAAACTATCAAAAACTTCTTCAACATTAAACACCGCAAAATGATTCGCGAGTGGTATATTGCTTGAGTAATCACAATCACAAAACATTTCAAAGCTCTCTTAGTTTTTTTGCTCTGATGTAATGATAAATCAAGTGCGTGTCTATTTGCTATTTGAATATACAAGGCGCATAATCTTACTATCAAACTGAACGAACACTCAATATGCAAACAAAAAACCAAACTTGGATTGCCTGCACAATTGGCATTATTATGCTAATGGAGCTGATCGATGGTAGTGCACTTAATACCTCTTTGCCTCAAATGGCACAGAGCTTTAACATTAGTCCTATTAATCTAAAAGTTGCCATTACCATCTATCTTTTAACCCTTGGGCTATTTATTCCAGCCTCTTCATGGGTTGCAGATAGAATTGGTATTAAGAAGCTTTTAATCATTTCTGTTTCAGGTTTTATTGTCTCCTCTGTGCTTTGTGGCTTGTCGCAAAATTTGACCATGCTGATTGTATTTCGCGCCTGTCAGGGTTTTTTTGGCGCCTTTACCATGCCAGTTGCCCGTTTAGCACTTATCCGTATATTTAAAGGCAACCTGTTATACGCCATGTCTATTACAGGTGCGATTATTACTGTGGGGCCGATGATAGGGCCACTTTTAGGCGGCGCAATTACAACTTATCTTCACTGGCGATTTATCTTTTTTATTAACATCCCTGTCGGCATATTCACTCTGATTGCAATTATTTATCTTCTACCTTCACTGAACGAGCGAACACAGCCTAACAAGAAATTTGATCTTAAAGGCTTTTTGCTTTTAGGATTTGCTATTGCATTACTAATGCTGTTTGTTGACACCTTAATCGACCCAAGCATTCCCATGAGTATCAAACTCACCTCTCTTGTCATCGCTATCATTTTAGCGATTCGCTATCTATATCATGCTAAGGCTAAACAATCTCACGCGATTATTGATTTTGGGATATTTAAAAATAAACTCTTTCGGTTTTTTATTGCCCATAGTGTCACGCTTCGACTGTCAACTGTGGGGATTATGTTTCTATTTCCACTTTTCCTGCAAACAAAAGAAGGATTTACGCCCCTTGAATCTGGATTGACTTTCTTGGCATTTATCATTCCTGCTTGGATGATAAAACGCTTTATTAAGCGAATTCTAAATTACTTTGGCTTTTACAAGTTATATATCATTATCACCTTTGTATTGTTTCTGTGCTTTGTTTCCTGTGCAGTGATATTTATGCACTTTAACTTTGTGTTTTACTTACTGATCCAAGTTGTCCTTGGCTTATTATTTGGTAGTTATACAACGCTGAGTAATACCGCTGCCTACTCTCAAGCAACCGATGATGAAATGGGTACAGCAAGTGTTATCATGAGCACCGTGATCCAACTTTCAAGCGCCTTTGCAGTTGCTTGGGTTGCAGTGCTTTTAGGGTTTGTCTCTGGCGCCAAAGAAATCAGTGCTGATTTGCCGATTCCAAATTATGCCTTTTCCGCTGTCATGATTGTCAGCGCCGCTGGCATGTTTGTGAGCTTTCTTGCCTCTGTACGCGCCTCTCCAAGCGCACTTAAAGCCATTCAGCTAGATTGATGTAGATGCTACGCTTCAGATTTTAAAACAATAATATGCCTTTTAGCCTCAAGCTGTGGCACTTCAACAGGAAAATTTTGGGCTGATAGTGGCAATTTTGCTATTGAGTCCTCTTCAATCATCTCTCCTTTCATCGCAATCAACTCGCCGCCTTCTTTTAACAAGTGCTTGGTGAGTGCATAAAAGTCACTAACAGAGCTAAATGCCCGAGAGATCACTTGATCAAATTTCTGATCAGGCAGATAAGTTTCAACCCTTGTGTGAATAGGAAAAAGATTATCTAATTGAAGTGCTTTTTTAGCATGATTTAAAAAACGCACTTTCTTGCCGACACTGTCAATTAATGTAAATGATTTTTGCGGATATAAAATCGCCAGTGGAATACCAGGAAGACCACCGCCCGTTCCCACATCAGCAATATGCTCTCCCGTAATAAAAGGCGCCACTGACAAACTATCAAAAAGATGTTTAATCAGCATGTCATTAAACCTTGTAATTGCGGTCATATTGTAGGTTTTATTCCACTTTTGCAACAGCGCCAAATACTCAAGCCAACGATCAATTTGGCCATCAACCACATCAAGCCCAAGCTTCTCAACTGCTTGGCGCACCATTATATGACCATCCCCAGTCATGTCGTTCATGCAATCAATACTTATCATAGATGTAAGATATACTTTAAATAATGAATATCTCTCTATGGTAAAACATTTTGACACAAATAGGCATTACAATTAGAGGATTTAGATCTCAATAATCACCTCCTCTTTGCTTGATCGGAACTTTTCAGGTCGCTCCATTGCGCTATATCCAAAGGCACAAATTGCACCTGAAATATCAAAATCTTTAAAATCAATATTGGTTTCTTTCTCTAACACAGCTTTGACTTCTTCTGGGTAAAATCCCTCAATAGGACAGCTACTAATCCCTAAAGACTGCGCCGCATTTAACATATTAGATAATGCAATATAACACTGCCTTTTCGCCCACTGCGTTGTTTCCTCTGCACTTAAATGCACTGTGACACGCTCAGCATAGGCATCTTGCATTTCTTGAGGCAGTTTTCTTCTGGCAATCTTTTCAGCCACATAGTCTGTTTTGCCTCTGAAGTTATGCCCCAAGCGACTTAGAATCACCACGATAAAACTAGAGTCTGTAATTTGAGGTTGTCCCCAACAATGTGGCTTTAGCTGCTCTCTAAGCGCTTTATTACTAATGGCAACAAACTTCCAAGGCTCCAAGCCAAAAGAAGATGGGGAGAGTCTTCCTGCCTCTAAAATAAATGCTTTATCTTCCTTAGAGACACTTCTGGTTGGATCAAATTTTTTGCAAGCAAAGCGCGCGTTTAATATATCTAAATAATTCATCTTGTGCTCTCTTATTATTTTATTATTGTTATACTAATATAAACCATTATGCCAGCTTTATAGCGGTTAATGTTTTATCATTTGCCATGAATATGACCCACTATTATGCAAGCTTTTTATACCCCTTTCAAAGCATACAAGCAGTAAACATATGAATCAAATCTATCATCATACGGATACTTTATTTAAAAACGATTCAATCACTTCAAAGCTCACTTCAATATTATCATAGTGATGCCCTTGACCTGTTTTGATATCAATATTGGCGCCATTAAAGCCATCAACAGCAAATGCCGCTGGCGTGACAACATCATCTTCTTGCAGCAATAACAGATAATCTTCAAGCGATGTAATCTGAGTTGGCATAAGCGATAACAGCGCTTTTGCATCTTCTGACACCTCTTGATAAGCCGGCAAATCTGCAATTAAATCCAGTCTTGTTGCCGGGTTGATTAAAATCACCTGATCAACATCATCACGAAGCTGCTTAAATAAGTGCGCCATAAATCCACCAAGTGAGCTCCCGATAATCACTTTTTTATCTGCTTTTACATTATCTAAACGCGTATGAATATCCAAAAGAGCACTTTCAGCATGCATTTCAAGCTTTGGTGCATCAATATGTACATTGTTATAGGTTTCATTCAGCCAAGTTTTAAGCTTATTCGCCTTAATTGAGTTGGGGGATCCTTGATAGCCGTGTAAGTACAAAAAATAATATGAATGCATTTTTCTATCCTCTGAAAAAGTGTTGAAAGGTATTAATCAAATGATACCCTGTTGTTGATTTCACTTTGTCAAAATCACTTATGCCTTGATAGTTAACATACTCAACAGGGTTATTGTTCTCAATATAGTTCTTTATAAAAACAGCGGCAGCAGCATCTTTTTTGTGCGCATCCTTGGCAAGTGCATAATAGCGAATTTGCTCCAAAATCGGCCAAATGCGATAGGTGTCATTACTACCTGATTGAATCTCAGGCTTCACTAAACCATTTTCCAACACACCAAGGTGCTCGGCGGATTGCACTATAGATTTTTCATCTATAGTGAGTGTTTTATTGTGCTCTAGCTCAATATTTGTATTAAGACCAAGGCGCTTTGCATCGAGTATCAGCGAGCACCATTCAAAGCTATGCCCCGGTTCATAGAGTGCATTTTCACAAGTGCTATCATACTCTTTAATCAACAATTTCTCTTCATCGTAAAAACGCCTGATGATATTTGCAAGTAACTGCTCTGCATGTAATTTATAGTGACTTTCTTTTGTATACTCATAAGCAGATAAATAGGCCTCAAATAAATGCATCATTGCATTTTGGCAAATCACGCCCTTTTCATCTTTTAATGAGATAAAATCCACTTCAAGGTATTTTGCTTTTATCAGCTCAGCTATTTCTGTAATGTCATCTAAAATCACTTTCTCTTTATAATCATTGTATAAATGTGAAAAAGAAAACAGCAAAAAGGCATATTCATACAAATCATCCATAGGAGCATCATTAGGATATTTACACCAATCCTTAGCACCATGATGATAGTAGTCATTTTTAAGCTTTTGATATAATAGATAGGCTGCTTTTTTTGCATCTTTCACACCAAATAACCTGTGATAACATAACAAAAAGAATATACTTCTTGTTTGGCTAAGCGCCCTTGTTTGTGAAAATGGCTTTTCTTTGGGTTTATTTAAGAATTCAGGGGCATACCCATAGACCGTAATTGCTTGAATAAGCGAAGCATAATAGTGATCTAAAAGCTTTTTTATTGGTTTTATTTGTTCTATTGGAGATTGCATAGCCAACCATAACCTAACAACATTCACACCATCATATCCTATTTCAAAACATGGCTTAATAGAAAATACAAAAATTAATGCTATCGCCACATTGTACTTGGAAATTGTGACTGCTATGATGCCTGCAATATTTGATGGGAGAGCATAAAATGAAAAAAACACTGAGTTTACTTTTAGGAATATCGCTTGTGACAGCGAGCCATGCAGGTCTGATAAACCAAGAAAAACCCGTTAAACATATGGCTGATATTATTCCTTTTGCTGATAAACTTGCCAACACCTATGGCAAGGACAAACTCTGTATTGTCTATGACATTGATAATACGCTGATTACCAATAAAGGGCGTTTTGCCAGTGAAAGCTGGGTATACTGGCAAGCATCTCAAGGCAATAATTATGCCAAAAAACTGCTTGGTGATAATAAGGCTAATATTTATGATTTTATCGATGCCATTCGCTATTTTATTAACTATCAGCCCGTTGAAAAAGACAGCGCTGAAATCATCAGTAAACTACAAGATGCCTACCCTTCTATTGCGCTCACTTCTCGTGGGTTTAGCAGCATCGCCACAACGACAAGACAGCTTCAGTACAATCACTTTGATTTTAGCAAAAATCCCATTGGGGATGGCAACTTTGATAATAGCTACTTGCACTTAAATAAGTATAAAAATGGCTATAGCATGTATATCAATGGTATTCAATTTGCCGCAGGTGGTGATAAGGGCAAGCTTCTACAGACATTAATCCTGAAAGAACGCGCTAAAACTGACAACCCTAATTTATGTCAAGCCATAGTGTATGTTGATGATACCAAATCCAAAGCGGATATGATTAAAAGGGAACTTAAGGGCAAGTTTGCTTACTATTCACTTCATTACACCTACTTGCCAGACCCTGAAGACAAGGAAAACTGGCAGCCTAACAACTGGAAAAAAGCCTCTGGCGAGATTACTGATTTAGTCAATACCTTAAATGGGTAATTGAAAACCTAATAGCAATCATCACTTTTATTATTTCTTTGTTTCTTCAGTTGGACTTTTTGGCTGAATATTTATAGGCTTAAATCATCTTTAAGACAAACCTGATCCGTTATGAAAGTTAAAAAGATCTATCTGCTAAAACTGCTCTCATTAAGCTTTATCATGCTCATATCTTTTGGTTTTACCAGTTATTATCTTTTTAGTTTTGCCCATAGCGAATCCACAGAGAAAGCAAGGCAGGTTTTACGCGCCTTTATTTATCTACAAAACACCATTACCGCTGAATCAAGCTTTATTACACCGCAAAAAAAAGCAGAGCTTCTACACAATATTCAAAAGAACAACAAGAATCTAAGTATTAGTGCAACGCCTTTGTTTACGCCTGTTTCACTTAACCTTTCAGATCAAAGCATTGCCAATGATCTTATCAAAGCCGCTCAATTTGACCAAAGAAACTTTTCGATTTATCTACCCAAATTAGATAAATGGATCAACATTGAGCATCATAACCTTCTTTGGCTAAATATGCTCTTTTTGGTCATTCTACAGATTATTTTTATGAGCTTTTTGATCTATTACAGTTACTCAAGCATCAAGCTTCTTGCCCCTTGGGTTAAAGCAAAAGCCTTATCTCGTAAGATCATCATCAACAATGCCCCCAACCAAAACCCCTCGCTCTCAGGACCAAAGCTGATTGCGCAATCTGCTGATTTAATGGATAAAATCATCTATAAAATTGAGCACTTTGAATCAGAGCGCGCTTTGATGTTAAATGCACTGACACATGATATCAGAACACCACTTGCACGCTTAATGTTATTATGTGAAAAGATCCAAGATGAAACGCTCGCTGAAAAAATAGAAAGTGATATTATCGCGATTAATGATCATCTGACCAAGATGCTAAACTTTACACAAAAAACCTTTAGTCAGGAGGCTGTAACTGAGATTTCCCTTTATCATGCGCTTGAGAAGTTATCGCAAGAATATGACAGTGATAAAGTACAATTTAATGCAGAAAATTCAATGGCAAAGTATCTTGTAAAAGCACAAGAAAACCAATTACTTAGCGCCTTTAAAAACCTCATTGATAATGCGTTAAAATATGCTGGAAACTGTGATATTCATTTACAGCTAAAATCACCGCAGCAAATAGAAGTAATTTTTAGTGATAATGGCCCGGGAGTAAATGAGACATCACTCAATACTCTCAGTCGCCCTTTTTACCGTGAAGATAGCGCAAGAAATACTAAAACCCAAGGATCAGGGCTTGGCTTATCCATTAGCCAACTTATTTTTATCAATCACAACGCCACGATGAAAATTGAAAATAAGCTACACGGCACAGGGCTTGTTATTAGTGTTTGTTTTCAGGTTGGTTAGTGATGTTTTCGGCTATAAAAACACTACATAAACATAAAGTTCAAGGCAACACTGGCTTGCCAGCCTTGTTTCATCTGCGTGCCATTTAAATTTTGATAAATAGGATACCCTGCCTCAATAGCAAGTGATTGACCTTGTAATACACCACTGCCACTGATTCTTGCTGTGGCAAATAAATTAATCACCTTACCACCACTATTTGCAGGGTTATAATCCACGCCCCAGTTTGCATTGGTTCCAGCAGCAACACCATCTGTTTTTGTCGTGATAATGCCTTGAAGTTTTGAGCCAACTGATAGTAATGACAACACTTGATAATTTGCAAGCAACGTTAGCTGATAAACATCACCAAGCTGGTATGATCTGTAGTTTTTATAAAGGCGCTGCAAAGTCTCAAGCTCTGCTGAGGTAACAAGTTTATGCCAAAAATAAGTGTAATTTATTCCCAAAATAGGATCGAATGTTCCAGAGCCCATTTGCATTGGGTAGCCATATAATGTGTCACTCATCATAGGCATATCACCACTGTAGTTAATTCGCCCTGTTGGCAATGACACCCCACCTTGCAACTGAAGCTTTTGCACTTTAGTATTAATCAGATTATAGCCACCGACAACTTGGGTATCACTAAAACCCTCAGAGCGCATGCTAGAGCTTGTTGTTTTGCCCATCATATTCATATCCATGTCCATTGTTTTGATATTGTATGAGTTCATTAACATCACACTCCAATCGCCACGCATATACATTGCCATAAACATCAGCATGTACATGTTCATGCTTTTGGGAACCATCATATCCGAGCTTGAACCAGATACGCTGTTTGTTCCACTTTGGAGCCCATCCATATTCATATACATTGGCATTACATTAAACATCCACATGCCCAGATTATCCATATGATGGTGTTGATGGTTATTCATGGACATTGTCATCATGTCATTTCCACCATTTCCCATGCTTGCCATCTCTTTATTCACAGCAGGCGCTTTCATCTCATTTGCCAATGCAAAATGACTCAATAGCCCTACAGCGAATATTGCTACCATTAATACTCTTTTATACATAAAACTCACCTTCTCTTATAGTCATGCTGCAACCGCTTAAAATCACACGCTTACATTGATGTTTTAGTAGCACCATGTTATCGCGCAAAGTAACGTTGCAACATAAAGCTATCATCTTTTATAAAGTACCCGATTATACATAACTGTTTAATTTACAAAATCCTTTTTGATGCTTTTTGGGCGCCTTTTTTGCTTCTAAAAGCGATATTGCGCTAACAAGGCTTTTTTCAGCAGATTATTTCAATTATATTGATTGAACCTGCATCTGAATTTGGTGTTCTTATAGATGAACCATAAAGAGATAATCAATCATGTTTTAAAAAGTCCAAATCCTAAAGTAAAGCTTGCTATTACCGACATCGATGGGGTACTTAGAGGCAAATATATCAACAAAGAGAAATTTCAATCTGCATTAGAGGGTGGCTTTGGTTTTTGTAGTGTTGTCTTTGGTTGGGACTCAAGTGATGCGCTATATAACAATAGCTCCCCTGTGGCTGGATGGCATAATGGCTACAAAGATCACATTGCTGAGATTGACCTTTCAAGCTACCGCCAAGTCCCTTGGGATGATGAGGTTAGTTTTTTCCTTGCTGATTTTTCACAGTCAAATCATCAAGCTTGCCCAAGAACACTATTGAAAAAAATAGCCCATCAAGCTGAGAATATGGGATTTCAAGCACTTTTTTCACAGGAGTTTGAATGGTTTAACTTTAAAGAGACAAATCAGAGTATCTATAATAAACCACCAAGCGAGCTACAACCTTTAAGCAACGGAATGTTTGGTTACTCTTTATTAAAACTCCAACAAAACCATGATTATCTCAATGATTTGTATAATCTATTGTTACAGTTTAATGTGCCACTTGAAGGTCTGCATACAGAGACAGGTCCGGGTGTTCTTGAAGCTGCCATCTATTACACTGAGATTATTGAATCAGCAGATCGTGCAAGCTTATTTAAAGCAGCAACAAAGGAAATTGCACTTAAACACGGTATTATGCCTACCTTTATGGCAAAGATATCGCCTGATCTCCCCGGCTCGTCAGGACATGTTCACCAAAGTCTCTCAGATGGCAAAAAGAACCTCTTTTTTGATGCTAATGAGACTCATTGCATGAGTCCTTTGATGCAAAGTTATCTTGCCGGTCAAATGAAAGTGTTACCTGAATTGCTACCGATGATCGCCCCAACAGTAAATAGCTATAAAAGATTGGTGGAGGGCATGTGGGCACCGACCATTATGAACTGGGGAATTGATAACAGAACCACCACTTTTCGCGTGATAAACAACAGCGAAAAAGCGATGCGCATTGAAGCTCGCGCCCCTGGTGCTGATGCAAATCCCTATCTTGCCATGGCAGCTTTATTAGCAGCTGGGCTTTATGGCATCAAACATAACCTAAGCCTTGATACCAAAGCCATTGCAGGCAATGGCTATCAAGATGATAACGGGGAAAGGCTAGCGCCTAACCTATGGCAAGCAACACAGAAAATGAAAACCTCCGAAATTGCCTGTGAGTTATTAGGAGAGGAATTTATCAATCATTTTTCAGCCACCCGTGAATGGGAATGGCAAGAATATTCAAAATCCGTCAGCGATTGGGAATATAAACGCTATTTTGAAATTATCTAAGGATTAAACTATGAGCAATATAATGCAATTTAACTTTCCAACCACTATCCGCTTTGGATCAGAAGCGCTAAAAGAAGCACCTTTGTATTTACAACACAATAACTGTAAAAATGTACTTATTGTCACCGACCCAGCCTTAGCACAGCTGCCAATGATTGCGACATTACAAGCGTTATTAAAAGCACAGCAAATTGACAGCATAATCTTCAGTGAGCTTGCCAAAAACCCGACTGAAAAAGATGTAGAAAACGGGGCTGAGTGCTTTAGAAAACACCACTGTGACAGCGTAATTGGAATCGGTGGTGGTGTGAGCATGGATGCAGCCAGAGCCATCATTTTGATGGTCAATCATTCAGGGCACCTGTTTGATTATGAAGATGGCACAGGAAATGATGCTCAGGTTAAAGCAGATAATATCCCTTATTTTATTGCAATACCAACAACAAGCGGAACAGGCAGTGAAGTCGGCAGGAGCGCCATTATTTCTGACAGCACTACCCACCAAAAAAAGGTGATTTTTGCCCCACCACTTTTGGCAAAGGTTATTCTAGCCGATCCAAGCTTAACCTTATCACTGCCCAAATCAATTACTGCTGCAACTGGTATCGATGCACTTGTGCATAATGTTGAGGCTTATCTTGTCGATAGCTTTCATCCAATGTGTGATGGGATTGCCCTTGAGGGTATTCGCCTGATTGATCAATCCCTACTAAAGGCCATTAATACACCCGATGATATCAAGGCAAGATATAACATGATGGCAGCGTCCACTATGGGGGCTGTTGCCTTTCAAAAAGGCCTAGGTGTCGTTCATTCACTGGCTCATGCTTTATCTGCATTTAATAATATGCACCACGGGCTTGCCAATGCATTGATGTTCACCGAGTCACTAAGATTCAATCAAGCGGTTTGTGAGGAGAAGTACCAACACCTAGAGCATATGTTAAAAGTAGAAGATTTTGTCACCTACTGTGATACGCTCATTACTAAAGCTGGGATTCAAACAGGGCTCAATCACTATGGTATTCATGAAAGTGATCTTGACACCATCGCTGAAATTGCACTTCAAGATACTTGTCATTTATCCAACCCTAGAAAAGTCAGCTACTTGGATTTTGTCGCTATTTTAAAGGCAAGCTTATGAGCAAAAGAACCAACATGAAAAAGGTTGGCATCACCTGCTGCACGATGCCCCCTGATCAAAAGCGCTCAACTTTTTCACAAAAAAGCTTATTTTATATCGAATCTGATATGGCTAACTTTTTCTCCTCCAACAATATCATGCCTATTTTAATTCCTGATTTTAGTGACGAAACAATACTTCAAAGCTTTGTCCTTGAGCTTGATGCCGTTATCTTCCACGGAGGGGATGACCTTTGCCCTGAAAGCTATAATGCCCCCTATCTCAATAAAGCAAAATGGCCGGGCAATCGCGCACGTGATATCTATGAGCTTAAAGTAATGGATATTGCTTTTCAGCATAAAATCCCGATCCTTGGTATCTGTAGAGGACAACAGCTTATTAACACCTACTTTGGTGGCACGCTATATCAAGATATTCAAAGCGAAGTCAAAAACGCTCTTGAGCATCGAAATGCCAATGACTATGATAAAATCCACCATTCTATTACCTTCACAGATGATAGCCTCCTTGGCACTACAATCTATCCAGATGAGCAAAAACCCGTGGTGAATAGCGTTCATCATCAGGCAATAAAATCACTTGGGGAAAAGCTTATTTGTGAAGCTTACTCTCCACAAGATCAAGTCATAGAAGCAATACGATATGATGATGAAAAACATTTTATTTATGCTGTTCAATGGCACCCTGAATTCAGTCACACACTTGGAAAATGCGTGCTTGATCCACA
This sequence comes from Fangia hongkongensis FSC776 = DSM 21703, assembly GCF_000379445.1. GTDB lineage: Bacteria > Pseudomonadota > Gammaproteobacteria > Francisellales > Francisellaceae > Fangia > Fangia hongkongensis. Next base: position 139,151 of record NZ_KB902271.1, read on the forward strand.
GCCACTTTTAGACTATTTCATCCAACAAATAAGTAAAGAGCGCTGAACACTTAAGCGCAAATATTAATCTAAACGAATATAGGGTACTTATACGTGAAAATCTATAATCCTGCAACAGGCAAAGTAATAACGACACTTGAAGCTGACAATGTAAAAACGATAAAAAGTAAACTTGCGAAAATTCATGTGCAAAATAATGCATGGCAACAGCTCGCGCTTGATGAGCGCATCGCTATTATTGACACATTTAAAACCAATTTACTTGAAAGCAAAGATGCACTTACCAATGATTTGACACTCGAGACAGGCAAGCCGATTAAAGAGTCTCTTGCTGAAATTGAAGGGGCGTGCTATCGCATTGATTATTTCACTGCTCATGCAAAGGAAGTCCTGAAAGAGGAATATTTTAATCAAAATACCAATACACAGGAAAAGCTAAGCTATGAGCCCCTTGGTGCAATTGCCAATATCTCTGCCTGGAACTATCCATTTCTTGTTGGCGTAAATGTTTTTATTCCTGCGCTTATTACTGGCAATCATGTTGCCTACAAACCCTCTGAGTTTGCAAGTTTAACAGGGCTTAATATTCAAGCCTCGTTATATCAATCTGGCGTACCGGAAAGTGCATTTCAAACCTTCATTGGGGGCAAAGAGGTTGGTGAGGCTTTATTAAGTGAAGACCTTGATGGTTATTTTTTCACTGGCAGTTATCATACAGGGCGATTCATTGCTGAGAAAGTAGCATATAAGCTTGTTCCTGTCGGGCTTGAGCTAGGCGGAAAGGATCCAGCCTATGTCAGTGAATTTAATAGTGATATCAATAAAGTTGCAAGCAGCCTAGTGGAGGGTGCTTTTTATAATAATGGGCAAAGCTGCTGTGCTGTGGAGCGAATTTATGTTCATACCAAGCATTATCAAGCATTTTGTCAGGCATTTGTTGACCACAGCAAAGGACTTATTGTTGGCAACCCGATGGATAAGCTTGTGACAAATGGCGCGATTACACGCCCGCAACATTTAGCCTTTCTACAAGATCAAGTTGAAGATGCATGCCAAAAAGGGGCAAAGCTGCTCACAGGTGGCAACATCATTCCTTCTGAAGGCAATTTCTTTGAGCCCACGGTTTTGAGCAATGTGAATCATTCAATGAAAGTTATGTATGAAGAAAGCTTTGGCCCTATCATTGGGATCCAAGAGGTAAAAGATGAACATCAGGCGCTTACACTTATGAATGATACGCAATATGGCTTAACTGCTAGCATCTTTAGTGACAATGAAGAAGAGGCCAAACATTTTATGCATCAACTAGATGCTGGCAATGTCTATATGAACTGTGCTGATCGAGTTTCGCCCTTTTTGCCTTGGGCTGGCAGGAAACGATCAGGACTTGGTGCAACACTTTCCAAACATGGCTTATATGCCTTTTGCAAAACAAAAGGCTGGCATTTTCGTAAAGCTTAATTAAACAAAGACTGTACCCTGATGAAATCGAAGTTTCCACTTGCCGTTGTCCTTACGCCAAATTGAACTTCTATTGGCTTTTTCCAATCCATTATAGTGTGTGATACTGATATAAATCACCTGCATCACAGTTTCACTAATAGGCAAAACTTTAAAATCAGGTAATGGAAGCGTGGCTTTAATATCTGCTATTGCTTTTGTATTTAGAATGTCCTTACGAGTATAAATCTTCCCTGAACGGCCAAATTCAATAAAATCTTCAGCTAGAATACTCTCCATGTAATGAGAGTCAAAACGCGTTTCACTTCGCCATAAAGAAGTTTCAAGCTTTTGTAATAACGCGATTAAATCACTCATTACTATCAGGTTTATTGGCTGATTGTTCCTTTTTCACCGCTTCTGTTTCTTGAGGTTTGATCTCAGCATCTTGCTCCTTTTGTGCTGATCCTGCCGGCGTCTTTGGCAGCTCTTTAGCTGGCTTAGACTCATCCTTTGGTACATAACTACTGCCCCAATCGCCAGGCTCTCTAACCGGCTGCCTATCCATTAAATCATCCACCTGCATTGCATCAATGGTCTCATATTTCATTAACGCATCTGCCATCGCATGAAGAATGTCCATATTATCGTTTAATACTTGATAAGCTCTTTCATAGTTCTCATCAATAAGACGTCTGACTTCTTTATCAATATCAAGCGCTGTTTCATCCGCAAAATGCTTCGAATTTTTCCCCATTGACTGTCCAAGAAATGGCTGCTGATCATCTTCATCATACAAAATAGGACCCATTTTTTCTGACAAGCCCCACTTGGTGACCATACTTCTGGCAATGTTAGTCGCCACTTGAATATCATTGGATGCACCTGTTGTCACTTTCTCATGCCCAAAGATCAAATCTTCTGCAATACGACCGCCAAATATACTTGAAAGACGGCTTAATAACTGCTCACGAGACTGACTCACCTGATCACCATCTGGTAGATACATAGTCACACCCAGCGCGCGTCCTCTTGGAATAATACTGACCTTATAGACAGGATCATGATCAGGCACCAAACGTCCAACAATTGCATGTCCTGCTTCATGGTAAGCAGTTAGTCGCTTTTGCTCATCAGTCATTGCCATTGAGCGGCGCTCGCTACCCATTAAAATTTTATCTTTAGCTTTTTCAAACTCTTCCATGCCGACAACTTTTTTGTCACCTCTAGCGGCAAAAAGTGCAGCTTCATTGACTAAGTTAGCAAGCTCAGCACCTGAAAATCCAGGTGTCCCACGAGCAATCCAATCAACACGAACTTCATCTGAAACAACAATTTTACGCATGTGAACTTTTAGAATTTGCTCACGACCTTTAACACTTGGCAAGCCAACTGTTACCTGCCTGTCAAAACGACCTGGTCTTAATAAAGCTGGATCTAAAACATCCGGGCGGTTTGTTGCTGCAATCACAATCACCCCTTCATTGTCAGCAAAACCATCCATTTCAACAAGCATCTGGTTTAATGTTTGTTCACGCTCATCATGACCACCACCAAGACCTGCTCCACGATGACGACCCACAGCATCAATCTCATCAATAAAGATAATACAAGGCGCCCGGCGCTTTGCTTGCTCAAACATATCTCGCACACGAGAAGCACCAACACCAACGAACATTTCAACAAAATCAGAACCCGAAATTGAGAAAAATGGCACTTTTGCCTCTCCTGCAATTGCACGAGCTAACAGTGTTTTACCTGTCCCCGGAGGACCAACCATTAAAACACCACGTGGGATTTTCCCACCAATTTTTTCGTATTTAGTTGGGTTTTTAAGAAAATCAACGATCTCAGCAACTTCTTCTTTTGCTTCATCAACACCGGCAACATCGGCAAGTGTTACTTTAATTTGGTCTTCACCTAAAAGCTTGGCTTTACTTTTTCCAAAGGAGAAAGCGCCGCTTTTACCGCCACCTGCACGCATCATCAAGAATATAAAGAACCCTGCAATTAATAAAAGTGGCAACCAGTTAAATAAAAATGCCAAGAACAAGCTTGGTTTTTCTGGCGCTTTTGCAGAGACCTGAGTCTTCTTCTCTAGCATTTGATCAACAATCTTTTCATTGAGCATTGGGGCATAGGTTGTGAATTTCTCCCCGTCACTTAAGACCCCAGTAAAGGTTCTGCCATTAACATCCACAGACTGGATCTGTCCATTTTGTAGCTGCTGCACAAAGTTAGAATAGTTAATGGTTTTTGTATTTTCAGAGGTTTTGCTCATATTGCTAAATATAAACACAAGCCCAATTGCGATCAGCCCCCAAAATAGTGCATTTCGCAAAAAGTCATTTCTCTTCATAGAAGTGTGATCCCTATTGAGTTTTCTTTATCATCTATCATTCTAGATACTTATTATAATACATCGCTTGCCTTGCGCCTATGGCTATACAGTAAAATCTCATAATCGACTCAAAGCGCCCGCCACCATAGCACAAAAAAGGACCATATGACAAATGACTTCCACCAACATTTGCCCTTTGACTAGCGAATTGGCGTATCTCCACAGCGAAATAGCTCAAGATCATGTTCTTTGACTGCAAGCTGGCTCGAGGCATCTCTTAGCGCAGTTCTCACCCCCTCTTCAACAACTGGGTGGTAAAAAGGCATTGCAAGAATCTCATCAACACTCATACGATTGGCAATTGCCCATGACAGTAGATGCGCTAAATGCTCACCCTCTGGCGCTTGTAGCTCTGCGCCAAGAAGTTTGCCATCAGACGCTCTTGCGTAAAGGTGTAAGAGCCCCTGCTCTTTTGATTTCACAATACTTCGGCCTTGCCCTTCAAAGCTCACCTTTCCTGTAACAAATTCACTATTTGCATCCACTAATTGCTGATAGCGCATACCAACGGTTGCAATATTGGGATCTGAGAATGTAATACCCAAAGAAACCCGCTTAGCAAAACATTGATTTTGATCGCGAACAGCATTAAAGCCTGCTATACGACCCTGATCAGCGGCTTCATGCAAAAGCGGTCTTTCACCATTGGTATCGCCAACAAGATAAATATGTGGATAACTATCCAACTGAAAGGTTGTACTACTGAAGTTCGGCAATCCTCGATCCATCTTGATGCCTAATTTATCAAGTCCAAGTTGAGTCAAATTTGGCGCACGCCCTATTGCTAATAGCGCCTTATCAAATAGCTTAATCTCACCGTCGATATTGACCATAAGCTTATTATCCTCTGAAACCCCAACAATATCCGCACCCTCATAGGAAATATTTAGCTCTTGGCTAAATTTATCAGCGACATAACTTTGAATTTCAGGGTCTGTCAGCCCACCGATGCTTTTACCAAGCCCAACCAATGTGACATCAGCACCAAGTCGAGCAATGGCTTGACCAAGCTCAATTCCAATCACACCAAGCCCAATTACTACCAGTTTTTCTGGAATATTATCAAGCTCAAAAAACTGATCTGTTGTGATAATGTGTTCATTATGCGCACGCCACGGCCCCGGAATGATTGGTGTGGAGCCTGTTGCAATGATTACCTTCTCAGCATGAATAAGCTTGCCAGAGGCTGTTTTAAGTGTATTTGCATCAACAAACTCAACATATTCTCTAACGAGCTTATCCTGCCAGTCATCCATATCACTAAATACACCACGGACGAAGCGATCTCTTAATTGTCTAACAAACCCCATGACCTCTTTGGTATTAATGCTTAAGTGCTCCGCACCATGAATGCCCTCGCTTACAAATGTTTTTCTTCTGGCAAAATCATTTGCCGCTTGAATTAACACTTTAGAAGGCATACATCCTACTCTGGCACAAGTCGTTCCCATATCACCACCATCAAATACAAGATAGTCATCGGTGAGTTTTGAGACTTCACGCCTTGCTGAAAGACCTGCTGTCCCGGCGCCTATAATGGCAATTTTAACCTTTTGGCTATTTTCAACTGATTGTTTTATTTGCTGCATAATTAAACTCTATATATTTCACTTACAACCAGTATACTCAGCCCTTGTAAGAAATATAAATATATTGTTTATTTAAATTTGATAAGTAAATCTTATTGTAAATCGAATTACCTAAACACAATCTTAGTGAAATGCTAATCATACTATTTGTCTAAAGATTCATCACAAGGTATAATTCAGTTATAGTTTCAAAACACGCTCAAGCACTATGTTAAAGTCAACCTTAAACAAGGTCGCAGATATTGTCTTTTTTATTGCCTGCATTGCCTTTATTGTTAGTTTGACGCTTGTTTATTACTTCGGTTATTTTAGTATTTCATTTAGTGACTATACCGTCTATTGGGTCTATATCGCCCCACTTGCAATGGTTGCTTACACGCTTGCAAAAAATTTTTTACTCAAGCCCAAAGCACAACAAGAAGATCAAGCAAACCAAGATAAAACTTAGAAAATAGGCTTGAACTTAACTTTAAAACCCATTAACGTTACTATTACTTTTATACGGTATTAAATATCCTCATATGAGAACAACACAAACCTTGCTTGCAACAGCAAAAGAGACGCCTAAAGGCGCTGAGCTTATCAGTCATCAATACATGCTTCGAGCAGGTCTTATTCAAAAGCTTGCCTCTGGCATTTATACTTGGTTACCAACAGGCATGAAAGTGCTTTCAAAGGTAGAGAAAATCATTCGCGAAGAAATGAATAAAACAGGCGCAAATGAAGTTTTGATGCCTTGTGTTTTACCTGCTGAGCTTTTACAAGAAACCCATAGATGGGAAAAGTTTGGTCCAGAGCTTTTGAAGCTTACTGATCGCCATAATCGTGAGTTTTGTTTTGGTCCAACACATGAAGAGCCAATTGTTGCAATGGCACGAAAAGAGATCAATAGCTATAAGCAACTACCGCTTAATCTTTACCAAATTCAAACCAAGTTCCGTGATGAAATACGCCCTCGTTTCGGGGTGATGCGCGCGCGCGAGTTCATCATGAAAGATGCTTACTCATTCCACGCTAACTCTGAGTCTTTGAATCAGACTTATCAAGATATGTACCAAGCCTATTGCAACATTCTCAAACGTATTGGTTTAGAATACCGTGTGGTTGATGCTGACTCTGGTGCCATTGGTGGCAGCACAACACATGAGTTTCAGGTGCTAGCAGATGCCGGTGAAGATATCATTTGCTATAGCGATAAAGGTACTTATGCTGCTAATTTGGAGCTTGCCACATATCAAAAACCTGATTTATCTCAAAGAGAAAAAGGGATTGAAAAGCTTGAAAAAGTTGCCACACCTAATATTAAAACCATCAATGCACTTTGTGAAAAATTTAATCTCTCTTCAGAGCAAACCATTAAAACTTTGATTATTAAGGACGCAGATGACAAATACTTCGCACTTATTATCAGAGGGGATCATACTCTAAATGAAATCAAAGTTGAAAAACTCGCACAAATCAAGGCACCTTTTCGCTTTGCATTGGATGAAGAGATTCAACATATTATGAACGCTGATGCTGGCTCTCTTGGCCCTGTGAGGACAAAGATCCCGCTTATTGTTGATTATAGCGCTGCAATGTTAAGCGATTTCTCCTGTGGTGCAAATGAGTCAGGTTTTCATTACTTTGGCGTTAATTGGGAAAGAGATGTTGATAAAATCACCCTTGAGGACATTCGTAATGTTGAGATGGGTGATACGGCGCCTGATGGTGGCAAGATTCAACAACAAAGCGGCATTGAAGTTGGGCATATTTTTCAACTGGGTGATGTCTACTCAAAGGCAATGGATGCAACTATTTTAGATGCCAATGGCAAAAAAGTGCCACTGATCATGGGCTGCTATGGTTTTGGCGTTACACGGATTATTGCCGCGAGTATTGAACAATCGCATGATGATAAAGGAATTATCTGGCCACAGGAAATTGCACCATATGATGTGGTTATTATTCCAATGAATATGCACAAATCCCAAAAAGTAAAAGATACTGCTGAAAAGCTTTATCATGATCTTACTCATGCTGGATTTGATGTGCTATTTGACGATCGAAAAGAGCGTGCAGGCATTATGTTTGCTGATGCTGATTTAATTGGTGCCCCACATCAGATCATTATTGGCGAGCGCTCACTCGATAATGGGTTAGTTGAATATAAGTGTCGCAAAACACAGCAAAAATCTGAAATTGAAAATAATGCCAACAGCATTATTCAAATGCTTAATTCTAAATAATCTAAATAGGCCTTATCTGAGTACGTAGTTATTCCTATTAAATGTACTCAGGCACCTCCAATGAACGCTGCAATTTTGCCATATCAAGTGCCGCTTGAAGTGCATATTTCCCCTTATGACCTTTTGCGCCGCCTACGCGTGCTAGGGCCTGCTCTTTATTATTCGTTGTCAACACACCAAAAATAACAGGCAAGTCATATTCCATCATCACAAGCTGAGTGCCTTGTGATACTTGATCGCAAACATAGTCATAATGATCTGTTTCGCCTCGAATGACGCACCCTAGCAAAACAATTGCATCATATTTGTCTGTCTTGGCAAGTTGTTTAGCGGCAAATGGCAACTCAACGGCGCCTGGCACTTTAACCACAAAAGGCATCTCAATATTTTGCATTTTTGCTTCTTCCAAAGCACCTTCTAACAATTTACTGGTAATTAAATCATTAAACTCACTGACTGCAATTGCAATTTTAGTCATCTATATCACTCCTTTAATGTTGTGTTTAAGTTGATGTTTTTTTACAGATAAGTACGACTGGTTCCACTGATGAATCTCTGATTCTGACACTCTGGGACTCACAGAGATACCACACGTTTCAAGTGCATTTATTTTATCGGGGTTATTTGATAATAACTGACATTTCTCAATACCCCAAAATTTTAAAACCTGTATCGCAATATCATACGATCGTGCATCTATTGGTAAATGTAATGCTTTGTTTGCCTGAAGCGTATCAAGCCCCTCTAGTCGTTGAAGTTCGTAAGCCTTGAGCTTATTGACAAGACCGATATTTCGCCCTTCTTGATTTAGATAAATTAATATTCCACCCTCTTTAGAGATCTCTTTTAATGCATGGTGTAATTGTGACTGACAATCACATTTCAAAGAGCCAAATAAATCTCCTGTCATGCAGGAAGAGTGAAGCCTAACAAGTGGATTGTCACTGATGTTTTTACTAAGCACGGTGACTTCATCGTTTGTTACAGGATCAATAAACACACTCATATCCATCACGCCATGTTGCTTAAATGGTACAGGTGTTGTAACTGCTTTTTCAATGATTTTTTCATGTGCTAAACGATATAGTCGAATATCCTCAATGCTGAGTGTCTCAAGTGAATGCGCTTTAGCAAATGCTTCAATCTCAGCGCCTTTCATCATTGAGCCATCTTTATTCATCAGCTCACATAGCACCGCTGTCGGATAAAATCCTGCAAGCTTAACCATATCAACACTTGCCTCTGTGTGCCCTTGGCGCCCAAGAACACCATGTTCATTCGCAATCAAAGGGAAAATATGCCCAGGCTTGCTGATATCTTCAAAAGAAGCATCTCGGGTGCCTGCCACTTTGATTGTATGTGCTCTATCTTTTGCTGAGACGCCTGTTGTTACCCCCTCTTTTGCCTCAATGCTAATTGTAAATGGGGTATGAAACTGACTGGTATTATCCTCTTTTGGCACCATGGGTTTAAGCTTAAGCTTCTTTGCATGCGAAAAAGGCATCGCTAAGCAAATAATACCACTTGCGTGTTGAAGCATTAAATTTACATTCTCTTGATTTACCATTTCAGCAGGGAAGATTAAATCCCCTTCATTTTCTCTATCTTCATCATCTAATACGATAATACTTTTCCCTGAGCTAAGTGCTGAAATAGCCCTCTCAACACGATTTTTTATCTCATTGTAGTGCACGATATTTCTCCATATATGCATGTATTTGTTTACCCAGAGGATCAGCTTCTAAATTAACCATTTGCCCCACTTTATATGTTTGAACTATTGTCGCTTCAATCGTATGTGGAATAAATGTTACACTAAAATCATTTTCGGTAACCTCAATCACCGTGATACTCATCCCATCAATCGCGACAAAGCCTTTATTAACGAGATATTTCAAAATAGCTTCTTTTGCTTGAATGCGAACAATCAGTGCCGCATCTTCTTTTGCAATATGAGAGATTTGCCCAACACCATCAACGTGTCCCTGAACCATATGACCACCAATATAATCACCCAGTTTCACTGACAACTCGATATTGACATAATCGCCGACCTTAAACAAAGAGAGGTTTGTTTTTCTCAGTGTCTCTGGCACCGCATCAAAGCTAAGCGTACCCGAGTCTTGATCAATTTCAACCACGGTTAAGCATACGCCATTAATAGAAACACTATCCCCTATTTGACATAAATGCCCTTGTTTTAGGCTGATTTTTAAGCGAATGCATTGCATATTTGTATCTGTTGGTTCTTGTCCTAGCCCTTCAATTGCCACAACTTTACCGATCTCTTGCACAATCCCGCTAAACATATTCTATCTCCTTTTTCTTCATATTTGCTGTTATCTCTACATCATTTTCACAATCAAGATGGACATTAATATCATCCAGTGTCTGTTTTTTGTTTTTCCCTAAAATGAGCTTAGGCGCAATAAACCCTTTCACTTCATTTACAGCATCGGCCTTTAAGAAGCTTTGAAGTAAATGCGCTCCTCCTTCTAACAGCACACTTGTAATGCCCTTTTGGGCCAATGACCTTAAAATATCCTTCGGGTTTATTTCTTTTTCTTTATTGCAAGGAAGTACTGTAATTTCTACTGATTTCTCCCTTAATGCAAAGAGTGTTTTGATATCTGCATGGTTTGTTGTCATTAAAAGCGTCTGGGCTTTATTATCATTAAATACACGTGCGTTTAGTGGAAGGTTGGCAGTTGCCGATACGATAACACGAATAGGCTGGCGAATAATGCTTGCTGAAGATAATCTGACCGTTAAGCTTGGATCATCTTCCTTTAATGTATTGCCTCCAATCATAATGGCATCTAGGCGATTTCTTAAATCATGTACCGCCTGTTGAGAGTAACTTCCAGTGATCTGCTTACTATCCCCTTTGGAGGTAACAAGCTGACCATCTAGTGACATACCCCACTTTGCAATCACATAAGGCACTCTATGTGCAAAAAAGTAAAAGAAGATTTTATTTAATGCCACAGCCTGCTGTGCAGCCACACCTAAAACAACCTCAATACCTGCCTCTTTTAGCATTTGAATGCCTTTCCCCTCTACCTTAGGGTTAGGATCTTCAACCGCAATAATCACTTTTCTCACCTTGGCATCAATGAGCGCTTTAGCACAAGAGCCAGTTCTGCCAATATGACTACATGGCTCGAGGGTAACATATACATCAGCGCCCTGTGGATTTTCTTTTGCTGCCTTAGCTTTTTTTAATGCCATCACCTCAGCATGATCCTCCCCTTGGCATTGATGCCAGCCTTCTGCAATAATTTTGCCTTTTTTAACAATCACACAGCCAACCATCGGATTAGGTGAAACACTTAGTTTACCTCTTCTTGCAAGCGCTAAAGCTTGATTCATGTAGTATTGATCAATTGGAAACATCAACTGCCCTAACATTCATTTTTTACAACAACAGGGCGAGAGTAAAGCTAAAGCGCAAAGAAAAGCAAAACCAGCGATATTACTTTCCTCTATAATAGTCACTTACGAGATAACTTATGGATCATAGATACAGATTTTTTGAGTATAAACCCCAAAATGACTGCTTACTTATCATCTCACAAGCCATAAACATAGCATATAATTACATTCTCTCTCATCCGGACTATTACCGTCGGCTCTGGCTTTTCACCAGATCTGCTAACCCTTTTATAAGTAACTAAAAGGTGCTCGTGGGCTCCCTGCATAACAGGATACCACCGGTGGGGAATTACACCCCGCCCTGAGAACTTATGATAATTGTATGCTGAATTAGCGATAAAATCTATCAAAATCACAAGCATAGTTGTCAGACAGTTAGGAAGGAAGGGGGAAACAAGTACTGCCAACCATGCTTAATGAAAAGTATACGCTGCGTTGAAACAAAAAATAGCGTACTGAATACTTAGAGCTCACATTTTTGCTCTAGAAACTGTGGCGCAGCCTTTGATAAAAGATAATGAATAATTCCCATCGCCCCGTGCGCATAAATATAAAACTCAATCAATCCTGTTAGTGTTTTATGCCAGCCTTGTAGTACTTTTACATTTGACCATGAAAAAACCCAAGCATTTAACCATAAAAAACCAGAAACAAGCACAATAACCAATGCCAAAAGCCCAAGACCTTGCACAATTGCTGCAATCCCTCCTGAAGATACATTAGGCAGCTTGCATTTCAACAGCGTATAACAATCTTTCTTAAGCTGAGTATAATCATTAAATAGGTAGGGATAAAAATAGCGAAATCCACGTTTTTTAAATATCAACGAAAACATAATGACAGCTAAAATAGCAATTAAACTACCAACACCAATATGAAAATACACCCCTAAATTTAGCGCATAGGTTGGCTGATAGTGAACTGCCATAAAACTGCTATCAAGAATCTGTAAAATAATCAAAGCTGCTACAAGTAGATGAACAATACGGAAGCTTTTTGTTTGCGTCGCTTCTAAATATGTCCAAAACCCTGCTACCCAGTCCCATATCCTCTGTATCATACATTATCCTTATGCTTTATTAACATTAGATGACTTAGATTATATAGAATACAGATATTTTATAAATCAAAAACCGTAGTAGCTACTGTGGTTATTTTTTTAGCTAGTGTTCAAATTTCTCCTATTTCTCTTTATCCTATTGCTCACAAACGACCCAATTGACTATAAATGGCTTGTTTGAACTGTATAAGATGATCTTCACACAAATTTAAGAATCACCGCAAGATGCTCTGTAACAGGGGTATACATCCTCACCATCAAAGAGTACTCTGATTACTTTACTGCCATTTTGTGCTTTGCACATTATGGGTATTCAGATACAAAAGAGGGAGAGATGGAATACATGCCAGAGAAAAGCTTAGCTCAAGCGAACCCACCTTTAAGCTTACTTGCAATCATACCGATTGTACTTACTGGATTTTTCTATTTGTATGAGTATATATTGCGTGTTTATCCAAGTGTTTTTCGCATTGAGATCGAACAATTTTATGCGTTTTCCGGCGCTTCTGGCTTTGGCTTTTTTGCCTCAAGTTACTATTATCTATACACACCATTACAACTATTTGTTGGGATTCTAGCAGATAAATTTCGCTTGCAAAGTCTACTTGTTTTTTCTATCAGTGGCTGCCTATCAGGGCTTTTATTATTACTTGTCCCAATTGATATCGCTGCATTTTTAGGCCGGATGCTTTTAGGGATGGCCTCTGCCGCCGGTTTTGTCCTTATCATTAAAGCAACCTCACTCTACGCACCAAGGCATTATTTTGCATTTTTTTGCGGCCTTGGAATTTGTCTTGGTTATATGGGTGCACTAATTGCCACGCCCATGAGTACTTTTTTAGTGAAACTTGGACTTGGCTGGCGCGAGACCAATATCCTTTTTATCCTATTTGCGCTCATTATTCTTGTTGTTATCCTGATTGGATTTAGAATAACAAAGCACACGCAGAACACCTCACAATCACACTCTATCCCTCCCAAACCTGTTTCATTTTTAGAGCTTGCTAAACAATTTGGCAAGCTGGTGAGAAACAGTAAACTGCTCTATCTTGGGTTTATCTCATTTTTTGCCTATATTCCATCGATCACCTTTTCAGACCTCTGGGGAATTTCCTATCTAAAAGAAGTTCAACAACTCAGCGCCTATCAGGCATCTGTTGTTATTGCTCTTATCTATTTTGGCTGGCTAATTGGATCAGCTTTTAATGGTTGGATGCTAAGCTATATCAGAAACCCTAAAAAAATCATCCTAACGGGTTTATCCATTGCAATGGTTGCCATGTCGATGATTCTCTACCTTGATCTGCCTTATTTTATTATTTCAACCTTAGCTGTCATTATTGGTCTTAGTAACTCTGTACAAATTCTTTGTTTTGCACTGGTTTCTCATATTGCGCCTAAAGCTTATGTCGCCTCCGCAGCCAGTATTGTCAATTTTATTACCATGTTTAGCGGCATTATATTTCAAAGCGCTATTGGCTACTTCTTAACTGAGACTGGCTCCTATCAAATCACTTTTCTTGTAATCCCAGCTTCCTTTGTAATCAGCTTTTATCTCGCATATCGGCTTTTTAAGCAAAATAGTTTCACTTAAAAACATCATAAAGACAAGTACACCCCGTGAAAAACACATATTCACATGCTACTGTTTACAGAATAACGGATTTATCTTAACGACACATTAGGGTTTATTATGACTAATTTTGACTATGATGCCATTATTATTGGTGCTGGACACAATGGTCTTGTTACTGTAGATGCTAGCACAGCATCTCAGTTAGATTGTAAGTTATAGGATATATTGACTTAAGTCTCGATCTTGGATCAAGTCACCTAGTTTTTCATTGACATAGTCATCATTTACAACAAGTATTTTTTCTTCTCGATCAGAGGCATCAAAAGAAACTTCTTCCAATAAACGCTCAAGCACAGTGTGAAGACGTCTTGCACCAATATTTTCAACCTCTTCATTGACACGATAAGCAATCTCTGCAATGCGTTTGACTGCTGAGTCATCAAAGTTCACTTTCAAACTCTCGGTACCTAAAAGTGCCACATATTGCTTTAATAGTGAGTAATCAGGCTCAGTTAAAATACGCACGAAATCTTCTACTTCAAGCGAGCGAAGTTCAACACGTATTGGCAAACGTCCTTGCAGTTCTGGAATTAAATCAGAAGGCTTTGCTACGTGGAAAGCGCCAGAGCCAATAAACAAGATATGATCTGTTTTGATCATGCCATATTTAGTTGATACGGTTGAGCCTTCAACAAGCGGAAGAAGGTCTCTTTGCACACCTTCACGTGATACATCACCCCCTTTGTTCTCTGATTTTTTACAGACCTTGTCAATTTCATCAATAAAGACAATACCATTTTGCTCTACCGATTCTACCGCTTTAACTTTGATATCATCCTCATTCACCAATTTGCTGGCCTCTTCATCCTGCAATAACTTCATCGCTTGAGTGACTTTTACTTTGCGGCGTTTTTTCTTGTCATTACCAAGTGAAGAAAACATACTTTGAAGCTGATTGGTCATATCCTCCATTCCAGGCGGCCCCATGATCTCCATATTCATTTGCGGCATAGAAACTTCAATTTCAATTTCTTTGTCATCTAGCTCGCCATTTTTAAGCTTTTTACGAAAAAGTGCTCTGGTGCTACTCTCTGCTTTTTGATCCACTTCAACAGGCTCATTAGCAAAGCCCACTTTACTCTCTCTTGCCGGCGGTAAAAGCGCATCTAAAACACGCTCCTCAGCCAACTCTTTTGCTCTTTCTGCCACTTCTGATTTCGCCTGCTCGCGATACATTTTTACAGAGATGTCCGCTAAGTCACGAATAATAGAATCAACATCTTTTCCTACATAACCCACTTCAGTAAACTTAGTTGCTTCAATTTTGATAAACGGCGCATTAGCAAGCTTTGCAAGTCTTCTTGCTATCTCAGTTTTACCCACACCTGTAGGGCCGATCATCAAGATATTTTTAGGGGTAACCTCTTGGCGCATATTCTCTTCTAGTTGCATGCGTCTCCAGCGATTTCTAAGTGCAATTGCAACAGCTTTTTTGGCATCTTTTTGCCCAATGATAAAGCGATCTAATTCAGAAACAATTTCTTTTGGTGTCATCTGTGACATATTCTACCTCTACTTAAAATAGTTAGACTGATGCCTTATTCGGCAAAGTTTCAATGGTTAAATTATGATTGGTGTAAATACAAATATCCGCAGCAATACTCAAGCTTTTCTCAACAATTTCACGTGCAGATAAATCAGTATTTGCGACAAGTGCATGTGCCGCTGATTTTGCATATGCCGAACCTGAACCAATGGACAGAACCCCTTGCTCATCTGCCGCCATCACATCACCAACACCAGAGATCAAAAGAGAGGTTTTTTCATCTGCAACAATAATCATCGCCTCAAGCTTACTCATCATTCTGTCCATACGCCATTCACGCACCATTTCCACTGACGCCCTTTCTAAGTTCCCTTGATAAAAATCAAGCTTTTGCTCAAATTTCTCAAATAGTGTAAATGCATCAGCAGTCGAACCTGCAAAGCCTGTTAACACTTTGCCATCACTTAAGCGCCTTACCTTAACGATGTTATCTTTAGCAACCGTATGCCCCAATGTTGCTTGGCCATCGCCACCGATAACCACTTCATCACCTTTACGAACACATAGGATCGTAGTACCTTTCATTATTTCCATAGTATCCTCGTTTAGACTGTTCACAGTCGCTATAAATTTTATTAACCTTTAACCCGCATTTAGATGATTTCAAGGCGAATATCCCTAACTAGATTGCGCTGAAATATGAAATTACAAGAATAAATTTTAAAATAATTGATAACGCATCCCCAAGGCTTTACTTTTCAGCCCAAATAATCAGTGCTATGATATCAACTTCAATAATGAAATACCTTTTAAGTATGTCTGTTACCCAAGCTGAACTAAAACGCATATTATCTCTCTCAAAGCTTGATGCATCAGAGGATGAATTAGCTGCTTTTAATCAAGATCTCAATAGTGTATTGGCCCTATTTGAGAATATTCATCACATAGATACCAATGACACTCATGCAATGACATCTCCTGTACAAACGCATAAAGCATTAAGAGCGGATATTCCTATCAAGGAGAATAATATCTCAAACTTTAAGCATTTTGCACCTGAATTTGAAGATGAGCACTTCATTGTCCCCAAAGTTATTGATTAACAGCTAAGAAAATAGGTTCCTTCCATGAGTTTACTAAAGAGTTTACGTAAAAAGCTTGATAGCAAAGAGATCTCTTCTCTAGAGCTCACAAAGCATTATTTAAACAATATTCAAAAGTTGAATCCAACGATTAATTCAGTGATTAGTGTGTGTGAAGATAAGGCTATTGAAGAAGCTATCGCGGCTGACAAGCTTATCTCCCAAAACAAGCAGCAATTTTTAACAGGCATCCCAATCATTCATAAAGATAATTTTTGTACAAAGAACATTTTAACAAGCTCAGGCTCTAAAATATTGAGTAACTTCAAACCACCCTATAGTGCAACGATCGTACAAAAGCTTGAACAAAGTGGAATGATCACATTGGCAAAAGCAAATATGGATGAATTTGGAATGGGATCAACAAATGAAAACAGCTACTATGGTGCCGTGAAAAACCCCTATGATTTAGAATATGTCTCAGGCGGATCATCTGGTGGCTCGGCAGCAAGTGTTGCCGCGAATATGACACCTGTTGCAACAGGCAGTGACACAGGCGGCTCTGTCAGACAACCTGCTAGTTTTTGTGGCTTAACTGGCATCAAACCGAGTTACGGTAGCGTTTCTCGTTTTGGACTTATTGCCTATGGCTCTTCTTTTGATCAAGCAGGCGTGATTTCAAGATCAGTATCTGATTGTGCCTATGTGCTTGATGAGATGTCCGGCATAGATGACAAAGATGGCACAAGTATTGCAACTGATAAGCACTTTTTTAGCGCTTTACTTGAAACACCTTGCTCTTTTAACATCGGCTTTGACCCAAACTTACTCAAAGGTCTTTCTAGTGAGGCTGAAAAACTGATGCTAGAGACGCTTGATACCTTTAAATCAAAAGGGCATACAATTAAAGAAATTACGCTACCCGATTTAGAACCTGCTGTATCTATTTATTATATCTTGGCACCCGCTGAGGCAGCCACCAACCTCTCTCGTTTTGATGGTGTGCGCTTTGGATATAGAAGTAAAAATGCAAATACGCTGGGGGATCTTTATATTAACACACGCACGGAGGGCTTTGGCAAAGAAGTCAAAAGACGAATTGTCATTGGTAACTATGTACTAGCAGCCAGCCAATATGATGCTTATTACCACAAAGCACAACAAATCCGCCAAAAATTTCATCAAAGCTTTCAACAAATTTATCAAGATGTTGATATGATTTTAATGCCGACAAGCGCCACTAGTGCATTTAAACTCAATGCACAAAAAGACCCCGTAGCGACTTACTTAAGCGATATGTATACCGTTCTTGCTAATGTGACTGGGAGCCCTGCGATTTCCTTTCCAGTAGGACAGCTCAATAATATGCCTTTTGGTGCTCAGCTTATGGGGAATTACCTTGAGGATGCCAACCTTATCAATGCTGTGCATTATTTCCAACAAGACACCACGCACCACTTACATCAAGCAAAATATCAAGGAGAGTCATTATGAGCTATGAAATGGTGATTGGTCTTGAAGTGCATATTCAACTTCAAAGCGCCTCTAAAATTTTCTCAGACTCCCCGACAACCTATGGACAACCAGCAAATACACAAGTTTCATGGATTGATCTTGGCATGCCTGGGACTTTGCCAATCATTAACCAAAAAGCGATTGATATGGCAATTATGTTTGGTCTTGCTACGAATGCCACCATTTCAAAAAATAGTTTTTTTGCACGCAAAAACTACTTCTATCCAGATCTTGCTAAAGGGTATCAAATTAGCCAATCTGATAATCCAATTGTGCAAAATGGTAGACTCACAATCAAACTGCCAAATGGTGAAAAGATCATTCACATTGAGCGTGCACACCTTGAGGAAGATGCGGGAAAATCCGTACATCATTTAATTGGAGATGAAACAGGAATCGATTATAACCGCGCTGGCACAGCACTTTTAGAGATTGTGACCGAACCTGATTTTCGCTCAAGCGAGGAGGTGCTTTGTTATTTAAAAACACTTCACCGCTTAGTTCGTCATCTGGGCATTTGTGATGGCAATATGCAAGAGGGCTCATTTCGCGCTGATGTCAACCTATCTATTAGAAAACAAGGGGACAAAGCTTTAGGCACCCGGGCAGAGTTAAAGAACATCAACTCATTTCGCTTTATTGAAGCGGCTATTCAAAGTGAATTCCAGCGTCAGGTTGATATTATTGAATCTGGCGAAGCAGTTAAACAAGAAACACGTTTATATGATCCTGATAAAAATGAGACCAGAGCAATGCGATCTAAGGAAGATGCCTTTGATTATCGCTACTTCCCAGACCCTGATTTACTGCCAATGACACTGACAGATGCATATATTGAGACAATAGAAAAGACAATGCCGCTTCTGCCAGAGGCGCGCCTTACAAACTACACTAAGGTGTTATCTGATGAGCAGGCAAACTATTTAATGGATAACCCTGAAATAGCGAATTACTTTGACAGATTAAGCCAAAGTATTACGCCAAGTGTCGCTTTTAACTGGATTAGCATTGAATTGCAGTCACTTTTTAATCGCCAGCAAATTCCATTTAGCGAGACAATCATTCCTGCAGAGGTGCTAGGTGAGATTATCAATGCGGTAAATAGTGAGCAGATTTCAATGAAATCAGCAAAACAGGTTCTCCAATCCTATTATGACTCACCTGATAAAATAGAGCATATCATCGACACATTAGGCGTAAGACAAGTGAATGACAGCGCACTGATCGAAGCCTTAGCTGATGAGATTATTGCGAAAAACCCTGATCAAGCAGCGGAACTTAAAGCCGGAAAGACGAAATTGATGGGCTTTTTTGTTGGTCAAATCATGAAAGGTGCTAAAGGAAAGGCAAACCCTAAACAAGCCAATGAAATTATCAAGCAAAAGCTTTCTTTGTAAAACGACAAGGTCATTAATCAACCTAATAAAGAGTGATATAAAATCAGTTTTTGCAGCGCAATGTAAAGCACATCCTATATGACATGAGCGCTTTTAGTGATTTTCTCAAAACCAATTGCTTTTTGATCAAAAAAGTAAAACAATGGAAGATGCTATATTTTATTTGATATAGCAACCTCTCATGGATGACATTAATTATAACAAGGATAGATGGAATACTATTTTCTTGAATGTATCAACGTGCTTTAAGGAGGAATGTATGAACCGCAGAAAAAAACTCTACAGACAAGTAAGAGAGCTGCTTGATCTTGGTATGCCGCTTAACATCGTTGCTAAAGTTTTAAAGATCCCCCGGTCTCAAATTGTTCATTTAGCCGATAAAAGCTTCACTTCAGTCTAAAAAGCCTCTTTTCACTACCATTTGTCTCTTTCAGATGGTAGTTTTTGTCAGATGTTTACTCATAGAGACTTTCTTCACCCTCTGGTCTTGTTTTATAGCGTCGATGCTGCCATAAATATTGATCTGGAAATGCCAAAATAGCCTTCTCTAAAATTTCATGATAACGAAGCGCATCTTGATAGTCATCCCCTGTTGGAAAGTTCTCTAAAGCGGGTAATACATAAATATCATAACCACTTAAATCTTCTTTTCTTATATAGTAGCAAGGAACCACTTTAGCCCCTGTGAGTTTTGCCAAAAGTGCTGTTGCCGTTAAAGTAGCACATGCCTTGCCAAAAAAAGGCACAAAAATACTTCTTTCATTACCAAAATCCTGATCTGGCGCATACCATACAGAGCCTTTACGCTTCAAATGTTTAACAATAGAGACAACATTTTTTCTTTGTAATGCTTTTGTAACATAACCCTCCCTAGAGCCGGTCATGACTTTTTCAAACAGATCATTTTTATGTTTTTGATACACAAGGTAAAAAGGATCATAATGCTCACCAATATAGCGGCCAATCATTTCCATACAGGTAAAGTGCGAGCCTAACAATAACGTGCCATGGTTATCATCTTGATGCGCAGACTCAAAGTGCTCCATGCCATGGCCATCAAATTTAATCTTGTCAAAGTGCTTTTTAGGCATAAACCAAGCGATCATCATTTCAACCCCAGACATTGACACGGATTCAAAGCATTTTTTGGCAAGTGCATCCAGCTCTTTGTCTGTTTTATCTGGAAAAGCAATTTTCAAATTCACAATCGCTATTTTCTTACGCCGCTTTAAAAGGGGATAACTTATCCTGCCAAGCCACCTGCCAATATGCATCTGAGTTTTATAAGGCAATAACACAAACAACTTTGCAAAGCCAACAAACAACCAGATACCCCAATACTTTGGTAATAAAAATTGTTTTTCAATATGCATGTTACTCTGTCTTTTCTATTCACTCTTTTAACTTATTTCAGCTTTTATTTATAAGGCTAACCATTTCAGGTTCAACAGAGTTTCTCATTGCTCAATGAAATGAGTTTAATCTCTATCAATACCCATTATAATAAACACTTATCACAAAACTAAAAAAATGACTGATTAATTATCAGGTGAGCAGCAATACTAGCAAAATAGCCAAGCAAAATCACCCAACTCCATTTCAAATGGCCAAGAAAAGTATATTTACCATGTGCTTTTCCCATCACTGCAACCCCTGCTGCTGACCCTATTGATAACAGACTTCCACCAACCCCTGCCGTCAACGTAACCAAAAGCCACTGACCTTCGCTTAAAGGTGGGTGCATACTTAACACAGCATACATTACAGGGATATTATCAATGATGGCCGACAAAAGGCCAATAATTGCATTAGCTTGTGTTACATGATCAAAAAGCGCTGGGAAAATGGAGCTACTATCATGATATAGCACATTTGAAATATAACCTAGATAACCAAGTGTTGCCAAGCCTTGAACAGAAATTAAAATACCAAAGAAGAACAATAAAGTATCCCACTCTAAATCACGTATTTTACTAAAAATATCAAAATAAGCTCGATGTGATTGTGCGTTTTCTTTGTTATTTTTTCTCTTTAAGTAATAGCTTAGCATCATCAAATAGCCAAGACCTGTCATCATTCCAAACGCAGGAGGCAGCCCAAGGAAATTTTGAAAGCAAACAGCGGTAATAATCGTTGCCAGAAAAAATCCAATGACAACGAGTGCTTTGGGCTTCATTGAGACTTTTTCTGTTTCTTTATTTATCATCATGTGATTTTTAGGCAACGCAAAACTCATCACAATGGCAGGAATGAGAAAGTTCACAAGAGCTGGAATAAACAAACTAAAGAAATCCCCAAAAGGCACCACTTTTCCCTGCCAAACCATCAAAGTGGTAATGTCCCCAAATGGGCTAAAGGCACCACCTGCATTTGCCGCAACAACAATATTAATACAGCTAAGTGAAATAAACTTTGTATTACCACGCCCAATGGATAAGACAACTGCGCTTAAGATGAGCGCCGTTGTTAAATTATCAGCAAATGGCGAGATAAAAAAGGCCAAAATGCCCGTTAACCAATACACACCTCTAAAGCCAAACCCTAAGCGAAGAAGGTAGCTTTTTAATGCTTCAAATACATAGCGCTCTTCCAACACATTAATGTAGGTCATTGCAACCAGTAGAAATAAAAATAGCTCCGCATATTCTAGTAGTCCGTGATTGAGGCTCTCAGAGACAACTGTACTTTGACCTGTTTGCTGAGCCAAAACAGCAATTAATACCCATATAATGCCTGCTGCCAAAATAACTGGCTTTGATTTACTTAAATGAATCACATCCTCAAGCATCACTAAGACATAGGCAAAAACAAAGACCACCACTGCCAAAATGGCATAGGGACTTGTCAGCTTATCAACAAAAACATTCTGGGATTCAGCAGCCAGCGATAAACAGGGCAGTAAAAAAAGCCCAAAGGTGGCCAATAATTTTTTATACATCTACACTTTTCATGGAAAATTCGGTATTAAAAGGATATCAAATCACCTCGCCAATCGCGACCTATTTGTGAAGATTTGCCATTAACATAATCGGTTTTTTGGCCAGCACAGTGATGAGCGTAATAATAACCCCCAGCACAAAACTTAAGACAAAAAGCTCTGCCCAGCCGTAGCTATATTGAACATAACCGGCTAAAGGACCAACAAACACCCTTCCTAAAGAATCAATCGAGCTTAGGATCGCAAACTGCGTTGCTGAAAAGCGCTTATTAACCAGACTCATAATCATCGCCACCAGCACTGCTGTACCCATTGCACCAACAAAATACTCAACTGCCACTGAGATCACCATTAGCGTATAGCTTTTGCCAACAATGGCCAATAGCGCGTACATTAAATTGGCTGAGGCCATCATAAAGCCAAAGGCAATAAAGGTGCGAAAAAGCCCAAAACCTTTTGCACACATGCCTCCAACAACAAGCCCTAATAAGCTAAAAATAAGGGCATTGGTTTTGTATGAAAGCGCAATTGTCAGCTTATCAAATCCAAGTGAGGAGAAAAAAACCGTATTAAGCGAGAAAGCCAGTGCATCGGCAAATTTATAAAAAATAATAATCAATAAAATAACCACTGCAATAGCAATATTGCGCCTTGTGAAAAACTCATAAAATGGCAGCCTTACCGCCTGTAGAAAAGTTTTGGGCTGATTGGGCACTTCTACCTCTTTGGCAAGCACGGTGCCTAAAACCCCAATAATAAAAAAAGGCAATAATGCCAAGATACCATGCTGCCAATTATTATTAAAATATTGCACAAAGATCAGCAAAAGTGCCCCAGTCACGAGCATTCCCACTCGGTAGCCTAGTACACCAACAGCAGCGCCAAGCGCCCTTTCATCTTCATCCAGCACTTCTGTTTGATAAGCATTGATGGCAATATCCTGTGTTGCTGAAAAAAAACAAATCAAAAAAGCAATGACCGCCATGGTTAATGGCGCTTTATCTGGCGATAGCATACTCAATGCAACGAGGGATAATATCAGCAAAAATTGCATTGCATAAATCCAACTTTTTCTGCGACCGATCCATTGAATAGAGAATCTATCAACAAAAGGCGACCATAAATACTTAATCGTGTACGGCAGCGCAACAAGTGATAATAGCCCAATCTCCTTGATACTGATCCCAGCATCACTATACCAGAGCATTAAAGAGGATGCTGTTAACATTAGTGGCAAACCAGAGGAATACCCCAAAAGGAACATCACCAGCATTTTTCTGCCTGTAAAAACACCTACAATGCTATCCACCGTTGCGGATTTTAGTGATTTATAAAACGCCACTTTACACCCTCTTTATGCTTTTGAAAATATCGTATCATAAACGCGGTATCTTGTTGTACAATAGATTTACTATTTGCAATCTTTATACAAACACGTGCTGAAAAACTTCAAAAATAACGCGCTAAAACTCATAATCAAAATGCTTTCTCTTTTTGCAAAACGTGAAGAGCAGAGCGCTTCCCATATTTTAATTTTATCAAATACAGCTATGGGTGACACACTTTGGGCAACACCAGCCCTTAGATATTTGGCAGATACAAAACCTGATACAAAAATTACCATTTTAACCTCTAAGATTGGCTCTGAAGTCTTCAAGAGAAACCCATTTATTACTCAAGTACTAATTAGTGGCAAACTTTCCACAAATTTTAAAAATATCATTACTATTATAAACACGCCATTTTCAGAAACATTCAACTTCCATACTGCAAAGCGCCTTGAAGCTTATTATGGCTATTTAGGAAGTCCTAGGCGATATTTTGGCATTTACCCCGAGTGTAAAGGTAAACGTATGTTGAATGATGGCATTCACTCTCCTGAGTTTGAGTCTTTGCATAAGATTGATATGCGTATTTTACTTTTACAACGTTTTTTAAACTTACCACCACCTAAAAAACAATATCGTATTGAGGTTTTTCCCAATCAAACTGATCAAAAAGTTGCGACAAAAGCACTTAAAAACATTCCCGTGAACAAAATGGTTTTTATCCAGCCGGGAGCGAGTTTTCCATCTAAATGTTGGGACCCCCAGAATTTTGCCTATTTAATAAAATGGCTTGATGACAGGGAGTACCACTGTATTTTTGCAGGCAATGCAAGAGAAGAAGTGTTAATCGATAGTATTACTAAAGGGTGCAAGCACGTTATTAAGCTCGGCTCTCGCTATTCACTTCTAGAGCTTGCTGAAATTCTTAAGCAATGCCGTTTTATTATTACCAATGATACAGGGCCTATGCATCTTGCCGAAGCAGTTAACCTTCCTATTTTTAGCTTTTTTTGGGAAGAGAATATTATTCCCGCAAAACCTCTTATCACTAATTATTGTAAAATTTATAGCACACCCAGCAGTAAAACTTATATGTCACAACCAACACCAAATAAGGTTATTAGTGACATTTGCTATGCTATTGAAAATAAGTTGATATAATACACTACAAACACAAGCTTCAACCATCTACGTTTATGGATAAGTTAACTGTCATAATTATTACCAAAAACGAAGAAAAGAACATTGCCCGGTGCTTAGACTCAGTAAAGTGGGCGGATGAAATTATTATTGTTGACTCAGGCAGCACCGATAGAACAATTGATATCGCATCCCAATACCCTAATGTTAAGGTATATAAGCAACAATGGTTAGGCTATGGCCCACAAAAAAACATTGCCCTTTCTTATGCAACAAATTCATGGATACTCGCCCTTGATGCAGATGAGGTTCTCTCTTCTGAGTTAACAGATAATATACAAAAAAAAATACAGCAAGAACATTCTGCCTCAGTATATAAGTTCAAGCGTTTATCTCAGTTTTGCGGCAAGTGGATACATCATGGCGACTGGGGAAATGATATTATTCCTAGACTATTTAAAAAAGATTCAGCCAGATACTCCAATGATATGATCCATGAAAAGCTTATTTACAATGAAAAAGATGCTTTGTTGTCTGGGATACTGAAGCACTATTCACAAGAGTCCATTTCAATCTCTTTAAGTAAGCTTAACAACTACAGTGATGCTACCGCAAATAGGCTCCTTCTTAAAGGGAAAAAAACCACCTTATTCAAAGCTAGCATCCATAAAAACTGGACATTTATTCGAGGTTTTTTTATAAAAGCTGGCTTTTTGGACGGATCACATGGTTATCTCATTGCTAAACTCTCAGCCTATGGGTCCTATTTTAAATATGTAAAGCTATGGGAAAAACAGCAAAATGACAAAAAATAGTTCATATAACGGTCTTATCTCTGTTGTTATATCTACCTATAATTGGCCCGAGGCGCTCTATCTTGTATTACTTTCTTTTCAACATCAGGTAGATAAGAACTTTGAAGTGGTTATCGTTGATGATGGCTCCACTATAGAGACAAAAAACACCATTGATCAATTTTCCAAAGTCGCTCACTTCCCTATTACACACCTTTGGCAAGAAGATAAAGGTTTTCGTTTATCACGTGCTCGAAATATGGGTATTCAAAGCGCTAAAGGAGATTATCTTATATTCATAGATGGGGACTGTATTGTGAGGCCATCATTTATTCAAAATCATCGAGCACTTGCTGAAAAAGGCTATTATGTTGCAGGCAATAGAGTTTTATTAAGCCAGAGATTTTCAACGTATATCCTAAAAAATCGTATCGATATATCAAACAAATCTCTTTTTAGCTTTTCACTTTATCGCTGCAAAGGCTACATAAATCGATTCCACAGCCTATTATCTTTATCAACAAACCACCCTAGGCGCTATGCAAAAAAAACAAACTGGCAAAAAGGCAAGGGCTGCAATATGGCCTTTTGGCGAAAAGATCTAATACAGGTTTATGGGTTTGAAGAAGCTTTTGAAGGCTGGGGATATGAAGACTCCGATATTATGATACGATTAATTAATCACGGCACTATGAGAAAATCCGGATACTTTTCTACCACCATTTTACACTTATGGCACCATGAAGCATCCAAAACTCTGGAAAAAGAAAATTACCAACGTTTGGAAGATACACTTAAAAAAGCATATACCCTACCCACAAAAACCAGCCTAATAGCTTAGTCTTTTGATTATAGTATATGCATACATCTTAACCTTGGCTTAAAATGAATTTTAGTAACTCTTTTAATGACAACAAAAAGCACATCATGTAAAATCATCTAAATTTTATGAATGGCATGCTTAGATGTTCCCTAGCAATGTACTCGTATATGTTTTACACGTTGATGAGTCCAAATATCAAAGTAGAAAAAGTCATATCCAGCAAACTATGCGTTTACATAATATACCCTTTAAGTGGATGCTAAAGGGGGATATTAAAGATATTGACAATCATATTTTATCACAATTTTTTTCTCCTGCATTTACCACTTCCAGTACGGCAGTTGCTTCATGTTGCTATAAACATTACCTTGTATGGCAAGCATTTCTTCATTCAGACTATCAATACTGTCTGGTTTTTGAAGACGATGTATTTTTAGCCCCTGATTTTGTAAAAAAGTTTATGCTTTCAATAGAAGAGCTTGAGAGAAAAGCACTTAGAAAGGTCTCAATTCAATACAGTAACGCTGCTAACCAGTATACCGCTAAATCAAAAATCAGACCACACCAACATTTATATGCTAACCATGGGTGCCGTGCAACCGATGCCTATCTAATAACCAAAGAAACTGCTGAGCTGCGTTGCAACTATATCGAAAAATATAAATTCACTCATCCAGCTGATTGGCAAACAAATATTATGGATAACAATATGAGCATCCAGTTTTTGTGGTTTGAGCCTACTATAGTTGAGCAAGGAACTCAGGCAGGTAAGTTTCCATCCATAATACAGAAAAATAAATATCCTTTATGGGTAGTTAAGATCAAATGGCAAATTAAAAAGTTTTTTAGGCAGAGAAAATAAAATGACTAATAAAGGAAATAAAATTACTCTACAGTTTTGGAGTAAGTCTATTGAAAACCTAGGTGTTTTCAGCTGTATCATGCTTGGTTTTTGGACATCCATTGGAACAGCTGGAGCAACTATCAGCACTGGCTGTTTATATTTCTGTTTTGTTTTATCAGGAAATTGGCGTAAAAAGTTTAGATTACTACAACATCCTATAGCCATTTTAGCAATATTAATTTTTGTTTGGGGACTAATTGGCGTTCTATATAGCGCAGGAAGCTGGGAAGAGTCATTAAATATTGCACTAAAGTATAACAAACTGCTTATTATTTGGTGTGCGTTATATTTTATAAATGGAAATATCAAACGGTTTTCATGGATGCTAGGAGCATTAGCTCTCGGCATTATTCTCAATCTGATTGCTATTTATGTAAACTATTTTTTTATCCCAAGAGCATGGGCGATATCTTTCACTGGAGGGGCTAGTTGGCCCGCGGCTCAAGGACATGGACAATATGCGTTATTTACACTTATATTTGCTTTTAGCTTCCTAGCCACTACCTCAATAAAAATAATTGACAAGAAATGGCGATATATCTTTTTTATGATAGGAGCATTAGCAATGGTTTCCGAAATTTTTTTAAACAGCTCTAGAACTGGCTATGTAATGGAGTTTTTTGTACTTTTATTTTTGCTATTTCAAGCACGAAAAGTTTTGACTATGTTTGGTATCTTATCTTTTATTATTGTACTATTTGGCGGTGCATACCTATTATCACCAATATTTCAACAGCGAGTAGATATAGCAGTCACTAATGTAGCTCATTATACTGAGGGGAAAAGCAATACTACTTCCGTTGGATACCGTCTGTATTTCTATGAAACCTCATATGATATTTTAAAGAAAAACCCTGTTGATTTAATATTTGGACATGGGTCTGGAAGTTATAAAACTGTCACACAACACTACTTTAATCAGTTATCAGATAAAAATCCTAACTTTGCATATAGTAATTTTCCAAACCCTCATAATCAGTATATTTTATTTCTATTTGAAAACGGCATAATAGGACTTCTATTATTTTTATTTTTCCTATATACACTTTGGCGTTACGCAACGACACTACCAATCATCTGGCAAGATGTAATTATTATAAGTATAATAGGTATGGCTGTGAATATGTTGTTCAACTCGACCTTCATGGACTACCCAACCTCCATTATTTTTGTTTCTATTACAGCTCTCTTTGCTTCATATAGACCCAAGATCACCTTTCAGGATCTGAAAATTATACAAAAAGCAACCCACAAAAACTACAAACTCTAAGTATACCGCGAATGGAAAAAAGTTAGCCAATGCACATACAGCTTACTGGAATAGCCCAATGAAAAAAATTAATATTATAACTCCCTCGGTTAAAGAAGGTGGTGGCATGGAACGCTATATTACTGAGCTTACTTCATACTTATCATCAACATATAAGGTTGACGTATACTGTTTAAAATATGATGAATCTGTATATAAAGGTAATAAACATATTACGATCCATCAATCAAAGATTCTGCGTTTCTTCCCACGTTTTTTAAAATATCTTGCCTTTGCGCTTAAGATCTACTTTAAAACAAAAAATAAGCATATCCCTAATATTGCAACCGCACGTATTTTCAATCCCACAGTGTCGATTGTTGGTGGCACGCATATGGCTCATAACAATGAAATGGGAGATAAAAATGGCCTTTATGACCGGA
This sequence comes from Fangia hongkongensis FSC776 = DSM 21703, assembly GCF_000379445.1. Lineage (GTDB taxonomy): Bacteria > Pseudomonadota > Gammaproteobacteria > Francisellales > Francisellaceae > Fangia > Fangia hongkongensis. Next base: position 168,039 of record NZ_KB902271.1, read on the forward strand.
TAGAGATATTTTTAGAGAAGAAATCCTATCTAAATGCCAAGTATATTATTGCTCATTCACCTTTAATGGAAAAAGAGATAAATGATTACAACCTTGGTGTAGAAGATAAGATTAAAATGCTTTTTCCGCCTATTAATCTTCATAAGTTCCATTTTCAATCGCATGATAAAGGCGCTTTGAGAGAACAACTAAAGCTACCTCAGAATAAATATATTCTGCTAATTGCAGGCACAGAAGATAAGAGAAAAGGCGTTCCTAATGCTGTTAAAGCTATGAAAGCCCTTGGCGATGATTTTTTCTTAATAATTTTTGGTAAAACATGCAAACTTGATTTACCTCAAAATGCCAAACACTTTGGCGTGGTTGATAATATTGAGCAATACTATGCTGCAACTGATGTAACACTAGTTCCATCTATTTATGAGCCTTTTGGTCTTGTTGTTGCCGAATCTCTGGCAACTGGGACACCGGTAATTCTCTCAAAAGAAACAGGCGCTCGGGTTTTAGTTAATGACAATAACAGCATTACCTTAGAGAATAACTCTCCCGAAGCAATCACCAAGGCAGTACTACACACTAAAGATAAAAAATGGCAGCTTGAACATGATTTTGCACAAAAATCAAAACTTACTTGGGATGAGCATATCAGTGAAATAGAAAAGCTCTTAGACTTAAATCCACAGAGCTCACATTAATACTTAGCTATAGGTTTAAAAGCTTCTGGCGATAGTATTTCATCTCATCAATTGACTCTTTAATATCATCCAGTGCCAAGTGGGTATTTTCCTTTTGAAATGCCTCGACAAGCTCTGGTTTCCACATTGAGGCGGCTATTTTAAATGAGCTCACATCTAAAAGCCTATAGTGGAAGTAATCTTCCAGCTCTGGCATATATTTAGCCAAAAATTTTCTATCTTGCCAAACAGAATTGCCACAAAGTGGAGAGGCATGTTTATTGACATGAGGCTTAATGAAATTGAGAATCATTTTTTCTGCTTCTTCTAGTGAAATATGACTCGCTCTCACTCGCGCTGTTAAACCTGACTCGCCATGTGTCTTAGTGCACCATGTGTCCATTTTTGCCAAAACCTCTTCTGGCTGGTAAATTGCAATCGCATCAGACTCGGCAACAACATTAAGCTCACTATCGGTAATAATGGCGGCAATTTCGATAATATGACAGTTATAAATATCAAGCCCTGTCATCTCCAAATCTAGCCAGATTAAATGTTTTATTTTGCTCATAATTGCTAGTCCTTTGCGCGTGAGACATACTCTCCTGTGCGCGTATCCACCTTAATCAGCTCTCCTTGTTGAATAAACAAAGGCACGCGAACAACTGCACCTGTTTCAAGCGTTGCAGGCTTTCCTCCTGTTCCAGCAGTATCCCCTTTAAGACCTGGATCTGTCTCAGTAATCGTCAGTTGCACAAAATTCGGCGGCGTCACGCTAATTGCCTCACCATTAAAAAGTACAACTGTACACTGATCTTGCTCTTTTAGCCATTTTTTAGCATCACCAAGCGCAACCTCACTCACGCTATATTGCTCAAATGTTTCATCATGCATAAAAACATAAAATTCACCATCAAAGTAAGAGTAGCTTGCAGTTGTTTCAACAACATCGGCAGCCTCAACACTTTCACCTGATTTAAAGGTTTTCTCAATCACGCGCCCATTTTTTAAATTTTTAAGCTTAACCCTGTTAAATGCTTGCCCTTTTCCAGGCTTGACAAATTCATTCTCAACAATGGCCATCGGGTTTCCATCAATCAAAACTTTTAGACCACCTTTAAATTCATTTGTACTAAAACTTGCCATCTTAAACCTCTTTAGTATATTAACGTAAATTTTGATATAAATGCTAAACCAGAATATGATACACGAAAAAGCCCCCACTCAACAGAAAATCGATTCAGTTGACTGGAAAAAGTCCCTGCAAAATGCCTTTTCAAACTGGCAGGATTTGGCTGCTTATCTAGAAATTCCCCTTAATGCAGTTAATATATCAAACAGAAAACACTTTGCTATGCGTATTCCTTTAAGCTTTGCTAAGCGCATGGAAAAATCCAACCTCAAAGATCCACTTCTAGCGCAAGTCCTGCCACTTCAGCTAGAACACAGCTCTCCTTCAAGATTTAGTAGCGACCCACTTGATGAAGCTTCATTCTCCCCTTATCCAGGTTTATTGCATAAATATAAAAATCGTGTTCTTTTAATTACTCATCCAGCTTGTGCGGTGCATTGTCGTTACTGTTTTCGACGTGAGTTTGATTACAAAACCCATCAGCAATCAAAAGATAATTGGCAAGATGTTTTTAGCTATATTAATGCACATCCTGAAATTGATGAGGTGATCTTAAGCGGTGGAGATCCGCTGATGCATAACGATTCATATCTGGCTTATTTTGTAGAAAACCTCTCAAAAATTGCACATTTAAAAAGATTTCGCATTCACTCTCGCATTCCTATCGTACTACCAGAGAGAATAACTAAAGAGCTAATCAAAACGCTCTCTAGAACGCATTTGCAAAAAATACTGGTCCTTCATATGAATCATCCAAATGAAATAGCCAATGATGTTATCACTGCTATCAGCGCATTAAAAGCTGCCGGCTTTACGCTATTAAACCAGTCTACTTTGCTTAAAGGGGTGAATGATTCTGTAGCTATTTTAAAAAAACTTTCAGAAAGCTTGTTTATGCATGGCATTATCCCGTATTATCTACATGTATTAGATCAAGTAACAGGCAGCGCACATTTTGCCATCACTGATAATGAAGCAATTGCGCTACATAACAAACTGAAAGCTGAAACCTCAGGTTATCTTGTCCCTAAACTGACAAGGGAGCTTGCCCATGAGCCTGCTAAAACCTGGTTAATTTAAAAGAGAGAATAAGAATGCATATAATAAAAAAATCTTTAATGTTGGCAGCTGTCATTACATCTGGAGCCTATGGAATGAATTGCGATAATACAAATGTTCAAACTGTTTTCAACCTAATTTCATCACGTGCAAATTTAATGCAAAGCGTTGCCGCGGATAAATATACGCAAAATAAAGCGCCTTACGCCGCAGCGCAAGAGCTTAAAGTGCTGAATAACATCGAAAAAATTGCCGCCTCTCAAAAGCTTCCACTGTATCCGCTTTTAACCTTCGCGCAAATACAAATGGACTTCTCAAAACAAATTGAGCAGTACTGGCTAGATAAATGGCATGAAAATCCTCAATCTTTTAACCAAAAGGCAGTTCCACTGGATCAAATTCGACAAGAAATTCACTCAATCGACAGCAAATTGTATCCAGCGATTAAAGCGGCTATTCCTGAGCTTAAATCTTGCCCAATAACAGAACTTTCAGGCCTTTTCTCCCATTCGCTTAAAGCTATTCAAGGGATTCCTAAAAAGCCTGATTATAACCAGATTATGATTCACGCGCTTGTTGTTGTCGCTCAAAATGCTGAATAACTTTATTAGGCGTTAAATCATTCATACATTTCATGTGCCCAAGAGGACAGGTGCGTTTAAAGCAAGGTCGACAGGGTAAATCTTCAACAAAAAGACTCTGCGCTTTTTTGCTTAAAGGTGGCGTAAACTTATCTGAGGTAGAGCCATATATCACCGTCACAGGCACATCAACAGCACAGGCAATATGCATCAACCCTGAGTCATTACTCACAACATGTTCACAAGCTGAGAGTAAATATACCGCATCTTCAAGGCTCGTCTTCCCTGCTAAATCATAAATATTTTTCCCTTTAGAAGATGCCGCAATTTCTTTTGTGCTATCAGTATCTTTTGGGCTGCCTAACAATAACACTTGATAGTCATTTTTAATAAAATACTGTGCGAGCTCTGAGTAATATCGAGTTGGCCACTTTTTAGCAGGTCCAAACTCCGCTCCAGGGCAAAGCGCAATTATTCTCTGACTACTATCCAGCTGATATCTATCAAAAATCAAACGGGCTTTATCAGATTTGAGCCCAAATTTTGGATACGGCAGCACATTAGGTAATGGCGCTTTTTTTTCTATTGCCAGTGCGCAAAAACGCTCGATCATCAATGGATATTGCTTTTTGTTCAGTCGTCTTCGATCATTGAGTAAAATAAAACGCTCTTCCCCATGCCAACCTGTGCGCCGTTTGATCGAAGAGAAAAAAGGAATTAGTGCAGATTTCCATGAGTTTGGTAAGATAATAGCATGAGTATAGCCTTTTCCTTTGAAAGATTTAGCCATTTTTCGCCTTGCAAAAAAACCAAATTCGCCGTGCTTAAACTCAAGGATATGCGCTTGATTTACCTCTGGCATAAATTTTGCAAGCTCAGCACAATGCTTTGGTGCTGCAATATCAATTGAGCAATCTGGATAGCATATTTTCAAATAGCGATAAAGTGATTGCGACATCACCATATCACCCACCCAAGAAGGCGCTATAATGAGATATTTATTCATCAAAATCTATTATTTCTTAACCACAAACTTCGTGCTGCAATATGGGCACACACCCTCATCTTGGTCTCTCAGATCAATATATACCCTAGGATGCTGATTCCAAGAAGCATGCTCTGGTAAAGGACAGCATATACGATGATTTTCCTCTACTTCCACCGTTAAAATATTCTTTTGCATTATCAATTATTCCAGCGACTATTTGTGCGTAGTCTATCACAATATGTTAAGTGCATTAAGCAATACTTACACAACCTGACTTCAGCATTAAAAGACATGACCCATTAGGAAATAAACAGATCTCAAGCCCATTATTCTTGGAAAAGTAAGCGCGTAACAGAAGTGTTACATAGAAATACATACTTGAAACAGCTTTTTTCATTAGAAACTTTTATAGTTGTTGCTGAAGGAAGCGAATGCGTTCTGTGGAAACAAATAAAATTAGTGAGGTGTATGATGATACATGTAGGCTACTATTATATGTCAGAAGTAAGAAGACAAGATGAAGCAAGAAAACGTGCTCAAGCAAAAAAATCTATTCGTTAGGACGCTGCCGTTATACTTTTTGCACACAGTAAATATACTATTAAACAAATAAGCAATATGCCAGAAGCACTAAGCATAACGGCTTCAGCACCAAGCGCCATTAATATTCCCCCAAAAAGTGCGGCTGTCCCCCAGCCAAATCCTTTAGCAAGTGTATATAGCACACCTGAGATCAGTCCTTGGCGATTCGCAGGGACGGCACCAGAGAAGCTTACCACCAATAGCGAAAACATGACCATATCACCAAATGCCATAAGAAAGCTAAATAAATAGACAAATATTGATAGGCTTTCATTTCCTACAAAAGAAAGTGCTGAAATGCCAAGTGTGCTTATTAGCATCGCTAATATGGCAAGTATGTAAAGCATATGATGACTTAGAAATTTCTGCAATATTGGCAAGAATATCAAGGCTGAACACATTAAAGAAAGCCCAATAAAACTTACCAATAAGCCTATTTCACTCACATTAAAGCCAAAACTTAGCTTGGCAATTGGCTGCACAAATTGAAAAAACACGCCCCATGCAATTTGATCTAATAGCAATAAAATAACCAAAATAACGATTCTTTTTTGCTTTAAAAGTGTAATCGAGCCGCCTTTTATTTTTTCTGTTTTTGGTTGGGTATAATATTTATTCGGGCGATAGAAATAAAAAATTATCGCTATCAGCGGGATCGATGCGTATAAAAGAATATAATAAGGGGCAATAAAATTGCCAGTGCTACTCATAATAACGCCACCGATATATGGCCCTAAAACAAATGCAGCCCCCGTGAAAAACTGTAAAAGCCCAACCCAAAGAAGCTTCTTTTTATGATGATAGGCGGCACTTGAAACGCTAGCAATCACAACTGGGAACATTCCATAGAGCAAATGTCCGATGATATAACCAATAATAAAAAGTAATAATAGCTCACTTTTAGCCGCCCAAAGAGCAAAACTTGCTGTAATAAAAACTGAAACAACCGAGATACTGGCAACTGGTTTACGACCTATTTTGTCTGAGGCCCACCCCCAGATTAAATTTGCACATAAGCCTGCAATTTGTGATGCCATCATAAATACACCATACATAACACTTTGTGTATGATGCGCTTGTGCACCTATGGCAAATGGAGAATGTGGGTCAAAAAATAGCTGCACATAGCTTGGATTAATCAGCGCATAGAGAAATTCAGTTGAAAATATCAGTAAATATGCCTGAATAAAAAACTGATAGGGCACTGATTGTGAAGATACCTGTCGCATAGGATCAAGTTCCTTAAATAATCTTTCATCTTTAATTCAGCTGACGATTGTATCATAGCGTGGTGCTTTTTGCCCTTTTATTTTAATGCGCTCGTCTACTGGTGAGAATAATAAAGATCACAAGGGAATAAACACCTATTACCACAAAATACCATACTGTTGACAGAAGTGCTGCATTAAGTGGTGAAATGTAGCTTATCATCGGTAAGGTTGCAAGATAGATAATAAGGAAAATACACTTTCTAAGCGCCTGCATTAAGCTATCAACCTTATTTATCACTGAAGTTATAATAAAAACCAACTGGAAAATAAGCACAATCACAGTAATTTCAAACACAATTTTATAGCTGCCAAGTGAAATTAAAATATTGAAAATTGTAAAAAGGATAAATGAAATAATCACTCCAAATGGCATTCTAAACTTATACTCTTCTCGCTTAACATCTTTTCGAAAAACTGTCAGCGCCAGTGGCACGGTTTTATAAGAAAGGATATGAAATAAGCCAAGCACTTGCGCGAGATCAGACCAACTATTAAAACTAAATAAGAAAACCACTGCCAATAAGGCATTGAAAATAAGTGAACGTCTTGATAAACCATAGATTGGATGAACATTATCAAAAAATTGTGGCATCTGTTTTTTGCGCGCCATTGCTGTAAACATTCTTGATGCTGACCCAGTAAATGCAAGCGCGGTGCCCATTGGTGCAGCAACCGCACCGATATATAACACAACAATAAAAAAATTGAGCCCTAAAATACCCACTAGTTGGACAATAGGCGCACTCATATTAAAGCTATCCCAGCCATGGGCTAAAAATGATGGCGGAAGCGCACCAATAAAGGCAACTTGTAATACAATATACAGGATAAAACTCACAAAAATTGCAATAGTTAGCGCCCAAGGAATTGTTCTTGTTGGGTTATGAATCTCACTGGAGAAAGATAAAATAGTCTGAAATCCATTAAATGAAACAATAATACCTGCCGTTAAAATCGTTACAATGACCGAGGTAAAGCCATAAGGCATAAAACTGCCACCGGCAGATGTGAAATTATGCGGATGGAATGCCGCACATAAAAGAATAATTACCGTAATCACAGGCACGGCAAGTTTAATCACAGTGATGAGATTATTGGCCTTTGCTAAAAGCTTAATCCCCCAAAAATTGACTAAGGTATAAAAAATAACAAATACAAGTGCGAGCAAACTCCCTATTAACGTCATGCTTTCAGTGGCATCAAAAAACAAATGATGCCAACTCGGGACAATATTCACCAAATACTGGACAGTCGCATCAGCCTCCAAAGCAATAACAGCAACGATTCCTAACCAGTTTGCAATCGCAAAAGGAAAACCAAAATATTGATTATGCGATAAGGTTGTAATTACTGCTGATAAGCCTCGTATAGGGTGCAGCGTTGCAATCTCAGCATAACACATGGCTAAAAGGTAGATAATAAGTGTTCCAATCGTCCAAGAAAGAATTGCAGCAGGTCCTGAAATATGTGCTGCAACATAAGGGGCAAATAGCCAGCCACTGCCTACAATTGAAGATATACCAATGAAGCTTGCCGATGCCAGTTTAATTTTCTGTTGACTCATATTATTATAGTTATATTTATCCGTTCATAAAAGTGTAAGCGATTTTATCTCTTTTTCTTAGCTTTAACTATACTTTAGCGTAACTTCCCGAACATGAAGATTAATGATCAATCAACATCAGATTAGTATACAACCTCCTGCCACTAGCAGATAAAAATCACCACCCGCCTCACAAGAAGCACTGTCAAATGATCGATCCGTGGTATACAATAAAATTTGCTCAGATTGCTAAACGATAAGGACTTTACATTGTGACAATACAGTTTCAGCACATTGCTATTATTGGAACGCACACAAATCCATCCGTAGCACAAACCGTATGTCAATTATTTCAATTGCTCTGTCAACATACAAACGCCTATCTAGAAAATGAAACCGCGCAAACGCTTGATTGCCATGTTGATAAATCCTATTCGCTCAAAGAACTGGCCCAGATTTGTGATCTTGTCATCGTTGTTGGCGGGGATGGCAATTTTTTAAATGCAGGTAGAAGCCTCTCTATACTAAAAAGCATCCCCATTATTGGTATTAACCGAGGCAAACTTGGCTTTTTAACAGATATCACACCTGATGAGATTGAGTCACGTTTATTTCCTATTTTAAAAGGCCACTATGTTAAAGAAAAACGCTTTATGCTTGAGGCCTCAATTAAGAAAAAAGATACTAGTAAATATAACCATACTACCGTTGCACTCAATGATATTGTCATTGCCGCAGGACAACATAACCGGCTTTTTCAAATGAGTGTTCATATTGATGGTCGTTATGCATTTGATCAACGCGCAGATGGCATGATTATCTCAACACCAACAGGCTCAACAGCTCACGCTCTATCAGCCGGTGGTCCCATTATGCATCCAAGCATTGATGCGATCGTACTGGTTCCCATGTACTCACACTCACTGAATAGTCGCCCGCTTATTCTCAACGCTAAAAGTACAATTGTTATTACTATTGCCGAGTATAATAACCCAGAGCCTGCTCTTAGTTTCGATGGACATACAAAAACCTATCTTCAAGCCGGTGATCGGGTACAACTTAAAAAGTGTAAAAAGTCTGTTACGATACTACATCCTGAAAGTTATGATTACTTCCATTCCCTTCGCTCCAAGCTTCATTGGGGAAAAATGTTATTCCCATAACCTTTTAACCATCTATCAATCAAAGTAAATTTGGCCTGAGCCATTTTTCAGCCTCTGAAATTTCTATCTCTTTTCGCTTTGCATAATCCTCTAGCTGATCTTTGGAGATTTTCCCTACACCAAAGTATTTTGATTCTTTATGTGCAAAGTACAATCCACTGACAGATGCCGCTGGCGATACCGCCATTGATTCGGTCAGCTCAAAACCAAGTGAGTTGACATCTAAAAGCGCAAACAGTGCTTTTTTCTCGGTATGATCAGGGCATGCTGGATAGCCAAATGCAGGTCTAATGCCCTGATATTTACCACGAATTAAATCTGCATTATCAAAGTGCTCATCATTAGCATAGCCCCAGAACTCTTTGCGAATTCTCTCATGCAAGTGCTCTGCAAAGGCTTCTGCTAGCCTATCTGCTAGCACTTTGAACATAATCGCATTATATTGATCATGATTTTCTTCAAACGCTTTAAGCTTGGCGTTCATCTCAATACCGGTTGTCACAGCAAAGGCGCCAATATAATCAGTCACTTGTAGTGTCTTTGGTGCAATATAGTCACTTAGTGCACGAAATGCTTTATCCTTATTACCTGTTTGCTGTCGAAGCGTGTAAAATTTACTGATCACCTTGCCATTATCATCATACACTTCAATATCATTACCAACACTATTCGCCCGATAAAGTCCAAATACGCCGTTTGCTTTTAGCCACTTTTCATGAATAATTTTAGCTAACATTGCCTTGGCATCTGCAAATAGCTTTTTCGCTTCTTCGCCTTTAATAGGATCATTGAGTATTTTAGGGTAACTGCCTTTTAGCTCCCATGCATGAAAAAAAGGGCTCCAGTCAATTCGATCAACCAGCTTTGTTAATGGGTAGTTTTCAAGCACCTGCCTCCCTAAATATTTCGGGCGGTAAATGCTTGTGTCATCAAATGCTAACTCTAATGATTGCGCATTACATTTTTGATAGTCAAAAATAACTCTCGATGTTCTTGTTTTATGATAGTTCTCCACCAATAACTTATATTCATCCTCAATTTTCTGGCAGTAGTTAGCTTTTGTTTTTGCACTAAGTAAATTTGCCATCGTTGAAACAGCGCGAGAGGCATCTAAAACATGCACAGTTGGCGAGTTATGCGCTGGTTTTATCTTCACTGCTGTATGGATTTTTGACGTAGTTGCTCCACCAATTAATAATGGTAAATGAACATTTTGGCGCATCATTTCAGATGCAACGCTAATCATTTCATCCAATGAGGGGGTAATCAGGCCACTTAGCCCAATTAAATCTGCCTTTTCTTTAACTGCTGTATCAATAATCTTTTGGCAAGGTGTCATAACGCCTAAATCAATCACATCATAATTATTACACTGAAGCACGACCCCAACAATATTCTTGCCAATATCATGAACATCGCCTTTAACTGTTGCTAAAACAATTTTCCCCTTTGAGGTTGTGGCAGCTGATTTCTCTTGTTTTAAAAATGGCTCAAGATAGGCCACTGCCTGCTTCATCACACGTGCTGATTTCACCACCTGTGGCAAGAACATTTTACCACTACCGAACAAATCTCCCACAATATCCATGCCAGCCATTAGCGGGCCTTCAATAACTGCAAGCGGGCTTTTAAGTTTTGACCGTGCTTCTTCTGTGTCCTCAACAATATAATGATTAACTCCCTTTACCAGAGAGTAGCTTAAACGATCTTCTATTGGCTTCTCGCGCCAAGATAAATCTTGTTTTTTGCTTTTCACATCAGATGAAATTGACTCGGCATATTCCACTAGCTTCTCACCAGCTAGAGGGTCAGTATTTAGAATAATTGCCTCAATCAGTCCTTTAAGCTTTGGCTCAATATCTTCATAAATAGTCATTTGACCCGCATTGACAATCCCCATGTCCATGCCTGCTTTAATTGCATGATATAAAAATACAGAATGAATCGCCTCACGAACGTGATTATTGCCACGAAAAGAAAAGGAAATATTCGACACACCGCCTGAAATACGAGCATAAGGGCACAGTTTTTTGATTTCACTTGCTGCTTTAATAAAATCAATCCCATAACTGTGATGCGCCTCAATTCCTGTAGCGACAGCAAAAATGTTCGGATCAAAAATGATATCTTCAGCAGGAAAATCAAGCCTATTTACAAGAATATCATACGCACGCTTACATATTTTAACACGTCCATTTAATGTATCCGCTTGACCCTTCTCATCAAATGCCATTACCACAACAGAAGCACCATATTTGAGCGCTAATTTTGCATGCTCAATAAACTCATTTTCACCTTCTTTAAGTGAGATGGAATTGATAACCCCCTTGCCTTGAATTTGCTTTAAGCCTGTTTCAATCACCGTCCATTTGGAAGAATCAATCATTATTGGCACACGAGAGATATCAGGCTCCGCGGCAATCAGTTTTAAAAAACGCTCCATCGCAGCTTCAGCATCAAGCATGCCATCATCCATGTTAATATCAATAATTTGCGCGCCATTCTCCACTTGCATCTGTGCAATTTCAAGTGCACTTTCATAGTCCTTCTCACGGATAAGACGTGCGAATTTCGCGGAGCCTGAAACATTCGTTCTCTCACCAACATTAACAAAGTTCGTCTCTTCTCTAAGCACCATACTCTCAAGTCCTGAGAGCGACAGGGTTGGCTCTATCACAGGGAGCGATCTTGGCTTAACTCCTATAATCAACTCATCCATTTTAGCGATATGAGATGGTGTCGTTCCACAACAGCCACCTATAATATTGACCAGTTTATTATCAACAAAAGGCTTTAGTTTGTTTGCCATAATCTCTGGTGTTTCATCATAACCGCCAAAAGCATTAGGCAAGCCAGCATTCGGGTGCATGCTGGTAAATGATCGAGATACTTTTGAGAGCTCAAGCATATGAGGGTAGAGATCATCCGCACCAAGCGCACAATTTAACCCAACACTTAAAGCTCTTGCATGCATAATTGAATAATAAAAGGCATCCACTGTTTGCCCTGAGAGCGTCCGTCCACTTTGATCCGTTATCGTGCCAGAAAGCATTACTGGTAATACCATATTTTTATCATCAAAATACGATTTAATCGCAAATATGGCGGCCTTTGCATTTAAAGTATCAAAGATAGTCTCAACTAATATCAGATCAACTCCTCCTGCAATAAGACCATCTAAGTTCTCATAATAAGCCTCTACAAGTTCATCAAATTCAATATTTCTAAACCCAGGATCAGTCACATCAGGAGAGATTGACAAGGTGCGATTAGTTGGACCTAAGACACCTGCTACAAAACGTGGTTTTTCTTTAGTAGAGTATTTATCTGCGGCACACTTTGCAATTTCGGCGCCTCTCTTAGCAATCAAATACACCTCTTTCTCCATCCCATAATCTGCCATAGAAATAGAGGTGCTATTAAATGTATTTGTCTCAATAATATCACTACCGGCTGCTAAGTATGCTTCATGAATTTTTTGAATACAATCTGGTTGAGTAAGATTGAGAAGATCATTGTTCCCTTTTTGATCAATTTGAGCCTGTGCAAACTGATCACCACGATAATCCTGTTCACTAAAATCGTATTGCTGAATCATAGTGCCCATTGCACCATCTAGTAGTAGAATTCTCTCTTGTAATAACTTCTCAATCTTATGCATCAATATACACGTTTTTACGAGTCAAAATAGTAAGCTAGCATTATTTTAACAATTGATAAACTGCTATTTTGCAAAAGCCCAAATTTGTATCCACTGCGCGTATTAAATTAAAATATTTCTTTAAGACACGACACACCCAAATAAGTGTGGCACCCAAATATGATTTGGTGCTATTAACGTATAATTAATATTTTGTTGTGTGATATTTATGATGTGCTTATTGTGTCGTTATTTTGTGATTGAATATAGCGTTTGCACACATGGAGAATCTTTGTTGATTCTGGTGTATTGCTGTTTTTTGCTATTGAATAAATAATGGAAGCCTGCTGGCTTGGAATAACTTGGCGGTGACCTACTTTCACATGGCGAATGCCACACTATCATCGGCGTAACTGAGTTTCACTTCTAAGTTCGAAATGGAATTAGGTGGTGCCTCAGCACTATTACCGCCAAAACTTTTNAGCATAAAGCTTTAACAATCTATCATAGAGTAATAACCAAGTCTCTCGGGCAATTAGTACTGGTTAGCTTCATACATTACTGCACTTACACATCCAGCCTATCAACGTCGTAGTCTTCAACAACCCTTTAGGGGAATTTAATT
>NZ_KB902272.1 GCF_000379445.1 Fangia hongkongensis FSC776 = DSM 21703
GTATCACGAATACCACTACCATTGTTGCACATATCAATAATCTTTTCTTTTGTCTCAGGAAGCCTGCCTTTTGCTTTATATTCAAGCTGAAAGTATTTGCCACAATCTTGGCATTTATACTTCTGAACTCCCTCAGGGTTTGACTTTATCCTATGCCTACCAGCCTTTACTGTATTATTGGATTTACATAGCCTGCAAGTAACGTCAATTTTTGCCATTTTTGATTGAGCATTTTACACGGAGTTAAGACAAAGTAAAACACTACCCTTTTTTTGATACAAAATAGGTATGTGATTCATCTACGGTCAATTCAAATACTGTGGATTTTTTGCACGTTATAGTGACACTATCTAGCTTAATGTTTCTTGATAAGATTGATATAAATTGATCATGAGAAGCACATTTATGCGCAGGAACAAACCCTTTATTATGGATATAAATAAGATGGTTTAGCGTGCACTCAATTGATATATTACTACTTGTATTTATTCTTAGAGTTTGTTTGCCTGCATTCATATAAGTTCTAGAAACTCGGCTAAATATATATTTCATCTATAGAAATTTCCAGTTAGTGCTATTTTTCAGCCCTGATTTTTTCAGATAAATATTGGCGAGTATATACACAAAGTCAGTAATTATTGCTAGGCGACAATTACCCTGACACATAGGAAGCTACATAAACTACGTATAGAAGAACATAAAGCTTTCATTTATAGTTCACTCTAGCCCTGTGGTGTGTTAGGAGAGAGAGTGAAAAGGAAACTAAATCAGAAAGTGGCATTTAATCGTGTGGAGGAAATGCTTTATTTTAAGCACAAGGAAATCTGGAAGATAGAGATTTGCAGTATTATATCAAAGTGTATTTCCTCTATTTTTACAACCAAGGAACATCCTTTTTATATTGAAGGGCTTGGCTTTGTGCCTGCTTTCTTATTAAAAAAGGGCATGTATGCTACTTCAGCTGATGGAGAAAGAGTTGTCATCTGTGCTGATGCAAGAGTGCAAATGGAGAGAAAAGCGGTATATAATTTTAGTGTGCAAAGCCATCATAGTTATTTTGTCGATAAATTGGGGGTATGGGTTCATAATCCAAGTTGTTTGGAGATGAATGTGCTTGATGCTCAAGCCGCTCAAGAATTAGTTATAAGAGAAAGAGGTGATACCCGTGCTAGCATTGACTCTGATGGCTGGGAGCAAGTTTATAGAGTAGAGTCAGATGCAAGCAGTATAAGCGACTGGCATGACCTAAAAGAGGAAATGGATGCGCCTAAGGGTTTTGAAAGTGCAGATGAGTTAATAGCTGAACTGTCAAACAGAAACTATATTTTAGAGAAGATTGACAAGGGAGCAATTCAAGGTTATATGAGACAAAGGATAGATCCACCTTTGCAACCTATGAATGACAGTGTTGAGTTAACACATGACTTTAGTATTTCTCTTAGAGTGAAAGGACGACCTTGGGCGGAAAAATCTCAGGTTCAAATTAAATATGATGGCGTTGAATTCTTTATTGGAACTCCAGAGGTTTTACATGATGTGGATGTGATTCTTCCAAGTGATTTAAGTGGCATGGTAGGCTAAATTGGCTTTGTGACATTAGACTTTAATGCTGCAAGTACTTATATTGGGCATACTGTATGCACTATTTATTGTTGCGAATGAGGTGAGCTTAACTTAACTAATAATTTAATGGAGAGATAAGTGAATTTAAGTTTTAATAAAGTAACTCAGATGTTCTCCTTTGCATCCAAATGTGTCGTTCGACTCGATATAGAGCAGCATGTAGGGGAAAATGAAAATGTTTATGAGAGTGTTTATTGTACAAAGGAGCATCCAATTTATATTAAAGATAGAGGCTTTGTCTCTATAGATGTACTGAGTCAATTGCGTGCAACTTCGCATATTGGTATTAGTGTGGAAAGAGAAAAGGTGATGCTTTATCCTCAAGGAAATAACAGTATAAAGCTTGCACCAGTATATAATGTGGAGGTTAATAAAGCGCATACTTATTTTGTAGGTAATGCGGGTGTATGGGTGCATAATACATGTGATGGCATGGAGCTTTCGCATATTGCTGTACATGAGACGTCTGTAAGTGAGAGAGATCGAGCTGGCTCATTTAATGATTTTAATGACCCAAATGTACTTACAGCAGATATATGGAGGCGTATAGTCTCTTATGTGCCTTTTGATCAAATATCACCTACGATTAACAGGGTTTCTCGTATGTTCAGATCTTTTTGGCCAGATGTTCGAAGCCTAGAGTATAGTGTGAGGGTGGGTCGGATGTTAGATGCAGGGTTTCAAGTTAAAAACGGGGATTTAATAGCAATGAATCATCTTTTACCAGAGCATGCTCGTGCAAATCTACCAGAAACTCGCGAGCTGCATTTTTCAGACAAGCCATTGGTAAAGCAGCTTATGGATGCACATGAAGTTGATATAGTGGGTGAAATAAACATCATTGGTCGTGAGGCCTCTTTTTACATATCTAGTGAACAAGGTGTGGAAAAGTTGAGTCAATTAATGCTGCAAGTTAATCCTGAAGCTGTAGATACATTAGGTTTGCCCGAGGGTGTTAGAAGAGAGAGCTGGGAGGAGTTTATGGCTGATTAAAATATTTGCCTAAGTATATACCACTCGCGAATCATTTTGCGGTGTTTAATGTTGAAGAAGTTTTTGATAGTTTTGAGTCATTGGGTTGCAGGTAATAGCTCGGACTATTAGCAATATTTGATGACTCAAAAGAACAAGCAATTCAATGGCAGAAATAGGGTAAAATGGTTTGCAGGTGGTATATGCTAGTTATAATCACTCCCTGCAAGTACACGTTTTGTTGGGTTTGTCTTGGGATTAAATATATTGCAAGTAATTGAGTAGCCTGCCCAATGTACAAAGCCATCAATAAAACCTGAAAAGTATTTAGACTCTTTCGCGCCTGCAACATTTTTAAAATCAGGATCATGATAGGCGGCAAAATAATGGGTGTTAATATAATCAGCGGTGGTATTGATGATGCCAAGCCCGTTAAACCCTTTTACATTTTGCGCATAGTTAACAAGGGTGACTTCAGTAAATTCAAGTGGTGGCGTCCATTTAGCTAAAGTTGGGTGCCCACCATTTGCAAAAGATTTTTGTGCTGAGATAGTGCATTTGAAGTAACTTGGATTTTGCGGTGTGCTATCTTTATCTAACATCAGTCGTGTATAGCTGTCAGCGGCTATAAATTGGCAAGAGATCGCAAATGCAACGAGTGCTAAAATGGGTTTCATATTATCATCCTTTAAACTGAAATTTAGCATTATTATAACAAAATATTAGGGCATTCATAAGCACGCTATTTGTTCTCAAACTATACTGAAATAATATTCAATAATGTTGAGATTAAGGCTAAGCATGCGAGATTTCATCAGAAACATATTTATTGTAAATAGTTTTTTAATAATAAGTACAGCACTTGGATTTTCCAGTGAAAGCTGTAGTGATTTAACACATGCAAAAGAGCTTAAAAAGACATGCGTTCCAGGGACAACTACTACCTGTACACTTACTTCAGGCACTGTCTATAAAATTACTGAAACGACAGGCTCTGCCTCTAATTTACTGCCTCCCATTATTATTCCCAAAGACACGAGTATTTGTATTGCTGATGATAAATTAAGTGGAGCGATTGATATTTACGCGCAAGGCATCTGGATAAAAGGCGGCCTTTTTCAAGTGGGCTCACAAAGCGCGCCGATTACAAGTGCAAACAAAGTTACTGTTTATATGGGGGGAAGTTTAAGTGCTTCACCTGCCCCTGCGCCACTTTGTCAGAGCGATACCAGTAAATGTAGCACTATTGCTCAAAATAGTATTGCTACCTATAACGCCAGAGATATTACCATCACAAATGGTGGTAAGCTTTTCATGTATGGAAAAAAAGGTCTAACAGCAAGGGCGCATGAGCCTCAAAGCTATATTCATGATGTGCATTTTAATGCTAAAAAGGTTGATAACACATTGGTCCAATCACTACAACAGACAGGATATGATGTAAATGAGCTGGCTTATTTTGGCAATCAAATAGGCTCCAATGCATGGAGTTATTTAATGTATCCAGCAGGGCCTTCTTATTTTGATGCTTCAATGTGGGTGCAGGCACCCGTGAGCTATAAAAATGTTAGCTTATCTCAAAGTGCACCGACTCCTACAAAAAGTGATTCACCTTATTTATTGGTATTAGCAAAAGATGTCACCGCTGGTGATGGTACAGATTGGCAAATGGGAGATTGGATCAGTGTGGCAACAACAAGCTTTGTTTCCCATCAAACAGAAATTGTGCAAATTTGTACTATCTATACGATGGCAAATCCAGATAGCGAAACACAAACTAAATCACCTAATGTTTCAGTAATTGTGCTTGCAGGTGCGCCGAGTTTTTCTTCTAAGTGTCCAACTATCCAAACAAATACACCATTAAAACACTATCATTTTGGTAGTTTTGCACCAACAACAGGCTATTTTTCTTCTGATCAAAGTTATACCAATGCGGCGGATCAAAGCTTTAATGTGAAAAAAGGTCAGGCAAAAAGCATGTATGATTCCTACCTTAGAAATTTTGGTATTGATGAGCGTGCTGAGGTTGCGCTGTTATCACGAAACATTAAGTTAACTTCACTTGTCAGTGGTACAGGAGCATCCGCTGTTTCGCATATAAATAAAGAGTATTTTGGTGGAAATATTGTTGTAATGCATCACCCAACACATACGCACGCGCCTACTGCTACCCATCACAACCCAAACCCACCACCTTCAGAAGAGCTCTCACTTGTCGGTGTGGAGATAGAGAAATTCGGTCAACCTTTAGTGGGTCGTTATCCGGTACATTTGCATCGTTTAAATAGTGACACAACTGGAATTGAGCAGAATTTACGTGTTCAAGATTCTGTTGTCCATCACAGCTTTAATAAATGTTATGTGACACATGATACGATGGGTGCAAAGTTCTATAATAATGTTTGTGTGCGGGCAATTGGACAGGGATTTTATTTGGAAGATGGGCACAATGTCGCTGATAATCATTATGTTAGAAATCATGTTGCAGGGGTAATGGCAGCTGCGCTTAATTATGACATTTCAGATACAGATGTTAAGAATCAATCAGGCATTAAAGTTGGGAAAAATCAATTCTGGGATGGGGATTATCTCGCTCAGCAATCTGGGTTTAATTACAATCCGGCTAAAATTCCTGATACGTCCAACTCAGGGGCAAATACAGGAAGCTATCTTGATTCATTTGGACCAAGTGGATTTTGGATTACAACCTTTGGTGGTAATATCAATGGCACAAACTACCCAAATATCTTTATTAACAACTCCGTTGCTGGTTGTCAGCTTCGAGGCGCTGCCTATTGGCTTGTTCGTCAAGATATTAATGATATTTCACAAATTCCATCAACTGTGCAGGCAGATCAATACCCTGTGTTTATCGGTAATAGGGGACACGCCTGTTATGATGGGGTAATGGCAGGGACAAACTTTGCGCTTGTCAATGCAGGCACTGGCGTGAAACCGATTGCAGCACCACCCAAACCTGTGCCACCTGGTAATGAGATTAATACCGCTCAAAATGCGCCTTTTGTTATCTTTGAAGGGCTCACCTTAACGCAAATTCAGCAAAAAGCCTTTTGGTATCGAGGTGTATTTGTGGGAATCAATAATGGTCGATTTAGCGCCTTAAAACAAGGGATGACGCTTTTAGGTGGGGGTGGTCCTGAGGGAAATTTACTTGGTTTTTGGGGAATTGTCTCAAATTCAGTATTTGCCGCAGTAACGAATAACAATGTTTCACGTTATATTGACTGTGAAGGCTATTTTGAAAGTTATGGCACAGGCGATAAAAGTTTTAACACTACTGAAGCATTTAATGTATCCAAGCAAAATGAAATGGGGCAATGTGCACCGATTAATGCCAATGAAGTATCACTTTCACCACTGCCAAGCGGCATTGCAAATAACACAGCTGTTTTTGGTGATATCTACCCGAATTTCAACTTTCAGGGTTATACCTTTTATGATGGACCTGCCAGAATGGAGGATAATCGCTTTATCAATTTCCGCGCAGATCCAACCAATAGCACGATGCTTGAGAGTATTAATGATCAACAAACGCGTTTTCTGGTTACCAAGGTGGATGCGCATAAAATGATGGATTATAAAAATGTTGCGCAGTTAGGTGATAACTATACAGCAGGTGGCACAAGCTATTACGGTTATGCAGGGGATGCAGCCTTTTCGTGGTTAAAAGGAAATCAGCAATCTGTACCCCCAACACAATATGCGCTCGGGAATATTTGGGAGAATACCAACTTTAAACATCAGGTGTTCACAGAGATTGCAAACTTACAATCCCCTTTGCAAGATGGTGATAAACAAACTGTTGAGATAGATCGAGATGCCACACTCTCTGGTTATAAGCTTTGTACAACAGGTGCATCTACAGTGATTTGTAGTGACAGTGGGCTCAATCATTACCCGATTTCATTGAACAATCTTGCGATTTTCTCAACGGCATATACAACAGATGAGCCAGATTCAAGAGGGCGCAATAATGTTGCAGATAGTGCACTTATGTCACCACATAAATATGCAACGGTAAATATCGGCGTTGCTGGGCAAAATAATATCAATGGCTTAAGTGTCACGCGTGATATGTCTGTCTATGGCAGCGAACCTGTGACAGATTTAACTGGCAGAGGGGGACTTAAGTACATGTATGAGGCGATGGTAATGAATAATATGGGCTATCGTTATACCAGTGGTAATGCCTATAATGGACAAAATAAGTTTTTATTCAGTTACTCTGATGCGCCAATTGATAGCTTGTTTATCAATCGTGTGGGAATTTGTGTTGGGACACCAACGGCAACGTTCAAAAAAAGTGATTTTGATATTAAAATCTACAAAGCACCAAGACAATGGAATTCAGGAGTAAATTATCTTCAAACTTCACCTTATTTTACCAATGGTGATGTGACTGACACTGCAAGCTCTTGCCCATCCATTGTGACAAGTTCAGGGGCATTTAACAGCTGTAAAGCGACAGCGAAAGCACTCTCTAGTCATGGCTGGGGAAAAGTAGATGCCTATGCGGGAAAAAGTGCACTTAATCAGGCTTTTTATAATGGGATTGATGCGAATTATAAAGGCAATACAACTGCTTTAGGTGGACTCACAGAGGGGTATTATTATGATAAAGATTCAGGAATGCTCTATTTTAATATGATTCAATATCCAAATGAATATGACCAGAGAATCACACCACCTTATGGAACTTGTAATAATGGTCAGTATAATGAAAACAGACAAACGATAATCGATTATTTAGCCTTTGCTAATTCCGACAGTATTGCCAGAATTTTAGATGCAGGCTGTTATGCAAGTTATGATACCAATAAGAGCAAATATAAAACCAAAACCTCAGAGTTATTAACCTGTCCTAAAGGCGGCTGTGCGGTCTATACAGTTGAATTTACGCCAAGCCCTAATGCCGCTGATGGGTGTACAGCGCCATCTTGGGCTCAGATTAAATCTGGCACATCGCCAGCGATTGATGCAACAACTTCGAAAGTAACCTATGCATCGCCTTATGCGCTTTATCAAGGAAGCACACTACTTTCACCAACAGCATACGTCTTGAGTGTTTCAGGTGATAGCATTCAAAGCGCTCGTAATTTTAATTATATCGTAAGCACAGGCACTGAGGGCGTAGAAGATAGCCCGTCAACCAGTGTGCTTTTGCCACTTTCAGTACCTGTCTATCAAAATCAAATAACTACCATTAACATGCATCAAAATCCAAGCGATCCAGCAATTACAATCTTACATTATGGCATTACGCCAATACCAAAAGGGCCAATTTGGACGTTTAATACTGGAGCATCCGCTACAGCAGGGCAACAGGCGAGTATTTCTTCTCAAAATCAGAACCATTTCCAATTGGATATTGCTAATAAGTACCCTGAAAAAACTGAGTTGACGATTAAGCCAAATACACAAGATGATGGCGTTAATTTTTACTATGCTGCCTCACAAATGCCAAGTGGGGCAACAGCAATGGTGAGTTTTGGTGGCGCTAATCACAATAATAATAGCTGTCAGCTAAACTTTGGCAAAACATCAGTAAGTTTAGCATCTAATCAAAGTGCTGCATGTAATAGATTAACACTATCTGGTGTGACCATTACTGTGCCTGCTCCATGAAACGAGTAAGTCATTCATGAATAACAAGCTTTTAAGGTTACTTACTATGACACACTACATGCTAAAATCTCAGTTAGGGATATACGTATTTTACGTATGTTAATGAATTAAGTGGAAGCCTAGAATATCACCCAGTGAATCATTGATGGAAATAATGCATGGCTTTAACGTTTAACCGAGTTGATCGAACATTCGCTTTTTGTGATAAAGCATTGTTTTGTCTAACAGTTAGAGTACTGTTAGGGGAAGGAGTATCGTTTAAAAAGCAGTTGTACTGCACGAAAGAGCACCCTTTTTACATTAAAGACTATGGATTTTTGCCTGCTTATGCATTACTGAGAGGGATGAGACTACATTTGTTAACTAACGCTCAGGCTATCATTGAATCAGTAATATGTAGCTCACAAGTGGAAAATGTTTATAATCTGTCGATTTTGGACTCGCATAGTTTCTTTATTGAGAGATTTGGTTTATGGGTGCATAATACCTGTGACGGTAGAGAGTCTGTTGAGGTGATGCAGAAGCCCGCAGTAAGAAAAAAGGCAGAAAGAGGGATAGAAGAGATGCATATGGAATCTGTCTATCAAGGTCGACATCTTTCGCAGTTGAATGATGATGCAAGATACAATATTGTTAGCTTTTTGATCACATCTGAAAGGGTAAGTGCGTTATGGACATCTAGGTTTGACTATTCAGATTTCAGGGCAGCACTTTTACTGGAGTATCCACGGATTTCGCATGGCGAAAGACTGATTGAAATGAACCCTTTTTATATTGATGATCAGTTGCTTGAGCGTTTGTTTACTAACAGTTTACCGCGATCGGAGATGTTTATAACAACAAGTCAGTTAAAACCAAGTGCGATTAAAGAGAAAATGCTCACACTTAATATTGCTGCACAAGATGCTGTAATGCTTGAAGGTGGTGTAGTGCTAACGATTTTTGATGAGCAATCACTGCATCATTTGGGTAGATTTGTGCGCACTGTTGATCCTGCTTTAGTAGATCAATATGGCTATTATAATTTTTATTTGTATTAAAATGCTAAAAGCGTTTTTTCTAAATTGTTATATACGTAATTTGTGTATGTTATAACTCCAGTAAATAGATAAAATATGAACATTATGATTGTATTCAATAAGATTAATTAAGTATGAAGCTGATATTTAATAGAGTAAATGCTTGTTATCACCATAAAGATAAACCTACTTGGGATGTGTTGGTTAATAAGCTTAATATTGATGAGAAGTTAGAATGTACAGGAAATCATCCATTTTATATTCAAGATAAAGGCTTTATGCAAGTGGGCAAAATCCATTCTTGCAAATCTAGTTCAGCTCTTAATGGTGTTGATTCTACAGGGGAAGATATTCAGATAACAGCATTCAAAAGTCTTGGTCACCATAGAGATGTATTTGACCTAACGATTGAAAAAACGCACACTTTTTTTGTTGGGAAAAGTGGGGTGTGGGTGCATAATTCAAATATGTGGGCAGATGGTGATATAGAGATGACTTCAATGACACCTAATAATTCACCAGTGTCTCTATCATCAAGTATTGAAAATGAACAATCAGTAGGTACAGTCTATGGGCTTACAACCGAAGATATGAATCATTTGCGAGAGATAAAATCTCTGGACAAAAAAGCAACTGTATCAGAAGTTTTAAGTTCTCATGGAATAGCGCTTAGAACGAGTCCTGTGACATTGCTTGATGCATTTCCACATAAGCAGACTCATTTGTTTGAGCCGTTGGATGAAAGCTCAGTAACAGCCTTAAGGCATTTGATTGATCACGACCCATATTTTAAAAAGAAAGCTGAACCATATGAATGGGGAAAAAACTATACAGGCCTCAGGGATGCTGTATAAAAAGTGGCTATAAAAACTTGAGCTTCCAAGTATGATTACACTAAAGTTTAAAAGTAACACAGTTGAAATTTATCCCTTGTACAAAGCTCTCAATTAAGTATAAAATGGCGCTTTTAATATTCGCAGTAAGATGTGATTACGCATGAAATCTCTAGAAAATTACTTTCAGTTCTCCGAGAATAACACCCGTTGGCGTGTTGAAATTATGGCGGGAATTACGACATTTTTGGCAATGTTGTATATCATTGTCGTTAATGCCAAAATCCTGTCACAAACAGGAATGAGTGCGCCAGCGCTGGTGACAAGCACCGTGATCATATCTTCCTTTTCCTCCATTGCAATGGGGATTTATGCCAGAAACCCTTATGCATTGGCGCCAGCTATGGGGATGAATGTGTTTTTTACTTACACCATTGTCAAAGCATGGGGCATCCCTTGGGAAACAGCGCTTGGTGCGGTGTTCTGGTCAGGGGTGTTATTTGTATTATTAGCCGTATTTAATATTCGCACCAAAATTCTTGCCGGTATTCCTAATGCCGTAAAACATGGCATCGGTGCAGGTATTGGGATTTTCATTGCACTTGTGGGCTTTTATAATGCCGGCTTTATTCGCCAAGCGCCCTCTGGTTTATTAGAGATTACACCCTTATCAGCACAGACTTTTGTCTTTCTTATCTGCTTTTTTATCTTAGCGATTTTAATGGCACTTAGATTTCGTGCAGCAATGCTATTAACGATTATCGTTGGCTGTGTGTTAGCATTGCCCTTTGGGCGCATCTTTGGAGAACATGTCTTACTTCATGTACCTAGTCACATTGTGGCACTGCCTGATTTTTCATTATTTTTCTCTATTGACTGGTTGGGAAGCTTAAAAGTTGCTTTATTGCCGGCGATATTTACTTTTCTCTTTATTAATATTTTTGACAGCACAGGTGTGTTGCTGGGGCTCGCACACACTTGTAACTGGTTTGATAAAAATGGTCAGCCAATTAGAATACGCCAGTCTCTTTTAGTCGATTCAGTAGCAGCATCGGCAGCAGGTTTGGTTGGTAATACGCCAACGGCAATTTTTGTGGAATCTGCAACAGGGATAGCGGCAGGTGGAAGAACAGGTGTTGTCTCTATTGTTGTGGGTTTACTGTTTCTGCCTTTTTTATTTTTAGCGCCACTTGTTATTATGGTGCCTGTTTTTGTTGTGGCACCTGCACTTGTTATGGTCGGCTGCTTGATGATGGCATCTATTCAGCATGTTAAGTGGAATGATTTAACTCAAGCGATTCCAACTTTTGTTACCATTGTTCTTATGCCTTTAACCTTATCAATATCAGAGGGGATTGTCTGGGGGATGGTCACTTGGTTTTTAATTAGCCTTTTTCATAACCGAAAAGCGTTGACACCGATGTCTGTTATTATCACGGTTTGTTGTTTTTTAATCATGCTCAGCTCACTGAGCGTGCTTTAGATCAAGAGAGTGAGCTGATAGGCTGGATCTTCTCTTATTAAGTGTGTTATAACACTCGCTCAGTGAAATATGAATGATGTGATATATCGATGAAACTAGTCAAACCTGAGCGCTTTTTGCGTGAGAATATCTTTAGCTATACACTCCCTGTTAGATTCCTTGATGTGAATGCTGGGCAACATGTCAGTAACCATATTGTTCTTGATTATCTGACCGAAACGATCTCTAACTTATTACAATCCTATCAAATGAGCTTAGGCGATATTGAGGGCAATGGTCTTGTCTTTCGCAATATTGCTGTCAAATATATCAAAGCGGTTTTTTACCCTGAGAGCTTAACAATTAATACCAGTGTTATTGATATCTCGCCGACTACTTTGTCGCTGTATCATGAAATATACAATAGTCAAAACGAGCTTTGTTATATGGGCTTTATTGATTGTGCGTTTATCTCGCCTTCAACCCATAAGTTAGCTAAGGTTCCGCTGAAATTAAAGGAGCTATTTAATGTTTGAGCGTTTAAGTTTAAATGGACTGATAGCACTTGTCTCAGGGGGAAATAGAGGGATAGGTTATGAAGTTGGTAGGCTGTTGCAAAAAAGAGGCGCTAGGGTTATCTTAACTGCAAGATCTGAAAGTGATATTAAACGCTTAGAGCAAGAAGGGTTTATTGCCGAATATCTTGATGTTGCTGATTTAGTCTCAATCAAATCGCTGCAAGAAAGACTCAAAAAGGCAAAAATGATGCCTGATATTTTGGTCAATAACGCAGGGATTGGCACAATGGATCTGAGCGTTAAATTAAGCGCTGAGAAATGGAGCGAGACGATTACAACCAATCTCAACTCAGCTTTTGAAATGACAAAGTCTTTTATCTCTCATATGGCAAAAAAACGCTATGGTAGAGTGATTAATATCAGTAGTGTTTTAAGTCACTACCCACAAAAGGGGTTTGCGCATTACTCGGCTTCCAAAGCAGGGATAGAAGGCTTTATGCGTGTAGTTGCTCTTGAATATGCTGCAAAACAGGTAACGGTGAATTCAATTTGCCCTGGGTTTGTTGACACTGATATGCTGTCGCTTTTGGGGGAAGCTCAAAAGGCGCAATTTACACAAAGCATTCCAGTAGGTTATATGGCAAGTGCTGAAGATGTGGCTGAGATGGTGGCATTTGTAGCCTCACCAGCTGCGCGTTATATGACAGGAGAGTGTATTCAAATAAATGGTGGTATGTATATGCGTTAATATACCACCCGCAAACCATTTTACCCTATTTCTGCCATTGAATTTCTTGTTCTTTTGAGTCATCAGATATTGCTAATAGTCCGAGCTATTACCTGCAACCCAATGACTCAAAACTATCAAAAACTTCTTCAACATTAAACACCGCAAAATGATTTGCGCGTGGTATAGTAGGCGCTATTTACATTGTTATTCAAAATTTCACATTTTTTATATTTCTTAAGCTTCATTTAATAATCTCACTTTATACTTTGAACTATCCTAGAGCAAACCTAGGAAATTATACACCCATAAGGGTCTTTTTATTAGAGAGTAAAATATAAAAGGAGTGTTATCATGAAGAAGTCTATCAAAAAAATTATAGGAATTACTTTAATTTCATCTTTATTGTTAGGAACAGTAGGGCCAGTATTTGCGTCGAATACTGACTATCCTTCACAGCAAAATCCTGCGTATACAAACCAATTTGTTAATGGTGCTTCTGTGAATCATGTGTCATCTGGCCTTGGGTAGTTAATTAGCTTTATACTTTTGCCATTCATGGGCAAGTAGTGGGTGCCACATAGCACCTGTGCCACTCATGGCAATATCAGCGCCAGCATCTAAATAATCATTAATATCTTGAAACCCAACAATGCCGCCAACGCCACAGAGGATAAAATCATATTTTTCTTTTTGGCGAATATGGTGAATTCGTTTTGTCATTTCAAGTGCCATATCTTTAATGATACTGCCGCAGATACCACTATTTAACCTGCCTTCACCGGGAAGTGCTTGCTGGTTATTTTTAAGTCTTGCTTGCATGGAGATGGTGTTGATCGCAGCAATCCCATCAACAAAAGGTGCATTTGCTTTTAGGATTTGCCCTAGATGCGATTTTGAAGCAATATAGCCCATTTTGATCATAAGAGGCGTGGCTTTAATGGCTTTTTTAACTGCCTTTGAAATGGCGGATGACAGCTCAGGGTCTTGAAAAATGCTGCCTTCTTTAGAGACAACATTTGGGCAAGAGAAGTTAAGCTCGATTGCTTTAGCACCTGCTTCAACGGCTTTTTCAGCGCACAGAACAAAATCCTCGATAATATTTCTTTGTGGAAGAGGAGTGCCAACACAAGAGACAATCATGAGCTGATCTTTATGAAGTGCTTTATTGGCTGTTTCAATATCTTGTTGCCAAATTTCAACCGGCTTGCTTGGAATGCCAAATGAGTTGGTAATGGCAATTTCTTGTGTGGTCGTGGGACTTCGATCAAAAGGGTAGATGCTCTGAGAAATATCTTTTTCTGTCAGTGATTTACTGCTGTCAACCATTAGACAGTTTGGCTTTGGATGTGCTTCTCGCTCAATGGTTCTAACTGTTTTATACACTGGGATATCAAAGCCAAGTTTAGCATACAGTGAGACATATTTTGCATTTAACAGTGGGCCTGCCGGTATACCGATGGGGGAGTTTAGTGTGAAATCCCATATTTTTACAGCAGGAAGAGAGATTCGCTCAGGGATTTCAAAATCAACCTGAGGGCCATCGTTATAATTCTCTAGATAAGATTTATGAATATCATAAGTGGGGTGAAGCATAGCAAAACCAATCAGTGAATTTTCGTTATGCTACATGATTCATTTTAGAAATGCAAAGGCTATTGCAGGATTGAGCGTAAATGTGTAAGTCTTAAGATTTTGATTTAGCATTACTGCGCTTTTTTATTTTCTTACGTGGTTTTTTACTGAGGGTGCTAGCTGTTTTTTGCGCTGGTCTTTTCTTTTTCTGGCTGCGAGATTTATAAGAATGATAGACTTTGTTGCTTTCGGTTGGGGCGTTGATTTTTGGTTTTTTTGTCCCAGAGCGATAGTTTGGTGAATAGTTATCTAAATCATTTCTTCCAACACCATTAATCGCGAGCTCAAAGTCTATATGCCCACCTTCTAGATCAACACGTATCAGTTGAATCTGTACTTCTTGTCCAATGGTGTAGATTTTCTTTGTACGCTCACCAACAAGGCGGTGACGTGTGTCATCAAAGATATAATAATCATTTGGAATAGAGGCAATATGGACAAGGCCTTCAATATAGTTCTCTGTTAGCTCCACGAAAAAACCGAAGCCTGTTACATGGGTGATTTTTCCTGTAAAAATCTCGCCAATACGATCTTGTAAAAAGTGGCATTTTAGCCATTTCTCAACATCATTGGAAGCAGCATCAGCATTTCGCTCTTGTGTGGAAGCATGCGCACATAATGCATCAAGCTCTGCTGCACTATAGAGCTTAGCACCAAATTTTTTCTCTTTTAAAATACTTTTGATGGTCCTATGTGCCAACAAATCAGGATAACGTCTGATAGGAGAGGTAAAGTGTGTATAGGCATCATAAGCAAGCCCAAAATGGCCATGATTATCAGGGGTGTAAATTGCCTGATTCATGCTTTTGAGTGACATGAGCTGTATGTTGTTAAAATCCTCGCGCGTTTTGGCATTTTCAAGCATAACCGCATACATCTGTGGTGTAATTGGCTCTTTGGGTGCAAATTCAATCCCAAGGGTTTTTAAATAGACTTTCAACTCTTGCACTTTAGAGCTTGGCGGGCTCTGATGAACACGATAAGGTGCTGGTGTCTTATTGCGCTCAAAAAACTTGGCAGTTGCAACATTAGCTAAAAGCATACACTCTTCAATAATTCTATGTGCCACATTTCGATGTCTTGGAATAATAGAAGAAATATGCTGGTGCTCATCGAGTAGAATTTGCGTCTCTACCGTATCAAAATCAATTGCGCCACGGTTTTCGCGTGCGTTTGCCAATAGTTTATATAAATCATAAAGGTCAAATAAATTTGGAATTAGATCGGGTGTGTCCTTGTAAATACTATTATCTTTATGTGTTAAAAGCTTGCCAACTTCCGTGTAAGTTAATCTTGCTTTTGAATTAATCACGCCTGAGTAGAACTTATAACGCGTCAGTTTTGCATTTTTACTGATATTCATTTCACAAATAAGCGCTAATCTATCGACCCTTGGCTTTAACGAGCAAAGCTCGTTAGAGAGCCTTTCAGGCAGCATAGGAATAACATAACCTGGAAAGTAAACTGAAGTGGAGCGTTTTTGGGCTTCTTTATCAAGTGCACTTGAGTCTTTGACATAATAAGAAACATCCGCAATCGCCACATAAAGCTTCCAGCCGCCAGTGGTGCTTTTATGCGCATAAACAGCGTCATCAAAATCTTTTGCATCTTCACCGTCTATTGTCACAAAGGGCAAATCACGTAGATCTTTGCGCGAGGATATCTCCTTATCAAGCACATGATCAGGTAGCTTTTTGGCACTGTTCAGCGTTCTGGTTGAAAACTCTTCAATTAAATTATGCTTTTTGCTGGCAATTGAGATTGCTGTTAATACAGGGGATTGCTCTTCAATTACCTCAGAGAAACGAGCCACTGCAGGACCAAATTGTGATGGTTGAATAATAATATGTGCTTTGATGAGGGTATTTGGTTCAATCACATCCTTGGGTGGGCTTAATAGAATATGCTTTGGCATTGTTTTAGAAATAGGCTGAATAATATGCGTATCAAGCTTATGAAAGTAGCGGCCGATAATTTCATGGGTATTTCTTTTAACAATACTATCAATTCTAGCCTCAAGACGATTTTTGCGATTAAGCCCTAAAATACAGGCGCACACAATATCACCATCAAAGACAAGGCGTGCCTGAGCGGGTGGTAAGAACGCATTGGTTTTTTTATTACTGCTTGAAACAAGTGCCGTGCCATCATTTTGAATGTGAACTTCACCGGTGATGATTTGCTGAGGTTTATGGAAAGGGCGAAAATAGCGTTGATCCTGAACAAGCTGTTCATCTCTAAGCATTGCGCCAATTCTATTGGCAAGTGCATCTAACTGCCATGAGCTATGAAGTGAGAGCGCCTCGGCAATATTTTCAAATACAGTGGGTTTTTTAAGGTCGTTTAAATAGTTCAGAATAACATCGCGACTTGGAATAGGATGTTTATATTTTTGCGCCTCAAGCGCTTTATTTGGATCGCTATCGACCCCATATTTCTTTTTAGTCATTATCTATAATGCCTTGTGGAAAAAGTTGCTTTTTATGAATATGCCCATGATCAAATTCAGCAATGCCAATAAAGCCATTTGTGTTATACAGTCTTATAATTCCATGTAATTCAGCTGTATTCATAAGCTTACCTGTTTGATAGAATGTGGTTTCTTCACTTTCAGGTATAGTAAAAATTGGTTTATCTGTAAATGGAAACTCGCTACTTATCAAAGATGCATAGCGCTCATTAGGGCTTAATGCTTCAATATTATCTAAAGAAAGCATCTGTAGGTGATTGAGAAGACCGCAGGCATCTCGTTTGAGCATGCTAAGGTGCCCAGCGGTATCAAGTGCTCTGGCAATATCCATCCCTAAGGTTCTAATATAAGTGCCTTTGGAGCATTTTACATGGATATCAATAGTGGATTTCTCTGGTGAGTAATTAAGTAACTTCAAGCTGTAAATAGAAATATCTCTCGGCGTTCTTTTAATTTCAATCCCTTCTCTGGCAAGCTCATAAAGGGGTCGACCACCAGATTTTAAAGCTGAGAACATCGGTGGGATTTGTTGTATATCACCACGAAATAACGCAAGTACGTTTTCAATTTGCTCTATGGTGTATTTTCCAGCTGCTTTTTCTTCAATGATTTTGCCTTCAGTATCACCTGTATCTGTAGTCATACCAAGTTGTATCGTGGCAAAGTAGCTTTTATCTGCATCAAGCAAATACTGTGATATTCTTGTGCTTTTACCAAAACAAATGGGTAGTACACCTGTTGCCATAGGATCTAAGCTGCCAGTGTGACCGGCTTTTTGTGCATTGAAAAGTCGCTTTACACGCTGTAGTGCCTGATTAGAAGAGAGTCCTTTTGGTTTATTAAGGATAATAATGCCATTAATGGCATCACCTTTTCGTTTTCTTGCCATTTTTATTTCTTATTATTAATAGCTTTAAGTGCGGCTTTGGCTGCACCATGCTCAGCTTGTTTGCGGGATTTTCCCTGAGCGCGATAGCATTGATTAAGAGAGCCAAGAGAAACCTCAACGGTAAAAGTTTGATCATGATCTTCACCTGTGATATTAATGACTTCATAATTTGGCGGCATGTGAATCGCGGCTTGAAGATACTCTTGCAAACGTGATTTTGGATCTTTGGTGTGCTCTTCTATATTAAGCGCATTTAATTTTTCATCATACCATGCAAGGATGCAGTTTTTAGCTGTGATGAAGTCACTATCTAGGTAGATTGCGCCTATCAGTGCTTCAAATGCATCTTCTAATAAGCGAGAGCGTTTATGTCCACCAGATTTCAGCTCGCCAATACCAAATGACATAAACTCGCCAAGCTCAAAATTTTTCGCCATATCCGTTAAGGTTTTTCCACGCACAAGATACATTCTGAGTAAAGATAAAATTCCTTCATCTTCATGCGGGTATTTATGATAAAGTGCCTCGGCAATAACACAGCCAAGTACCGAGTCGCCAAGAAATTCCAAACGCTCATTATGCGCTTTTGTCTTACTTCTATGCGTGAGCGCTTGTTGTATCAGTGCGGGATTGTTAAAGGTATAATTGATTAAACGGTAGAGTTTATCTAAATCTTGAGTCATTATAATACTTTGCCTATTTCATTCCAGCGCACAGAGTGATTTAGAGAGTTCCAGCTAAACCAGACAAGTGAAGCATTACCGACAACATTCTTTTCAGGAACAAATCCCCAATAACGTGAATCTTCACTATTATCACGGTTATCACCCATCACAAAATACATGCCTTTTGGTACAACAAGATTGGTGAAATTTGCAGATGGCGCACTGGCGATATTGTCAATTTGATGTGATGAACCATCAAAGCTTTCCGTGCAGATCGTATTTGCTGTGTTGCCATTGTAGCTATTGGCCTGATTGTCTTTGCAGTTGGTGTATTTTGCAGGAATGCCATTGATGGTGAGTTTTTTATCCTTGTATGAGATGACATCACCCGGCACACCAATAACGCGTTTGATAAAATCAACACCGGGATTTACCGGGTAGTGAAAGATAATAATGTCCCCACGCTTAGGCTCACCGGTTGCAATTAAAGTGCTATTCGTAATTGGGTTTTTAATGCCAAAAGCGGTTTGGTTGACAAGGATAAAATTGCCCACAGGTAAGGTTGGCGTCATTGAAGCAGAAGGAATTAAATAATTGCCAATTAAAAAACCACGTAAAATAAAGACGATCAGAAACACGCTGAATAATGAGCGGGCATAATCAGCGATAACAGGCGCTTTTAGTACTTTATTTTTTTGGATGAATTTGCGGCGCTCTTTTTTCTTCATTGGTTTCAGTTGGTCCAAAACAGGTGCTAAGCGCTTAGGCTCAAATTTAAATTTGTCAATCAGTGCAATGACACCAGATGCAATTGTCAAGACAAGCAACCAAAAGCTAAAATCAATATTCATTTTGTTATTACCTTTATTACCTTCAATATGAACTCTGTGAAACTATTACCCCTTAAGCTTATCATCTTTATCACTCTAAAATAATCTGCGATAGGTATCGATGCCACAAAAATCAATGTTTTACGCTATTGCGCTTTATGCTTATCGCTTTATTATAAGGGGAAAGATAAAAATCGCTATGCTTTTATGATTATTTGGTACCCCTATCAAGCACTTACTCTTGATAAGCTTTATGCTATTTTGGCACTTCGTGCACGTGTTTTTGTTGTTGAGCAAAACTGTAGCTACAATGATCTAGATTATAAAGATCAAGTTGCTTGGCACGGTTGCATAGAAAAAGAGGGAAAGCTTATTGCCTATGTGCGGATCTATGAGAAGGAGCAAAAAGCCATTATTGGCAGAGTGCTTGTTGATAGCAGCTCACGTTCAAAAGGGTTGGCAACAAAGCTAATCATCGAGGCGGAGAAAAAGATTGTCAATAGCTATATAGGTTGCACCCATATTGCGCTTGATGCACAGTGTTATTTACAGGCGTTTTATCAAAAGCAAGGGTATATTCCTGTTGGCGCTGAATTTGAAGAAGATGGTATCATGCATATTCGCATGGAAAAAGCGCTATGATTTCAAACGTATGCTCTTAGGGTCAAGCTCAAAGCCAAGCGCATAGAGCGCTTGTACATCGGGGTTTGTTTGCAGTGAGTCGTGCACTTGCTGAATACGATTTTGTTTTTTCTCTTGTTGTATTTGAGCGGGCGTTGTCAGCTCTTTTTGGGGTGATGGTTTTTGTTGTGCTTTTGCTGAATCATGCGTATCAACAAACTCAACTTTAACTTTGCTTTGTAGATAAGCCTCGAGTGCAGCTTCAAGTTTTTCTTTTGTTTTATCCGTTACAAATGCGCTGATGTTACTAGAGGGTAACAGGGTATAGATGCCATTATTGTTTGAAATAAGCTTTGAGTTTAAAGCCACCTGCAAAGTTGTGCCTTTCAATTTCAAAGACTGACTTATTTCATACCAGTTATGAGCGCTCTGAGAAGTAGTGCTTTGAGATTTTTTTTCATCCGTTGTTGGTTTAGGTATATTTTGTGTTAATTTTCGCTGGGTATTA
The DNA here is from genome assembly GCF_000379445.1 of Fangia hongkongensis FSC776 = DSM 21703. Taxonomy (GTDB): domain Bacteria; phylum Pseudomonadota; class Gammaproteobacteria; order Francisellales; family Francisellaceae; genus Fangia; species Fangia hongkongensis. The sequence goes on from NZ_KB902272.1 coordinate 20,422, forward strand.
TCAGGTGCAGTTTTTATCTCAGGGTGTGCGTTATTCTCTGGTATATGCGTGCTTGAGTGTGTTTTTCTCTCCAGCTTATCAAATGCACAAAGCCTTAATAATGCCATTCCAAGGGCAACCTCATAAGAGGGGGCAAGCGCAATATCTTCTTTTGCCTTAATCGATAGTTGATAGTACAGTTGGAGCATATCTGCTGATAAGGTGGTTGCAAGCTTTACATTGATGCGTTCAGAACAAGGGCTGTTATCAGCTTGATAAGTCTTTGTAAATTGAAACACACCAGCATAGTAAAAAGCATTTGCTAAAGCATCCAAAACAGCTTTTGGGGCGCGACCAGTTATATTAATCTCATCACAAAGAGAAAGGATGGTATTTACTTCTTTTGATAAAATAGCTTCAATCAGATTATCGATCATATCTGTATCAATCATACCGAGCATTTCTTTAATATCTTCGGCACAAATTGCGCCATTACCAAAGGCAATGGCTTGATCCGTTAAGCTTAATGCATCACGCATACTCCCATCTGCTGCATGGGCAATCAGTGAGGTGCTTTCACTGTCAAAGGAGATCTTCTCCTTCGTGAGAATATCAGATAGTTGCGTGGTGATTTGTTTGTTGGTCAAATGCTTCAAATGAAATTGTATGCATCGAGATAAAATAGTAACAGGCAACTTTTGTGGATCGGTGGTTGCCAGTAGAAACTTAACATGCTCTGGCGGCTCTTCAAGTGTTTTTAATAGAGCATTAAAGCTATGTGTAGAGAGCATGTGCACTTCATCGATAAGATAGACTTTAAAGCGTCCTTGTGAAGGCATATATTGAACATTATCTAAAATTTCGCGTGTATCTTCCACCTTGGTGCGTGATGCAGCATCAATTTCAATCAAATCAACAAAACTGCCGTTGGTAATGCTTTGGCAGTTTGCACAGCTCTGACATGGCGTAGAGGAAATGCCCTCAAGGCAGTTCAGTGATTTTGCAAGCAATCTAGCAAGAGAGGTCTTGCCAACGCCTCGTGTACCAGTAAAAAGATAAGCATGGTGTAATCTATTTTGATCCAGTGCATGCACAAGACTGTTAAGTACATGATTTTGACCAGCAACTTCATTGAAGTTCTGAGGTCTATATTTCCTTGCAAGTACCTGATAAGACATTCGGGTATAACTATCGTTTGAATCTGCAATTAAGTATATACCCAACATAAATTATTTTACAACGTTTCTTAACTGTATTTCATGTAGGATCTACAGATGCTATCAAAGAGGCTTTTATGCTATGGCAAGCTATTAAGTTATTTGAAGATCGGTTAGGATAGGCTTATTATCAAATGAGCAAAGAATAATATGCGGATACTGGTAGTAGAAGATGACGAAATGTTAGGTGATGGCATTGTGGAGGGGCTTAGGCAACACAATTACGCTGTTGATTTGATGGTTGATGGCAAGATGGCATCTCAGGCGCTTGAGACGGAGCCTTACGATGCTGTGGTGTTGGATATTGGGCTTCCGGGAATGGATGGCATTACTTTGGTGAAAAAATTAAGGGCAAAAGAAAACCCTGTGCCAGTATTATTGCTAACAGCAAGAGATGCGATTGATGATAGGGTCAGAGGACTTGATTCAGGTGCGGATGACTATTTAACCAAGCCATTTGACTTATCAGAGCTTCTAGCAAGAATGCGTGCTTTGGTTAGACGTTCAGCTGGAAGAAGTGACCCTGTTATCAAGTTTGGAGCTTTGGAGCTTGATCCTGCTGCTAAAAGTGTAACTAATAATGGTGAGTTTGTGAAACTCTCAAGGCGTGAGTTTACTCTGCTTGAGTGCTTATTAGAAAATACAGGGAAAGTGATTTCAAAAAGCAAACTGTTGGAAAAGTTATACAGCTGGGATGAAGAGGTGGACTCTAATACTTTGGAAGTCCATATTCACAATATTCGCAAAAAGATTCCAAGCGATTATATTAAGACCATTCGTGGTGTTGGTTATATTATTCAAAAAGAAAAGCCTTAGATGATATGAATGCAAGTGATGTGATTGCCATCAAAGCTTAATAGAGAATGTCGCTTGTGTTAGATTAAGCTTTTGTTGCGCCTTCAAGTGCGTTATTGTCTTTTGTGGCGAGCTCAGGATCAAGCTTTGTGGTTTTATCAGTAATCACAGCTGTTGTCATTGTGCCATTAACATTGGTAGCCGTTCTGCCCATATCCAAAATCGGGTCAACGCCTTGCACTAAGGCAATGATATTAAATGGTAATCCAAGTGTAGCAAAGGTAACCCCAGCTGCAACAAATGCGGTGCCAGGGATGCCTGAAACGCCTAGCGAGGCAATCATATTAATAGCACCGACAAGTAAAATAATCTGCCAAGTGATAGGCTCACCCATAATGGCAAGTGTCATCACAACAAGCATCGCCGGGTAAACCCCAGCGCAAGCATTCATCCCAATGGTAGCCCCGATGCTTGGTGTAAAGTTAGAGACACTTTCAGAGAGCTTTAATCGATTAGAAAGCGCATCCATTGTTACAGGTAATGTGCCAAAGCTTGAACGTGTCGTGAAAGCAACTAGAAGGGCACGCCATACACTTTTATAGTAAAAAATAGGGTTAACGCCAGAGAGGACAATTAAGATCGTATGCATGATCATAACGACAATCATAGCAATATACATCGCGCCAATGAAGTTAATCATTTGCAATAAAGTGCTAAGTCCGTGCTCTATCGTCATTAAAGACATCAGTGCAATAACACCATAAGGCGTTAAAGAAATAATCATATTAGCGAGCTTTTTGGCAACAAAGAAAGTAGAGTGAACAACGCCAATAAAAGGCTCGGCAACTTTATTATCTTGCTTGTGAAGCTTAAGCGCTGCAACACCTAAAAAGGCAGCAAAAATAACTACAGCAATAACATTGTTATTCACCATTGCAGCAATAGGATTACTTGGTAGCATGCCAACAACCGTGCTAACAATGCTTGTGTTAGAGTGAGACATATTGAGCGCACTATCAAAGTGCATTCCTGTGCCAATATGCATTATGCTGCCAATAAAGCCACCAATCACGGCGCTAATGCCCGTTAAAATAAGAATAACAGCAATGCTTTTAAATGCCATTCTTGTTAAATAACTGCCTTCATGATGACGCAAATTGACAATAGCATGAATAATAGCAGTAAAAACAAGTGGGATAATAAGCATTTTCAGAAGGCTTATGTAGGTATCACTAAAGAAATTTAAAAGTGAAATTAAACTCTCTGAAGGCACATCAGCTGTCGTTTTGACAAAAATGCCAAAAACAACGCCAATGACTAAAGAGCTGACAGCCCGCAAGTTAAAGCTGATGCCTTTTAGTTGTGCTATAATCAGTAGCGCAATTAAAATTAAAAATATGACTATTAACACTTTGGTTCACTTCCTCAATTATATGTAACTAAAAATCTCAACGGATTATTCATCATATGAAATTGTATGCAGTTGGGCAAAAAAAATATCACACTTATTTCTTATCGTATTAATAAAAAAGATTTATTTATACGTTGCTGGGTCAGTTGTGTGGTTGGCTAGAGTGTCTGGTTTGCCTTTTTGAAAAGTACAGTTCAACAAGATAGCGTGCCCAAAGGTAGGAGAAAATACCAATATACATTCCAGCTAAAACATCACTTAAAAAATGCTTATCTAATAGGATTCTAGAGATAGCAATGATAATGGCAAGAATCAGCATTATATTGGCAAAGCTTTTTTTATTCACGACATAACCAAGTGCAAGTAGTCCTGCAAAGTTTAAAGTTACATGTCCTGATGGGAAGCTATTAAATGTTGAATGCATGGAGAGAAAATGAAAGCCATAGAGCCCTTCTGATAAATATAAATCAGGGCGATAGCGCGCAAGAGAAAATTTCAATACGCTGGCAACTGCTAAGGCAATAAAAAGCGCTAAGGTAAATACATAAAGCTTTTGACTATGCTTTTTACGGAAGGCTTTCCAGAGGCTAATTAAAAACACAATGACAAATATCCCTGCCCATGTGTTAGGGTCAGCAATATCGTCTAATAGTTTAAATATGCTATCAATCAAACCACCACTAATGGACATATTCATTGAAATGGCAAGGATTCTATCAACATAGATATAGCTGATGATGCACAGGATAATACAGAGTATTCCATAAGCGATGGTGTTTTTTGCAAGTGTTTGAAAAGACATAATTCACGCTATCCTTTGTGAATGTGTTAAGTTAATCCTGCTGAGTGCTTGGCTTTAAGTCCCAGAGTTTTTCCAGTTGGTAAAAATCGCGCGTCTCTTTTAACATGATGTGAACAATAATATCACCTAAATCAACCAGTACCCAGTCGCTTTTTGATTGTCCCTCAACACCAAGGATGGGGATGTTTTTTGCTTTGATTTCTTGTTGTAGGTTATTTGCTAATGCTTTTGCATGTGTTACAGAGGTGGCTGTACAAACAACGACATAGCTCATCATTTCGGTTAAATGTTCAACATTCATTACACTAATATCTTCGGCTTTAATAGATTCTAGTGCATCAATAGTACTGTCAAGAATAGTTTGTGTTTCCATAAGGTTGTTATAATTATATCAGGCGATTAAACAGGCCTAGAATTCTAGTCTATCTTGTAATCAGGTGCAAGAATATTCAACATATTTTGCGGGTGTTAAAAGCGGTTAAACTATAGAAAGACAGGTAATACCTGAAACATTTTTTCAACCATTGGGACATAGTCTATATCGGTGACAATAATCACAATGGCATCTCCTGATTCAATGATATAGTCATCATGGGCAATCATAATTTGATTATCTCTAACAATGGCGCCGATCATTACCTGTGGTGGCAGATTAAGCCCACGAATACTTTTGCCTACAATAGGAGAGTTATCAGCACTGCCATGAACAACAATTTCCATCGCCTCGGCTTGACCTGCATAAAGCGAATAGATGTTAGTCATATCACCTTTTCTGAGGTAAGTTTGAATCACCCCAATGGTAATTCTTTGTGGGGAAATTGCCCGATCGATTGAGTGAGTATCATCGATCAGTTGGGCATAGCTTAAGCTATTAACAAGTGCGATGGTGCTTTTTGCGCCCATCTTTTTAGCAAGCATCGCTGACATGATATTGGCTTCATCATCATTTGTAACGGCGCAGAATAAATCGGTATCATCAATACTTTCAGCATTTAGAAGCTCAGCATCTGATGCATCGCCTGAAAGAACGGTGGTATGATCTAAAACCTCAGCTGCCAGATGGCATTTTTCATAATTGTTTTCAACAATTTTAACAAAATAATCTTTCTCAAGACGTTTAGCTAAACCGACGCCAATATTCCCGCCACCGGCAATAAAGATTTTTTTAAACTTTGTTTGCTGAGGTTGAAACTCACTTAATATCGCAGGGATATTAATTTTCTCAGCAATAAAAAATACATCATCATGTGCCTGTAAGATCGTATCAGCTCTGACAAGGATATTTTTCTTTTTGCGGTAAATACCAACAATGCGCGCATCGATATCAGGCAGCTCTTGGCGAAATTCTTTGATCGTCATGCCGTTAAGTGGTGAATTCTCAGCAATGGAGCTGCCGGCAAGTTGTAATCGACCATTAGCAAAATCAACAATTTGAAAGCTTCCTGAGTGTTCAACAAGTCGAAGTAGCCTTTGTGTAACTAACTCTGAGGGGTTGATGATAAGATCGATCGGTATATTATCATTATTGAAAATCTGTGGATATTTACCATAGTTTTTATTGCGAAGTCTGGCAATTTTAGTCGGAATTTTAAATAGGCTATAAGAGATTTGGCAGGCAACGATATTCACCTCATCATTGTTGGTTACAGCAATGATCATATCAGCATCACCGGCTCCAGCATCTTCTAGAATGTTCGGATGGGACGCCGAGCCGCAGATTGTCCTGACATCAAAGTGATCTTGAATTCTTCTTAAGCGCACAGCATTTTGATCAATGACGCTGACATCATGTTCTTTTTGCAGTGATTTGGCAAGTGAGCTACCCACTTGACCGGCGCCTAATATAATAATTTTCATGCGAGAACCTAATCGTTTTGTTGTGTTGTAACTCTATGGCTTGCCCATAGCGTTTCTATATGATTTTGATCATAGTTAAAGTATCTTGCAAGTACAAATAACAGATCTGATAGGCGATTTAAGTATTGTAAAATCATCTTGTTTTGTATGATTTCTTTTTGCATCAGCTCTACATAATAGCGCTCAACAGCTCGCGCAGTTGTTCTTGCTTGATGACAAAGCGAAGCTGCTTTCGAGCCACCGGGTAAAATAAACTCTTTAAGTGGGGGCAGCTGATCATTATATCGATCAATCATATCTTCAAGATGTTTGATATCTGCATCCGATATAGAAGGGCTTTCAGGGTAGGATAAATGTCCTCCAATATTAAAAAGCTGATGCTGGATATGTTGCAGTGTTTCATTGATGCTTTTGTTATCACTAAAAGCAACAACAACACCGATGCTTGCATTTAAGCTATCAATCTGCCCAATCATCTCAACCATCGGGTGATGTTTGAAAATACGCTTGTTATCAGAGAGTGCGGTTTGTCCCTGATCACCTGTTTTTGTGTAAACTTTAGAGATGCGATAACCCATACAGTGATTATATTTAAATCTGTCAATAGTATAATTATATCAGCACTCAAGCTATTTTCGGGGTTTAATTGCAAAGAAATTAATGTGCAGCTGTATGATGAAAGTATTGAAAACTCCTTTTCAATATTTAGAACTCAGATTACACTAGTGGCAGATTAAATTCATAGGTACATAGAATGAAACTATTAGATTTCAATGTTGGTATTGATCAGCCCTTTTTTTTGATTGCAGGGCCTTGTGTCATTGAATCAGAAGCGCTAGCAATTGAAACAGCAGGGTATTTAAAAGAGCTCACAGATGATTTGAATATTCCTTTTATCTATAAATCATCATTTGATAAAGCAAATCGCTCGTCAATAGATAGCTTTCGTGGCCCGGGCATTGAAAAAGGGCTTGAGATTTTACAGAAAGTGAAATCTCAAATCAATGTGCCTGTATTAACAGATGTACACGAAGATACGCCACTTAATGAAGTAGCTTCTGTGGTTGATGTGCTACAAACGCCTGCATTTTTGTGCAGACAAACAAACTTTATTGTTAAAGTATGTGAGCAAGGTTTGCCAGTGAATATTAAAAAAGGGCAGTTTCTTGCGCCTTGGGATATGAAACAAGTTGCCAATAAAGCGCTAAGCACAGGTAATAAAGGCATTATGATGTGTGAGCGTGGCGCTAGTTTTGGTTATAATAATCTTGTTTCGGATATGCGCTCATTGGCAGTGATGAGAGAGACAGGCTGTCCTGTTGTTTTTGATGCAACCCATTCAGTGCAATTACCAGGCGGTAAAGGGCATGCTTCAGGGGGGCAAAGAGAATTTGTGCCTACTTTAGCAAGGGCTGCGATGGCCGCAGGTATTTCAGGGATATTTATGGAAACACACCCAAATCCAGATAAAGCATTAAGCGATGGTCCGAATGCATGGCCAATTCAAAAAATGAAGCCATTACTTCAGCAACTTAAAGCAATTGATCAGATTGTAAAATCAACAAAATTGCTGGAAGACACGCTATAATCGTACACAATTGAATTTAGCAAAATTATATTGCTGATTTTTTTATAAAATTCGTTACAATAGTGACGAAATCCCTAGTCTATTTTTAGTTCATGAAAAATAAAAGTCTTATTATAATTGGTGTTGTTGGTGGATCAGGTTCAGGAAAGAGCTTGTTGTCGAACACCATCGTTGAGGAATTAGAGGAAATAGACTCACAAAGAGTCACGGTGCTGTCAGAGGATCATTATTATCGTAATAATAGTCATTTGAGTGCAGAGGAGCTTTCGCTACTTAACTATGACCATCCGGATGCTTTTGAGCACGAGCTTTTGAAATCACAGCTTAAGTCGCTTATTGCAGGGCATGATATTCAGGTGCCTATTTATGATTATTCAACACATAGTCGCTTAAAGGGAGAGTTTCACCCTGTCAGTGCGCAAACTACCGTGCTTATTCTTGAAGGGATTATGTTGTATACAGATAAAGAGCTTAGAGACTTAATGGATATTAAGCTTTTTATGGACACGCCGATGGATGTGTCATTTATCCGCCGTTTATTGCGTGATCAAAAAGAAAGAGGACGCACGGTTGATAGTATTGTTTCTCAATATTTAGAGACGGTCAGACCAATGTTTTTACAGTTTATTGAGCCATCAAAGCGCTATGCAGATATTATTGTGCCGCAGGGCGGGAAGAATAAAATTGCCATTGATATTATTCGCTCGAAAGTCAAAGAGCTGTTAAGGCATTATGACTAATCATTTTTAACCCCAAACAAAAAGACAAATGAAATGATTGCGGTAATTAAAAATAAAATAGCAATTAAATGAATGGCTGACAGCGGGACAAGCATTGCAGCGCCGCCGACAAGCCCTGCAACCAGCATCGACAAACATCCATATAAGCTTCCAACAGCGCCAAGACGGGTTTTAAATGTCACAATAGCAAGTGCGCTACTGGTTGGAAATATCACCCCTGCTGAGAAATTAAAGATCATTACAGCAATCATGATAAAGACAAGATTGTCAGGGAAAATGAATGCTTGAATAATCATTAAGATGCTTGAGAATAAGAAAAGTATTACGCCAATGCGCTGAGAGTTCTCAATGCTAATATATTTCAATGCCATGCCATTTGCAAACATCCCAATCATGATAAATGCCTCTCCAATGGCAAAAACGATAGCATAATTAATCTCGCTTAAACCAAAGTGTTGTTGGAATAAAAAAGCGCTAAGTGATAAATAAGCAATAATAGATGCCATTACACAACTTGAAATGGTTGTATTTTTAATAAATACCTTGTTTTTAATCACCCAGATATAGGTTTGGATAGAGAGCTTTGCTGAGAGCCTTTTGGAAGGGCTTAAAAGCGTTTCAATTAAAAAGTAATAACATAAAACATAACAGCTGACACTTAAGAGTAAAATAAATATAAAATCAGCACGCCAGTGAAAGACATGTGCCAGAAAAGCGCCCACGATGGGTGCTAAAACAGGGGCTAAGAGTGTTCCGATGCCCATAAAAGACATAAACCTTGCATAGGAGGTTTTATCTGGGATAACATCACGTAAGATTACACGTCCCAATGACATGGGTGCAGCCATACCAATTGCTTCAAAGGTTCTGCCGATAATCAGCATTGTAAAGTTGATACTAAAAAGTGTAATACAAGTTCCAAAGATGCTGATGGCAAGACCAGAGAGAAAGATTTTTCTTCGTCCAAATCGCTCTGATAGTGGACCATAGATTAGTTGTGCAAATGCAAAAACAATAAAATAGAAAGTGACACTAAAGGCTAAAATAGAGGCATTGGTGCCAAACTCATCACCAATACTTGGTAAAGAGGGAACATAGATATCTGATACAAAAATACCAAGCATTGAGGTAATTAATATCATCGTAACAAAGATTGCTTTTGCTGATTTTGATGCTTGCATTTCAAGCATAAAACATTCCCCTTATATGTTGGCGTTTTATCTGTTTAACTTAACGTTCATTAAGCTGATTGAACGATCATTCACTCAAAAAGTCATTTGCTCCACATGCTGAGCTAATAGTGATGCATAACTACACTAGCTAAGCTTTAAAATGGTTGTATATTTAAGTGTTTTTTGATCTATGTAGTATCAATTGTAAAATGATTTACAATCATTACAGGAGGAACTATGGTACGTTAAAAAATAGCCTATTGGAACATGAGATTAGCATTTATGGCTAATAAAATGGCAAAAGCTGTTTATAGTTCGTTATAAAAGACCTTAACAACCCTATCTTGAAAAGCTCTAGCATTATTGCGCTGATTCCTTTTTAGGTCATTTAACATAATAGAAAAGCTAACAAGATGATTTTTCTTTGTTAAGAGATAACCTGAAAGCGTAAAGACGCTAGAGAGTGTGCCTGTTTTTGCATGCACACGACCACGAAGTGGACCATTCATGCGATAGGCAAGCGTGCCGTCAGTGGCAGAGGTTGGTAATGCTCGGTAGAACTTTTTGCCAATAGGGCTATTGTATGCTTTGGTAAGAAGATTAACCATAAAATTGGGGGTTACTTTATCTAAGAAAGAGAGCCCAGAGCCATCATCCATTGTAAGTTTTGTGATATCCGCACCATATTTTGTATGCAATGTTTTTTCAACCGCCGCTGTGCCTTTGTCAGTTGAACCAATGCCATAAATATCATAGCCAACCGTCCTTAAAAAGCTCTCAGCATATAAGTTATCTGATTTTAAAAGCATATGCGTTAACATATCATCAATACTCTCTGAGCGATTATCAACAAGAAGATGAAGCTTGCTCTTAGGCAAACTTCCAATTTGAATATCACCAGTATATTGAATGCCGACTTCTTTAACAAAGTCTTTAATGGTATCAAGTGTTTTTAGTGCAGGATTTTTAATGGCAAGATTCATGTAAAATTCAGCTTGCTGAGGCAAACATCCAGTAAGAGAAATTACGTTGTTATCATCCATAACAAGTGAAAAAGGGCAGCTTTTTCTGACCGAGTAAGGGGCTATGGTTGCCGTGTTTTTAAAAGTAATATTGGAGGTGTTGCCAAGTTTTTTAATGCGCGTATCTTTGCTGCCTGATTTGACAATTTTAAAAACAACACAGTTTTTATTCATATTGAGTGTTGATGCCGGTGCAGCAAAGCAGTATTGTGCATCTTCCTTAGACCAGCCTTTAGGGATGTAGCTGCCTGAGAATTTATTGGCTACAACGATAATGCTGCCATTGACACGCTTGATTCCAGCTTGTTTGGCACGAGAAATCAAGTTATATAACGCAGCGCCTGTTAGGCTTGGATCACCTGAAAATTCAATATATAGATTGCCGTTTAAAGTACCGTTAGCATAGTTGCTCTTTTGGTAATAAATGGCAGTTTGAAACTGAAAGTTCTTTGGTAACGCACTAAATGCCCCAATTGCTGTAAATATCTTGTTATTACTAGCAGGGGTAAATGAGCGATTATCAGCATAACGATAGAGCATTTTTCCGGAGTTAACACGCTGCGCAGCAATGCCAATAGAGGCATCCGAAAGGCGGTATTTTTTAACAAGTGCCTGAATTTCCGTGCGTGCTGAGGCAAAGGAAATAGAAAAACTGACAAGTATCAGGGTCAAAATAATATTAATCTTTTTCACAATAATTTTAAATTCTGGCTTGCAGGGGCTTTCATGTGCCTTGATAATATCAAGAATCATAAAAGGTTGTCATTGGTTTTTGATAAATATATGTATAAAGTCCATTTAAATCAAGTTGAGCTGCCAGTATACCTTGGTGTATATGATTTTGAGCAGCAGCAAAAGCAACTTGTTCTTGTTGATATTGAAATAAGATTTTTAGAGATGCCTAAGGGATGTATTTCTGATCAATTAGAAGATGTGATTTGCTATGCTGGGTTGAATGATACGTTGTTAAAAGCAGCAGAGGAAAAGCGTTATCAACTAATTGAACATTTGGCATATGTCCTTTGTGATCGCTTAATGTTGGGACTTAAGTTTCCTGCGGATATCTCTTTGACAGTACACAAAAACCCTCCACTTGATAATATCCATCAAGCAAGTTTTACAATGGAAAGACAATGGCAAATGTAATTTTAGGGCTTGGTAGCAACCTTGGCTATAAGCTTAATTATCTAAGAGAAGCCGCAAGCTATATTGAAAAGGATATTGGTAAGATCAAAAAAATATCCTCTATTTATCAAACAAAGGCGCTTTTACCTGAAGGTGCGCCTGATAGTTGGGATTCAGATTACTATAATTTGGCGCTAGAAGTGCAAACAATGCTTGAGCCTGAGAGTTTGCTTGAGATGATAAAAAGAATTGAATCTAAAATAGGCAGAGACCCAAATCATTTACATTGGTCACCAAGAGAGATTGATATTGATATTTTGAGCTATGATGATCGAGTCTATCAATCAGATACGCTTGTGATTCCGCACAAGTTATTACTAACAAGGCGCTTTGCATTAGAGCCACTTTTGGAAATAGCACCAAATTGGCAGCATCCAGAGTATCCAAAAGACTTGTATTTGGTGTTAAAAGCATTGCCAGAGCTGAAAATAGCACCTTATACACTGACTGGCAGTAAGGTGATGGGTATTATTAATTTATCTAGGGATTCTTTTTCTGAGGATGAAAGTGAGCTTACAAGAAACACGCCGTATTCGATCAAGCGTTTTTTACAAACAATTCAAAGTATGATTGAAGAGGGCGCTGAGGTGATTGATATTGGTGCAGAAAGTACAAAACCAAATGCCACTCCAAAAACAGCCGATGAAGTTTGGTGCTTACTTAAACCGTATTTAGAGGCATTAGATACATATTTAAAAGATAATGCTTTTCCTGTTCCTATTGATATCAGTATTGATACCTATCATGCGAGCGTTGTAAAAAAAGCGCTTAGCTTTCCTTGTGTTCGTATTATTAATGATGTCTATGGATGCGAGCTTGAAGAGATTGCACAGTTGATTAAAAATACTGATATAAAGTATGTTTTTATGCATCAAATGGGCAAAGCAGGGGGAGAGTATGTGCCACAAAAAGACAAAATAGTAGAGAGTGTGATTCATTTTGCTAGAGAGAAGATAAGCCAGCTAGCTCACTTGGGGATAAGTCAAAATCAAATGATTTTTGATGTTGGTATTGGTTTTGGCAAATCACCTTTTCAAACGAATATACTCCTTAATAGTATCAGCGAGATCAAAGCGGCGCTTAGTGTGTCAATTTTAGTAGGTCATTCAAGAAAAAACTCTATCTGTCCATATGTAAAAGAGCGTTCGCTAGAGCAAAAAGATCTCTCAACGGCAATAACAAGCTATATCTTATCACAAGCCAAGGTGGATTATTTGCGTGTTCATAATGTTAATTATAGCGTTATTGCTAATTGGCAAAGGAACCGATCAAGCTTAGTTGGGGGATAGTGCATCAAGTTTCTGCAGTAAAATGGAATTTTTTTCTAGTCATTACTGATGAAATTTTGTTAGAATGTGGCAAATTTGTGGCATTTATAAAAATGAGTATTAAAAAACATGGCATTAGAGCATCTGTTACACCCGACAAATATTAATTGTCAAGACAAGAATAATAAAAGCTCAAAGATTATACTTGAGCCATTAGAGCGTGGTTTTGGCTATACACTAGGGTTCGCATTGAAGCAAATTATGCTACAAGGACTGTCAGGTAGTGCGTTGGCAAAAGTGAAAATTAACAATGGCGTTGATGATGAGACAGCTAAGCTTGCTTGTCATGAAAGTTTGCCTGAGCTTTTATTAAACTTACAAGCAGTTGAGTTTAAGCTAGATGAAGGTGTTACTGAAGGTAGTTTAAGTATTGAGCTTTCTGGTAAATCTGGAGAGGTTTATGCTGGAGATTTAACAGTAAGTGAAGGTGTTGAAGTCCTAAATCCAGAAGTATTTATTTGTGCTTATGAAGGGAAAGGAAAGTTATCAATTGACGCGCTTATCGAGTCAGGTAGCGGATATCGTGCGACAGAAAAAACATTCGATAATGGTTATTTCTTGTTGGATGCTTCTTTTTCTCCAGTTGTGAGCTTCAATTATAATGTTGAAAATGCACGTGTAGCGCAAAAAACAGACCTTGATAAACTTGTGTTGGATGTGCAAACAGATGGCAGTCTTTCTCCTTCTGAGGCGTTAAGTCAGGCAGCGCAAAAGATTCAGACGCAAATGTCTGAAATTGTGGATGAAGATGAACTTGCTGAGCGTATGCATGTTGAGGAAGAGCCTCAAATCGATCCATTCTTATTGAAAACAGTTGAGGAGTTGGATTTAACCGTTCGCTCTGCAAACTGCTTGAAATCTGAAAATCTTCGCTATATTGGTGAGTTGGTACAAAAGACAGAATCAGAGTTAATGAAAACACCTAATTTCGGTAAAAAATCATTAACTGAAATCAAAGAGAAGCTTTCTTCATATGGCTACTCTCTTGGCACAATTGTTGATGATTGGCCAAAAGACTTATTATAAAATTTCACTGATCAGTAATACCTCATATAGCATGAGGTTATCATCTTTGCATATCTTATCAATCACATAACCTAATTATTAGATCCACTATTTAGTCGTGTGAGCTTAGATTGTTATGATATTGTTTCAATCTGTCCATCTTGAGTTGCCATTAGAATGACATCGGCGGGATTTGCGGCAAAGATGCCATTACAGACAACACCAACAATCTGGTTGATTTTATTTTCCATTTGCAGAGGGTTGTCTATTTTAAAGTTGTGAACATCAAGAATGATATTCCCATTATCAGTGGTCACACCTTCTCTATAGGCAGGCTGTCCACCTAGTTTGACAAGCTCTCTTGCCACATAACTTCTGGCTGCTGGAATGACCTCTACAGGGAGTGGGAAACTGCCAAGTTGTCTAACCAATTTGCTTTGATCGATAATACAAATAAATTTTTCACTTGATACTCGGCAGATCTTTTCGCGCGTTAAAGCAGCGCCGCCGCCTTTGATAAGCTCTCGGTATTTATTTGCCTCATCAGCGCCGTCGATATAAATATCCAGTTTATCAATATAATTTAGATCAACGACTTCAAATCCATGCGCTTTGAGTCTTCGTGTACTTTCTTCTGAGCTTGAAACAGTCAGGTTGATTTTTGATTTTATTTTTACCAGTTCATCAATAAAGTAATTCACTGTTGATCCCGTTCCAACACCAACATTCATGCCAGGGGTAATGTATTCAAGCGCTGATTGTGCTACTTTTAATTTCATTTCATCTTGAGAGGGGTGAGCGTTTTTTTTAAACAACATAACATTTCTTTGGGTATGATTTCTCGCAAGAAATATTGTGTCATATCTTTACAATAAAGATCAAATAGAATATTGACTTAACGGTAAAGAAGCATTGGTGAGAGATAACTATTGCATGATTATTTGCTATATTGTAATTTGCACATGAGATGAAATAAAACGATAAAGAGGTTGATTGATGGTAGTGGTATTAATTGTTATTTTGGTTCTGATAGCGCTGGCTTTAGGCTCTTTGTTTCTATGGCCCAATAAAACACTAAGATATTTAATGCAGGTTAAAAGTCGTCAGCGTTATATGTGTAACTTTCACCATGTTAATTATGTGCCAGAAAACACCTCTGCCATTGTCATTAGTAATAAAGTAAATTTGTTCTTAGCAACCTTGTTAAGACAAATAGCAAAACAAAAAGTCACAGTGATTCTAGAATACAAAAACCCACCTGATAAATTAACGAGTTTTTTGTTAAAAAGGGCAGGCATTGATATTCTAGCGCAACGCTTTATGGGCTCGTGGTCCAAAGAGGGTATTTTGCTTTGTGATCAAAATGATTATGCTGAAGCCGCAAAACTACACCATCATATTATTCCACTTCAAGTCTGCGGGTTTGAATGTATTAAATACAACAAAGGTAAAAATGTACCACAATGGCTTCATCTGGGTTTTTTTGATCCTATCTCACAGAATATGGGAGATAAGGAGCTAAAGGATCATTTGGCAGCTAAAAATATCTATGCATGGGAGCGTTATATTTCTCTTATGCCTGCCATTCCTGAGGTATGGATCAAGCAGGCAAAAGCAAGAAAGGGAAAAAAAGTTATTGCTGATTCTACTGGGGTTGAGCTTAGCTCTGAGCGGATGCTTGTTGGCACGTTAGCATTGTCACAGACGATTGAACCTTTACTTCGTGAACAAGAGCGTGTCGGAATCTGCTTGCCACCTAGCGTTGGCGGATCTATGGCGATGATGTGTGCTTTTATTTTAGGTAAAACCATTGTCAATTTGAATTATACTGCCTCGCAAAAAGCATTAGATGCAGCCATTAATGAATCCAATATCAAAACGATTATTACATCGGGGCGCTTTATTGAGCAACTCAAGAAAAAAGGGTTTTTTCTTGAAGAAGTATTTAGTCAGAGTAATATTATTCTTTTAGAGGATATCAAGCAGCAAATAGATAAATTCACGCTTATTAAGTTTCTTTTAACGGTTAAGCTATCAAGTGCAGAGAGTTTGATTCGTAAGTATGTAAAACATGTCTCAACGGAGCATACAGCCGCAATTTTGTTTAGTAGCGGTAGTGAGGGAAAACCAAAAGGGGTGATGCTGAGTCATAAAAATATTTTGGGTAATATTAAGCAATCAATGATTATTCTTGGCGCAAAATCAGATGATTCTATCTTAAGTATCTTGCCTATTTTTCATGCCTTTGGTATGACAGCGACAACGCTTTTGCCACTACTGGAAGGGGTGTTTATGATTTGCCATCCAGATCCAACAGATGCACAAGTTTTAGGTGAGCTTGCAGAAAAATATAAACCCACTATCTTATGTGGAACTTCTACTTTCTTTAGGATGTATTCTCGCTCAAGGCAGCTAGCATCTGAGCAGTTCTCGTCACTTAATTTCGTTGTGGCAGGTGCAGAGAAGTTACTGCCTGAAGTGAGAGCCATGTTTGAGAAAAAGTTTAATAAGGTCATTTATGAAGGTTATGGCACAACAGAGCTATCTCCTGTGGCCTCAGTCAATCAGCCAGATGAAGATGGCAGAATCAATAATAAAATAGGCACAGTTGGCAGCTCTGTCTTGGGTGGCCGATTTATGATTATTGACCCAGATACAAAAGAAGAGTTGCCAGTTGGGGAAGCCGGAATGATCACTTTTGGTGGGGTGAATGTTATGCAAGGGTATTTGCATAATATAGAGAAAACAGATGAGGTGATTTTTAAGCGAAATCGTATTCGTTGGTATCAAACAGGTGATAAAGGCTCACTGGATGAAGAGGGTTATTTAACCATTCTTGATCGTTACTCTCGTTTTGCTAAGTTAGGCGGTGAGATGGTGAGCCTATCTGCTGTTGAAAGTGAGATTATTCAGCTTTTAGGCGTTGATGATGAGGAAGCTGAAGTGCTTGCAGTGTCAACACCAGATATTAAAAAAGGGGAAAAAATCTCCTTGCTATATACTATGGATAGAGATGCAGAAGAACTAAGATCGCTTGTTAAATCTTCTGGTATGAATAACCTTTTAAAACCTCAAGCATTTTTCAAAGTAGAGAGTATTCCTAAGCTTGGCTCTGGAAAAACAGATTTTGCAGCAGCTAAAACATTAACACTTGAGCTATTGAAGCAAGCTGATGCATAATCATAGAGAAAAAGAAATCTTAGAAGGCACTTAATGCATTTGGCGTACCAAGTCCTGTAACAAGATCATATCCTTTTCCTGCGCTTTCGCCAAGTTGGTTGTCCCCAGAGGTAACATCATAAATATTATTGATATTTTGAGCTGAGTAGAGCTTTCCAAGTAGCGCGTTTGTGCTTTGTGAAACACCTTGAGAGGCAATCATTGCAGCAAGGAGAGGGGCTGCCTCACTGGTGCCACCAATACCGATCCACTTTCCTTGAGAATAAATAGCAATTGGGCTTTTTACCTCATCGGCATTTGCCGAAATATCAGGTGTGCCACGCTTCCCATTTACAATGGAATTGACTTGCTGGTTTGATGATTGATAGGATGGTTCAGGTTCATATTGACTGGTGCCGCCACTTCCACCTCCTTTCCCAGGTTGATCTCCGCCACCATCATCCCAAGCAATTTGTGAAACCTCAGCATTTGAGCGAACGATTGCAGTGCCGCCTGCGGCAACAACATTGGGTGAGGTAGCAGGATAGCCAGACTGCCTGCCATCATCGCCTGTTGAGGCAACATATACAACATTAGGCGTGGTAAAATCATTATCTTGTTGACTGTCAGCGCTTGTTTCTTGACCGCCCCAGCTCATGGAAACGACACCGCCTCCAGCTTGTGATACAAGATCTGAAGCTTTCTGAACGGCAGCGTACAGATCACTATCATTTGCACTTGCTGCCTCGACAAGGATAATATGTGCCTGTGGCAGAAGTGCATGTACAGATTGAACATCAAGGTCAATTTCATCACTCCATCCAAGGTCCTGAATATTTGAAGTCATGGGGACGATTTGAATTTGTGTGCTAGGTAAATTAAATTCTTTGGAGTAAGTATCGAGATTGGCTTGTACGTTTGAGTCACTGCCAGCATCTACAATTGCTACTGTTTGTCCTTTTCCTAAATTGGATGTTGTTGTTACTTTAAGCGGATTACAATCTGACGTTTGACGGGGAACCAAATTATAGACACAGGCTAATGATGCGGGTGTCTCAGCATTTTTACCGTTGGAAATCTGTACAGGATCAGGTGCAGTCACTGCTTGTGTTTTTGCCACTGCAATTTGTGGCTTTTTTACATTTTGCACCAGCTCAATGTTTGTATGTGCATACTGTGTGTTTGCACTGTTTTCTGTACTATAGAGTGATGTTGCACCTGAAGCTTGTGCTTGGGATTGGTTGCTTCCAGAAAAATCAGATGCCGGCTCATAAACCTCAACACCGTTTACTGTTTTCGTGCGCCCACCATTTGTGTGAGTGGTAACACCTGTTGCATAAGCTGTGCTCATTCCCATTATTGCTGCTACGGAAGATAGCATAATATATTTTACTTTCATAGATAACCTCTTCTATATTAAATTGTTTAGCGACGCATTAACCAGTTTACGCCGATATTTTTCCCTTTGTATGTTTCAGTATGGTATCAGTGAGTATTATTTTTGATACATAAGAGGCTTTGTGTAACAATTTTGATACATGAAATGTCGCTGAGCTTAATAAGTTTGAATGCTATGAAGCAGTTTGAAAGCGAGCTGTATGCTATTTAAAAAGTACTGGAATTGGCTTGTTCCCAGTATTTTTTATATTGCTCTGGGAGCGTATCTTTATTTAGGAAGGAGTCTTTTTGAACATAGTGGTAGACTTCATCAAGAGATTTAACACTTTGCTCATCGATTCTACGCATAACACGAGAGGGGGTAAGCTCTGCTGGATCTTTTAATCCCATTGCACCCACAATCTCTGTGAAACTTTTAACAGTAGCCTTATGAAAACGATATACGCGCTCTTTTTTATCATCGATATCAAGTGCGCGATACAGGCGTGGATTTTGAGTGGCAACACCAGTAGGGCAGGTATTTCTATCGCATTGTTTTGATTGAATACAGCCTAAAGAGAGCATCATTGCTCGAGCGCTATTAATTAAATCAGCGCCAAGGGCAATTCTTTTTACAATATCAAAACCATTGGCAGTTTTTCCACTGGCAATGATTTTAATATGCTCACGAATGCCAGAGCCAACCAGTGCATTGTGAACAAATGCAATTGCATCCTCAAGCGGCACACCAATGTAGTTGACATACTCTTCAGGTGCTGCGCCCGTTCCACCTTCGGCACCATCAACTGTAATAAAATCAGGATAAATCTGCGTTTTAATCATTGCTTTACAAATAGCAAAAAACTCTGTTTTTCGACCAATACATAGTTTAAATCCAATCGGTTTGCCACCGGAGAGTTCTCTTAGTTTTTGAATAAATTGACATAAGGTCTCTGGAGAGTTAAAAGCGGTGTGAGCAGGCGGAGATAAGACATCCTCTCCCATTGGCACATCACGGATTTTGGCAATTTCAGGGGTTAGCTTCTCTTTAGGTAAAACCCCACCATGCGCAGGCTTTGCACCTTGTGAAAGTTTAATCTCGATCATTTTAATCTCATCAAGGGCCGCTTGCTTTTGAAACTTTTCAGGACAAAACTTTCCTTCTTTTGTACGAAAGCCAAAATAGCCTGTCCCAATTTGCAAGGTAATATCACCACCTTGAAGATGGAATTTAGTTAGGCCGCCTTCGCCTGTGTTGTGGCAAAATCCGCCAAGTTTCGCACCTTTATTTAGCGCAATAATGGCATTTTTAGACAGCGCTCCATAGCTCATGGCAGAGATATTCAAGCAAGATGCAAGATAGGGTTTTGTGCACTGATGGTTACCAATATGAATGCGAGGGTTGACATCTTTTGGGTGAACGGGAGAGAGTGAGTGCAATACCCACTCATATCCGGGCTTGGTAATGTCTCTTTCTGTACCAAATGGTAGGGTATCTTCAAGGCCTTTAGCGCGTTCATAAATTAACGTTCTGGTTTGTCTGTCAAAGGGTCTTTCACTTTCATCTGTAGCAATAAAATATTGCTGAATTTCAGGGCGGAAAAACTCAAGAATAAAGCGCATATGACCCAGAATAGGGAAGTTTCTTAGAATAGTGTGCTTTTTTTGAGTGACATCATAAATGGCAACAAGTGCAAGCAAAATTAAAAATATCGCGATCATATGCATGCTATGCCATAGCGTTAAGATGCCAAGGATAATGAGTAGAACAATACCAAATCCGATATACCACTTTCTTCGCTCTGAAATGTGAAACATGATTGTAATTTTCCTTCTTTAGAGATAGTCACATTTACAGATGATAGTGATTTGCGAGGAAAACTCAAATAAGACAGGCAGTTATTATGTGAAAGCACCTTCCTCTTTGCTTCAGCGTGGATAGCAAAAAATAATGATCTCTGGATGTGATGTTGTCTATTGTACATTAGGAAAATATAAAGGCAGCGTGTTATTGATAGCAAAATGATGGAATGAATAAAACAGATTTATTTCTTTAGCGTGCACGACGAGCTATGGTAAAATACGCAGTACCTTTTTGATAATAATTTTACAAAAGTGCCGGAGTAAAAGAAAATGAATGAAAGATTTGAAATTAACGTAGGCTTGGCTGAGATGCTAAAAGGCGGCGTGATTATGGATGTTGTGACAGCTGAACAGGCTAAAATTGCTGAAAAATCTGGCGCGGTTGCTGTGATGGCATTGGAAAGAGTACCTGCGGATATTCGACAAGACGGTGGTGTGGCCAGAATGTCTGACCCACGTTTAATTAAGGAAATTCAAGATGCTGTTAGCATTCCTGTTATGGCAAAGGTACGTATTGGTCACTTTGTTGAAGCGCAGATTTTAGAGGCGCTTGGTATTGACTTTATTGATGAAAGTGAGGTCTTAACGCCAGCGGATGATGCAAATCATATCTATAAGCATGATTTTAAAGTTCCTTTCGTTTGCGGTTGTAGTAATCTTGGTGAAGCGCTTCGCAGAATTGGCGAGGGAGCTGCGCTTATTCGCACAAAAGGTGAAGCAGGAACAGGTGATGTTATCCAAGCGGTTAAGCAAATGCGTTTAATCAATAAGCAAATGAAAGAAGTGCAACAAGCGGATAAAAGTGAGCTTATGGCGATCGCTAAAAACTTAGCGGCACCATTTAATCTTGTAGAATATGTTCATGCACATGGTAAACTGCCAGTGCCGAACTTCTCTGCCGGCGGCATTGCAACACCAGCAGATGCAGCCATGATGATGCAACTTGGTGCTGAAACGGTATTTGTTGGCTCTGGGATATTTAAATCATCTAATCCTGAAAAGCGCGCAGAGGCAATTGTAAGCGCAGCAACACATTACAATGATCCACATATGTTGGCAAAAGTTTCTGAAAACTTAGGTGCGCCAATGACTGGAATTAACTGTGATTCACTTTTACCGCATGAGATATTCTCTGACAGGGCTGATGCATAAATGAAAACAGTTGGTGTCTTAGCGCTTCAAGGCGCTTATCATGCACATCAAAAGAAAATCCAATCACTTGGCTATGAGTGTATATTAATCAAAACTTTAGCTGAACTTGAGTCGGTGGATGCGCTTATATTGCCAGGTGGTGAAAGTACCGCGATGAGCTATCTTTTGAAAAAGGATGGTCTTTGGGAGAGGTTACAAAAAAGGGTGCTAGAGGTGCCTGTTTTGGCAACTTGTGCAGGGGTTATCTTGCTTCAATCACTTGGTGCGTTTGATATCGATGTCATTAGAAATGGTTATGGTCCGCAACTAGCAAGTGGCATATTTCCACTTGAGTCTTGCGTGGATGGAAAAGCGATAAGGCTAGATGGTTTTTTCATTCGCGCGCCAATTATTGATCGCATTAAGGATGACTCCATCACAACGCTTGCCAGTTATCAAAATAAGCCGGTATTAATTCAAAAAAATAAGATGATTGCGGCCACGTTTCACCCCGAGTTATCGGATAGTAGTTTTGTTCATAAGCTTTTCTGCCAGCAATTTAAAGTATCTAGTTGAGCTGAACTATAATGCGTAAAACTACTTCATTTTTATACCTTTACTGTAAGTAAAAATCATATTTTACTTGGAGTCTGACTGTAGTTTTAAACTCTGACAGGTTTGACAAAAAAAAGTGTTTCGTTGTGCAATCACTTCAGCTGTAATAGGTGTGTTGCAAATCTTGCATGGCTTATTTTTTCGCCCATATACATGTAATGACTGAGAAAAATATCCCGGTTTCCCTTCTGCGTTTTTATAATCTTTCAAGGTGGTGCCACCTTCAGCAATTGCCTTTTTTAAAGTCTTTTTAATCTTACAAACTAAGGCATTATAATCATTCAAAGTTAGACAATTTGCTTTTTTATTGGGGTGGATTTTAGCTAAAAATAAGCTCTCACAGGCATAGATATTGCCAACGCCTACCACGATTTGATTGCTCATAATCGCAGTTTTAATGCTTTGTTTTTTATGCGCTAATTTTTGTTGCAGATAGTTGCTGTTAAAATCAGAAGATAAAGGCTCTGGACCATAGTTTTTAAAACATGGATGTTCAAGAGGGTTATTGTCAGTCATAATCCAGTAGCCAAAGCGTCTAGGGTCATTGTAAAAAAGGGTAGTATTATTATCTAGCTTTAGCACAATATGATCGTGTTTTTGATGATAATATTGATCAGAGTCATTGACTTGTAAAGAGCCAGACATCCCTAGATGAATAATGGTGGATATATTGTTATCCAAAGAAAGAATTAAATGTTTCCCACGGCGAGATACTGAAAGAATTTCTCTCCCTTGTAGCTTTTGTTTGAGCAAAGGGTCAATCGGATATCTTAAGTTTTGCCGATGGGGGGTTGCTGAGAGAATTTTTGTATTAAGAATATGATTTTGAATACCATTTTTAACTGTTTCAACTTCAGGTAATTCAGGCATTTTTGGCTTCGTCTTCTTGCTCGTAAGAAAGTGAAACAAGCTTATTATTAACAAATTTCATTTTGGTTTCTGTTTCAACAGTTCCTGTTAGCGTCTTATACTTTAAGTAGGTTTTAGTAGTGCGCGTATGCGTTGAAAATGGCTTTCCACAGGCTTTTTGTACTTGCTCGGCACTCATTCCAAGTGTGATATTGGTATCATTACAGGAAATGGTTGCAGAGGTTGCAGCAAATCCTGTTGAAATCAATGTGATGCTTGCAAGGGCAATTGGAATAATCTTTTTCATATGTATCTCTCCATATTACTTTGAGGTTTAGCAAAAACTTTTTCAGCTGGAAAAGGGTATCTTCAAGCGTATGAAAAAATATGTGCTTTTTCAATACAACACTATTAAAAATAGAAGAAAAATTTATTCAAAACAGGTGAAAGTAGTGATTTCATTAATAATGAATGAGCGCTTAACCACGCTTCATAATATTGAAAAACTCATTGTTTGAGCGAGTTTTTTTCAGGCGTTCGGTTAAGAACTCCATTGCTTGGGTATCTTCCATTTCATGCAATATCTTACGTAAAATCCATAGTTTTTGCAGCTCTTCTTGACTGGTGAGTAGCTCTTCACGACGTGTACCAGAGCGTGCAAAACTAATTGCAGGGTAAACACGTTTCTCTGAGATCTTGCGATCAAGGTGAAGCTCCATGTTTCCTGTTCCTTTAAACTCCTCAAAAATAACCTCATCCATTTTCGAGCCAGTTTCTACAAGTGCTGTCGCAATGATCGTTAAGCTACCACCTTCAGCAGTATTTCTTGCCGCACCAAAAAAGCGCTTTGGTTTTTGAAGTGCGTTGGCTTCAACACCACCTGATAATACCCGTCCCGAGGCAGGAGAGACAGTATTGTATGCACGTGCTAGACGTGTAATTGAATCAAGCAAGATAACGACATCTTGCTTGTGCTCAACAAGGCGCTTGGCCTTTTCAATAACAATTTCAGCTAACTGCACATGCCTTGCTGCAGGCTCATCAAATGTGCTGGCAACTACTTCTCCACGCACAGAGCGCTGCATTTCTGTTACTTCCTCAGGTCTTTCATCAATTAAAAGGACAATCAAATAGCATTCAGGGTAGCGTTTGGCAATGGATGAGGCAATGTTTTGCATCATAATCGTCTTACCTGTTTTAGGCGGAGCAACGATTAATCCACGTTGTCCTTTACCAAAAGGAGCTGCTAAATCAATGACGCGAGCTGTGATATCTTCGCTTGTGCCATTGCCAATCTCCATAGAAAGGCGCTCTTTAGCATATTCAGGTGTCAAGTTTTCAAAAAGGACTTTGGTTCTTGCAAGCTCTGGTGAGTCGAAGTTAACACTATCAATATGTTTAACTGCAAAGTAGCGCTCATTATCTTTAGGTGGGCGAATTTTGCCAACAATACTATCGCCAGTGCGTAGATTCAATTTGCGAATAAAAGTAGGGGAAACATAAATATCATCAGGAGAGGCAAAATAAGAAGTATCAGAAGAACGCAAAAAGCCATAGCCGTCCTGTAAAACCTCAAGTACGCCCTCGCCGTAGATATCTTCGCCTTTATCGGCATGTTCTTTTAAGATGTTGAAGATAATCTCTTGCTTTCGGGCTCTGGCGGTGGCTTCCAAACCAAGTGCTTGGGAGAGTTCCATTAATTCAGGGATAGACTTATTTTTTAGATCCGTTAGATTCATTCAGTTTTCTCTTTAATTTAAAATGACGGGAATACAGCCAATGTCATGAGGATAAAGGTGTATAAGTTAAGAATATGATTGAATGGGAATGTAACGGAATTATAGGTATTTGTCAATAAGTGCAGTGAGTTGTGCTTTTGTCGCTGCGCCGACTTTTGTTTCAACATTTTCGCCATTTTTAAATAGCATTAAAGTTGGGATGCCGCGCACAGCAAATTTTTGTGGTGTTGCTGGGTGATCATCAACATTTAATTTAACAATTTTAACTGCCTCACCTTTTTCATTGGCAATTTCATCCAACACAGGAGCAATCATTTTGCACGGTCCGCACCATGGTGCCCAAAAATCAACAAGCACAAGGCCGTCATTTGTTACTTCTTCAAAGTTTTGATCGGTAATATTTTCAATAGAAGACATAGTAAATCCTTAAGTTTTGCATTAATACCTACTATTGCAGGCGTTGTATAATTTGGAGGAATTTTAGCAGAAAATCAAGGTAAGGTGAATTTCAAACGCGATATAAATTACTTATTGCCAAGATAAGCTGAATTGAGTGTGTTGTTTTTCCTTTGACATATCTTTAATTGTCAATTTCATACAAAAGTGATATAACAACTTTTTGTTGAATAAGCTAAATGGGTGAAAGCTCATTGAATAAATACAAAGCGAATCTATATCGCGAGCACACATTATAAATATTAAAATTCGGGGTAATTGATTATGAAAATCAAAATAATG
Source organism: Fangia hongkongensis FSC776 = DSM 21703 (assembly GCF_000379445.1). Taxonomy (GTDB): domain Bacteria; phylum Pseudomonadota; class Gammaproteobacteria; order Francisellales; family Francisellaceae; genus Fangia; species Fangia hongkongensis. Next base: position 45,994 of record NZ_KB902272.1, read on the forward strand.
TCTTTATCAACTGTTCTATTATCCATGGCGCTTGCTGGGTGCGGAGGATCTGACTCATCAAGCTCAAACTCAGCTGCAGTGAGTTTAGCGAGTAATACAAATGGGGTGATTTTTTCAGAAGTTGGCAGTGGTGTGACTACCGAAAAGAGCTATACACTTAGCCTACAAGCTAATAATATTGCTGGAATTGGAACAAGCACCACCTACCATATTGAACTATCTGGATTGAGCTCTCCCTTTCAAGTGGTAAATAATACTTGTGCCAATGGGATAGAGGCAGGAAAAAGCTGTGCTTTTTCTATACGTTACACGCCAGCTTCAAGCGAAGACTATCATAAGAAATCAACATTATATATTAATCTTAGCGATCAAAATGGAAAGAGTGTTTATGCAACCAGCACAAATGTCGATGGTGAAAAGGCGCCGTCTATTTATATTTTTGGAGACAGTTTAAGTGATGGTGGGTATCAAGATCTTTTATACAAAATATACTCTGATCAATGGCCTAAGATACCAAACACGAATACACCAAAAGCACCAACCTTTACGACACCTGGGGGGATGCCTTGGAGTGAGGCGTTGGCAACTTATTTGGGTGAGGCTATTCAAGTGAATAATACAAATCCTGTCCCAAGCACAATGACATCAACTAAAGAGAAAAAAGGGAATAATTATGCTGCTGGAGGTGCGACAACAACCTGTACGGGAATCACAAGCACAAACCCTTTGAATGGGGAGCTTATATATTCTCCGCCGCCGATAGGACCAAGTAGAAGTGGGGAGAAATGCCAAGATGCAAATATTGAGAGCTATAATCAGATTGATAATTATCTCTCAGGGCATAATCATGTCGCTGATAGCAGTGCTATTTATATTCTTTGGGGCGGTGCGAATAATATCTTAAAAGCACAAGGCTCGCCAAATACACTACCTGAGGTTGCGATAAATGCAGCAAAAGATATTGCTTATGATGTTGAGTATTTATATCAAAAAGGTGCAAGGAAGTTTATTATTTTGAATTTGCCGAATTTAGGCTTGACGCCAAGTGCAACTGAAAATGGTAAAAACCCAGAAAATAAAGCCCTGTCATCTATTGCTGAGCTATATAATACCACTTTGCAATCAGCGCTTGGAGCACTGAAGTTATCTGGGTTATCCTATCAATATATAGACACCTATACCTTACTGTCTAATATTGTTGCGGACAAGTCTATTACAAGCTTCGGTAAGGAATATACTTTCACTAATGTCACAAGCGCAGCCTGTGCTAAGCTTACAGATTCAGCGATTAACTGTATTCCAGAGACAAGCAAATTAACTGGTTATGTGTTTGAAGATGGGGTTCATCCAACAACAACGGTCCACCAGATTATACGTAACTATGTCTATCAAGCGATAGAAAACTTATACACGCCTCAATAAACGATCAAAATAGCGTAAATTTACGCTATTTATTTAATGTCTCAATTGTTAGAATTTCTCCCGCTCTTAGGTTGTGTGATTGATATTTGATCGCATTTTGATTAAAAAAAGAAGAATGGAGAAACCATGAAAACAAGATTAACAAAGTTAACTATCAGCTGTGGTGCGGTTTTATTCAGCGCTGTAACTTTATATGCAGATAATGCGCCGGCAAAAACGGGTGTTTTATTGTCTGTTGAAGGATCGTCATCAGTAATTTTACAAACAGAAACTCAATCAATTGCAGGGATTGACATATATAAATCAGAGCAAGATAACGGACTCGGTTTAGGAGCGTATATTGCCTTTGATTATGCATTGACACGTAATGTGACCATAGGTGCTAAAACAGGCTATTTCCATGTATTTGATATTGCTAAGGTAACAGTTGGTTCAAGCTCGACTAAAATATCTACCGATAATATTCCACTTTTGGCTACAGCAAAGTATCATTTTGACTCGGGTTGGTTTGTGGGTGGTGAGATGGGCCTTGATTTACAAAGGGCAAGTAGTACTGATAGTAATATTGTTAACTCTACAGGTAAGTGGGGAGTGGCATTTATGGCAGGGCCTGTTGGTGGTTATAAGTGGGATAATCTATCTATCTCTGGTTCTTTGGATTATATTTCAGGTGATGATTTAAGTTTTCAGAACACACAAAACGATGGCCTAAATACTTTGCAGAATATCAAATTAGGTGTTCAGCTTAATTATCTTTTACCGATGTAATTAAATAGAGTAGTAAGCAAATGAAGATATATCATTTTGGCAGCCTAGCACTTATTAGTTTACTTGCTGGTTGTTCAGCTATCCAGCTAAGCCCTGAGGCGCAAAGAATCCTAGCTACACCAAATAAGCCTGAAGGGCATTGTAAATACCTAGGTTCTGTTACAGGGCATCAAGGTAATTTTTTCACTGGATCATGGACCTCTAATGCCAATATGGAAGAAGGTGCAATGAATGACCTTAAAAATAAAGCTCTAAAACTGGGGGCAAACTATATTCAGCTTGTTACCAATCGTGCAGCCAATACCATGAGTGGTAGCTTTTCGGATAATGGAGGTTCTATTTCTAGTGAGCAAACAAGCGTTGTACAAGTAGGTAATGCTTACTATTGCCCGTCACTTGATGAAACTAAAGAAGCTTAGGAGTCATTATTATGTGGGAAATGCACTGTTTTATTGATGCGCTGTTTTTATTTTGGTGTCAAGTGCCATAAATAAATCATCACATTATCAAATTAATGAATTATATTGTTGCTAAAACTTTTGCTATGTTGGTTTTATTCGGACCTTCAGGTGAAAGTCAATGCAAAGCACGCTTAATCATATAGACATTGTTATTGCTCATTCAAAGCATAATTATCTAGCAAAGGGCATCTCCAAACAAATTGCCAAAAGTGCGAAGGACCGCGGCACTGGCATTGCTTTACGTTCAACTGAGTATATTCAATCAAAAATAAATACATCTCATGCAATTATTGCTTTTGATAAGCTGAATAATACGATTGCGGGTTTTTGTTATATCGAATCATGGCAAGCGAAAAATTTTGTTTCCAATTCAGGGCTTATTATCTTTCCTAGTTACAGAGGAATAGGACTTGCCAGAAAAGTGAAAAAAAAAGCACTCGAGCTTGCAAGCACACATTATCCAAATGCAAAATTCTTTGGTTTGACGACAAGTCCACAGGTGATGAAAATAAACTGTGATCTGGGTTACAGGCCTGTGACGTATCAAGAGCTAACACAAGATCAAATTTTCTGGCAGGGCTGTCAAAGCTGTGTCAACTTTTCAATATTACAAGCTAAACATCACAAAAACTGTCTGTGTACAGCAATGTTATATGATCCAAAATGGTTTAAAAAGGAGGAAAAAGTGAAGTTGATTTTGGCCTTTAGTGGTGGATTGGATACAAGTTATTGTGCAAAATATTTGCTTGAAGCAGGCTATGAAGTCTATAGCGTTACCGTTAATACCGGTGGTTTTGATCAAAATGAGCTGAAAGAAATTGAAAAACGGGCACTGAGTTTGGGGGTCACGCAGCATATTAATATAGAGGCAACGAAAGATTTCTATCAAAACTGTGTGAAGTATCTTTTATTTGGCAATGTGCTTAAAAACAACTGCTATCCATTATCGGTGAGCGCTGAGCGTGCTTTTCAAGCGAGAGTGATTGCAAATTATGCTAATGAGCATCATATTCAGCACATTGCACATGGTTGTACGGGTGCAGGTAATGATCAAGTTCGCTTTGATTTGATGTTTCATGTGCTTTGTCCTGATGTAAAGATTATTACACCCATTCGAGATCAAAAGCTTTCACGCAAAGAGACAGCTGATTATCTTAAAAGCCATGGCATTGATTGTCCTCAAAAAACCCAAAATTATTCAGTTAATAAAGGGCTTTGGGGAACCTCAGTGGGTGGCGTAGAAACCTTAAGCTCCAACAAATTTATCCCAGAGAAGGCGTGGCCGACTCAAATGACAAAAGGGACAGATGATGAAATAGTGATAAAAGTGAGCTTTTATCAGGGCGAACCTGTTGCGCTTAATGATGAGGCAAGTAGTCCTATTTGTGTGATTAATAAGCTGCAAGCAATGGCAGGAAAGTATGGCATTGGGCGTGATATCCATGTGGGTGATACTGTAATCAACATCAAAGGCAGGGTAGGATTTGAGGCGGCAGCGCCAATGATACTTATCAAGGCACACCATGCACTAGAGAAACATGTGCTAACAAAATCACAGCTTAAAACAAAGGAGCTTGTTGCTGCAAACTATGGTGAAATGACACATGAGGGGCAGTTTTTAGACCCCGCATTAAGAGACATTGAAGCGCTTCTATGTTCATCACAAAAACATGTTACAGGGGATGTGTTTGTCATGTTAAAACCATGGCATTTTTATATTGTTGGTTGTCAGTCTCAATATGATCTTATGGCTGATCAAGGTGCTGTATATGGAGAAGAAAATAACCGATTTAGTGCAGATGATGTGAAGGGTTTTAGCAAAATTTTAAGTAATCAGCTACAAAACTACCAAACAAAAGTGACCATGCCATGAGTAAAATCAAAGTTGGTATTATAGGTGCTGCAGGTTACACTGGCGGCGAGCTGTTAAGAGTGCTCATCACACATCCTGATGTTGAGATAAGCTATATTCATAGTCACTCTCACAAAGGTGAGCCTATCTCCACTGTGCATAGTGATTTCTCTTATTTGTTGCCTGAGAGGTGCTTTGATGGGGTACTTCAAAGTGAAGTCGATGTGGTGTTTTTGTGTGTCGCTCATGGAGAAGCAAGGAAGTATATTGAAAGTGGTATCTTCTCTTCGCAAACGAAAATCATTGATTTATCACAAGATCATCGCTTACAAGCACATGCAAAAGGTTTTGTCTATGGTTTGGCTGAAGTGAATAAAGAGCGGATTAAAAAGGCCAATTATGTGGCAAATCCAGGGTGTTTTGCAACTGCGATTGAGCTTGCGCTTTTTCCGCTTATGGAATATATAGATAGTGATATTCATATTACTGCATTAACTGGCTCAACGGGCGCGGGAGTCAAACCAAGTGCCAGTACGCATTTTTCATGGCGCTCTCATAATCTTTCAGTTTATAAAGCATTTAACCATCAGCATTTAGCTGAAATCTGTGAGTTATTAGCGCCCAAAGTCAACATTAACTTTGTTCCGCTAAGAGGTGGATTCACACGAGGGATCTTGGCTTCTATTTATTTTAAAGCGGATAAACCATTATCTTATATGAAAGCAAAGTTAGAGAGCTATTATCAACAGGCAAAGTTTGTCAAAGTGATTAACGAGCTTCCTGATGTTAAAAGGGTAGTTAATACAAACTTTTGTCTTTTAAATATACAAGAGCATGATGGTTATATTCATGTTGTCAGTGTGATTGATAATTTACTAAAAGGCGCTGTTGGTCAGGCAGTGCAAAATATGAATTTGATGTGTCACTGCAAAGAGGATGCCGCTTTAATATTAAAGCCGCTTGTTCATTAGTTTAGGGAGCCTGATAATATGAAACATTTTTTGTCTATCAATGATATTGGCGATATAAAAAGTGCAATTAGCACCTGCCAAGCGATTAAAAGAAATCCTTATCTAGGTCAAGGAATAGCAAAGGGAAAGACACTTGGGCTGATATTTTTAAACCCAAGCTTAAGAACAAAAATTTCAACCATCAAAGCGGCGCAAAATTTAGGATTTAATGTTTTGCCTATCGATGTTTCAGATGCTTGGGCGCTTGAATATAATGAAGGTGCTATTATGGATCAAGATAAAGCTGAGCATATCAAAGAGGCGGCAGCGGTGATTGGGCGCTATTGTGATATCATTGCCATTCGTGCATTTGCAAAGCTAAAGCATAAAGCGGAAGATGAGAAAGAGCAAATTTTTCAAAGCTTTGTTCAATATGCGGGAAAACCTGTTGTTAATTTAGAATCAGCACTTCGCCATCCACTTCAAACATTAGCTGATCTTTTAACTATTGAGTCTTATAGAGAGAAGCTAGAGAAAAACAAAAAACCAAAAGTCGTTTTAAGCTGGGCGCCTCATGTTAAAGCTTTGCCTCACGCGGTTGCTAACTCGTTTGTCGAGGGCATCCAAAAGATGGATTATGAGTTTGTTATTACCCATCCTGAAGGGTATGAGTTAGATGACAGTTTTACAAAGGATGCTAAAGTGGAATATGATCAAGAAAAAGCCTTTTGTGATGCTGATTTTATCTATGTTAAAAATTGGTCGAGTGTGAAGGAATATGGAAAAGTAATCAATCAGGATAAAAACTGGATGATCGATCATAAAAAACTGCTTCATACCAGTCAGGCAAAGGTAATGCATTGTTTACCTGTCAGGAGAAACCTTGTTATTGCCGATGAGGTGTTAGATAGTGAGCATTCCATTGTTATTGAGCAAGCAGAGAACCGTTTATATAGCGTACAATATGTATTGGCTGAGCTATTACATTCAAATAATGAGAAGCTAGTGAAAAATGAGTATAAGGAAGCCATTTATGATGAATGTTGAAACGCATATCCTTAAAATTGGTGGTAAAGTACTTGAGGATATAAAAGCACTTGAAAAGCTACTATTAGATTTCTCTAGGCTTAATGGCAATAAAGTGATTGTTCATGGCGGCGGCAATAAGGTGAGTACTTTTTTAGAACAAAATGGTCATAAGCCTTTATTTGTTGATGGCAGACGCATCACTGATGAGCGCTCCCTTGAGGCTATTGTGATGTTTTTGGCAGGCAGTATTAATAAATCCCTAGTATCGATGCTACAAAAAAATCAGATCAATGCGCTTGGACTGACGGGTGCGGATTTAGATCTTATTCGCAGTGGGAAGCGTCCCCCTCAAAAAGAGATAGATTATGGCTTAGTAGGCGATATTAAAAGGGTCAATGTTGAGGCTTTTGTACAACTCTTTGAGATGAATGCTTTGGCGGTGATTGCGCCTGTAACACATGATGGAAAGGGTCAATTATTAAATACCAATGCAGATACTATCGCTACGGAAGTTGCAAGCGCGTTGTCTTATGCTTTATCAGGGAGTGTGTATTTATACTATTGCTTTGATTTAGAGGGGGTGTATCGTGATATTTCAGATCAAAAAACACTTATCTCAAAGCTTAATTATGCAGATTATAAAACTTACAAAGAGAAAAGATACATTGTAGGTGGCATGATCCCCAAATTGGATAATTGTTTTAAAGCACTTAATGCAAATGTTAGCTGTATTTATATCAGTAACCCTGTGTTATTAACTCAGAAGATTAATGGTCATAAATTTATGGGGACGACGATTGAAGCGTAGTAATAATGTCATATTCAAATCTAAGTTAAACTAGGAAGATACACAGTATGTCAGAGAAATTAAATGAAGCTGTCGGCTTTTTAACAGGGTTGATTGAAATCCCATCACTATCAACAAAAGAAGATAAAAGCGCTGAGTATATTTACAACTGGATGGAAAAAAAAGCACTTGAGCCTAAGCGCATTGGGAATAATGTTTATGCAAAATCAAAACATTTTGATCCAGATTTGCCTAGTGTTTTACTTGTCTCGCATCATGATACAGTACCACCGGCAAAAAGTTATACTAAAGATCCATTTAAAGCCGAGATAATAGATGGGAAGTTATATGGACTCGGTGCAAATGATGCAGGTGGGGCGCTCAGCTCAATGCTTATAGCATATGAGCGATTTTCCAAAGAGAAGCTTGGCTTTAATTTAGTATTTTGTGCAGCAGCCGAGGAAGAAGTATCAGGTGTCAATGGCTTAAGCTTAGCATTAAAAGAGATGGGGAAAATTGATTTTGCCTTTGTCGGTGAGCCAACTTCACTTGAGGCCGCGATTAGTGAAAAGGGACTGATGGTTTGTGATTGTGTGGCATTTGGTCAATCAGGTCATGCTGCAAGAGATGAGGGAGTGAATGCCATTGATATTGCACTAAAAGATATCAGCTGGCTCCATAGCTATCAATTTGAAAACAAATCTAAGACATTAGGTGATGTTAAAATGTCTGCAACGGTGATTCAAGCTGGCTCTCAGCATAATGTTGTACCTGATAAATGTCATTTTGTCGTTGATGTAAGAACAACCGATTGTTATAACAATGAGGCGGTGCTTAATATTATGCAAAGCCATATGCAGGCAGTCGTCACACCAAGATCAATGCGTATTAAGCCTTCAAGTACCCCCTCTAGCCACCCCATTTTAGCCTTAATACAGCGTTTTGGGATTAAAACCTATGGTTCTCCAACAACCTCAGATCAAGCGGTATTAAGTTGTCCGAGTATTAAAATATCACCTGGTGATTCCAAGCGTTCACATAGCGCAGATGAATATATTTATATCCAGCAAATAGACGATGGGATTCATTTCTTTATGCGTATGATAGAAGCACTGACGCTTGAATCTGACACATTACAATCCTATATGACAAACAATACGGCATTAGATTTAGATAAGGAAAAATGATGACACAAACACATAAACTATGGGGTGGGCGCTTTAAGGATGATAACGATCAGTTATTTGTCTTTTTTAATGAGTCGTTAAGTTTTGATTATCGCTTGGCACCTTATGACATCCAAGCAACAAAAGCGTTTTCTTTGGCCTTATCTAAACTGGATGTGATTTCTTATAAAGAGCTCACATTAATCCATAGAGCGCTCGATGAAATTGACGATGAGCTTAAGAGCAATAAAGTTACTTTACAAACTGCCATTGAAAGTGGTGTTGAAGATATCCATACTTTGGTGGAAAATCTGCTTGTTAATAAAATAGGTGATGTTGCCTACAAGGTGAATACGGGACGCTCCAGAAATGAGCAAGTCTCCTGTGCAACGCGTCTTTGGCTTAAAGATAAACTTAGTGAGATTATTGCATTAATCAAAGCACTTATGTGCACACTGAAACAAAAGGCAAATCAGCATATTGATGATGTACTTATGGGCTACACGCATTTACAGCAGGCTCAACCGATTACATGGGGGCATTATTTTTTATCGTTCTATCAAATGCTCAAAAGAGATAAGCTACGTTTTGAAGAGCTGTTATCACATGTTGATTACTCTCCTTTGGGGCTTGGTGCAATCGCAGGGAACGCTTGGCAGATTGATCGAAAGCTCATTGCGGACACCTTAGGGTTCAAGGGACTTTGTTTAAATAGTCTTGATGCTGTAAGTGATAGAGATTATATCGTTGAGTTTTTATCGCACACGAGTCTTCTTGGTATGCATCTAAGTCGCCTTGCTGAGGATTTTATTATTTACTCTACGAGTGAATTTAATCTCATTGAAATGAGTGATTTGGTAACAACTGGTTCATCATTGATGCCACAGAAGAAAAATCCAGATGCGATGGAGCTTGTGCGTGGCAAAACAGGGCGTGTATATGGCAATCTTATGGCGCTTTTAACAACGTTAAAGGCAATGCCATCTGGGTATAATAAAGATCTTCAAGAAGATAAGGAGCTATTGTTTCAAAGTGCATCTGAAATTGAGATGATTTTAAAAGTCAGCAACATAACGATTGAAAGTGTGCTAATTCATCCAAAAAATCATGAGAAAAGCTTTTCAGTGGCAACAGAGCTTGCTGATTATTTAGCAAAAAAGAATGTTCCTTTTAGAGAGGCGCATCACATTGTCGGGGAGATAACAGCCTATGCAATTGAAAATAATAAACCGCTTAAAGCATTAACAATAGAAGAGTTTAAAGCCTTTTCAGCTGTCATTGAAAGCGATGTTTATGCTGTTTTAACGATTGATTTTGCTTTGAACTCTAAGAAGGTGCAAGGTGGCACGGCACCTTTGGCAATACGAGAGGTGCTTGCATCAAATGTAGAGTAAAGAGTTTTGATCCGCCTATGATAGGATGATTTGCAATAAGCATATTAAAAGGCGAAGATTGCGAAGAAAGCTATAAATAGCCTTTTTGTTAAACGAAAATTTGCTATACTGGTGTCAATTGAGTCTTGTTAACACAAACATCTGAAGGAAAAATCATGAAAAGAAAACTTATTGTAAGTATTCTTGGTGCTGCTTTATGCACTGGCGCCTTTGCCGCAACTGATCATAGCAATCAATTTTATGGCGGTTTAGGCTTAGGTGGCTATTTTAACCATAGTTATAGCTCAAGCGGCCCTGCTGCAAGTGGAACAGTAGGTTATGGCTTTAATAAAAATTTAGCGGCGCAACTAAACATTAGCTATCTGACTAATGATCAAGGTATTGCATTAGCTGAAGGGATTTGGAATTTACCAAATAGCTCTAAGTTCACACCATATGTTGCCTTAGGTGCAGGTTATACTAAGTTGACAACAAATAGCTTTGGTTTAGATGCTGGCGTTGGTGTGAAATATGAACTTGCTTCAAATGCGTATGCTTCTTTGGATTATCGCTATATCCAAGCATTTGGCTCCAAAACGCCAAACGGTAGCTTAGTAACATTAGGCTTAGGTGTTTACTTTGGTGGTGCTGATAGCACATACCAATCAGCGCCGATGAGTGCTGCGCAAGAGAAACGTGAGTCACACTATCATGCAAAATATGTTTTACCAAAAAATGTACTTGAATGCCAGTCAAATACTACTGATGCAACACGTGAATCAGTAGGTTGTTATACTGTTGATGGTGATAAAGTTACTATGCACTTGGATGCAAAGTTTAATTACGATAGCTATGCGCTTACTTCTGGTGCAAAATCAGCGATTGATAATTTGGTGAGCTTTATGCATGAGTATAACATTAATACGGTTGTGCTTAACGGCTATGCTTCTCAAGGTAAAAAAGGTCCAGCTTATGCTGAATATAACAAGCGCCTTTCAACTAATCGTGCGTTAGCTGTGAAATCTTATCTTGTTTCACAAGGTATGGATGCAACCAATATTGAAGTTGTAGGTTATGGTTATACAAAACCATTGGTACCAAATACATCAACTGAAAATCGCTCTATTAATCAGCGTGTTGAAGCAAGTATTCCAGTACCATTGAAAAAAGCGTAATCAGCTTTTAATCTATTCCAATATATCATTTTTATAACCCTGCATTTAACATTTAATGTGGGGTTTTTTGTTTTCGATATGGTGGTCACAATAAGATTTCTTTTTTACTGAGATGCTCGGATCTTTTTCAATATACTTTTATCTGATTGATTGAGTATTTATCAAAGTTTTTTTAATAAGTATCATGAGATTTTTAAAAACACTTTCTCAAATAAGCAAAACTCACAGCGTTAAATATAAATACAATTGCCGATAGAATTAAAAGAACACTAATAATTTGACTGGAAAATACAAGCTCAGGGTAGAGATGATTCACAGCAGATAGAGTGACTATAAATAAAACAGGCATCAGTCCCGAGCGAATGATTTCGGTATAAATATTTAAAAGTGTATTCGTTTGAGCACTATAGTTATTGATATAGATAATATGTGAAGTATTAAAAGATGCGTGATATTCAATAATGGCATAGCACAATAAAAAAACCAGTAATGCAATGACAACAATACTGATACTATCAAATGGCATAATGGCTATTGTAATAGCAAAAGGAATAAGCCAAAAGCTGCTTTTGAAAATAGCGCTTGCAATTTTTTGGTCGGTTATTTCTGTTTTTTGTTTAAAGATTTGAATTAAATAAAAAATAACAATCACAAGTGAGAATACAGGCTCAAAAATATACAGCCAATCATACAATTTGACAGGAATATTAGGTGACAGCACAAAGAGGATCAATGAGGATAAAATGGTTACAAGCACAAGAGAATACTGGGATAAATTGCAAATATACATTAATGCATAACGTGGCTTTGCTTGGTAGCAAAGTGCAATGGTCACGGCTATAAATGAGAATAAAATAAGCCATGAGGCAAAAAAGTGCCAGCGGTACATAATAAAGCCTGCAAGCATTGCAATAACTGCGCCAAGTAAAAATGGCAGCAAGCAAAATATAACCGTACGACAGCGAATCGACGGCAGCTTTTTAAGGTAGCGAAAATAAAAGTATACAGCGCCTAAAAAAGAAGTTGTCAGGGTGAAATATAGTAGCAAATCATAGAAGGAAGTAAGGACAAAGATAATGGTAACAAGTATTCCAAGTGAGTTGACAATAAGCGAGGCAAGGTTGTTTTTGATGGCATTACTTAAAACAGCCTGATCTTTAATGTGGTATTTTTTAGTCTCTAAAATCACAAAGGTGCCAAGATAGCGAAGAAGATAAAAATGCACGCCCATTGCCATATAAAGTACGCTGGGTGAGAAGCGTCCACTGAGTAAAATATAGGTGGTTAACATTAAGAATACAGGGCAAAAGAATCCAAGGATGCTGATGGCTTCTTCTCGCTTATGTGCTGTATGAATGAGTTTTGTTGTAAGATAAATAACAAACCACACAATGATGCCCAAAAGGGCAACGATACTGATCATATCAACAAAAAAATACAGCTGTTCCATTTCACTATGAAAAACATCACTGAATCCGGAGATATTTGCAGCCAACGCACGAATGGGAACATAAATAGGCAAAATACAAAAATATATTAAGGCAGGATGTGCCAGACAGTTAACAATAAATGCTTTTGTTTTATCCATTTAAGTTCATGGTTTCCTTCGATAACGCCAGAGCTTAGCATAATTTAACTGATCATAGATAGAAGAATATTGTAAATAATCATACAATAACATAAAGCTAAATGGGTGTGGTATACCGCTTTGATGTTAGATAAATACTTTGATAATAAGGGTTGGTGCAGTTTTGCAAAGAAAATTGAATCTCCTAATTATAATAACAGACCTAGTGGAGTGAGAGGTGAAATCTCTCTGTTGGTCATACACTGCATTTCTTTACCAGAGGGGTCTTATGATAATGACAACGTTGAGACTTTTTTTTTGAATCAACTGGATTACACTCAGGATGAGTGTTTTCAATCTTTACGGACATTAAAAGTATCAAGTCATTTTTATATTAAACGAAATGGGGAGATTATTCAGTTTGTCTCAACAGATAAAAGGGCGTGGCATGCTGGAATAAGTGCTTATAAAGGGCGCGAGAATTGTAATGATTTTTCCATTGGTATTGAGCTTCAAGGAACAGATCACAGTGCCTTCAGTGAAGATCAATACAACAGCTTAGCAGATTTAACCAATACGCTTTTATTGCGTTATCCCAAAATAAAGGGAAATATTCAAGGACACCAAGATATTGCGCCGGAGAGAAAAAAAGACCCAGGAAAGCTATTTGACTGGAGTCACTATTTAACGATGATTCAAAGTAATTAAGGCGAGTGTATCATGCGTTTATATCAATATTTTCTATTATTTATTGTTAGCTTTTCTATCTCTCAGGCTTATGGGAATATTCGTGTTATTTCACTTTCTCCCAATACAACCGAGATTGTTCATGAGCTTATTCAGTTAAGCGATCAAAATAAGACATTGCTTGTTGGGACGATTTATTATCCTTCTCAGCCTTCCTATTATAACAATATTCCGAGCATAGGCAGTTATCAAGGCATCAATGTTGAAGCGATTTTAAAACTGCACCCAACGGTGGTGGTAACGTGGAAAAATCAAACGCCACCACAGGTTCTCGCACTCTTAAAACGATTTGGCATTAAAGTGGCTATTTTTAATGCTGAGAGTCTTGTAGAGCTTGCTAATAGTTTTACTCAAATTGCTAAAGTTATATCACTAGAGAAAGAAGGCATAGCGCTAAAGGAAAAATTTACATCTCAGTTACAAAAAATTGTTCAAAATGCGCGTCAAGGCAAAGATAAAGCGGAGAATATAAACACACAGCAATCCCCAAGAGTGTTTTTACAGCTGTCACAACAGCCTATTTTCAGTATTGGCGGTGTGGGAATATTAAATGACATTATTCATGTTTGTAGAGGAGAGAATATTTTTGATCATGTTCAAAAAACAAGCTTTCAAACAATGCTTTCTGCTGTGATTAAAGAGAACCCTGATGTCATTATCATGTTATCTTCTGTAGCAATGAGTAAAGCATATCAAACAGTAACAAACAGCATGTGGAAAAGTTGGCCTGCTATTAATGCGGTGAAAGAGAAAAGGGTATATCTTCTTTCATCATCAGTGATCTCGCAGTTTAGTCCTAAAATAATCAAAGGGGTCAATGCGGTGTGTTCAATTTTACGTACGAATTAAAAATTAATAATTCATAGCTGCAGGGTAATTAATAAAGAAAACAATCCGCTCTGCGGTTCTAATAAAAAAATGTAATACATTAGAACAATCATCATGGCTATTGGGGCTTTTATTTTGGATGGACCTTAGACTTTTCTCAAGCAGCTCACCTTCTCGTTGTAATCTATAAATGACGTCCCTTTCACTATGTCTGTGCAAATTCGGCACATTGTGTTTTAGAATTAAGGAATGAAGCGGGTAATGCTTTTCCATCTTGTCAGCCCCTCGTGCAAGATCTCTTAAGCGACGGCGTCCTTCCCAAGCTCCCGCAAGGAATAGTTTTTGAGATGTTCGCTTAAATAAGTAATGAAGGTCGTCATATCTTTGCCCTCCATGCCTGCCATGACAGTCAAAAACAGCATGACCAAAGTCAAAGGCTCTAATATTAAAGTAGTCAACTCCGTCTAGATTATATTTAATCCATTTTATGTTTTTCATATGCATGTCACCATGCTTAATTCTATTCATAAATAAGATGAAATGTATAAACATGAGTTGATGTATGCAACTAAAGAGCTGTTCCTTGGAAGTAATCTGTTTATATCCTGCAGTAATCATACCCTTATACATGGATACATTGCGGATATCTTCTATCTGTCTTCCATATGATTGTTGCATATTGCTTCTGTTTGACTGCTGCATATTGCTTCTGTGTGACTGATGTATATCTTTTAACTCGATCTCGTGTTGATAAGAAAAAAATGCATCTATATACCTATCTTCTCCTCCAGGAATGAATGAGTTTGATAGAAATCTTGGTATGTATTCAAAATCTCTGATTTTAATTCTGGCCTTATCCTCGTTTATGTAGTCTTTTCTTGCAGATTTGTTCGTTGTTATTGTTTGACCAGCTTGTGGATTAAACTTCTTATTAGCGCCACCTGGTAGGTCTCTAAGGCTGACTCTAGCTTGATGGAGAGTTTGCCGCTCTAGTTCTCTAATATTTGAAAGTGTATTTTTTATACTTTCTTCAAAAAAGTAGCTCATACTATTAACCTCAACAATTGTTATGTATCATGCTCAGCTCTGATTTGTGTCAATAATTAATCTTATTTAGATTGAAAAATGACAATGATATAATATAAGACAGGTAATGATCTTTGAATAAAAAATATGCTATTTCGGGTTTTTTGTCATGAATTGTACTGCAGATGCTATTTAGGAGTTACGGAGATGTTATGAAAAGCCTTTTAAATGCCTAGAAGTTATTATAAAGTGCCAACTACTTAGGGCTTAATTAAACTAAAGAGGGTCGCGTGTTTTCAAGTCCATTTATCGGTGAGTTATTGGGATGTTTGACTTTGATTTTGCTAGGTGGTGGTGTTGTTGCTGGTGTGCTTTTGAAACAATCAAAAGCGGAGAATAGTGGTTGGATTGTGATTACGACAGGCTGGGGATTTGCGGTAATGATGGGTGTTTTTATCGCGCAAGCAGGGGGCTCCCCCCAGGGTGATATCAACCCGGTGGTGACTTTGGCAAAATATTTTTTAGGCACGTATCATTCCTTTTCACATGTAATTACTTTATGGATAGCACAAATATTAGGGTGTTTTTTAGGTGGGGTGCTTGTTTGGCTTTGCTACTTACCACATTGGCGGTTTACTGAAAATAAACACTTCAAGTTAATGGTTTTTTCTACTTATCCCGCTTTAAGACATAAAGGCTGTAATTTCTTAACTGAATTAATTGCGACAACACTATTAATTGTATTTGTGGGTGCGTTAACCGTTTATGGAAAGAGCCTACCATTTGCCAATGGGACCGTGCCTTATATTTTTGGCTTTGCGGTGTGGGGCATTGGTTTATCCTTAGGTGGACCAACAGGATATGCTATTAATCCTGCACGTGATTTAGGACCAAGAATTGCACATGCTGTTTTGCCTATCTCTGGCAAAGGTGATAGTGACTGGGGCTATGCTTGGGTGCCTATTTTAGGCCCTGTATGTGGCAGTATACTTGGTGTTGTTATTATTATCTTATTTATGAAAGGAGCTTAAGCTATGAAATATTCTGGAAGTTGTTTTTGTCAAAAAGTGAAGCTTGAGATGAACTCAGAGCCACTAAAGCTACTTAACTGTCACTGTAAAGATTGTCAAAAGTGGACCGGATGTGCTTATGAAACGGCAGTTGTATTTGATGTGGAGACAGTGAAAGTGAATGGGAAGATTAAGTTTTTTGATAGCTTATCGGATCAAGGTAATACGGTTTCAAGAGGGTTTTGTCCTGATTGCGGTGGGGCTTTTATGAATAAAAGTACAGGCTTGCCAGATAAGGCAATCGTTTATGCTGGGGTCATTGACTGGGATAAGATGCCAAGCTTAAGTGCTGAAATCTATTATGACAATGTATGGTTTTCTTCTTGTATGTTGTCAGATACAAAGAAATTTCAGGGGTATTTCTCACAAGAGCTTTAGTTGGTAAGTAAACTCCCTAGCAAATCGTCTTTGCATTTTTATATAAAAACTTGTAGATTATTAACACAATCATGAATATCATGGTTCCGTTGTAAAGTATATATAGCTTTTGGGCTGAAATTCTCAATAAGAAGATCAGTTAGGGTGGAAAAGTAGATATGACTTTATGCATTTAATTAATAAGTAAATGAATAAATAAAGCATAACGAAAGAGGGGTAGCATTCAAATGTCTCAGCATGTAAGTGCCAATGCACAGTATAGAAGAATTGTATATATGATTTGTCTTATTGGTGCACTAGGAGGGTTATTATTTGGTCTTGATCAAGGGTTTATTGCCAACTCACTGGCAACGATTGATAAAGTATATGGATTAACAACAGAGCAGGGTGAGCACTACTCGGCGGTGCTTGCTTGGGGCGGTATTTTAGGGGCGCTATTAAGTGGACTGTTTGCACGCTTTTTAGGTCGAAAAAAAGTGCTTGTGTTGGCAGGGTTTTTATTTACCTTGCTATCACTTATCTCATCACTACTACCACCTTTGGGTATATTAACGGCGTGTAGATTTGGTTTAGGATTCGCTGTTGGTATTGCCTCTTTTACAGTGCCACTTTATCTATCTGAAACAGCGCCAACCTCCATTCGTGGTGGCATGGCGACCTTATTTCAGTTAATGATTACAATTGGTATTTTCTTAATCGCAGTGACAAACGTTGCAATTGCTAAAGTACTTGGACATTTTGAAATTTCACTTAGCCTTATGTTTGGTGTGATTGTGCTATTTGCTGCAATCATGTTTTTGGGTAGTCTTTTCTTGCCAGAAAGTCCGCGTTGGTTGATGCTCAAAGGGCGTGAAGTAGAGGCGAGAAAGGTTCTGGCTCGCGTACGTGAATCTCAAGAAGTGATTGAAGAGGAAGTCTCTGAAATCAAAGAGAGTATTCGTGTAAACCAAGGAAGTGGGGCCGCGATGCTTTCTAAAGGGTATTTTTGGAAAATATTAGTTGTGGGTGTTGTTTTGCAAATGTTCCAGCAGTTAGTTGGCATTAACATGATGATCTATTATGCGCCAACTATTTTTGGCTATGCTGGCATGACAGGCATTATTGCACTTTTGGCTATTCCAACGGTGAATATGTTATTTACTTTCCCAGCGATTAAGTGGATTGATAAATGGGGTAGAAAAAAGCTTTTATATATGGGTGCAACAGTGATGATGATTTCAATGTTTGCAGCTGGATTTGCCTTTTTATCTATTGCTCACTCAGCGCCAGGAGCTATTTCTAAAACAGTGCTACTGTTATCAGCCGTAGTCTATATCTTTGGCTTTGCTTGCTCATGGGGACCTGTTGCATGGGTGATTTGTGCAGAGGTATTTCCACTTAAAGGCAGAGAAATTGGCATGACGGTTACCACAATGATCAACTGGACTTTTGCCGGTGTCGTGATGGCAAATGCGCTTAGCTTTATGAAAGCCAATGGCAATGCTTCTATCTTCTTTGTATTTGGCGGATTTTGTATCTTATCAATGATATTCTTGAAATTCTTTGTGCCAGAGACAAAAGGAGTAAGTTTAGAGCATATTGAAGCCAATCTTGAAAATGGCGTACCACTTCGTGATTTGGGTAAAGTAGATGGACAGAGCCAAGGGCAAAATATAAATGCTGGCTTAGCTGGTACAAAAGCCTAGTTTTTTTCTCTCAGGATCTAAATAGCTAAACTGGATAAATTAAGGCAACTGCATAACATGCAATGCCTTCTTTTCTACCAACAAAACCAAGTTTCTCGGTGGTTGTTGCTTTAATGTTAACTTGATTTTCCATAAGCTTCAGCATCTTGGCAATGGATGCTTTAATCTTTGGTATGAAAGGCGCAAGTTTTGGTGCTTGAGCCGCAATGGTAATATCAATATTAGAAATTTGAAACTGATGTTGTTTGAGCGCCTTTAGTGTTTCATGAATAAAATGGCTACTTGCCATATCTTTAAAACGATTATCGGTATCTGGAAAGTGATGACCAATATCACCCAGTGCAGCTGCCCCCAGCATTGCATCGGTTAATGCGTGAAGCACTACATCGCCATCTGAGTGTGCTTCAAGTGATAACTCACTTGGTATTTCAATTCCGCCTAACATCAGTGGCTTTTGCTCTAATGAGATCTTGTGCACATCATAACCGTGTCCTATACGAAACATAGCACTATTCCTCTGAGACCAGTTCAAAGTTATTTGATGTCCATGCGCGATAGCCGCCATCAACTGAAATCACATTTCGATAGCCCATTTTTTGCAAATTCTGTGCACTTAATGCTGAGCGATAGCCTCCACCACAATATAGATACATCTTTTGATCTTTATTAGGGATTAGGTTTTCAATCTTTACTTCAATTACTCCACGACTTAGGTGCGTGGCTCCTGGGAAGTGATCACGCGCATATTCAGACTCCTCTCTTACATCGATTAGAAGACCATCTAGTGAGTTATTATCAAGCATGTTTTTAATATCAAATACACTACACTCTTGAATCTCTTTTTTTGCTTCAGCAACTAAAGCGAGGAACTGTGGGTTATGTTGCATCGTATTCTCCTATGATATGGTTTACGCAAATTTGAGAATATTATAGCGAAAGTTACTCTAAGGGCGTTAAAGTTTTATTAAATAAGCGGTATTTGAATTTAAATATACTTTGTCAGTAAAGCATGCTTGCCAAGTTGAAGCAAAATGCTGCACAATAGGGCTCTTGAGTTGTAGTTGATATATACCTTTGGTTGTATGGAGTGAAATGTGACAAAAAAAACACAGCAGATGCAAAATAAGCTGACAACAAAAGAGATTAATCAGTTAGATGATTTGTTATTGGAGTTGTATCCAGAAGTTGATGCGTCCTATGAGGGTGAGGAGCATGTGTTTTCTGTTTCTATGCTGGATGGCTATTTGACCGCAGTGTTATTAGCGCCTTTTCCTATTGAAGAAGAGTCATGGGTAGAAGGCTTGTGGCAAGAAGACAGCCCTCCAGTGTTTCAAACACAAGCGCAGAAAAAAATACTGCTTGATGCGATTAAAAAACACTATTTATATATAGAGAGTATTGTTAATGGTGATTTGGTGGAATTTGAGCCATTAACCTATTATGCCGCGGATAATAAGCAATTGGTTCCGCAGATTGATTTATGGATAGATGGGTTTGCACGTGGTGTAGATTACTTTGAAAAATACTGGCGCTTTAATAAACAAATTGATGAAGTGATTGATCTGGTTTTAGCATTCGATGATAACCATGATTATGACAACCTTTCATTAGATCAACGAAATAAAGTATTACCAAAGCTTGGTGATTATATTATTCAGCTTCATGCCTTGAATAAGAGCCATCCTAATATTTAAGCTATTAGCGCTACACAATAGCGCATTTTCTCTTTACAATACTTTTCAACTTAAAGGTATCATAACGCTAAGTTGGTAGTGGTTTTATCTCTCTATCAGCTTAACGAATTTTAGTATTGGAGTAAAAATGAGCATACATCATAAACTGATTATTTTGGGCTCTGGCCCTGCTGGTTATACGGCAGCAATTTATGCGGCAAGAGCCAACTTAAGCCCAGTTATTATCACTGGTATGACACCCGGTGGACAGCTGACAACAACAACAGATGTTGATAATTGGCCAGGAGAGGAAAATGGGATTCAAGGCCCTGAGTTAATGGATAAGTTACAAAAACAGGCAGAACGTTTTAACACCAAAATGATTTATGATCATATTAACGCGGTCGATTTAAAGCAAAGACCTTTTACGCTGAAGGGCGATAGTGATACTTATACAGCTGATGCACTTATTATTGCAACAGGCGCAACGGCAAAGTATTTGGGTCTGCCATCTGAAGAAGCGTTTATGGGAAAAGGTGTCTCAGCGTGTGCAACGTGTGATGGTTTTTTCTATCGTGGTAAAGATGTAGCTGTTATTGGTGGGGGAAACACTGCAGTTGAAGAGGCGCTTTATTTATCTAATATCGCCAAGACGGTCACACTCATCCACCGAAGAGATACACTACGAGCCGAGAAAATATTGATTGATCATTTAATGGAAAAAGAAAAAAATGGCAATGTTAATATCAAATGGTTTAGCACCCTTGATGAAGTGTTGGGCGATGAAACTGGCGTGACAGGAATCAGAGTGAAAGATGTCAACTCTGATGCATTGTCAGAGCTTGCTGTTGATGGTGTGTTTATTGCCATTGGACATACACCAAATACGGGGATTTTTGACGGGCAGCTTGAGATGAAAAATGGCTATATTCAAGTGAAATCTGGGCTTGAGGGAAATGCAACTGTAACTAATATTGAAGGTGTGTATGCCGCTGGAGATGTGATGGATCATGTTTATAAGCAAGCGGTTACCTCAGCAGGAACAGGATGTATGGCCGCATTAGATGCTGAAAAATACTTAGATGCATTAGCTTAAAGGACTAAAAATAAATTAATTTTATCAAGAGTATTGAATATTTTTTCTAAATAGGGCATGATTTGCACGAAATTTTAAATCATGCTCATATCTGATTTTGATGGTTAACATCAGATACTAAAGGTGCATGATCATTTAGCTTTATAGAGGGTAGAATGGCAAAAGAAGAATGTATTGAATTAGAAGGCACAGTGACTGAGACTTTGCCAAATACAATGTTTCGTGTTGAGTTAGAAAATGGGCATGTTGTAACAGCGCATATTTCAGGCAAAATGCGTAAAAATTACATCAAAATTTTAACAGGCGATAAAGTAACAGTTGAGCTGACGCCATATGATCTAACCAAAGGCCGAATTAAGTTTAGAAACAAATAGTCTATTTATTATAATTTTTCTTTACATGTATTCATGCAGCACATATTCTTGATTCTTCGTTGTAAATATTTATGAGAACAAGAACTTTTTATGCATGGACTAAAGCTTAAAAAAAAGCAAAGTTTTAATATTGCTGCAATAAAAAGCGGTGAGATATATCAAAACTATTTTATAAATATGGGCATGATCGTACTTATTTTTGGTGTCTTTTTTACGCTTTTTGCATGGCTTATTACAAAGTATCTTACAGCAAGAAATATTGAAGTTGCTTAGGGTAGGGTTATAGCGAGCTTTTATCAATATACGCTTCGCCTGAGGCAAATGTTTTTATTGTGTTTTCACTCTTAATCAATAGCTGACCCAATGCATTTACACCAAGACACTGCCCTTGTATATCGGTTTCATTGGGCAAAATAATGCTTATTTCTTTATTATGAAGGTAGTCATATTGTTGGTATTGTGCTAAAAATGCATTGAACCCCTCATTTTCAAATTGATTTAAGCTTTCTAATAGTGTGCTGATCAGTGAAATGATAATAGCTTCTCTATTGACTATTTGACCTGTTGATAAGGCTAAAGAAGTCCACTCTTGAGAGATGTTGGTCGAGGCTTTCATATTGGCATTGATACCGATACCAATAATAATTTGACTTTGATAGTTTGATTCAGCTTTGACTTCAATTAAATTTCCAGAGAGTTTTTTGCCATTAAGATAAATATCATTTGGCCATTTAATTTGCGGTGAGATTGTGCAGCCACTTTTTACTAACGCATCAGAGATGGCGCAAGCAATAGCAAGGCTTAGTCCAGATAACTCGCTGACATCTTTATTAAGCGTCGTTTTCAAAGAAAAGTAGATATTTTGTGCAAAAGGAGAGCTCCAAGGTCGGTTAAAGCGGCCCTTGCCTTGAGACTGATGATCACTAATACAGATATGATATTTCGCACGTTGGACACTTTTTTGTAAGTAGGTGTTTGTTGAATCTATACTAGGGAAATACTCGATTAAGGTCTCTTTATTATGGCAACAATCATAGATGGCTTGTAAATCAATGAGCTTTAAATTATCGGCCAGTTTATAGCCTTTTCCTTTGCTGGAGATAATCGGCACCTGATATTTGTCTTGTAGCTGCTGGATGGCTTTCCATACGGCTGAGCGGGTAATGTTGAGTGTTTGACCAATGCTGGATCCATCAATATATCTATCAGCGCTTAAGAGTTTGAAAATGTTAATTAAAGTGTTATTCATCAGCGTGCTTTAAAAGGTTTTTTGGAGAGTATATCATTTCTTAGCTATTTTACGGACTGCAAAAGTTAAATAACTATATTAAGACCAATAAGCGGCCAGTAGCTCAAGGCAATGATAATAATAACAAAAAAGCCAATGATCTTTAACAAGCTGCCCCATAGGAAAGCACGTTGTAATCTGACATACTCTGAGTTAATGACAAGTGCCATCGCGGGGGTGCTGACAGGTAGCATAAAGGTAAGCCCTGCACTTGTTGCAATGGCAATGGTCATGACTCTGGGGTCAATGCCGTATTCAATGGAAAGGGCAAGGGCAATAGGAAGAAGAACTGCTACAGCCGCGGCATTACTCATAAGCTCTGTTAAAATACAAGCAAGTGCTATCAAGAGTATAAAAATAACAATCGGAGACTCAATACCAAGGGCAAGAATAAAATGGACAATTTCTTGGGCGGCACCTGTTTGCTGAAGTGTGACACTGAGGGCAATAGCGCTACCATACATAATGAAAATACCCCACTGAACATCACGCTCAACTTCTTTCCAGTTTGTAATACGCAGAAGAAATGCAAGAATCACCCCTAAAAGTGCAATCCAATCAAGTCCCCAAGAGGTTCCATAAAAAACCCAAAGGAAAATAGTAAAAAGAAGTACAAGGAGTGTTAAGATTTCTCTTGTACTGATTTTGCCCATTTTTTCTTTATGTTGCAGCAAGGTTTTTTGTGCAAGTTCAATGTTGGCTTGGCTGTTATGTGCAATCAGTAAGACAAATACTAATGCCACCACAAGAATAATTAGTACAATAGGGATTACCCACCAAGTCCACTCAATAAAACTGATGCTGCCAAAGTGTGATAATTTGTGATTGCTATTAAATGTATCTTGTAATATCCCTAAAGCAAGCGGCGCACGTGCTCCGCCTAGTAATGTCGCAGTGCCGCCAATCATAGCACCCCAAGCCATTGCCATATAGCTTGCAAAGGCAAACCGGCTACGCGTAGAAACTTTTGTTGCCTTAACGATTTCAATAACGATGGGAAGAAGCATTGCCGCAACCGCATGTTCACTTATGAAAAAAGCCAAGAAGCTTGAAAGGACAAAGATGGAGCTTGTAAGAGTTTTTGGGCCTTTTCCAAATTTTGAAATAATGCTAATTGCCATGCGTTTACTTAGACCCGATCGCATAACAGGGCTTGCAAGAATAAATGCGCCTAAAACAAAAAAGACAGCCGAGTTGCCAAAATAGCTATAAATATCATGTGCTTTAATTGCATCAGAGGCGGGTAGTAAGAATAAAACGATAATGCCTGTGATGGCTAAGGGAAATATGTTAGTAATCCATAAAAATGCCCCAACGCAAAATACGGCAAAAGCATGTTTGCCTGCGGGGGTAAACTGACCAAAATCTAATGACAGTGCAAAATAATAGATTGCTAGTGCGCAGATGATCCCAAGTGAAACTTTGAAAAACAACCGAACATCAATACCTTTTGCGATCATAGTGTTAGCATGCTAGGTTGTGTGTTTTTATTAAGTTAGATGAAAGTTGTGCATTTTTCCATAAAATGGGTGAAATATTCTCAAAAGATCACGGCCATTTTTAGATTGAGTTCATAGCTATTTTCTTTCTTCTTCTAGCGTGCTTAATACCTGTGATAGGTTTGATTTTAATGCTTCTAATGTATTTAACAGTGCAGTTTGATCTTCCTCTGAAATACCTTCAAGCATTTGCTGATAACTTTGAGCAACTTTATGGTTGAGTCGGTTAAGAATATGATTGCCTTTGTCAGTAATTTGAATACATTTGGCACGTCTATCTGAAGGGTGCGCAACTTTTTCAATATAACCTTGGGAAACAAGTCTATCTAAGACACGGATAAGGTTTTGCGCTTCAATTTCAAGGTGACCTGCAAGCTCTACCTGTGTTAAGTTGGGTCTGAAGTGTATATGAATAAGCGCACGGCGATCAAGCACATTTAGCCCTAAGGTTTTGGCATGAATATTATATAACTTTCTGATTAATAAACCGGTATCACAAACGGCAAACTCTAAAAGTTGTGTCGAAGAAAAAATCATTAACGCTATTTTATTTTCTTAGCTGCTGGTAGTCTGATTATAACAATGGCGCTGATAATTGTCAGTAGGATTCCAATAATAGAGATAAAGTCTGATACTTCGCTGAAAAATAGCATGCCAAGAATCGCAGCAAAGATCACATTTGAATAGTATAGTACACCGACATTTTGCGCGGTTGTATAGGTTAACCCAAGGACAAGAAGGTACTGTACTAAAAAGAAAAGCACACCGATAATTATCAGATCAAAAACGGTTTGTAGGCTAATAGGTGTCCAAAATGCAATAGAGACGATGCCTGCGATAATCGTTGAAAATAAAAAGTAATAAAATACAATCGTAATACTATTGTCATAAGCTGAAATTTGTCTCACCATGGTCATGGAAAGTGCCATAGAGATCCCAGCACCAAGTGCGATTAACGAGTAAGCATCAAAGATATGACTATCAGGCTTTAAGATTAAAATAATACCGATAAAGCCAGCGATAAGTGGTAGCCACATCTTATGCTGTAGTTTTTGACGCATAAAGATAAATAAGATAAATGGAATGAAAAAAGGTGAGGTGTTGGCAAGTAGTACGCCATCAACTAGTGGAACAAAATGAAGCGCAATAAATAAAAAGTA
This sequence comes from Fangia hongkongensis FSC776 = DSM 21703, assembly GCF_000379445.1. GTDB lineage: Bacteria > Pseudomonadota > Gammaproteobacteria > Francisellales > Francisellaceae > Fangia > Fangia hongkongensis. The sequence goes on from NZ_KB902272.1 coordinate 71,368, forward strand.
GCTGATGCCTAGGCTAAATATCGTTCTCCAGATATGTAAAACAGGCACTTTACTTTTAAAGAGCGAAGTGTCACTTTTGACTTGTTTAAAACCAATGATAGGTATGAGGATAATTAGCGCAATAAGACTTTGGATAAAAACCAGAACAGGCACAGGGACGCTGCCATCAATGCCTTTAATAATTGCTGCTTGCACGGCATAAAAAAATGCACTTAGTAATGTAAAGATAATGCCAATATGATGATTTGTTTTCATGTTAATATACTCAATTATAGAATTAAACATTATTATAATCAAATATTATTAAATTTCAAGTCTTATTAATCTATGTGTTGTTAGTATGCGTTTATGTATCAAAAAAGATACAGACTGTTACTTACATGAAACAGTTTTTTAAGACATTTTTAGTTAGTATAGGGTCATTGAAGTTATTTCATACATGACTAAAACTAAGGAGCACGATATGAAAAGATATGTATCCATCGCAGGAATGACAACATCATTAAAGAATCGTTTTAAGTCTCAGTATAAGCATGTATGCATTATTCAGACTCAAGGTAATCTTTTATAAGACAACAAATAAACAATAAAAGAGGAGAATGAATAATGGAGATGTTTTTATATCTTTGGAGTTCCCGTTATATTACACAAGCAAGTATTAAGCCAAGCAAGATCAAGGAAACAAAAAAGAAGTAGTAAAGATGTTTAGTCTTACTTCTCACTATCATCAAGAGACTGATGATCACTAGATAGTTGTTTTTCAAGTAGCTTTCTTGTTTGCACTGCTTTTACCCAATAAAGAATAAATAAGACAATGCTGGCAATGGCAACGGCAATTGATAAAAAAGAAATCCAGCTAATAAGCGGTAGAATAACAACACTTAAACCAAGGCCAAATAAAGTACTTCCTTTTTTTCTAATCTCAGCAGAATCATAATGCTTAAGTGCCTTTCCAATGCCAAATGGCAGCATCATCCAGCGAAAAACGTACCCGACGATAGGTATAAGGAACATCCATGCAAACCAAGCAGGAAAAATTTGCTTGTCCTTATCAATACGTTTGGCGAGCTTGTAAATGCTAAGAGAGAATAAAACGGCAATAAGGTAATAGATGACGATGCAGATCACGATAAATGCACCAATCCAGAAGTAGCTCTCAGGAGAGCCTTGGGTAATATGGGCATGATAAGTTGTAATCTCAAAGGTTTCTTGACTCATTGATTTGCCTTAAATGGAGAGTTGGTGACTGTGATCATTATATGCCATTCGCTTAAACACGGCAAAGTGTAAGTACGCTTATTTTGTTGATTTGATTATTTCCATCGGCTTGCAACATTGAGATAATTGCCTTTATGGTCGCACCTGTTGTAATGACATCATCAACAATGAGGAGGTGATTTGCCTTCAGCGGAGATTTCTGGCGAAAAGTATTCATTGGTTGATTTTGACGTGTGGTGAAATCAGATTGAGCTTGTGCCTTGGTATATTTATATTTACTGATGGTGTTTAAAAATAAAGTGCTATTGCTGTTATGAGCAATCGAGTTTGCCAGAATATCAGCTTGATTGAATCCACGCACCAAATAACGCAATCGATGACTTGGAACTGGAAGGATCATATCAATATCTTCCAGTGTACTTTGGCGTTTGAAAGTTGCAGCAAAATAGTAGCAAAGTGCCTCGCCAGCAAGATGATTCTTTTCATATTTAAACATACCTAAAAGCTTTTTTGTATGATCATGATAGTGGTTAAAACTATAAATATTAACGCCTTGCTCATTAATTATAATGCTGCGCCTTTTATATACAATAGACTCATTTGATAAGCTCTCTTCACAGTGCTGACATAAGCTCTTATCGCTCGATTCTCGACAAAGAATACATTCATAATTAAAAAGAAGAGATTTGGTGAATTGAAAAACTTGCTTTACAATGCGTGCTACATACACTGATTTGCCTCTATCCATGTTTGACTACTTTTTATTTAAGCATCTTTCAACAAAAAATAAACAAAATAGATTAAAAAATAATCCAGGATTCATTAAAGAAGAAATGGCAGATCGCCTGATAGATCGCCTTGGATTTATTAAAATCTCTCCCCAAGCCATCTATTTAGAAGGGGTGTTTTCTGATGTGCAAAAGCAATCTTTACAAGCGCGTTATCAAGGGGCAAAGTTTGTTGATGACCTCAATGGCAAGGTAGATTTAATTCTGTCAAATGCATGTATTCATCTTGCAGAGAATATCGCTGGAGCATTAGAGAGATATCAGAATGCCTTGTCCAAAAACGCGCTACTTTTATTTAGCAGTTTTGGTAGTACAACTTTACAGGAGATTACTGAAGCGTGGCGAAAAAGTGGTGACTATGTGCCACATATAAACCAAATGCTTGATATGCATGATATTGGTGATATTTTATTAAAACATCAATTTAAAGACCCTGTTGTGGATAGTGAAACACTGAGCTTAAGCTATGAAAATCTCAGTACATTATTTCAAGATGTTCGTGAAATTAATGAACCCTTAGCGGATACAAAAATGCGAAAAACGTTAACAGGTAAGAACAGGTGGAACGCTTTTTGTGATGCCTTGCAAGAGGGTGGGAGTGTAGTAAGCTATGAATTTATATACGGTTGTGCATACACGCAAGCATATTTACAGGCAAAACGTGTTGATGAAGAACAAGCAAGCATCTCTTTAGATATGCTTAAGGCTTGGATGAAGCAAAATCCTCAATAAAGTTCGAGGATTTGTGAGATATAAAATGATTGCATACCCCAAGCATGTTACAATCTACAGATATTTTTGTTTGCGTGTGAAAAAGTGAAGTAAGTAGCATAAAATGACAGTGTTAGATGACAAGTTAAAGAAAGTTAAATTTTTTATTTTAGATGTTGATGGGGTGATGAGTGATGGGAAAATCATTATCTCTAATGATGGCAATGAATCTAAACACTTTGATGTTAAAGATGGTTTGGCATTAGTGTTATTGAAAAAAGCAGGTATTCGAGTTGGCATTATTACAGGCAAAAGCTCTAATATTGTTGAAACACGTTTTAGAGCACTGGGTGTTGAAGATATTTACCAAGGGCAGAAAAATAAAATTGATGCATTTAATGAGTTGAAACAAAAATATCAGCTGGAAAATGAGCAAATCGCCTATATGGGAGATGATTTACCAGATTTAGCTTTGATGGATAAGGTTGGGTTTTCCGCAGCGCCTTTGGATGCCAATGCACTTATTCTACCTTATGTTGATTATCACTGTACTAAAGCAGGTGGGCAAGGTGCGCTTCGAGAATGTGTTGAGAGATTATTTTCAGCAAAAGGCATGTTGGATAAGGTCGTTGAAGATTACAGACTCTATGGTGAGGCAATGTTTTGATTTTTTTTGGTAAACGTGCATTTGTCTCTACGGTTTCTTTAGCCATTGTGGTCAGTGTCAGTGGTTGGTTTGTGATTAAATCAGCAGAGGAGCAGGTTTTAAAGGGAGCAATTCCGCCCAATTTTGTTGTCAATACTGCTGAGAACTTGCGCTATATTAAAACAACAGATAAAGGCAGCATCGCATATATCGCTGATGCAAAGACAGCAAAGCGTTATCAAAATGAAGATGCCATTATGTCTGATGTGAAAATACGTGTATTCAACACACAAGATCCATCACAGAAACCGTGGGATATTAGCTCAAATCATGCCAAAGTAACGAACAACAATAATAATGTTCAGATGTATGGTCATGTCGTGATGCAAAGAGCGGGAGATGGCATCAATACACCACCTATCAAAATTGCCAGTGAGCTGGTTAATTATGATAATAATAAAGATTTTATTAATACGGATAAACTGGTAACGATTACCGAACCAGGTACAGACAATATTACAACTGGTGTTGGGTTAACAGGGCATCCTAATCAGGGCGACTATCAATTATTAAGTAATGTGAGAAGCTATTATGTGGGCAATGAAAAATAGATTAGTGCGTGGTATTTTTGTTTTTGGTGCGATGGTGATTTCCTCAAGTGCTTTTGCACAAAGTGGATCTAGCACAATGGATGCAAGTAAAATGTTTGGTAAAAATACCACCAAAGATGGTCCTATTACAGTATGTAGTGATATGTTAAGCTACAGCCAAAAAAATCATCAATTAATTTACCAAGGCGATGTTGTTGTACTACAGGTAAAAGGGGCGAATATACTGTGTACCAGTACCCCTATCCCTGAAACTAATACCAACGATACAGCCTCAACGTATTCATTTGCAAAAATCAATACACTGGGTGATTATGAACAAAAACAAGCAGCTTCTCTCAAAGAAGCAAAAGAAATTTGTAAAAAACAAAATGGTTGTCGTTTTCTTGCAGGGCAAAAATTAACCATCTTATTTACAGCAGATAATAAAGCTATTGATAAGGTGATTTTGACAACCGATGATGAACATACAGCAAAATTTTATTCAATTCCTTTTCCAAAACCAACTGTGAAGGATGCAAATGATAATGCTGGTAAAGACAGTACAACTAAAGATGATGATCCGCCAATGTATGCAAGAGGTCAGATAATGACGCTTGAGATGCAGAAGAACCTTCTTACAATTGAAAAAAATGCTTATATTAATCGAGGTGGAAATCAATTTAGCGGTAAAAAAGTGCTCTATAATACAAATACAGGCGTTGTTACCGTGCCTGACACAGGAACGCGAGCGACTGTGATTCTTAATAATTCAGATATAAACAAGTAGTACACTATGACAGAACAAAAGCATCAGCTTGTAGCTGAAAATCTAGGAAAAGCATACCGTTCACGTTGGGTTGTGAAGGATGTTTCCATGGAGGTGAAAAGTGGTGAGATTGTTGGTCTTTTGGGGCCAAATGGTGCTGGGAAAACCACTTCATTTTATATGATTGTTGGTTTGATTCGCCCGAATAAAGGCGTCGTGAAGCTGAATAATCAGGATATTACTAAATATCCGATTCACTGGCGTGCAAGAATGGGCATTGGTTATTTACCACAGGAGGCGTCGGTTTTTAGAAAGTTAAGTGTTGAGAAAAACATTATGGCGATTCTTGAAACAAGAAAAGAGCTATCAAAAGCTGAGCGCAACGATGAGCTTGATGCACTTTTAGATGAGTTTAACATTCAACATATTCGCTCCTCTTTAGGAATGAGTCTTTCAGGCGGAGAAAGGCGAAGAGTGGAAATTGCAAGATCACTTGCGATGTCGCCACGTTTTATTTTATTAGATGAGCCATTTGCTGGTGTTGATCCTATTTCCGTTATTGATATTAAAAAGATTATCACACACTTGAAAAATCGTGGCATTGGCGTGTTGATTACCGATCATAATGTGCGTGAAACTTTGGATATTTGTGAACGTGCTTATATTGTTAATGCCGGTCATATGATTGCCTCAGGGCGCCCGCGTGACATTTTAAGTAACGAGCAAGTGAGAAAGGTTTATCTTGGTGAGCAATTTAAGATGTAATGCCAGTCACGCAAGTTATACCACTCGCAAATCATTTTACCCTATTTCTGCCATTGAATTTCTTGTTCTTTTAAGTCACCAGATATTACTAATAGTCGGAGCTATTACCTGCAATCCAATGACTCAAAACTATCAAAAACTTCTTCAACATTAAACACCGCAAAATGATTTGCGAGTGGTATAAATAGAATAAAGCTTAATCTTATTATCTTCTCATATGCGCTAGATTTGTCTGTTGTGGTATTGATATCGCTGAGATAAAGCCGATAATGCTGCCAATAATCATTAACACCATCACATTGGCAAGCACATGCGTTGCAAAGCTTGCAACAATAATTGCTAGAATAAAGTTAATGATAAATAGGCTGCTGGCAAGCGCTTTTGTATCTGCAAAACTAACAAGACTAAATATAAGCATAATAATACTGAGTAGTAATGCAGGAATGGCAACAGCAAGACTATAAGCAAATGCGATAATTGAGAAAATGATCGCTAAAACACCTGCGATAACAGCAAGTATAGAGCCTAAGTTTTTAATTGCACCCATTGTGTGTTCTCCTTTTACCTTATAAGTAAAGTTAATTCATAGAGGTCCTACATTGTGTAGGCTATCAGAACGCTTGGGTTCTTTTTCAAAACCCTAACGGTGTAATCAAGATCATATCGTATTTATTCGCTTATTGATAATGATGAAAAATTATGACACTTATAGATTATGGTTATACCTTTAGTCTGTTAGGCGCTGAACATGCTCGCTAATAAAATGAATAACGGCTTTGTTTTTTAATAGATGTGACTTTTCTTTACTATACAGAAGGTAGATCGCATTATCAAAATGGTTGGCAGTACTTTTATAATCTGGCAGCAGTGTGATAAGTTTTTGTGATTGAAGATATGGCTTAACAAAAATATCAGGCAATAAAGCGATACCAGCCCCTGATAGAACAGCATTTGTGATCACTTCAGAGCTATTACTAATCAGGAGCGCTTGCGAGAAAGGGTCAATGCGATAATCATGGTCATTTTTAGTAAATAGCCATGAGTTATAGGCACTATTTAGCTTCAAGGCTAAAAGTGTATGTTGCTTTAAATTATTTGGACAGAGGATAGGGGTGGTGTTGCGCTTTAAATAACAGTTTGTGGTGACAAGAGAATAGCCATAGGAGAATAGGCGCTTATAATACAGCTCTGAATCGTTTAACCTTCCTGCGCGTATGAACATATCCGTTGGTGAGTTGGAGATATCTTCCAATTTGTCTTCACAATTTATTTCAATATGAATATGTGGGTATTGCTGATTAAACGCTTTTAATAGTGGAGCTATATAACTGGCTGAAAAATACCAAGGAGCGGAGAGTTTAACGATACCTCTATATAACTCATTATCCTTATGAAACTTGAGCTTAAGTGAATTCATATCCTCAAGCATTGCCTTAACTTTAAGATAGAACTGTTGACCATACTCAGTCAGTGATACATGTCTTGTGCTTCGTTTAATTAAGGTCACGCCATATTCAAATTCAAGTTGTTGAATGGCGCGTGAGACAGAAGAGTTGGAGATATTCAATGATTGTGCGCATTTTGAATAGCTTTGTGTTTCAGCCAGGGTAATGAAAATGTGATAGCTTTTAAGCATTTAGTTCAATCCAATGTGGATCATTATTCCTAATATATAACATAAAAAATTAAATAGGTAATCTATTGTTGCATATTATCGAAAAGTCATTTCCGAAACTGACTGTCTATTTTTACATAAATATCCAGCATACTTAAATTACTCTAATGCCAATCCCTGCTGGCTACAGAGGCAATTTAGATGAGATAAACCAACAGGAGATAAGCTATGACAACACATTTATTAAATAGAGTATTCATTATTAATGGAGCAGAGAGCAACGCAATTGCAAAGGGTGATTATAATCAGATGATGTTTGAGTTGGCAAAGCAATTTTTTTGGGACAAGGGGGTGACTGTTGATGCAACACGCGTTCGGGATGGCTATCAAGTTGATATGGAACAATTCAAACTCACTTCTGCAGATTTGGTTATTTTTCAGATGCCGATTTATTGGTTTAATATGCCGGGGATGTTAAAGAAATATATTGAAGAGGTATATGGTACTGGTGTGACACACGGTGGCGATGCCGCCTATGGGCAAGCAGGGTTATTAACCAATACGCATTATATGTTATCAACCACTTGGAATGCACCAATCTCTGCTTTTGAGGCAGGCGGGACCTATGAGAATCTTTCAGCAGATGATATTTTAAGATCGGCGCATGTGACACAAGAGTATGTAGGAATGCTGCCTCTGCCAAGCTTTCATGCATTTGATATTCTAAGATCACCTGATACAGAAACGTGGAAGAAGCGCTATTTTGATCATTTGGAAGAGATATGTAAAGCGAGCTTTCGTATAATTTCAAATCAACGGTCACTGGCTTAGCATATCACTTTCGGCTTATTGTATTTATAACAAAGTCGATTAAACTTTACGATTTAGTGATTCGAATATAGAAAACATCTCCTTTTTGATGATAGATGTTAACGATTTCTCCTTTGGCAATTTGCTTTTTATCATACTGGTGAATAAGGTATTTCTTCCCATCGGTCTTATTCTCGACCAAATAGCTATACAAATATTGGTTATGATTTTTTGCATAACCATAAATTGCACCACTTCCAGCTCCAATAGCGGCACCACCTGCACCACCAGCTAAGGTTGTGACAGGAATTAATGGTGCTGCCAAGCCAAATGTAACAATAGTTAATCCAATACCTACGACCGCTCCAGTGACAGCTCCTGCACCTGCTCCAATTGTTCCAACAACCGTTGAGTCATGTCCAACGGCATGTAATATATCTTTTTTCTCAATCTTCATGCTATTGAGCACAGGTCCGCTACCAATTGGATGATGAGCGCAGCCGGTTAGCAAAGTAAATATTATAGAAATGATCAATATTATAGGTGCTTGTCTCATGGGGACTCCTTGTGATCGATAAATAATCCAGAAATAGCATCTGATAGTCCGGTGGTAAGTATTGGTTTTGCGTGATCAAACTCAAGGTTTACCTGATTTGCCGTACTCAAAATACGTGTTTTATCAACAATTGTTTTATTGGTGAATTTTTGACTTAGCTTGATGTCACTAATAACAGTGTATGTGACATTTTTAACAAAATTATCAGTAACAGAAGTGGCAACACCTCCAGCAATGCCGCCGGCAACAACATTTGCACCAGCAGTGCTAGCAATGGCAACACCTGAAACAATACCCTCAAGCGTGCCGCCATAACCTTCAGACATCATTTCTTGTGCAGCAGTTTTACTCTTTTGCCCAACCTGCAAAATATTAATTTGCAGAATAAATGAGGCATTTTGCGGATGAGTGACTACAGTATAGCCTTTAGCTTGAAGAGCATTAAATAATTGTGATTTAATTGTAAAATCAGGATGGTCTGTGGTATTTGTAAGCATCACAAATATTGTGGGCTTTAAGTTAACAGACTCTGGAGATAAAAATATACTATTGCTCATTAATGTTTGAGTTTCTAGATTACGGTAACTTACTGCTGTTCCAATAGCTGCGCATCCACTAAAAAAAGTTATTGTTAATAAAATGCCAAGGATAGAAAGTAATTTCTTTAATTTTTTAATTTTAAAGCGCATTTTCAATTCTACATTTATCGAAAACAGTCGATTTTAAAGAAATCATGACACGAAAAATAGCGTATTTTTACGCATTTTTATTAAAATTAAAGATTTTTAGAAAATGACTAAAAGATAGATAGTAGAGATACTCGATTTAGTAATAAAATCAAAAAATACTGGTTGATTTTTCCACAATTCAAGGTAAAATGCACTTTTTTTGACTGAAACAATAAAGAATAAGCAGCATGTTTTGTAATTAAACTGGAATGAGCGTGGATAAAATGAAGAACTATACAACAGTGATAATTTATTTTTTTCATATATTATTGCTATTTTTATCATTTTATACTCCCATTAATTGTATTCATGCCGATCAGCATGCTAAAAGCCAGTGTGTCTCTGATTGTATTGAAATAGAATGCTCTACTGTTAAGGATAGGCAAAGCATAGAGTTTAAATTGCTTGAGTTTTTAGTAGTGAGAGGCTATGCACTGAATTTATGTGTATTTTATTTTTTCCTTTTGCTTTTGCTATATTGCAACCGAGGGATATATCAGTTTAATTTTAATGCAATACGGCCAATCAATTTTAAAAGCGCTATTTTCTATAGGGCTAATTTCAAAAGAGGCCCGCCATTTATAATGGCAAGTGCACTGTAGATCCTTAAGTTTCAATTATAAGAGAAAACTATTTAACAATACATATTTTGTATCTTGAATAGCTTTCTATGAATTGAAGAGTGATCTTAACGTGCCTTTGGTCCTTCATCCATAACTTTTATTAATGTGATAATTAGGTCAAATCAGAGTTATTTAGCTAAAAACCTGAACGTAGTTTAAATAGCAATAATACGCATAATAATTGATTATTAAAGCAAGATAGAAGGTAAATGCAAAGAGCGCTGAGAAGTGTCTTTAAGGTGCAGCTGAGTCGCTTGTCATGAAAAATATAACGTAAGTTAAAAACAAAAATTTAAGTAGTAATGTTAGAGAATTATATGAATATCAAAAAAATAAGTTTATTAATAATGACAATCATCCTTGCTGTTACCCTAAGTGCCTGTGGTGGCAGTGGCGATGGCGATAATAGTAATAATACGCCTTCACCTACTAAGGCTGAATCTATAGATCTTTCTGTTAAGCCAGAAGAAGAGTTAGTAATATTGGCTCCTGATGAAGAGGGTATATTGAAATTAAATACGACAGCTAGAGGACTGTCCTTTGGAAAAATGGAATCATTTGACTCTCCTGTGGCTCGGCTGATTACCGAGCTTAATGGTTATTCTGGAGCGGACAAACCAGATGTTTTTTTTAGGCAAAAGGAAAACTGCAATTTATCATCAAGCAAAATTAGTTGTGATATTGTTATCAAGAATAACAGTAAGAAAAATGTATGGATATCAGGTGAGGAACGTGCTTGGTACTATGCTGATCAAGATAAGCTAGTGACGGGTAATATGCATGGCTTGAATATAATATATGATGAAAATCATGCAATACAGACGAAGAGTGACTCTTCCTCTTTGACAGTGAGTTTTAATAGTGAAGGGGTCTATGAGATTCGCTATAAAAGCAAGCCTTTCGCTTTGGGGTCAGATAGGTATTATGTAGCGGTTAGTTCTGATAAGGCGACACTGAAAAAACACTATACTCTGACAGAAGATGTTGATAAAAATCATAAGGAGGCTGCGCTCAAGGAATTTGGTAAAGCAAATAAAGGTGGCAAGGAGTATATCATCTACCAAATTACAAAGCCTGAAGGAAAAGCAACTGAGCATTATTCAGAATATAAGGTTGAATGGCAATTTGAAGGCCTAGAGAATAATGACAAAGTCTTATTCTATGCTAAGGCTCAAAAGGATAAGGGCAGTCAGTTCTATAATCTTTATCTTCCTGTGCTGGATGGGCAGTTTATTGCTCAGAACGGTCAGCTGATACATGAGAAATCATCATAAACATGGGTCGAATATTTGGTTGCTTGATTGAAGCGTTATTAAATAGCAAAAAAGGAGCATTAGGGCTCTTGTACCTAGCTAGATGATAATGATAAATAGAGTAGTAGTTGTAATCAATGATGAATGAATTTCAAAAAGTGCACAGACACTCCAAACAGAAAATACCTAAATATTTTGCAAATCTGATCCACAGAGTGAAGGGTATGCTGAATCTAACAGGTATGCTTTATACTAGCATTAGCCCAAATGGGGAAATTCATGAGGTCATTATTATCCCACATCCGTTAATAGACTTATGGGCGCAGCAAAACGATGCAATGCGAGGTCCACTGCTTAGTTACACTAATATGCTATCAATGCCAGATTATTTTTTCTATCATGATCTTGCCTGCTTTATGTGCGAGCCAGATAAATATCAGACATTGCAAAATTTGAAAAAAACAATGGTAAATGGTGACATCGTTAGCATATTTCGCATGTTGCGTGAACGAGACCATGCTATTGCGAAGATTGTACTATTTTCAAAGCAGCCTATTTATGGAACAGGTTACACTATGCAGGTTGTTCAAGAGTTTTTGCAGCAGTTTGAGCATTATTTTTGGGCATCAACATTTGAAAGTGATTTTAGAATAAGCCTGCAAGAGGAGCCTTATAAACTTAAGATTCTTGAAGAAGAAAAGCGCAAGCTGATGCATCAGCCAGTGATGAGCTCAGTTCAACTGGAGATAGCGAAATCTTTATATTTCAACCCTTCTTTAACTTCAAGAGAACTTGCCTTTAAGGTGCATAGATCATCAAGAACGGTTGAAAGTAATTTGCAGCGCTTATATGAGGTGTTTGGAGTGAACTCTAAGGCTGCTCTTAGCGGTTATCTACATGAAAATCATAGAGAAATGTTATTTTTCCCGGAGGCTTTTACTCAGAGGAAAAGTGGCAGTAAAAAGTTAGTCAAACCAACGGGTTTGCGGCATCACAATTGTAATTGGGAATTTGATTCCTAGATAAAATAAAGTAAATAATAGAGAGAGTTATATATGAATATCAGTAAAATTAATTTATCAATCATAACAGTAATCCTTGCCGTTAGCTTAAGTGCCTGTGGGGGAAATGGCGGTAGTGATACTGGCACAGGCGGTCAACAATCAACTCATGAGAAGAGTTCTGATCATGAGCTTTCTCCATCGCCTCAACCAGATGTTACTCCTGTAGACCCTGATCAAGAGGACCCAAAGCCAACTCCATATAATCCAAATGACTATATTGAGACAAGTTTCACATCCAGCTCTAGCATTTTAATGAAGGACAAGCCAGTTGATTTAACAACTGAAGCAAAAGCTAAAGCGTTTGCACCGGTTGGGATTAATCCACAACTGGATGTATTAACTCAGATTATTAACACCCCTGACTCCCTTGCAACTAAACTAAGCTTGGAAAATAAAAGTGCAAAATTGGGACAAACTGGTAGTTTACAGAGTAAGCTTAGTTTAACTCATCTGCTTGAGGAAAATCAGAGCTACTTTGATAAGCCAACTAAAATTACAGTTAATAATAGTGTTGGAGGTTCTAAAGAAATTACTGTTATTAATCAATTGGCTGAAATAATTGATCATCGTGAGGAGTCTTCTATTACTCCGGGGAAGTATAATCATCATGACTATCTGATATTATATTTTGGTGAGACGATTCATCATTATATTTTGTCAACAGCTAAGGGTACTCTTTATCAATCAATGGAAGCCTACAGAGATTTACTGAATGAAACCTATGATTTTAAGATTGGTAGTAAAGCTGTAAGGTTAGCAACCTGTGCTATTGATTTAGAAGAAGATCAAATCAGTGTTCGTAAACCAAAAGAGAGTTACCAGCCCTATTGTGTACTGCCTGTTGATCAGGCGCTTAGAGTCAATCTGGAAGATGAAATTAAGCATCGAACATTTGCCTCTCATAATACAGAGTTAGCTGTTAAGGTTGATAACTATCTTGCTAAATCTAAGCATCTTGAGAACTTTTTATCTGCAGAATATCCAGCGGTTTTAACAATGATTGCAGTTAGAACGCTTCTGGCTAATCTTGCAGGTGTGGATATAGAAAAGTATTATAATAAGGCAACACAAAAAGTTGAGATGGACTCTTGGATTAAGCAATATATTCATTTAAGAGGCTTCTTAAAGCTCACAAATGTTAAGCTTGATAAGCTTTTAAAAGACTATGAGGATGCAGCTAAAAAAGCCAACGGGAAAGACATGAGTGAAGCGGGAAGGCTATCAGCGGAAGTGGATGAAGCACAAAAAGAGTTAATTGAAGCAATTGAGCAGCAAAGCTATACGCTATCATTTGATGCTGTAGGCAAAAATAAGGAAAAGAGCCATAGTAAGCTCAAAGTGGGTTACACAGATACCATTTCTTCTAGTTTTGCTTTTGCTTTAACCGTGGCACCAAAATAGTCTTTATATAGACCAACACACGGTGTCCGTTAGATCAAGAGCTACTACATACTACATTTAAATTACTTTAGACAATAAAGTAGATAGATCTTTATGATGAAAATTCTTTTTAATATATAATAATCTTTTTGCATTTGGAACTTTATAATCATGTAAAATTTCGATCAATCCTTTTACTTGATTGCTTTTTATTAGAGATTCACTCAAAATTGACACCCCAGCCCCACCTTCTATAGCATGGGCAGCAATGCTTTCATTGTCAATTTTTATTGTCTTTCCTAAAAACATAATTCTTTTTTTGCCAGTAGGGACATGCCTAAACTCCCATTTATTTACTTTCATATTGCTGGAAATAACCCATATACAGTTTTCTAAATCTTCTAACGTTTCAATGTGTCCATAGCTTTTAAGGTATTTAAGAGAAGTGTAGATTTTTTGAGGGGTGGTAGTCGAGTTAACTTTATCCCATTCGTTTTGATTAATATAGTGGCTATATTCATCTCTTATGGCTATTATATCCACGCTTTTTATTGCGGACCGTATAAGGGTTGGAAAGTTAAGAAAAAATGAAGTACTAAATGTAATTAGTTCAATATGCAATGAGGTATCAGCTTTCAAAATAGACAAGTTTCTTATGAATTCATATGAGCTGTCTATGGACATAAAGAGTTTTATTTTCCTTTTGGAAGGCAGATAATCGGCTTTTGCAGTACTTTCGTATGTATTTAAAATTGAACAAATAGATTCATATAGCTCAAAATTTTTTTCGATTGGATAGTAGTTATTTTGATATCTCAAAAATAATTCTATTTGTAATTTATCTTCAAGAGAGTTAATTGCTCTAGTACAGGTAGCTTCTGAAAGCTCTAACTTTTCTGAGAGTTTTTTTATTGACCCGGTTTTAATGAAAAGCTGAAAAACTTTTAGTTCTTGTAGTGTTATATCATTAAATTTAAAAGAGTTAATTTCTGACATATAACATACTCCATTTTCAAATTAGTGCTAAAGCAGATTTAATTTCTCCAAAAAATACACTTCTTTTAGATCATTTTTATCTTTGATATTTTGCATTCTGTAATTCAAAAATAAGTGTAGTACAAGAAAGTATATTTTGGTTAGAATGCGCTCAGGTTTTCAAATTGTTCAAAACATTAGGAGAAAAAAATGAGTGGAATAAGTATATGGCAACTAGTAATTGTGTTTTTAATTTTGTTATTACTATTTGGTAGTAAAAAGATTAAGTCATTAGGTGGTGATTTAGGCAATTCTATTAAAAGCTTTAAAGATGCCATGAAAGAGACAAAGGAAACAACACAAGAGAAGCAAACCACTGAAGGTTCTGTTACAGCAATTTCTGAGTCAACAGAAAACAGACAAGCCAGAGGTTAAATCATGTTTGGCTTAAGTGGACCTGAGCTATTGCTTAGTGCAGGCATTGGCTTATTAGTATTAGGTCCAGAACAACTCAAGCAAGTTGTTAGGTTTATTGCCAAATGTATACGATCAGTGCGTAAAATCATGTCAGATATTAGTACTTATTTAGAGTCAACTATCGACGATAAGAATAAGCCTAACTAATTTTTATTTTAATACTATTTCAATGAATGAGGTTACCTATGGATGTCAAGGCGGTTAGCTCACACCTGATAGAAATCAGAAATAGAGGTTTTAAGTGTACTATTATATTTGTTATTTTATTTGCTTGTATATATCCATTTGCAGGCCAGCTATTTGATATTGCCGCACAGCCAATATTAGTCGCTTTACCAAAAGCCTCAAGTATAATTGCAACTGAAGTTACCTCACCTTTTTTTATGCCATTGAAGTTAAACTTCTACTTAAGTATGCTTATTTGTGCGCCATACTTATTTTACCATATTTGGGGATTTATGGGCCCAGCTTTATTGCGACACGAAAAACGCTTTTTATTACCGATAAGTTTTTTAAGTTTAGTGTTATTTTATATAGGCTTTGCAACAAGTTACTTTATTGTGCTACCTGTGTTATTTAATTTTTTCATTAGCGTTTCACCAAGCTCAGTGCAAGTGATGACCAGTATGTCAAACTTACTAAACTTTATTATTAATACATCATTTATTGTGGGTTTGATATTCCAAATACCTATTGTTATGACAATTATTGTCAAATTTGGATTTGTGGAGAGAAGAACGCTTGCAAAAGGAAGACGTTTTGCAATTTTAGGTGCTTTTGTCATTGCTATGATTATAGCGCCTGATGTTTTATTCCAAGCGATATTTGCAGGGCCCATTTATGTGATGTATGAATTGGGTTTATTTATTTCACGATTTGTGGAGCCCAAAAAACAAAATAATCAAAAAGCGTTCCCAATTATCTAATTACAAAGAAATTGAAGTGTTCAAAATAAACTAATTTTTAACTGGAGAGATTAAGATGTCAGAGAGAAAAGATCAGCAACAAGTTAATAGCTTACGAGCTAAAGTTAAGAAAACATTAAAGCGTTTTGTGAATAATAAAGATGTATCTGATAAAGAGATGCAAATCTTTGAAAAAGTAGTTTCAAGAAGACAGTTTCTTGGTGGAACATTTAAGCTGTCAACGGTAGCAGCATTGGTGGGGCAAGGAATTGTTCCTTCTGCATTTGCTGCAAAAAGGCCTGATTTAACGCTACCAATTCAAGAAATGCCCATTTTGACAAACGAATTAAAAGAAACTATTACTACAGCTGCTGGCATCAAAGTTACGAGTGATGTTATTGACGATATTTTAAAGCATAAACATATTGAAAGTATTGAGGCCAAGGAATATGAAGATACACTAGAAGCCCTTAATACCGTTGTTCGTGCACAAGAAGGCTTTCAAAATCCAAATCAGGGACTTGAGGAAATATCAAAAAATTTACAGCGAACCTACGGTCATCCAGAATTGGTTCGTTTACAAAACAGTCAATTTAGTAAAGATAGTCCTTATATGCACAATGGCCATGAATTGGTTTTATATGAGTATAATACCAAGCAAACTGCGCCTGTTAAGAAAAGAGTTATACAGCTGCCAACTGCTTTTCCTGAAACACTTACAATTAAACTGTCAAATAAGACGGGCAATTTTGAACTTCGAAAAGGGGATGAAATACAAAATAAATACTTTCGTTTGGTATATCTTCCTGATACTGGGAATATTGAAATTTGGTCTAAAGATAGTGATCGATATTGCTGGACCCTTTTTAGCGGAGAAAAGCATCCTGAGGCAGCAGTACTTGCATTTCAGACAGATGGAAGGTTGGCTATATATTCTAGTAAGGGCAACTTCATAAAAGACCTTTCTGGAATGGGCGCGGAAACGAAGGAAAATGTAATGCTTGAATTTACATCAGATGCCAATTTGAAGCTTTATGCAGGCAAAGAGGGTTGTTATTATGATGCAAATCAAGCTTTTGACGTTAATAAAAACGTTTTTGAGGATTATATGCCTCAAGATTTTGATTACAATCGTATCGTTTCAATCAATGGACATAAACATAACACGCTTGACAATGGTTATGTTAGGAATCAAAAAATGATTCTTGTTGCTAAACAATCTGTTCAAGGCAGTTGGGATGGATCACCTGGGAAGTGGTTAGAGCATACAAGTGAGATGTCATCTTGTTGGGAGCAAATGAGATTATATGTTCAAAATTCAAGGCATGCAGTCCATTGTCCAGATGGTATGCAGCTAAAGGCTGTTTATGATCAAGGTAGCATATCTGATACTTCTGGAGACAGATGGCATGTTTATAACCCTTTAGCGATTTTACAGGAAAATATGATCAAGTTGCTTGATCATCAAATAGACCCGCGCATACCTAGAAGTGGCTCAGGTTATAGGGGTTTTAAAGCAAAAAATTTAAGATTAACAATTGAAGATATTGGTAAATTTGAATCTGGGAATAACTTTGCATGTTTATATGGAACGGTAAAAGTTAACCTTTGGATGAATCTTGGATTTTATATCTTTTTTAAAGAGGGACAAGAGGCACCTGTGGTGAAATTTGTCTCACTAAACAATAAGCATCGTTATGAATATTTATGGTGGTCAGACAATAATGATTCAGATATGTTCTGGAGAATGGCTGGGAATAAGAACTATCGTATCACAGATTCAGATTTAAATGATAAAAATCCACGAGTTGGACATGCACTTTTAAGGCGAGGAGACACAAAATCATTTATTGAGCAATTATTCAGACCGATAGGCTATTTTAATAAGGGACAAAAATTATTAATGGCTTATGAAAATACCCACTCAGGGGATGGGGGAGAGCATTTTGCAAGATCAATCGCAATGCACTTTATTCCAACAACAATTGATAATGAGCTTTATATTTATGATATCCAAGATGAAAGCTTCTTGAAGGAATCACATAAAAAATTTGGGGACAAATACACTGAGTATGTTTGTCCTAAAGAAAGGGAAACAGGTATTATATTTAATAGTACAGTTGATACTTACTTAAAGCACTCTCTATTTAACCAAAATTCAGGGCTTGCCCGTCCTATTTTCCAATTTGAAAAGTATTATTCTACCTATAGTAATGAATACTATAAATTATACTTCTCTGGTGGCTCTTATGTAGAGAGTCGATTTGATTCATTATGTGAGGCAACTGTTCAGCTTGATGAAAGTACAAGCAGTCATAATATTCTGAGGGGCGACCCCGATAAGTGTATTCATCATGAGTTTGGATATATTTATTCTAGTTTTTATCTTGAGGGTAAGTCTGATCAAGAATATGCCTCTAAGTGGTTTAGTAAGGCTAAGATTAAAAAAGCTTATTTCTCTAGGAGTCTCATTGGTGCTGCTAGATACATTGTTCATACAGAAGATGGTGGTTTATATATATTTAGACAGCAGGTAGACAAAGATGGTGGTGGTTATGGAAGAGCTGTTACACAATATAATAACAGCATCCAGTGGGAATCGACTTATCTTCCTTTGAGCACACCGTCTGAAAAAGGATCAAATAATAGATATTGTAAGACACTAAGATTACTGGATTGGAGCAAGTATGCATCTGACCATGAACTTATCGTTGTCCAAGAAAATAATCTAAATAACACTAAAGCTAAAGATATCAGTGTTAAAAAACAATATAAGTATCTTACCAAAGAGATTGCAGATGAAACTTGGCATGATCATGTAATTAATGCACAAGTTGCTGCCGGTGAAGAGCATATTACAGAACATTGTGAAAAAACAACAATATATAATGTTAAGCTTCAAGCAGAAAATATATATAACAAAGATTGCGTATTACGTGATGATCAAGCATTTGAAATACGATTTGCCCAACCCTGTTATTTTGAGATATTTACAGGATCGGATCAGCGTAATGAAGGGGCATATGCTAAGAGGCTTGAATCATACTTTGTAAAACCAGATGCTTCAGGCAAGGTCTCAATTCAAGTGAAAGCGCCAGAAGTTGATAGGCTTTCAGGTATAACTTTCTATTATCGCATTATTGATGGTTATAAGTTCCAATCAGCTGTTTCAATGCCGTTATTGCGATTAAAGAATGAGGTTGAGGATATATATGCGTGGCATGACATGAACCTTGCTTATAATGTTCATGCTCGTATGGATGAACAATCTCGTAATAATAATGGTAACCTTTTGAAAGAGGTAATGGGAAACCTTGATGCCGACTATAAGGGTGATAGTAAGATAGAGAGCGATTTAAAAACAGGACTCCAACAGGCTTCTTCTAAACTTCGTCAAGCTTCTTTTGGAGAGGAGGACAAGGTACAATTTAAATCGCATCATGATACACAGCAATTGAAAACGGGAGTAAAGCGTCGTGTCTCCCTACAGCCTAATATATTGTATCGACATGAAGCGAATATAGCCTTATATCAAAATGGAGTTAATTCTACTTCGTTAGTTAATCCATTATTCAACCCCTCTCAGATAATTACTCCAGGTCAACTTGGTGGCTGGTTGAGTGATATCTGGCATAAAGTCTGTGATTTTGCCATTGCCATATTAAATAAAATTAAAGAAGCAATTAACTGGATTAAAAATAAGTTAAATGATTTGCTGAAGGCAATTGCTGATCTTGAAATCCCCATCATTTCTGATATTGCAAAAATTGCAAAAAGTGTAGTGAGCCTAGTTGCAGGCGTGCTGACAGCAATTGTTGATGTGGCAATCATGATTGTTAATATATTAAAATATATATTTGACTTTGATATCGCACTGGATACTGGTAAAGCATTTTATACTTATGTTGGTAACCTGTCTAATTTAACGAAGCTGAGAGTAGATAATGTTACTAATTTATATGCCGATAATCAGGATTTGCCAGATATTAATGCCATGATGGAAAAAGTGAATCCGAATGAATTAGTAGAATTTGAACAAAAAAAGAATCAGTTGATACAAGATGGGCAAGATCAATCCAAAGGAAAGAATGATAAGCCTGATAATTTTGATCATATAAGCGATTTATTAGAAAAACATGATGCAAATAGGCACGTGGAAGATGCTATTAATCTTCAATTTCAGCAACATATTCGTAACTCTTTGCAAAGTAATACTACGACAGGGCTTAGAGCCTTACAATCTAACTCAGAAATCAACAAACTGAGCACAATATTTAAAAAACAGGCATTTTCAGATACAGGTTGTAACCTGACATTAATAAGTAATGAGTTAAAGCAAATAGATAATAACAGTTTACTTGATACATTAATGACGAGTATCAAAGAGTTGATTGTAGATTTTTCTATATTCGATGTGCTGTCAAGTCTAGAAAAAGTTAAACTTCCCTCTTTTTTAACTACGATTCTTGATTGGATATTAGGCATTAAGTTAAACAATATGAAAGATGTCTTGTGTTTATTTGTGGGCTACCCACTCATGTTAGCTTCTGCGTTGATTTCTTATTTCATTGCGCCAAAAGAAGAAAATAAGCTTATTTTAAATAAACTAAATAACGTTAATAAGCTATTGGAGCCGAAGAAAGTGCTTACTGGGGGGCTTACATATACAGATAATAAATGGCATAAAGATGAGATGGTTTACATTGCTGAAGCGATCAATATATATGAGAAGCTCATTGCTGGATTAGATGTTTTACAACCAGGATTTAAGTATTGGAAATATGTTAAGTATAGTGTGAAGGCCGCAACTATAGGGAATAAAGTTGTGACTACAGGAAGTAAAAGCGGGTTTGAGATCTTGGAAAAATTTGGGGTGAGTATGCCATTGGATAATGAATTTTATATACATCTATATAATGATTTTAGTCAGAAAAAACAAGAAACATTAAAAATATTTACCCAGATTGGTTATGTCACTTCAACAATCAAAGGATTGCTTACAGGATATCAAACGCATCTGGAACAGGCCAAGGACGATAATAAAGACAAGAAGTATACTGAAGCACAAATAAAAGAATTTGAAAAAATGGCAAATACAATTGGGCTAATTTGCAATTCATTAAATTTAGTGATGAATATTTGTAAATGTATCGTCATAGAAAATAAGAATAAACAAGTTAAGCAATTAAATATGCATTTAGCAAAAGATATAATTGATAATGTTGCTGACATATTACTTAACATTATTAAGATTTCTGAAACAAGAGATCCTTATATGCTTGGCTCATATGTAGCTGTTAATGCTGGTTCTATTGGGCTAAGTTTTGGCATTATGCTAACAGATGAAGATAGTTAATGTCGCTTATTACTTTTACAAACTTAATATTAATATAAAAGGAGAAATTAAAATGAATAAAATAATCGCTGCAATAAGCATGATACTGCTATCATCGATAGCTTGTGCGACAGAGTTTCCAAATAAAGCACTTGTAGGCTATCAAGAAAATTTAAATTATGCTGGTGAAGGTGGGAAGTATACCGCCAAATATGATACGTTGCTTCAAAAAGGGTATAACGTGCTGATAGTAGCATTTGCACAACTGCAAGGATCAAAAGTTTCATGGTATAGTAATGGGTGGAATAATGATGGATATGCTCCTTATGAAAGCAAACAAAGCTACCTTCAAGCCGTTGAGCAATATCATGCGGGCGGGGGAATTATTTTAGCTAGTTTTGGAAGTGATGCAGGTAGTGCACTATGGAATCCTGATAGACAAAACCCGGTTCAAGTGGCAGATAATATTACTAATTTTTTGATTGACAATAATTTAGATGGACTGGATTTAGACTTAGAGGCAGATCAATATGCGAATCCATCTTATTTAGCTAAGATGCTTGAAAGACTGAGAAAAAATGCAAATAATAACCAAGATAAATTTCCTCATGGTTTTTATATTACAGCGGCTCCAATTTATAGAGAAGGGTATTCTCATCAAGGAATGCCGGATGGGTTATCTTGGGCTCCTGGGACGATTGAAGGAAAAGGTCAAGGATTCAATGACTTAGCTCAGAAAACTGATGAAACAGGGCAGCCGCTTCTTGATGCTATTTTTGTGCAAAACTATAACTATCGTCCAGCCGTTCCAGCGAATGTTGTATTTAATAAACTCATTAATAAGAAATATGTGAACTACCCAGAAAAAACGAAATTCATTATGGCATACCCTGCAGTAGAGAAGGCTTCTCCGCATGGAGGGTATGTAGATCCAGAAGTTGCTACTGGCAGTCTTAAACAGATTGTTAATAACAAAAGATTTGCAGGTGTTGGTGTGTGGGATATCAACTATGATATAGGGAGTAGGTGGTTTTTTTCTGATATTATGGAAGAAATGCTAAAAGCATCATAAAAACCTCAGTTTTACCTCATCGTTTTCATGGTCATTTAATGAAGCGAAAATTGTTGCAATAGATTTATTATTTCCTTAATACACTCATTTATTCTAGGGTTTTTGGAATTAGATTTTACATACAATGACCACTTTGCTTTGGGTAGTTCATATTCTGAAAGAATAGAGTTAATTCTATCATTAGACAGTTCGACAAGTAGCTTTTCAAGTTTAACAACTCCTAAAGCGTTGCCAGCAGCACATAATTGAATATAATCTGTATCTATATAAATATGAGGCTGAATCTTTATGTGAAATTCATCATTGGCATTAGCTTTAAATGACCATACATTACCAGTTTTCTGATTAGGGCTGTGCCCGATAATATTAGAATTTTCCAGACACTTAGGATGATCAATTGAAGTGTTTCTACTGATATATTCTTGACTAGCGTATACATGAACGGAAGAATCAAAATTATATTTGCATATCCATAGATTTGGGTCTAATAGATACTCATATGTCTTTGGGATATAAACTAGGTCATAATGATTAATAATATGCCTGTAAAACAAACCATAATTATCTAGTATATTTTTTGAATATATAGATATATTAAGGCAATGGTTATCTTTAATTTTAGGCAATATATATTTCGCAAATACCTGACCAAATCCAATGGGTAAATATAAAGTTATCTGGTTACTTTTGCGATAAGTTTTTTCTAATTGAGATAATAATTTCTTTATATTCGATAAATAAGGTTTAACTTTTTTAGATGGTTTGGTCTGTGTATTACAAACCTCATAAACTGCAAAGCCTAAGTGATTGCTAACTTTATCTAATATATTTATTATTTTATAGCGAGGTAAATTAAATTGAGTTTGACAATCTGATAGAGAGTCAGACTCTATGTAATAAGCTAGAACTTCAAGAGAAAAAATCGATACTTTTGACCATGTAAGTTTATTAAAGTCAGTCATAATTTACTACAATTAAATGGAAGCTCTGATTTCAACATAGTTTAAAATAATTTTATTTCAATAATGTCTCTCTTTAGAAATGTGAGTGTGTCTGTTAAATAGAAAAAGACATTAACTTTAATTTATCTGTTTCGCTAAGCTCATTGATGCGAAGCTCAGCCACAGGGTAATAGGCATCGTGTGTGGGGGTTTTTGAAAGCTCCACTTCACCAAGCAAAATATTAGTGACATTTAAAAAAAGCCCACAATGATGAGGGGAATCTTGAGAAAAAAGACAAATCAATGTCACTTTATCATTAATGTTATAGGCAAAGGTTTCTTTAGCAAGTTCATCTTTTTCACTATAAACAAATGATTGAACCGACTCAATGTCCTGACTTTGGGTATATTTAATCCCATCAAATACATTATCAAATAGCGGAATCTGATGTATTGATTGTGGACGCATCGTGCCTCTGCCTGTTGTCAGCCAGTCATAGGAGACATTGAGCCCTTTTGCCATTTCGTACGCAAGCTTACTTCGATCTAGATTTTTAGCAAGGATGTAAGAAACGGATCCTTGCTTAATTCCACAAAGCCTCGCGACATCATTATGAGATAAATTTCGAAGTTCAATAATGTATTGCAGTCGATCTGCAAGTGTATGTAAGGTCGGGTTGGTCATATTGTTATATTTAGGTAATAAGTTTTTGTTTTAATCAAAGACTTATCAAATAGTCGATATTATCGACAAATATAATCGAAATTACGCCAATAGGCAACCTTTGCCATCAATTAGTGTTGAGCCTAAGAAGGGTGACAATTGGGGTAAGAAGCGGTGCAAAAATGTAAGGAGTTAGTATATAATTCTTTTTAAGTATAACGGTGAGATAATGCAGGCATACATGTCATTTCGTCAGTTGAGTTTTATAGATCAATGTATCAGTGAAGTGGATCATTTATTTAAATCAGTTTTTATGGAGGCAAAGCATAATACACGCACCTCTCCAGCAGAAGCACTAGCAGAAGGAGAGTTAGATCATACAGAAAAATCACACGTGGCAGGGCTTATGCGAGTTGATCACACAGGAGAGGTGTGCGCACAAGCGCTTTATCGTGGTCAGGCATTTGTTGCCAAAGATAAGGCGACAAAAGCACATTTGTATCACGCTGCTGATGAAGAATATGACCATTTGTCTTGGTGTGAGCAACGATTAACTGAATTGGATGCAAAAAAGAGTCTTTTAAATCCGCTTTGGTATATAGGTTCATTTACTATTGGTGCAGCAGCTGGGTTAATCAGCGATAAGGTGAGCTACGGCTTTGTGGCAGAAACAGAAAAACAGGTGATGAATCATCTAAGTGAGCATTTATCCTCATTGCCGGTCCAAGATGAAAAATCAAAGGCTATTTTGCAAGCGATGTATGAAGATGAAAAATCACATGCAAAAGAGGCTGTTTTAGCCGGCGGAATGGAGTTGCCTTTTCCTGTGAAAATGCTGATGACACTTAAATCAAAAGTCATGACAACAATTGCTTATAAACTGTAAATCTTAGACATTCTCTTTGCTGTTAATGGTGAATTAAGATAGACTATCCACATTTAGATATTTAAGTTTTTTTATCTCTTTATGCATCAGTTAAGAACGCTGTTAGATCACTATAATGAGCCGCTACTTGGCATTCATGCAAAGCATTATTTAAAGAATGTACAGATTTTAGAAGAAGATGGTGTGGTTCAAATTCACTTGAGAATAGGATTTTTCTTATCTGACACTCAAATTGATCAGTTGATTTCAAAGCTAAGTGATTATTTGTATGATAAAGGGATTGAACAGGCTTTTGAAATTGATGTTGCAAGTAAAGTAGAAACGCATAAAGTTCAGTCAGGTTTAAAGCCAATTAAAGGGATTAAAAATATTATCGCAATTGCCTCTGGAAAAGGGGGCGTTGGAAAGTCGACCACTTGCGCTAACCTTGCCATTGCGCTGGCAAATAATGGCGCTAAAGTCGGCATACTGGATGCAGATATTTATGGTCCAAGTCAGCCGCTTATCATGGGAAGCTATGACAACCCAACAACGGATGATAAGAAAAAAATAAAGCCTTTAGTGAGACATGGCGTTAAGGTGATTTCAGTTGGAAACTTGATTGATCCGGATTCAGCTATTATCTGGCGAGGACCCATGGTTTCAGGTGCTCTAATGCAACTTTTGAATGATACAGATTGGGGTGAGCTTGATTACTTGTTTATCGATTTGCCGCCTGGAACAGGTGATATTCAGCTGACGATGGCAAAGAAAATTCCAATGAGTGCAAGCATTATTGTTACAACACCACAAGATCTATCACTGATTGATGCAAAAAGAGCTATCGCGATGTTTAATAAAGTGCAGATTCATACATTAGGTATTATCGAAAATATGAGTGTGTACACTTGTCAAAATTGTGGTGAAACAGCACATATCTTTGGCGAGAAAGCAGCAGAGAAGTTAGTGGAAAAATATGATACTTCACTTTTGGGCTCGCTGCCATTGGCAATTGAAATTCGTGAGGATGCTGATAGTGGCAAACCTACTATGGCAAAAACACAAAAAAATGCCTTAAGTCAGTTGTATAATGAGATAGCATTACAAGTGAGCGCAAAAATAGCATCTTTACCAAAGGCTGTGATGATTAACATGCCAACGGTTAAAGTAGAATATACAAATAATTCAAGTAAAAACTAAGTTTATATAATTACAAAGGATACATAATATGTCGATAAAATCAGATCGCTGGATTCGTAGAATGTCTGAGAATAATCAGATGATTTTTCCATTTGAGTCAGGCCAGATAAGAGCAAATGATACTGGAAAAATTGTCTCTTATGGCACCTCAAGTTATGGCTATGATGTGCGCTGTGCGAATGAGTTTAAAATCTTTACTAACATTAACTCATCTATCGTTGATCCAAAAGCATTTGATCATGATAACTTTGTTGATTTTACAGGTGATGTTTGTATCATCCCACCAAACTCATTTGCCTTGGCTCGCACGGTGGAGTATTTTAAAATTCCACGCGATACATTAGTCGTTTGTCTTGGAAAATCAACCTATGCCCGCTGTGGCATTATTGTCAACGTAACGCCGCTTGAGCCTGAGTGGGAAGGGCATGTGACTTTGGAGTTTTCAAATACAACGCCACTTCCAGCAAAAATATATGCAAATGAAGGGGTGGCGCAAATGTTATTTTATCAATCGGATGAAGTGTGTGAAACCTCATATAAAGATCGTGGTGGTAAATATCAAGGGCAAAGAGGTGTAACCCTGCCTAGAACTTAAGTTGTATTTTAGGCTATAAGAACACATCAAGTCCGCTTTTACTTGCCTTTGATTCTTGTCGATGTTGTATGAATTTAATCAAGCGATTTTTTACAACAAAAAAGATAATAATGACAGCCGCAGTAAGGTAGATATATTTAGCATAGTTGGAGAACTCATCCATATAATGCATTGTTGCCGCACCAAAGAGATAACCTAATACCCCAAAAATGACAGCCCAGACAAAAGCCCCCACCCAGTCGATAAAGAAAAAAGGCCAGAAGCTTGTTGCATTAATCCCAATGATATAGGGAGAGATAAAGCGAATACCTGGTAAAAATCGATACATCAGGATAAAAAGAAGGCGATATTTTTGAACAGATTCATTAACTTTGGCAAGCTTTTTAGATTTCAAGTGAATATGGTGTTTATTCATAAACCGAACTGCAATGCTGCGAATCACTCTTCCTGCAATAAAATAAATGAAGCTGATCATATGACTGGCAATGGTGAGAATGAGAATAAGGGCAATTAGGGAGCCTGATTCTGCTTTGGCAGCAAATCCTGCAATCACAGCAACAATGGCGCTGTTAAGAGCAGATGCGATCATAGCAAGCCAAAAAAAATGCGTATAAATAAGAGCCATATAGGTAATATTAATCATGTAACAGTATTATTTAGTATAGCCCTTTAAACAGATTTTATTATCTCAAGCTTTCTTCTGAAACAAGGAAGTAGCCAGCAATTAGGGATGTGATGATTGCGGGCATCTTGGCATCTGGCTAAAACTACCATTAAGAGAACTCTCTAAGAGGCCTTTTAATAGCAAAATAACTTCCCCAAGCAATTATGGAAGCAAATAGTGTATAAATACAAATAGGTAGAAGGTTTGTTTGTTGAAAGTGGCTCATTATAAAGGTAATAATGCCAACTAATGTATATGTGGCAAAGCCTGAAAGTGCATTTGAAAGTCCAGCATTCATGGAGAAAGTTGAGAGAAACAGTGAAAAAAAGCTTGGACCAGCTGTTGTTGCAATCAATGCCCAAATGAAAGAGGCAATTACCATTAGATATAAGCTTTGTGGAAATAAACAGCTAAAAATAACAAAAATAATACTAGTGAGGAGCATAAGGCTGAAACATATCTTTATTAGTTGTAAGGTGGCTATGCGTGTTGAATATGTTTTATTGATTAATGAACCAATTAGAACACCAAAACCAATAATTAATGCTAGCTCTCCAAAGGCTGAAGCACTCATGCCAAGCCCTTTTTGAATCACAAATGTTCCTTGTAGTGCAAACACAAAGAAAAAACTCAATACAACGGACTGAAAGCAAATGGCACTTAGAAATGTACAGTGAGTAACAATCTCTTTTGAGTTTTGTATAAATTGTAGCAAGTTGAATTGAGCGCGCTTGTGATGGGTTTCAGGTAAGCTTAACATCAGTATAAAGGAAATTAGTCCATAAATAAGTAAGAGGATAAATACTGAGCGCCAGCCAGATATATATTGTAATAACCCTCCGATCCAAGGAGATATAATAGCGCTGCCTGAAAATAATAGCGCGATATAACTTGAAATTTTTTTGAGCATGTTTCCTTTAAAGGATTCACTGATCATCGCTCGGACAATGACCATAATTCCTGCCACACCAATTCCTTGAAGAAATCTTGCTATATATAACACATAGAGTTTTGCGGCAAAGGTAGCTAAAAGAGTGCCTATGATGTAAATAAGCATTGCGGTAATAAGTGGTTTTTTTCGTCCAAATTGATCTGAAAGTGGGCCATAAAACAGTTGAGCAATGGCATAGGTCACTACAAATAGTGAGACAGTAAGTTTCACATCAGTACTACTCGCTAAGAAATCATGACTAATTGCAGGTAAAGAAGGTGCGTAAATATCAATAGACATCTGCCCAATTGGGAAGATAAATAGAATAATTAAACCTAAATATCTTGTTTTCATTTTGAAGCTCTTTCCATCGAACTATGTGATTTGATTTTATATACCATGTTGGCCAAACTAACATATTTACTGAGCATCCATAAGCCATAACAAGTAAAAATAAATAAACTCAATTAAGTTATTGACCTTAACCTTGAGGTTAAAGCTATACTCACAAATAACAAGATAAAGTGTGAGGAGCATTATGCTAACAATCGGTAATTTAGCTAAAGCGTGTGGCGCAACGACGGTGACCATCCGCTATTATGAAAAAATTGGATTAATCCAATCAACACGTGGCTCTAATGGCTATAGGATGTATATGCCTGAAATGTGCAAAAAAATGCAGTTCATTGAAAATGCAAAATCTGTTGGCTTAAGTCTTGAGGAAATTAAGGCATTATTTGTTTTAGAAAAGCGTAGTAAATCGAGTCAGGATGTTAAAAAGACCATTGTACAAAAACGCTCGGCAGTGACGCAGAAAATAGCGCTATTAAAAAAGATAGAAAAGACGCTTATAAGTTGGGAGAGGGCATGTGATGGAAAAGTTTCAATAGAAAATTGCCCGATTTTAGAGAATTTATATGATAGCGATTTAAAAAAAGGGGCTAGGGATGAAAGCTGAATATCAAGAATATCGACTTAAGTTAAATAATGTTAGCTGTGCAAGCTGTGTTAATCATATAGAAAAAGCGCTTTCAACATTAAAAACACTTAAAAGTTACCATGTGAATTTTGCTGAGAGAGAGCTTTTGATACAAGGGAGTGCTTCAGCTAAGAGTGTTATGGATGTATTAAAAAAACATGGCTATGACAGCACGGTAATTGAAGATGGTGAGCCTACTAATGAAGGCGTTGACTATCAACCTCTCAAGCGGTTTATCATCTCTGGTATCTTAGGGGTGATCTTATTTTTATTGCCACTGATCAATGCCGCTCCATCACTTGACAGCTATTTAGGTAAAGGGTTTTGGCTTGTTATTACTGTCATTGCACTTGCTGCGCTTTTTTACTCAGCAGGACATATCTATAAAAGTGCAGTTAAGGCTTTTTTAAATCATCATGCAACAATGGATACATTAATTAGCGTTGGTACGCTTGCTGCTTGGGTGTTCTCTGTTGTGGTGATTCTATTGCCAAGCCTTTTTCCTTCTGGTGCGCAAAACATCTATTTTGATGCATCATTGATTGTGGTGGCGTTAGTTAATTTGGGGAGCTTTTTAGAAGAAAAAGCACGCGGCAAAACCTCAGAGGCAATTAAAAGTCTAATGGGGTTACAGCCAAAGCAAGCAAGGGTGATAAAGCCAGATGGTAGTGAAGTTGATGTGCTGCTAGATGCACTTCAAATAGATGATATCATTCGTGTGAGACCGGGAGAAAAAATCGCATTGGATGGTGTAATTACAGAAGGTCAATCATATGTTAATGAATCCATGTTAACAGGTGAGTCATTACCGATTAAAAAAAATAAAGGGGATAAGGTATACGCAGGAACCGTCAATAAAGAGGGCGGTTTTTTATTTAAAGCGACAAAGCTTGGCAAGGACACGGCTTTGGCAAATATTATACAAATGGTTCAGCAGGCACAGTCAACCAAACCTAAGATTGCTAAGATTGCCGATAGCGTTTCAGCTTACTTTGTTCCCTCTGTATTGATTATTGCAGTTATTAGCGCGCTTATTTGGTTTAATCTTGGATTCTCAGCAGGTTATATACTTGTTGCCGCTATGACGGTGCTTGTCATTGCTTGCCCTTGTGCACTTGGGCTTGCAACACCGATTTCTGTTATTGTTGGTATGGGGAAAGCAGCCAAAAGAGGGATTTTAATTAAAGATGGAGATGCGCTGCAAAAAGCAAATAAACTAACAACAGTTGTGTTAGATAAAACAGGGACGATTACCAAAGGGAAACCTGAAGTTGTGGATATTGTGACTTTTTCTAAAGTAGATGAAGAGATGTTATTAGCACTTGCAGCCTCAGTTGAACAAGGTTCAGAACACCCTCTAGGAGCTGCTATTGTAGAGTATGCAAAAACAAGATCAATAACACTTGTTAAGCCAGAGAATTTTAAGGCGCTAAGTGGTCATGGTGTCAGTGCGCTTATCAATGAGGAGCGCATTTATTTAGGGAATCAAAAATGGATGGAAGAAAATCAGATTAATATCTCTGAGGCGCTATCAGTATTAAATGAAAAAGCACAAAAAGGTTATACGCCTATGTATATTGCTGATAGCACATCGTTATTGGGCATTATTTCTGTCGCTGATCCGATTAAAGAGGATGCTAAAAAAAGCATTCAGCGCTTTCATGATCTTGGGCTTAAGGTGATGATGCTGACAGGGGATAATAAACACACCGCAAAAGCGATTGCTAATGAAGTTGGAATTGATGCGTTTACTGCGGAGGTGTTACCTCAAGATAAAAAAAGTGAAGTAGAGCGTTTACAATCAGAGGGTGAATGTGTCGCGATGGTCGGAGATGGGGTGAATGACTCTCCAGCTTTGGCGCAGGCAGATGTCGGCTTTGCGATTGGCAGTGGTGCTGATGTTGCTATGGATAGTGCCGAGATAACACTAATGCGTGGCTCATTAGATGGTATTGTTGAAGCAATGGAAATCTCAAGAGCAACCATGCGTAATATCAAGCAGAACCTGTTTGGTGCTTTTATTTATAATGTTGTGGGAATTCCCATTGCCGCGGGGATTTTATTCCCATTTATAGGCGTGTTATTAAGTCCTATGATTGCAGGGGCTGCAATGGCTGCATCTTCTTTAACTGTTGTGATGAATGCAAATAGGCTTCGTTTTATTAAACTTCAAGGGGAAAAATAACATGGGTATTGTAGTAAATAGTATCGGTATTATCTTAATCGTGCTGATTATATGGTGGTTTTGGCTTAAGAAAGCTAAAGCAGAAAAAGTTGCAACTGATGTCATTAAAATTATGGTAAAAGATGGTGTTTACACGCCTTCTCGTATTGAGGTGGCACAAAAAGACAAAATTACGTTGGAGTTTTATCGAGAAGATAAAAGTGCTTGCTCAGAGTATGTGATTTTTGAAGGCATTGATAAGCAGGCAAGGCTGCCTATAGATCAGCCTTTTCAATTAGAGTTAGAGAATCTTCTACCTGGCAAATACCCCTTTGCATGCCAAATGAAAATGTACCAAGGGGAGCTCGTGGTTGTCGCATAATTATTCTCTAAAACTAGCGTAGATTTACGCTGTTTATCTAGCTTACTTACTGTTACCCTTCAGGAGTTCATTTTCACTAAAATGGATAAGTTAACTGCTTAGTCATAGCTGTTGGAATTTAAGGAAATATGATCAATCTATCTGATTGATGTCATGAAGGAGAGGGTATGCCGGCTTATAAATTAATTGAATTTAAAGATATAACTCAAGTTGATACTAATTGTAGTATCTGTCTAGAGAGTTTCTCTATAGAAAATGATCAACAAAATGATATGCATGTATGTATTACAAGTTGTAAGCATTATTTCCATAAGATGTGTATTGATGCATGGCTGCAAAGAGCAGAAGAGTGTCCTCTTTGTAAGACTAGTTTTGGTGATAGAAGACAAAGGCCAGAAGATAACTTTGACATTGGTGAGTTTCTTAATAATGAGCAAAATATAAATCCTCTTGGACAGGAAAATGACTGCATTATTTGTTTGCAGCCTTTGGGTAGTGAACGATTTAATATTTTATGTGGGAATGATCATGATATATTTCATCGACAATGTGCACAAACTTGGTTAGAAAACTCACCAAACTGTCCTATATGTCGAGGAAGGTCGAGATTGAATGGGAGAAATGTTAGAAGGCGCGTCAGGGTTTTTAATCCTCCTCAGCCTGCATATGTTGTGCAACTAAATCCAATATCTCCAAATAGAGGAAATTTATTCCAAACAGCCATAGATAGAACGCATCCTCGTAGATCTGTTACTCTTGAAGCATTACAAACTGCAATTGAGGATGCAACAACAAGTTACCTAACTTGGAGAGGGGATGGCAGAGGGGTATATCATCGCGGAAATACAGGAAAGGATAGGGCGTTAAATTTCTATTTGCAAATCACCAGATCCAGCACACATAACAATAATGTTGTGGCGTGTTGGAATTATATTTGCAACACAATAAGAAATTATCCAAGACACAATCATTCGTACACATCTTTTATTCTAAATTCCCTGAAAACAATCAATGGATTAAGACTAAGAGCTATTGATTATACATCTAGTGATAATGAAATTAGAAATGAACGTCGCAGATTATTGGATAGGGGGTTGTCAGAAATAAATATTAGTGAGACAACTCCCAGAAAATTTAAGGCACTTATTTTTGGAACTTCTGAGAGTGCCCGTTTGTTTTGGCAAATTTGTTTTAATGAACAGCCCAATGATTTATCCACTATGGGGATAGGATATAAAAAGCTTAACTCTCTTCAAGGTGGAGATACGCTGCAAGTATGGGTGACAGCTGGCCAAGAGAGGTTTATATCAATACCTAGAAACGCTTATAAAGGAGCTAATATTATTTTTGTTGTTGGTGATGCTGGAGAGGTCAGAGATTTTGCTTCACGCATAAGAGATAATAATAGTATTCCAGTCATATGGGTGGAACTCTCAAACTAAGTAGAGTTACAGATTAATTAAAATGGGTGTTAGGAAGTTTGATTCAGCATGATTAAAGAGACCATTTCAGGAGACTGGGCAATAAGGATATAAAGCTCATAGCGGGTTCGACAAGCAAAAATATCACGCATTTCATCCAAATGACGCTCTAGTGTTCTAGGAGAGCGGTATAGCTTTTCAGACATTTCATTAACGGAATGTATTCCATTATAGATGAGTATGATCAGCTGTTTTTTGATCTGTTTAAATTGTTTTATAATTTGCGCAACCTCAAGTGTCAGATAGTTTTTACAAGCTTCTGTAATACTGTATGGTGTTACAACTTGCGTAAAATCATAATATTCAATGAGGTTTTTATCTTTGATATATTGAAGAAAGCGATCAATAAAATGATCCAATTTTTGTCTTGTAAAATAGGTTAAAGGAATATGACTGGGAGAGATCATGCCAAGACGTATAATATCTCCCTCTAAGGTCGGTCTGACATAGTAGTTTGCCTTATCTGAAAAGCTAGGAAGCAAGTCTTTTACAGGGAAATAGTCATCCTTATGTAGTAAATCAAGCATGCACTGGTAAGAAAAGAAGTTTTTAGAAAGGTATAAAACATTTTGGTAGCTGTAAGTAGGTTCATATATCTTTTCATTAAAGCTGTTCCATGCTTCAAACATTTCATGTGGAATAATAGAAATATCAATAATGCGACCACTTGGTGTTAGGTATGCTAATACCAAACCATTAAGATTAAAATACTGGCGAAGTTCTCTTACAATTTGCAAGTTAGTAAAACTATGACGGTGTGTATAGCGATTGATAGCCTGATTGATTTTATCAAAATCTCTAACTGTATGCTGCATTTAACATTCCACTTTGCCTTGAGGGTAAGGCAAACTCACCGTCACTTTTTATACTAATATTGTATATTTTAGCATGCTAAGGGAGTGAAATAATTAAGACATTAGCCATACTCAGCAGCGATCTGTTGTTTTATAAATAGATCAAACGCATGTATTTAAAATGGTAGGTAGGAAGTACGTTAAGCGATTAAAGTGCAAAAGTATATTTAAGCTCCACGCCAATACGTAAATAGTTATAAGCTTTATTATCGCTATTTGGAATCTCTCTATCATTTAAAGACTCTCCAGCGCTGTAGGCAATAGAGCCAATGATACCAAGCCCGTTTTGCCATTGATAACCACCTAACACTTCAACAATAGGATCAATACTCCAGTTGCTGTTTGAGTTGCCATTGGCTGAAGGCGTTGTTTGTAAGTTAATATCGTATTTATTGCGCTTAATATCAATGCCCGCGCTAGCACCGACAAGCCAGCCAGAGTAAAAGAAATATTTTCCTGTGATCATAATAGGAAGGCTCTCAATGCTCACAGATCTTTTGTCTGTAATACTGCCGTAGTTTACGGTTTCATGATAAATATCAGAGATATATTGAAAGCCTGTCTTAACACCCAGCGTAATGTTTGAGTTTAAGGCATAATCATAACCAACAAATATCCCAGCTCCCGCGCCACCTTTGAGTTTCTCATAATCAGAACCATCATAATTATGGTGTAGCTCACCACTGATGCCGTTGTAAGATAACATTCCGCTGGCATAGATCCCAGATTTAGCAGGCTCTGATGCCATCGCATTTAGGTGTAACATTAAAAGCGCTGTGCTTATACCTATTGCTTTTAGTTTCATTCTTCTCTCCATATTGTTTATTTATAGATCAAATAAAGACCGTTAAAGATGCATTTTAGCTTGAGGATTTTAGAAAAATAGCGTAAAGCTACGCGATATTAAGCAAATAGGAAAAATTATCTGCTTTTACAAGGTCAAAGTTTTAGAAACTGAGGATATTTTGCTCAGAGGGTATATACAAACCGACAAATAAGGGTAAGATGATAAATGAATACGATGGAGTACGTATTCTATCAAATATGGGTATGGCTGTTATTTTAAGGAGGATCGTTGATGGCATTAGAGATTCAAAATAAATTTGAAAAAAGTAAGTTATGGGATCTGAAAGTACGGCTTCAATTTAGTGGGTGGCTACAATATATTATCCATGCAATATGGGCGATTATTTTGTATCTGATAGCAGCAATAGGGTGGTTAATTGGCTATTGGCAAATATTATTATTTTGGATTCCTTTGATACTTGCGATTTTCTTTACTATTGCATTGGTGGGGACGATTTTAATTGTAAAGTACAACCTTCACCCTCAGGAGAAAATTCCGAGTAATAACAAAGACTTAGATGCTTTTAGCTTGATGAGAAAGCGTCACTCTTGTCGCTCCTTTCAATCAAGAAAGCTAACACAAGAGCATTTTTCAGTACTAATGCATACAGTACAATTATATACACAAAGTGATAATTTGCTTGGCAAGTTGCAGGTACGATTTGAATATGTGGCGGCAAATTTAAAAGTATGGCCTGTAGTCGGTGCCCATGAGTTTTTAGTGGCTATTGCGCCTAAGAGATATAATAGACTAGCGATTATTGATATTGGCAGAAGTTTGCAAAAAGTAGTACACCATGCAACAAGGATGGGGCTTGCTACCTGCTGGATTGGGCCGGGTGCGGATCAAAAAAGCATTATAGAGCACTTAGGGAATCGGTTTAACCATAATAAAGATCATGTAATTTGCGTTTGTGCTATTGGTTATGAGTCTATGTTTAAACCATTATTTATACGGTTTTTTCAAAAGTTGCAGCATAAACGTCTCCCTTTAAAGGAGCTATTTTTTACAGATTGTAAGCTCAGCAACTCTATTGATGTCAAAGAACTGCCATTTTCAGATTACAATGCTTGCTATGAGGTATGTCAATGGGCGCCATCATCGTACAATGGGCAAACCACAAGATCTAGAGCTGTGTTTGAGGATGGTCAGCTTATAAGATTTGATTTTTATACCGCTACAAATTCAAGATATTATGCACCACTGGCCCTTGGAATCTGGTGCGCTAATTGGGAGATAGGTTGCACAGCACTTGGTAAGGAAGGGTACTTTTCGATCATGGAAGATGCGTCTAATGCTAAAGATGAACTTCCACATTATGATATCAGCTGGGTTATTGATAATAATGATGAGAATTCACTGACTTAGTGGCTAAACACCTTCAAGCCAATTACGCCAGCTATGATTAGAACAAGGCATAGTATCTTTAATAAGCTGATAGAATCACCGAGTACCACCATGCCAATGATGGCTGTTCCAACGGCGCCAATGCCAGTCCATACAGGATAAGCAATACTAATCGGTATGCTTTTCATTGCCAGTGACAATAAATAGAAGCTTAGAATCATCCCTAAAATAGTAATAACACTTGCTGTTAAGTGAGTAAATCCGTGTGAAAATTTCAGTGCAATAGCCCAAATAACTTCAGTTATTCCAGCAAAAAGTAAAAATATCCATGCAAGCATGCTATGTCTCCTTTGATCAGTTTTAGTCAATTCATTGTTCAGCAGTTTTATATAAACATCAGTGCTTATAGTTGATATGAACTAAAAAATTAGCTCAGGCAATGCTGAAAATGAACTTAATAAATATCTATAAAGTGTCATAGCGTAATGGCTTTATGGTTTTAAGCAGAAGCTTGTTGCTCTTGCTGTTTTTGTTGGTATAGCATGTCAAAGTTAACTGGTGCAAGACATAGCTGAGGAAATCCGCCTTTTGACACGATATCAGAAATAGCTTCGCGAGCATAAGGGTAAAGTATATTTGGACAAAATGCATATTTTGCATGCTCAAGTTGCTCTTCATTCATATTATCAATGACGAAGATTCCAGCTTGCTGCACTTCTGCTTTAAATGCGTCATCGTCGGCACATTTGACATTCGCTTCAACCGTTAATACCACTTCAAAAATATTATCCTCTGGCAGGGCGTTTACCTGAGTATTAAGTGCAATATTAAGCTCAGGTTTCCATTCACGATTAAAGATGTGCGCACCTTTTGGAATTTCAAATGAAATATCTTTAATGTAAACTTTTTGAATTTGAAATTGTACTTCATTCTCAGCTGCTGTTTTAGCTTCATTTGTATCTGTCATAGTATTTCCTTTTATTTTCTATTTTTCTAGGGTTAACAACGTATCAAGTTTGCCTTTATCTTCCAGTAACATCAAGTCATCGCAGCCACCAATATGGCGATTATTAATAAAGATTTGTGGAACAGTGTGACGCTTTGCTCTCTCTAGCATTTCTGCGCGTAGAGGAGGGTTATTGGTGATATCATAATATTGAATGACTTGCCCCTTTTTCTCAAGCAAAGCTTTTGCCTCAACACAGTAAGGGCAGGTGGGTTTTATATACATTTCAATCATGATGCTTATCTTCTATTCTCTATTGAATTTAATGCTCTACTGCTTCTTTTTCTTCTTTTTATTTGGAAGCACATTTGTTGTGGTTTGCACGGTCTTTTTGGCATCGACAGGAAGC
The DNA here is from genome assembly GCF_000379445.1 of Fangia hongkongensis FSC776 = DSM 21703. Taxonomy (GTDB): domain Bacteria; phylum Pseudomonadota; class Gammaproteobacteria; order Francisellales; family Francisellaceae; genus Fangia; species Fangia hongkongensis. The sequence continues at coordinate 108,914 of NZ_KB902272.1, forward strand.
TTTTCAGCTCGCCAGCTTTTCAATCCACCTTTTAACACATACACTTTGCTAAAGCCTTCTTTTTTAAGAAGTTGGTAGGCGCTTTTAGCTGTGACACCGTTATCGCAATAAATAATAATGGGTGCTTCTTTATGTTTATTAAGCATTTTTGTATTGGATTTTAATGTATCTATCGTCGCATGGATTGCACCAACGATGTGCGCCTTGCTGTAAGCTTCATCATCGCGAATATCAAGAAAAACACCTTTATTGCGATTGGCAAGGTTGATGGCATCTTGTGCCTGAAGGTTAAAGCGCCCCGCACTGGCGACGCGGAACTCATAAACAAAATAGATGATCAGCATAATGATAAATGCCGCACATAAAAGCCAGTTGGCAGCAATAAATTGTGATAGGTTGGACATAGGTTGCCTGTTATTCCTGTTGTGTTTAGTTTGTATTAATATAAATTCACGAAATTATATACCAATCACAGCGCATTTTACAGCGCTTCTTGCTGCACAAAGTTTTTATTTTGAGGCAGATAATCTATTGGGCTTGATAAGTAATCAAAAATAAAATCCAGATGAGCGAAGTTATATTAAGCTTATAAAAGTGATCTAGTGTTTAGCGGGCTCTAAAAATATAGATATCGTTAATCCTTTAGGTGCTTTATTTTCAATTATGATTTCGCCATTTATTTGATGTACCAGTTCATATACTACAGCAAGCCCAAGGCCATGTCCTGCGCGTATTCGTGCTTCATGTTGGTTATCTGCTTGGTATTTAGCTTGAAATAATAAGCTTTTATTAAGTGATTTAGGAATGCCTGGACCATTATCTGATACTCGAAGGACAATATTATTCTGTTGCCTAAATAAAGCGATATCAATCTGAGTGGCAAATTTGATGGAGTTGTTAATTAAATTATAAAGTATTCGTTTGATGATAATTGCACTTCCCATAATAATGTTATGCTCATGCTCTAGGTTATGACTGATGTTAACACCTGAAGAAATGTATTCTTCAATAATAATGTTTGTTAAAGAGTTAAGCTCTATTGCTTTATGTGGTTGGCTTTCAAATGTGCTCATATCTAAAATTTGTTTAATCATGAGACGAGTTTCATCAATGTCTTTGAGACAGGCTTTCACCTCTTTGGTTTGATCAAGTGAATGTAACCGGTAATATACCCTTGTCAAGGGAGTGTTAAGATCATGAGAAACGGATTCTAATATTTTGACTCTGGTATTCATTAAGTCAGATACACGACTTTTTAATAAATGAATTAGGTTTGTTGTTCCTTGGAAAATTTCCAGCGCAATTGAGGCTGGTTTAGGAATACGGAGCTCCTCTAAAATAGCATACAAATTTGTTAATGTTGAATAAAGGCGGTGAAATATTAATCCCGCAACAAAAAGTAAAATAGAAATAAATAAGGTTGTTATTACCCGTGCGCTGAGGTTAATAAAAAGATAGCTGTAATTTGGCCTTGCTTGTATGTTTAACCATAAATGTGGTTTGATATTGAGTGAAAAATTCCCATGAACAAACGGGTGCTGATTTAAATAGTTTTGTAGTTGTGTGCTATTGTGCATAAACAGTGTTGGTGTATAGATAGGTGCTGGAGATAAATCTAAATCAAAATAGAAGTTGTCTAGATCCAAATATGCATAATGCTTAGGTGCTGTAATAGATTTAAAATTATTATCTTTAGCTTCTTTCCCATAATTAACAATATCCATAATAGTACCAATAGCTTGGTGCTGGTTATTAAATTGGATTGCCTGAGTGATTTTAAAATATGTATGTATTATAAGAAAGCCTATAGTGACGACCAAAAGAGCAATAATTAAAAATCGTACTTTCATGCGTCATATACTGTTTGGGTAACATCAGCGTTTAACATATAGCCTTTGTGGTAAACGGTTCTAATCAGTCTGGTTCCATCCTCATGTAAACGCTTTCTTAATAAACTAATACGAACATCTATGCTGCGATCATAAGGGGAGTGTTTTACCGATCGCAGCTTTTGTGTTAAAAAGTCTCTAGAAAGAACTTGTCGCGGGTGGTTGAGAAACAGCAGCAGTAAGTCATATTCGCCCGTTGATAAAAACACCGTGACTTTGTCAGGCGTTGTCAAAGTAAAGTCTTTGGTATTAAGCTGCCAGTTTTCAAAGGTATAAGTGCCAGTAGGGGAGGTTTTTCCTACTGGTAGATTGTCAATATCATTTTTAGTTCGGCGTAAAATAGCGCTACAGCGTGCAATGAGTTCAGCAGGATTGATAGGTTTAGAAATACAATCATCCACACCTGCTTCAAAGGCCAAAATAGATTTAACCGGTTTGATTTCATTATCATTTAAACAAGTCATCATAATAATGGGAATGTCAGAGACTTCCCTGATATATCTACATGTATCAATACCATCAATTTGAGGCATCATTAGATCAAGCAGGATAATGTCAAAATTATGTACAGAGGTTTTTAAATAGTGTTTGATATTCTTCCCACTATTTAATATTTTCGTATCAATATCAAAGTAACGTTTAATGCTTTTTGATAGATATATACAGATCTCTCTATCATCATCGATAATCAAAATTTGGTTCACTAACGACATGGTCATTTCCCCCTTCCCAATTTAGCATGAACTGTTTAGATTATTAAAATGCTAACGCAATTTGTGCGCTTGATGAAAATAGCCCCTGCCTTGCTATTTTCACGGTAAGTATAAATTCACTGTGCCATCAATAATGTTCTGATAGACATTTGAACTGTATCACTTTTAATTGTGGTTTAATAGGTAATTTTATCAAAAGTAAGTTAGGGTAATTAAAATCAAACACACTTTCTTTACATTTTTTTACACATATTTACATCTTTTAAGAGTATATTTTCTATGGGGTTTAGATATGAGTGATAAAGGGGGAGATGTGACTCAAGCTGGCTATAATGACTATACTAATGTAGAAGAGCTTTCTAACTTAGATCAATTTTTATGTGAAATAGGGGTATATGATTTAGAAACAGGAATCGCTAAATTAAATTCTAAGGAACTGCATTATTTAAGACTGTTGTCTACAGGGAGTAGTTACCAAGAGATTTCAAGCTTATTAAAATTATCGCTTAGGAGTATTTATTACTATGCAGATACCATTAAAAATAAGATGAATTTTACAAGTAGGTTGGAGCTTTTTAAGTTATCAAAGATACTTTATGGTTGATTATAATTGAATATCTGTCTAAAGATCTGACATCAACTGTACAGTGCTGAGTGTTATATGGGAATGGGTATAAATATAAATATAAATATAAATGGGATGATTTCTAGAAGGGGGAGTTTAGGGATGTTTGGAAAAATGCACAAAACACGCTTATCAAAGTATTATCGTTGCCTTGAGTTATTGGGTATTGATTACTTTAAAGTGTTTTATATTCGCCAAGATAAAAAGGTCCTGATTTTTTGTAATGATAATAACATGCAAATAACAGGCTCAGGTGACATTAATACTAGAGAGAAAGTTGATTATAACAACGCGTTTAGAAGCTTTTATTGCTCGTGTGTTAAGGGGTATAAAACAGGACAAATACTACCGTGGAAGGAGCTTCTACCGTATGAAGAGCTTCAAGTACTTCAACTAAAAGGAATGCTATCGGGGTGTCATTTTATATTGCCATATTCACTTGATAATAAAGGAGTGTCAATTTATATTTTTGGCTCTAAGACACATGATATTGATTTTAGTAAAAAGAGTTACCTTTTATATGCCTTTACTCGTTATTTCTCACGCGCCATTTTAGCCACTACACCTCTTGATTATAAGGAATACTATGGGGGTTTTTTATGTCAAAAAGAGCTATATCTATGCGCAAAGATGCTTGAGTTAGTTCGCCGGCTAAACTCTTTTTTGCCTATGGAAGAGCTGAGTCATTCAGAGTTTACAGTCTTGCGACACATAAGAGACTTTCAAACAGAAAAAGAGCTTTCTGCTTTCTTATCTATTTCAGAAAGAGCGTTACGTTATCATATCCAAAATATCAAACAAAAAATGGGAAAGAATACGCTTTCAGAGATCAAACAGTTAAGCAAGGACAGTTTTCCCACAGAGTTTACGTTGATCTAGAAATGGAAAAGGTATTAATAGCGCTTATAGGAAGCGCTTTAACGATTGCTCTTTCAACGCTTATACTATATGGCTCTAGATATATTTCCCTTTGTATTTTGCGAGGGAGAGACATTAGCATGGGAAAGCTGCTCGTTGGAGCTGTGCGCTCATTATTTACATTACATCGACGCAATCAGTTTGTGATATTTATTGTTTTATCCATAGTAAATATAGTGCTTAGCTTGCTTGTTGTAGCACTGTACCATACAGCTTTAGAGTATCTTTATATGATGGTTTTGATTATTGGGCTTGAAATTCTATTTTTCTGTGATAGTCGATACTTTTTATTACCTGATATCATAACGATATCAATGCTTTGGCTGATTCTTTTAATGATAGCATGCCACTGGAAAGAGGATATTGAGCTTGAAAATGCTATTTTAGGCGCAGCTATAGGATATGTATTTCCATTTTGTATTAATTATCTCTATAAGGTTTTAAAAGGACGCTCTGGCCTTGGCTACGGCGATATGAAGCTCTTCGCTTGTTGTGGTTGTTATTTTGGCACCAAGCTGCTTTTTGCTATTATTTGCATCTCTTGTCTTAGTCTCTCTATATATGTGGCTATTGCAAATGTGTTATTCAAAAAGAATCTAGATGTGATTTATCCATTAGGGCCACATATTTGTCTTAGTTTTTTAAGTTTTATCTTAATAGCACCGTTGGGCATTACAGATGATTTATTAAAAGGATATTACACGATATTAATACCTTTTCTCCATTAGAAACTTCCTATTTATAACATATTGTTTTTGCTACAAAAGCGGATAATTCAGTTAACTTGATTGGGAATTTTAAAATATATAGTAGTGTAAATATGACGTATCAGAAGGGCTTTAGTCTATTTGAGTTTGGATTGATTATTGTTCTTATGGCTATTTTGGTCGTATTAACGCTTTTTGTTTTTGAAATAGTTCAAAATAGAGTAGAGAAAAGTGCGGGGGTGAATCTTGCAATCGAAAATTATATAAGTATTGAAAGAAGGCAAGCCTATGCATTTTCCAATATTGGGGATAGCGATATTTCGGCACAAGCTATCCCACTTGAGACTTTACAAGAGTTAAAAAAACTAAAAGATAAGCTGAAAAACCTGTATGACATAACAATCATATTGCCCAATAAGCAAAATGGCAATAACTATACCAAGGTGGTTAGTGGGAGGTATTTATATAGCATTATCAAACAAATGTTAATAATGCCAAAAAATCTATTATATGGGGCCTTTGAGCGTGGAGCTTACTCAATTAAGAACAAGAGCATTCATATTAAGTCGTGCACAAATGAGATGTGTAAGGTGATCATATATGAGCCACTTTACTACTCAGGTCGAAATAATGCATACAATCAATTTGCAGTAAAAATTGTATAGGCTGTGTGGGAGAGAGCACTTTGGAAAATAGGAAACAGCAGCTAGGTATAAGTCTGATAGAAGTTGCGCTGTCTATCAGCATATTTAGCTTGACCATAATAATGGTGTTGAAGACGTTTAATTTTCAACAAAATCAAAATGATATTATTGATACTACTGTGCAAAAGGTACAGGCAGTAATTGCGGTTGCAAATGCATTACAATCAGGCGGCTATTATCCCAGCGAAAAAACATTAGACACTTATTTTTCACAGCGAAATATTAATATAAATTTAAACACAACAGGTGCTGGAACCTATCTAGGTTACAAGGCAAATAATACGGGGATTCCTTATTTTCGTATACAGTTTTGTGCCTCTAAAGCCTCTCCTTTAGGAAGGCTTGTGGGTCAGTATTTTTATGCGACTGAAATTCAAACGCCTGAAGCGAAACAAGTTTGTACACAAAATGGGATATTAGATCGGTTTCAATACCTTGTCACCTTGTACTCTACCCAACTTTTACCTCACTCTATACATACGTTATTTAAAACTTCCAGTGTATACTTTTCACAACCAGCTCCAGAGCCATCCTCCATAACAAGCACAGCTGTGTGCTACAAGCATGGAGGAAAGCCTTCTAAATGTTTAAAAAAATATAGGATATATAACATATCCCTTAATGATGGCAGCTTTAGAAAACCTGAAGTTTCTATTTACGATAGTGGAAATGAGAGCCATCATCAAGGGCTAAGAAGTGATCAAATTCAGAGGATGAAGTGCCCTATAAACTCTGTATTAGCCTCAATGCCGCTATTAAACAGTGCCTTTTTTACTAACCCATCCCACATGTTTCAGGTGAATGGTTCGGTTGGAACCAATCCTACGATGCAGATGATTAAAACATTAACTGTTTTGCCTGAGGTTACTGATCAAAATGCATTAGAAGTGACACTACCATATAGAGGCACTGTTAATCAGCAGGCTAATGAGAGTGGTGTTTTTAGATTTTTAGCAAGTAACATCAATGATAAAGAAGATAGTTTTTTAAATGCCTATCATAATTTATTAACTCAACAGTCTCAAAGAGGAATATTACCAGACTCAGACCCGCTTGTTGACAAATGGACGTATCAATTTATTAATCATACATCTTCTAAGCTTCCGTATTTTTATGATGTTCCTGGTTTTCCTGTATTTTCGCCAGAAATGCGATCTGCACTATTTCACTATGGAGGGATATTTAACATATATGGTGATAATTATAGGTTTCTTACTAGAAGAGAGCTCACGCAATATAGTAATGTCACAGTGAATGAGCTGGGTGTCGTTGTGCTTCAGTGGTGTGTTCCCGATGTGTTTATACATGACAGTGGGGGCTCTCAGCCAGTGGTAGGGCGACTTGATTGCAATCAGATAAATCGTAAAGGTTGTGGAGTATATTGATGTCAAAAATGCTCACAAGGAAAGTACAAGCTGGCTTTAGCTTTTTTGAAGTTGCACTGGTAGCAGTTTTAATTAGCATTATTATGTCAGTGGCACTTTGGTGGTTTTTCTATTTTGAAAGTTCCGCTACTATTGAAGATGAATTTGCACGTATCGAAAATGTTATTTCAATCTTACAGACAGAATATCAACAAGACCTTTCATCAGGGGCGCAATTTACCATCGATAAAAAGACTTTTTCAGGGTGGCTAGGGTTTGGTAGCTTAGTACATGACTACAGCAAAAACTTATATTCCATCCTCTATAACATTAGCTTGACATCTGCTGGATTATCACTTGCTCCATTGGTAAAGATAGAGTCCTGTATCCCTTTTTCAGCATATATAAGAGCCCAGAGGTATTATCGATTTGGTATGTCATATTACTTAACCGGAGCAAAGATAACTTATGCTAGATGCCGGCAAATTGATAAACGTTATGGTGAGATGGTTGATTTTGTTGTGTATGCGCCATTATCGCTATACTACAAAAAAAACCTTTCCACATATTATCCTCATTTAAATACCTACCAGTATAATATACCTTCATATAGTAATCTTTCATATAAACTCTCTACGCCATATAAGGATGGCAGTATCTTTCATGCAGATCAGCTAGGGCTTGGAACCTTTAACCAAACAATCAAGCAGCTTTCAAGCAGTTTTTATCAATTAGAAAGTTGCGGCAGCACACAAACAGAAATTTTTAATATGGCAGTATCTGGGCTCATGTTGTACCACCCAATGGATGATGTCCCTTATAATAACGCACAAAACTATTACCACTGGCTAAATCAACCAGTCAAAACAAAAAAGCTATATGGCCCAGCGAGCTATTATGCAGAGTATGGCTATCAAGTTCGCCCCTTTGTTATTCATGAATCTCCTGCTCATATGTCGCCATTTGATCCTATGAGTCCATATAAAGATCCCTATGCAGCATTAACAACAAGCAATAAACCTGATATCAAGCCACTTGATTATCAATATTATTCATCGGCAGCATTATTCAGTGTTCCTGTCAATCTCACTTCAATGAAAGGTGGATCAGGTCCCTATACGATACAAATGATACATTTCAGTCAATGCGCAGATAATAATACGACTTTTCAACCTTTTACCTCTGCAAGTGCACAGACGTATATGTCAAATGCACCAACGGATACTACAGTACAATCTGATGCTGGTATGCCAAGCAGTTATGGTGGAATTGATCCAAGGATGCCTACTAACACGTATATTTTGAGCAATATTGGGGGATATGATTTAGCAAATTCAAATTGTCAGTCTGATAATTATACTTGTGAGGGTCAAATTTATCATAGTGCTTTATTTAACTACACAATACCATTCTCAGAGAATGAAGCAAAAGACTACCCGAATAGATGGCCACATTTATTGGATCAGAATGCTGCAATTTTTATTTATCAGGGGTTGCATGTTCCTTATGAACTAAATGCACACTTTCAAAGCCCACCAGATGGTGCGCCATGGTCTCAAGAAGTATTACATAATTACAATCGAATTAAGTTTTTAATTATTCCAAAGAAATAGTACCAGTAAATATAGGGGGGAGAGAATGTCTAATAAGGGAGATAAGCAACAGGGCATTGCTTTGTTAATAGTTTCTTTAGTGATGCTGGTGATTAGTTTTATTATTTATTGGTACTATGCAAACTGGTATGCAGTTGGTAATACAAAAGAGATATATTCAAAAGCGAATCAAATACTTGCAACGAGAGATTTGGCCTATAACTACTACTATAGAACGGGGAAATTCCCTCAGCGTTATCAGGATTTTATAGGAGAAATTTCAGATGAAATGTATGCTAAGCTTTTTTCAAAAAATCTTACAGGTTATCCTTTTGAATTTACCAGTTATAATGGTGAGCGCGGGTATGTTGTATGTACTTTAGATAAAACAAATCAAGTCTACCAACTTCTACCCATGCTTAAACAAAGTAATGATATATATTATAATCTCAGGGCACAAAAAATTATATCTAGCACTTGTGCTAAGGTTGCAGGAGAGAATGCTATCTTCGTGCCTTTTATAGATGGCAGCACCTTATTTGATACAAACTTTCGTTTTTTTCCGTTTGTATTTATTAATACGACAGGTATGCTTTCTGATGATTATTGGGAGCATAATCAGCAAGGAATACAGATTGGACAGCTAGGGCAAGATCTTGCCCTAGAGGGGGCGGGTGATCAAAATTCACCTTATTTCTATTTTTCATCAAAAGTGGATCACTCCGTTGTTTCACACGCATATGAATCACCAAAAGATACACTAAGCGATACATCCCATCTTATGGGGCAGCAGTTCTTTGTATTTCCTTCAATTTGCCCAGCCTCTTCAGATGCTATTCATGGTGGTATTATGCTATCTGGATATGGGGTATCAAGTAGACAGTTTGGACGTTTTGGAAACACCACTCGAAAGGATTTGTTTGAGGTTAATACACAGCCACTTAGAATAGGCGAGTTTTATCAGCCACAAATAGGTGGTTATCAAAATCAAGCATGGCATCGAAAAGATATCAAAGTAAGTCAATATGGAACGGGTACACAAGCAGTTGCAAATACACCGCCTGTTTTATGTAGATTGGATGATTTATCATTGCCTAATGGGCATAAGATGAATGTGATTTTAATGACCATGGGGGAGAATGATCTCTTCAGTCAGATCAAGCATTTAAGCTCTTGGGAAGGTCAGCAAGTGCAGTTTGTAAGAGGGGTTTTATATGAAGCCTGTGCGCCAGATGCAACTGTACTTAAAGCGCCTGTTACGCGCTATCAAACTAAAAATAACATCCCAGTTATGAATAAGAAGACCCTGAGATTACGCTTTACGCGTGACAGTCTAACACCACCATTTAAATTGGTCCTGAATCATCAAGTGGTTATTTCAGTCCCGAGTTATCAAACAGCAAAATATGTCTATACACAATCAGTACCATCACATTTAACCATTGTTGATATTGCGCTGAGTGAGTCTGAGGCTAAAGCAATTGAAAAATTAAAGCAGAACTATTTGAACGTATATGTGGAGTTTAGAAATATCCCCGCTTTTTCTACAGAGTACGGGAAAGGCCCCAACCCTCAAGGGTATATACCCATAACTGTCAATGGGTTTGATAAAACACAGGCGAAAGTGGATTTAATGGTTAATTATAACCGCGGTTGTACTTTTCCGGTTGATGGAGGAGCATTACCTAATGATGCAGATGCTCTTCGGTGTGGCCCAGGTGGAAATGTTGACCCTATTATTCCATCATGTGCTACAAACCTTAGAAGCCAGCTGAGCGCTTTACTTCTCAAACAGCCTCAACTTGTTAGCCATTTACGACAGTATCAACAAGATGCTATCGCCTATAGACCTGCTGGATAACAGTAATATTTCCTATTACTGACATGGTTATCTTTGCAGGTTAAGGCATGATATTCAGCATAGACATTCATATAGCTTAAAACCAATGATATCTAACGAGGAGGATAAATGACTAGAAAGAAAATGGGCTTAATTTTTTGTTTGACAATGGGGACAGTGCTCTTTGCCTCGGGAGAGGAAGTGAAAGCCAAAGCTTTAGAGATAAAGGCACCTCATGGACAAGCACAGGTACAAATTGCTCAACTAAGGACGACAAATAACCCTGCTAGATACTGTGCAGCACTGTTTAATAAGCTATATCGGTTATATTATGGCGACTCTGTTCGTATCCATTTTTATCGTGATAAATTATTAATTCCACAAGGTATGTCGTTGAGTAATTTGATCAAAGGATTGAATGATTATTATTTTACTGATAATGATGGTAATGCATATAAAATTGATTGGAAAACATCAAAAGACTTTCCAATTACGTCAGAGACGATAGACAATATTCCATTAAATAACTCAGAGGGCGCATTTCAATATATTATTAATCGTGTATTTGGGGATAGTGGTTTAAATGGAGAAGGGATTTCGGTAGATGTTTATCCAATTTCCAGATTGATTCAAGTGTCGGTTAAATCACAACAGCCAGATGAACGTGAGAAGTTTTATAATACAGATTACCTCCCTGATGGCCAGAATAATTTAAAGGCAAAAGATAATCTTTATATTCGATCCCAAGATAATCAAGCGCCATCTGCTAATGATTTAGAAAAAAACACTAATGAGAATCCTTCGAAAGCCTCGCAAACAACAAACACCGGGGCTTCAAAAAATAAGGCTCAATTAAATTGGCAATCATAGAAAAAACAGGTTTATAACAAAAGGAGCAAAAGATGCTAAAGACATTAAATCAATATCAGAAAGTACAGAGTAAGAAGAGACAACAGGGAATGAGTATTTTAGAGTTTGGTCTTTACTCTCTAGGCGTTATGGCATTAATTGTCATTATCTTTTTTGCCTACGGCCTTGTTAGTAGATCAACCCAGGCGAATCAGTTTATTATGGCATATCAAAATGTACAGTCATCAATATCTCAGTTTATAAGTAATGATATCCAAAATAATGATACAGGGGTGGCATTTACTGAGGCTCAGATAACAACAGATGCCAACAATGGCACGTTGATTCCCGCTATTGTCGGGGTATTAGGAAATACAGTACAGGCAACTAATATTACTGTTGAGGCAATGTCTACTACACTTTCTGGATTAACACCAGCAGTTACATTACCAACAGGATATGAGCATGGGCTGGTAGCTGCGGTAGTGCTTGATAAAGCTAAGATGACCAAATCATTGTGTATGGCAATGCAGACCAACTTTAATAAAACGGCTGATCAACTTGAATTAATTCAATCTCAATGGGATGACTCTACCGGATGCACAGCTTATGTTGCTGTGGCTGATACACGAATTACATCGTAGCATTTTCTTATTTATAATTCTTTGAAGAGGGGAAGGAATGTTAAATAATTATTTAACAAAAGTTAAAATACCAGCGGTATTAATATTCATGATATTAGGGGTGCAAGGATGCGCAACTTACAATAAAGCCAATAAAAATACAAGCATTCAAGAAAAAGCAGCAAATTCGGCATTGCAGCAGAGAAAAATCACTTATAAGCCGCCAGAGAAAGCATGGCATTATCACTTACAAAAATCAGTAGTTAATATATTGCAAAGTCCAATAAAAGCAAATTTAACCTCGAGCAAGGATTTTTCAATTTATGATCACTTGGCTGTCTATTTTAATGGGCGACTTTCACTGTCTGATTTTCTCAACCTGTTAATTCAGCAACTTGCGCCAAAGGGTATTCGAGTAATGAGTGATACAGACTTGGACTCATATAAAAACAAGCTATATTTGCCATTGAAAAATATCAAGACATTAGCGCAATTAATTCAGCAGATTAATGCAAATACAGATTTACATGTATATATAGAGAAAAATAATCTACATATTGGATACTTGTATAACAAAGTCTATCCAGTCGAGCAATTGCCAGGCAATAACATTTTTAACCTTTCGGTTAAAGGAAAGTCTCAGTCTGGGGGAGCTTCAGGTAGTGGTTCTTCTGGGAATGGTGCTACTTCTAATACGTCCCTAACAGGTGATATTAACATTTGGAATGATATTAAAGCGAATATTCATGGGCTGTTGAAAAATAAGAAAAATGCGAGTTTTTTCTTATCACAGGCAAACTCACAAATTGTGGTTACTGCTTCTTGGAATGATCAAAAAATGATTCAGAGATATGTAAATCGTTTAAATAAACGTTTAATGCAACAAGTTGAAATTGATATCAAGGTATGGAATGTGCAGTTAAAAAGTAGTGCACTTTCTGATTTAGATGGCATAGGAGTACTTAGCTTTGGTGGGAAATTCAAATTACAATTAGGAGGGTTCAATAATACAAGTTCATTAACAGGCGCTATGGGTTCTGCCTTAGATAATGTTGGCAGTGGACTTCAATTATCAGGCAGTAGCAATCATGTAGGGTTCCAATCTCTTAGTGTTAATATGCTGTCAAATCTTGGCCGGGTTTCCATTGTTGATCACCCTATATTAACCACTACAAACAATAAATTAGCAGCGATCAATAACCTGTTGAATACTACGTATGTCAGTGATTCAACAACCACTCAAGGAACGCTAGGTCAAGGGCCAACGACAACCTTTAGTACAGATGTATTATCTACGGGTTTGAGTATATATGTGTTACCACAGATTTTGAGAGATCGACAGCTTTTAATTAATATTGCATTATCTGACTCTGAGCTGTTGTCGATGGGCTCTGCCGGCGCTGACTCTCAATCTGGAACCGATGGAGATACAGTCAAATTACCCCAGTATGCAACTAAAACCTTTAATCAACAATTTAAAGTACGCAATAGTCGACCAATTGTTGTTGCTGGGTTTATCCGTAGCGAAAGCAAATCACAGCTGCGCAAAAACTTTGGCACAGTGTTGCTGGGCGGCACATCAGGACTTACCAATAAAGTGATTACAGTTGTACAGTTAACACCACATATTATCAATTAGAAGGAGGAAAAATGTTAAAGCTACTTTCTGACTTCTACTATAGTGAGTTTCAAAAAAAGGCAATTGATGAGAAGATGCTGGATATGTTGTCTCAGTATCTTTTTAATGCAAAGTCTTTTCGACTGATCAATTATTCAAAAACTTTTGATTTGGTGCTGATTTATGAAGATGGTGCAACCATGCTTGATTATTTTCAGGCAAGTATTGAGTTTTCAAAGTTAAAAAATGTTGTCTATGTTGAATTAGTTGAGACTAAATTGTATGTTTTGATTAAAAATAAGCAGCGTGTTTGTTGCTATACAGTTTATAGCGAAGATAAGTTATCTCAAATATTAGCTATGATAAATAAGCAGTATAAACTGTATTATTATGTTGCTACTGAGGTACATTTAAACTCAGAGCAGACTAAATTGATTGAGTACCTTTCAGGGAAATGTAAAGATGCGCAAGTCCAATCAAGTAGCATTATCCAAAGGAAATATGATGAGAAAATACAATCACAGTATCTACGTGTTGACTCTATCGATGTAGATGCAAATCTTGAGAGGCGCCTTGCACGCTATCAAGTGATTACCCGTTTGCTACTAAACTTTAAAATTATATCACATACACGTTATTTGGTTTTAACAGACTATAGAGCCTATGAGAAAAAGAAGCATAAAGCAGTTACTTTCGCGGTATTTATGCTTTCTATACTCATCCTAGCTGGTGGAGGGTATACTATTTATCGACTGTTTATTTACTCGCCACCACCTCCGCCAAAGCGAGTATTACCTAAAGTTGATATTGACAGATTAAAGTGGCAGTCTTTTAAAAAACAACTTGCTGTGATTAATAAGCAAAAGCCTTCAGTATTGCTGAGAGATTATGTCAAACTGTATACCACGCTTTATAGTTTAAATAAGGTATTATCTTCAGAGGTTAAAATTACAGTATCAGGTGATAATAAACTGGAGTTAGGCATTCCAGAGGCGCTTCAACAGATTCTATTTAATCAGGGCATTAAGCTTAATAAAGCTGAACTATCCGTATATCTTATGAAAGTCTTACTGCAATTATTTCCATCTTATAAACATAGTATTAAAGAGTTGAAAGGGGGGCTGGTGCGTTATCAAATTTACTCTGAAGATAATAATAGAGAGTTTAGCACGCAATATCGACTATCTGAGATTATTGGTGTTGTGAAAAAAAGGGTACACTCTTTCCCAGAGCAGTTCTCATTGTCAAACGTAACAGTAAATACTCACCGATTTTCTAAAAGTGCAAGTTTTACTCTCACAGCAACTGATATGACATTCTCGCGCTTATTACAGCGTATGCAAATTTTTGATCACTATCCATTAGTCATTAAAGGAATCAAGTGTCATACCGGAGAGAATTTTATGATCAGTTGTGTGATTAATATGCAAGCATATGGGTACTAGCTTGGGTTTGAAATTAAAAAGGGTGTAAGTTTAAGTAATGAGTATAGGCATTTAGAAGCCTTGTAAATAATAGTAAATGTAGATTGTTAGGGGGCAAGAATGAATTTAAGAGTAGGGAGCGTAGTAAAGTGGATAAGTACAATCATAGTGGGGGTGAGTTTAGTTTGTTATGCCGCAGATGGTAGTAACACATATTCAAATGCACCACCTGTCTTATCTAAGGATTCAATGAATAACAATGTAAAAACAGGAGAAACCGTAAAACAACCTAGCTCGTATCGCCAAGCTAATACGAAAACCTTAGTACAGCGCTCAGATATGCAGCAAAGTGATCAAATGATAAATGATACAGAGCAAGCTTATCAGCTATATATGAAGACACAACAAGAAATGTCAGAGCTTCAAATTAAATCGGCGTTATTGCAAAAACAAATTGAATACTTGCAATTAAAACAGCGTTATCAGGACCTTAATCACCATTTAGATGACAAAAAGAAAGCAACATTAGCGCTATCGCTAACCGCCATTACAAAAACACAATCAGGACAGTTTGAAGCAGTAGTGCAAGATACAAAAAGTCATCAAACATACTATATGTTAGCAGATAATATATACACCCTAAAAGATAAGAATTATCTGGTAGTCAAAGTGACTAGCAACGCCGTGAAACTAAAAGGTCAAAATGGAGCATTTTATGTATTCACGATTTAGTCTTCAAGGGTTACGTAATCTAATTGAGTTTACTCCGTCTGTAAAAAGAGATTTACTTTTTTACATGGCTGAAATGCTCTCTTATAAGATGTCTATGCGCGAGATTGTTGATGAGATGCTACCATTAAACTATGGAAAGTTTGCATTTTATCGTGATATTAAAAAAACATTTGATGAAACAGGTGGGTTGGCATTATTCTTTAAGCGTTATTATAATTCTGGCGTGCATTTTTTAGTTTCAAGTTCTGAGGAACATGGCACGATTATAAAAGGGTATCAAGCTGCCGCTGATTATTATGCTAATGAGAACTATCAGCCATATAAGGTTTATGCGCCACTTATTTATCCCATTGCAATGCTTATTTTAGGTGGGGTGTTAAGTGAAATTGTTTTTAGTAAAGTTAGCATGGAGTTTGGGAAGTTACACATTACTTTAGATCAAGTTGCACAGGTGTTTTTTCTAATCAAAATTTCAGTTGTTGTTCACCATATCGTATCACTGTGGTTAATTTTATTGATAGTATTAGTGATCTTTAGCACAACTATATTTTTTACAAGAAAACTTGTTATTGGTTCACCTAGAAGAGTGTTGGATAAACTGCCATTTTTTAAAACCTATAGCCGGATAGAATATTGCAAGTTTTTAAAAACATTAAGTTTAATTATGGGTAAAGGCTATACACTGCAGGCTGTTTTACAGTTGCTCTTAGATCAGAGTAGTTATTATATATCATGGCATATTAAAATGGCGCTTCGAAAAATTGAAGAAGGGAAGTACTCTGTTGGTGATATTCTCGATACAGGCATTTTAGAAAAAAAGTATTTAAAAGTACTGACTATTGCGGGAAGGAATAATGTTCTGGATGAAAAAATGGTTGGAATTTCTGATTTCATCTTTAAAAAGACAACTGAAAGTTATAGTCAAAAAATTAAATTTAGTGCAGGTATTTTACTACTATGTGCTTTAGCTACATTGCTGGCTGTCTTTATTACTAGTTATGCTATTCCATCTTCAATTTCGTTATTCAAACACTAATGGAGTGAGACATGTTGGCAAATGATATTAAATCGTTGCGTCCCAATGCTGAGATGCTTAATTGGTGTACAAGTGTTGCAAACTCACGCATGGTTGTACTGGAAGATGGTACTATATTAAGTGATTCGGCGACTAATCCAAACTTGCAAAATTGTCGTTTATTAATGAAGTCATTGAACTTAGAGATTCGGCAAATTATTAATTATGACGTTGTGTTCATTAAAAACATGATTGATTCATATCAATCAAGTATAGAAGGGAAGAGCCTTTATCAATTTACAGATGCACAGCAAAAAATCCGCAAAATTGTACAAGATGCAATTGCCGAAAAAGCGACAGATATTCATATTCTTATTAGAGATGCTACTGCCATTATTAAGTTTCGTGTTTTAGGAGATCTTCAGGTTTATACTACCATGTCTGCGAATGATGCAATTGCAATTGTGTCTGTTGCGTTTAATCGTGAAAGTGACCATGTACAAAAGCAATTTAGTATCAATCAAATTATTGATGCCGCTATGGTCTTACAAATAGGCCGTCAAGAAGTACGTTTGCGTTTGGCATCTGTTCCGACGTATCCTGGAGGAAAAGGCTGTGATATTGTAATGAGAGTGCTGCCTCTGCGCTCACAAGCCAAGCCTATTCAGTTAGAGCAGTTAGGTTATCACCAAGCACAGCTTGAAGAATTTAAGCATGTGATAAGGAAAACCTCAGGAGCTATTTTTTTGGCTGGCCCAACAGGTAGTGGAAAATCAACAACGATGGCAAGTTTAATTAGTTTGCTCCCCAAAAATAAAAAGATATATACAGCCGAAGATCCAGTTGAGAATCTCATAGATGGTGTGACGCAAGTTCCAGTTAATCATGAGGTGGATTATATGAGTTTTGCAAATATTGTGAGACAGTTCTTACGCTTGGATCCAGATATTATTTCAATTGGTGAAATTCGTGATAGTGACACAGCATTTATGGCATTAAGAGCCGCAATTACAGGGCATTTAGTGATTAGTACCGTGCATGCAAATAGTGCGACGAATATTATTGTTCGGTTATTAGACTTAGGGTTATCTGCTACGACCTTGTCAGACCCTGACTTTTTAAACATGCTAGGGTTTCAAAGACTGATTAAGCTACTGTGTCCACACTGTAAAGTTCCATTTTCAGAGGTAAATCACTATACAAAAGAAAGAGAAAGAATGCTGCAAATATTTGGCAGTACTGATATGGAAAAACTCTTTGTTAATGGTAATAATTTGGGCGAGAGTTACCACTGTGAATATTGTAAAAATCGAGGGACCAAAGGGTTGACGATTGTGGCAGAAACATTGCTTGTAGATGATCTGGTGCGTGAGCATATTGCTGATAATCAATTAAATCGACTGCCTAGTATTTTAAGGGCTAAAACAGGGTTTATGACTTGCCATCAATCAGCTGCAATACATATTCTTCAAGGAAATGCTGATCCCTTTGAAGTAGAGTCTATCTTGGGTCCTTTCGAAATTGAAACACAATTTTAAGTGTTTATTGTACACTTTTTTTAATCAGATCGCTTAAAGGCTCTAGCCAGTGCGTCATAACAGAAGCCTTGCGATAGGCAATTCCAATTTCCCTTGAAGGGGCGGGTTTTTTAAAGTTAATATAACGAATACCTTTAAAGTTATCATTGTGGGTTGCAATCTCAGGGATAATGGTAATACCAAGTTTTGCAATGACCATTTGTCTTAAGGTTTCAAGACCTGTGGCATTACATTGAATACTTTGTGCAGGATTAATATTAAGCGCCATCACTTGATCTCGTAGGCAATGGCCTTTTTCTAAAAAGAGCATCGCTTCATCATCAAGGCGTTTAATATCAATCTCTTTGGCATTTTCTAAAGGGTGGCCTTCATAAACCGCAAGCTTAAAGGTGTCTTGAAATACAGGGAAAAAATCCATGCCTTGAGGTAAGGTGGGATTAGCAAGAAGTGCCGCATCAATTTGACCATTTTTTAGCATGGTAATTAAATTATCAGTTTTATCCTCAAGCGGATATATTTTAAGTTTGGTTTGTTCATCTTGGGTTAAGCGAATAAGTGGCGGCAGTATATATTGAGAAAGGGTTGGGAATATCCCTATTTTAAATTGGTGTTTATCTTTTTTCTGAAATAGCTCAGCGGTATTTTTAATATCCTTTGCTGTATTCAATAATTCTCTGGCTTTTTCAATAATGACTTCACCTGCCGGTGTGATCAGGATGTTTTTTTGAAAACGTTCAAATATAGCAACACCAAGTTCATCTTCTAGTTTTTTAACTTGCATGCTAAGTGCAGGCTGACTGACATAGCAAATCTGCGCTGCTTTATTAAAATTACGTGTCTCTGCAATTGCAATGACATATTCAAGGTCACGAATATTCATATTAAGACCATTTTTTTTGTCGAATTATTATTATTGGATTTAAGAATACTGTATTTTATGCCAAAATTGATACTAAATAATAAAAAAGATTGATACACACGATCATGGGGCAATACACAGCAGAGTCAATAGAAGTTTTATCTGGTTTAGATCCCGTCAAAAGACGACCTGGGATGTACACAGATACGCAAAATCCAAACCATATTGCTCAAGAGGTGATTGATAATAGTGTTGATGAAGCATTAGCCGGTCATGCAAATAAAATTAGCGTGACATTATTTAAAGATGGCAGTTTTGAGGTTGAGGATAATGGGCGGGGAATGCCTGTGGATATTCACCCAGAAGAAGGTATTTCAGGTGTTGAGCTTATTATGACTAAGCTGCATGCAGGTGGAAAATTCTCAAATGAAAACTATCAATACTCAGGTGGCCTTCATGGTGTCGGGGTGTCCGTTGTAAATGCGCTTTCTAGGCGCGTTGAAATTGAAATTAAGCGAGATGGAAAAAAACACCATATCGCTTTTGCAGATGGTGCCCTTATTGAGCCATTGACCATGCTTGATACAGTTGGCAAAAAAAATACCGGAACAAAACTTCGGTTTTGGCCTGATGAAAGCTACTTTGATAGTACAAAGTACGCTATTCGAAAGCTAAAGCATTTGCTGAAGGCTAAAGCAGTTTTATGTTCAGGTCTAGAGATACTCTTTTATAATGAGGAAAGCTCTGAGAAGGAAATCTGGCGTTATGATGAAGGCCTTGGAAGTTATCTAGCTGACAGTGTTTCAATGTTTGAATGTTTGCCGGAAGTGCCATTTTCTGGTGAGTTTAGTAATAAAGAGTATCAAATCAGTTGGGCATTATGTTGGCCGCAAGAGGCCGATGTTTTTATAACAGAAAGCTATGTTAACTTAATTCCAACACCACTTGGTGGTACGCATGTTAATGGTTTAAGGACAGGGCTTTTAGAGTCTGTTAGAGAATATTGTGAGCTTCATAATGTACTGCCTCGTGGTGTGAAAATTATGCCAGATGACGTCTTTACTGGGATCAGCTATGTATTATCAATTAAAATGCCAGAGCCTCAATTTTCAGGACAAACAAAAGAGAGGCTCTCTTCGCGTGATTGTGTGAATTTTATTTCAACACATATTAAAGATGCCTTTAGTTTATGGCTTAATCAAAATATAGATGTGGCGAATAAAATTGTTGAGGGAATCATTACGCGTGCGCAAAGGCGATTGAAATCAGCTAAAAAAGTGGTAAGGAAGAAAATCACCCAAGGCCCACAATTACCCGGGAAGCTTACTGATTGTGTGGGGCAGGATTTAGCATATACTGAGATTTTTTTAGTGGAAGGGGATTCAGCAGGTGGCTCAGCAAAACAGGCAAGAGATAGAGAATTTCAAGCAGTAATGCCGCTTCGCGGTAAAATCTTAAATAGCTGGGAGATCGATTCCAGTGAAATTCTTTCCTCGCAGGAGATTCATGATATTTCTGTTGCAATTGGCGTCGATCCGGACTCAGAGAATTTAGATGGACTTCGCTATGGGAAAATCTGTATTCTTGCTGATGCTGATTCTGATGGACTTCATATTGCAACACTATTATGCGCGCTATTTTTACGTCACTTTAAAACATTGGTGGAAAAAGGGCATATCTACGTTGCCATGCCACCGCTTTTTCGTATAGACATTGGCAAAGAGGTTTTTTATGCTTTGGATGAAGCGGAGAAAAACGCGATCTTGCATAAATATCAAAATAAGAAAAATGCCCCTAAGGCAAATGTTCTTCGCTTTAAAGGCTTAGGTGAAATGAACCCAATTCAGTTAAGAGAGTCAACGATGGCGGTTGATACTAGACGTCTTGTGCAGCTGACCTTATCAGAAGATGTTTGTTTTGATATGGAAGAAATGGATGAAATGTTGGCGAAAAAAAGAAGCTTAGATCGTAAAAAGTGGCTCGAGCAAGAAGGAGATCTTGCAGAGTTTTAAATTGCATCATTCCTCCACTAGCGATTTTGGCGTCAAATCAATCGATGTGAAAGCATCTAGCACTTCTTTTAGGATTGGTGTAGTTCTTTGTGACTGAGTATTAATAAAAACCCAGAGTGTTTCAGCCTCAGTAATAAGCTGCTTTTGAGAGTTGTAAAAAGCATATTGGCGCACACATGAGCAGCGTTTGATTTTTGACACCCAAGTTGACATGGTTATTTGATCATTAAGATAAGCCGGAGCTCTATAATTGATAAAATGTGTCTTGGCCACCCAAGTTACCTGATGTTCAAAATAGCGTTTTGTATCCCAACCGCATTGATTTGAGTGTTCGATGGCAATAGCTTGCATCCATTGTAGATAGACAATGTTATTAACATGTTGATTGGCATCGATATCTTCTTTTTGCACAGTCAGTGATTGAGTAAATATCTCCATATGAATTCCAAAGAAAAGTTATTGTACTTTGTTGGTTGTTTTATTATCCGCTGTGTTTTGCTTTATTTCTTGCTTGTCAACTTGGCGAAGAATACTGCCAGAAATGCCAGCAGCCTCAACTTTATGCTTAATAATGTCACCGTCACGTTTTGAGTAAACTGGACCTACATCAACACGATACCACTCACCTATTTTTTGAACAGTTGGTGTTAATCCAGCAAGAATCAGTTTTGCCCTTGTTGCATTGGCATCTTCTTTTTTGCGAAAAGAGCCGATTTGTAACATGTAAGTATAGCGGTATTGCTTAATGGGCTTTGGCTCCACATCAACATTGACAGTCTTTTTGGTCAAAGTGTCATAAAAACTGAAAGTTAATGGTTTTGTTTGCTCTTTCACTTCTTTATCTGTGGCATCTATGTTACTTTTGCTTTCTACGCTGATCTCTGTGCTATTTGCATTTGCTGGCGCTGTTACATTCTTGTGAGATTGAGTAGAATCGTTAGCAGTGCTCGGTAGGTTTTTTGGTGTTACGTTTAGCGCTTTATCTGTTGTGACAGGAACACTAATGCTTGTCTTAGAAGTAGTAGGCTTATTCTCATTGTCATTACTATGAAAAAAGCTCACTAGGAATAAAATGATTAAAACAAGAAGAACGATGCTTAGAATGATTTTTCGCCCTTGGTAAGCACCTTTTTCAGTGTTCTTAGTTTTGTTTGCTCTGCTTTGCTGTTTATTAGATGAAGGGGGTGAGCTTTTGTTTACATTTTTAGCAAAATCGCGCATAGAGTGTTCCAAGCTTATATTTATCAATATCTCTACCCAAGTTTACTGTGATATGGTGGAATATAAAAGCGCTAAACAAGGCTTTTTATAAATCTTCTTATTTGTTTAATGAGGAAAGTTTTATACAATTGCCAATAAGAAAATCCATAAAGGTAACCTTTAATATGCTGCAGTATGTTAAAAATTGGTATTACGGGAAGTTTAATAGTAGCGAGCCTGCTATTTTTATTGCAGTTGTTGTCGTTGCTGTATTGATTATTAATTTTTTTGGTGATTTGCTGGCTCCGATCTTAGCCGGTGTCATTATTGCTTATTTATTGGAAGCTGTGGTGAATTTGCTCTCAAAGCGCCTTAGAATTAATCGCACTTTAGCGGTGTATCTTGTCTTTGTACTGTTTATCGCACTTTTGGTGCTTTTGGTCCTTTTTCTGCTGCCGAAGCTTGCCCATCAGGCAGGGGAGTTTATGCAAAGCATTCCTGCACAAATCCAAAGTTTAAGAGATAGTTTGTTTGAGCTATCAAGGAAATATCCAACCATTGTAACAGAGGCGCAAATCCAAGAAGGAATTGATGCTATTTCTAACATTCGTTTTGATAAGTTGGCCAGCATTAGCCAGTATTTGATTCAGTTTTCACTGGCTTCACTGCCAAGTGTCTTTACTTGGCTAGTCTATCTATTTATCGTGCCGCTTTTAGCCTTTTTCTTTTTAAAAGATAAAGATGCCATTACAAAGTGGTTTGTGGCAAGGTTACCAAAAGAACGCGGCGCACTTGTAGAGGTTTGGTCAGACATGAAGCCGCAACTTGGTAATTATGTAAAAGGGAAAACAATAGAGTGTATTATTGTCAGTGTTGTAACCTATATTGGTTTTGTGGTGTTTAATTTAAACTACTCGCTACTGTTAGCAATTTTTGTCGGCCTATCTGTCCTTATTCCTTATATTGGAATGGTTATTGTCACCATTCCTGTTGCTCTTATTGGACTTGGGCAGTTTGGTTTTAGCTCCGAGTTCTTTTATATGTTTTTGATATATCTGATTATTCAAGCATTAGATGGTAATCTTTTGGTGCCTATCCTTTATTCAGAAGCACTCAGTTTACATCCAGTGGCAGTGATCGCTGCGGTGCTTGTTTTCGGTGGTATTTGGGGGTTTTGGGGATTGTTTTTTGCCATTCCACTTGCCGCTTTAATTAATTCAGCAATGAAAATGTGGATGAGAAGAAGAATTGTCAATGATGTCATTAAGACCAAAGCCTAGTGTTTATGTGCGTGAGAAAAACGATGAGATATACCAATATTTATGTGGAGAAAACATTGATGCGTTTTTAGCCAATATTATTGCCAGAAGAATTGACGATAAAGAGAAAGTGTTATCCTTAACTCAGCTGACACTTAAAAACCTGACTGATCCGCTTTTGATGAAAGGCATGGATAGGGCAGCAAGCAGGGTAATTGAGGCGCTTGAACGAGAAGAAGTTATTGGTCTTGAAACAGATCATGATTGTGATGGACAAACCTCTCATGCGATTTTATTTGAGGGGTTGACCAAGTTATTCTTACATCCAAAAGATAAGATTCGCTCCTATATTGGTCATAGGATGGAAGAAGGGTATGGGCTTTCAGATAAGCTTGCAGCCAGAATCCTCTCAGATACTATCAAGCCGACACTTATTATTACAGCAGATAATGGCTCAAGTGATGAGGAGCGAATTGCATTATTAAAAGCAGATAATATTGACACAATTGTCACAGATCATCATGCTATTCCACCTGAGGGTGTGCCAAAAAGCGCGTATTCAGTGATTAATCCGACACAAAAAGATTGTCACTATCAAGATCCTTATATTGCCGGGTGTATGGTTGCATGGCTTCTTTTAGCAGCAGTTAGAAAAAAGCTTCTAGATCAAAATAAGCTCCCCAATAGCAGCTTTCAGCTAACAGAGCTTTTGGATTTTGTCGCGGTTGGTACAGTAGCAGATTGTGTCTCAATGGCAAAAAGTGTGAATAATCGCATTGTTGCTTTTTACGGCATGCGTAAAATTTCACAAAAATCGCGCCCATGTTGGGAAGCCTTTAGCGATTATTTTCAGCATCAGGTGGATAGTGAGCTATTAGGTTTTATGATTGCCCCACTATTAAATAGCGATGGAAGAATGTCAAATGCGTTAAGCTCGGTTAGTTTCTTGTTGTCAGAAGATGTAAATGAAACATATAAATGGGTCGATTTTTTGCAGTTACAAAATACGCAACGAAAAGCAGTGCAGAAAAAGATGACCGAAAAGGCAATGTCTAAAGCATCAAAAGCGTATCAAAAAGGAAATAAAAGCCTTTGTGTGTATTTAGAAGATGGCCATGCAGGTGTGCATGGGATCTCTGCCAGTCGCATCAAAGATGCCTTTGGCTTACCCACCATTTTATTCTCGCCAAAACTGGGTGAGAGTGAAGTTATTACAGGCTCAGCAAGAAGCGTTGATGGGGTTAATATAAAATGGATACTTGATCAAGTCTCACAGAGTACAAAAGAGGTTGTCATAAAATATGGAGGGCATACTGGCGCTGCAGGAATCAGTATTTATAAAGATAAATTTGATGTATTTTCTGAGGTGTTGGAAAAGTCTGTTCGAGATTATATTCATCAACACAGCTTAGAGCTAAAGCCCCGTATTTTTTGTGAGGGAGGCTTAACTTATAATGAGCTGAAGCTAGAGATTGTAGATAAGCTTGCAAAGCTTGAGCCATTTGGACGTGAATTTGAAGCCCCTATTTTTCTTAATGAAGCCAAAATTTTGGCATTACGCTTTGTTGGAAAAGAGCAGGTGCATTTGCAGTTAATGTTAGATATTGAGCAAAAAAAGCTAAAAGCGATTTGGTTTTTTGCCACTGAGCATGATGGTGTAGGTGCGCTTCAGTTAGGTGATACAGTGAATGTAGCCTATCGATTATCTAAAGAGCATTTCAAAGGAGTAAGCTCATTATCAATAAAAGTGGAATACTTGTATAAATAAGCGGTGATTTGTCATGATTTTTTGGCATCAAATGTCTATATTGGTAATAAGTTTTTAAAGTGTCAGTACGCTTTTACACAGTTTGAAAACACTCATAACCAACTTAAGCTTAAGGAGATAATATGCCTAAGTCAAAGCCAACATTAACGACAACTGCAGGCAATCCAATTGCGGATAATCAAAATACATTGACAGCAGGGAAAAGAGGACCAGCGCTTTTACAGGATTACCAGCTAATTGAGAAACTGGCGCACCAAAATAGAGAAAGAATCCCTGAGCGTGTTGTGCATGCAAAAGGATGGGGTGCGTACGGGGAGCTTGAAATTACAAATGATATTTCTCAGTATTCAAAAGCAAAGCTCTTTGCAGATGTGGGTAAAAAAACAGAGTTACTCATTCGTTTCTCAACAGTAGCAGGCGAGCTTGGCGCTGCTGATGCTGAGCGCGATGTTCGTGGGTTTGCTGTTAAGTTTTACACTGAAGAGGGCAATTGGGATTTGGTGGGGAATAATACGCCTGTGTTTTTTATTCGCGATCCATATAAATTTCCAGATTTTATCCATACACAAAAACGCCATCCAAAAACCAACCTAAGAAGCGCAGCGGCTGCGTGGGATTTTTGGTCGCTCTCACCAGAGAGTTTACATCAGCTAACCATTTTATTCTCTGATAGAGGAATCCCGCATACCGTGCGCCATATGAATGGTTATGGTTCACACACCTTTAGTTTTTTAAATGAAAAAAATGAACGTTTTTGGGTGAAGTTTCATTTCAAAACAATACAAGGCCATAAGCATTTAACCAATGAAGAAGCTGAAAAAGTTGTTGGCAAAACAAGAGAGTCAACACAGGAGGATCTATTTTATGGCATTGAAAATGGTGAGTTTCCAAAGTGGAAGATGTATGTGCAAATTATGCCTGAAAAGGAAGCCTTGAGTACGGAATATAATCCATTTGATTTAACAAAAGTGTGGCCACATAGTGACTATCCATTGATTGAAGTTGGTGTGGTGACACTGAATAGAAATCCACAGAACTATTTTGCAGAAATTGAGCAGGCAGCATTTTCACCGTCTAATATTGTGCCTGGAATTGGCTTTTCTCCAGATAAGATGCTGCAAGGGAGAATTTTCTCTTATGCTGATGCGCATCGTTATCGAATTGGGACACACTATGAAGCATTACCTGTCAATAAGCCAAGGTGTCCTGTGCATACTTATCATAAAGATGGCGCAATGCGCTTTTTTGACAATTTTGACAAAAACCCAGATGCGTATTATGAGCCAAATTCATTTAATGGCGCAGCAGAGGATCCGCGTTTTCGTGAACCACCATTAGCCATATCTGGCGATGCGGAGCGTTATAATCACAGAGAAGGTAACGATGATTTTTCACAACCAAGAGCACTTTTTCAGCTATTTGATCAAGGGCAAAAAGAAAGGCTTGGCAAAAACATTGCAGCATCAATGTCAGGGGTGCCAGATGAGATTATTCAAAGGCAGCTTGCGCTGTTTGAGAAAATTGATCCTGAGTACAAAAAAGTGGTAGAACAGGCGCTTAATCAGCTTAAATAGCGTTTGTTAATATGGCTAATATAAGCATCTGCGTCTAGTGGTTTTCCTGTTGCGTCAATGACAAGCTGATTAAAGCTTTTTTGAGATCCATATTGATGGATATTTTCTTTTAGCCAATTAATGAGCGTGTCGAATTGACCTTTCTCTATGTCCTTTTCTATATTAGGGCTTGCTGTTAAAGCGCAGCTGTAAAGCTGGGCTGCTAGTAGTGAACCTAAAGCATAGGAAGGGAAATAGCCAAAATCACCAAGCGCCCAGTGAATATCCTGCATTTCACCATCTTTATGATTATTCTTGGTATCTATATTTAAATATTGCTTCATTTTTTGCTGCCAGATATCAGGGATGTCTTTCACCTTTATTTCATCAGAGAAAAGTGCTTTTTCAATTTCATAGCGAAGTACAATATGAAGTGGGTAGGTGACCTCATCGGCATCTACACGAATATAAGAAGGCTTAACTTGAGTCACTTGCTGATACAGATTCTGAGGGTGAAAAGCATCTCTGTTACCAAAATGTTTGCTAAGAAGCTCGGATAACCTTGGCATAAAGGATTTGGTTTTACAGGCATGTGTTTCCATAAGAAGTGACTGGCTTTCATGTACCGTCATGCCAAGTGCTTTACCTACTGGCTGGTTAAGATAATCATCTGGCAAGCCAAACTCATACATTGCATGTCCTGTTTCATGACAAATGGCATAGGTATTTGATAAAACATCATGAATATTATAACGCGTGGTAATACGAACATCTCTTGGTGTTCCGCCACAAAAAGGGTGTATGGCTGTATCTAAACGGCCTTGCTTAAAATCAAACCCAATTAATGCCATGAGATCCTTAGCAAGTGCTTTTTGCCGATCAATAGGGTAGCTTCCACTAAGAGGAATAGTCTTTTGATATGACTGCTTTTCTAAAATGTGCTGAATGGTTTCAGGTAAAAACTCTTTAAGCTTGTTAAAGATAGGGTCAATATCTTTCATCGTAAAGCCAGGAGAGTAGAGATCCAAAAGCACATCATAAGGGTGAAGGTTAAAATGATCAGCCTTTATTTGACTAATTTCTTTTGTGATATTAATGACATTTTCTAGAAGTGGTAAGAAGTCGCTCCAGTTATTTTCAGCTCTATATTTCCTCCATCCTTGAAGTGCTGCTTTATTGGCTTTGACTTGCTTTTCAACCAGTGTATCAGGAATCACTTGCGCGTGTAAAAGTTGCTTATTAATGAGAGAGACATTTGCATTTTGCCATCTGTTAAGTGCCGTATTATCTTTGGCAAGTGTTTGTGTGATAGCTAATAGGTTTGAGTCATTTAAGCGTTGATGCTTTAATTTTGCAAGATAACCTAAGGTATTATTTCGCTCCTTGGCGCTATTTTCAGGCATCATCACTTCTTCATCCCATCCTAGCATTTCGATAGCATGATCAAGGTGAGAGATTTCTTGAAAATAATTCTCAAGATACTGGTAATTTTTATCCAACATAAAACTCCTTATAAAGATGGTTAACAATATGCATTATGGCTGTATTCACGCTTAGAAAAACATTTCATGTATGCTTTGCAAATGTTAACATAACGCTATGAAAACAGAAGTGATACATAACAACAAAATGACGCTATCTTTGTATAACTCTTTGGCAGGAGAAAAACAGCGATTTAAATCGATTGAAAAGAATAAAATTAAAATGTATGTTTGCGGAATGACGGTTTATGATGATTGTCATATTGGTCATGCACGTACTAATGTGGCATTTGATGTTATCGTTCGCTATTTTCGCTTTGTTGGTTACAACGTTACTTTTGTGCGCAATATTACTGATGTTGATGATAAGATTATCAAACGAGCAATTGAAAACAATGAGTCAACGGATGCCCTTGTTAATCGTAATATCAAAAGTATGTACAGTGACTTTGATGCGCTAAATATTCTCAGACCTGATTTTGATCCAAGAGCAACAGAAACTATCGATGAAATGTGTCAAATGATTCAAACTTTAATTGATAAAGGGTATGCATATAAAGCATCTAATGGTGATGTTTATTATCGTGTTTCTAAGTTTGATGGCTATGGGAAATTAAGTAAGCAAAATATTGATGCGCTTCTTTCAGGTGCGCGTATTGAAGTGAATGATGTGAAAGAAAATCCGCTTGATTTTGTTTTATGGAAAGCCTCAAAAGAAAATGAGCCGAGCTGGAGCTCGCCTTGGGGCGATGGCCGCCCAGGCTGGCATATTGAATGCTCAGCAATGTCAAAAAAGCTTTTAGGTGATAATTTTGATATTCATGGTGGTGGCTCAGATCTTCGTTTTCCACATCATGAAAATGAAATTGCCCAATCAGAAAGTGCAAATAACTGTAGTTTTGCGAATTACTGGTTACACTCTGGTATGGTGCAGGTTGACGCTGAGAAAATGTCAAAATCACTGGGAAACTTTTTCACCATCAAAGAAGTCCTTAACTCCTATCACCCAGAGGTGCTGCGCTTTTTCTTGATTTCTGGACAGTATCGAAGTGAGATTAATTACTCTGAAGAGAATTTAAATCATGCAAGATCTGCCATTAATCGCTTTTATAGTGCGTTTAGGGGGCTTAATTTATCTGATGTATTGCCTGACGATGCAGATGGATATAAAGCGGCTTTTACAAAGGCAATGGATAATGATTTTAATACGCCAGAGGCAATCAGTGTGTTGTTTGATGTTGTCAAAGAGGTTAATAGATATAAAGAGGCTGGTAATACCGATAAAGCGATAGAATATGCTAATTTGCTGAAACAATTAGCAAGTGTTTTGGGGATCTTATTTACAGAAGTAGAGAGCTATTTCAGTTATACGCCAAGTCGTTTGGAAGATAAAACATTGATGAGTGAAAAGGACATTGAGGAAAAGATCGCAGCACGTCTTACGGCTAAAAAAGAGAAAAACTGGGCACTTGCAGATCAAATTCGACAAGAATTAACAGAAAATGGTGTCATTTTAGAAGACAGTGCAACAGGCACTCAATGGAGAAGAGGTTAAGATATGAATGAGGCATTTGAAGCTGAGGTAAATGTTGATGCGTTGGCTGGCGATTTGGAAACTGTTCGAGATTATTTGCGCTGGGCAATGAGTCGTTTTTTAGAGGCAGATTTATACTATGGTCACGGTACGGATTCAGCATGGGATGAGGCAACACATTTGGTTCTTCAGGCACTTTATCTTCCGCTTGATATCGATGAGCGTATATTGGATGCAAGATTGACACATGTTGAGCGTCAAAAAGTGATCAAATGGGTCTACAGGCGTGTTGTTGATAGAGTTCCATTACCTTATTTGACTAAAAATGCATGGTTTGCTGGAATGAAGTTTTATGTTGATCAGCGCGTTATCGTGCCACGCTCCCCAGTAGGTGAGCTGATTCGAAATGGTTTTGAGCCATGGGTTGATGAGACAAAGGTGCATCGAGTTTTAGATTTGTGTACCGGTAGTGGTTGTATCGGCATAGGCGCTGCCTATGTGTTTGATGAGGCAGAAGTAACACTAAGTGATTTATCTGAAGATGCGCTAGAGGTTGCCAATAGAAACATTCAGCTTCACAACTTAAATGCGCGGGTCAGCACGGTTCATTCAGATTTATTTGAGAATTTGAAAGGACAAAAGTATGATTTGATTATATCAAACCCGCCGTATGTTGATGCAAATGATTTGGCAGCAATGCCAGTGGAATATTTAAAAGAACCAGTGCTTGCGCTTGGTTCTGGTGAAGATGGACTTGATATTACCAGAGAGATTTTAATTCAAGCTGAGAATTATTTAACTAAAGAGGGCACTTTAATCGTTGAAGTTGGCAATAGTCAGTATGCTTTGCAAGATGAGTTTGCGAATGTTCCATTTACTTGGCTGTCATTTGAAGATGGTGGAGATGGTGTATTTTTACTGACTCGTGATGAGCTTATAAGGTACCGTGATGAGTTTGTCAAAGGAGCAAAAAATGCCGGGTAATACATTTGGGAAGTTATTTACTGTAACAACTTTTGGCGAGAGTCATGGGCTTGCTTTAGGGGCAATTGTTGATGGGTGTCCACCGGGTATTGATCTAGATGAGGCTGATTTACAGTTTGATTTAGATAGAAGAAAACCTGGACAATCTAAATACACCACACAGCGTAAAGAGCCTGATCAAGTAAAGATTCTCTCTGGTGTATTTGAAGGCAAAACAACAGGCACGCCAATTGGTCTTTTAATTGAAAATAAAGATCAAAAATCAAAAGATTATGGTGACATAAAGAATCAATTTCGCCCAGGGCATGCTGATTTTACTTATTTTCATAAATATGGCATTCGTGATTATCGAGGCGGTGGGCGTTCTTCAGCAAGAGAAACAGCAATGCGTGTTGCCGCGGGTGCAATTGCTAAGAAAATTCTAAAAGAGAAATATAATGTTGATATTTATGCCTATGTATCACAAATTGGTGATGTAAAGCTTGAGCTTCAAGATAAAGCGTTCATTAATCAAAATCCTTTTTTTTGCGCAGCGCCTCAGAAAATTCCTGAGCTTGAAGCGCTAATACAAAGCATCAGAAAAGAAGGCGATTCAATTGGTGCTAAGGTTGATGTAGTTGCCACAAATTGCCCTGTTGGGTTAGGGGAGCCAGTATTTGATCGTTTGGATGCGGATATTGCGCATGCTTTGATGAGTATCAATGCGGTTAAAGCGGTTTCGATTGGTGATGGCTTTGATGTGGTTGCACAAAAAGGCTCAGAGCATCGTGATGAATATACCAAAAAAGAAGGTTTTTTAAGCAATCATGCAGGTGGTATACTCGGTGGTATTTCATCTGGACAGGATATTAAAGCCAGTATTGCCTTTAAACCAACATCAAGTATTTTAATTCCTGGTAAGTCTATCGATGAAGACAATAATGAAGTGGATGTGATCACAAAAGGGCGCCATGATCCTTGTGTTGGGATAAGAGGTGTTGTTATTGCTGAGGCGATGCTTGCGCTTGTATTAGTTGATCATTATTTAAGAAATAAGGCGCAGAATCAATAACACATATACTGGGAAAATGAATGACTCCTGATCATATTGCATTAATTCAACAATGGGGCTACTGGCTCATGTTTGGCGCCGCCATTATTGAAGGGGAAACCTTTTTAGTTTTAGGTGGAGTTGCAGCAGCAGCAGGTATGCTGGATCTTGGCTATATTATCCTGTTATCTATTGTTGGTTGTATTATCCATGATAGTTTTTTCTTTTATCTTGGGCGTTTTTTAGGCCCTAAAATTTTGGCAAGAAAGCCAAATTGGCAGCCAAAAGTTGCCAGAATTATGATGCTATTAGAAAAGTATGATTTTTGGCTTATTCTAGCTTTTCGTTTTGCATATGGACTAAGAACGGTTATCCCATTTGCACTTGGTATTACACGTATTTCAAATTTCAAATTCTTTATTTTTGATTTAATTGGCGCCATTATTTGGGTGCTTATTTTTATTTTAGGGGGTTATTATTTTGGAAATGCTATTCAGCTTATATTACATAAGCTATCATTAACTCACTTGGCCAGAGAGCACTGGCTAATTTCCACCTTGGTTCTTTTTGCCGTAATCTTTGCTATTATTTATATGGTTATGCGTATCTTGAAGCGTCGCAATATGAAAAAAGTGCAAAGTGATAACAAGAGTGAGAGCTGATTCAATAGAGCTGTTATTTTCGTTATAAACTTGATTTGAAAGCCGGTAAGTGACAAGCAAAATAAAGGATGATGATGAATGCCAGAGATAACAAAAATAAATATTCATATCAGCTCAAAGCAAGATGCTTTGGCAAAATATTTGCCCTATGTGCAGCAAGGTGCCATTCTGGTTGAACAAAATGAAAGTTTGAACCTTGGTGATGAGCTTGATTTTAGCGTTGCTTTTCCAGAGCTAAAGCAAGAGTTGGACTGTAGAGGAAAAGTGGTTTGGATCTCTGCAAAAAACATTAATGGAAAACATAGTTATGGGATCCAGTGTATGGGGGATGAAGGTATTGCTATTCATGATTTAATGGAGAACTACTTAGCGGGACTCTTAAATGATTAAAAGGTGCTAAATGGCAAAGTCAAAGTCGATTTATGTCTGTCAACAGTGTGGGGAGTCCTCCTCAAAATGGCAAGGGCAGTGCCCGAGCTGCCATGAATGGGATACCTTGGTTGAGAGTCTAATTACCGAGAAAACTAGTAAGCTCATGACAAGGCAAGGGTATGCTGGTGGCGAGGCGAAAGTACTTGCGCTAAAAGATGTGGCTCTTGAGGATGTTCCAAGGTTTAGCTCTTCTTTTGATGAGTTCGATCGTGTTATTGGCGGGGGAATCGTCCCTGGGTCGGTGATTTTAATCGGTGGTGATCCGGGCATTGGAAAATCCTCGATTTTACTGCAAATTATGACACATCTTTCACAAAGCTATTCGGCCCTTTATGTTACAGGGGAGGAGTCTTTAGAACAGGTAGCACTGCGAGCAAAAAGGATGAATCTGCCAACCGATAAGCTGATGATGATGAGCCAAACGGATGTCGAGGCAATTTGTGCTTATATTGAAACCCATAAACCGCTTGTAGTTGTCATTGACTCTATTCAGACAATGCAAATTCCTGCACTGCAATCAGCAGCTGGGGGTGTTTCGCAAGTTCGAGAATCAGCAAGCATGATTACCCAAATGGCTAAAAGAATGGGCTCAGCGGTATTTTTAGTTGGACATGTGACTAAAACCGGAGAAGTTGCAGGACCTAGGGTATTGGAGCATATCGTTGATACCGTTATTTTTTTAGAAGGTCAAACAGATGGCAGATACCGGATGATACGAGCAATGAAAAATCGCTTTGGCGCGGTTAATGAGCTTGGGGTATTTGCAATGACAGAAAAAGGGATGAAAGAAGTAAAAAACCCTTCGGCTATTTTCTTAAATCGTGCAGCAGAGGATATATCTGGCAGTGTGATTGTCAGCCTGTGGGAAGGAACGCGTCCTATCTTGGTTGAAATTCAGGCGCTTGTGAATGATAATAGCTATTCACAACCCAAACGCCTAGCTGTTGGTCTTGATCCTAATAGATTAGCCATGTTGCTTGCAATTATTCAACGCCATTTATCCATTCAGCTTGGTGAATCAGATGTGTTCTTAAATGTGGTTGGAGGCATTAAAATCTCTGAAACAAGTACGGATTTGGCCATTATTGCGGTTATTGTATCAAGCTTATATAATAAGCCAATTCCTAAAAGCTGGATTATTCAAGGAGAGGTGGGGTTGTCAGGGGAAATTCGTCCTGTGCCTTATGGTCAAGAACGCTTGAAAGAGGCG
Organism: Fangia hongkongensis FSC776 = DSM 21703; assembly: GCF_000379445.1. GTDB lineage: Bacteria > Pseudomonadota > Gammaproteobacteria > Francisellales > Francisellaceae > Fangia > Fangia hongkongensis. Next base: position 143,049 of record NZ_KB902272.1, read on the forward strand.
CAAAAACATGGCTTTAAAAAGGCGGTTGTTCCTTTTGAAAACGCACCTAAAAAATCAATTGGAATAGAGGTTATTGGGATTAGAAAACTACAAGAGCTATTAGATTTGCTATAGCATATCAATAATAACAAAGATCAAAATAAGCCTAAATAACCATAAAGAAATTCTCTCAGGACATCGTTTAACAATGCGAACGCCTATATGTGTACCAATGACAGAGCCAATAAGGAGACCTAAAAAAGCAGGCAGATATAGATAACCAATGCTGTATGCAGGTAGGTTGGCAATATGATAGCTGGAGATTAACATTGTGATGGTGGCAAATAAGCCAATTGGGAAAGCAAGGGCTGCTGACATGGCTGCGCAGTTTTTCATTGGGTAGTGGTAATGTTTCATATAAGGGTTAACAACGCTTGATCCACCCACACCCACAATGCTTGATAGTGCGCCAGTTAGACCACCAAAAATACTACATGATAATTTAGATGGCAGTTGAGAGTCAGCACTTTGCTTTGAGGCTTTTTGAGTGGAAAAGGTTTTGATAAGGCTGGTAAGCAGTAAGAGGATTAACAAAATTTCTATTGAGCGTGCATTGAGCATTTTGCCAATAATCGTGCCCACAATGGCACCAAGTAATATAGCTGGCATGGCTCGTTTTAAAAGAGGAGTAATCAGGTGTCCATGCTTGTAATGCTTATAGGCGTTATAAAGTGCATTAATCATAATAAATCCAAGTGAAGTGGATACAGATAAATGAATGGCGATGGCGTTAGAAATCCCTTGATATTTACAAATAAAAAGCATAAGCGGGATAATAACTGCACCACCACCTGCGCCAACCCAAGCTGATAATACTCCAGTGATAATACCACCAAGAATATAAACCATAAAAACCATATTTATTTCTCTCATTTTAGAATAACTATGGCGTTATTATATTTTGTATATTAATATTACTCTAATGAATTAATTAAATGTATATCATTCGAAAATAGAATATGAAAAACATAAGAGCGTTTCTCGCAGTTGTTGACACAGGATCATTTACAGAGGCAGCCAATCAGTTGTTTTTAACACAGCCAACCATCACAAAGCGCATTTCACAATTGGAATATCAAATGCATAATAGCCTATTTAATCGCTTAGGTAGTCATATTGAGCTCACCGATGCAGGAAAGGCTTTGTTGCCTTATGCTCGGCGTATGGTAAATGAGTGGAATAATGCACAAAATACGATGCAGATGTTTAATACTGAAGTCATCGGGGATTTGGCGCTGGATTGTAATTACTCCTTGGGACTGCACTTTTTACCGATGGTGCTTAAAACGCTTAATGCTGAACATCCAAAAGTTAATTTGAAAATCAACTTTGACTATACGTTACCGATTATTGACAATATTTTGGATTACAAGTCAGAGCTTGGATTGATTACAGTGAATGACAATATTCCAGATGATATTGTCACGCATAAAATTTTGAAACAAAAAGTCATTCCTGTTATTTCTAGCAATCATCCATTTTGGCGGTCAAAGGAAGATATCCATACAAAACTGCAGTCGATTCCTGTTATTTCACCAGAGGCAGGGAATCAGCATCACACAGAACTTCACAAGCTTATAAATCACTTTTCAATTCAATCACCGGAGATTTCAGGGGTTAACATGTTAGAGATCATTGTCAGTATGGTTGAAAAGGGGATTGGCTGGGCGCTAATCAGTGAGAACATGCTTAATGACAAACTAAAAAGAATTCCGCTTAAGATGAAAGAGACGTTTATTGAAAATGCCTGTATTTATAGAAAAGGGGTGACTTTATCAAAACCAGCCAAAGTGTTTTTACAACTCTGTCAAAATGCTACCAAGCAATCTTAGATGTAGGGACATAGCGCTTTAAAAGTGTTTTGTATTTTGCTTCTAATACTTCCTTTGGTGGCAACTCTGGTAATTTTGAGTATAAATCCGCCTTTTGGAATGCCTTTAAAAGGGGTAGTAAATGCCAATCACGCTTTGATGCAAGTGCCTGATAACCATGTCCTCCTGTTTGTGGTGTGTGCCAAGGGTAAAATGAATGGTAGCGTAAGAGATAAAGGGCTTCATAAGGAAGAGCACTGCCTTGCTCTGCAACTTTGTAGATATATTCATCATGGCCAAAGCTCATATCCACCTGATCAAAACCACAAAATTTAGGGTAGCTGCCAAAATGTGTACTTGTGGAGGTATTGTAGCTTGGATAGTCAGCTGATGCTTGATAATAACTTTTGTGAGCAAATACATTTTGTGGCTCAAATGGACAGGCAACAGGGTAGGTGTCTCCAACAACAGACCATTGTGGCAGTGCTCCATAATCATCAAGTGTCATAATTTTTCCAAGATCATGGATAAAACCGGTTAAAGGAAACCAAGACCAATCGCTAATATGTGAGTAAAGTGCATTTAAGGTATCCTTTTCAAGATAAAAATTTTGATATTCTTGTGGCAGAGAGTCCCATTCATGTGCTCTAAACAAGCCTTTGATGCTGATGTTATCTTTCAATGTATAATCATCATTTAAAAATTTATTTTGCACAGCTTCGGCTGTTTGATAAGCATGCTCTATTTGTGGCAGATCATTATCAGGGTCACTTTCATCATGTACATTTTCCAGTAACTTAAACACCTCATAGACATCCATTTTAGGATGCTTTAATGCATAGTATTTTTGCTTCATACCCTTAACATATTGTTGTGTTTGGTTTTCATGCATCATGCGATAAGTTCTCTCTACGCGTTCTTGAAACAAGCTATCTTCATAGTTTCTAAACTCGCCAAAATTATTATCTTGTTGTATGTTATTCGATGTTTCAGACATAGCTGACTCCTGTATTTTAATTGGTTATGCTGTGTTGCCAAGCTCTCGCAATTTCGCACCAGCATTAAGATTATCTTCAATGGTTTCCAGTTCAACATTTTTCGTCTCTGGAACAAAAAAGTAAGTAATAATACAACAAATAAGTGCAACAATAGCGTATAAACTAAATGTCGTTGAAACGCCAAGAGTATTTAAAATTGTTAAAAAAGTAGCAGCAACGACAAAGTTTGCTAACCACTGAATAGAGGCGACAAAGCTCATGCAAGCACCACGCACATCAAGTGGGAATATCTCTGAGATAATCAGCCAGAAAAGAGAGCCAACACTGATACAATAGCCAATAACATAAACAATTAAGCAAATAAGCGCCATATAGGCCACAAGTGTTGAGCTTGTTGCATCGTGCAGAAAATAACTCATTAAGAATAAGCTAATGGCTGCTAAGGCTGATCCAATAAAGAGAAAAAGACGCCTGCCAAGCTTATCAATAAAGATAATTGTTACTACGGTAAATACAAAATTAACAATGCCAAGCACCATTGTCATAAACATTTGTGTCTCGCTGCCTTTAAAGCCAATGCTTGCCATAATGTGAGGGCCATAATACATCACGGTATTAATGCCAAAAAATTGCTGAAAAATACCAAGGGCAAGGCCAAGATATAAAACAGGTCGCACACGTTTAGTAAAGATAGCTCTAAAGCTCGCTTTATTTACATTTAAGGTATTTTCTAAGTGTTTAAGTTCATGCAGTGCTTCCTCTGCAGTATTTCTGATCCTATTCAGCGTGCGATGTGCTTGATCTTTTTTCCCTTTAGAAACAAGCCATTTTGGGGAATAGGGCATAAATATCATGCCAGCAAATAACAAAAAGGCAGGAATAATGCCTGATAGAATCATGGCTTGCCAGTTTCCTGATGCGGTAAAGGCATAACCAACCATAAATGCCAAAACCTGTCCACCTGTTAAAAAAGCGCCATTCCATAACACAAGCGAGCCTCTATTTTTAGGGGGGGCGACTTCAGCAATAAATAAAGGGGCTGCATAGGAAGCAATGCCAATAGCAAAACCTAAGATAAAGCGGCCAATAACAATCATTTCAATATTAATAGGGAAAGCCGCGATCAGTGTGCCGACTATAAATATAAGTCCCGTTGCTATCATAACACGCTTACGACCGAATCTATCAGTAAAGCGGCCACTTAGTAGTGCGCCAAAAAAAGCACCAAGGACACAAAAGCTAACCACCATTTCAATTTGCCAGTTGCTAGCAGAGAAATCTTGTTGAATAAAAGGTGTTGCCCCTGCAATGATCGAGGTATCAAAGCCAAATAATAACCCGCCTAAAGCTGCGACTGCAACAATTAAAATAACATAACGGTTGAGTTTGTTTTTTTCTTTTGTAAGCATTTTATTTCGCATTTTTCCCATAGTGCCCCGATTCTATCTAATTTGAAACTAAATTACAAATTTGCAACTGAAAGTGCAAGCGTTTGTGTTCGCCAGTTTGCGTTTAATATTTAAACCAATAAAGATGAAGAGTATAAAAAAGGTTGCCTTGAGTGTGATTTGTGATCAATCATTTCTAGGAGTATTATTGCTGCCATAAAAGTGCTTAATATTCAATCGTTTTCAGTGATGAAATATTGAAAATTTTTAATATAGCATATCAGTAGTTTACATCGTGATTTTTGATGCGTACTATTTCATCTAAAAATATGTAATATAAGAAATATATGAATTTTAGAAGAAAGAGAAGAGGCGTTTTATTTAGAAATATGGTACTTTCATGTGCTACAGTAGTGTCATTAAGTGCATGTTTTGGATCCTACTCTGAATATAATGGAGGAGAGACAAGTACAGGTAGTGTTACAAGTCAGGACAATGTGCAAATCCCCACACTCTCAGCAAAAAGTGCACCAGTGCATGGCGAAATGACGATTACCTATCAACAAGCAGCCCATCTACAATCTGCATCTGGATCCTTTATGGTCGGAGCAGACAATAGCAATGATGTTGTGCATATCTCACATATAGGCACTGCCAATCTGCCGGCAGATGTTAATATTCAATATTTTGATACGGCAAATCCTGATAGCTGTATTAATGATAAAGGAGTTGGAATGTCACTCACTCCGGGTAAAAGCTGTACTTTAACGTATATATTAAGCTCTGATAAAGCCCAAAAAGTTGAAGGGGCACTCAATATTAACATAACAGGTGCCATCACTAAGACAATCAGCAAAAAAATCAGTACAGAGTTTAAAGAAAGAAAAGAGCTGCACAATCAATTAACCGCGTCAATGAGTAGAATTGTTCCGGGTGGATCAGTGGTGTTGAAAGTGAAAAATAATAGTAAAGAGCGATTAAACACAGTTGTTATTCAATTTTCAGGTTTAAGTAATGCAGATCAGTCAGCACTTTTATCGCTTATTACAATTAGTCCGGATAGTGATTTGCCAGTGGTGACAACCCAAAGAGAAATTGTTATTCCTGAAATTGCGCCACAGGCATCTAAAGAGATAAAGTTTTCGATCCAAGGGGGGAAAGTAGCACGGGTCCTCTTAACAAAACTGAAAGATCAGTTAAGTCTTCAAAATGCTATAACAGTTGATGCAGGAAACTCAGTTGAGTATGCTATGCCTGTGAGCGTGAATAATCTGCCAATCCTTATTCCAGCGCTTAATATTACTCAACCGGGAACGAATGAGCTTATTATCCAAAATCTCTCTCGTGAAAGGGTTATTCTTGCGAATAATATAGATAAGGTGAGCTTACCTTATGGTGTAAGTTACAATCAACAAAAAAGCACCTGCAAAAATGCGTATATTTTAGAGGGAGGATCCAATTGTAAATTGGTATTTGATACGTCAATAGATGCCTATAATACCAATGGCATACCAAAGGCACTTGATTTTAAGTTCACAACGGCTTCAGATGACTCTGCTAGCAGTATAGATCAGACACCACAAGCTTTGGTGAATGTCTCTCAAGTCACTGTTGCACCTGGGGATGGCAAAACAAACCATATTCTACTCAATCAAGCACCAGAGCACTCAAGCTCAGAGGTTGAAACCACAGTGAAATTAACGAACATGGGCGCATTTACTTGGCATCCATCAAATAATCAAGATGATTATAAGGTGCTGACGGGAGATACCTTAAGCGTTAACAGCATCCGTATTGTTAATAATGAATGTGTTAGCGCCTCTCAGTTGGGAGTGGCACCTAAAAGCTCGTGTAATTTAACTTTTCAAGTATCAGGAGGAGTGAGTAGTATATCAAGCCCATCTCAGCTTGAACTTGTCAAAAGGAATAATTTAGCGCAAGACACGGTGATTCCAATTGATATCAAATCCAGCCAAGATAATAGCATCAAAACGAATCTCAGCGCGGATCATCAGATGCTTGCAGTAAAAGCAATAGATATTTTGAATGATGGTAAAAACCCCTTAAATATCTCAACCACAATCACAAACGATACAAATAATGCGGAAGAATTTCAAATATGGGATGGTAAAACTGCTGTCAAATGGTGCTCCCAAGGAACCTGTCCAAATGCTTGTCCGATTACGATCGAAAATGATAAAGGCTTGATGAGTAATTTAGCATCAGAAAAAAGCTGCAAGCTTTATATCTACTCATCGGGGAACCCTGAGAAAAGCTTAGATGCAAGTTTAAATATTACAGCGACTAATGTTAATAAAGATTACAAAGCAACTGATGTTTACTCACTTCATGCGGTGCAAAATTTATATGCCACAGGGTATATTAATACGGCCTCTAATGTTAATTTAAGTTTGTACAAGGCAGCGCTTCCAGAGCTGCAAAGTTTTCAAGTCATTTCCCCTGATGCACCGAAGCTTCAAACGCCAAGTTATGGGCTATCAGTCTCTCCAAATGGACAAGTGCTTATTGCAAATGGACAAAACTTATATCAGTATGACTTTGTTCATCAGCATATCGTTAAGCTCCCAGATTTAGGAATTAGTGGGGATGATGGTTATATTTCGGCAATCGCTGTAACAAATGATGGAATCTATGTTGGGACAAAAAACAAAATTTATTTATATCAATTTAATCACTTTGAGGATACAGCAAGCCTTGTCAGTGAAATAACAGAAGCAAAATCACAATTGAGTGATACCAGTCAAAATGATATTAGTGGCATTGCTTTGAGCTATAAAGATAACAACCCTGATCAGATATATTATGTTGATACTGGGAGTATAACCATTCATAAGGGTGATAGCGCTTTATCCCAAGCGCCAAACACATTTGCAAGTTATGTAGTGCTAGGGGCATCCTATCCTACCTATTCACTTATTCATAATCAGTCAAAGATAAAAAGTGTGCTAGAGAGTGAAAGGTTTTTTATGGGGGTTAAGCTACCTAGTAATAGTACGATAGGAAGCTATGATGTAAATACTAAAAGTTTTTTACCCTTGAAAGATGAGAAAAAGAGTGACATTTCTATTGATCCGGCTCATTCAGATGCTCATCCTTTGGCATTGGCGCAAACAGTGGGGGATGATGGAACACCCTTAAATACGTATGTAACAACATCAAAGTCTAATAAAGTGTTTGTTTATGGGAATCAAAATGCCCATTATCTGCAAGAGACAAACCTTTCCTATCCTAATACATCAGATAATAAAGAAGTAACCGCAATGCGACTTGCAGTGGGTGCAGAGCTTAGTGTTTCTCGAATGTTGGAACATCGGTTATAGATTATGTTGAGCATATTTTATATGCGGTGCTTTGCCTGAAATGAAAAATAAGCACCATAAGCGCGATGTAGGTAATATTATTTTGCCTGATTATGTTTAAAGCTTAAATAACCGTTTTGATTGAGAGTAGGTGATTTCTTTAGCAATATGATAGGCATCTTTAAGCGATATGCGCTCATTGGCAACTTGCTTTGCTAAATAATGGCTGTCTACACGTCTTGCAATATCATGCCGAACGGGAATGGATAAAAGTGCGCGCGTGTCATCAATAAACCCTGTGGTATTATAAAATCCAGCAACCTCTGTAGTCGCTTCTCGAAATCGCATCATCCCCTCTGGTGAATCATTAAACCACCAAGGCGGGCCAAGAAACACACTTGGATAATGACCAGCAAGTGGTGCAAGCTCCCTTGAATAAACTGACTCGTCCATTGTGAAAAGAATAAGGCGAAAGTTTTTTTCATTTCCTACTTGGCTTAGTAGTGGATAAAGCCCATTTACATAATCACACTTTTGTGGAATATCCGCGCCTTTATCATGACCAAAGCGTTGTTGAACTTGGCGGTTATGATTACGCATGCACCCAGCATGAAGCTGCATAACAAGTCCATCCTCTGCGGCCATTTTTGCCATTTCTGTTAGCATTTGTCCACAAAAGACTCTTTTGTCATTAACATCAGCCTTATCGTGTAAAACACGTTGAAATAAAGCCTCTTTTTCACTGTTAGATAGATCAAAAGTAACAGGAACACTCACACCGTGATCAGTAGCTGTTGCGCCATTGGCTTTAAAATAAGCACGTCTTTCTCTTAGTGCATCTAAAAAGGCTTGAAAGTCCCCAATTTCTTTATTAAGCGTTTTCCCAAGTTTAGGGATATTTTCATGAACGGGGTGAAGCTCTGGATTTGTCACACTATCTGGGCGAAAGGTTGGAATGATTTTGCATGAGAAGAGGGTCTCTTGAATCATTTGATGATAGTTAAGCGGATCATCAACATTGTCTGTTGTCGCAATGACTTCAATATTAAAACGCTTACAGATACCACGAGGTAAAAAGGCTTCTTTTTGTAAACATTTATCAATGTGCTTATAAATGGTATCCGCGGTGTCGGGAGTAAGTGTTTCGCTTATGCCAAAAACATTTTTAAGCTGGGCATCGAACCAAAGTCCCACTTGGGTTCCTGCAAATAAATACCAATGCTTGGCAACCTTTTTCCAAATGATATGAGGATCGGTTTCATAGCTTCCTCCACCTTTTGGCGAAATCCCAAAGTCTTCTAATGCTAAGCCTTGAGAGTAAAACATCCGATAAATATAGTGATCAGGTGTAATCAACAGATTTACAGGGTTATTGAATGCTTTATTTTCAGCGAACCATTTTGGATCAGTGTGACCGTGTGGGCTAATAATCGGTAAATCCTTAATATAATGATAAATTTCAAGTGCGATTTCTCTAAGCTTTCCCTCTGTGGGGAAAAGCGTCATATCTGTAAACATAATAGACCCTTGATGTTTGAGTTTAAATAGATGAGCTACCAATTGCGATAATATTATCAAGTGCTAAATACTGAGATTTATTCTGTTCATTGATGCCACCAGTGACACAAAATTTCATATCTGGAAATACACTCAAATAGCTCTTTAGTACTTGAAGTCCATTCATTGCGCCTGCAGGGAAAAATTTGGCACAATTAAAGCCAAAGCTTTGTAATGTCATCACCTCATGTGGTGTGATTACCCCTGGTAGATAGTTGATTTTATTTATTTTTGCATGCTCTAACAGCATGGGTGTAAACCCTGGGGATACTTGAAATCTCGCGCCCATTTCATGACAAGTTTTCATTTGATCTATTGAAGTAATGGTGCCAACTCCGATGATAAAGTCATTAAAATCTGGATGATTGATAAGTTTATCAACAATATTAAGGGCATTTTTTGAGCGCAGGGTTAGCTCAATAATTTTAATATTTTTTTCTCTGAGCTTATCAAAATAAAGATAGGCGCTCTCAAGCGTATCTATCGATACAACTGGAATAACAGGGTTGTTTTCTAATATACTCATTAGGCTCATAACGTTAGCTCTCTTTGCTATATTGTTGTAATTTATGACGGTATTGATCGGTGGTGTTTTTGTCAATAATCGCGCCTTGATGTTGGATGATTTCAGCGGCAAAACTCTGTGCAAATCTGCATGCAAGTTCCATGTTTAACCCATAGGATAAAGCAGCAAGATAACTTGCGTTGAAACTATCTCCAGCAGCAGTGGTGTCAACAGGGCGTTCAATTTTTTGATCAGGTGAAATTAACAGAAGCTCCCCATCTTGATAGCAAAATGTTGGCAGGGGGCCTTGTTTAATAACAATATGTTGAATGCCGTATGACTGATAACGCACGAGTGTCTCGTTGGGATCTTTGTCGTTAAAAAGAAGCGCTTCATCATCAAATGTGCTAATAACAAGATCACAAAGTGGAAGAAATTTTTGCAGCACAGTTTGCGCTTTATGCGGACTTGTCCAACATTTAGGACGGTAGTTTAAATCAAAAATAATACGTGGGCGATTTATTGCATCACTTTTATGTTTCAATAGCCATTGGGTTAATATCTCAAGCTGTTTTTCATCCCAGCGAGAAAGCGAAATACCAGAGAGATAAATATCAGGGTAACTTTGTGAAAGTGCATTCAGCTGGCTGTCGGAGGTATGTAGAAAAAGAGACTTTACTGGCGCATTTTCACGCCAATAATGAAATGATCGCTCACCCATGCTATCTGTTTGAATGGCATATAGCCCAGGCAGTGCATGATCAATTTGTATAATTGGACTGGTGTTGATCTTTTCATTTTCAAAGGAGCGCATCATCTGATGGGACAATGCATCTTTACCAAGCGCGGTTAAAAAGGCAGTGTCATGCTCTGTGAGACGTCTGTAATATACGGCGGTATTCAGCACATCTCCACCATAGTTTAATTGGCATGCTTGATGAAAAAAAAGCGATCCGCTTATCTCCAGCATACACTCGCCAATAACCAGTAAATTTCCCTGCATGTTATTGACTCTCAAGTTCTCTGGCAACAGCATAGGCAACGCCTCTCACCTCAGCAAGTCCTTTTAAGCGCCCAATACATGAATAGCCAGGATTGGTTTTTTTATTTAAATCATCTAACATTTGATGGCCATGATCAGGGCGCATATAGACAGCGTGTGAGCGTTTTTCTATGTTTAGAATTTCCTTCACAAGTGCATACATATCCGTATTACCATCTAGATGGTCTGCTTCATAAAAGCTTCGATCATGTTCACTTAATCGCACATTGCGTAAATGCGTAAAATAAATACGATCTCCAAACTCTCTGGCAAGATTAGGCAAGTCATTATCTGCGCGCGCACCAAGTGAGCCTGCACACAAGGTGATACCATTTGCTTTTGATGGCAGCTTTTCAAATAACCAGCGATAATCCTCAGCAATAGAAATAACACGTGGTAAGCCAAAGATTTCAAAAGGTGGATCATCTGGATGAATGGCAAGCTTTGTGCCGACTGATTCAGCTACAGGTAAAACGCGCTCAAGAAAATAGCATAAATTCTCTTTGAGTGTCTCTCTTGAAATAGGCTTATATTCATCTAGGGCTGCTTGAAAGTCTTTGATTGTAAAGCTTTCTTCTGCACCTGGCAGTCCTGCAATGATTGTTTTGGTTAGGCGATCTTTTTGCTCTTTTGACAGTGATTCATAATAGAGAGCGGCCTTATTTTGAATCTCAGCGCTGTAGTCATTTATGGCATCTTTTCTTTTTAAAATATGAATATCAAAAGCAGCAAGCGCCTTTTCATCAAATGAGAGCGCTTTAACGCCATTTGCGAGGGTTCGCGCTAAATCAGTGCGTGTCCAATCTAAAACAGGCATAAAATTGTAGATGATTAAGTGGATACCGCATGCTGCTAAATTTTTAATGCTTTGGCAGTAGTGATCAATGAGTTTATCGCGCTCAGGCAGTCCTTTTTTTATTGCTTCATGCACAGGAACAGATTCAACAATTGACCAGTTAAGATTGGTAGGACCAAGGTGCTGAGAGTGAGCGACTTCTTGTTGGCGTTTTTTGATCTCATCGACAGGCCAAATATCTCCATTTGGAATATGATGGAGCGCAGTGACAATATCACTGACACCTGTTTGCATAATATCTTCTATAGACACAGGGTCTTTAGGTCCATACCAGCGCCAAGATTCTATCATTGTTTTTCCTTAGTTAATTCGATTGATTTGCTTGTTGTGACAGAGTGTAGAAAGCTTTGGATGGCAGCCAGTGTTCCTTGCTGTGTGATTAATTTAACATAGTGCAGAACTTTTTCATTTAAAAGCGTATTCTTTTGTAGCTCAGGGTTAAAAACACTCTCAAGTGAGAAATAATACTGAACAAGCTTTTTTGCATCAGTGGATGCTATAAATTTATCTTTTAATGGGTCATTTACCGTTAGCATATTGCCTTGATCATTGCGGCCCTGAGTAAATATAATCCAAGCAGCTATCCCTAAGGCATAAATCTCATAATTGTCTTGTCTTTTAATAAGTGTTTGTAAATTTGTCAGCCATCTTTGTGGAATTTTCTGTGACCCGTCAGCTGCGATTTGCTCTGTTTTATGTGCTAAATGTGGATTTTTAAAACGCTCAAGCAATTGATCTTTATAATCATCAAGTGAGATTTCTTCAGGTAATCCAATTACAAGTGGGGCTGCAATCTTACTCATATAATAGTGAATGAGCTTATAAATATCAGGGTGTGCAATAGCATCTGAGACAGTTTTAAAGCCCGCAAGTGCGCCAAGATAAGCAATTAAGCTGTGGCTGCCATTTAACATGGTCAGCTTCATTGACTCAAAAGGCGCTACATCACGGACAAATTGCACACCTACATTCTCAAGAGGCGGTTTGTCGGAGGCAAAGTTATCTTCAATTACCCATTGGCTAAAGCGCTCGGTAATCACAGGAGCTAAATCTTTATAGCCAATATGTTGGTTGACTTTTTCTATGTCATGTTCACTCACAGCAGGGACAATTCTATCAACCATGGTAGAAGGGAAAGTGCAGTTATCATCAATCCAATTAGCAAAGTCATTATCAATGCTTTTAGCGAAAGAAAGGATTGCGTTTTTTAGGATTTTTCCATTATGAGGCAGATTATCACAGCTTATTAATGTAATGCCACTTTGGTGGTTTTTATAGCGCTTGTGAAGTCCCCATGCAGTAATGCCAATGGCTGTTTTTGGTGCTTGTTGGTGATTTAAATCATAGATGATATCTGCATGATCTAACTGAAAAGTGCTGTCAGATAGTGTTGAGTAATACCCTTTTTCAGTGATAGTGTAGCTAAGCATTTTTACTGCATCATCTGCAATATATTCAACAAGCGTGTTGGCATTTCCTTCACCGGCAAAGAGGGCCGCTTCAAGGGCATGGATTTGTGTATAATTGGATTCATTTTCACTCTCTTCGACTAAAGTATATTGGCAATTTTGTTGGTTAAGCTGATCGATGAGTTTTTTATTACTGCGAATTGTTGCGCTGATATAGTGCCATGTAGATAGATGGTTGGACTTATTAGTATTTTTTAATAAAAGCTGATTAAAGTAATAAAGCTGGTGCGCACGATGAAATGCGCCAAGACCAATATGGATTGCATAGAAACGATTCATATGATTATCCAAAAAGAACGTTGAAGAGTTGCGTTAGTATATACTGAGTTGTTGCTATTTTACAAATAGCATCGCAAGCAAGTTGTTAGTGAACTCGCTTAGAATAATACGTTTCAATATGGTGCAAATCTACATAGAAATGCCATTCAAACTCTGATACTATTGAATTTCTTCGTGTTTTTACGCTTATTTTGTAGCTAAATTACTTGAAATCACAACAAGGGGGATGGTGTGGAGCAGAATAATCTGAATAAAATAAAATTAATTGCAACGTTTGTGATGCTTAGCATATTAACTTGCGGACTGCCAATTTATGTTATGCAGGCAACCGCATATTTTCATGTTAGCACGATTGAAGCAGGATCATTAGAAAGTTATCAGAATCTAACGGGCATCATCGCCTCATTTGTTATTTTTGGTTTTTTACTTCGTTATGGGTATCGAAAGTCAATTATCGCCTCTATGGGGGTGTTAATCATTTTCACTTTTATGATGCCATTTTGGAATAGTTTATGGGCGATACGTTTATATTTGATTTTAATCGGTGTAGCGATGGTGATTATGAAAATCACGGTTTACTCTTCTGTAGCACTGTTGATTAAAGATGAGAAAAAACATGCAAGTTTTTTAAACTTTGCAGAGGCTATTTATACCTTGGGATCAGTTGCAGGTATGTGGATGTTTTCCACCTTTATTCATAAAATGCCCGCACATTGGATGAATGCCTTTTGGTTAATTGGTGCGCTTTGTCTAGTCATTTTACTATTTTGGTTGTTTACAGACTTTCCACACATTAAAGTTGACAAAACAGAGCATGTCTCAGCCAAAGTGCAAGCCAAGATGTTTGTGCCAATTATTTGTGGCACTGCTAGTGTGTTATTTTTGCTACTTTTGTTTTGTAGTGAAACCTTAGAGCAAGGAGTGGGCTCATGGTTGCCTTATTTCTTTCATGGACAGTTTCTAATGACGCAGGCATTTGCAGCAAAACTTGCTAGCCTTCTTATGTTTGGTGAGCTGATCGGTAGAATCTTTGGTGCGATTGTCCTTCGCTTTATTCGTTGGGATTATTTTTTTATGGTAATGTTTTTTATCGGTTTTGTGCTAATTGGCTCAGCGGTAAAAACGATGCCAACAGAGCTAAGCGCAATTAAAACTTGGTCAGCGGTTCCTTGGAATGGTTATGCGCTTGTTGCCATTGGCTTTTTTCTGGGTCCTATTTATCCTACGATTATCTCGGCATTGTTGATGACTCAGAAAAAATCATATCACGCAATTACCATGAGCCTTGTGATGATATTCACGGCACTCTTTGATAGCATATCATCTAAGCTTTTGGGTGTTTTAATGTATCTGACAAGTGATCAGGTGGCATTTGCACTTGTGGTGATTCCATCCTTTGTGCTATTTTTTAGCTTCATTCATTTATATTATAAGTTTGCACATAAGAATAAATACATAGAAGGCATTTAAATTAATGTATAAATCAACCTATATTCATAATGCGCTAGTGAGTGAGAATCCATTTCGCCAGAGACAATATCAAGCAGAAAATCTGCCAGATTTTAAAGAAGTTAAAAGCCTGCTTCCAAGTATTTCTTGGGAAGGGCATGAGGATTATATCGCATGCTATAATAGGGCTTGGGAGATTGCTTTTTCAAATTTATATCAGCCAACAGAAGAAAGTGGCTTTGTCAGTAACTTTATTGATACGGCTTACAATGGCAATATCTTTATGTGGGATTCTGCATTTATAATGATGTTTGGACTTTATGGCAGAAGGGCTTTTAATTTTCAAGGAACACTTGATAACTTTTATGCTAAACAGCACCCCGATGGATTTATCTGTCGCGAGATAAAAGCCAAAAATGGTGAAGATCAGTTTCACCGCTATGATCTAGTGAGCACAGGGCCTAATCTGCTTCCATGGGCTGAGTGGGTTTATTTTGAGCAAACAAAAGATCTCAGTCGTTTAGAAGCTGTGTTTCCTGTCCTTGTGGCATATCATCAATGGCTTAAGCACAATCGCACTTGGAAAGATGGCAGTTATTTTGCCAGTGGTTGGGCAACAGGAATGGATAACCAGCCTCGCTTAGAAAGAGGCTATCATTGGAATTTTAGTCATGGTCATATGAGCTGGTTGGATATGAACCTGCAACAGGTTTTATCAGGCAAAATCCTGATGAAAATGGGTGAAGTTATTGAGCGCTGGCAAGAGATTGAAGAGATTATCGATGAGACAGAATATCTGGAAAATTATGTCAATCAATACATGTATGATACAAAGAGTCACTTTTACTATGATCGATTAAAAAATGGCTCATTAAGCGATGTTAAATCAATTGGTGCGTACTGGGGGCTAGTCAGTGAAAGCTTTAGTCATGATAGAGTGAATAAACTTTGTGATTATTTGGAAGACCCTAAGGTGTTTAATCGACCGCATCGGGTCCCATCTTTATCGTATGATCATCCAAAATATCAAGAGTATGGGCGCTATTGGCAAGGTGGTGTATGGGCGCCAACAAATTATATGGTGCTAAAGGGGTTGGAGAAGTATAACAAGCAAAAGCTTGCCTTTAATATTGCGAAGAATCATCTTGATAATGTTGTTTCAATCTACAAAGAAACAGGCACATTATGGGAGAATTACTCTCCTGAATATATTGCACCGGCAAAGCCTGCAAAGCCAGATTTTGTTGGATGGAGCGGCATTATCCCGATCACTGTATTATTAGAAAATGTTTTTGGTATTCAGCCAGATGCACCAAATAATACAATCCATTGGCACATACAGTTGGACAATGATAGATTTTCAGTTGATAACTATCCCTTTGCGCTTGATAACACGCTGACATTGACTTGTAATAGCAAAAAACTAGTGGAGGATTTCCCAGAGGTTGAGGTGCGTTCAAAAAAACCATTAACTGTAAAGCTGTATTATCAGGGTAAGGAAAAGGTTATTGAAAGTAAATGTGTATAATCATACAAAAATTATTGTCAAGTTATAGAAATATAACTAAGGCAACCACCAGTGCTCGGGGATAAAGTTAAAATATCCTAGAGCCATAGCTTTGTCTACAAGTAACTTTTTGCTTTTCACGTTGAATTTAGCTCTCATATTTGCTATATGATATTCTACCGTTCTCACATTAAGCTTTAGGCGATTTGCAATTTCTTTAGAACTAAAGCCTCGCAATAGAAAAGCTAAGCAATCGAGATCTTGAGGTGAAAGTGCATATGAGTCATCATATGCAGTCTTTAATGTTAATAACCCTTGAGTTAAAACACCTTTCTTGTTACGAAATAAAGAGACTGCTGAATTTAACATGCTCGTGTTAACAAGATCTATGCCCTGATAGGCAATTCCAATAATATTGCCATATTGATCTTTTATAGGTTTACGAGGAGATAAATAAAAACAAAACTGCCCTGATGCTGAAGGTGCGCAGGTGAGAATAGAAAGTTTTTTACCTTCATGTATTATGTTTTTATTCTGTTCAATAAACTCTTCCGCTAGCTCTGAAGCACTGCTTTTAGTCGCCTCAGCTGTTTTTCCTAGTACATCATCTAAGCGCTTATATCCCATATGCTTAAGTACAGCATTATTTGCCAAAGTGATACGGCTTTGTGTATCCATAAACAAGGTAAGCGTTGAAAACTGATCTAGAAGTGATTTTTGTTCTTCCAGTAATTTTGGTTTGCTACTATTTATTATGTTATCTAAAAAAGTATTACTCATCTGTTTACTTACTATTTATAAAGTTCATTAGGTTAAAAATTTTCATGACTTTCTCTGAGTTATACAGATTCTGTCATTAGAGAAATATTCTTATTTTAGTGTGACTAAATTTATCAAAATTGTGATCAGGTCGCATAGATGCTTGTTTTGGTAGGTGGTTTTTTTCTAGTAAATTAAGCACAGTTCATTATAAATATACAAAGTAGGCAGCCAATATAGGCATCCTATGGGGGTGTATCATAATATAGTTTTACGATTTCTCATAGTAAAACATTAAAAATAAAACAAGTAGTAATGGGTCAATCATAGTGACACTCCAGATTTTGATATGTACGATTTTAAAATCCTTTGACTGTCTTTGCACATCATATAGCCATAGTAAATGAGTAGGATGGTCTCCTTGGCTTAAAGGGCTGTTAACTTTTGCAAAGCGGCCGTGATTTTTCAACGGAATGATAGAAAAGTTTCGATAGTCTTATAGTCCTGTATGGTGACTAGGTATATTAATTTGCAACCTATTTGTGAATTTAATTAGTACAAATTCAAGTTGAATACTTTGCAGATAGTAAATGATATTGGAGTATGGGGAATTATGGGGAAAGCTAGAATCATAATTACATTTGTAAGACTATGCATAGCATTATTATTAATTATAAGTATGTGTGAGGTTTCCTTTGCCTCAACTGCATCACAAGTTGTTTCAAGTATGTTCCCTCTGACACCAAATCAAATTGATGAGGTTAAGTCCGAAATTAAATCAAGACAGCAAGCAGCAGCAACGCCACCTTCTATGAATAATACAACAGGCGTTTCGCGTATTTTGGTAGCAAACACACAGCCAGGGTTTAGCTTTGCACCACCGAATATACGATTAGGTATTGGTGTTGTGACGACAGTTATATTTACTAATACCAAAGGAGTTATTTGGCCCGTTACGAGTTTTATTATTGGAGATAAAGAGAATTTTAACGTTACGTTTAACAAAGCTAATGGCATTTTAATGTTGCAATCACTTAAAGCTTATACAAACACAAATATGGCTGTGATGTTAAAAGGAAGAAAAACGCCAGTCACTGTGATGTTATTGTCAACCCAGAAAAAATGGGATTATGAAGTTTATATTCGCGTGCTTTCAGCAAAAGATAATCATTTTGACATTAAAGGTAGCACCTACCTAATTGATTTATTATCTGGTATTGCGCCGTCGGGAGCAAAACGGCTTAGTCTATCAGCAAATAGTATGAATGCACGCTTATGGGAATATCATGGTAATTACTTACTTTTAACGCGCTCAGTTCTTATTTCACCGTCTTATATTCACCACATAGAAGACAATACACTAGGGCAGATAAATGTTTATGAAATTGCTAAGACACCAGTCATTATTTTATCAGGGGGAAAAGGCATGCAAAAAGTGATGGTTAAAGATGATAGCTAGTATATTAAAGCAGCTTAAAAACCATCCTAGGTTACGTATTTTCATTATTTTTACATTACTTGTGGTCATATCTATCTTGGCGCTAAAAGCCTGTTCTAATACAAGTAAAACATATTTACAATCATCTGTTGTTGGGAGTGACTTAAATACAGATTATCAAAGTAGTCAGCAGAATGATAATTACCAAAGATTAGTTAAACAAGAAATAGAAAAAAAACGTCAACAAGCAATCAATCAAAATGGCAGCTACATAGAGGATATTTATAATACCAACCACCAACGACTTACTCAAAATACAAACCAAAAAGCTACTGCTAATATAGCCATGAGGCAATTGAATCAGAGTGAAAGGCTTACTTCTCCAAGGGAGTTTTATAAGCAACAGTTAAATGAAAATAATCAATTATCATCAAATAATCAAAAAAGTGTTCCGATACAAGATTTGCAAAAAAATATGGGCTTATTGCTTAAATCATGGTCTAAAGCACCAACGATGCAGAAAATTCAAGTTGAGTCACTAAATGATTTAGCAGCAGGCTCAGGTGATGCTATGAAGCCAGTTATGATTAAAGCTGGAACTGTCTTGATTGGCGTGATTGATACTGCACTTGATTCTGATCAGTCAGGTACACCAGTTTTGGCACATATTGTGGTCGGTAAGTATAAAGGTGCAAAGCTTTTGGGAAGCTTTGCACGTCAGGATGATAAGTTAGTGATTCAATTTAACACTTTGGCAATGAAAACGATGAGCCGTAGTATTAGTATTCGTGCTTATGCTGTCGATCAGTCAACTGCTCAATCAGGGCTGGCCACAAGCGTGAATCATCATTATTTGCTTCGTTATGGTAGTCTTTTTGCCGCTTCTTTTTTACAAGGTTTTGGTACTTATTTCTCTAATACGCAAAATAGATGTATTGGGATTGAGATAGGAGGAAAGCCTATTTGTTTTAACGATAATCGCCAGAGTTACAATGCCACAGATGCAATGCGATCAGCTGCGTTTTCTGGATTGGGGCAAATTGGAACAGCATTAAGTAGTTCGGTAGCAAAACAATTTAATCGTCCACCAACTGTAAAATTATCACAAGGCTCAGCAATCGGAGTTTTGTTTATGCAAGATGTTTAGGAAGCTAAAAATGAGTGAACATGAATTTCTAGATAATTATCAAGAGTCTGATTATAAACCTAAGAGTGATCAGTCAAAAACAGATCATAAGGAAAAAGCGGGCGATGAGAAGGGAAAAGCATTTGGCTTTAAATTCGAGAAAATTTACATAGGGTATGCTATCGCAGCAGCTGTGTTTGTTTATGGCATTTATATTATAGTAAACTCGTTAATGGCAAGTTCTAGTACAGAGACCCCTAACATACAAAAAACTCCTATCACACAACTCTCATCAAGACATTTTACTCCTATCAAACAAAAAACTGATATGAGGTTCCAACAAGACCAACAGCAAATAGAAAGGCTTAATAAGTCCATGATAGTCAACCAACAGCAGTTGAAAAAAATGGAGGAAGCACTTAATAAGCAAACCCAGATATTACAAAAGTGGTCAGAGAGTTTTAATCATTTAGATAAGAGTGTTATCGCATTGGAGGCGGCAATAAAAACTTATTTTAATAAAGCAGATAGAGGTGATTTAAGTTCGCTCAAAAGCTTATCAAATGAATTAAGAACTGAAATTAATGGTCTAAAAATGCAGAGGTTAAGCTTGATGAACCAATGGCAGCTAACCGCCGTGGTTGGTGATGTTGCATGGTTGGAGAATAAAAAAGGTCAATCAATCACCGTGCATGTAGGGTCAGTTTTACAGGGCTATGGGAAAGTAACTCGTGTGGATGATGAAAGTGGTCAGGTTTTTACATCATCTGGTTTTATTTTTGATTGATGAGGTAGTTAGGATGGAGTTTATTTATAGTACTTGGGAAGGAATGTTTGCTTGGCTGAATAAATTAGCTAAGAAAAATGCATCTCAGTACTGCGAGCTTGAAAGTGCATATGACGATATCACTTTGATTAATAAGGATGGCAGTTTATCAACTGTATTTGAAGTTTGTGGTGTATCTCAAATGGTTAGTGAAGAAGAGTATCTTGATATAAGTGATAGGTTGACTTTAATCTTTTCACCCTTATTGAAGAGAAAGGGGATGATACTTAAGTGTTTTTTTCGCTATGACGATGCGATGACTAAAGAGGATATTAATAAAATACTTTCACCGGCAAAAGCTTGTGCTAAAAGAGTAGATCTTGATTTTAAAACATTATTTTCATATCAGGAAAAAAGTTTGTCAAAACGCTTAACTACTGAAAAATGCTACCTTGTGCTTTGGACTTCGCCACAGATAATTAGCTCCTTTGAACGTAAAACAGCCTACAAAGAGAAAGGGAAAAAATTCAAAAATAAGTCACTTAAAATTTCAGCTTCTGCACAGCACTTCTTGCACGTTTTAAGAGAGGTACAAATACAACATATTGCAGCTATTGATACAATTATAGATGCAATGAAAATGCTTAAGATAAGACTTGAGGTTCAAAGTGTTCATGAGGCATTAGCGATTATAAAGCATCAGCTTTTCCCTATAACAGCTGATGATTGGCAAGCAGCTTTGCCTTGCGATGCAATTTACCCTAAAGCAAGCACAAATGAGTGGAGTAAATGGTTATGGCCAAGTTTATCTGATCAGTTGATGGATGAGCCAGCGGAAAATGTGAACTTATCGGAGTGCATTATCGGAGAGTATCGTTATGCGCCGATAAGCATGATACTTTTTCCTAAAAATATTCAGCCATTTTATAGACTTTTTAGCTCACTTAGGGAGTGTGATATTCCTTGGCAGTGTAGCTTCACTTTATTAGCAAATGGCGTGAAAATCAGTCAGTCAAAGGCGTTGATTGCACAGTTTCTCACTTTTAGTAGCCATGAAAATAAACTAATTATGAATGCACATAAGCTGCTAAAGCATATTAATGAAAATAGTGATAAGCCAGTTGTGAGTTTATCTATTAGCTTTATGACATGGGCAAAAGAAGATGATGTAACACTTTTGAAAAAAAGAAAGGCTGCAATTATCCGTGCGGTTCAATCTTGGGGAGGATCTCAGGTAACACAAAGCTTTGGTGACCCTTTTGATATTGTAATGGGTCAAATGGTTGCAATGAAGCCATCTGTTTTTCCAGGTGCTGTTGGTGCCCCAATATTAGATGCGATCAAGCTAATGCCTTTTTTTAGACCTGCTTGTGTTTGGGATCAAGGGTCGGTGGTATTTAGTACACCTGATGGTAAAGCGTGGCCCTATCAAAGTGGTTCTTGCAAGCAAGTCAGTTGGGTTGAGCTTATTTATGCACGTTCAGGCTCGGGAAAGTCTGTGTTACTAAATAGCTTAAATTTAGCGGCTTGTTTGTCTCAAGGAATAGATGCGCTGCCTTATATTACGATATTAGATATTGGCAGCTCAGCTAAAGGCTTAGTAGATTTAATTAAGTCTACTTCAAATATTCAAGATGTTGCTGAGTTTTATCGTTTTCAATTTAGTGTTGAGGATGCGATTAATCCTTTTGATACACATTTAGGTGCGCGTTTCCCAAGTAGTAGTCATAGAGCATTTTTAACGAACTTTTTAATGGTATTGATGCTAGAGAACTTATCTTATACTCTGCCTGAGGGTATGGAGACAATGTTAACATTGGTTTTGGATAAATTATATACACGATTTACTGATAATGAAGAGCCTAAATTATATCAACAAGGGATAGACACAAACATAGATGAGCTGGTTCAAAAATATTTTCATGCCCAGCGACCAAGTACATGGTGGCAAGTGGTAGATAAGTTATTTGATCAAGGCGATACGATAGGTGCGTCTATTGCGCAAAGGTATGCAATGCCCTTATTGAGTGATTTAATTATATCTGTCAATCATTCTAGCATTCTTGATTTATATCAAAACGTTGAAGTTGGAAATGGGGAAAACTTTATCAGCTATTTTTGTCGTAATATTACAACGTCGATTAAGCGTTTTCCTGCAATTAACATCCCTACAAGCCTTTCAGTGCGTGCAAAAATTGCTGTTTTTGATTTAATGTCTGTTATGTCTTCAGCTTCTTCATCAGACGAGCGTGTTGGCGTTTTGGCATATATGATAGTGCGTCATGCAACATCGAACTATTTTTTTATTAATGCGAAAGATTTAACCTATTTAGATAGCCGATATATAGACTTTCATGCTGTGGCACTTAAGGCACAGCTAAATATCCCTAAGCGAATTGTTTTTGATGAGTTCCATCGCTGTAATAGTTGCGCCCCAATTGTAAGACAGGTCATTACAGACATGCGAGAGGGAAGAAAGCAGAATGTCCAAATTACGCTTGCCTCACAATCTGTTGATGATTTTAGTGATATGATGCTAAGCTTCGCGACCTCTATTTTTATATTAAGCGGAGGTAATCAAGGGGAATTAAATAAAATTGTTAATACATTTGGGCTAAATAATACAGAAAAGCATGCTTTAAAGACTTATGTCCATGGACCCAGTAGGCAGGGCATGAATTTCATTGGACAGTTTTATACAACTAATGGTATTTCAACTCAGTTATTAAATTTATCACTTAGTGCTTATGAACTATGGATCTTCACTACAACAGCTGAAGATGTATATCTTAGAGATTTACTGATTGAAAAGATAGGATTTAATCAAACTTTGCAACATCTTGCGGATGCTTTTCCTTTTGGATCGGCAAAGTCTTATGTTGCTTTGGAGCTTAAGAAAAACCCCGAGCTGACAATGAAACAAGTTTTAGATCAATATGTTAAAGCAGCAGTTGGGAGTGAGGATATTACACATGAGTGAACAAATAAATAACGACTTTCAAAACGAGATTGTAAGCTATTGGCAGCGCTTTAAAAATACAGCTCTTAATGAACTTATGATGGCTTATGATGCTAAAGAGTTACAAACAAATAATATTATACTGTCTAAAAATTTCTATGATGATCTTGAGCGTTTTTGTATTGCATTATCCCAATTGCCAGCCAAAGAAGAATATCTTCAGGAAACACTTGGCATCTGTAAGAAACTGCCGACAAGTATCGTGATGTATATGATGCAAAACCTTCACCAAAGAAATGGTGGTTTTTTTCAGAAAATGTATCAAAAAATGAGTGAGGAAGGTCAATATCAAACGCTCAAATCCAGATGCAAAAGCTTTGAGAAAAATGTCACGCTAGCAAGAGTATTTAGTGAGCTTAGAGTGGAAATTATGGGGGAAATTATGGATGACTTACAAAGAGAGGCCTTATGAATCAAAAAGCACTTAAGGCAGTGGTTGAAAAATCATTCTTCTATAAGCAAAATTTTAGAGCATTAATTCGAATACTCACAATTAGTATTGTTTTAAACATTATTTTGCTTATTAGTTTTGTATTATTTCTGGGGAAACAGAAGGAGCAATTTTTGGCTGTTAATACACAAGGGCAAGTATTAGCACTTAAAACAAGCAAAATGCCCAATATTACTCAAAGCATGCTAATTAACTGGGTGGCTTTAAATATAACAAGGCTCTATGCGCTAGATTTTTTGAACTATAAACAACAGATGTTATCAACGCGCATACTGTTTACAAATAGTGGCTGGAAATCATTTAATGTCGCTTTTACGCCGATTGTTGACAAAATTGTTAAAGAAAAGATTGTTCAGTCCTCTGTGCTTGAAGGTCCGCCAGTAGTTACCGCTGTTGGTTTAGTTTCTGGTATACGAAGTTGGAAGTTACAGGTTCCACTTTTGATTAATTTCAATAAAGGAGAAATATCAGGGAATCTAAAAGCAATCGTTGAGCTGACAGTTGAAGCAACAAGAAGTGGCAATAATCTTTTTGCTATTTCACAGATTATTCAAGTGAATCAATAAAGTTGGAGGTGGGGTGTGGCGCATAAAAAGAAAAAAGAGTATTTCAAACGAACGAAGAAGATGTTCTTATTAAATGCCATCTACCGTCAGCAAAGATATATTTTTCGTACTATTTATAATATTTTTCATTTGAATAAACCCAAATCTAATATGCGCTTTGAAGAGCTAGAGAACATTGGAGTTGATAAGAAAAAGCAGCAGATGCTCCAGAAAAAATTTCGTTTTCTTTGCAATGTTTTTTTATTTTTAGCTTGGCTTGATGGTCTTTATATATTCTATCTGTTTATTCATGGCAATATTCTAGTCGCTTTTGTGGCATTTAGTGTTTTACTGATGCTATTAGCGCATGCATTTAAATTCCATTTTTGGCAATACCAGTTAAAAACGCAAAAGCTGGGTTGTACATTTAAAGAGTGGTTTAGAGATACCTTTTCACTTAAAGAAAAAGGGAGAGAAGAGTAATGGCAGTGACAGAAAGCTGGAGTGCATGGGATATTTTAACGCAAATCTTCAGTGTTAGCATACCGTCAGATGCTCTGATTGGAAGTAGCAACGATACAGCAATACGAACACTGTTATACTATTTTAACAGTGGTATTTTAATGGCTGTCATTGCTATTTATGCCTTTGTATTAGTCATTGGGACAATTAATACTGCTCGAGATGGGGTGTTTTTGGGTAAAAACTGGAGTACACATTGGATTTCTTTACGTGTTATTCTTGGCTCTGCTTGTGCATTTCCTCTAAAGTCTGGATTTTGTATCGCACAGTATCTGGTGTTTTTAATGGTTGCTGTCAGTATCAACTTTGCCAATTACGTGTGGGATATGACAAATCATGATATTAAGGAGAATAATATTCCTGCTATTATGGGTGTTGATATTGTTAATGGACTTAAAACCAATATGGCCGCATATTTATTAGCAAACCATACTAACCATATTTTGCTAGAAAATGGTGGTTGTAATAATAAAGCAAATGGTGGCACAGATGAGAAATTATGCCATTCAACTATTGACTCAGATGCTGATCAGATGACGGTAGCTATAGCGGGAAAAGAGATTGCCAATAACATTCAATCCGTTGGATTAAGCACAGTCGACCCTTTTTTTAAAAAAATAAATAATAGAGGTCAAACTGAGATTAACCTTGCAGTGATAGACTATCTAAAGCAGGGCATGCTTTCTTGGACAAATGTTTTTGGGAGTAGTTATAACCAGACTCGCGTTACAAACATTATTAATCAGTATCAGTTTAGTGTGCCTAATACAGCTCCGGATACAACTGAGGTGTCAGGTGCGCTAGCAGCGTATTGTAAACAAGGGGAGGCTTGTGAACTGATTCCATTAATTGCAAATACAGAGCTTGATTATTCAGCTAGATTTCCTGAATTTTCAAGTACAGCGCCCAAAGTCCCTACGCTGGATGCAATTTCATCAGCAATTTTAAAGGGACTTAAAAATCAGCTTGAGGATCAGGAACAGCAGTTAAGCGTGGATAGCAATAATTTAGATAAAAATAACGATTGGTGGAATGCAGATCAGCAGTATTTTACACTTGATAATACATTAGCAGAGAATTTAAGTGCATTTTATAGTAACTTTGCGATTTTTAATCGCATGATGCAAGGTAGTACAAATAGTGTCATTCAGCTGCATAAAAGTGGTGTGTCACTTGAATATATTTATCAAACACATGATGTCGATACACTTTCAAAAAAAGCAGGCTCAGGGGATTTGCATTATCGTGTCACGCCAAGCCCTTCAGATAAGGTGCAAACGACTGAACTACTACCTATCCATGTTTTACCAGATGCAAAAGCAGATAAAGTCGTTGCATATAAGATGGATAAATTCATCCAGAAATTCCAACATATCTTAACGGAAGCAAAAGTGAATTGCAGTGAGTTGTCTAAAGGACTATATCCACATACCAATAAAGACGACAGCTGTAAAACGTTGATAGAAAACATAATTCCTTCCTCCTTGCCAGCCGGCCTTGGGAAATATTTTATTATTATAGATGCTGCGTTTAATGGTAATAATATAGAAAATGAAGCCAAAGAAGTGACAGAGCTTCTTTATCTAATGCGCTTTTTTCAAATAAACAAAGTGAGTTTTGCTCATGGTGGTAACATGGTTACTAATGTTGCAGAGCCTGCCCAATTATTTTTAAATGAAATTTTTAGCAAGCTCTCGATTAGCTCAGGTGCAAGCAGTATCTTAAGCCAAATCTATAACTTTGGCGATAGTGCTACGGGTGATTCATCCCAGCATTACTCAATGATTCGCGAGCTTCAAGGCTTAGGGAAGTCAATTATTAAAATGACAATTGATTCTCTTAGAGATGTTACAGGAAAGATATGGCGCCACACTGCAGGAGAGATAGCGACAGTAATGGCTGTACAAACAGCAACCTCAGCGCTTGCACTTGCATCGTCAGTTATTCCGTGGATATCGACAGGGCCAACAATTGCATTAGTTGGAAATGCAGCCCTGCAAGTCCTAATATCTGCACAAATGCTTGCTCTATCAGCATCATTGGTATGGCTCCCTTTGGTTTTTTTTGTCTTGATGGCGTTATTTGGAATAGGTGTGCTATTTGCACTTGTTATACCAATGACACCCTTTATTTTATTTTGGGCAGGAAAAATGGCATGGCTGCTTCTTGTCATTGAAGCATTAGTTGCCGCCCCCATTGTTGCGCTTGGTATTGTCTATCCCGAAGGCCACGAAGTATTTGGTAAGGCAGAGTCAGGGGTACAAATTATGCTAAGCTTGGTGTTAAGACCTGTTCTCATGATTGTCGGCATTATTACCGCGATGGTTTTAACCTACGTTATTATTAGTGCATCGGCAAAAGGGTTCCATGTTGTTGCAACACAATTAAGTAGTATGCATGGTGCATCCAATGATAGTTATGTGACAGGTTCATTTAATTTACTACTGGTTTTAATGTATGCCACTTTTCTTTCAATGGCATTTTATAAATGCTTTTCTTTAATTTATATTCTCCCTGATAAAATTTTAATGTGGATTGGGGGAGGGCAAAATGAACGTGCTGGTGCTGAGGAGATGCAAGAGATAAAGTCAACAACTTCTCAGCAAGCCCAGTCGATGGCGAGCTCAGCAACCCAGACAGTAGATAAATATGCAAAACAAAGTGGTGACATTGCAAAGGAATCACAAAACTCAGGAGCTTCAACTTCTCAAGCTGCTGGACAAATCGATAAAGATAGAAGAGCAGATAAAAGTAAGAATAATCGGGCTCCAAGGGCTCAAATTGATGATAATTAAGGAGGATATATTGATAAGTCGCAGTTCTTTTTATCTAGTTAGAATATTTTTTTTGCTTTGTTGTATTCCCGTGTTGGGATTTTCAGAAGCAGGTATATATATGCAGATTACAAACTCATGTAATTATCCTATTACTTATCAGTATAAGGGCAAGAGCGAGGAATCTTATCACTCTGATCCTAGTATTAATATAGAGCAAGGTAAGACGCAAAAAATTTATTTTTCAGATTATAAAGAACCGAAAAAAGAATATTATGATATTATATTTAAAGTTAAAGATTCGAGTGTGGCGGTAGGCGGATTTGAAATACGCTTGTATAGCACTCGTGGTGGCGTAAGAAATCATATGGAAATATCACAAGTAACAGGAAATGTTATGCTGTCTGATACTGAAAATCATTGGAATAATAGAGTAGGAAATACTCCTGATCTTCTTATTGCATCTTGCCCTTTTTCAGCGAATGCAATTGGTTTGGGAGAAGTAACCGTACAAAGACGAGGAAGTATGTATACGTATACTTTCAGTGTAAACCCAGGGCGTTGTACAATTAATAATGATACTAAGGAAGTTCAGTGTACAGGTAATATTGGCTATAAATATATGAATAACTCAGTAACATTTTTTTGTCAAAGAACCAGTGTTGGAAATCCAAGTTGTCCTTGGGTAGAGCTAGACAGCGATACTAATGATTTTAATATTTTTTAAATACTTTTCTGAGGTATTTAGTTTGGCTTGATATTTAATTCTATATTTGACTACATATTGATCGTATATTGGTGTTTTTTTCACTAGAAACAATAAAATCTTAGACAGAATGATGATAAAAATATTCATTTATCCGTCTTCACAATAAGTTTTTTTTAAACTGAGTCCTGCAAGTAAACTGTGTAATGAAGAACTCCTGATATACGTCATTAATTTGAAAGTCAGGAGTTCTATAACCAAAGGAAATATAACTATGAATAAGAAGTTTTTATTGACAAGCTTAATTAGCTTATCATTGCATTCCTTAGCAATCGCAAATATCTCAAAATCAGAGATAACGATGCCAATTAAAATATCAAATGATCTTCCAAATTCAATCATTTATCCTTATATCACAGGAGATAGTACATGTATGCCAAAAGCATTACAAAAAGGGATTTTGCCAGGAAGTTCTCACACGTTTGAACTTACACAAACTTGCTGGAAAGCAGGGCGTGTCTATATATCAGATAGAGCAGATGTCGTGAATCAGTCAAAGAAACTTGGAGGAAGGTATCAACTTGTTGAATATACCTTTACAAATAATGCTCAAGGGACAGCTCCAATGGTTGATTATGATTTTTCAGCAGTTGACTCACTTAATACTATTTCTTTAGCAGTTGAGGCTATTGGTAGTACAAAAGGGGAAACATTTGGTTGGGTTGGGATGCCATCAAGTATAGAAAAATTACAATTACAAAGTAAAATAGATACATTTTCACTTCAAACAGGTTGGCCTAAGTTTACAGGTAACGAATCAAAAATTCCAAGCGGATATAACTTGTTTGCTTTGACCTTAGATTCTGATCTACCACAGGCAAAGGCAAATTTACTTAGGCAAAGGCTAATTAGTCGTTGGTTATATTGGTATGATACAAGTTCTAGTGAAATTTGCTTTAATAATCCTCATGGGCGCTCTTTTTCAGAGTGCAAAGCGTTTGCAGATTCGGTTAAAGCCGTCATGAATGCCTTTAAGCAAAATGCAAATGAAAATGGTGTGCATAACCCTTCTGATGCAGATTTAATTAAACATATTATTGGTTATGTTAACTTTGCTCCAGATGGTAAGAATTGGGCATATTTAACACATGATATTGGTAGTAAAGTTATTGGGTTATTACGTGGTGTTGCTGACAAAAATGATGGGATATTACATAAAAAATATTTATTTCCAGCTTACGATAGTAACTATAACCTTAACCCATACGTTACTTTTATTCATGGACAAAAAGCATTAAATTTGCAAGTCTATGCATTTTCTATTGATGACTCAATTGGCAATATACAGGTTAAAGACTTTAGAGGAATGCAAATTGACGTTGGGGGTACTAAACAGCTGCCAGATACGAGACATTATACGCGTCCAAAGGAGCCACTTGATAGTAAGTATCATATTATTCCAGGAGGAGGCTGGGGGGTAACAACGGGTGTTATTTGTGGATTAAAGCAAACTTATAAACCAGGTGAGCCTGCTTTAGCTGCTCTTTTTAATAATGCAAACGAGTGTAATGTGACACTTACAAATCCAGACACCACATTTAGTTTGAGAAAAATGACAAGTGGGGCACTTAGATTAGAGAATTGTCATGGAGCAGTTTGTGATAATATTACCGTTAATCAAACTTCAGTCAATCTTCCAGGAGGTAGTAGTAAACCTGTGAATACTGATTATCATATATATGTTGGCGCGGGTTGGGGGCTGACTACGGGATTTGCTTGTCAGCAACCTGTTTCTTATCAGCTTGGTAAACCCGCTATTGATATTCTATTCAATAGAAACAAAAGCTGTTTTGTAACGTTATATAGTCCGGGAGTCTCTTTTAATCTGAATAGAGATCAAAATGGCAATTTAGTTTCCTCTAACTGTAAAAATAAAGGTCAAGCTGACATTTGCTCTATGATCCATTTTGGAGACAAAAATATTAATTTACCAGGGGCTCCAGCTTAAAAAGTTAATGTGGTCTAGTATTCTGTAACATATCTTACGTACACAATAAGTGCATAAGAATTAGAATCTATAGGGCGTAATGCCTATTAAAGAAGTGCTGCATTAGTAGTGGATTCTTTAGGAGGTTCTTTTGTCAAACCAAAGCGTTTATCAAGGAGGGATAAACTTGTTTCATTTAACCATTGTCCTAAATTAAAATAACGTGCCAGTGTAACAAAATCATAGACCTCAAAGTCAGTATAAAGCCCTTGGATAATGTTTCGAACGGTTGATTCTGCGCGAAATATATAATTAGCGATCTCAAGGTTACTTACGCCCCTACAGCGTAAGCTCAGTACGTAGAATTTTAATAAAGAGAGCTTTACCGGGCGAAAATAGTTTAAAATAATCAGGTTTTTACCATCCCAAACAGTCGGTGATTCATGGAGTTTAAAGAAAAACCCTTTGATATAAATATCATCTTGATTAACATAGTGGCGTGTTGTAATAATAGGCTGTATGCCAACATCATTGAAATAAAATAACTCTTTATGAATTGATATTCCCTTAAATAGATGAACTTCTCGCTCTCCAATGGAATAGAGTTTGTGAAAAGGTCTAAGTTCACTGATTTCAACCTCCTGACGTCCAATCACTCTGTCAATATTTTTATGGCCAAGGTACTTTAGATATACATCATTAATATTAATAAGTCTTCCATGTGCATCTTTCTCGAAGTAAGCAAATTTTGAACACATATACCGATTACTCCCCAAGTATCAAATTGATTTTCCGTTAACCTTGTAGAGTATAACAAGAGAAAATACAGCTTTGTAAGTCAGGAAAATTACAAAAAATATGGATTTTACTTGTCTGTATAACGGGGCCTGTCATAGTGATAGAAAGCTTGCTATGCTTGAGTATAGAGCGATGAAACTATGTGAAGGAGAGAAAATGGAGCAACGTATTTATAAAAGAATAAACTGGGTAATAATCATGGCTGCAGCTGTTGCATTAACAGGCTGCTCAATCTTATCACCAATCAAGCTTGAACCTAAAGCAAGTATGATTGAAATTTCAAAAAATAAACCAAAAGAAAAGTGTCGGTATATCGCGCCAATTGAAGCTGTCGATAGTTGGTTGTTTAGAGATATGTTTACCTCCAATGATAATCAGGTTCAATCTGCCTATAGTTTGCTTAGAAATAGAGCACAGACACTTAATGCAAATTATGTTCAGGTCTTGCATTATGAGTATCGCCAAAGCAGTTTGCTTGGAATCTTTGAGTTTACAAGAATGCCTGCGCTATCTGCCGTGGCTTATAGATGTTCACAATAAAAGGTCACTATGACTCGCAGTTTGTCTGGTCATCCAAAGTATGATTCCAATAACAGCAATTTTTTATACCACTGTACCTAGTTGGGCATTTTCATGTTTTATGGCTTTGACATCGGGTGTCATAAAATATTAGGGTAAAAATAACAATCGATCCTTATGGAGATGTTATTTTATCTTGAGGGAGCTTCCTCGAAATTTAATACTGGTTATCTTTTATAAAACACTAAGATTATTAAAAATTTGGTAGTGTTTTACTTTGTCTTAACTCCGTGTAAAATGCTCAATCAAAAATGGCAAAAATTGACGTTACTTGCAGGCTATGTAAATCCAATAATACAGTAAAGGCTGGTAGGCATAGGATAAAGTCAAACCCTGAGGGAGTTCAGAAGTATAAATGCCAAGATTGTGGCAAATACTTTCAGCTTGAATATAAAGCAAAAGGCAGGCTTCCTGAGACAAAAGAAAAGATTATTGATATGTGCAACAATGGTAGTGGTATTCGTGATA
>NZ_KB902273.1 GCF_000379445.1 Fangia hongkongensis FSC776 = DSM 21703
TTAAAACATTACAGCATTTTAAGGTAAAGTGCTTTTTCAGTGATGACTGGGGCAGCTACACGAAATATATTCCTGAGAGATATCATGAGATAGGGAAGCGAAATACACAAAAGATTGAGCGTAAGTTTCTAACCTTTAGGACAAGGATTAAAAGGCTTGCTAGAAAGAGCATTTGTTTTTCAAAAAGCGAGTTTATGCATGACGCTGTGATTGGTCTTTACATCAATCGAGTCGAATGGGGAAGAAACATATAAAAGACAAAGGGAAACACCACCAATAGTGGGAACATTCTTGTGTTAGGGATTACTTTCACAATGTTATCTCGTATAGTGACTGTTGCATACCCAGAAGAAAATAATGAATATGCAAATGCTACAAAAAGAAATATAGGCATACATCTTTTCATCTGACTGCTCTATCTAGAATTGAGTGAGATAATTGATTTTGCAAGCCTTGGATCCATAAAATCAATATAAATGATATTTGGGCGCTGTTCTCTTGCCTTACCTTGAAGCTGATGAATCTCCTCGGGTAAATGAGCATTTACCCTCACCGCATTTTGCTCAATATCTCCTTGATTTGCAAGGACTTCATTTAAATTAGGGGTCAAAGTCCATGACAGTAAAAATAGCCAATCTTTTTTTAATCCACCATGTTGTGAAAGCTTATTTTCCTGATCGTTTTTCATTCTTGAAAAGTTAAGAGTGTTACTATAACTGTTATACACAGGAAGCCCCCCATATGCTTTATCGGTTTCCCAATACTCAAATATTCCCTTTTTGACATTGATAAATTTTTGATATTCATAGCCAAAAGTTGCTATCATTTTCCCTCGTACCTCTCCTAGTGTTACCGAAGGCAAACTAACGTTTGAAGTTGCTTTGAATAGGTCAGACTGATAGCGAGAAATTAAATTAATCACTTTTTGAGCAATTTCACTTTCATGATGACCATGATCATCTCTTGTGTGAGTAAAGCTTAATATAACCGTCTCACTTGGATGAGCATGCAGGAATTTACTTAAACCATTTAACACTGATTTTAATGGCTCACCACCACACCCAACACCACTTGAGCTATCTCTGTGATATGTTACAAGCTCACCGTGATCATAATCAATCCTCAGATCAAAAAATCGAGAACCTGCTTCTGCTTGCTTTTCAACATTGAACATTTGTGTCTTTGTTTCATAGCCATCTGCAATAAAAGTACAATGATTTGTCTGTGACATCCCTGCATCATGACTGCCTGGCACAATGATATTATTAAGTGTGATATAGTAGGGAACAAATGCCATCCAAGAGCTCATTGTATTCATAATATCAGCACCTGATTCATGAGCGTCATATAAAGTATAAAAATTACTTCCATAGCCTGACCTAACATCATAGTCCAGAGACTCGCTTACTTGAATTGCTGAGTTTGCCCTTTTTTGATTACTTTTATTTTGCTCAATATTAATACTTCCCTGAACTGGCGAAATAACTTGTACATTAAGGTTTAAACGCTTATCCATATATTCACAATATGAAGCTAAGCTTGGAATATGAAGTCGTTTACTCACAACTCCTTGCCATAAAATATTCATATCTTGGAAGTAAGCCTCATTATAAAGACACAACTGACTATCTGGTTTTGCAACCGTAATACTATAAACATTAAGCGAATTATCACCACGATAGAAGGTCAGATGCACTACTTTACCATTTTTATCTTTTCCCTCGCAATCTACTCCATTACTGCCAGATAGTTTTTTACAGGTTTTGCCTCCAAACCACCAATTGTTTGATGTACCTGAATGCCCTTGAGCTAAAAAGATATCGGGAAAAGTATAAGGGGAAACATACCCTAAAAAATCTTCTGCATCAAGGCGAAGTACTCCTTCAAATGCAAAGTTTAGAGCACCTGCATTGTGGCCAAATGTGCTTCTATCAGATGGGCTTAACATCCCATTAAACCAATCTGCTACCTGCCCTGAATGATGACGTCCGACATGAAAAGTGAATTTCCCACCACCATATTTTTGGTTAATATCATAAAGATATTTAGTAAGCCCTCTATAGATATCACCGTGAGGATCTTGGCCGTTAGTAACACTGAAGTCTTTAACGATAAAAGCTCCACCCTTTATATAAAGATTTTGCCCACCAAATTCAACACTATTATCATGATACTCCATAGCGTAAAGTGAGCCTATACTCCCCAAACCTACTATCATATATTTGTACAGATTCATTTATTCTTCTCTCTTATCTTCTCTACCACGCTTATTAAGCCATTATGGTAAGGGAAAAAATTCGAAAATATTACTGCCAAAATAGCAGTAGACAAATCAATACTGCTACTATTAGCGCTTTGTTAACCAATGTTTAAATGTCGGAGATATTCAACCCACAAATTGATGACTCCAAAACAATTTAGGTTTAAAATGTAAAGTGAAAAATAAGTGTCCCAAAAAATGTAGGGGGAACTCAGAAAAATGAAACTTAATACCAACACTACAAATAAGAGCACCACTGATTACAAGTTATTTAGAGAAATATGCCCCACTATATTCGCTGATGTGAAGCCCACTGTTCAGGCGATGGCATTTGATATTCGTCCTATCGTCCCGAAAATTGATAGAATTGCAGGTCCTGCGTTTCCAGTACAATGTTCAGATGGTGATATCTTATCATTACACAAAGCAGTTTACCTCGCTAAACCTGGGGATGTATTGGTAGTTAAATCCGACGCCAATAATTATGCAGTTCTGGGTGGAAACTTTGCAATGTTAGCAAAAAAGCGTGGCATTGCAGCAATCATTGTTGATGGGGTTATTCGTGATCTTGATGAGGTTCGCGCGAGCGGTATTGCTGTGTTTAGTAAAGGAATTTTCCCAATTGCCGGAACCAGAAAGCATGCCAGTGAGTTTCCAACCTCAGTCGTATGTGGCGGAATTACAGTTAATCGCGGTGATGTCATCGTTGCTGATGAGGAAGGAGTTATTGTCATTGCACAGAGTAAAGCACAAGAAGTATTACAACAAGCGCAAATGCGAGCAGAAAAAGAACAGCAACAATCATTTGAAGCATGGGAAAGCGCACACAGACAATTAGTAGAGTCCGCTTGGAATCAGTAGTTATATCTTACAATGATTACCTATTAAAAAGACTGTGATCTTGGCCTCACAGCTATGCTATGGCTAGAGAGTCTTTGAGGCCTTTTTCTCTCATGTAGTGATTTGAATATATAGCACTTATCACACACATCATGACTCCTATCTAACATTGGCTCAGGCGGTGGCAGAGGGATAGAGTTCATTGGTGGTGCAGGGTATCTAACTTCCTTCCCTTTTCGCCTAAAGAGTTTACTATCTGGCTTCTTGGGTGGTGTTTGTTGATACTGGGCAAACAGCTTTTGATTCCTTGCTTTTAGATCTTCAGTACCCGTTTGTGGTAAGATCGGTGATTTCAGGTGCATACTCATTGTTGAACACTGCTGACAAACAAGATCACCACAACTTTTACAATGTATTAGATTATTGCTCGCAGAGAACTTTTCTGTACAAATATGACAGTTTGCGACATAAGATTCTAACTGCCATGATCTTTTCATTTGCATCGGCTGATCAGAAAGTTTATCAATAAAATTTTCATGTTTAATCTCATCAAAATATGGTGAGGGAGATGACCATACCTGTAATTGATATTTTTTGATTTTCTGTATTGCTTCTCTACACACTTTACTATTTTCTTGAGTAGATAGATTATAATGAATGGTACCTGACAAACAAAATATCAGCGATTTAATGGCAATAAATGCTGGGGGATAAGGAGGAGGAAACTCATCGAGAGCGTCAATTGTGCGTATTAAATTACCAAAGCTTCCTTTTCGAACACAATATACTCCAAATAGAATATCTTCTGGTGGAACCACTTTTGCTGCCACTTCTTCAGCAAATGCATTAGGGCTTTCTCTTGATCTTTGTACTTCATTAACCTTAGATGAATACTCAAGTTTAACAGCATAGATATACATGTTTGACCACAGCGAAGATGGATTAAGAGGGAAAATAGGACAAACTGAGGGTTTTAAGCTTAAACAGACAGCGGTAGAAGGTTTTACATCATTGTTATACTCACGATATTCTGGCGTATCAAATAGATCAAGAGCTGCTTGACCATCAATCCCAAAATTCATTACTTTATCGTGATCTTTTGGGTGAAATCCTTCTTTAAAAACTATCTCTGGAGGCCTTGTATCACTTCGAAATGCTACAATATCTTCTTTTTTAAGGGGTAATCTTGGCATAGTTCTCCTTTACACATGACTTTATTAATAATCCCTTATTTTGTCAGAGAGGATATAAGATCCACATGAGCTGTCAAATGAAATATTTAAAAAGATAATATCTGGTACTTATTTAATCAGCAATATAAAAAGTCTCAATGACAACATTCAAGCCAGCTACATAATTTGCTAACCAGCTTGAATATCAAAACACCCAAACAGAATTAGTGTTTGAAATACAACCACTTACTCATCACAACATTCATATGTGAGTAACTGGAGTTATAACCACCAACATCTGAGCTAACCAAATGATCATATGCCATATCATAAAGCGGCAAAATTGCATAATCTTCCATTGCTGAATGGATGGCTTTTGTCATATAAGGAATAGATGCCTTTTCAGTCGGCTGACTCACCGCCTTTTCAAAATATTTTGTTGTTTTCATATTACAAGACTGACCATAGTTATTGCCACTGCCACAGGTAACAAGTTCCACCCAGTCGCTGGCATCATTATAATCCGCTTTCCAGTCCAAAAGCCCCATCTGGAACTGGTGATTATCCATGCTTTGTAAGAAAACTTTCCATTCTTGGTTCATGATAGAGACATTAATCATCTTACCAAATGCCTTTTGCCACATGCCAATCACAGATAAAACAAGTCGTTTTTTCCACGGCTGTGTATCATATAAAATGGTAAAGGTTAATGGATGTGCGCTGGAGTAGCCTGCCTCATGAAGAAGCGCTCTTGCCTCTTTTGCTCTTTGCTTCATAGATTGATCTACCCACTGATAGCCCTTTGCTCCTTGATAGACATCCTTATAAAGTCCGCCTTGCACCCCTGCTGGCAGCACAGTATATGAAGGCATTTGCCCCATTCTTAAAACGTTATTGACAATCGCTTTTCGATCAACTGTCATTGTAAGCGCTTTTCTGACCTTTAGCTTGGCAAAGTTTGGATCTTTAAAGTTAAACCAGAAATACTCATTGCCAAGCTGAGTGTTACTATGAAACTCATCCCCAAATTTTTTCATATAATGGCTTGCACTTTCCCCTAAAGGAACTGCCCATGTGAAATCCAAACTGCCTGCTTCAAAGTTATTCAACTCTGCTGAAGGTTTGACAATCGGCAAGTATTTCACCTCATTAATTCTGACATCTTTTGCATCCCAATAATATGGATTTTTCTTCACCAAGATATGCCCATTTGGAATCCACTCTACAAGCTCATAAGCACCATTTGATATCATATGTCCAGCCTGAGCCCATGTATCTTTATATTTATCCAAATCTGGTTTATAAAGCGGATAAGATGATGGCATAAACATCAGCTGCAAGAAATACGGCTGAGGGTGTGAGAGTTTAAATTGCAGTGTCCATTTATCAATCGCTTTCACACCAAGAACTTTTGCTGGCAGTTTGCCTTTCATCACCTCAGGGGCATTGACAATTGACTTATAAAACGTATTAAATAAATTTGGTGTTGTTGGCGTTAAATTTCGTCTAAAGGCATAAACAAAGTCATGAGCAGTCACAGGCTTCCCATTTGACCACTTGGCATTATGCCTTAAATGAAAAGTATAGGTTTTACCATCTTTTGAAATATCCCAAGACTTCGCTACCGCTGGAATGATCTCATCATTTTGATTAATCGTGACAAGACCCTCAAAAAGATCATAAGCGACCCTCGCAGAGCTTACATCTGATAAAATGCCCGGATCGAGTTTTGGAACAGCTGCCCCTACACCAACTGTAAGGACTTTTTGGTGCTCTTTACTGGTATTATCTGAGGCATGCGATTTTGAACACGCCGTTAGCGCGTAGCCTGTAAGCGCCATCAGTGAAGCCAAAGATAAGACTTTAAGTTTATTATTCATTATATCCTCCCCCTGTTTATTTGTCGGATCTAGTTTCGTATTCTCCTTTTATCATTAAACATAACTTGCCTCCTTGTTAACTCTTAAAATAAAGCCATTTTGAATAGATATGATCTAAGTGATTTCCGCTGTAGTCATACCCCCCAACATAAGGCTTAACCAAACGGAAGTAAGAATAATTATATACCGGCAAGGTATAATAGTTATTCATTGCCACTTCCATTGCTTTTGCCATATTTTCATCATAGACCTTTGTATTGGTTGCAGCCATTCCCGCATAATAATATTGATCAAGCTTTTTGTTACAGAACTGCCCACGATTACTGGAGCTGCCACAAACATACATACTGACAAAGTTGCTCGCTGTGTTGTAATCTGCAATCCACCCCTGTCTTGCAATTTCAAAGTTACCTTTGTTCAGTGTTTGCAGATAAACCTTCCACTCTTCATTTAACA
This sequence comes from Fangia hongkongensis FSC776 = DSM 21703, assembly GCF_000379445.1. Classification (GTDB taxonomy): domain Bacteria; phylum Pseudomonadota; class Gammaproteobacteria; order Francisellales; family Francisellaceae; genus Fangia; species Fangia hongkongensis. Next base: position 6,609 of record NZ_KB902273.1, read on the forward strand.
TCTTCACCTTTACTGCACCATCAAAGGCACTATTCCACATTTGAGCAATTGCTTGCACGATTAATAGATGCGTTGGATCAGTATTGTAAGAGATGGTAATCTCAAGTAGATTGTCTTTAGAGTAGCCAGCCTTTTCTAATAGTTTTCGCGCCTCTTGATCACGCTTATCCATTGACCATGAAACCCAATTATAACTTGGCAATTTTTTATATAAATCAGCATAAATACCATCTTGAATGCCATCTGGCACAATTCCATAAAGTGGTGTTTGTCCCATCTGCAAGATATGATTCACAATCGCTTTTCGATCAATACTCATCGTCAACGCTTTTCTGACATCAAGCTTATCAAGTCCAGGCCTTTTAACATTCATCCAATAGAAATAAGTACCCAACTGCGTCACATTGACAAATTGATCGCCATATTGTTTTTTATAATGCTCACTGGTGGTATTTTGTGGCAAAGTATACGTCATATCCAAACGGCCAGAGCGATATTGGTTATAGGCATCTGACGGCGATGCAATCGGATAGAAGTGAACCGTTTCAATCTTGACGTTTTTGGCATCCCAGTAATATGGGTTTTTAACCACAGTCATCACGCCGTTTGTCACCCATGTTTTAAGCTTATAAGCACCATTTGTGACAATATGCTCTGGTAAAATCCAAGATTTCCCATACTTTTTCACTACTGGCGGATAGACAGGATAGGCAATTGATTGCGCCATCACGGACAAGAAAAATGGCTGCGGATGAGCAAGTGTAATCTCTAAAGTTGTCTTGTTAATTGCTTTAACCCCTAGCGTGCTCGGATCCTTTTTACCGGCAAGAATCTCCGTTGCATTTTTAATCGCATTTAAATACACCCCCATCACTGCAGTTGTCTTTGGCGTCACTGAGCGCTCTAAGGCAAAAACAAAATCTTCAGCGGTCACAGGTTTGCCATTTGACCACTTGGCATCCTCTCTTAGAAAAAAGGTGTACACAAGTCCATCATCAGATATCTTCCAAGATTTGGCAACGCCCGGAACCGGATTGTTATTTTGATCTTCAGAGATAAGTCCCTCAAATAAATCATACGCCACACGCGCTGAAGTTGTATCACTAATAAGCGCAGGGTCAATCGTCGGGATATTCTCACCCAAAGCAACATTCAGTGCACTTTTCCCTGCTGGTAACGTGCTAGCACTTGAGCTTGAGCTGCCCTCTTTATTGCCGCTGCCACAGGCTACAAGCGACAGTGCCAGAGCAACACCTGCTCCAATACGCAATATATTTTTGACGCAATTCATCTTTTCTCCTTCTCTATCCAATAAAAATCAATAAGTCCCCCTGTTTGACTCATTCATTAATCTATCATATAAACACACATTTTCAAAACGCGCTTGTCAGCAATTACTTAAAGTAAAACCACTTACTATAGGTATCATCCATATAGTTTTCTTTTGGATGATAACCGCCAACATAACGCTTAACCAGCCGGCTATAGGTATAACTGTAAATTGGCAAGGTAACATAATCACCCATTGAAATTTCCAGTGCTTTTTTCATGTAGTCATCTGCTTCTTTTGCTTTTAGGGAATGCATCGATTGCAGATAATACTGATCAAGCTTTTTGTTACAGTAACCACCATAATTCCCCGCATTATGGCACAGATAACTCTCAACAAAATTGCCCGCAGTATTTAAAGTTGCAATCCCACCCATGCGACCAACTTGGTAATTTCCCCTTTGTAACGTTTGCAGATATACTTTCCACTCTTCATTCAAAAGCGTGACTTCAATGAGTGATCCAAAAGCTTTTTTCCACATCTCAGAGATTGCCTCAGCAATCAGCTTATGACCATCTTGGGTGTTAAAACTGATGGTGATTTGTAAGGGGTTTTCTTGAGAATATCCGGCCTTTTTTAACATCTCTTTTGCTACTTGAATTCGCTTAGAGATGGACCAATCAACCCAAGCATACCCTGCTACATCCTTATAAAGATCCTTAAATGCACCTTCTTGAATTTGTGGCGGTACTTGACCATAAAGTGGCGTTTGTCCGAGCTTTAAAATTTTATCAACAATAAGCTTACGATCTACGCTCATTGTTAATGCCTTTCTTACTTCAAGCTTATCCACCCCTTTTGCTTGCATATTAAACCAATAAAAATAGGTACCAAGCATTGGAACATTATAAAACTCATCACCAAATTGTGCTTTTAACTGCTCTTTTGATATTCCTGTCGGCACGGTGTAGGTCATATCAATCTGATTTGCCATAAACTGACTATATTCTGCTTGTGGCGTCATGGGCATAAACTTTACATTCTGAATTTTTACTTTGTCTTTTTGCCAATAGTATGGACTCTTACTCACCAGAATATGACCATTTGGAATCCACTGTTTTAACTCATAAGGTCCATTGGATACCATCTTCCCAACTTGTATCCAACCATTTCCCCACTTTTCTATAGCAGGCTGATAAAGTGGATAGGTAATTGGGTTTAAAAGTGATGGAATAAAATAAGGATATGGATAGGCCAGCTTAATTTCCAAGGTGTTTTTATTCAGCGCCTTAATGGCTAATGTATCAGCGGATTTCTTACCAGCAATAATGGCATTTGCATTCACAATCGGACGAAAGACATCTAGCTGCTGGGCACCGGTTTTAGGGTTAATATTGCGCTTAAAGGCATAAACAAAATCTTGAGCAGTTACAGATTTGCCATTTGACCACTTGGCATCATCTCTTAAATGGAAGATATAGGTTTTTCCATCTTTTGAAATATCCCAAGATTTAGCAATTCCCGGCAATACTTCATCTTTTTGATTTTCAAAAACAAGCCCTTCAAATAAATCATGCAAAACGCGAAGTGATGTAGTATCACTCCACTTGCCAGGATCAAGCGTCGGCACTTCTCCCGCGCCATTACCGATAACAAGCGTGTTTTTTCTTTGATCTACTTTATTAGTACTATGATTGCCACAGGCATTTAGCCCTATAATGAATAAAGCATATACTACTGGCATAAAAAGGCGCTTTAGCCACTTAAGTTGCATCCTTAAAAGGTATTTTCCCATCTTATCTTCTATTCCCTAATCTGTCTTGAAAAACAAACTATACGAGATTTTAAAGAAGTTGAGAAGGGGTGTTATTCTGGTTACTTTTAGTGTTTAAAATGCATCCATTTTGTATATACCACATTTAACGAGTTATGCTTAGGATCATAACCACCTATGTAGCCCTGCATTAAAAATGAATAGGTATAACTATAAACTGGTAAAATGTAATAGTTTAGCATTGAAATGCGAAGCGCCTCTTTCATATAATGCCGATAGGTTTTGATATCTGGCGCTTTTACACCTAAGTGATACGCCCGATCAAGGTTTTTATCACAAATATTGGCATCATTATTACTGCTATTACAGACCAGGTTCTGTAAAAAATCGCTGGCTTCATTAAAATCTGCTGTCCAACCCGCATAGGAAAAATCAAACTCTTTAGATTGCATTGTTTGAATATATACCTTAAATTCCTCATTATCTAACTTAACATCAATTAAACCACCGAAAGCTTCCTGCCATTGACCTATAATCGCTTCATTCAATATCAAGGATATACCAGTGCCTCCACCACCTGAAGTTGGGTATAAGATATTAAACCTCAAGGGGTTTTCCGCATTATATCCTGCCTGTATCAAAAGCTTTTTGGCTACTTTTTGGCGTTTTTCAAGAGGCCAGTTTACCCAGTCATATTCAGATAATGTTGTATAAAAGTTTTTATAGGCACCATCCTCAATATTATTTGGCAGGATGTTATAGCTTGGCGTCTCTCCCATCCGAAGAATATCAGTGGTAATTTCCTCTCTACCCAAGACCATTGTCAGTGCTTTTCTGACACGCATATCACTAAATGCGCTATTTTTCATGTTATACCAATAGTAGTAAGATGCTAATAACGGCACATTGTAAAATGATCTACCAAAGGTTTTTTGATACTCTTTTTTGCCCACCCCTGCAGGCACTGTAAAGGTAATATCAATCTCGCCTGAGCGAAATTGATTAAACTCAGCGGTTGCATCGCCAATTGGCAAGTACTTTACTTTGCTGATTTTGACACTTTCTTGACCCCAGTACTGGGAATTTTTTGTCGCACTAATATAGCCATTCTCCACCCACTCATCTAAATTGTAGGCCCCATTTGAGACAATTTTCCCAGAAGTTGCCCAATTCTCCGCATATCTCTCAACCGTTTTTTTATGAACTGGAACAAAGGTTATTATTGCTAAGATATCAAGAAAATAAATCTGCGGATGCTTTAGGGTAATCATAAGTGTTTTATCATTTATTGCTTTTATACCTAAGTGATCTTTTGGCAATTTCCCTGTAATAATTGCCTCAGCATTGACAATGGCATCAAGAAAAATAGCGCCAAATGGTGAAGCAGTTTTAGGATCGACAATTCGCTGGAAACTATAAACAAAATCATCCGCTGTTACAGGTTCACCATTTGACCACTTGGCATTTTCCCTTAAATGAAAAGTATAAGTCAGCCCATCTTTTGAAATATCCCAATAAGAAGCAACGCCGGGAGAAACTTTGTTATTTTGATCCAACACCGTTAAGCCTTCAAATAAATCAGAAGCCACACGCATCGAAACTGCATCTGCAATTAATGCCGGATCAAGTGTTGCCACTTCAGCACCAACACCAATATTAATTGTAGTTTTACCTTCTGGAACCTTTGTAATAACCTCGTGCTTTTCATCAGCACAAGAGGTAATAAGTAAACCTACTACTGCCAAGGAAAATATATAAAAATACTTTTGAATATATAAAAGATATTGCATCTAAATTCTCATCATTCACCGTATTTTGAGTATAGATTAGATGCAACAAAAGTCTAAATTTTAATACAAGCTGCCTCGCGTGTATCAAACAAATGATGAAGCTTCGGTTTATCCTCAGCACAACTTCCATCTGCAATTGGGCAGCGTGTACGAAAAACACAGCCAGAGGGTGGATTAATCGGAGACGGTAAATCCCCCTCTAGAATTTGAATTTTCTTGTTACGCTCGAGCTCAGGATCAGGCAAAGGCACAGCAGACAGAAGCGCCTTTGTATAAGGGTGGGAGGGATTATCACAAAGCGATTTTGATTCTCCAACCTCCATGACATTACCTAAGTACATCACCATAATGCGATCCGAAATATGCTTTACCACACTTAAATTATGTGCAATAAACAAAATGGTTAAGCCAAGGGTTTGCTGTAGCTCTTTTAATAAGTTGACTACCTGCGCCTGAATTGAGACATCAAGTGCACTGACTGGCTCATCACAAACAAGAATGGAGGGGCGCAAAATCAGCGCCCTTGCAATACCAACGCGCTGACATTGTCCACCTGAAAACTGATGTGGATAGCGGTTGATGTGCTTAGGCGATAAGCCCACCATTTTCATCATCTCCTCAACCCGTTTTCTCCTCTCACTTGCTGAGAGTTTTGGCTCATGTACTTTTAATGGCTCTGCAATAATATTGCCAATGGTAATTCTTGGATTTAATGAGGCAAATGGATCCTGAAATACCATTTGTATGTCTTTTCTAACAGGCTGCCACGATTTTTTGTTTTTAAGTGCAGTTAGATCTTTTCCAGCCCAAATAACTCGTCCCTCTGTTGCGCCAACAAGTCCAACAATGGCTCGAATGAGCGTTGATTTGCCACAACCAGACTCTCCCACAATACCAAGCGTCTCACCTTTTTTCACTTCAAAGGAAACACCATCAACTGCTTTGACATACTTAGTTTGTTGCCATGGCCATGATTTTTTAAGTGGAAAATGAACCTTTAAATCGCTGATACTTAATAATGCACCTTCACTCATGGCTGAACTCCCTCATTTGCAGTTTCTTTAGCATGAAAGCAAGCAACATAGTGAGGATGCTTATCATGCATATCTTCAAGAACAGGCTTTTTCTCCGTACACTTTTCCGTTGCTCTTGGACATCTTGGCGAAAAAGCACAACCTACTGGCAAATGGGATAGATCAGGCGGCTCACCCGGAATAGCCTGCAATTTTGCTGTAGGCAAGTCAACTCTTGGCGTCGCGGCCATGAGTCCTGAGGTATAAGGATGGTAGTAATTGGCAAATAAATCATCAATGTCTGCAGATTCAACTGGAGAGCCACCATACATCACCATCACACGATCACAAGCCCCTGCAACCACACCAATATCATGGGTAATTAAAATCGTTGCCATCTTAAACTCATTCTGAAGCTCTTTTAACAGCTTCAGAATTTGTGCCTGCACTGTCACATCAAGCGCGGTCGTTGGCTCATCTGCAACCAATAGCTTCGGCTTACACATAAGTGCCATCGCAATCATCACACGTTGTCGCATTCCCCCTGAAAACTCATGAGGATAAAGCTTCACACGATTCGCTGCATCAGGAATATGTACCGCATCCAGCATTTCAATGGCATGCTTTCTTGCCTCGGCTTTAGAGCAGTTTTGATGGATCATCATGGTCTCAGACAGCTGAGCTTCAACCGTGATATAAGGATTAAGAGAAGTCATCGGATCTTGAAAGATCATCGATACTTCATCTCCACGTATTTGATTGAGTGCCTTTGTTGGCATTCCGATAAGCTCTTTGCCATTTAGTTTTACTGAACCTGATACAACGGCATTGGAAGCTGATAGCCCCATAAGTGCAAGTACAGTTTGACTTTTTCCAGAGCCTGACTCACCCACAATGCCCAAGGTTTCACCTTCATTTAAAGTAAAATTAATCTGATTAACTGCGCTGATCAAGCCATCATTTGTTTTAAATTGTACATTTAAATCTTTAACTTCTAATAGTGACATAACTTTCCCCCTTAACGATGTTCACGTGGATCTAAGGCATCGCGTAACCCGTTGCCGACAAAGTTAAAACACAAAAGTGTTACCGTTAGGAAGATAGAAGGAATCACTAAAAGCCACCAGTAATTAAATGCAATCACCTGCACACCATCACTGATTAACCCTCCCCAATCTGTCATTGGTGGTTGAACCCCAAGTCCTAAAAAGCTTAAAAATGCAGCTGTCATAATCACAACAGGAACAGTCAGTGTAATATATACAGCAATAATACCAATTAAGTTTCTCACAATGTGGCGCGTAATAATGGTGCTCTCTTTCACACCACACACATACGCCGCTTCAATAAACTCTTTGTTCTTAAGCCCAAGGGTCTGCCCGCGCACAACACGCGCCATATCAAGCCAACTTACCGCACCAATCGCAATAAAGACCAAAATAAAGTTGCGCCCAAATAATGTCACCAATAAGATCGCAAAAAACATAAATGGCAACCCATAAAGCACATCGACTATGCGCATCAGGATATTATCAATTTTGCCACCGAAAAAGCCTGCTGTTGCGCCAACTAACGTGCCGATCACCACACTGACAAGCGTCGCGACAAAGCCTATCTCTAGGGTAATTCTACCGCCGACCATGACACGGGTAAATACATCCCGCCCTAAAGAATCGGTTCCAAACCAATGCTCTGAGCTTGGTGCTTGATAGACTTGAAGTAAATTTTGATGTGCATAAGTATAAGGTGAAAACCAAGGCAACACAATCACTGCCAAAACGATCAAAAATAAAACAACAAGACTGATCATAGCTACTTTATTTTTCTTAAAGCGAAGCCATGCATCATAGTATAAGCTTCGCCCCTTAAATGCCTTTTCATGTGAGCCATTTGCAACTTTCTCTAGAAAATCTGCATTTTTCTTTTTTTGATTTAATGTAAAACTTTTTGCCATTGAACCGCCTCCTAGTATCGAATTTTTGGATCTAAAAAGGCGTAGATAATATCAACGACCAAGTTGAAAATAATCACCAAAAGGCTGTAGATAATTGTCAGTGCTAATACGAGGTTATAATCTCGGTTGGTTGCACCTTGAACCACCTGAACACCAATCCCCGGGATAGTGAATACGGTTTCAACCACCACCGAACCTGTTAAAATTCCAGCAACAGCTGGACCTAAGAACGATACAACTGGCATAAGTGATGGCTTGAGTGCGTGCTTCCATACAATCCTTGGCATTGATAAACCTTTGGCCTTTGCCGTACGGATAAATGGTGAGCTCATAATCTCAATCAAACTACTTCTGGTAATTTGCGTGATAATGGCAATATAAGGGATAGCAAGGACAATAACAGGCAAAACAAGATCACTCCAAGATCCCCAACCACCGGCTGGAAACCAGCCAAGTAACACGGCAAAAATAAGTACAGCTAAAGGCGCGGTTACAACAATTGGTGTTGAAATAAATAGCATGGCAATAATGCTAATAGCATGATCAATAAAGCCTACTTTCGTATTGCGTGTTAGCGCTGAGAAAATACCAAAAATAACACCAAAGATACTCGCAACAATAATACTGAACACACCAAGTTGAACAGACACCCAAAATCCACCTTGGCCACCTGTTGGAAAGACCAAATGATTAATCGACTGGCCTTGATATTTAAATGAATACCCTAGATTTCCATGGATTAAATCATTTAAATAATACAAAAACTGCTGCCACAATGGTAAATCTAAATGATATTGATGATGAAGCTGTTTTAACACTTCAGGTGGGAGTGCTCTCTCCGTGGCAAAGGGATCCCCGGGTGTCATATGCACCATCAGAAAACTAATTAAAATGACTGCAAAAAGCGTTGGAATTGCCCCTCCCAGTCGCCGTAATATATAACTAAACATAGACTTTCCTCATCTTAAACCCTCAAACACTTTATACGATTAGTCATAGACAAGCCAGCGTAACATACCAATCTATCTTGGCATGTTATCAAAGCATATTATAAAATGAGCCTGCCATTCTTTTATATCATGCAGATATCTCGGGCACAACTATTTATTTAATATCAAGACTGTTTTTTGTACTCAAATGAGAACCATTTATCATAAACATGATCCAAATGATTCGTTTCCATTTGGTAGTTTTGTACATAAGGTTTGACAAGATGAACAACTGCATTTGAAAAAAGTGGAACAATTGGATAGTCCTTCATCGCAATTTCCATTGCTTCAGTGTAATAAGGTTTTGCAGCTTCTGGAGATCTTTGCTTTTGCCCTTCAGCAATCAGCTTATCATACTCAGGATTACAGTACCCTGCGTTATTTTGTGGATTATTACAAGTCCACATAGAGGCAAAGTTATCAATTGCATTGAAATCAGCTACCCATCCATCACGGGCAACACCTTGAAAGTCATGTGACTGTCTGACTTTTAAAAACACTTTAAACTCAGAGTTTGCAAGCGTAGAGTCCACACCCAGAGTCTGCTTCCACATCTGAGCAATCGCCTCCATCACTTTTTTGTGGGTGATATCTGTATTATATTCAATCGAAATTTCAAGCGGGTTTTCTTTAGAATAACCGGCTTCTTTATAAAGCTTCTTGGCAAGTTCAATGCGCTTTTGCATTGGCCAAGTGCTCCATTTGTATTGAACATCGCTATAAATGCCATTTTCAATACTACTTGGGAAGAAACTATAAAGTGGAATATCTCCTGCTTGAGTGACATATTTCACTAAATCTTGTCGGTTAATCACCAGCGAAAGCGCTTTTCTCAGTTTCACATTATCTTTAAACGGTGGTTTTAATAAATTGAAGTCTAAATACTCCATATCCAACCACTCGGTTGATTTCAATTGCGTGCCAAATTTCCTTTTGATTGACGGAAGGTTCCCTGTTGGTACATACATCACATAATCAAGCTGACCCGATGCATAGGCATTATAAGCAGACATTCTATCGACAATTGGCAAGAATTTTACATTTTTAATATGAACATTCTTTGCATCCCAATAATATGGGTTTTTAGTGACGGTAATATGGCCATTTTGAATCCATTCTTTTAGATAATATGCACCATTAGAGACATAATGCTCTGGGGTAAAGAAACTGGCACCGTATTTTTTCACGCCTTTGATGTAAACAGGATAGGAAACAGGATCAGTCATAATACTTAAAAAGTAATATACCGGATGATCTAGTTTAATCTCTAACGTATGGCTATTAAGCGCTTTGACACCCAAAGATGATACCGGTTTTTTGCTATCCATAATGGCTTGAGCATTTTCAATTGGGGCAAGTTTATAACCCATTTCGGCAGCATTTTTTGGATTGACTGCTCGCTTGAATGCATAAACAAAATCCGCTGCTGTGACCGGTTCACCATTAGACCATTTTGCATCTTCACGAAGATGAAAAGTATAGACAAGACCATCATCTGAGACTTTCCATGATTTTGCCACACCCGGTACAGGTTTGTTGCTTTGATCCTCTGATAAAAGTCCCTCACCAATATCATATAATATACTTGCTGACACATTTGTTTGTGCATGAATTGGATCAAGCGAATCAGGCTCTGAGCCATTACCGCGCACAAGTGTATCTTTACCTGCTGGTGCATATGTATTTGCAGATGATTTTGCACTATTTTGATCTGATTGGTTTGAGCCACACCCTGCAAGCGTTAACGACAGTGCCCCTGCGCCTAGCATAATTAAAGCTGTTTTTTTCATTCCCATAATCCCTTCCCCTGTTTTTAATGTTTAATTGTTTTACTTTCTGCATGAAATCGCACACATCCCCCGTTTAGCCTTCTTCCATAGGAGTCTAAATCTTCAATATGGCGCAAAATATCCCTATATCTAAGCCTCATAATCCCTTATACCAACCACAAAATCACGATTGGAATATTCACACAGTCCCTCTGCCTTGAAAACCAGTAAGTAAACTGGTAATAACACAAAGCAGCTTCATTCATCACCCAATTAGATTATGAGTTTCTTTTGAGTTTGTCACGAAAAATTTTTATTTGCTGATAAGAAAATGTAATTAAACTACTTACTCATTTAATGATTCTTTTAGCTTATTAATCATCTCATAGGGCATATCAGGAAATACCGGTGGAATAGTCACCTTCATGCTTTTTGGCAATGTGGATAAATTAAGTGGATATAAATATAAGCGCCCATCTTCAGCCCCATCAACTTCACTCTTCCCGGGGGGAATATCACACCAAAAGCTTTGATACTCATGGCTACTATTATTCATACAAACGACCTGATTTCCTCCCCAAGCTTCAGCATTCACTTTAATGCCACCGCCCACTACATTGAAAGCCGAAGCAGTTGTATCCATGCTGACACCAGCGATCATGCTAAAAGCACTTTTTGGGGTATGGGTTGTCAATGTATAGTTGGCTGTTGAGTAATTCCATAAATCAACGCCTGACACAAAATAATCACCATAGCGCTCATAAAAAATCACTGAATAGCTTGGATCTTTTTTTACCTTCTCAACATCAGATTTAAAGCGCTCGAGCATCATACTTTCAAGCTCACTGGGAGAAGTGCTTGCAGCTTTAAAAGAAAGTTTTATCCCATCTGAAATACGGCTAAATGTTCCTTTCAAACCAAGGTTTGCACCAGAGATTTTATGAGCCAGCTTTGTACTAAAACCAAAAGTAGCCTTGAGAAAAATATACTGAAAGCTTGTATTGATATCAATATTTGTCCCACCTGAGCGCGCAAATGAGTCAAAATTTGAATTTAACTCATTGACAATAAAAGTAGAGCCTGATGCGTCTTGACGTAAAAATGAACCCATTTTGTCAGTATCAAAAGTTAAATTATCAATTTTAAACTGACCTGTCTTTGCATAATATCCCGTCCCAGGCACCACAGCATAATATGGCAAATCACTCTGCTCCATAGTACTTTCAATCGCAAAACTGGAGCCTGACAGTCCCATAAGTGCCATCACTGATAATATTCTTTTACTATTCGTTAACATTCCACCTTCCTAATTTTTAGTGGATTTGTTGTTAACCCCCTTGTACAACTGCCACCTGGTCTTAAGAATATTTTCAATACTTATAATGATTCATATTTTTACTATTTAAAATAAAATTACAGCAAAAACTGAATAAAATATGACTTTTTGTTATTTCTGAAATCCTATTAATTTGCCACAACTTTGCGCTATACCACTCGCGAATCATTTTGCGATGTTTAATGTTGAAGAAGTTTTTGATAGTTTTGAGTCATTGGGTTGCAGGTAATAGCTCGGACTATTAGCAATATCTGATGACTCAAAAGAACAAGAAATTCAATGGCAGAAATAGGGTAAAATGGTTTGCGGGTGGTATATATCAAATTTTGCCACCAATTTTTCCTTCTTTGAGCTGCTTCGTATATAATGCTTGCATTTAGATTGATCCATAGAATTCATGTCTACCAATGCCTTACAAAGAAAATCTGCACGCCTGTGGCTAAGAGCGCTTGCAAAACCCGCTAAACGATGGATTCAGCTGACGGTAATTATCAGCTTTATCAGCGGTCTTCTACTGATCTTACAGCTCTATTTGCTGGCTCATATTTCCTATAGTGCATATATTGAGAAAATCACAAAATGGCAGCTTATTAGCTATTTTATTGCTATTGGGATTATTGTTATTGTTAGAGCATTACTTGCCTGGGTTAGAGAAATCGTCAGCTTTCAAGCTGCGGCAAAGGTAAAGCTTGAGCTTAGAGACAAAATTATCCAACATATAAATACACTTGGACCGATCACATTATCAAAAGAATCCTCTGGCGATATTATCAGCGCTGCTATGGAACAAGTTGAAGGGGTGAACAATTTTCTAACGCGCTTTTTACCGCAAATTTCACTTGCCGCTTTAATGCCCATTGCTATTTTGGTATTTATCTTCCCACAAAGCATCGTCAGTGGCATTATTTTGCTTGTTTGTGCACCTTTAATTCCACTTTTTATGATGCTTGTTGGCTGGGGCGCTGAAAGTGAAAACCAAAAACATTTTAAAACACTCGCACGCATGAGCTCTGGCTTTTTGGATACCTTGCAGGGTCTTAGCACATTAAAGCTCTTTAACCGTGGAAAGCCCCACGCAAAGGCCATTTTTAATTACTCTGATCAATACCGAATTAAAACAATGAAAGTCCTTCGCATTGCTTTTTTATCCTCAGCAGTGTTAGAGGTGTTTTCAGCGGCATCCATTGCTCTTGTTGCTATCTACTTAGGGATGGGCTTTATTAATGCAGGTGCTGACAACTCTTTATGGTGGAGTTTAGATAACATCACACTTCAAGGTGGGCTTTTTATACTGCTTTTGGCACCTGAGTTTTTTCTGCCGCTAAGAGAGCTTAGCACACACTATCATGCCAAAGCTGAAGCAGTAGGCGCGGCAATTGAACTAGAAAAACTATTCGCTTTAACCCCACAAAAAACCAATGACAATCTCACGCTTGATAATACGCATATTGAGCGCATCGATTGCCAGCATCTGAGTTTTTCTTATCATAAAGATACGTCAGCTGTTTTAAAAGATATCAATCTATCTATCTCCCGTGGACAAAAAGTTGCCATCATAGGACCAAGCGGCGCAGGGAAAACCACACTTTTAAATTTACTTCTAAAGTTTATTCACGCCGAAAATAATGCTATCTCTATCAATCACAAAATAGCTTTAAATGACATTAACGAGAAAGAGTGGCTAAAGCACATCAGCTGGCTTGGACAAACAACGGGCTTATTTAAAGGAACGATCCGCTCAAATTTACTTTTGGCAAACCCAGAGGCAGATGATAATACCCTTTTTGATGCCATTAAAATGGCTAAGTTAGAGCAGTTTATCTCCACACTTCCAATGGGACTTGATACCGAAATTGGTGAGCAAAGCTTGGGGCTCTCAGGCGGACAAGCACAAAGGCTTGGACTTGCTCGTGCTTATCTCAAGCCTTGTAATTTACTGCTTTTAGATGAACCTACAGCATCACTTGACAAAAAAACAGAAAAAGAAATTTTAAACGCACTATATAGCATTTGGAAAAATAAAACCGTTATCATGCTGACACACCGCTTTGAGTGCTTGGCGCATATGGACAACATTATTGTGATGGATAATGGCAAAATTGTCCAACAAGGCACTTTAAACGAGCTTTGCCATGACAAAAATTCGCTTTTTTATAAGCTCTATGCCTATCATCAAACGGAGGGGGAAAAATGCGCGCATTAATCCCATTCTTAAAGCTGTTTCGAAGACAACTCAAGTGGATGACCATCGGCACATTGCTTGCTTTTTTAGCGATCTTAGCCAGCATTGGTCTTTTGTCACTCTCTGGCTGGTTTATCTCGGCTACAGGCTTTGTTGCAACCGCTAGCATCATCGTGGCTCATCAGTTTAATTATTTCTACCCTGCCGCCGGTGTTCGTGCATTTTCGGTACTTCGCATCGTGACACGTTATGGTGAGCGCGTGTTCACGCACGAGGCTACTTTTAAGCTCTTAACAGATGTTCGCCTGTGGATTTATAACCGCTTATTACCACTTGCCCCCTCACATTTAATGGAATATAAAAGTGGTGATCTACTCTCACGTCTTGTCAATGATGTAAATCAACTGGATAATTTATATATTCGCATTATCTCGCCAACTATCGTGCTTCTGCTATCGATTTTGTTAATTGGTGTATTTTTTAGTTTTCTAAGTCTATCTATTGCACTTTTCACTATGGGATTTGCTGCCTTTGCAGGCTTTGTTGTGCCGCTTATAAGTGCACAGCTTGCGAAAAAGAATGCCAATCAATTAGCACAAGAAACAGCAATACTTAAAACTGCGATTACCCAACATATACACTCTATGGCTGAGCTGAAAATATTTAATGCCGATCACAGCCATGCCAAAGAAATTCATATGCAAAGTAAAGCACTTATTCACTCACAACAAAAAATGGCCTTTTTTTCAGGGTTTGGCAGTTTTTTAATGACCTTATCTCTTGGTGCTGCTATTTGGGTGTCATTATGGATTAGCGTTTCTCTGGTGGAAACTGGCAAGTTAAATGGCGCTTTTGTTGCACTTTTTGCCCTTGGAATAATGGGCTTATTTGAAGCGATTATGCCACTTCCTGTTGCTTATCAGTACTTAGGACAAACCCTAAAATCCGCAAAGCGAATCCTTACACTCACCCAACAAAAACCCTCCGTTGTATTTCCTCAGTCAGCCGATAAGCTTGAGCTTATTAGCAAAGATAATGCAAGCATTACATTTAATCATGTGTGCTTTGGTTATTCCCCTCACACAAAAGTGCTGCAAGATTTCAATTTAGTGATTCAAGCAAAAGAAAAAATAGCACTTTTTGGCCCGACAGGCTCAGGAAAAAGCACCATTGTGAATCTTCTTGCACGATTTTGGGATCCTGAAAGTGGGGAAATTCTCATCGGCAAAAATAATATTACGCACTTTGATGAGAAAAGCCTTTACCAAAACATTACGATTATTTCTCAACATGCTCACATTTTTAATAACACCATTAAAGAGAATTTGAAAATTGCCAAAGAAGACGCTACAGATGATGAGCTATACCATGCACTTGATCTTGTGGATTTGAAAGACTTTGTTAAATCACTGCCAAATCAACTGAATAGCTGGACAGGTGAGCTTGGAAAGCATCTCTCAAAAGGTCAAATGAGACGTCTTACACTTGCTCGCATGTTATTATCAGATGCGCCGATTATCGTGTTAGATGAGCCAACTGAAGGCTTTGATAAAATCACTGAAGCCAAAGTGATGAACTCAATTTGGACACACTTACAAGATAGAACCCTGATTTTAATTACCCACAATCAAACCTTGCTGAACAAAGTAGATCGCGTGGTTTATTTTGGCTCATAGACACTAAAATGTAGTAGCTCAAAATTGTCCCCCTACGCCAAGCCCTTTCATATATCTACATGGAGGCACTCGCTGCTCTGCATTTACTGTTGTCTCTTGATCAAATCTAACAAGATTGATAGGCAACTGAAAATAATTATTTTCATCTTTACTTTTTCTTACATAATTGCTCTTTCTACATACGATACCATGATCTATCAGCCGGCTTTGCTCTCCAATGCGACCTTTTTGCAATTTATATTTAAGCTTACAATGATAGTTTAATGCCTTTAACAAGGCTCTAATATCATCCTTATCATTTTCAACAACCTGATTGCCAGAAAACCTAAACACTATAGTAGGTGTAAAACTAAAAATATGACTGTATATTGTTATTTTAAACACATGCCTGGTGTCATATAGCAAATCTGGATCATCCCAGTGTATCCAATACGCCCGATCACTTGCATTGACTCCATAATCAATCGGCGTATCTGTCAATAAAGTTAAAATATCAGTATATGTTATTTCTCTGTTTCGTATTATGTTAGAAAACCTATTCCTGTGGCTAAGAAACTGGCCACGTATATCATGCCCCCTTTTTTCTACCATATTATCATATGTTATTCCGCTAGTTTTTGCCCAGTTTATCCTGAGTGTAGTTAGACATTGTGCTACGTTCTCCATAATGTCCTTATATAGCTCTTCATAAGGATTATGTTGATACGCTATCACCTCTAGTAGACCAAGATTAAAACGTAAAATCTCCGCATAAAATGCCAAAGCATGGAAAGCTTTTGTCTGATCAATATCTAAACGGGGTGGTCTATTTCTTTGTATCTGACACATTTTTTCTGTCCATTTAGTCAACCCCTCACATGTATGTAGATCCAGATCAATTTTACTCCCCGCATATTGAGGATCATATAGATTCTTGGGGATGAGCGCTGGTTGAATTTCTCTAGTCACTATTTCTTGCTGAGTTACACACATAGCCAGTTGTAAACCTTCGCCCACAGGAGTCACGCCATCTCCATATGTTCGAGATTTACTTCTATTGCTAAAATGTAATATCACCGCTTGATCTTCATTATTGGAATTACGATTAACTCGAAGCATTTGAGGGAAGTTCTCAAGCCTATTGATTGCTATAAATTCATTTAAGCTTTGATCTGAAGGCTCTCGGCAAGGTGTTTTAAGTGGTATAGTAAGTGGCATTTTCTATCCTTTATCATTAGTAAATTCAAAATTTATGGTTCACATTGACATAAACCGTATTAGAGATTAACAGACCTTACTTCTATAGAATGACAACCCCTTGTTTCTAAAAAGTAAAGTTTCTATTATCTTCAATGCGCGTTAATAGGCAGGATGCCGTATGGATAAATTATCTGTTGTTTTACTAAACACCGTACGTTGTCCCTCAGGAACATTAAATAAAGCTATCGAAGTTAAATAGGGCAGTGTGAATGCTTCTCTTGTAACTGGATCAATAAGGGCACCGCCCCTACTTTGAATCCAGGCAATAAGTCCTGATCGATCGTATGGTATAGAAGTATTTTGTTGCGGATCATTTATGTATACGCAGTTATATTTTCTTGCAAGACTGATATAACAATAATTAAAGGCATTATTTTTAGGGAGATCCCTGATATAATTTATGAAATTTTGACCCGCTTGTATGCCATTTAGACAATTCGCAATTTCATTTCGAAATCCACGCGCCTCTTGCCATAACTCATGGATTCGTTCTTGCTGAGCACCTCCATTTGGATGTGTCCAAGGTTGACTTGCTGAAGAAATTACCATACAAAACAGTACACTTGCCGCTTGGTAGCAGTCATAGTCAGAAGGCCTATTTGCAAAATTCATCTGTTGTAAGTGTTGTAATGCCTGACCCGCTCGCTGTGGCAAGACTGCACCCATGTTTCTCGCTTGCAGGTATACTGCATTTAAATTTGCAATTTGTTGTTGAATGGTATTTAACATTATCTGACTTGGCATAAAATAATTTCATTAATTTAAAATTTCGGGTATTTTAAGCGCTTAACCTAAACTTGTTAATATTTATTATGCTTAATTTATCAATTTATTTCTTTGAGTTAAATAGATAATAAAATATTGATTTAATCATTAATAGATTTATTGTAAATAGACGCTGAATTATAAATGGAATGCCTCTTTTAGTGAATAATAAATACACTTGTCTACATAAAAACATTAAAAAGCTTTCTGCCTTAGAGAATTTTCAAAATTACTATGACTTCCTCGGCAAAGATGAAGGTTATTGCTATGGATTAAGCGCATGCTGGGGACAGGCTGCATTATGCAATGAACTATCAACCTACTATGAGCGTTTAGATTACCTTACAAGGGATTATAAACTGCATCCTGTATCCTTTATGAGAAAGTCCTTCACATCACTAACTGAACTAATAGAGGCTTACTGTGATGCTAAAAAACTTTGCCGTAATAATCTTATTACTAGTCAGCTATATTACAAAAATGAGCTTGGCCGGCTAGAAATACTTGACTCTATTAATGCATTTTTGCAGACACTCATTGTTTATCACACACCTTGCTCTCTACAAATCTCGCCTAAACATATTAGCCAGAATATTGAAGCATTCTCGACACTTGTCGCTAATAAAAAAATCCATGCCTATAATGCAAATAATTCCAATACACTCACACCACAAATATCTGAGTATGCAAGTGTTGTCTTTTGGGGGGATAAAAAAGCATATGCAACGCTTTTCTCAGCTATCAAACTTCTGCCAGTTATTAAGAATAATGCCTATTTTATTAGCGTTTCAGGTTATGGCCATAGTATTGGGCTTAGAAAGCATCAATATCACTGGCAGGTTTACGATGCAAATTTCATGACTGAAAATATATATATCAAACCTCTTTTTAGTGATGATGCATTGGTCAATCAGCTGTATCAAAGCTTTGCTGTTACATCAAAAGAGATCTCTTTGAGTATAAAGCTGTATGTGATGGCAAAAGATAACCAGCAAGCTGCTGATACAAGAGACTTAATATTACTTGCCTATCACTATCTTAATATCAATACTAAGTTGCAACATTATATTCAAAAGCACCGCCCTTTTTGCTGGAATAAAGAATATGTTGCCCGCGCTATGCTCTTATCACAACAGCTAAAATCCGAGCGATCTCTACAAAAAGTCTTATCTCTACTTGAACAGGAGGAACAGTTTTGTATTAGTCATCGCAATATAGTCAGTGGAAATAAAGACACAAAAACATTTTGGCTAGGAAGCAACTACTTTTTGTTGTTAAATTCGCTTAAATGCCAGTCAGAAGCATCTCTTAGCAAAGATGAACAGAAAATTTATGCCGCGACTTTTCTTCATGAACGCTTATATGCAAAGCAAAAAATGTGTCCTCATTATTTTTATCTTTTATGTGCTGAGGGCAAGCTTGGGGTTATTAAAGCCTGCTTTGATCAGCGCTACTTTGATCTTAAATCAATGTGCACAGAGCAGTATAGTCCGCTTGTTATTGCCTGTCAGAACTCACATACAAACACTGCCCTTTTCCTTATAGAGAAGCTGCCATATGAAATGGTCAACCGTCCAAACTCAAGTGGTGTTCATGCTTTTTGGTCAGCCTGTCAATCTGGGGCAGCAAAATTAGTGCAGGCTATGGTGCATGATCCTAAAGTTTCTACAACGACATTGTTTAAAAATACAAATGCACTATATATTGCCTGTCAAAATGGACACGATAAAGTTGTCGAAATACTCATAAAACATACCTCACTCTTTTTACATCCACAAAAACATGAAATGCTGTTATTTTTAGCGTGTCAAGGAGAGCATGAAAAGGTTGTAGCGACTTTACTTAAGTATGTTGACCGCTACTGTATTAATGAATATGTGACTCTACACACACCACTTATGGTTGCTTGTAAAAAGGGAAATTTAGCCATTGTCACAATGTTGCTTCTGTGTCGAGAAACCGATATTAATGAGATTAACCTTTTGGGCGATAGTGCATTTTCAATTGCAGCTAAAGAAGGCTATCAGGATATCATGCGACTTTTTATCAAAACAAGAAAACTTGATAAAAAGACTATTGCGCGCACCGTTTATCAAGCCTGTAAAGAGTACAATCACAATGCACTTAAAGTACTGATTCAATACTACGGAAAGTGGCTACATCAGAAAGAGTACTATCACTATTTAACCTTAGAGCAAATAAAACAAGTCCGTGCTATTGTGAAGCACTGTAAAATTGCTTAGAGCTATAGTAAATGACATTGATTTACACTTGCCATAAAAACATATCTAATCCCGCCTGATTTTTTTAGAATTATTTTACCCATAAATGTCTGCAAGTATAGAAATGTTGTCAAAAAGTGAACTTATCCGTGCAGCGGCTATTTTTATTGTAATCGCTTTAACCCTTGGCACTGTCACAGGACTTTGGAGCAACCCTTTATTTACCCGTAAGATAGAAGTAAACCTTTGGGACTATCTTATATTTATTCCCTATGCACTACTTATTGGGCTTTATTTTGGCATGAAAACGACCAGTTGTCGCTTGCATAAAAACAAACTGGGTATCGTCCTTGGCTTTTTGGGTTTCGCCTGTCCCACTTGCAATGCACTGTTATTAGCGGTGTTTGGCTCAGGCGCACTTATCAGCTACTTTGAACCTATTCGCGCCTATATAGGTCTTGCTGGGGTCATTATTATGGCGTATGCACTGTGGCAGAAATATAGGCTTAGAGCCAGTCAGCCCTCATATGCATCCAGATAAATTTCTAATAATAAAAGTAATAATAAACGATGTTTCACGTTCTCATTTTTTTGGAAAAGCTCACTTGCAAACCTTTGTAAAGAGCCATTATTTTCCTGAAGAAAAACATTATCAAGCTGATAGCCATCAAGCTTTGAATAGTGTGAAATAAAGCCCGCTAACCCCATAGCTAAATACTGAGTAAGTGATGTTTCTTTTTTGCCAGAGTTCATAAGAAACACAAATAACCCATCGATAAACTCCCGTATCTGACTCTCAAAGTTAGGAAAGTTGTCATAATTAAATGATATTGTTAACGCGTAGCGCTTAATAGTATCTGCAAAGAAAAGTACATCATATGCTCTTAGCAAACCAAGGTTTGTATGACCATCTCCTCTTAGCGCATCCCCATAATACATTGCACCTGAGAGCTTTAAGAGTTTAAAGTCTTGTGAAAATTGAGGATTAGCCGCTGATGCTAAAAGCCCACTTGCCAACTTTGTGGCAGAAAATGGGTCATTCAAACCATATTTAAGGTAAATATCAACCCCAGCAATATATGGAAATAAGTTCGGGCTTAGTTTCTGACGTTCAAGATAAATTTTCACACAACTTATAATGGCATCACAAAAATCGATTATCCGTGAGATACGTTTTGCTGTCTCATCTTTTGCGCCTTGATTCTCATTGCCCAAGCCTTTTATATGTGCAATGATTTCCTGATAACAACCATTAGCTCTTATATCTCCTATATCTGACATAACCATTGCCGTTAACTTTAGATTGGGCAAAATTAACTTAATTTCATCAGCATCATAACGCTGTAACATCTCTCGAGTCGCTCTTCTAGATTCCACTTCATTTAGTCTACAGCTACTCCAATAATGCAAGCCAGAAATATCATTAAGCTCAATATTTCCTCTATTTTGTTGACTGCCTGATTGTTCTAATAATCTGCCAACTATAGCGGAAAATGAATACATAAATGAGATTTTTTTTAGATTGAAATTGAGCTTTAGTGCTACATTCCTATCGGCGTGTTTCGTAAACATACCATTAAGCTGGATTGACTTTATCTGATGCTGAAAAAATAGTGGCTCATTGAGTGATAAGCAAGGTAAGTTTTGATTCTTTAAGTTCTTTAATGTGATATTACCCATATCAATTTTATGCTTGCTAGCTACCGTTACTAAAGCATATGACAGATAACATAATAAAATAGTCTTGAGTGAAAAAAGCTTCTCACCTGATTTCTCCTCAAGGACTTCATCTATTTTCTTTAATACTTGCTCTACGGAAACTGAATGTCCTAGTGTTTCAATAAATGATTTGAGATTATACGCTCTTCTGATACCTGAGTTGCCATGCGAAGAGAAGTTAATTTTATACCCTGTGAAATTATCTATTGACTTGGATGTGGCAATTTGATGGTGTACTTTATACATATCAATTGCCGCGAGAATTTCCTCTTTTATAATCAGAAACAATTTTTCATTTGAAACAGCCAACTCACCTACTCTCCAGATATATCGCTTGCTTTATACACCACCCTCAACTGCATTTATGGAATAATAAAACACAATTAAGAAATAAAATATATACAAATTATGGTGTGGCTGCAATATATGAAATGCAGTTATGGAAAATGATGTAAATTTGCATGAAACATTCCAGTCGTGCCAACAACTGGCGCACCTATGTTAAAGCTGGATATTGCCTACCACCTCCACAGCTGTAGTATAGTCATGTCCCTGGCGCAGCAAATATTGTATCCGCTTTTGTTTGTCTTTGATATCTTTAATATCGCTATGATACTTGTTTTCATAGCATTGAGATGCCTGATGAAACCAATCAATAGCTTGCTCAGAAAGGACGCTCTCAACAATCACTTTATCAACCTGCTTCTCATAAACAAGCTTCTGTATGATGCGCCCTTTACCATAGTGCTTATTCAAATATGAGGCAACTAACATCTCGGTCAAGCGCCGATCAGATTGCCAGTTTTGATCACTGAACTCTGTTAATAGTGCTTCAATTTCATCATGCGAGAGCTTATTTCTTGCTTTGAGTTTAGATTTAAGCTCAAAGCGAGAGTACTCTTTTTTAGATAAGAGAAAAAAAAGATAATTACGCTCAGCTTGCAGCATCTGTACCATTGTCTGATACTTGCTCTTTGGCGCCTGTGCGCGCAGGCAGAAGCTTTTCTAATATTGCCCTATGAAGACCTGTTTTTACTTCTTCATGTTCTTTTAAATACTGGCGAACATTGTCTTTACCTTGTGCGATACGTGTCCCATTATAGCTATACCATGCACCTGCTTTATCAACAAGACCATGCTTGACACCTAAGTCAATAAGCTCGCCCTCTAAAGAAGTTCCTTCACCATATAAAATATCAAACTCTGCCTGTTTAAAAGGAGGTGAAACCTTGTTTTTGACAACTTTAACCTTGGTCTCATTACCCAGAATTTCATCTGCTTTTTTAATCGGGCTCCCTCGGCGAATCTCCAGACGAACAGAGGCATAAAACTTAAGTGCATTTCCACCTGTTGTTGTCTCAGGGTTGCCAAACATCACCCCTATTTTCATACGGATTTGGTTAATAAACACCACTAAGGTATTTGAGCGTTTGATATTTGCAGTAAGCTTTCGTAGCGCCTGTGACATCAGCCTTGCTTGAAGACCCATATGAGAGTCTCCCATATCACCCTCAATTTCGGCTCTTGGTGTTAATGCAGCAACAGAATCAACTACGACAATATCAACTGCACCTGATCTGACCAGCATATCTGTAATCTCCAGCGCCTGTTCACCGGTATCAGGCTGTGAAAGAATCAAATCATCAACATTCACGCCCAATGCCTTTGCATAGGTAGGATCAAGCGCATGCTCTGCATCAATAAATGCCGCTGTGCCTCCTTTTTTCTGGCACTCAGCAATAGCTTGAAGCGTTAGCGTTGTTTTTCCAGAGGACTCAGAACCATAAATCTCAACAACTCGCCCCATAGGTAAGCCCCCAATACCAAGGGCAACATCAAGCCCAATACTTCCAGTTGATATCACCTCAATATCTTGCATAAGTGGCTGGTCACCCATGCGCATAATAGAGCCTTTTCCAAACTGCCTTTCAATTTGTGATAATGCTGATGATAATGCCTGTTCTTTATTACTCATAACCCATCTCAAATAACATTTTTTCCTAGCCAATAATGTATCACCTATGGCGCTTTAACTAAAGGAAAATCCATTACATGTTAAACATTATCTGACTCAAGAAGAATTTTTTATTATCAAAAGCCCTTGACCTCAAGTTAACTTGAGGATTTAACATCAAATACAGAAAGTTCAACTAGCGAAAGCTGAATCAATTTACCGTTGGAGATAGACATGCATCTAGAACACATCAATCTTGTTGTTAAGAATTTAGAACAGTCACTTTTGTTTTATAAAGCGACTTTTCCTCATTGGAAAATACGATCACTGGGGGAGTCAAACTGGTATCAATACAAGCGAAAATGGTTACATTTTGGTGATGATTATCAATATATTGCGCTTAGTGATCATGGTGCAGGCGACAATCGTGACTTAAAAGGCAACCAAGTAGGATTGGCACATTTTGCATATGTTGTACACGACATTCAAGCATTAGAAAAACGCATGCTTAACGCTGGATTTAAGTGTAGCATTTCCATCACAGCGGATAAATTTAGAAAAAAAACTTACTACATAGACCCTGATGGATTTGAAATTGAATTTGTTCAATATACAAGTGATCTTCCTGATGAAAGAAATGCAGATTGATGCGTGCTGATTAAGCTCCCAGTTACACCTGTAAATGTATTGGCAATGCCAATTTCAATGCGCTTATCTTTAGCATATTGAATGGCCTTTTCCTGCACAATACCAGCACCACATCTGGCAAGTTGAAGCATCTGATCATAGCTTAATGTATTGATCAAGAGCGCATCTTTTTTCTCCGGATGCTTATTAAATACCCCATCAACATCTTTATATAATGTGCATTTTTCAAGTGCAAGAAGATCTGCCAATGCTACAGCGGTCAAATCGGACCCGCCACGTGATAATAGGGTGATTTCCCCCTTTGCATTCACGCCCTGAAAACCAGGGATAACACAAACATCAACGCTTTCAAATTGCTGATATATGAAATCTTTATTAATACTAAACGCCAGTGGCTTATGTTTATTTTCATGCACCATAAAGGGAATTTGCCAAACTTGTAGCGCACTTACTGTCACATGCTGATTCATTAAACCGGCGCTTAAAAGGCTTGCTGATTTCATCTCACCTGTTGCAACAATTAACGCTATTTCAGCTTGAGTGGTAATATATTGTGCTTTAGCAAAAGAATATAATCTGTCCGTTTCTCCCGCTTCAGCTGAGACAACAGCAATGACTTTTTTACCTGATTTAATATGTGATTTAATCACTGAAATAACAGCTTGACGTGTGACTGTACTTTGCATTGAAGTGCCGCCAAATTTGATCACAGAAATGGCTTTTGTATCTGTAAACATGCTCTTTATCTATCCTTTACTACGCCGCCAATACCGCACTATTATGCACTTTTTGCTTATGAGATGCATTTAACTTCCTTAGGAAATAAAGAGCGCCTAAAGCACCGGGGATAGATAAAATCCCACCCAATGTAAAGAGCATACCATAACCTAAATATGCAGCAAGATAGCCACTTATTGACATGCCAGAGATATAAATCAGTAACTCCGCACAAATTAAAATAGTAAAATCCGTACCGGCTTGTTTTTTTGAGCAATGCTGCATAAAAATTGTATAGAGCACCACCATTTCCATTAATCTTGAGGCCATATTGAGCAGCACAACACTAAAGACAAGCACACTATTGCCTATACCAAGAAGGGCAATTGCACCCAAAGAGAAATAACAAAACCCACGAATGCAAGCAAGCAATATAATCATTTTATTACCACCTAATGGCTTAAATAAATAGCTTGCAACTGTTGCACCAAGCAGCCCAATAACGGCGCTGCCAATACCCATAACAACACCAATGGTGCTAAGAGGAATGGATAAGTCGACCAGAAATGCCGATTGCATCCCCATCACCAAGCCCTCACAAGCACGATAAATCAAACACATTGCTAATAACATCCGTGTCTCTGGGCGCTTTAAAAAGCTTTTAATCGATGGTTGATGCTTTTTACTGGCATCATCAGGGATGTTATCTTCTTTAATAAAAATCATATAAAGCGCAATCACAATACAAACAACAGATAATAAAAGCGTGATTGCTTGCCAGCCAAGCACTTTATACAGCGCAATTAAAAGGGCCCCTCCTAGCATGCTACCAAGTGTTGTTCCTGCAACTCGTGCCAAATTTCCCCAACGAAAATCATCACGTTTTAACTGTTCCAATGAGAACCCATCAATGGCAATATCCTGCGTTGCTGCGACCGATGACAATAGAAACGCCATGAAGAAAATGGCGCCCCAATATTCATGAGGACTCATCAATGAAAAAATCCCCAAGAGCACAATAGTGACAACTTGCATGCCAAGGAACCAGCTTTTTCGCTTGCCAATGCTTACTGTATAATATTTATCAACAAAAGGCGCCCATAAAAACTTTATCACCCATGGCAATAATAAAAGCCCTAAAAGACCAATTTTTTGTAAAGACACCCCCTCTGCACGCAAAATTGTCGGCAGCGCAAAGGTACAAAAATAAAGTGGAATGGCTTGGGCCAAATACAGTATTCCTAAATTAATAAATCGTCTATTCATGTGTCTCGCTCAGCTTTTTATCCCATGGAGATGGTAAGTTACATTTTGTTAAAAGCTCATGTGCTTGAAGCTCTGCTTTTTTTACATCTTCAACGACAATACATTGAAAAGGCATACCCTTTGACATTGCTGGGGCATTGATCTTCTTAATAATCACAGGATCCTGTGTCACACGAAACATGCCAAGACACCACTTTGATAGCTCATTTTTAACTGATTTGAACCAAATTGCCTGTTTTTTTCTCGCCCTGTGTTCAAATTGATAATGCTCATCAAAGGTACTAATAAGCACAAATTCTCGCTTTTCTTTCAAAATCCGATCACAATCAGACAGCCAGTTAATGACTTCTTCATAACTTGGATAACTATGAAAATGCATCCTCACCACTGGCCAGTCATTTATATTACATCGAATCATATTGCCTCACCTTCTTTGTTTATGCTATCTGCCAACTTCGCTAAAAACTGTGATTTTTCACAGGAAAAAAGATAGGCATTTTTCTCTGGTAAAATAAGTTTTCCTTCATTTTGATAGCCTAATCTAGGGGCTACTTTTTGAAAAGCAATCACCCGAACATCTGGCTCAAATAACACACGCTGAGCGTTAAGAATATCAAAGCAATATGCGCTAAGTACACTAATTAACGCTTCACTATGACCCTTATTCAGTGCAGATCTCTCCCCAATTAATAAATGCCAACCATAATCCCCCACTTGAGTAGGATAATATGCTGACAGACGATCTTCTTGTGCATTATAAATCTCAGCATAGCCAATTTCTCTGCCATGAATCGATAAGATAAAAAGCTGTTGATGCATATCAGATAATGCTTGAGAGAAATGTGCTTTTAACCTCTCTTTTGATTGATTCAAATGCCAAAACTGAGCAACATGCTCCTCATTCATCCACTTGTGCAAGTTATCAATATCGCGCTCGAGCTCAACTGCACGCATCTTAACATGTCCACAATCAAACTCATTGACTCTTCGATTGGCAAGATAGCCTAAATATAAAGGGTTCTTTAGTGTATCTGTTGGTAACACTTTTGGCCTTTCAGGGGCATCGTTATACCCCACCTCAAGCACCCTTAAGCGATTAAGACACAATTTCCCAAAGCGCTTTTTATATAAATTAAAGCGTTCAAAGCGCGTGCTTAATTGAGGGTGAGAGGTTTGATAGCGTGTTATACAGTCATCTAACTTCTGATAAAATTTGATTTCAGGAAAATCATGTTTTTTGGCCAAAATTGCAGATAAATAGCGATAATGAACAACAAATAAACCCGTGTGAATAAATTGTAAAAGATAATCATCCTCTACACGCGGAATGGCACTTTTAACTTCTTCAGCCAAGTCCTCTAACTCTTTTAGCTCATCTTTACAAATATTAATATCATCAACAAAATCTTTCATTGCAAGCCCAACAGGGCGGCCATTTTCAAGCAAAAGAATACTGTTCTCTCCATGTGGGGAGAACACCATGCCATAGCGATATAGAAAATGTAGAAGTGGCGGCAATGTATTGTCAAAAAACCTCTCAAGCCAAAGATCAAGCGTTAATCCTGAGCTTTTAATCAACTCGCCCACCACGGTATTCCCGTTCTTATCAACATGCACCAAAGCGGCCATTGTCATGGCCTTTTCATTATGCTCTA
The DNA here is from genome assembly GCF_000379445.1 of Fangia hongkongensis FSC776 = DSM 21703. Taxonomy (GTDB): domain Bacteria; phylum Pseudomonadota; class Gammaproteobacteria; order Francisellales; family Francisellaceae; genus Fangia; species Fangia hongkongensis. The sequence continues at coordinate 34,547 of NZ_KB902273.1, forward strand.
GTGTGCTTTGAATACTTTGGCGCCAAATGACACCCAGCTGTTCGGTGAACTGATAGGGTGCTCCGGAGAAGGATGCTTGGTGTGGCGGATGATAATACATACTGGCAAGCTCGCCTAATAAAATGAATCGACAGTTTTTTAGAAACTGATCGTTTTTAGCAATAGACTGAACCCACTCAGTTAAAAGAGGTGCTGCTTTTGTTTGCGCCTCTGGTAACCCTCGATATACAGCCGTATTAAAAATGCTAAGCGGCAGTTTGACGCTATATTTCTCTGGAAATGAAATATTAGAAAATGTCCGGATAGACTGCATTGGCAAAAACTGATCTGTGCTTTGACCTAGATAGATAAGATTCCTTTGGGCAATATCACTTAAAAACTGTTGTTGCAGCACATTATCCCACTGCCACGGGTGGCAAGGAAGATAATAATATGTATCTGATTTGGCACCTGCTAATCTTAATATATCATCAAAGTGAGTTAAGCTCTCTTCATCCAGCTCATGGTGAATCACTTTATCATAACAAAGCGTTGACAGTGACTGAAAGCTCGTTAATGTCTTACTGACTGCAAGCCAGATAAGTTTTTGCTCTTTTTGCATCTCAGGCGCGTAGTGCTGATATTCACTGGCAGAAAAACCAATTCGCCCCTTGTTAATAACAAACCATGGGTGCCCTGTCATAACCCCTTCAATCTTTGCATATGGAAGCTGAATAATTTCATCTGCCAGAGTGTTATTTTTAGCCAAAATCATACTATCAGCGTATAGCGTATTGTTAAGCTCACGGATAAAATGCGCCATTGTATGTGAGTCAATTTGAGTGATTGCTTTTGTTTCAATCACAAAATCTATTGCATCAACGGCCTTTGTTATCTGATTGTTGTGATGACGCATTACAGAGCCCTTCTCAACCATCAAGTTGCCATAGATACCCTTAATGGCATCAAATGAATAAACAATATGATTTGATACCTTGAGTATATATTTATTGGGTTTAATAGGGTCAGCTTTCGGGGTAAAAATTCCCTCATAACTAAATTCGGCTATTATTTTCTCTAAAAGTCTCGTGCTTGCATTTAAATAGAGCTCTAAATGGTTATCTCTCATTCTTTTTTCCTTTCTCATCTTCCAAGTTATGCCATATAAAATACTGCACTATGCTTCTAATGCTTCCTCTGAGACAATATCCGCGCTTTTATGAACATTGTTAACATAATCATTTTTATCTTCAGCTAAGAGGTAATTATCTGGCACACCAAACGCTGTCAGTGCACTTTTATCAGGAAATTGGTAAACATTTTCACCCATAAGCTGATTGGCAATCATTCCACTTCGATAAGCTCCCAAGGTTAAATCAGGTGCGCCAACACCGTGGGTATGCATCTCAGCATTTTGAACAAAAATATTTGCCTGTAACTTTCTATTCTTTGGCTTAAGTCCATAGTGTCTTGTAATTTGAAATTGACCACTTTCATCCATAGCAAAGTGTGATTTGATATTATCCATGAGACTTAAAGAGGCACTTTGATATCCTGTTGCTGCAATAATGAAATCAGTCGGAATACAAAATCGCTTATTTTGCTCTTGATGAAGATAACTACTTTGTATCTTTTTGGTTTGATCATCATAACTTAATTGATAAAGCTGACTGTTAGCAATGAGCTCAGCTGTTTTTTTCCCAAAAGCCTTTTCTTGGTAAAGTAAATCATAGATATCAGCAATGCTCTTTGCGCTAATCCCTTTGTATAATAGATCCTGATCTTTAATCAATCTTGTCTTCACTTTCTCATCTAAGTGATAGAAATAATCAATATAATCGCTGCTAAAGTGCTCTAAACCAAGCTTGGAATACTCCATTGGGAAAAAGCCTTTACTTCTGGTCAACCAGCTTATTTTTGTTGCCCTTTTCTTAGATTGCATAAGATCAATAAAAACCTCTGCTGCACTTTGCCCAGAGCCAATAATACTGATGTGCTCTGAGTTCAGTGCTTGATCTTTAATGTTCAAATAGGAACTACTATGATGCACCTTTGTTTTCATGTGATCATTGATCGATGTCAGTGCATGTGGCAAAGATGGACTCGATCCCACACCGAGGACGATATTTTTAGCTAACACTCTTTCTTTTTTTCCATCAAGATCCTCTTTGATCACCTCCCAATAAGGAGCTTTATAATCAATAGAAAGAACTTTATAACCAAAGTGACAGCTGGATAAACGCTCTGACACCCAGCGGCAATAATCATTATACTCTTTGCGTAAAATCAAAAAGTCTTCTTTAAAGAAAAAAGGATACAGCCGGCCTTTTTCCTTTAAATAATTTAAAAAGCTAAAGCGACTTGTTGGGTCTGCCATCGTAACCAAATCTGCTAAAAAAGGCACTTGTAAGGTTGTCCAGTCCATCATAAGGCCAGGGTGCCAATCAAATTTGTCCTTTTGATCAAAGAAAATACTCTTGATCGGCTTATCTTCTAACAACGCTGCCAATGATAAATTAAAAGGGCCAATACCCACCCCAATTACATCATACACATTCATGCATCACCTCAAATGGATTTTTTATCTCTACATAGACTGATTGTTGAGTTAAAGGGGCTTGTAGCTCATCAAGGCCACTTAAACGCGTCATTAAATTTGCCTTTGCTGGCAGTGTTTTATCCTCAAGAAGCTTTTTGGAAAACCTCTCTGATGTCTGATAACTCTTTGCAAAATGCATGAAGAAACTTTGCGTCATCTCCAAAAGCACTTTCTCACAGATATACTCTGTTGCCGCAAGTGCCTCGATGACTGACAAAAGATGATTGACAATAAAATAATAACAAAAATGATGATCGACAAATTCCAAAGTCCCATCACACAGAAACTCAAGTTCTCTATCTGTTGCAATGTTTTTAAGATTTGGGTGATCTTTGACATAATAATACCCTTGAGAATCTCGATATAGCCCAGCAACAGGAAGTGCATTTTCCAGTTTGACCAGCAGATTTTGTTGATGTGCTTCAAGGGCAATACCATATTCACTATACAGCCACAAAACAGGCGCCACAACAACAGTTAAATAGCGTTTATACCAATATCTGGCCGCTTGCTCATAGGAAAGTTGTTGCATTCTTGAGACTTGTAAAATAAGTGTTTGCAAACGTGTTGTGTTATCAAAGGGATTTATCTCTGTTAAAGCGGCAATGGCACTGATATCTTCATGTGCTTGAAATGGTGCCTCACGGATAATGCAAATACTAGAATCAAGCACCTTTTCATTTACTTTCAGAGCTATGAAAGCAGGGTCAGTGACAAGCCTAAAATCTGGGAACTTCTTAGTGAGCACCTCGCCAAGTTGATTTTGATTTAGCTCATGCACGGCCTTAGCTCGGTAACACTCTTTCTCAAGGTTAACTCGAACAGAGTTGGTAATCGCGATATTTAAAGAAAACTTCAGCATAATATTTGCTGTTGGTGAGTAGACAGTGCGAACCGAACTTGTTGGATAAAACCAAAGCCCTGTTGTCCCTATATCAATGATTTCTTTGGTTTTTAAACAAGCCTCTATCTCCGGCATCTCCAATAAATAAAGTGCCTGCCAAGGATGTAAAACAAATAAATGATATCTCTCACTTGGTTTTTGGAGCCCATCTTTTTCATCACCCATAAAACTTATCAGCAATGCTTCAAGTGTTTGATCCATTGCAGTTTCTGTGCTCAATAATGTTTTTTTCACCCATAGATAATGTAGCTGAAATTTCCCTTCAGTCTCTGGTGAATATTCATGAAATTCCGCATCAGAGAAGCCTTCTCTACTTTTTGCATCTGGCTGAAACCTGTGACCTGACAACAGCATTTGCTCCGATTGAATAAAATGACTTTCTACTGTTTTAAATGCTTGGCTAATGTTAGATTTCCTATAGCTCAGTATTTTCTCCAAATGACACGCTGAGTTCATCACACGCCTGATTACTTCAGCGCCTGTAAAAGACCCAACATCCCCTGAGAGCACATCAACAATCAGTTCAATCACTTGAAGCGGTGCTAGTGGGTGTTTTTTATTACCCTCAACTAAGAATACCGGTAACAACCATTTTGGTGATTGCAGCACACCTGATAATATCAGCTTAATCTCAAGCTTTCTTTGTTTACTCTGTGCACCCAACAGTGGCACCTCTAGATAGTAGCTATTACGCTCTACACTAATTGAATGCAATGTGTAATTATCCGCTTCACGAAAAAAGCAATTTAGAAAATGCCTCAGTGTTATTTCATAGGCATGTGTGATCATGTTCTCTTTCCTCCCTTAAAGCCATCACAAGCTTCTGACCTTGCTCTTTAATTGCTTGTACTGCCTCTTTGATCAGATCAAAGCTTACCTCTGGATGCATAAAAGTGAATTTTAAATAGACTTTGCCTTTCACCTTGGTGCGTGCAATAAGGTAGTTCCCCTGTAGCAACATGTTTTTATAAACACTTTGGTTGATCTTATTTAACGCTTGCTCCGAGCACCTATGATCAATATAACGAAAGACAATTGTATTCAAACGCGCCTCGGCATGAATACTTTCTTGATAGGCAAGCTCAAATTCATCGCTTTCACGCAATAAACAATCTGCTTTTACTGTCATATTAATAATATGATCTATCCAACTACCAAAGCGTGCCTCCCCAGCATGCTTAAGAGCACAAAATAACTTAAGCGCATCAAAGCGCCTTGTAGTCTGTAGGGATTTATCAACTAAATTCAACGCATCAAAAGCATCTTCTTCGGGGTTTAGATAATCCGCATGATAAGAGAGAAGCTGTATATTTTGTTTATTTTTACAAAAAAAAGCGCCACAGCTAATCGGTTGAAAAAAGAGTTTATGAAAATCAATTGTCACTGAATCTGCCTGATCAAGTCCTTCTAAACGTGTTTTATGCTTACTTGAAAGAAGTAGTGCACCACCCACCGCAGCATCAACATGAAGCCATATATCATAAGAGCTTGCCACCTTGGAGAGTTCATCAACAGCATCAATTTGTCCAAAATCAGTGCCTCCTGCTGTTGCAACAACGCCAATAGGCAATAGCCCTTCATGCCTTAGCTTTTCTATTTGATGTGCTAGATGGATAGGGCACATTCTTTGCTTATCATCAACCTTGACAGTACAAATAGCCTCCCTGCCAAGCCCAAGCAGCATTAATGATTTGTGCACGGAGAAATGAGTATACTCTGTACATAATATACGAAATTTTGACGCCTCGGGAGGTAAGCCCAATTGAGTAATATCATGCTTTAGTTTATCGATACAATAATAATCTCTCGCTAATAAAAGCCCCATTAAGTTTGATTGCGTCCCACCGCTTGTAAAGACGCCGTCGGCATTAGTTATATGCTTTGGGTAAATCTTGGCTGAAAATAAATCAATCATTGCCTGTTCAAGATAGGTTGCTATCGGGCTTTGATCCCAAGAGTCCATGGATTGATTCAACACAGAAATCATCATTTCTGCAACTAACGATGCCTGCATAATAGGACAATGTAAGTGCGCCATACTGTGTGCGCTGTTAATATTAACTGAATGTGCTAACACTGGCTTTAGATAGTGCGATAACAGCTGATCAAAAGTTTCTCCTTGAAAGCCCTGTGTTAGACTCTTTGCTAAGGATTGACTCTTTTCAGGCGAAATACCACTATAGGCCTTTTCATTTGCTAGATGCGCGCCAATATACTCACTCACCTTTAACATTAAGGCTTGATAGTGCTTGATCGATGCATCATCAGTTAAAAAATAAGCTTCTTTTTCCATATTTAGCTATACTTCCTTGAGTGACTCATCCACAATCTGAATGATTTTATCAACATCTTCTTTTGTTAAAATAAGCGGCGGTAAAAAACGAAGTGTCGCAGAATGACGACCACCGAGTTCAATAATAAGCCCCTTTTGAAAACATAATTTTTTAATGCTCATGGCCTTTTGTCCATCAGCAGGAAAACTGCCAATACCATCTGCCTTTTGCTTATAATCGATAACTTCCATGCCAAGCATAAGTCCTTCTCCTCGCACATCACCGATTAGTTTATGCTTTGATTTAAGCTCAATAAGCTTTGATTTAAAATAACAACCAACTGATCTCACTTGTGCTAGAAACTCAGGTTTTCGCACTTCTTTTAATGTTGCAAGCCCTGCTGCCATAGCAAGTGTATTGCCTCTAAAGGTGCCTGCATGCGCACCCGGCTGCCAAAGATCAAGCTTCTTTTTATAAATCACAACCGATATCGGTAAACCGCCGCCTATCGCTTTGGATAGCACAATCACATCTGGTGTGATGTTGGCTCTTTCAAAAGCATACAAATACCCTGTTCTGCCAATACCCGTTTGCACTTCATCAACAACAAGCGGAATATCATGTGCCTTTGCGAGATTCGCTATTGCTTGAAGCCAGCTGATCGGTGGGACAATAACACCGCCCTCACCTTGAATGGGTTCTAAGATAATTGCTGCAGGTTTAACAATGCCACTTTCTGGATCTGATAACATCCGTGAAATCATTTCAATATTGACAGCGATGCTATTATCACCTTGCAGCCCAAATGGGCAGCGATAAGCATAAGGATAAGGCAAAAAGTGCACAGATGGCATAAGCGCAGATAGATTCTGCTTAGGCGCAATATTACCCATCATTGCCAATGTTCCATGTGTCATGCCATGATAAGCACCGTGAAAAGCAAGAATATTCTCTCTGTTTGTTGCTGTCTTACAAAGCTTAATTGCCGCCTCAACAGCATCTGCTCCTGTTGGTGAGCAAAACTGTATCTTTACATCACCATGGTAAGCCTCTGGCAAGCTATCTAATAGCTCTAGCATAAAAGCATGTTTTTCATAAGTGAGTAAATCTAGAGTATGAAGCGGTGTGCTTTTTTGTAAGACACTTTCAATAGCTTCTAATACTTTTGGATGATTATGCCCTAGCGCTAAAGAGCCTGCACCGCCTAAGGCATCGATATATTTTTTGCCTGTGATATCAGTCAGATAAATGCCCTTTGCCTTATCAATAACAAATGGATTTTTGCGTGGATAACTTCTCGCATTGGACTCCCAGCTTGCCTGATCTCCCAATAATAGCTTCATCATATCCGCTTTTGCTGAGATGCTATCTGTCAAATCATTCCTTGGTTTTGTATCTTCCATTACCTATTCCTAGTCAATGTACTTAACCTAAGCTCAATTTTGAAAAGCCCGGGTTAGTTAATGTTCATGATGACAAAATTACACTTGTGCTTATAAGCACATATAAACAAAATACGCTCATAAATGACCGATATAACTTAAAGTTTAATATTAATCATCACACCCTCTACCTAATGAACAATATGATATTGATAATTAATATCATTATCAATAGTTTATGACAATTAATTTATCCTGAATGATTAGAAACGTTGGAAAATAATCCCTGATTGATATACATTCAAATCAACAAAGTGTCACAATCTATAAGGATTAACATGTACAAAGTCTATTTGCTAGAGCAATCACGAGGTTATCGCATTCCTTGGGTTCTCTCACTATTGAACCTTGAATATGAAGTAGAGGAAATTAAAAGAACCCCTGAGTTTCAAGCACCTGAGTCTTTAAAAGAGGTTCACCCACTGGGAAAATCGCCAATTTTGGAGCATCAGAATAAAGCATATGTCGAAAGTGGTGCGGTGATTGAGTTTTTAACAAATAATCATGATAAAGAAGATCACTATAGCAGTAGCGCCTATGATTATCTTTTCTGGCTTCACTACGCTGAAGGCTCGCTTATGTCACTGTTGCTATCAAAGTATCTTTTTATCAAACTCAAATCACAAAAAGTGCCTTTCTTTGTAAAACCAATTATTAAAGCCATTTGTCAAAAGATGGATAGCCGATTCTTCAACAAAAACTTTGCAGCTCACCTTGGCTTTATCAATGATTCACTAGAAGGTAAGCGGTATATTTTTGAAGACAGGTTCACGGCTGCTGACATTCAAATGCATATGCCTTTAAAACTAATAAGCTCAAGGTTTGATGCAAGTATGAACTATCAAAATATTACTGACTATGTCGCTCAAATTGAAGCGCATCCAAGCTTTAGCAGAATGAAAGAAAAATTAGGGGATTTTAATTTTATTTAACAAGCTTCTGTGCAAAAACTATTGCTCAATCACATCTTTATAAATGCCAGAAGAAGCTGTTTTTTTCTGACTTGCTTGCATATTACTACTTGATTGCTTTGAAGTATGCATTGTTGTTAACCACTTATTGATTGCATCAACATCCTGATAAGATAAAACACCTGCAACCTGCTTCAGTGTCAATAAGTCATTAATATAAGCATATTTTGCTTGTGAATACTGCTGCTGTGCTTCAAATAATTGCTGCTGCTGTCTTAGTAAATCAACAATGGTACTGGTTCCAACTTCATAGCTTGCTTTCATTGCATCGACGGAAGCTTGTGCTGAAATCACCGCCTGCTTATAGGCTTCAACTTGCGAAATATCTGTAATCACATTCAAATAAGCGGTTTTAAGTGAGCTTTCAGTTGCACGCTCAGCCTCAAGTAGATTATAACGAGCCGCCTCTTTGTTATACTGAGACTGCTTCACTGTTGCATAATCAGCGCCACCATTTAATACATTCCAAGCTACCGTCACATTGGCATATGCCGTATTTGAGCCTGCTGTATTATTTGGATTTTGATAATTGAGCGTTCTTGTTGCATTGGCGTTCAGTGTCGCATTTGGAATAAATAAACCCCATGCTGCACTAACTCCTGCCTCAGAAGACTGTAGTAGATACTGGCTTTGCACAACAGATAGGTTTTGTTTTAAGGCAATATTTAACCACTCTTTCATGCTGGCTGGTTTTGGCTTATCAAAAGGAAACTTATCACTTAACTTTTGCACACTAGAGATTTTTTGACCTGTAATCTGTGCCAAACTAGCATATGCCGTTGCTAAATCATTTTCAGCTTGCACCGTAGATGCAACCGACTGTTCATACTGCGCTTTAGTTGCTTGCACATCGGTAATAGCGGCTAAACCAACTTTATATTTCTCTTCATTTTGGTTTAAAAGCTCTTTGTTCCAAGACTCATTGGCACGTGCATAAGCTAAGTTATCCTGCTGCTGTAAGATCTCAAAATACGCCTGTGATGTATTTAATATTAAATTTTGTTGTGCTTCAGCAAAGCTAATTGCATCTGCTTTTGCTTGATACACAGAATAGCTATACCCACCCCAAGCAGACCAGTTAAATAAAGCCTGAGCGACAGTAACACTTGGCGCTTGAGTAAAGTATTTTGTGCGTTTTTCAAGTCCGGTTGTTGAATCAGTCCCAGGTGCTGAGGTATAGTTTCCTTGACCCACATAGCCCACATCAACAATTGGCAATAGTTGACCCAACGCAATAGGTACATTTTGCTGTGTTGATTGGAATGTTGCCTCTGAAGCCATATAACTTGCGTTATTTTTCTTAGCAAGCTGATAGACATCTGAGAGATTTTGTGCACTTTGAGCGCTTTTCTCAACTGGCGTATGAGCATAGGCACTGATCCCAAATGCCATGCTGATGATAACCGTTGCTAACTTTTTCATATATCTTCCTAAGTTTTCAATATTAAAATGCAAATGCTTCAGGTGTTTGAGCGACTTTATTTACCTTCGTATAAAGATCAAAAATACACTTTTTCTCCAAGGTAGCACCTTGTTTTTTTGTGACCAATACAGCAGTAATATAATCTACCTTATCAACAAAATATAACAGTCGACCATTAGGCGACAACTGATCAATATACGCATCTGGTGAACTCAATTGTGTCTCTCTAAGCACAATAACATCATAGTGTGCTTTTGATTCAATTTCTTTGGCGTGCTGATACTTGATATTATAAATAGCCAATGACTTTAAACGATGCTTTACATGGTTGATCATATCCTCATGGATATCATATAGCTCAATCATCGATGCAAGTTTGGCCATAAGTGCAGTCAAATAACCACATCCAATGCCAACCTGTAACACTGTATCTGAGTGTTTAAGCGCTACCGCTTGCAGGATTTGCGTCACTGTTTTTGGCGTGAAGGCATATCGGCCATGATTCACAGGAATATCCAGCTCAGAATATGCCAGTGCCTTCATATCTTTTGGCACAAAAAGCTCTCTTGGTATCTGAATCATCGCATCCAGCATCTTGCCATAAGGCACACCCAATATACGAACCTGCTGCTTGATCATGTTTTCCTTTGCGTATTCTAAATCTACAGCCTCTGTCAAAGTCTCACTCATTTGCTTCTCTAAAATTTTATTTACTCATAAGCCGTATCGAGCATAAAAATACCCGTACTCACTCTAATATCACCACATTATGCTCAGCTACAGCTAAAATTGCCATCTCTTTTTATATCGCAAAATGATTACGATTGGCATTAAAACAATTTGAACAAGCCTTGTTCATCATTCTAAACCCTAATGTCAGGATATTCAAATACTGTCAAAGCAGTTACAGAAAAAACATTGCTGTTCTTGCAAAACTTTAGGTGCTCTAACTACAATGAAATGAAAAGTAGCTATTGATATAACCGACACGCCATGTTTAAAAACACCAACATTTATGGTGTATAGCTGTCATCAAAGCAAGCAAATTAAAGTACATGAAGGTAAGTATGATTAATTTAAGCGAAGTGTAAAAAGGAGAGAGCCATGCATAGTCAACTTAAAATTATTGTTAATAAAGATAAGCCAGTTTATAGCGTTTCAGACAGTGATACATTAATTACTGCGGCAAAGAAAATGGCCGAGCACCGAGTCGGATCACTACTGGTTATCTCACAAGGAAAGCTTCAAGGAATTATCACCGAGCGTGATTTTTTATTTAAAGCCTCAGCAAAGCTTAAAGATTTAACGACAACAACGGTTAAAGAAATCATGAGTGATCATATTATTAGCATGAAAGATAGCCATACTGCACAAGAGGCATTGCAGCTGATGACTGAAAAGCGGATTCGACATTTGCCTGTTTATGATGACAAAAATAAATTTCTAGGGCTTCTATCCATTGGGGATTTAACGAAATGGGCAAGTTCACGCTATCATGAAAAGCATGATGAAGTTGAAAATTTAGTGAATTATATTCAACAGTGAAACCTTATGCATCATTTTGAGATACGCAAGGCTCTTGAGCCTTTAAAAATGCCCTCACACGTTTCACAAGCAATAAAATAATTGATGTAATGATCAAAGACGACAAAAATGGATAGCTTTGTACTAGTAATGGAATAATAGCAAGTCCTGTAGCAGTATGTTCATTCAAGGCAATGATTTTTATCGAACTTTCACTATAGCTCACAACAGGTAATATACCGCTTAAAGCAAATGTGAATAATAAACAAACATGTCGCAATTTTCTACTCCCTGAACACCAAACCAACACTAACTACATGGCAATTATAGCAAATAATTGTAGGATATTAACTATATATATTTGTATTTTTTCCTATATATTTCATTTATATCTCTATAGAAATATGTCTTTTTCCTACGCAGTGCTGCTGATAATTGATCCTAACAACCAATTTGTGATACCCTTGGCAAAATTTTTAGCGCATTAAACTAACACTTACATGAAAGAAAACTGGGAATCTGCAGAACATATTAGCGCACCTCCGCCAAGTGACTCAATATATTGGCTTACAGAGGTAAAAAAACTGGGCAATGCGCTGAGCAATTACTTTTGCGATCTAAAGCTAAAGAAATTAGCACACCTGCATACACAACTTAAAGCACATGAGCAAACGCTACTTGATACAACAGAAACTGAAGCCTTTGTGCGTTTAATCTCACACCATCAAAATTATCGAAATATTGTCCTCGGACGAACAGTTATTCCTGAGTCAACCTATAGGCAATACAAATCTACTTTTGACAATTTAGATAATGTTTCTATTGGTGATAGCTTTTTATTTCAAAAAGAAGGGGTCAATAGAAGTGACTTTTATCTTCGCCAATATAGTGCCGATGAAGTAAATGCGCTTTTTCAAGATACCAGTAAAGTTTCCAGTTGCGTATGGGCGCGCGCTTCCGTATTTTGTATTGATCAAAAGTATAAACTTATTATTGAGGAGTTTTTCCTTGAATTTCCACCCAAAAGAGACGATTAAATGAAGGCATATTGGTATTTAATGCGCCTTCACAGACCCATTCCTATTCTCATTATCCTTTGGCCTACCCTCTGGGCTTTATTTGCAGCTACTCAAACGCATCTGCCAAGCATTAAACACTTGATTATCTTTGTTGTTGGTGTTGTTTTGATGCGCACCGCAGGCTGTGTATTTAATGACATTCTGGATAAGGATTTTGATTTTAAAGTAAAGCGAACAAGCACAAGGCCCATTACCACAGGGGAGGTTTCTGTTAAATCTGCCTTAACGCTTGGCATTATATTATTGGTTATTGCCTTTATTTTGGTGCTCTTTCTAAATCTACTGACTATCTTGCTATCGTTTGTGGCGCTCATACTCGCGCTCACTTATCCGCTTTTTAAGCGCTTTTTTGCCCTACCACAACTTGCACTTGGCCTTGCCTTTAATTTTGGTGTCATTATGGCATATAGTGCCGAGTTAAACACTGTGCCAACCGCCGCTTGGCTTATGTATATTGCTTGTATTTTCTGGACGCTTTCCTATGACACAATGTATGCACTGGCCGATAAAATCTATGATCAAGAGCTGGGGCTTCACTCATCAGCACTTAGCTTTGGTAAACATGTAACCCTCGCTATTACAATCTGCCAAACTATGATGCTTATTTTTCTTGTAAGCTTTGCTTACACTCAAAGCTATAATCTTATTTTTTATCTGGCGCTAATTCTATGTATCTACTTTTTTTATTACCAATATAAGCTTTGGAAACAAGATACGATTAAAGATTGTATTTCTGCCTTTTCCCATAATCACTGGGTGGGTCTTGTGATATTTATTGCCATCTTGCTGCAGTGACTATTTTTTAAATAAATCAGAATGCGAACCTGTTCTAGCTAACCTCGAAAGCCCAAATTGGACCAGAGTTGAGGTACGTACACTGAGGGGCTACATCTAAATTGGAAATGATTTTATCTGTTGTTCATACTCTTGCTGACAATCGTTGAGTGATAGCTTTGAGTATATTTCTAAAGATTTTCTGCTTTCATGCCCTGAGTAAGGTTGTATTAAGGCATCATCTACACCTTTTTTCTTCATCCAAGTAAACAAGAAATGTCTCAATTTATGAGGAGATATTGCATGCTCAAGTCCTGCCTCATCTGAATATTTTTCTAAAATCTTACGTATTCCTCTGTCTGAATACGGTTTTTTCCAGTTTGATTCGAATAAATAAACTGCCTTTTCCTTACGCACACTATCAATATGTACAGCTAATACTTCAGTAAAATGCTTAGGGAAAGGCACAACTCTGTCTTTGTTTCCTTTTCCTTGATTAACCCTAATTTGACAACGATCCAAGTCTACATCTGATATCTTTATGTTAATTAATTCAGATACTCGAACGCCTGTATATAATAGTGTTTTCACTATAACAACGTATTTCATGTTCTTAGACTGCCAAACAACCTTATAGTACTGACTAATTTCTTCTTCAGTAGGCACATAAGGCAATCTTTTTGGCTCCGATTTATTAACTTTTATATTTAACTCTTGACGAATGTGTCTAAAAAGCTCTTTTAGGTAGTTATAATCTGGATTATCTTTTTTAAGCTGTTTTGAGAACTGTTTTGCTCTTTCTCTTACAGGTGTTCGTTGATTGTTCATTATGCACTGCCTCATCCAATATATTGTTGTCAAAATTAATGCGCTTATCAAAATTAATTAGAAATAAACCACATGGATGGATATGTGTTAAATTACAGGCAACTGTTGCTGCCTCTCCCCAAACTTCGAGGTCTCTGATTTCTAATACTTTATCGACTACTGTACGAATCGCATTTCTAACATTTATCTTGTTGATCAATCTTGCCTTCACATAGCCTAAATATCTTGGAATGTTCGGCTCACTTGCACTTGTAAATCTTATGTAGGTTTTAAAGTAACCTAACATAACTGCAAATAGCAGCAGGTTTCTATCACCTTTTTTTGATCGACATGACATACTATCATCATCAGACAAAAGCTTATCTTTGTTCATCAAATAAGTTCCTATTATTACGGGTGTCGGTAGCAAATATATGCGAGATTCTGCAATATCAGGCAAATTCTATATCAGGAAACAAGCTATAACAATAAAAAGTACAAATAAATATTTTTTAGGAACTTATATCTTTAGTGCCTCTTTCATGTTATGGTGTGACCGCTATATAGCAATATCGCTGTATACTTACAAATCAATTTAAGAGATATAAAATTATGAATACTAAACTACAAGGTACTGTAAAATTCTTCAATGATTCAAAAGGTTTTGGTTTTATTAAGCCTGATAATGGTGATAGAGATGTGTTTGTACACTCATCAAAGCTAAATGCCACTGGAGGAACATTGCAGGAAGATCAAACGGTACTATTTGAAACTCAACAAGGACAAAAAGGATTAGAAGCTTTTAATGTTGAGTTGTTATAATGCCTCGCATTAGAATTGATGATCGCAAACCTTTTGATATCTCCTTAAGGCAATTTAAACGAGCATGTGAAAAGGCTGGAATTGTCAAAGAAATGCGTGAAAGACAACATTATGTCAAACCTACAGAACAAAGAAAAATAGCTAAAAGAGCTGCGATTAAACGCGCTAGAAAGAATGCACGAAATGTATTTTCTAGAGCATTTCGCTAAATGCATAATCGCTTTTTTCATCCGCGCTATTATAGTGGCTGGCTACTGGTTTTTTGTTTAAAGTCCTTTGTTCGATTGCCCTATAAATGGCAAATGAAGGCAGGAAGATTCATCGGCAGAAAATTTTATAAGCTTGCCAAGCGCCGTTATAAAATAACCTATCGTAACCTTCAATTATGCTTTCCAGAGAAATCGACAATAGAGCTCCAAAAATTATGCCAGCAATCATTTGAAGCTCTTTGTATGTCCGGAATTGAAACTGTTATTGCATGGTTTATGCCCGATAAAAAGTTTCAGAAAATTTATTTAGAGAAGCAATTTTCTCAGGATTTTATTAATCATGACCCTAGTCAGGCCATGATATTACTTGGTAGCCATTTCAGCTGTATGGAGATAATGGGCAGGTTAATGGCAACTAACCTAAATAACTTCAATGTAAGCTTTATTTACCAAAAGCATAAATCTGATTTTTTTGAGTACATCATGACTTCTTCCCGCAGCCGTTATGCCAAGCTCTGTATTCAGCGTAAAAATGTGTTCTCTATTATTAAGAACCTGTTAAGAGGTGAGACCATTTGGTATGCACCTGACCAGGACTTTGGTAACGAAAGAACCTTGTTTGTTCCCTTTTTTAAAATTCCTTGTGCAACGCTAACTGCTACAAGCTGGTTAGCAAAAAACGGTAAGAGTGATGTGATACCATGCTATTACTTAAGAAAGAAAGATTTGTCAGGTTATGAAATCCATATGATGTCAAAATGGCATAACTTTCCATCAGGCAATGACTATGATGACGCTGAACGATATAATCAATTTCTAGAAAAGATAATTTTAAGCAACCCAGATCAATATTTATGGCAGCATAGAAGATTTAAAACTAGACCCAATGGGGAAGAAAACCTTTATCAGTAAGGTATGTTTAAATGTAGCTCTTCAGCGTATGTATCTTAATACTAGCCCTCAATCACCTTTTTTAAATCTTTCTTAAACTATGGAGAAACCTCCAATTTAAGCCCCGCTTATGTCAATATGTTTACATTGAAATTGTAAAACAAATGCATTACATTTTTAACTTAATATGAATATTTGCCATAAACCACTTTTGAAAATCTAGCTTATTGACTACATTGTGTAATATCAAATTTTTGGAGAGAAAGTATGCTTGATGCCGTTATTTTAGTTTTAAGTAGTTGGAAAGATATTAGCCAACAAGTTGATCACTTTGCCAAAACGCAAAAACAAGTTTGTGTTGCGCTTGAGCACCATGACATGTCACTGAACCCACTAAATCGCCCCTATATTGATAGCATGATGTCAAAATACCAGTTCATTAATATGGATCAAAATGATCATAAGTACAGCGAATATCGTAAGCAAACAGCGAAGTTTGATTACAAGTGCGAAAGTATGGTGATTATTAGTGGTGATAAAAAATGGGTAGAACACGCGGTTAAATACCCAATTGATAAAATGCCAACTATTGGCATCGTTATTAAGCAAACATCTCCAGCAAAACATTCTTGATTTTGCTCTGCGTTGATTGATGCATTGCACCTAGTTTTTTTATCATCCTTAATTGATCGAGAATAATAAACCCTTCCTTTTTATTAAACTGACATCTAATTCTTGTTGGTGCATCAAACCCATTTGAGGTTAAAGGTGCAATGACCACTGTAAAAAGCCTATATGCTGGTATACAATAAGGCAAAATTAAGGTAATTCTTTGTAAGGAACTATAATGAATAACGAATTTTATACACATTTAGAAAGTCAAATTGAAGCCATTAAAGAGGCTGGAACCTATAAAGCTGAACGCATTATCAACTCACCACAATCCTCTGATATCACACTTAAAAATGGCGAACATGTCATTAATTTTTGTGCCAATAATTACCTTGGGCTTGCTGATAATACTGACCTTGTTGCCTCTGCAAAAAATGCCCTTGATCAATATGGTTATGGCGCTGCTTCTGTTCGTTTTATCTGTGGCACACAAACACCTCACAGAGAATTGGAAGCGTTAATCAGTCAATATTTAAAAATGGAAGAAACGATTGTATTTCCATCATGTTTTGATGCCAATGGTGGTGTGTTTGAGTCAATCTTAACTGCCGAAGATGCAGTGATTAGTGATCAGCTGAACCACGCCAGTATCATCGATGGCGTGCGCTTATGTAAAGCCATGCGTTTTCGCTATAAAAATAATGATATGACAGATTTAGAAACACAGCTTAAAGCCGCCGATCAGAAAGGGGCTAGATTTAAGCTTATTGTCACAGATGGTGTCTTTTCGATGGATGGCATTATTGCAAACTTAGAAGGAGTTTGTGATTTAGCAGATAAATATAATGCACTTGTTATGGTGGATGATTCTCACGCCACTGGATTTATTGGTGAACAAGGTCGTGGAACCCCTAGTTTTTGCGGTGTTGAAGGACGTGTGGATATTATCACAAGCACACTTGGAAAAGCGCTTGGCGGTGCATCAGGTGGATTTGTGGCTGCGCGGTCACCTGTTGCTGAAATGCTAAAACAAAAGGCGCGCCCTTATTTGTTTTCAAATGCTTTAGCACCGATGATCGCAGCAACCTCAATGGAAGCAATTAAACTTGCAATGCAATCTGATGATAGGCGTCAAAGGCTCCAAGAGAATCAAAAACACTTTCGATCTGAAATGACAAAAGCAGGGTTTGATTTGATTCCGGGCGAACACCCCATTATTCCTGTGATGCTATATGATGAAAAAACTGCCTCTATCATGGCAGATAAGCTTTTAGAGAAAGGCATTTATGTGATTGCATTTTCTTACCCAGTTGTCCCTAAAGGCTTAGCACGTATTCGTACACAAATGTCAGCGGCACATACCAAAGCGCAAATTGATCAAACAGTGAAAGCCTTTATCGACGTTGGTAAAGAAATGAATATTATTTAGGTTTGACAGAATGAAAGCACTATCCAAGCTAAAAAGAGAGCCTGGCATTTGGATGAATGAGATTCCAAAGCCAACAATCGGACATAATGATGTTCTTATTAAAATCAAAAAAACGGCAATTTGCGGCACTGATTTACATATTTACCTCTGGGATCAATGGGCACAAGACACTATTCCTGTTCCCATGGCAGTAGGACATGAGTTTGTTGGTGAAATCGTTGAGATAGGCTGTGAAGTCAAAGGCTTTCAAGTCGGTGACCGTGTGTCAGGTGAAGGGCATATTACTTGTGGGTTTTGCCGAAACTGCCGCGCTGGGACACGCCATCTTTGCAGAAACACTATTGGTGTGGGTGTGAATAGGCAAGGTGCCTTTGCTGAGTATCTATCACTGCCCGCTGAAAACACTTTTAAACTGCCTGATTATGTCTCTGATGATATTGCCAGTATGTTTGATCCATTTGGTAACGCAGTACACACAGCTTTGTCTTTTGATCTCATTGGGGAAGATGTTCTTATCACAGGCGCAGGCCCTATTGGTATTATGGCTGTTGCCATTGCAAAACATGTTGGTGCACACCGTGTTGTCATTAGTGATATTAACCCCTATCGATTAAATCTCGCCCAAAAAATGGGCGCAGATGTTGCCTTAAATGTCTCAAGCTGTAAAACCACTGAAGATCAGGTAGCGCTATTAAAAGAAACTATGAGTAGCCTTGGCATGAGCGAGGGTTTTGACGTTGGTATGGAGATGTCTGGTCATCCATCTGCCATCAGTGCCATGGTTAAAACCATGAATAATGGCGGGAAAATTGCCATGCTTGGCATCTCAGCGGGTGATATCAGTATTCCATGGAATGATATTGTCTTTAAAGGACTCCACTTAAAAGGCATCTATGGACGCGAGATTTATGAGACATGGTACAAGATGACCAGTATGGTAGGAAGCGGATTGGATGTTTCGCCTGTAATTACTCACAAACTCCCTGTAGATGAGTATCTAAAAGGATTTGAGCTGATGAAATCAGGTCAATGTGCTAAGGTTATTTTAGACTGGGAAAGTTAATCAAGCGGCGGCGGTTCATTGATTAACAACCAAAAAGCACCTATTTCTTTAATTGCTAAAGCAAACTGTGAAAAATCAACTGGCTTTACAACATAGGCATTAATTCCTAGATTATAAGCCTCATAGAGATCTTGCTCTTCTTTAGAGGAAGTTAGCATTACAACGGGCAAAAGACGAAATGGCTCTGATTTTTTAAGCTCCTTTAGCACATCTAACCCATTTAATTTAGGCATTTTAATATCTAAAATAATCAGTTCAGGCATCCCTTTTTCTCTATTTTGATATTCACCTTGGTAATGTAAATAATCCAATACTTCCGTACCATCTTTTACCCAATCAATCGTATTGAGAATATTATTCTCCTTTAGGCTTCTTATTGTTAGATCTGCATCACATGGATCATCTTCTGCCAATAAGATAGGTTTGATTTTTCTATCTTTCACTCACTCTCTCCTCTAAAATTAAATAGCATCACTGTCTAGATCACGAACCGGTAGTGTAAAATAAAACTCAGCACCCTTATTTTCCGACCCTTTTGCCCACACTCTACCACCATGTCTTGCAATGATTCTCTGTACATTTGCAAGTCCAATGCCAGTGCCTTCAAATTCATCAGCACCATGCAGTCTTTGAAAAACACCAAATATTTTATCAACATATTTTTGATCAAAGCCCACCCCATTATCCTTGATCATAAACTCATAAAAATTGCCCTTTTCTTGATAGCCTATCTGAATACAACTAATGCCATTTTTGCTACTGAATTTAAGTGCATTAGAGATAAGATTCTGCCAAACAAGATACATCATAGATCTATCACACTTGATAATTGGCAGATTAGCGATATCCCATAACACTGTACTTTTATTCTTATTTGATGAAAGCTCATCTTTAAGCTCATTAACCATTTGATTCAAATCAACCTCTTCTTTTTCAAGTGCAAAACGCCCTGCACGTGAAAAAGCCAAAAGCCCATCGATAAGATCCCCCATTTTCGTCGCCTCTAATTTGATAATATCCATGAACTTAAACACATCCCTTTCATCCAGATGAATACGCTCTAATGTTGTATTGAGTAAATTAATATAACCAATAATATGGCGAAGTGGCGCACGCAAATCATGCGATACAGAATAACTGAAACTCTCAAGCTCTTTATTAGAAACCTCTAGCTCATTGCTTTGTGCTTGCAGCACCTCTTGAGAGCGTTTTCTTTCACTCACATCCTTGAAGGTTATTAGCACACCTTGCACCTTAGATGTACCTTGCCAGATTGGACTAATCGTTACATCAGCAAAAAAGCTACTACCGTCTTTGCAAACAATCACCGTATCATCTTCACGTATTGTTTCCCCTTGATGCACCACACTTGCAATAAGCCTCTTTCTCTCCTCTTGCTGCTTTTGGCTGAGTGCAATCATTTCAATCAAATTTTGATTGATCATGCTTTTTTCTTTAATTTTTAATAACTCATGCGCTGCTTTATTAAAAAAGGTAAGCTTATGCTCTAGATCAATCGCACAAACGCCATCAGCAACCGCACTTAGAATTTCTTTTGCTGTTCGTTCATTTTGGAGCAATTTTTGCCATATATACATAAGAAGCGCAGCAAGAAAAGAGAGTAAAAATCCAGCAACCAAGGTAAAAACAGATGTATAAGAGCTTTCTCGTTTGATGGTTTCAGCTGAAGGCCAAAGTGTAAAGCTTAAATCAGCCCCTAAAGTTTTTATCGTTTCTTGCGCATAAATATCATCAAATTTCACACCATGATCGTATTTAAAACCTGATAATGCGCCTGAGAAGTTGTTATCATAATGTATTTGTATGTAATAATTATTTTTAATCAATGCTTGCACAAGTGGCGTAATATCCACAATAGCAATAAAAAAGCCATCGAATTTGCCATTAACATGTAAAGGAAGATAAATCGGCATATTCACAGTATTGGTATTAAGTGTTTCCCATTTGCCGAAAATAATTGACGCATTAGAGTCTAATGTATCTTTTGCCATGACAAAGGTTGTATACTTATCGATGCTCTTTGTTTGATTATGCCCTTTTTTAACAAACCACTTTTTTTTATCATCTGGGCTTATCCAGATAAGTGCACTTAGACTTTTAAAATCCTCTACATAACTTCTAGCATCTTGATACCAAAGTACCTTATCTGTCTTTGACTGCTGCCATCTTTGCTGCATACGAATAAGCGCCTGTTGCTGCAAGTCTAAATATTGCGTGATTTCCTCTCCAATAACCTCGCCTGATTGTTTTATATCCCTTTGTAGTATTTCATACTCTTTATTGGACTCTATTTGCCAGATTAAGGTGAAAATTACCACACCAATAAAGAAAATAATCAATGATTTTCTTGCACTTACTGCACTGATTTTTGCTTGTTGTTGTGCAGGGATTGAGCTTGCAATATAGGCTGCCAAACCAAAGATAATAAACCCCAAAGAGGTATGTACTGCCATCCTTGTCATTGCACCCCAACCATAAGCAAATGAAATGCCTATAAGATAACCAAAAAAAGCAATTGCCCCCAGCACGATAACTAAAAGCGCTAACATTGCACTTAAAATGCTTTTTTCAGCTGTGTCTAAACGGAGCGTACTTGCCATAAGAAGAAACAAGCTAGATAAGGTAAAACAAAGCGCTGTATTAGGTGCCATTCTACCTGGGTGGGACGTCTGTACATCAATATAGTGTGTCATAAAAATCTGGTCAATACCTAAGTTCACCTGAGCGATATATTCCACCAAAGTTAATAAGGCAATAATAAGTACAATGAGCGCAACAAGTGCTGAGATTCGCTCTCTGTGATATAACAAACACATCAAAGAGACCGCCAACAATAAAAAACAAAGTGCTGTATTGTACTGCATAGGTACAAAAAAAGGCATCACTTGAATCAATGTGATTGAATGCGAATACCAGCCGATAATAACAAAAATACCCAAAAGTAACACGATAAAAGAGAGCAAAAACACACTATAAAACTTTAATTTTACCCTTTTTTCCATGAAATTTATTTCATTAATACTTAATCAATGTATTAAGCATAGATAATTTTTATATTTTTTGATAAATCAATTTAAACTTCTATGCTTAAAGAACAACAAATAAAGCATTAATCTTGAAATATGGATAAACACCCACACCCCATCCTTCTTATTGAAGATGATAAGCTTGATGCCGATTTAGTTAAACTCACACTCTTACAGGCAAATATAAATAACGAGCTTTTATGGATAGATAAAGCACCCAAGGCACTTGAGTACCTTCAAGTCAGTGATAGCAATGCCCCTTGTCTTTTGATATTAGACAACAAAATGCCAAAAATGACCGGTATTGAGCTATTACAAACCATCAGAAAAGAAAATATTCATAATGAGCTGCCTATCATTATGCTGACTTCATTTAAAGAAGATGAGGCCATGTTTCAAGCTTATAATTTGGGTATCAGTGCTTATATCAACAAACCATTTGCTCTGGCTGATTTTAATAATGCAATCAAGGAAATTCCAAGCTTAAATTTTTATTTATTGTAGTTCACATTAGTCTCGATATAACTGAAAACTAACAAGCTTTTCATTAAGTGTTTTTAAATTCATGAGCAAACTTAAAATACGCTGATATTTTCGTGCCACTACCTCATCATGTTCTTTCATATTACCATTTTCAAACATCGGCTTGATTGAATACTCTATTTGTACAATCGATCGAAACATCTCACGCCCATGCTTTTTGGCAATCTCTACAAGTTGAGTGATGTAGCTTTTATTGAGCATCTTTTTCTTTTTAACATAGCCTTGCACTTCTTGTACTTCAACAGATAAGCGATTCACAACATCAATTGCACTTTCAATTGCTTTTTCAATTGCATTGATATGGTTGTCAATATTCTCGACATTTTTTAACTTAACCAACGTGATCTCAGAGTAACCCAACAAACCTGCAAGCTGGTTATTAATATCATGACCAAGTTTGCGAATCTTATTGCCATTTTCCATAATTTTGCCAGCTAAGCCTTCAGTATCTTCTACTTCTAGGCCATTATATTGCTCAATCACCTCCATAATTGCATCTTGTTTGAGAGGCTTAGAAAAATAATATCCCTGAGCATAGGTACACTTCCACTCTTTGAGCAAAGCCACTTCTTCTTCTTTTTCAACGCCTTCAGCAATAGCAACAATCCCAAGCTGCTTGGTCAACTCCAAAACCGCATGAACAATTTGCATTGCATTAGAATCTTCGATCATATTGACAATAAAAGCTCGGTCAATTTTAACACTATCAAAGCTCATCTCTCTTAATCGCGCCAAAGAAGAATAGCCTGTACCAAAATCATCAATAGAAATACCAAACCCAAGCGCTCTTAGCTTATCAATGGTTTTTTTAATTAATTGA
The DNA here is from genome assembly GCF_000379445.1 of Fangia hongkongensis FSC776 = DSM 21703. Lineage (GTDB taxonomy): Bacteria > Pseudomonadota > Gammaproteobacteria > Francisellales > Francisellaceae > Fangia > Fangia hongkongensis. The sequence continues at coordinate 57,758 of NZ_KB902273.1, forward strand.
TGGTTTTCCATCGCTGTGGTTTCTGTTAGCTCAATGTGAATTTGAAATGCCTCTAGTTGATACTCATCAAGCGCTTTTTCCAACATATTAATAAATCCATCGTGCATTAAATCCAGCACTGAGAAATTAATAGCAACAGGCGGTGGCTTTTTATCATTATCAAGCCATAAGCGTATGGTTTGGCACACAAACTTCAATACCAGTTTACTAATTGATAGAATATGCCCTGAGTTCTCTGCAATCGAAATAAACTCATCCGGTGGGATATGTGCTTTTAGCATCGAGCTATCCCAACGAATAAGTGCTTCTAAATACGCTACTTCATGGGTATTTAAGTCAATAATCGGCTGATAGACCATATAAAACTCTTCAGCCTTAATTGCTAAAGACAATGCTGCCTCAACATCATGGAAGCGCTTTTGTGCATCATCAATGTCTTTTGCATAAAAATTAAACTGATTTTTGCCTCGCTCCTTGGCCTGATAAAGCGCAAGGTCCGCATGTTTCATAATCTCAGCAAATGACATCTCCATTCGATAGTCATAGGCTGCTACCCCCATACTAACTGTAACATGAATCTGCTTCCCTGAGAGTAAATAATCATCCGAAAGTGTCTGAATAATTCTTCTTGCAACAGAAGCGGTTGCAGCAATAGAATCTGGGTCAGTTAACATGATTGCAAACTCATCCCCACCTAAGCGCGCATAAACATCCATGCCTCTCAAGGTTTTTTGCAACCGATTTGCAACCTCTTTTAATAATAAATCACCGACATCATGACCATAAGTATCATTAATGCGCTTAAAATCATCAATATCCAACAATCCAACGTGAAAGCTCTTTTTCAAGCGTTTTGCCCGTGAAATTTGCTTATGAAGTGCATCCTCAAAGTACATCCTATTTGGAATTTGTGTTAAAAAATCATAGTATGATGCCTTTTTCAAAGCTTCAATCGCACGCTCACTTGTCTGAATAGCTGCTGTTTCAGAAATTTCTAAAAAGCCTCCTTCTGTTTCAGGCGCATAAACTGCTTCAATATTTTTTGTTTGCAAATTTTTAAAAAACTGGCGATATTTACGCTCCGAAGTTAACAGTTTAACAAAGGCATCGTGGCGTTTAATCACTTGAAATAGAATAAATTTTAGAATCTCTTTATTTAAATATTTATCATCCAAATAAAGTGATAGCCCTGCATTATAAAGTGCTTGCACCTCATCTTTCGAGATACACTCTTTCACAACTAATAATAAAACGGGAACATGTACCGTGTTTTCAATGTATGATTGTAATGTTCCAAGTGAAAAAGCTGACAGCTCATCAAAACAAAATAAAACGGCACTTGTGCTATTAGCAATCAAATGTCCCATTTCATCAAATGTCTCTGCAAAGTAGCTTTCAAATTGATAAGTGTCTGTTCGAGCTAAGGCTTGCTGCAACTTTTTACGGCAATTTGCCTGATCATAGATCAAAATTTCAAAGGTTTCACTTTCTTTAATCTTTTTCTTATTCGCCATAATGTGTATCCAGTCTTGTCATTAGCACATCGCTACACACAAATTCAAATACCAACATAAAATCTCCATGTAGATTATCAGAGATAACTCTATAAGTTAAAAACACCTCCCAAACCTCCGCCTTTCTTTCACCTTTAGCATATTTTTTAACGTCTTTTTGCAGTTTATGATGGTTAAATGCTTGATTTTCAAGCTTGCTCAATACAGGTGTTTCCGCCAACGAGGAAAGCTTTAGTCTCTTTGTAAGCGCAAAAAGAAAATTGCCAATAAAAATGCTTGCTACCTCCTCAAGGGAAGATTTTGCCAGTGGAGAGAGGGGAGCTTTTAACTCTGGTTTATGAAGCAACTTAGCTGCAAGATTACAAGCTAATGCTTCATCTAACATAAAAAAAGCCTGCCCTTTAAGCTCACCTGTTATTTTCGATTGCATTAAATATAATAAACTAGATGACATATCACGCTCAACTTTCTGCACAGAACTTACATCCAAGGTAACAAGTTGGCCAATAAGACAAGAAAGCTCCTGTGCTACATGATAAGATGCATCACGCACCATCACCATCAAATAACTATGGTCTATTTCATGCATTTCCCCCTCCTTTTCCTACTTCAAGCAGATGACAAATTACTTGTAAAAATGCCTTTTTTTGGTAGGGTTTTTGCAAAAATGCAATCTGTCTATCTTTTAAAAGTGTCTCCATTTCATCAGTTTTGTCATAACCACTTAACAGTAAAATAGGTAGATTTTTTTTAGATTGATGTATTTTTTCTATCACTTCAAGACCTGATAGCTCTGGCATCATAAAATCCGTAATCACAAGATCAATGCTGTTTTTATTAAGTTCAAACGCCTCCATCAGCGCTTTGCCCGTTTTAGCATGTAATATGTTAACCTCAGGCACAGCTTTATTTAGGATATCTGTTGACAAATCTAGTAGTAATTTTTCATCATCAGCAATCAGCACAGTTTTAAGTTTAGCAAGGGGAGTCAAATCTACTTTATCACTTATACTCTCATCTGCTATCTCTACTTTAGCAGGAAGGTAAATATGAAATAAAGTTCCCACACCTGGCTCAGAATAAACACGAATTTCTCCTTGATGGTTTTTAATGATTCCATACACCATGGATAACCCAAGACCTGTACCTTTTCCTACTTCTTTTGTTGTATAAAAAGGCTCAAACATTTTTTGGATCACCTCTTTAGACATCCCAATACCGCTATCGCTAATGCTAATATCAATATAAGCGCCAATAGACAACATCGTATTTACCTGACAAAAGCTCTCATCAGCATAGATATTGCTTGTAGTAAATTGCAGATGTCCACCCTCTGGCATCGCATCTTTCGCATTTACCGCAATATTCATCAACACTTGTGAAATTTGCCCGCTATCTCCTTCAATTGGCCATAAGTCCTCTTGTAGTTTGCAATCAATCTTAATATTTTTATTCAGCACACTTTTTAGAATTAACAAGGTCTCCTCAATCATCGTATTGGCATTTAATACACTGCGTTCATACTGGCCTTTTCGCGCAAAACCAAGAAGCTGTTTTGTTAAACCTGAAGCTTTTTGTGATGAAGATGAAATCGCTTGAACATGTTTTAAAAGCTTTTCATCTTTGAGCTTTAACAACAAAAGATCCGCATGTCCCATAATACCCATAAGAAGATTATTAAAATCATGTGCAACCCCACCTGCAAGCTTACCAATGGACTCTAGCTTTTGTGCCTGCATCAGCTGCTCTTTGGTTTCTTTAAGCTCACTGATATCCTGCGCAGCGCAAATAATAGCAGGGCTAAGGGTGCTTTTGTTTATGGTTGTGCAAGTGAAAAGAACTGAAATATGCTTTTTATCTTTGCTGATAAGCTCAGTTTCAATTGTATGATCTTCAGTACTTAACAGCACTTCTTGTATCTTATCTTTTTGTGTGCCCGCATCTAGTAAACTAAAGATATTTTCACCCACAAGCTCCGTTTCAGAAAAGTTAAGTTTATTGAGCGCCGTTTGATTAATCATCGTCATATTGAGCTCTTTATCAAGCACAAATAAAAAGCTATTCACACTAGAGAAAATGGCTTCCAAAAACTGCTGAGAGCTTAATAATTTCTCTTGTGCTTTCTCAAGTTCAGCGGTCCTTGCTTTAACACGCATATCAAGTGTTTCATTGAGCTTTCTAAGCTCATTTTGTGTATGTTTTTCTGATTTAGCATATCTCTGTAACACCCAAAAAATCACAAACCAAATAAGGATCAGTACAATAAGTCCAATTATCATAATGCTAAGCATCAAATGAAACTGCGACTCTATCTTATCTTGTTTATCCTTTGCTATTGATTGAATTTGGTTTAAAAGCTCCTCCATTCCATCAGCATAAATACGCTTTTGTTTTTGATATTCAGTGCTAAATAAGATTGCTTTGGCTTCATTTAAATTATTATTTTTAACCAATGAAAATGCTTCATTTTCCATTGAAATAAGTGCTTGGTTGGCCTTATCTGTTTCTGAAATAGACTCTTTATCTTTATCTTTATCTTTATCTTTATCTTTATCTTTATCTTTATAAGCTTGCTCTAGCACATAAGATGCCTTTGAAAGCGCACTATCTAACTTTGTTTCATATTCCCTATAACGAGCTTCCCAACTTAAATCTCCAGTAAATGCAGCCATTCTTGCTGAATTGGTCAACACCTCATCATAGGCTAAAATTTCACCTCTTAAGGCAATCAAATCCAAACCTTCTGACTTTCGCTCATTAATACTCTGAATCCATGATAAATAACTATTCATTGATTGGGAATATTCTGCTGAGTGTAAAAGATTAAAGGCCTTAGTTTTATCTCCCTTTTGGGCTAAGTTAATAATTTCATCATACTGCATTAAAGCATGCTTCAGTGCGACTAAAGCCCCTTTTCCTTGTACATATAAATAACGCTCTTTGTTAAATTCTCTTAATAATGCTTCATTCTCTTGAATGAGTTTATTTTTGTATTTTTCAAAACGTAGCTTCCACTTCTCCTCTCCACTTGCTACATAAAGCAAACTAGAGAGATAAACCACTTCATTAAAGTGCTCACTTGCAGAGAGCTTATTTTCAATAGCAGTTTGCTTAGATAAATCCTCTAAATGGTGGCCTTGTTCATCATAGAAATATAATATAAAGCCTAAAAAAGCAATGATCGTTAATAGCACACCAAATAGCAAGCTTCCATAAGATAGCGGCTTTAAACGCCGATTGTAGTTCATATTGCCTCCCTTTGAAAAGCATTTGCCTTTGTAAGCAGCTTTTTGCTATCAATCACTAATGCAAATTCACCAGAGTGCACCATGCTGACACCCGAAAATACACTCGTGTTGACGATAAGCTTATGAAGTGGCTTTACAAGCACTTCGTTAATTGTTAAACACTGCTCTACTACAATTCCAATAAATTGATTATTTATCTTTATAATAACAATAGACCAAAACATCCCATCTTGCTTCCGAGGCATTGAAAATAGATCGCAAAGCAGTAAAAGCGGGATGAATAAGACATCATATTTTGCATAGTATTGATCACCTTTTTTGACAATATCTGTAATGGGAATTTTAGCCAGCTGCCAGATATCTCTAGCAGGAAAAAAATAATATTGATGATTTTGTTTAACCATCAGTACTTTTAACAATGCCATTGTTGTCGGTAAAGTTAAAATAAATTGACAAAATTGACCTTTTTTAAATGCAATTGTCACATTCCCTGCAATAGATTGTATGCTACTTTTGACAATGCCAAGCCCAACACCTCTGCCATGCACTTCATCCACTTTCTCTGCTGTACTCATACGATCAAATAAATGATCAATGAGCTCTTTTTCTGTCAATTTTTCTGTATTTTTGTGGTATTTAGCCTTAAGTTTTTGGATATCAATTCCTTGCCCATCATCAATCACAGCGACTTTTACAGCATCTTGATCATAATATGCTTTAAGTGTGATGAGACCTACTTTATTTTTACCTTGAGATACTCTAGTCTCTGGAGGCTCTATCCCATGAGCAATGGCATTTCTCACAAGATGAACTAAGCATTCACTAATGACATCAAAAAGCATATGATCCACCCGAACCTCACCACCAATAAGCTCAAGCTCAATCTCTTTATTGTATAATTTTGCAAGTTCTCTCACTGTACGCTTAAATGGCAAAAAGACCTCTATAAGCGGCCTCATTCTAAGCTGAAATACACTCTCTCGTAATCTCTTTGCTAAGCCTAGGGTTTCCAAAGAGCCTACATCAGCTTGCAAATTAGCTGAAACACCCTCACTTTCAAGCATGACAAAAAGCTTCTGTGACAGTGCAAGAATGCTATCTAAATCCTTTAGTGAGATAGTAATCTCTTTATGAGAGTCACGTTCTTTTAGCGATTTATTTAAAAGATAATCTCTTGCCTGATCCAGCTTATCGCTATCTTGGCTATCGATTATCTCTAAAAACTGCTTTACATATATTGGTTCTTTTTCATCTCTAATAAGTGATAAATCTTCTTGGAAAAAATCACAAATCAACAGCAGTTTCTCGATTAAAAAGGAGGATGGTAGTTTTTTTGGCTCAAGATTATTAAGATCATCTTCAATCTTGTGAAAGGCTTTTTCAATTGCACGATAGCCCATCATGCTTGAGATACCTTTTAACGTATGAGCATGATGAAATAGCTTATTAATAATATTAGCATCAAATTTTTCCTCAAGCGAAAGTACCAAAGACTCAAATGCACTAATATGCGCCTTTGACTCACGAAGATAGTCTTCTTTATATTTTCGCTGATCGATCATAAACTAAGAGAGATACTTAGTGATTTTTCTCATCACCACCGTTGATTCAAAAGGCTTGATTAAATAATCAGTTGCCCCCTTCTCTCGACACTCTTCAACGATATCTTCCTGACCAATGGAGCTAATCATGATCACAGGGATATCTTCATTATCTTCTCTTACTTTCTCCAAAATAGAAATGCCTGCTAAAATCTCCCCGGGGAAAATAATATCCAAAAGGATCATATCTGGTTGCCCTTCGCGGTACTGAGCGAGTGCTTCACCTGCATTTTCAGCCTCAATTAGGTCATAATTATCACTTAAAATATCACTTAGCACTTTTCTCATAAAAAGAGAGTCATCCACAATGAGAATCTTCCTTTTTTTTGTCATTTTAAATACTCCTTCTTACTTAACACTTGATACAACAAATATTTATCGCTTGAATTAAGTTAATTCTACTCACTTTTCTTATTCTCTTTTCACTTGAAGCGCTTTTAATAGCCTCTCAAGGTTTATTAACTTTATCTTTGTTCTTTGATGGGTGATATATCCATCAATATATTGATGCGCATTAGCAGTGCCATTTCTCCCTTTCTCTGAAGATAAAGAAGAAACATTTATCACTTGTAGCACTTTATCAACGGTAAATGCATAGTATTCATCTGATAGTAAATAAACCAAAGCGTAGTTATTTGGATTTATATTACTATCACGCTTTAATATAAGCTGATAAAGATCAACAACCAAAAGCGCCTCGCCTCTTAACTCAGAAAGCCCAAGAACATAACGCTCGACAAGAGGAATCTTCATCACAAAAGGCAAAGGCATTATCTCTAAAACACGCTTGCTATCTAAGGCAAAAATCTCACTACCTAAACGAAAGATAATTGCTGACAGCTCTTTTTTATTCTCAAAGCCTTTAGCGCGTTTTGTTTGTTTTTCCACGTTCACCTCTATCTTCTTTTAATAGCTCCTGACCGTGATCAGCATTCTCCTTCGCCACCTTATCAATACGCACCATCTCCGTCGCAATGGCTTGTGTGCCTTTTCGTTGTAATTTAATCTCTTTTACCAGTAGTTTTACTTCTTCTGAGACAACTTTTGTATTTTCCGCGGCAAGCTTCACTCGCTTTGAAATATCTTGAGCCACTTTGCCTATCGCATTAGCAGAAGCCTTTGAGCTTTCAGAGAGCTTCCTGACCTCTTCAGCAATCACAGAGAAACCTCGACCAGCCTCACCGGCTCTTGCCGCCTCAATTGCTGCGTTTAGTGCAAGTATATTAGTCTTTTCAGCAATACTCGTTAGGGTATCGACAATATCTGAAATCTTCTCTGTCGCCACATCGGCAGCTTTGGCACTTTTTGCAGTAGAGATTGCCTTCGTGGAAGCAAGTGTAGTTGCGCTAAGCACTCGCTCAAAGCGCACAACCATTTCATCAATTAAAATGAGGGATTTTTCACTGCGTTTAAGCTGTTCTTTAGCACCGGTTGCAAGCAGGCTGGCAAGTCCCTCTAAATGTGTATTTGCTTTTTTCAGTGCAGTAATATCCCTTGCTGCGGCAAATGCACCAATTACTTTCCCTGATTGGTCTCGATACAATGAGGCATTATATATCACCTCTGTCATCTCACCATGCACGCTTTTAATGATTAATGGAAAGTCTTTAATATTCCCTTTTTCAAATACATGACGATAAGCACTTTGTGCTTTTTTAGGCTCGGTAAAATAAAGGGCAAAATTGCTCCCAATCAAATCCTCTCGTGCAACGCCTGTAACTTTTACCATTGCCTGATTGGTATCTGTGATCTTGCCCTGTGGATTGATGGTTAGAAGTGGGTCTAAAGAAGCTTCAATCAAAGAGCGGGCATAATCAGAGCTGTAAAAATATTCCTCTTTCCCACTTAGCTTATCAGTTTTGCCTGATGTAGATTTGGGTGAGTTAATTACAGCCTTTGATTGATCCGATCTAGGTGATTTTCGGTTCATTATTTACCCTGTTACATTGCAATGAATTTTAGATATCTATAAACATAGCACTGCAAGTGGGTTTCTTCCATTTTCTGTGCTATTCGTATCCTCTCATTTGACAACCAGCAGCTTCATTAATAAGATAAACGCATCAATTTACGGGTATTTGAGGGATGATATGCACTTTTTTTCTAAACACTTACATGAGGTGAATGAGAGTTATTTTCAACATCTAAAAGAAGCTGCTTACTGTGGCGGATTAATGATTATTGCAGGTATTGCCTGTACAATTCATGCTATTTTTCCATTTTTATTACAAAAAACTGCCTCTAAAATCCTACAGAAATTACAAACACGCTTTACCAAAAGAAACCGCTTGGATGAGGTATAAAATAATAATCAGCACATTAATCTACTTCAACAAATCGATAACCAACACCTGATTCTGTTGTAATGAGTGGCGCCTTTGTACAAGCTGCCAGCTTTTTACGAAGCTGACCAATGTAAACACGCAAATACTGCACTTCATCAGAGAAGTACTCGCCCCATATAAGCTTTAATAAATGCCTTTGTGTTACAAGCTTCCCTGCATGTTGAACCAACTGGGAAAGTAATAAAAACTCTTTTTTAGACAGATGAATCATCTCATTGTCAATATGAACCCCATGATTGGCAATATCAACCGTCATATTAGCAAATTGATAAATGGTATGTTGATTTATCAATCCCTCTCCCCCAACATGTGCCAGTGAACGCTTTATTCTCGCAACCAGCTCCGGCATATCAAAGGGCTTTTTCACATAATCATTTGCGCCACTTTCAAGTGCTTTAACCACCTCATCTGTATCTGACCTTGCTGAAACAACAATTAGCGGCGTTTGATAGTTTTTACGTAAGTTTTGCAGCCAATTTTGACCATCTTGATCTGGCAATCCTAAATCAAGAATTACAAGATCTGGCTTATACGTTTCAAACATTTGTGTAGCATGTTTTGCATCAACAGCGTCTTCAACATCAAAGCCAAGTACCAGTAATGTTTTTTTGACAAATTTTCTAATTTGTGGCTCATCATCAATTAGTAAGATTTTGTTATTCATGATTTATCCAATTTATTATTCATCGGTAGCAGCACATTAAAAGCAGCACCTTGATTAGCCCCATCACTTTTTGCACTTATCTCACCATTATGCGCTTCAATTATACCTTTACAAATGGCAAGCCCTAGCCCATTGCCCTGTGTATAGCTGTCTTTTTTTTCTATTCGATAAAACACATTAAATACACTTTCCAAGTCTTCTTTTTGAATGCCAACACCTTCATCTTTGACCTGAAAAACACAATGCGTTTCTGTCGTATTCACTGAAACTGTAATTTGTTTTTGTGGATTATCTGAAAATTTAACGGCATTATCGATTAAGTTTAAAAGCACTTGCTGTAATAACATATTATCACATTCTATCATAACGTTTTTTGTCATGGCAAAATTGAATCTCTGTGATTTATATCTTCTCTTAGCGATTATTTCAAGCTCATTAATAAATGCCTCTGTAGAAGTGGCTTTTTTATTCAATACTAATGCTTGTGATTCCAGTTTTAACATCTGCATAATATTATCGATATACCTATCCAAACGCTTGGATTCATCATAGGCAACTGTGAGCATTTCCTCTTTATCTTTCTGGTTAAACATATCTTTGTATTGAATCACACTACTTAGTGAGCCCATAATCGACGCAAGTGGTGTTTTAAAGTCATGCGAAACTGAAGAGAGCATTGATTTTTGTAATTTTTGCTGCTCCGCCAGTGTTTTAAGCTTCTGCTCTTCTGTTTCTAAAAATCGCTTTAACAAAAGCTGCGACACTTGAGAAAACATTGGTTTTATCACCGTATATTGTGATAAAAACCGCTCTTTTTCTTGTTTTATTCTAAGGTGAACCGCAATAATGCCCAACAGTCGCCCTTCAATTAAAAGTGGCTCAAAATACCATGTTAATGCTGAAAAAGTATTGGTTGTTGCACCACAAATGCTCTTGTGTTGCCAGCACCACCTTGCTGCAATCAGCTCTTTTTGATTGAAGTTTGGATGCTGAGGAAAACTCGCTGCATCAAATGTTTCATTACTGGCATTAATAAACACAAAATCATAATTAAAATAACGCTCAAGCTCACTTAAAATCACCTCACGAAAATCTTTATCTGTATTTATTTTTGATAATTGTTTTGAGAAATCATACAGCATAGACAAGCTTTTTTCTCTTTCTCTTAACGCCAATAGTGACATCCTTGAGCTGACTGTCAGCTGGCTAATAATCAAAGCAACAATAATAAAAACACAAAAAGTAACAATTTGTGTAAAAGTGTCAATCGTAAAGTAGAAATTTGGCGTTAAGTACATATACATGTACATCACAAACCCAATAATGGACGATGCAACCGATGCCCGTAATCCATAGAGATAAGCACAAAGCATCAGGACTAACAAAAAAGATAATGATTGAGCCGGCAAGCCCAAAAAACTCATTAAAAAATAAATAAAGGTTCCAGAAAAAAAGGTCAATATGGAAGCATAAATAATTGCCTTAATACCTTTTTTGCCTCTACGCGTTTTCCACTTTTTCCTCCCTTTTATTTTGTTAATTTTTTTCTCTGTTGTAATGACATGAATTTGTTTTTTACTGTTGTCACGAATAACATCATAAACAACAGAACCAAATAGGATATCCATCCATTTAGGGCGTTTTGATTTGCCAATAATAATATCGCTGACACCGTGCTCATCAGCATATTGCAAAATACTTTTAGACAATCTGGCACCTGAAATATGTTCAATATCATAACCAAGTGTATTTGCCAGAACCTTATAGCGTCTGATTTCTCTTAAGGCTGTGCGTGAAAACCGCTTTTTAGGTTTATGGATAAAGACAGCTAATAGCCTCGCCCCCGTTGATTGTGCTAACTGTTTTCCCCTTCTTAGTAAGAGCGGGGTTGATTCACTATAACCACAACACACTAAAACAGAGGGAGAGCTGATCACAATGTTACGATTATGATAAAGCTTTTTATAATGGCGTATATCTTCACCAACATGATTTGCAGCAAGACGAAAAGTATAATCACGGAGGATGCTTAAATTGGTGTATTGAAAGTAGCGTGATAGTGCGCGATTTGCCATCTCTTGCACATAAATTTTTCCTTGCTCAAGCCGTTTGATCAACTCCTCTGGCGTCACATCAACAACCACAAGCTCATCAGCTGATTGAATAAAACTATCTGGAATGGTTTCATTCACCCTTGCCTGAGTAATCTGAGCCACTTCATAGGACAAACTGGCAATATGCTGAATATTCACTGCGGTATAAACATCGATACCAACATCTAAAATCTCTTCAATATCCAAATAGCGTTTTTTATTTCTTGCATGCGTCAAATTGCTATGCGCCAACTCATCAATAATCACAATCTCAGGCTTTCTTTTTTTGATTTGATCTACACCAAGTTCAAAAAATGCTCGTCCTTTGTGTTGAACCTCTTTAAGTGGAATACTCTCTAATAAATGAGATAACGCCAAAGTGTCTTTACGACCATGCGTCACTGCAACGCCAATAACAATATCTTTTCCTTCATTTTTGAGTGTGTGAGCACTATTTAACATCGCATAGGTTTTGCCAACCCCAGGCGCAGAACCAAGAAAAATCTTTAGTTTGCCACGTTCAGTTTGATGCGTTTTATTTGCCAAATGTAATAATGCATCTACTTTTTGCTTTCGATTCATACTCATAGACGACAAGGTTACCTTTTTATCATCATGTTATATACCAACTCAGGCATTAATATAATCAAGCATAGCAAGGATGTCTTTAAAATAACGCTATCACCGACTATTTTAGCTTTGTTGTATAAGCGCTTGTAAGGCAAGATTCAACTTCAGTACATTCACTGTTGGCGGATTAAAAAAATGATAATCTGTATGTGTATCAATAAGTTTCATCACTTTTTTAACAGGAATATGGTGAAAAGTTGCAATATAATCAGCTTGATATCTGGCACTATTAAGTGAGATATCTGGATCAATGCCACTACCGGAGGCAAATACCATATCCTCAGGAATACTTTTTTTACCATAGGTTGCCTGAAGCATTTTAATTCTTTCTTTCACGGCACTTAGCTCTTTAGGGTTATTGACAGCGAACGCTGTTCCGCCTGTTGCCAATGGATTATAGTTATTTGCTGAAGGCCTTGATTGAAATAATCCCGCTGGCATTGCCTGAGAGATTAATAAAGAGCCAATAGGCTTCCCATTTTCCATCACCATTGACCCAGTTGTTTGGTTTTTTGCAACAAGATAACCTGCGCCTAACATTAAAAAAGGATAGGCTAAACCAAGAAGAAGTGTAAAAAACACCATCGACACAAAAGATTGGTATACAACTCGCATAATAAACTCCTAGGAAACAAGGCCAATGGCAGTGATAATTAAATCAATTAACTTAATTCCAACAAATGGAACTAAAAGCCCACCTAGACCATAAATCAATAAATTTTTTCTAAGCAGTGCTTGAGCAGATAAAGCTACATTTTTCACCCCCACTAATGCCATTGGTATCAAAAAAATGATAATAATAGCATTAAAAATAACTGCGGATAATATGGCACTTTCAGGAGAATGTAATCCCATAATATTAAGCGCACCAAGCGATGGAAATGCACTAACAAAAAGTGCAGGGATAATCGCAAAGTATTTGGCAACATCATTGGTAATACTAAAGGTGGTTAGTGCGCCTCTTGTAACCAGAATCTGCTTACCAATTTTCACAATATCAATCACTTTTTTCGGGTCTGAGTCCAAATCGACCATGTTCCCTGCCTCTCTTGCAGCAGAGGTCCCTGTCGCCATAGCAACCCCTACATCTGCTTGTGCTAAAGCTGGAGCATCATTTGTCCCATCTCCACACATAGCAACCGTTTTTCCTTCATTTTGGCATTTTTTAATGTAAGCTAATTTCTCTTCAGGGGAGGCCTGAGCCACAAAATCATCCACACCAGCCTCAGCAGAAATAGCCGCAGCAGTTAAAGGGTTATCCCCTGTAATCATCACTGTCTTAATGCCCATTTTTCTAAGCTCATCAAAGCGCTTTTTAATCCCAGGCTTAATGACATCTTTTAGATAAACCAACCCCAAAAGTTGATTATTTTGGCAAACAGCAAGTGGCGTTCCACCTTGCTCTGAAATACGCTCAACCACTAATTTAAATCCAGATAGGATCTGTGAGTCAATTTTACCTGCTAAGTGCTTTTCAATCGCACTGACGGCACCTTTTCTAACAGAAATTTCACCATGATCAATACCACTCATTCTTGTATATGCTGAAAATGGGATAACTTTGGCATCAGATAAATTGACCTCACTGATATCAAAGGCAAATTGCTTTTCTGCCAATTTAACAATGGATTTGCCTTCAGGCGTTTCATCTGATAAAGAAGACAGCCATGCAGCATAAGCGAGCGTTTTTGCCTCCACACTACTGACTGGCAGAAACTCTGTTGCAAAGCGATTTCCTAAAGTAATTGTCCCTGTTTTATCCAATAATAGTGTATCAATATTCCCGGCAGCCTCAACTGCTCGCCCAGAAAGTGCAACAATGTTCGCTTTTAATAACCGATCCATGCCTGAGATCCCAATCGCCGATAATAAACCTGCAATTGTAGTTGGAATCAAAGTCACAAATAATGCAATTAATACAACAATTGACAAACTCACACCATGAAAAAGCGACATTCCATAAAGTGAGCATACTGCAAAGATGAAAATTAAGGTTAAGCCTGATAATAAGATACTTAATGCGATTTCATTCGGTGTTTTTAAGCGTTTAGCATTCTCGACTAATGAGATCATCTTATCTAAAAAGCTCTCACCTGGATTTGAGCTCACTCGCACTTTGATTTCATCTGAGATCACTTTGGTCCCTGCAGTGACTGCTGAGTTATCAGAACCAGCTTCTTTAACCACCGGCTCTGATTCACCTGTAATCGCAGATTCATCAATGGTTGCCATGCCTTCGATGACATCCCCATCAGCTGGCATAAAATCACCTGTTTTAACAAACACAATATCACCAACTCGTAATAACTCAGCTCCAATTTCTTCTATAGTATCACCATTAATCCACCGTGCTTTTAATTGTGATTTAGTTGCCTTTAAGCTCTCAGCCTGCGCCTTACCTTTCCCCTCAGCAATACTCTCGGCAAAGTTAGCAAATAAAATCGTAAACCAAAGCCAAATAACAACCTGAAGCGTAAAGGCGATTTGTCCTCCTGTAAAGCTATCTTCAATCAAATAAACTGTGCACAAAAGTGTGACAATTAACACGCAAAACATCACGGGGTTTTTAATCATCACCCTTGGGTTACACTTCATAAACGCCTGCTTCATTGCAGGCAGCATTAACTCTTTTGACAATAAAGACATTGTTTGTTTCTTTGACATCTCTGTCCCCTTATAGCGCTGTGGCTAACATTAAATGATCTAGGATTGGACCAATTGCCAGCGCTGGAAATATTGTCAGCCCGCCAACAATTAAAATGGTAAATATCACAAGTGCACCAAACACAACGCTCGTGGTCGCTAAAGAAGTATAACTTGAACCCTCTGAGGCACGTTTTTTCATTACCAGTGAGCCAGATAACATAATCACGGCAAAAATGGTAACAAAACGCCCCAAGAGCATAGCAATGCCTAAGGTTACATTTAAAAATGGTGTATTGGCATTTAGCCCTGCAAATGCACTGCCATTATTATTCGCTGCGGAAATATAGGCATATAAAATTTCACTGAAACCATGAGCGCCTGAATTAGTAAGTGATGCTTTTATATCAGGGTAAACAAAGGCGATTGCAGAGAACATCAACACACAACAAGGTGAAATCAATAATGTCAACATAACCCATTTCATTTCAGTGCCTTGAATACGTTTACCTAAAAAACTTGGAATGCGCCCAATCATTAATGAAGCAATAAACACACTTAGCATCATAAACATTAAAAAGCCATATAATCCAGCCCCAATACCGCCAAAAATCACCTCACCCAGCGCCATATTAATCATAGCCATCATACCGCCAATTGGAGTGTAACTATCAATAACGCTGTTTACGCCACCATCAGAGGCTGCGGTAGACACTGTGTTATAAAGGGTCGAATGAAAAATACCAAATCGAACCTCTTTGCCTTCCATATTTGCCAAATGATGTGTTTGACCATACATATCAGTCAAAGTATGTGCACCATAAAAATTTGGCCCATGAAGTTCTGCCATCGTCATGATGCTAAGAGACACAATAAATAGCACCAGCATAACAACAAAGATAAACCAGCCTTGTTTGGCATTATTGACATATTTACCAAATGTATATGTTAGTGCCACTGGAATCGCAAAAATGCTGATCACTTGCAAGAAGTTTGTTAAAATCGTTGGGTTCTCATATGGATGCGCTGAGTTTGCATTAAAAAAACCACCACCATTTGTGCCTAGCGATTTAATTGCCTCTTGTGAGGCAATAGGACCTTGCGGAATAATCTGCTCTGTTCCGGCTAAAGTATGAATGTGAAAATATGCCAAAATATTTTGTGGCACCCCTTGGAAAATATAAATAAGCGCAATAACAATACAAAATGGCAACAACAGCCAAAATATTGCCTTTGAAATATCATACCAAAAATTACCAATTGTCTTTTCATGATAACGACTAATTCCACGAATAAGGGCAATAACAACAGCAATGCCAACTGCGGCAGAGACAAAGTTTTGCACAGCAAGTGCTGCCATTTGTGCAAAGTAACTTACCCCTGTTTCACCTGCATAACTTTGCCAATTGGTATTGGTTACAAAGCTTGCTGCCGTATTAAAGGCTTGATCCCATGACATATTTGCAATTCCAGCAGGATTAAGTGGTAAAACACCTTGAAAAATCAATATCAAATAGACAAAGGCAAAAGATGCTAAGGAAAATAACAAAAGCGCCGATAGATACGCCTTTGGTGTTTGTTCTTTTGTTAGATTAACGTGCAAAGATTTTGCAAACAAATACTCTAATGGCTTGGCAAAATAATCAAGCCATGTTTTCTCATTATGATACACCTTATAAATGTAGGCACCTAAAGGCTTTCTAATCACTAATAGCACTAAAATAAACAGTGCAAATAAAATAAAGTTACTATACATAATGTGCTCCTAAAACTTCTCAGGAAACACAAGCACAATAATCATATAAACAGCTAAAAAAGCCATTACAATACCAGAGAAAATCGTCATTTATACACTCCCAATTTTGATTATCACACTGTGAATATGTTTATTTTTTAATACAGTGTTAACAAGTGAGATATTGTATTGGGTAAGCGTATAAAAATTCGATATGGTTTTTCAGGTAAAAAATAAAAATTTTATAAAATTATGAAGAGCTCCCCCTATTTGCAAGCGTCTTTATACCAGCAAATAGTCATTTTTATTTTCAAGGCGCGCTTATCCGGAATATCCACTACTGCAACACCACGCTTTATGTTATATTATGGGCAACTTAAATAGCTTTAAATACCAACATGTCTGATAAGATTGACAACGAAGAGTTTGATAGATTCAAACGATTGTGGAAAAAACACGGCGCAAAAGTGCTCGGCATTGTATGTATTATCTTTATCGCCATTATTGCACTACAGTATTGGAATAAGCGTACACTTGAGAACAACCTTGAAGCGGCTAATCTCTATCAAAATCTCGCTGTTGTGATAGAAAGCTCACCAAATAATACCTCAGCGATTACTGCACAAGCAAATAACATCATTAACCTTTATCCTGAAAGTATTTACAGTGATTTTGCACGCTTTATTTTAGCAAAAAACATGATATCTGATAATAAACTTTCTCAGGCTGAGACAGTACTTGCTAAGATTATTACAGATAGCAAAAACAAGAGCTTGGCAGCAATTGCATCGGTGCGTTTAGCAAGAATTCAAATTTCACAAAACAATCCTACAGCTGCCGTTGTGACCCTTAATAATATCAAACTCGCTGGTTTTGAGCTATCCAAAGAGATGATT
Organism: Fangia hongkongensis FSC776 = DSM 21703; assembly: GCF_000379445.1. GTDB lineage: Bacteria > Pseudomonadota > Gammaproteobacteria > Francisellales > Francisellaceae > Fangia > Fangia hongkongensis. Next base: position 75,127 of record NZ_KB902273.1, read on the forward strand.
TTGGGTAATGCTTATTTTGCCTTAAAACAATATGCTGATGCAAAAGTAGCTTGGGAAAAAGCGCTAAAACATGCTGATAAACCAGAGCTAAAAAACATCAATACCTTATTAAAAATGAAACTTGATTCTTTAAATGTATATTTAGCTAATCATAGTGATAAACAGCATTCACAGGAAAAATAATGAAAAAATTTCTCTTTGGTTTTATTTTACCGATTACAGTCACTTTGCTGATTGCTGGCTGTGGGAACAAAAGTAATGCTATTCCGCCAAAGCCACTTGTTGATTTCACCCCGACTGTCCATGCTGAGTACATTTGGGATAGAAATATTGGTAGCGGAACCGATGGAACACTTGATGTCAAACTTGCGCCAAATGTTGATGGCAATGTTATTTATACCTCAAGCTATGATGGTTATATCAGTGCAGTCAATGCACAAACAGGTGAAAATATCTGGTATACCAATACACACCTTAAACTGACTTCATCTCCTGCCATCAGTGGTGATTTTATCGTTGCCGGTTCCTTACATGCGAAATTGATTGCCTTAAATAAAGACAATGGAAAAGTACTATGGACAACCGATATTCCAAGTAGCCTCTTTGCCAAGCCAACCATAGCTGATAACACGATCTATTTACAAACCCATGATGGCAGTATTAGTGCTTATGATCTTAAAACTGGCAAACAAAAATGGAACGAATCAACATCAACACCTGATTTAATGCTTGTTGGTAACAGCTCCCCTGTTGTATTTAAAGGACTTGTGCTTGCTGGCACTTCCTCTGGCAGCCTATGGGGCTTTAATCAAGACACTGGTGCAAAACAATGGGATAACCCAATTGCATTGCCACAAAGTGGCTCACAAGCACAACAAATGGTGGATATTAATGCCACACCACTGATATCAGGAGCTTCCTTATATATAGCCACTTTCCAAGGAAACTTAATGAGTTTTGACACGCAAATGGGCGTGGTTAACTGGCAGAAAAAAGCCTCAGTATTTAACAACTTTGCTATTGATAACAAAGCATTATTTGTTACAGATGCCAGTGGAGATGTCACGGCTTATGCACTTAAAACTGGTGATATTTTATGGAAAAAAGACATCCTTGAAGGCAGAAAGACTTCTGCACCTTTGTATTATCAAGGAAAAGTATTTGTCGGTGACTATGAGGGCTATGTACATATCTTTGATGCAAGTACGGGTAAATATTTAGGTCGCGTTGATATTGGCGGTGATGGCATTCGTGCACAGCCTGCTATTAGCGATGGGAATATTATCGTACAAACAAACGATGGAACATTAGCGGCGATTAAACTATAGAATACTTTGATGTCAAATAAGCTTAAAGCAATTGCTACTCCCTCTTTATTTATCTTGGTGCTGATGATATCAGTCGGACCCTTTGGTGATACGATTTATGCGCCTTCCCTACCCAGTATTGCCAAGGCATTTAATACTGCTTATCACAATGTTCAACTGACGATTACCTTTTATCTATTTGGCTATGCCGTCAGTCAAATTCTCTATGGTCCTTTTTCAGATCGCTATGGCCGAAAACCTATTATGGTAATCGGTGCAGTTGCCTTTTTATTAGGCTCTATTATTTGTTTAATTAGCACAGATATTACGATACTTATTGCTGGGCGTTTTATTCAAGGCTTTGGCGCCTGTGCAGGTGCTGTTATCTCAAGTGCTGCTGTGCGTGATGCCTTCTCTCATAAAGAGCAAGGAAAAGTCTTTGCAAAGATGAACACCGCCTTTGCAATTGCACCAGGAGTTGGTGCGATTGTTGGTACATTTATTACCTGGCAAATGAACTTTAGCATTTTATTTGCTTTGGCAATTATTCTACTGATTGCAGTGATTATTTTATTTCCTGAAACCCTAAAGAAAAAAAATAAAGGCGCCACACGTCCTAGAAAGCTGATCAGTAACTATTTCTCACTCTTTAGAACACAAGGATATTTTGTCTATCTTTGTATTTTAGGCTTAAGCATAGGAATGGTGTATAGTTGCCTAGTTGAAGCACCGGCGCTTGTTATTGATACTTTGCATTTATCCAAACCTTGGTTTATTGTCATCGCTGCTGGCATCGTATTGGCATTTATGGTTGGCTCGCTTATCTGCACAATGTTATGCCATCGCTTAAAGCAAAACTCCATTTTACTGGTTGGCATGGTCATTAGTTTAATTGGTAGTCTACTGCTGCTTATTTTTATGTCATTAGAGATTGTAAATTTAATTAGCCTACTTATCCCTGTCGTGATAGTTTTTACTGGTATTGCGTTTGTAATTCCCATTGCGACCGCACAAGCACTTGCCCCCTTTGAAATGACAGCAGGATCGGCCTCTGCCATGATGGGATTTTTTCAAATGGGAATGGCCTCAGCGATTACAGCCATTGTAACAGCATTACCTCTTAGAGACACCATGACTCTTCCTGTTAGCTTCAGCTTACTGTCATTGGTGAGTATTATTATTTTAGCAAGCTATGTCATTAAACATAAAAGAAAATCGCCTGCAATTTAGTGCTTTAATTCAAAAGAATTAAATCAAAAAAAACCTATTACTAAATGACTTTTTATCACTAAATAAGCAATTAAAGACGAATAGGACTGACAACATATTGACTTTTTGTTGTGTCATCCTTAATCAACAAACTCATCGCTGGCGTATCAAAGTATAGATCAACCTTCTCTGAATCCAATACACTCATGCTATCAAGAAGATACCCTACATTAAAACCAATTTCCATTGCTTGATCGTTATACTGCACTTCAATTTGGTCTTGTGCTTCTTCGTGCTCAGGATTGTTAGCTGAAAAAACAAGCTTATTATGATCCAAATTCAATCTAACTCCGCGGTATTTTTCATTTGATAAAATTGAAGTTCGCATAAGGGCTAGTTTCATTTCCAAACGATTTGCAATTAGAACACGATTGTTATTTTGTGGTATAACACGCGTATAATCAGGGTAGCGCCCATCGATTAATTTGGAGGTAAATTGATAGTTTGGTAATACCAATTTGAAGTAATTTTTACCAATTTGGATTTCAGCTTCTACATCCTCTTGGGCTGAAATGATTTTCTGCAGCTCAGAGATCGCTTTTCTTGGCACAATCATTTGAACTGAGTCTAAATAAGTATCCTCTATTGTTAGCTCAGAGCTTGCCATTCTGTGGCCATCTGTTGCAATGGCTCTGAATGTTTCACCTTGCACTTCCCATAGCATGCCATTTAGAAAATATCTCACATCATTATTTGCCATGGCAAATTGTACACGCTTAATCACCTGAGTTAAGGATAATAACGGCACTTTAAACATTGATTTCGCGCTATCTTCCTTCATAGCAGGAAAGGCACTAGGTGTTTGTGTTGCTAAACTAAATTTGCTTAAATTCGAACGAACAAGCGCCCTTGTCTCACTCTCTTGAGAAATTTCAATTACTGCGCCATCAGGCATATTTCTAATAATATCCATCAACTTTCTTGCAGGCAGTGTAATTTTTCCCCCTTCAGAGGCAGCATTTAGCTCAACTTTTGCCACAATTTCGGTATCTAGATCTGATGCTTTGATCACAAGCGCATTATCAACTATTTCAAATAAGATAAAGCTTAAAATCGGCATTGTGTGCTTCTTATCAGCAATCGCCACAGCTGAGTGTAAAGGCTTTAGGATGTTTTCTTTAGAAAAAGTACACTTAAACATTTTTATTTTCTCTTAACTTTCTTAAATTTAGTGTGCAAGCTTGCGCGATAAGGTCTGATAATCATCCTTAAGATCAACATTACTAGCAACTAACTTCTTAATTGTTCTCACAGCATGTAGCACTGTAGTATGATCTCTACCACCAAAAAATCCACCAATTTCAGGCAATGAGTGATTGGTAAACTCTTTTGCCAACGCCATGGCAACTTGTCTTGGTCTTGCAACATCGCGGCTTTTTTGTTTTGATAATAAATCTGTAATTTTTATTTTATAATAATCAGCAACAACTCGCTGAATATTATCTATTTTCACAATTTTTTCTTGTATTGAAATCACATCTTTCAAACACTCATAAGCAAGCTTCTCATCGATTGATTTCTTATTAAACTGTGCGTAGTTTAAAACCCGACGAAGCGCACCTTCCAACTCTCTGACATTTGAACGAATATGTTTTGCCATAAAAAGCGCCACATTTTGATCGATTGGCCTGCCAAATTGTGTTGATTTATGTAATAAAATAGCGCTTCTTGTTTCTAAATCAGGAATATCTATTGTAACAGTTAAACCATAGCCAAAACGTGATACCAAGCGTTCCTCTAATTTAGGAATTTCTTTGGGATATTTATCACAAGATAAAACAACCTGTTTACCATTTTCAAGTAGCGTGTTAAAGGTATGGAAAAACTCCTCTTGTGAGCCTGACTTTCCTGCTATAAATTGAATATCATCAACCAAAAGAACATCAACAGAGCGATAAAAATTTTGAAATTCATCACCTGAATGCAATCTTACTGCATCAACATAATCTTTAACAAATCGCTCAGAGGTAACATAGAGCACCTTTGCATTTGGCGTATTATGGAGCACATAATTACCAATAGCATGCATTAAATGTGTTTTCCCTAATCCACTTCCTCCGTAGATAAAAAGCGGATTATACGCCAACCCTGGATTGACAGATACTTGCATAGCCGCAGCTCTTGCAACTTCATTGGCTTTTCCAACTACAAAATTATCAAAACTATACTCTTTCTTTAAAGGAGAGCCAAAATCAACATTTTTTCTTCCCTTTGGTAAAGCAAGCGCCTCATCAAAACCATGAAGCTCATTCGACATCCCAATAAGATCCATTTCAACTTCTTGAACATCCTGATAATCATTTGAAGATTGTTGCTGTGCTGTGGATACTATTTTATTACGCGATGCGGTTTGTGTGAATAAATCTGTTTGTGGACCAACCGTTGACAATGAAATCGGTGTTGATTTTGATTCCTTGTTTAAATTATCCACAGATAATTTATCTGTATTAATACTTAACTCATTGGATATGGAAAAATCCACAATTAAATTGTCATTTTTTTTCACTTTTTTAAGAGTATCCACAATTTTGTGTCTATACTTTGATTTTATCCACCCCAAAAAATATTGATTGGGGGCATAGACTGTGAATAAACTTCCTTGATCACTAACTTTTAAAGGTGAAATCCAAATACGAAACTCTTGTTCTGAAACGATGCTTCTTAAATGATCTAAACATTGCTGCCAAAAATTCATCTCTCTCATTTCCCTCTAAAAATCAAGTAGTTACGCGACTTTGCGGACATTTATCACGATTCTCAAGATCAAGTTTAACCATATGCTGACTGATTATATCAGGGGTTTTTCAACATGCAATGACCCTGATAGTAAATCTGTGGATAACTATGTGTATAACTATGTGGACACTATGTTAATTTAGTTGTTGATAACTTTGTTTACAACCTTGTTCACAAGTATGTTAATAAAAATGTGAATAAAAATTTCAATTTATTTTCTCATACTTATCCACAGATATTCCACAAGTTATACACATCTTAACTCACAAACTTATACACATCTGAAACCTTTATTTCATAAGTTTTTCTTATTATTTACCCACAGGATAACGCAAACTAATAACAAAAATATCAAGAAAAAATAAATTTCTTTATCTTTATAAACTTCACTCCTTTTAAAAGATATGTGTGTATAAAATATAAATTAAACAGGGAAAAATTATTTCTCAAAAAATCCTGTATAATTTATCCATAAGATAACGATGAATGATAAAGTAATGTGGATAAAACCTGTGTTTGTTAGAGAGATTCAACAAAAGAGCTTTGTTTGGGTAGGATTGTTCAGAGGGAGTATTGGTTATGCTTGAAATGGTTGATGCCAAAATGGAGTATCTTGTAATGGAGTACTTGATTTTGCAAAGTCTCTTTTTGGCATTCGTTTTGCTTCATAAGCAAGGCGACCTGATATAATGGCCAAAGAAAACGCCTCAGCCATTTTTTGTGGATCATCTGACAAAGCGACCGCGCTATTTAAAATAATCCCATCTACCCCTATTTCCATCGCTTTAACAGCATCTGATGGGGTGCCAATACCAGCATCAACAATAATGCTTGTATCAGAAAAGCGATTAACCAGTAATGCCAATGCTTGCGGATTGACGATGCCTTGACCACTTCCAATGTAAGAAGCATAGGGCATAATAACCCTACAACCCAAGGTGATTAGTTTCTTACAGATAATTAAATCATCGTTGCAATAAGGCAACACTTGAAACCCCTCTTTTAAAAGCGTTTCAGTGGCTTTTAGTAGCTCTAAACTATCAGGCTGTAAAGTATAATCATCACCAATCACTTCAAGCTTAATCAAATTTGTATTAAAGATCTCCCTTGCTGCTCTTGCAATCGTAATAGCTTCATCAGCATTACGACAGCCTGCAGTATTTGGTAGAACTTTAAGTTGATGTGATTTAATAGCATCCCAAAAAAAATTATTCTTCCCAGCATTTAACTCACGCTTTAACGATACCGTAACCATATCAACTTTTGAAGCTTCTATTGCTTGTAACATAAGCTCCATCGTTGGATAAAGGGCTGTACCTAAAATCATTCGACTTCTAAGTAAACTGCCATAAATATCTATCCCCATTTGAATATTAACCTCCTTGCATTGGTGTTAAAATTTCAATAATATCCCCTTCTTTTAATTGATATTCATGATATTTATGCTTAGAGATAATATCTTGGTTAACAGCAATTGCGGCATAACCAAGCTGAATATTTAAGTTATCAAGATATTGTGTGATGGTGGTATTGTCATCTAAATTGGTCTTTTCACCATTAATGGTCACTTCGATCATATTGTTTTCTCCAGTATATGATTGGTTATCACTTGTTTACATAAAACGGGGGATAGTAAATATCCATGGCGGTAAAATCCATTGATAGAAATTATATTATCATGAATTATACTTTTAGGCATACCGGTGTTAAAAGTTGGTCTCACCTGAGCATATGTTTTAACAACACGCGCTTCTAAGAATTGATGAGAAATAACACTTAAAGCACTTAAAAGATCCATCATGCTTTTGAGCGAAATATCAGAATAGTCATCATTTTGGATAATGCTTGCCCCAATATAATAATGATGATTTTTTCTTGGCACGATATAAAGTGGATAACGTGGATGGCAAAGTCTTATAACATTTTGTATATGAACATTTGGTGCATGAATCAAAAGTGCTTCTCCCCTGATACCATAAAGATTAGGTAGATTTTCCTTCGCGCCCATTCCTCGAGTATCGATAACCCAATCATATTGTTGTTTTAATGTATTAATTTCTGCGGAGCAAATATCTCGATTGGTGTAAATTCTCACTTTTTCTTTTGCCATGGCAAAAAAATCGCAGCTTTGTTTAAAGAATAAATCGGTATCAACATATCCTTCACCATCGACTTCAATATAGTGATTTAAAAGGTTATAGTTAAAGGCATTTTTATCAATTTCTTCACGACAAAGCTCCTTTTCTTTTAGAAGCGTGTGATTAATATCAAACCCATAGATCTTTTGTTTAAACGCATTAAACTCATTTTTGTCATATTGGTGTGCCAAAACCCATGTTTTAGATAAAGAAAAAATCTTTTCTTGCAATAATTGATTGAAACACGACCAGATAGGAATGCTTTTTTGACCTAGATGATACAGATCAATATTATTCTCTATTAGCTCACAGATTGGGGCAACCATGCCTGCTGCGGCATGGCCACAACTTGTGTTACCATTAAAATCATTCGATTTTTCATAAAAATCTAATGAGATATTGTTGATCTCAGTTAGTAGCGTCAATCCCATTACTCTACCAACAAGACCACTGCCAATAATTGCGATTTTCATGTTATGGCTCGCTATGATAAATCTCGCTGCCCTTTTGAATAAAGTCGTGACTTTTCTCCTGCATACCAGTACTTAAGGCTTGATCAACTGACAGTGCGTTTTTATCAGCATATTCACGTACCTCTTGAGTGATTTTCATAGAGCAAAACTTAGGGCCACACATCGAGCAAAAGTGTGCAAGTTTATGACCTTCTTTTGGCAAGGTTTGATCGTGAAACTCCTGTGCTTTTTGTGGATCTAAGCTTAAGTTAAATTGATCTTGCCAACGAAACTCAAAACGTGCTTTTGACAGAGCATTGTCACGGATTTGTGCACCTGGAAACCCTTTTGCTAAATCGGCTGCATGAGCTGCTAGCTTATAAGTGACAATCCCTTCGCGGACATCTTCTTTATCAGGAAGCCCTAAGTGCTCTTTAGGTGTAACATAGCAAAGCATAGAAGTCCCATACCAACCAATTTGAGCGGCACCAATGGCTGAAGTGATATGATCATAGCCAGGCGCTGTATCGGTTACAAGTGGACCTAATGTGTAAAAAGGAGCTTCAAAACAATCATGAAGCTCTTTATCCATATTCTCTTTGATCATTTGCATCGGAACATGTCCTGGGCCTTCAATCATTACCTGAACATCGTGCTCCCATGCTCTTTTTGTCAACTCGCCTAAGGTTTCAAGCTCTGCAAATTGTGCTTTATCATTTGCATCTAATATGGAACCCGGTCTCAAGCCATCTCCTAATGAAAAAGAAACATCATAGGCTTTCATAATCTCACAAATCTCATCAAAATGCGTATATAAGAAGCTCTCTTTATGATGAGCGATACACCATTTGGCAATAATCGAGCCACCACGAGAGACGATGCCTGTGAGCCTATTGGCAGTAAGGTGAATGTACTTTAATAACACCCCTGCATGAATGGTAAAATAGCTGACGCCTTGCTCTGCTTGTTCTATTAATGTATCTCTATAGACTTCCCAAGAGAGCTTTTCAGCGCGACCATCGACTTTTTCCAAAGCTTGATAAATAGGAACAGTGCCAATTGGAACTGGAGCATTTCGAATAATCCATTCACGCGTTTGATGAATATGCTTACCGGTTGATAAATCCATTACCGTATCAGCCCCCCATCTTGTGGCAATAACCATTTTCTCAACTTCCTCTGCAATCGATGAGCTCACTGCTGATGTACCAATATTGGCATTGATTTTAACAGAGAAATTGCGACCAATAATCATCGGTTCCATTTCTGGATGATTAATATTACTTGGAATAATCGCACGACCACTGGCAATTTCATCACGAACAAACTCTGGTGTAATGATTTGAGGAATATTTGCACCAAAACTATTTCCAGCATGTTGTTTCAGTAAAACAGGGTCGTTTAAATGTTGATTGGCTTTTTTGATGTTTTCACGCTCTGCAACATAAATCATCTCTTTTGTGATGATTCCTTTTTTAGCATAATGCATTTGCGTGATATTGTGATCTTCTTTTGCCTTTAGTGGGTTTGTACGCTTTGGAAATTTTTTACCTTGTTGTGACTGTGTATAATGCGCACTAAAACCATCAAGCTCTATAATATCATCATTATTTTTAATCCAGCGGTTTCTAAGCTTTGGTAAGCCTGAAGTTAAATCATGCTGATAGTTTTCATCAGTATAAGGTCCCGATGTATCATATACAGCAATAGCAGGATTATTGATGTAACCTTGCTCTGTATAAGTTTGCGTTTGTTTGATATGGCGAAAAGGAATCTGCATGTCATCTTGTTGATGGTAGATTTTTTCAGAAGCTTGGTAGGGTGTTTGTAACTCAGAAGAGAGTTCAATATTCTCTTTTGGCGCTTGTGACATAAATAAATCCTCATTTGATTATGTTACACGCAAGAAGAAGGCAAAAAACAGTTTTTGTGATAAATGACAACTTCCTACGCTAGTATTAACTAGATCAGGTACAAAGGGTTGCTTTCGCTCTCAGCCGTATCACATTATAAGTGTTAGCGGCACCCCTGTTGCAAGTAAACTCTTACAATTTACTTCCAGCACATAATAGCGTAAAAATAGGCTGATCGGAAATAGAAAATCGAAAAGCTTGTTTTCTTTTGCAATAAATCTACATAAATGATATTTTTGTAGGTTGAGGTGGTGTGGATATTGAAACTTTTAATATCAGTTTTTAGATTGTTTTCTGTGTTGTATACACAGAAGCAGATAACCATTTTTGACATTAAATCTCAAAGTAAATAACAGGTTGTATAGTCAATATTGAATGTATACCACTCGCGAATCATTTTGCGGGTGGTATATAGTGTCAGTGATCTTTGCAAAGCTGGATCTATTCTATGAGTGAACTTTTTAGAAGACAGGAGAGATATGAAAATAGATTTAAATTGTGATATGGGAGAGCATTTTGGTGTGTATCGTATTGATGTTAATGAAGATGAGATTATGTCTAAAATAAGCTCAATTAATATTGCTTGTGGTTTTCATGCGGGAGATCCACATATTATGCATCAAACATTAGATAAGGCAATTAAGTACAATTTAAACATAGGCGCTCATCCCGGATTACCTGATTTATTAGGGTTTGGTCGAAGAAAAATGGCAATTACTGAAAAAGAAGCCTATGATTTTACGCTTTATCAGATTGGTGCACTTTTTGGTTTTGTCATGGCAAAAAAAACAAAACTTTCTCATGTTAAACCTCATGGTGCTTTATATAATATGGCTGCTGTAGATAGTAAAATTGCAACAGGCATTGCTAATGCAGTATATGACTTTGATCCTAATCTAACCTTATTTGCCTTAAGCGGTAGTGAATTGGCTAAAGCTGGAAATGCACTTGGATTAAAAGTTGCCAATGAAGTTTTTGCTGATCGCACCTATCAGGAAGATGGAACGCTCACACCACGTTCACAAAAAAACTGTTTTGTTGAGTCCGATGAAAAAGCTGTATCACAAGTATTATCAATGATTCAGCAATCAAAAGTAATGACAGTAACTGGAAAAGAAATAGAGATAAAAGCAGATACCGTTTGCATTCATGGGGACGGTGCTCATGCGCTTGAGTTTGTTCAAGCGCTGAATCAATCACTACTGCAATCATCGATTGAAATTGCAGCAATTAGTTAATGATTCAACTTGGTTATTTGTAAGCTAAGTGTTCTAAGATAAGCAAGTAATATTTGCTTTATAAATAAGGTTTTATGGCTGAAATATAAGAAAGTTAAAGCTGGAGGGGATATGAGTGAGTTAGTACTAGATCGAGCAAGTGACAAAAAGTCAAAAATTAGAAGTTTAATTGGCGCTGCCTTTTTAATGGCAACCTCAGCAATTGGGCCTGGATTTTTAACACAAACCACGGTATTTACCCAAAAGCTTCAAGCTTCTTTGGCTTTTGTTATCGCGATGTCGATTATTATTGATATTATTGTTCAGCTGAATATCTGGCGCATCATTGCAGTGACAGAAAGGCGGGCACAAGATATTGCAAATATGGTTGTGCCCGGTTTAGGATATGTTATATCAGCATTAATTGTGCTAGGTGGTTTTGTTTTTAACATCGGAAATATTGCTGGAGCTGGACTTGGTATACATATTTTATTTCCACAAATCCCGATTGTTGTCGGTGCCCTGATTAGTGCAATTATTGCCGTTTTTATTTTTGTTAGTAAAGATGCATCCAAGCTTATGGATTATTTTATCCTAGTATTAGGAACAATATTAATTCTTTTGATGCTTTATGTTGCTTATCAATCATCTCCCCCTGTTGTATCTGCATTAAAAGCGGTTGTTTTACCTGAATCAATTAGTTTTATGGCGATTGTAACACTTGTTGGCGGTACGGTTGGTGGATATATTACCTACGCTGGAGGACACCGATTATTAGATGTTGGTGTAAAGGGGAAAAGTGCAATAAAAGTCATTAATAAAAGTGCTATTTCAGCAATTAGCATTGCTTCAGTCATACGTGTTTTATTGTTTTTAGCGGCGCTTGGTGTCATCTCTCAAGGCGTTAATTTAAATCCCTCGGATCCAGCGGGCTCTGTTTTTTCGTATGCTGCAGGAGCGATTGGATATAAGTTTTTTGGTTTTGTGCTATGGGCTGCTTCTATTTCTTCGGTTATCGGCGCTGCATATACATCTACCTCATTTGTACAAACCTTTCATCCATGGTGCGAGCGCTATAAAAACACATTAATCATTGCTTTTATTGTCATCTCAACCTTGATTTTTGCATCGATCGGTAAGCCTGTAACAGTGTTGATACTAGCTGGTGCTGTTAATGGTATGATTTTACCTTTAACGCTATTTGTCATGTTGTTAGCAGTGTATAAAAAATCAATAAGGTCACACTATCGACACCCTGTTTGGTTAACAGTAACAGGTCTTTTGGTTGTGATTGTGATGGCTTATATGAGTATTGCGGTTATTGGCAATTTAAGTGGAAGCCTATTTTAGTTTTGTGTTGATTGAATAATAGAGAAAATAAAATGAGAGAGTTTTCAATTTGTAGTCTGTCGGATCAAAGCCTTTTGATTCAGTTGGCTGATGAGATATCAAAAGAGGGCAATACCAAAGTACAGGCAGTGTATCAATACCTCAAAAATAATCCGATAGAAGGTATTAGAAGTATTACACCGGCATTTAGCACGGTGAGCATTCAATATGATGTTTTTGCTGTTAAAAAGCATGCAAAATCGCTTTCAGCTTATGCTTATTTGTACAATAAAATTGAGCATATTTTAGATCAAATTGAAATTAAAACTAAGGAAAACAAAGGCAAAATAATTGAAGTGCCAGTTTGCTACGATGAAGAGTTTGCGCTTGATTTAAATGAGGTGTCTCAAGCAAAATCCATGAGTATTAATGAAGTTATAAAACGTCATAGTGAACAGGAATACTATACATATATGTTAGGCTTCTCACCGGGCTTTCCATTTTTAGGTGGCTTAGATGAAAGTCTTGAAATGCCAAGGAAAAAAACACCCAGAACCCAAATACCCAAAGGCTCAGTGGCGATTGCTGGCAAACAAACTGGTATCTATTCATTATCCAGTCCTGGTGGGTGGCAGATTATTGGCAAAACACCACTTACATTATATGATTTTGAAAAAACACCACCAACGCTGATTCAAATGGGGGATACTGTGCGCTTTATTCCAATAGATAAAAATGAGTTTAATGCATTAATAGGGAAATAAAAATGGGTATTTATGTTAAAAGATCAGGTGCATTAACAACAATTCAGGATTTAGGGCGAGAGGGTTATCAGCAATATGGCGTAATACAAGGCGGAGCCATGGATCCATCGAGTGCTCGGTTAAGCAATATTATTGTTGGTAATGATGAAAATGAGGGGGTACTTGAGCTATGTTTGCTTGGACCAAAGTTAGTCTTTGAAAAAGATTGTTTTATTGCGCTTACAGGTGCTAAGGCTGAGATAAAAATCAATGATATTAAAGCTCCACAGGGAAGATTAATTTATATTGAAAAAGGTGCAACGCTTGATATTGGTGCCTTTCAATCAGGGGTATATGGTTATTTAGCGATAAGAGGCGGTTTTGAGATTAAAAAGGTATTAGGTAGTAAAAGTACCTATCTTCGTGCTGAAGCTGGCGGTTTTTTGGGAAGAGCGCTTAAAGTAGATGACTATTTGAATATACAGGCAACACAAACAGATAAAGCTGGCTTTAATTCTTTAAAAGAGATGATTCAAGCAAAGGGATTCGCTTATAGCAAATGGTCTGTTGCAAGAAGCTTTTTTTACTATCCTCAAAACATTGAGATTATACGTGTTACTAAGGGATCACAATTTGATTGGTTTGATGAGGATGCAAAGAAGCGATTTTTCTCAAATAAGTATCAGGTGTCTTCAAAGTCAGATCGAATGGGTTATCGCTTAGAGGGAGAGATGATTAAAAAACGCGATGCAAACAAAGAACTTATTTCAGAGCCAATTGCACTAGGCTCCATTCAAATACCAAATGATGGCCAACCCATTGTACTTTTAGCTGATAGACAAACCGTAGGAGGTTATCCTAAAATAGCGAGTGTTATTTTTGCGGATATAGGGAAGTTTGTTCAGCTAAAGCCACATAGTTTTGTTCAGTTTGTTCTGATAAACATAGAAGATGCAGAGAAAAGTTATATTCAGGAAATATCTAACTTTAAGCTATTGAAACAGTCTTTAAAATTTATTTAAAAGCGGTAGCCTTTATGAGATATCTAGTAACAGCAGGACCCGTACCACTAATTTACCAAGTTTTTTGATCCATCCACTTATTGATTTGTGATATCACTAAAGCGCTCTGTGGTAGATTGGCATGTGGCACATTATTAATGACAACATTAGAAGGTGTTTTAGGGTTATTGTAATAGGTTTTCCAAAATACACTTTTATAAGCAAGTATATAGCTATTGGCTGAGTAAACCGCAATAAGCCCATCATTTGGTGTATTTCGACAGTCCTTATTTTGCTGATTTTGTGGGTTTCGGCAACTATTAACACAAGACACAATATTCGCAAAAGATGAAAGTACATTTACAGCAGGAGCATAGCAACTATAAATTGCATTTGCCCAAAGTGCTCCTGAATCCTCAGTATGATTTAAATTACTTGCAATGGAGTAGTATTTTAACTTACTTGCATAAGGTGCATCTTTTGGCTCGCTGTTTAATTTATATAAGAACGGATCTACATAATCACTATCTTTGGGTACAGCACTATCACTCACTTGTGGAATAACGCCATAGGAAAGCATTTGAATTATTTGCTGATTGTATGCTCCAACAATACTTTTAATAATGTCATCCGAAATAAGATTATTCCAAATAGGCTTAAGCCAATCTGGAACATCATTTCTTACATAAAATGGAATGCCATTATTCGGCCCACCAATCAAAATGGCATGTTGAATATATGGTGCTATATTTTCAGACAAATTTGGGTTTTCAAGCTCATACCGTGCAATAAGAACCCCCATACTGTGAGCATAGATATCAGTTGAAGTGGCTTGTTTTAAAAGCGGCTGTATTAGCGATGACATTTGCATACCAATGGTTTGCAAGATAGTACCATCTGATGGATAGTCAATACCTAACACCATATCATAACAAGGCGAGGTTTTAAGTTGATTGCATGCATATTTGCTTAAAAGGTGCTCTGCAAGGGTATTAAAGGCTTGAGGGGAGTCTTGGAAACCATGTATGGTGAGAGCAAGATGTTTGCCTTTTACATCTAGGGAGCTTGGATTTGAAACGATGATAAATTGTTTTTGATTGGGATTATATTGATAAAGGGAGATAACACTATTGCCATACGCTGTTGCTGAAATAAAAACACTTATAAGCAGCAAAAAGTGAAAAGCTTGCTTTAGTTTATTCAGATAAATCATCGATAGATAACCTTATTGTATCAAGTCTAGTTTAAACTTAAAATATACCGAGTAAATATGAAATGCCAAGCAGAGTTATGCTAAGTCCCCATATCCAAAAAAAGGCGTATTTAATATATTTTCCCATTTCTATTCCAGCAAGACCAAGTGCTAACCAAAGTGCAGGGGAAAAAGGACTGATGAAAGTTCCAATAATATTACCTATAAGCATAGCATAAGCGGTAGATTCAGGTGCTACACCATAGTGAGAGGTGATTTGTTCAACGATAGGTAAAAGGGCGAAGTAATATGCATCAGTGTTTAATAAGAGCTCAAATGGCGCACCAAAAAAACCTATGATGATGTGTAAGTGCGGAATAATACTTGCCGGTAAAATGCTTACAATACTCGCTGCCAGTGCTTTTAACATTCCAGTACCCTGTAGAATACCTAAAAATACACCGGCGGCTAGAATAATAGATGCCATGATAAGTGCACCAGGTGCGTGTGCTTTAATTCTATCCATTTGTTTTTGCACGCTGTTAAAATTAAGAGGGAGCGCAATACTAAGTGCAATCATGAACGTTAATTCTGTTGGGAATACTCCGGTGACTAAAAAAGCAATCAGCAGAATCGTAAGCATAAAATTCAGCCAGAGCATTAAACGGCTGGAGGTGTGATGAAATGTATTAGTTTTATTTGAATCATCATCTAAGAAGCTCTTCCCAATAAAGCCTTTATCTATGTTATAACCTGTTAGAATACGTTTTTTTTCTCGCTTACCAAGCATAAAGGCAAGGAGGATGAGCACAATCAAAGCAGTAATTTGAAGTGGGATCAGTGGGTGCCATAGTAGTGTTGGATCGGCACCAATGACACTTGCAGCTCTGCCTAATGGTCCTCCCCAAGGAACCATATTCATAATGCTTGCACTGGCACCAACTAATAGTACAAGCAGATAAGGACTCATTTTTAATTGCCTATAGATAGGCAATAGCGCTGGAATAGTGATCAAAAAGGTTGAGGCGCCTGAACCATCAAGGTGTGCAATAGCAGCAATAATAACAGTGCCAATTGCAATCGCGATAACACTACCACTTGAAAGTTTAACAACATATTTTATTAATGGATTAAATAATCCTGCATCTTGCATAATACCAAAATATAAAATAGCAAAAACAAACATCGTAGCGGTAGGCATAACTTTTATAAGACCAGATCGGAAAAACTCGCCAATATCAGTACCTCCAAAGCCAGCAAAGAGTGCGCCAATAATTGGAATAAGTATCAGTGCAACAATTGGAAGAACTCGGTTAGTTAACAATAAAATAACAACAGCTAATACTGTAAAAAGACCTATAACACTTAGCATATTTCTCCCTTTTTGAGTAAAATTAGATGTATAAATACAAACCTTATTACTACCATAAAACTTACATCAACACCAATCACAAATTGTTTAAGTGGTTATTTTACCTTTCAGGCTTGCATGCTTTTAATAGTTAAGCTTTGAGCAATGATTAATAGCAAACTTAAATGCCAAAATATTCCATGAGTGGTATAGTACTATCTATGCTGATATTGATATCTATTTGAAATAATGTCTGAGACTAAAAAAATTGTACTGGTTGATGGTTCTTCTTATCTTTTTCGTGCTTTTCATGCACTGCCTCAACTGACAAACTCTCAAGGTGAGCCAACTGGGGCAATCTTTGGGGTGATTAATATGTTAAAAAAATTGCCAGCTGAGCTTGATACCGAGTATGTGACAGTTGTCTTTGATGCAAAAGGTAAAAACTTCCGCCATGAGTTATATCCTGAATATAAGGCACATAGAAAACCGATGGCTGATGAGCTTCGCACACAAATAGAGCCTTTGTATGAGTTGGTAGAAAAGTTGGGCTTTCCGCTTATTAAAGTTGAGGGTGTAGAGGCTGATGATGTGATAGGGACATTGGCCTGCAACTTGGCTAAAGAGGGTTATAGTGTTGTTATTTCAACTGGTGATAAAGATATGGCGCAGCTTGTAAATGATCAAGTGACGCTCATAGATACAATGAAAAAAGAACACACCGATAAAGAGAACGTTATACGTAAATTTGGCGTTCAACCAAACCAAATTATTGACTATTTGGCGCTGATGGGAGATGTGTCTGATAATATACCTGGTGTGCCAAAAGTAGGGCCAAAAACTGCGGTGAAATGGCTAAGTGAATATCACTCGTTAGAGGGGGTGATGGCTAATGCTGATAAAATCACCGGTAAAGTTGGCGAGAATTTACGTGATTCACTTGAGATACTGCCTTTATCTTATAAACTGGCGACAATTAAATGTGACTTGGACCTTCCTTACACAATTGATGATTTAAAGTGCCGGAAAATGGATTATACCTATGTGGCGGATGCTTTTTCACGATATGATTTTCGGGCATTGTTGAAAAATCTGCAAAAAGCTGAAGCAAATAAAAGTAATGTTGTGCCAATCCATTCAAAGCAAACAGTGCAATATGAAATTATCTTTGACATGGCAAAATTTGATGCGCTTTGTCAGGAGCTTGAACAATCAAAACTAATTGCCTTTGATACGGAAACTAACTCATTAGATACATTTAGTGCTGATATTATTGGTTTATCTTTTTCTCTAAAGCCTCATCATGGTGTTTATATTCCCCTGAGACATGACTATGAGGGGGCGCCAGAACAGCTTGATTTTGATACGGTTATTACAAAAATGAAGCCTATTTTTGAAAATAGCAAAATAGAAAAAATTGCCCAAAATGCCAAGTTTGATATGAAAGTGCTGTCACGCGCGGGTATTGAAGTTAAGGGAGTGAAGTATGATACGATGCTTGAGTCTTATATATATGACGCCCAAGCAACGCGCCATGATATGGACTCACTGGCAAAGAAATATCTTAATATTGATCCTGTATCATTTGAATCACTTGCAGGTAAAGGGAAAAAACAGCTAACATTTAATCAAATAGAGATTGAAAAAGCAGGGTTCTATGCAGCTGAAGATGCAGATATCACCTATCAATTACATCAATATTTTTGGCCTAAAATAGCTGAGATTCCCGCACTTGAAAAGCTTTACTTAGAAGAAGAATTACCCGTTTGTTTTGTAATTGACAAAATGGAGCGCATGGGGGTGAAAATAGACAGTGAGCTTTTAAAGGAACAAAGTAAAATCCTTGGAAAAGAAATAAAAGCTTTAGAGGAAAGTTGTCATGAATTAGCAGAAGAGTCTTTTAATTTATCCTCGCCAAAACAATTAAGAGAGATATTGTTTGATAAAATGGAGCTTCCTGTCATTAAAAAAACACCGGGCGGACAAGCTTCAACTGCCGAGGAGGTGTTACAAGAGCTCTCAGAGGTGTATGAATTGCCACAGCTTTTAATGGAGCATCGCCACTTAACAAAGCTTAAAAGCACTTATACAGATAAACTACCAGAGATGGTGAACCCGATCACAAAAAGGGTGCATACTTCTTATCATCAAGCGGTGGCGTCAACTGGACGATTGTCTTCTTCAGATCCCAACTTACAAAACATTCCTGTTCGTTCAAAAGCAGGCAGAAAAATACGTGAGGCCTTTATTGCTCGAGAAGGCTATAAGGTGGTAGCACTTGATTACTCTCAAGTGGAGCTTAGAATCATGGCGCACTTATCAGAAGATGAGAACTTATTAAAAGCATTTAATCAGGGGTTGGATATTCATCAGGCAACTGCTGCTGAGACTTTGGGAATCAAGCCCGAGGAGGTAAGCTCTGAGCAAAGAAGGCGAGCCAAAGCTATTAATTTTGGGCTTATCTATGGTATGGGTGCTTTTGGGCTAGCAAAACAGTTAAAGATTCCACGTTCAGAGGCACAAGAATATATCGATATTTATTTTTCACGTTATCCGGGTGTGAAACGCTTTATGAATGAAGCGAAGGAGTATGCTGAAAAATATGGCTTTGTTGAGACTATATTTGGTAGACGACTTTATCTGCCAGATATCCGTTCGCGTAATATGGCAAAAAGACGAGGTGCTGAAAGAGTCGCAATTAATGCACCAATGCAGGGTTCAGCTGCTGATATTATCAAACGCGCAATGATTTTAATTGATGATTGGATCACAAAGGGAAAAATTCCTGCCAATATGATTATGCAAGTACATGATGAGCTTGTCTTTGAGGTGAAAGAAAGTGAGCTCGATAACATTAATAATGAGCTTAAAAAATGGATGGAGTCAGCGGCACTTTTAAAAGTGCCTCTTATCGTTGATATTGGCGTTGGAAACAATTGGGAAGAGGCGCATTAATGTTAAAAAAACTAAATAAAATCACTTTATTTGCAGTATTTTCTAGCTTTTTACTATTATCAGGTTGTGCACTTTTTCGTACAAATGCAACACAGGCGCCTAATATTACGATCTTTAAAAATACACAAATCTCCCTTCCATCTCCGAAAGCGTTAGATATTAATATGACGGCAAGTCAGTTATTAACAGCCACCTATAATATAGACAATGAGATAAAATCCTATACAACTGAGGTGCAGGTGGAGTCATCAAGTAACAAGATTACACTTGTTGCTGTCTCTGGCTGGGGTGGGGCTTTGTTTTCACTTGTTTATGATGGTAAAAGCATACAAAGCTCCTCTTTGCCGATGCCGAATGCAAATATGGGTATCAAGCAAACATTGAGTGATTTTATCTTCACTTATGCGAGTGAAAAAGTGTTAAATACCATGCTATTGGGCACTGGAATTCAATTACAGCAAAGTGAAGATAAGCGCATTTTTAGCCAACAAGGGAAGGTGTTAATGGATATCAGTTACACGCCGAATATTCACACAAAAAATGCCGAGGTTTATTTGAGAAATCATCTTTATCATTATCAAATCAAGATTAAAACGATTGAAAGAAATTGAAGTTTAAAAATAAGATTTTAAGTGTAAGGTAAGCGTGCCATGTGCGTCTAACATAAAGGTTATCGAAGGAGGGGAAGGAACACAACTTACCTTACAATTATCAGTATAGTTGATATTTTGAAAAGTACAGAAAATAAATTAATGCGCCTTCAACCTTGCTAGCAATAATATCAAGAATGTGACTTTTATCTCTCATTTTCTACTAGGACATGATATTTGGCTTGAATGGCCTCACGAATGGCCTCACGAATGGTCTTAGTAGCGTCACGATTACGGATTTTATTTATCTCTTCTCGTGTTATTTCCGTAGAAAGTTGTTTAGCAGCATTAATGAGTTTTGGAACATCCTCTTTTAAAGAAAAATATTTTCCAGAGCTCCAGAATGAAAGTGTATCAAATATAGTCCTTCCCATTTCCAGACCTCCAGCATTAAAATAGCCCTTTAATGCATATTTAATATGTGTTCGTTTTCCCATATACATGCTAATCTTTTTATTGGTGTAATTCCGTTCAAGTCGAGCTAGTTTGGCTGGATAATTGTTTATTTTTATGTTCAATCTTTGACTATATTGATTTGCTTTAGCTTTTATATTTTGTATTAACTGGGTAACTGAGTATTTTGTTCTATTATTTTCA
This sequence comes from Fangia hongkongensis FSC776 = DSM 21703, assembly GCF_000379445.1. GTDB lineage: Bacteria > Pseudomonadota > Gammaproteobacteria > Francisellales > Francisellaceae > Fangia > Fangia hongkongensis. The sequence goes on from NZ_KB902273.1 coordinate 95,977, forward strand.
TTATCTAAGTTTGGTTTCTCTATGTTTATACAGAATCCTGTTATTTTACAGGCATTTAAGAGTTCAATATAATCGAAGAGCACCTCCATCAGACCTTCCAGATCCTCCTTTGGAATTATCAGGTCTTGAGACTTATCAACTTCGGCAAGTATATCGTCACAGGTAGCTATAATTTCTTCGCAACAATTAAGAGCGTCATCATATTCCGGTTTTGTATCTTTTAATATTTGAGGATTTGATTTAGCAAACCGAATTCGTTTTTCTAATATTGTAGCTCTATCTACTTCTTTGTCTGTATAAATATATTTATCTAATATAGTGTTTAACTCTTGTCTATGTTGCCTATACATGTTTAAATCAAAGTCATACTTTTCGTGGAAATCTTTAGTATGAATACTTGTTCCGTAATCATCAGAGTAAACAGATTGTATAGAACCAATAACAAGTAGTTTTTGCTTTGCTGTAAGGTCAGTAAATTGAGTGAGGTTCGTAAGCATGGAATCATTTAAACCCTCTCCATTAGCAGATTGACATGCCACAAAAATAACAGTAATAAATGGGCAGTTTTTACTAAATAGTAGAGAGAGTTCATGACTAATCCTATCAAGAGAGATAGATGATTCCTTATCATTAGATGAAATCTGATCACTGTTTGTAGCGCCATGTCCAACGATAGTTATTTTAAGTTCATTAGATAGTGAGACATTTAGTCTAGAATAAATGTCTATAAGGAAGTTGTTGTTTGCCACATCTACGTTGAGCTTGACCTTGGCTGTTGTTGGGCTGTTTTCTATAACTTTACATGGTGAGAGAATATCTTTTTTCGATGTCAAATATATATGTAACTCATACATAGAGCTTGCACTCATATTGTTGAATATTTATCAAATAAAGTATAAGTAAATCAATTAACATTCAACAAGAGTTATGCTAAAAAAGAATATAATACAATCAGAACAAGCGCTTAAATACACTATACTTAATCTCATATAAATCATTTTTAACAAGGTAGCGTAAAGTAAATGTTGGCCATTATTAACACAATATTGCCAGTCTATATTTTAATTGCAGCAGGGTGGCTGGCAATTCACTTTAAGCTATTTAACCAAGCAGCCAAAAAAGCCTGCGCAAAACTGGTTTCTGATTTTATATTTCCGGCATTATTACTTTTACAAACGCTCACCACGGACATTAACCAAATTTTAGATGTTAGATGGCTTGTTGCATTTTTTTGTGCAATGGCATTGATTTGGCTTTTTGTAATGTTAGTGGGCAAATTCATTTTTAAGCAACCGATTAATAATATTGCTATGGAAGCCATGTTGTGTGCATTTCCTAATATGGGAGGAATGGGAATACCTTTTTTAATTCATATTATAGGCGTAAGTGCTTTAGTATCAGTTGCAAAAGCAAATTTTGTGGTGTCACTAACATTAATTCCTGTCACTGTGATGCTATTGCAGTTACATATGGATCATGGTAGAGGAATATTTCACATAATTATTTCCGCCATTATAAGTTCCATAAAAACCCCTATGTTCCTTGCTGTGATTGTTGGCACATTGATTAATTTGATGGGATTAAGTAAGATCATTCCAGCATTTGCACTAAATACATTACATACCGTTGCCGACTCATGTGTATTTATTTCTTTGTTTACTGTTGGGCTGGCTCTACATGGCGCAAAAATTCACCTGAGTAAACGCTTTATATTTAATTTAATAATGAAAGGCTTTGTCTGTGCGTTTATTGCTTGGATTATAACGCTTATTTTCCATATTGAAGGCAATAGTGCCAAAGAGCTTATTTATTTGTTGGCAATGCCAACTGCAACCATAGCTACTATTTTAGCAATGAAATGGAATGCTGAACCGGTAGAGGCAACAAGTACATATTTAGCAACAACACTATTATCAATTTTCACGCTTCCAGTACTGGTTTATCTACTTGGGTAAGCTCTCTTTATAAAAGCCCTTAGCGATATTTATTTTTATTTGAAGATCGAATAATCCATAGTGGGATGATGAGTGAGAGAATAATACCCACTACAAGCATACTATCAAATATAAGCGTGGAAACACTGACATCATCGGTTGGAATAAAGCCCACAATAATAGCAATAATCGCACCGATAATCCCTAATGCTGAAAGAAATGCCGTTGAAAAAATCCCGCCTTTAATTACAAATTGATTTGGCGTTGTTTTTGTCTGCCTTTTACGAAGCACAACTGCTGCAACAAACATACCAATATAGGCAATAACAGCAAGTTGTGCAGTCAGTGCGCTTAAAAACCAGTAGGCTGAGTTAACACTTGGCATTAAAAGATAAACCATGCAAAAAAGAGAGAAAATCAGCCCTTGTAGCATTAACGTTGTACTCGGTGCACCATATTTATTTGTCATGGCAAAGCGCTTTGATATAAGCTTATCTTCAGCCGCTACACAAAAAGCTCTTGATAACCCCATAATCCAAGCAGAAACTGTCGTAAATGCGCCTAAAATTAAAGTTAAAGCAATAATGCTAGACATCCATGGAATATGAAATTTAGCAAAAAAGTAACTAAATGACGCCATCAGCCCTGTGATTATATCTACATCGTGTGCGTTATTACTACTAATAGCAAAAATAGCGATATTTGACAGGATTAACGAAAGTAATATCACTGTTGCTGAAATCATTAAAGCTTTGGGAAAGTTCTTTCTTGGATTTTTGACATTGCCAGCATGAATGGAGCTCATCTCTAAACCAAATAAGCTGAACATAACGGTTAAAAAAAGTCCCCAAGAGCTTATGTTATTAACACTTGGAATAAAGTCCTCTGCATTTGGGATATTCGCAATTTTTCCGCCAGAGCTCACCCAAAACAGCGCCAAAGCAATAATGATAAACATGGGAATTAAGGTGCCAACTACAGCACCAATTACACTGAGTGTACTTGAAGTTTTAATTCCCCTAAGATTAACAATAGTAGCCAGCCAGAACATCCCTAAACTCATACTAATCATATACCAAGGGTTATTCACCAATACATTTGGGTTTATAGCAAAACTGGGCGCGATGATATAGGCAATAATTCCAGCAAAAAATCCACATATAGAGGGGAACCAAACTAAATTATAAATCCACTGTAACCACAAAATAACAAAACCGAATTTAGCACCAAATGCCTCTTTGGTCCAAAGGTAAATACCACCGTTTTTTGTATATCCTGTGGCCATTTGTGCTGTTAGAAGCGCACAGGGCAGTAAAAAGAAGATGGCAGCAATTACATAAAATGTAACAACAACCCAACCTGCTTGTGCGGTGATGGAGATATTGCGTAAACTATCAACAGCAATGATATTGATCATCACGAGTCGTAAAAGCGTGAGCGATTTGCTTGAGGTAATTTCCATTGGCGTTTTAAATATAAAGAGTGATTGTAAAAATAATGATTAGGATAATAGCATTAAGTGAATAAAAATGCTGATATTTATTTTCTATCCATAGGTTTTAGATTTTGAATCTATAATAATGCAAAGAGGATCAGATCAATAATCAAGATAATAAGGCCGATAGGAATAAGAACCTTACATGCTTTCTTTTTGCCTAATAAGCCAGAAATAGCTCCAGCAAGAAAGACTAATATGCCAACATAAATAATAATAAACAGTACATCAATACTCATCACTTTTCCCTTATACTTCATTCTTTGAGGGCAGTATATACTTATAGTAAAGCATTTTACAGTGTTTCTTTATTGACTTTCAATGAGTCAATATTGAATAAGGGAGTAGTAAATTAAAACTAGATTTAGGTAAGCTTATTGATATATCTAATAATTTGGTAAGTATAATCTTTTTCAATTGATGTAGCATCTTCACTATAACAATAAAAATTTGCTTGCAGATGAAGAAAACTATCTTTGTCTGAGATAAACTTAATTTCCACCTTAGGTAAAGGAACTTTGGGTTGGGTTTTAAGTTTCTTTGATTTACTTTCAGTTTTAGTAATTACATCACTTTGATGATAGTATTCACTATTGAGTTTTTGGTTTAATATGGTTTGAGCTTGATCTGCTATATTTAAAGTATGATGATTAAAGGCAATGGTGCATGTTACTTTGTGCAAAATTAAATTTTGTTCTGATAGTAGTGTGGTGATTGGATTAGTAATAACAAGGGCGTTTGGCAATTTAATTAACTTACCAGTGTAACTGTTGGCACCAAAAGAGCTTGTCTCATTAATATAAAAGTAAAATAGTTTGATCTCTGAAACAACTCCTGCGTAACCTGTGACTTGAATATGTTCTTTTTCAGAAAAAAGCCCCCGCCAGTTGATGATTATCCAGCCAGTAAAGTTCATAATATTTTCTTTATTTGTAATAACTAACCCTGCGCCAATCAAACTCAAAACAGTTAAGAGGTGTGTAAATCCCTCAACCCATATTTTGATTAATACAAGCAAAAATACAACAATAGCAATATAAATAGTCCGAGATTTAAGTCGACTCAGCTGTTTTTTGGTAGCGAATTTTTTAGATAGAAGAATGTAGATAATAATGGCTATAATAAAAATAATAATAGCCGATATAGACGTGCCGATAAGTTGAGTTAGCAGTTTAGGTAGTGCGTTTTGTAACATTTATTGAAGCCTTTGAAGTGGAAATTCACACATATCAGCCCATATTATCTAAGTAATTGTATGGTAAATCAATCTGTTGACTTACATTAAATAAAGATCTTATTGCGATTAAGAAAAAATCGATTCAGCATGAAAAGTAAATTTATTTTGACTTTTATTTAATCTGAATTGATACTATTTATATTCATCAAGTGATGAGTACCTCATGTAAATGGGATGAGGTTTAATATGGAAACTATACAGAGGGACTTATGGATTGGGATCTTTTATACGATGTGCCATTAATTCGGCAAGAATCACATTATACTTGTTGGTATGCAGCATTAATGATGGTGAAAGGTGGTTCAACCCCAAGGGAGAACTGGAAAGCACTTAGAAAGTTAGCCTATCAAAAGCAAAGAGAAGAGGCTGCAAACTCACTGGGTATTCGCCCCAGTTTATCTGACAGAATAAAACTAGGGGAGTTATACTCATCGGCCAATCATCCATATTATTTGCTTCATTGGATACCTTGGGGTGTACAAAAAGTTACGGGAAAAGCACTCAGTGCAAGAGTTGGTTATACAAAAGATCAACGCGTTGGTTTTGATACAGGGAATGGCTTTGATTTAAGAGAACTTCGTTTGAAGTTTGGCATGGCACCATTAAAGATTCCAAACCTTAAAGTATTGGCAAAAAAATACATGAGATCTGCTAATGATTTGCGCGAGCAGCGTATTACTCTCAAGGATCATACTGATTATGCTGAGATTATTTTATCACATGCCTATCAGTTAATGCGAAAAGCATTAGATAACTATGGACCTCTAATGATTAGTGTTGATGCCGGTAGCAGTAGGCATATGATTTGTATTAATGGCGTTGGTAACAATAAACAAGCTCGGGATATTCGTAATAGAAGGGAAAGAAAAGAAAAGTTGATTTCAAAAGCAGAACCTCAGTTTCCTAGAAGAGTCTATAGACAAAATGAATATATTAACACAGTATCAGAGAGTGGTGTTATTGAGAGTAGAGAAGCTCAACCTCTAGGTGGCTATTTACAGTTAAATAGTCCTTATTGGCTACATATTATTGACCCTGAGGCAGGGCGATACCAGGATGAAGAAGGCGAGTATAGGTATGAACTCACCTCAGACACCTCAAGTATTCAAGCAAAATGTTGTCCTATGCCATTAGATCAACTCTTGACAGACATTAGTTCAATAGATGATGTGATCATCTTCTCTAATCTATCACCTAATGAGTCTGCATTATCACAAAACCGCCGCATATCTAAGGAACATAACTGCTGTGCTTTATGGCGATAATGGAGTATGGAAATATATTGGAATGATAATATATGCTTATTATCCTCCATCAAAAAAAGAATCAGAGCTGATACATACTTTTTTGGATTATTTTAAAGAAGGCAATACACCTAAGAAGCAAGTTACTGTACATAACTACTGATAATTCTGGCAAAAACAGATAGCTGGTTTTTATTAATACAGCCCAACTTTTCACAGAGCTGGGCAATATTCCCCTGAACTGAGCGAAAAGATTTATCTAGGTGAATGGCAATTTCTTTAGCAGTGGCACCGGTGGCGATAAAACGAAGATACTCAACATTAAGATCACTTAAATCAAAATCTTTTTTTACTTCCTCTGGTAGCTTTGGCTTATCAATTGCTTTATGGGAGAACTCAGCTGTTTTAAACTGGAATTCATTTTGGAAAAACACAGAGCTCATAAGTAAGTGGATGCTTTCAGTTAAACGCTCATATACCAGCATCTTTTGCTCTAAAGAAAGTCCGTTAAAATAGGCTTTATCAATATCAAATGCAAAGTTATCGGTATATAGATGATAACTTTTTCCAATAAATAGCGTCAAATTTTGGATGTGTTGTTTGATATATCTCTCACTAACGCCCTGAGCAGACATACTCTCATAATCAAACACTTCAAATGCTGTGGTTTGAAGTGGTGTCATTAGTTTATCTTGGCGCCATACACCAGCGTGTAGATAATCTTTTAACTCATTAGAGGATAAATTGGTAATAAACTGAAAAGTTCGCTCATCAATAATTCGTAGCCAAGTAATGCTGGAAATGGTGTCTGTTTTTAACAGGTTAGCAACGTGACTTAACATAAACTCACTTCGGCGACTGTCCAAAAGTAGTTTATTAAAGTCATTCGCGTTAATATTGCTTATTGATTCAATAATGTGTTTATTCATGCAATCAACCTGTTATTTTGCTTTTGTTTATCTACCTAAATACTAGCAAACTTAGTGTAATTCAAGATGCTCTTTTTTGAGTTTCGCTATCAAAAAAGCATCATTTTTACTACTTGCCTGTAGAGCAACCCAGCCTAATATATCTTTATCAGGGTCGCCAATATAGTGCCAGTTACCTATTTGTTTTATTTCGATAAAGTTTACAATGTTATCCTTTGTTAACTCAGATATGATTGTACTACTTTTGCTCATTTTTTGGTAGATTGGCACAGCAAAGCAAAATGAGAGTGTAAAAAGCAGGCTAAGTATAGACGTTGGCAAAAGCTTCATATATAAAAATACAGTGGTAACTAAAATAATTAACTATGCTTAAACTAACATATTTGTTAGCGCGTATAAAGGCAAACTAAAGCAATCATATTGGAGTAATCTTTAGGTGATAACAAAACTTATGGCAAAACTAAACTATGTATGGCGTGTAGTTGCAACGGGCGTTTGTTTTATTAGCTTTTTTCTTGGCAGTATTGTTCTGGCATATTTTGTCATGCTGCCTATTTTATGGTGTGTTAAAAAGCTAAAAGATAAAGAGCACTCACAAAAAACTGCTCAGTGGATGATTTCTGGCGCATTTTCTGTTTTTGTTAAACTGATGCAAATACTGGGCCTTGCCAAATTTGAATTTATTGGCTTTGAGAAACTGCAACAAGATCAAGGCTGTTTGTTCATTGCAAATCATCCGACCTTGATTGATTATGTTGTAATTACTTCTCGTTTAAGCGCTTGTGATAATATTGTTAAATCTGCGATGTGGGAGAGAAAATTCATCAGACATATTATTTCTCAAGCAGGCTACATTCCTAACATTGAGCCGGAGAAAACATTTAAGTGTATTGAGAGGACTTTAGCCAAGGGAAATAACCTTTTGATGTTTCCAGAGGGGACAAGAAGCACACCTAAATCACCGATCCAAATTAAACGTGGTGCAGCACAAATTGCCATTCGAACGGGCGCACCAATTCGTTTGATTCATATTGTTTGCAAACCATCGACACTCGCAAAAAATGATAAATGGTATACAATACCCACAACAAAACCTGTCTTTTCTGTTATTGTTGGTGATAAATTGATATCAAAAGATATCCTAAATGATACCAAAGAGCTGCCTTCATTGGCGGCCAGAAAGCTAACGGTAATATTACAAAAACATATAGATAAAGGATATACCCTAAATGAGTGATCTTGAGTTAAAACTAAAAGCTTTAGTAATTGATACATTGAACCTTGAAGAGGTTACAATTGAAGATATTGATTCAGATGAGGTGTTATTTGGTGGAGAGCTTGGGCTTGATTCTATTGATGCTTTAGAGCTTGGTGTGGCAATTAAAAAACACTTTGATGTAATGCTGGACTCTGATAGTGAGGAGACAAAGGAGCATTTTCGCTCTATTCGAACATTGGCTCAGTTCATTCAATCCCAGCAAGGAGAACGCTAATGTCAGAGAATAAACAAAAAATATTGCATAAGCTTCAGGAAATCTTTCAAGAGCTTTTTGAGCTTGACCCAAAGGATGTCACTTTAGATGCAAGATTATATGAAGATCTGGATTTAGACAGCATTGATGCGGTTGATTTAATTGTACATTTACAGTCTAAAACTAACAAAACCTTTAAGCCTGAGGAGTTTAAGTCGGTCAGAACTGTTGGGGATATTGTTGATTTTATAGAACGTGAATTAAAGCCAGAAGAAGATGCGTAAGCTTATACAACTAGCTGTTTTAGGTGCACTTTTCTTATATCCATTTATTATATATTTTGGTTTTCATTTTTTATCGATTCAAAGTTTAAGCCTAATTGTTATCGTACTGTTAGGCTTTCGATTTATGGCACTTAGAAATAGCGCGCTCACTACAAAATATACCAAAATAGCCTTTATTGCGCTTATTTTTATCGGAATTATTTGCGCGGGAATTAGCTTTTTTATCAGTGATGTTTTCTTTATCAAACTCTATCCAATTTTAATGAATATAGGTTTTTTTATCCTGTTTTCATCCTCGTTGTTTACTGCGGAAAATATTATTTTGCGTGTTGCAAAAAAGACAGCAAAATCTCCATTGCCAAAGGCGGCGGTTGGTTATACAAAAAAAGTTACCATTGTTTGGTGTGTTTTTTTCATCATTAATGCACTTATTTCATTGGTAACGGCGCTCTTTTTTTCAATAACAATATGGACTATTTATAATGGTTTTATCTCTTATCTTCTGATTGCTATTGTAATGCTAACCGAGATTGGTGTCCGCCAACGTGTGAAGAAGGCCAAATAACAATGGTTGGGAAAATGATAGAAAAAGCTTTTACTTATAATCAGCTGGATAATAAAGCATTATTTGTTGATAAATCAGCTAAAGCGATTCTAAAAAAAGCGTTTATAGAGCAGATTTCTGATTATGCACAGAAATTAGAGAAACTGAAAGTGCAGAAAATTGCACTTTTGAATGAGGATGTGTATCAGTTTTGTGTACTATTTTTTGCAATTTTGTCATGTCAAAAAGAGCTTGTGCTATTGCCAAATAAAACCGAAGGGATACTAGAGGAGCTAAGTGATAGTTATGATGTTGTTATCGATGATGATTTTGTGAAAAATCACCTTGAGAAGGATTCGGGTCAAAAAATTGACACATCTAACTTAGCGGAGAATTTGAAAAAAGTAGCAAGCAGACTCTATATTCATTTATACACATCAGGCTCTACAGGAACCCCTGTCAAGGTGAGTAAAACACTGGAGAATCTGTGTAATGAGGCTCAAGCATTGTCACAGAAATTTGGGGTGTGTGAAGACAGCATTAGCTACAGCACTGTATTACATAGCCATATGTATGGCCTGATGTTCCAGATTATTTGGCCGCTATTGGAAGAAAGGCGCATCTTTAAAGATACCATTACCTATCCAGAGGAGCTTTTAAGCTTACTGGAATCTTCTCAAGCGTCTATTGTTGTGACATCACCAGCGTTTCTATCACGGTTAGATTATGTGGGCAAAAATACCAAATCATTACAAAATACATTATGCATCTCTGCTGGCAATTTATTGGAAGATACGATTGCAGGGCGATTGGAAAGCATGTTTTCACTGTACCCATATGAGGTATTAGGCAGCACAGAAACAGGTGTGGTTGCATGGCGGGTGCAGCAAAAAGAGTTTATTTGGCAAAGCTTTAAAGGTGTCAGTATTTCACAAACAGATGATAAGGCGCTTTGTGTGCAATCTGATTTCTTTCCTGCTGAAAAAGAAGTGATGGGCGACAAAATAGCACTGATTGATGCGAAGCATTTTAAACTCTTAGGGAGAGTTGATCGGATTGTTAAAATAGAAGGTCTTCGCTTATCATTAAATGAATTTGAAATGAGAATGAATAAGCACCCTTGGATTGCTCAATGCTACGGGCTCGTAATACAAAAAAATCGCCAATATTTAGCATGTGTTATTCAATTGACAGAACAAGGAGAGAAAGTGCTGACAAAAGAGGGACAGCGCTATTGTAATAACCAACTCAAAAAATATTTGGCAGCATGGTATGATGGCGTTTTGCAGCCAAAGTCATTTCGATATGTGGAGAATATTACCTATAATTCACAAGGGAAAGTGACTTTACACTGGCTGAAATCACTGTTTGAATAACAGATATTAAATCAAAATGATGCCTAATTTTATGATAATGTAGGAGTAGAGATGGATTACCCCAAGACAAAGTTAATTGAAACTTCAAAGCAACAAGCAGAGTTTTCTTGTCTTTTAAAGCTTTACTTTCCAGAGGACTTATCTGTATTTCAAGGACACTTTGAAGGGGCGCCTATTTTGCCAGGGGTTGCACAGTTAGATTTTGCAATTGAATATGCAAGTCAATATCTAGAGGTAGATAAATCCATGATTAATGTGATTAAACAGTTGAAGTTCACACGGATAATTAGACCTAATATAACACTCAGTTTAGCGCTAATAAAAAAGGACAGCACTTTACACTTTCGCTATTTTGACCATGAAGATAATAACTACTCAATCGGGCGTATTGGCTTATGAGTCGCTATTGTGCGGTTATTCCAAGTTATAATCATGTATCAGCATTGCCACGGGTTTTGGCATACCTTCAAAATCTACAGCTGCCTAGTATTATTATTGATGATGGCAGTAGCGCTCAGAATAAAGAAACTATAGAAGCGCTACAAAGCAATTTTTCGCTATCAAGACTATATCGCTTTGAGATAAACCAAGGAAAAGGTCAAGCGGTTATGTATGGCTTAAAAAAAGCCTATGAACTTGGCTTTTCTCACGCACTTCAAATTGATGCAGATGGTCAGCATACACTTGAGGATATTGAACACTTTCTAGCAAAAAGCCAATCTGCTCCAGAAGTGCTTTTTTCAGGCTTTCCCAAATATGATAGTACAGCGCCTTTATCTCGTGTTTATGGGCGAAAAATCACTAATTTCTGGGTGTCTGTTGAAACTTGGAGTACTTGCTTGAAAGAGTCAATGTGCGGATTTCGTATTTATCCTTTGGCAGCTATTTCCACGCTTTTTTCAAAAAGATTATCCAAAAGAATGGGGTTTGATATTGATGTGCTGGTTCGTTTATATTGGCAAGGTGTGCCTATTAGTTATATTGAGACAAAAGTGAACTATCCTGTTCAGAATCATTCCAACTTCAAAATGCTAAGAGATAATCTTGCTATTTCTGGCTTACATACAAAATTATTTTTTTTAATGTTCTATTACATGCCACGTTTGAAATGTATTACAAAAGCTAGAGTGAAGCATGGTCAAAAAAACAAATAAACAATCCAAAGAGGATAAGCAGAATAAGGCCAGTGGGAAAGGCGTAGGGCATTGGTCAAAAATACCAGAGCGTGGAAGTTATATCGGGCTTAAAATTTGTATTTATTGCTATCGGATATGTGGCTATCGCTTAACCTATGGCTTAATGGCTTTTTTAATGGTTTATTTCTATCTATTTGCCAAAAATGCGAAAAAAGCATCAAAGGAATATATTGAGGTACTAAAGCATTATCAAAAAAAACAACATCTTCCCATAAGCAAGTTGACGGTATTCCAGCACTTTAAAGGCTTTGGCACAAGTTTGATTGATAAGCTTGCCGTATGGTGCGGTGATGTTTCTATTGAAGATATTCAGTTTCAAAACAAAACTCTTTTGCTTGAACATATCAAAGCAAAAACAGGTGCAGTTATTTTGACTGCACATTTGGGTAATATGGAGATCGTGCGAGCACTATCACAGGAAGTAAAAGGCCTCAAGGTCAATGCGCTTGTCTTTAATGATAATGCACAGAAATTTAATGCTTCATTAAAAAAAGTGAATGAGAATGTTGATATCAACTTAATTACGGTTCGGGATATTACCCCAGCATTTGCAATTACATTAAAAGATAAAGTTGATCAGGGTGAGTTTGTTGTCATCGCGGCTGATCGCACCTCAATTCACAATCCTGAGCGCAGCATAGAGGCAAGGTTTTTAGATGAAAAAGTGACGCTTCCTCAGGGTGCATTTGTTTTGGCATCTGTCTTAAAAGTACCTGTTTATACGATGCTATGTTTACGTGAAAAGACTAAAAACTATCAGGTGGTTTTGGAGCGTTTTGCTGAAAGAATAGATTTGCCTAGAGACAAAAGAGATATCGCACTTAGCAATTATGCACAGCATTATTGTGACTTTCTGGCGCCATATACTCTAAAATACCCTGAACAGTGGTTTAATTTTTTTGCATTTTGGAAAAAAAAGGATCTTACCGAGAATGAAACAAGTTGAGCATACAACACAGATAAAAATTCCATTTTTTGACGTAGATCGTTTAGATATTGTCTGGCATGGGCATTATGTTAAATACTTTGAAATAGCACGCTGTGCACTATTAGATAAGCTTGGATATAACTATAATACGATGAAAGAAACAGGCTATGCTTGGCCTGTGGTTGAGCTTAAAGTGAAGTTTGTTCGCCCTGCTATTTTTGGTCAGCTGGTTAATGTTCAAGCGATATTGGTTGAGTATGAAAATCGATTAAAAATAAACTACCTTATATCAGATCACAAAAGCGCAGAAAAGCTCACTCAAGGTTCAACAACGCAATTAGCGATAGATATTGAAACCAACGAGCTTCAATTTGTCTCACCCCAGTTATTACAACAAAAGGTTCAGGATTATCCACATGCATAAAATATACCATAAATTTGTCATACTTTTTTTGCTCATGCTATTGGGAGCTACTGGCTATGCCAGCGTGAATAATCATGAGAATAGCAGCATTTACCAGCACCCACTATCAGCCAAGAATATCACTCAGTTTAATCAGGTGCAGACTGAGCAGGCAAAGTTTTATCATATTACAGGCGATTTTGTACAAACGCGTAAAATGGCGCTTTTATCAAAACCGCTTGTGTCGACAGGGACTTTCCAGTTGATTAAAGCAAAGGGACTTATTTGGCAACAGAAAAAGCCATTTGCTTCAAAGCTGGTTGTGACAGATGATAAAATTGAGCAATCGATTGAGAATAATCCGCCTTTTGTACTAACAGCGAAACAGCAGCCGATTGTTTTTGCATTTACACGCGTGTTTTTATCGATCTTTAAAGGTAATACACAGGCAATCAAGGAGTATTTCAATATCTATTTTACAGGGGATACAAAACATTGGCAGCTTGCATTAGTCCCAAAAGGCTCACCGCTTAACAAGGCAATTAAAAGTGTTGAGGTGACAGGTGGCAGATATGCTGACTCTATTGTTATTCATGAGGCAAAAGGCAATGATATGGAAATTAAATTTTCAAAGGTTGTTGTGAAATAACCTAAAAACCTATTTTTATTGTGAATATAAGGTGAAAGCATGATGGAAGAAGTCTTTGATGTAGCAATTATTGGTGGTAGTTTTTCTGGCATAAGTGCAGCGCTTTTTTTGGCAAATGCAATGCGCAAGGTCGTTATTATTGATGATAAACAACCAAGGAATAAAGATGCTGATGTTGCATTTAACTTGCCAACGTATAATCAGAAAGATGCTAGAGTATGGCTTCAATGTGCAAATGAAGAGCTAGATCAATTCCCTAAAGTTAGCCGTGTAGAGGATGAGGTGGTTTCAATTGCAAAGGAGCAAGCATGTTTTACTTTGAGTCTAAAAAGTCATAAGAAGTTGACGAGTAAAAAAATTATATTTGCCACTGGAGTGAAAGATATTCTGCCAAATATTCAGGGAATATCACGTTTTTGGCCACAGAATATATTTCACTGTCCATATTGTATTGCCTATAAGCTTCAAAATGAAGCGCTTGCTATTTATAGTACGATAGAGGAGGCATATCAAATGGCGCTGATTATTTGCAAATGGACAGATAAACTCACAGTGCTCACCGATGGACATAACCCACTGACAACTGATCAATATCAGCATTTACAGTCTTTAGGTATTTCAGTTGTTGATACACCGATTCATTATCTTGATGGCATTGTGGGAGAAAAGATAGAGGTTGATTTCAATAGTGGAGAGAATCAGTCTTTCAGAGGAGTATTCATGCATCTTGATTTTGAATTGAAGGCAAAAACACTTATTCAATCACTAGGCTGCAAGATCACGGAAAATAAGCTTGTTGAGATAAATAGTGAGTATCAAACAACTATAGAGGGTGTGTATGCCATTGGTGATATAACAACAATGGTACAAAAGTTAACAACAGCTATAGCCAGTGGAACCGAGGCTGCCTTTTTTCTTGACCATACTCTATCCTTTGAGTATGGTTAATAATGTAACTAAAGGAAACGTTTATCATCTTAGATCTGAAAAAAACGGAGATGAAAGTGTATAAGACGATGACATGCAAAAAACTACTTACCATGGCTTTTTTGTGTTTAACGGCGCTGTTTTTGATAAGTTGCTCTCAATCGCCTGAAAAACCAGATTTTAAATCCATCACCAATATTAAAGAAAGAAAGCAGGCATTTATTAACTTTATGTTGCCGCTTATTCATCAAGCGCAGGCAAAAGTACTCAATGAGAGACAGGTTTTACTGAACATTAATGCAAAGGTGATTCAGGGCAATAAGCTGTCTAAATCACAGCTTACAGCCTTAGAAGGTTTTGCAAAAAGTTATAAAGTCCCTTTTAATCCATCGTATCCAAATTATGCTATTTTCCCACTTTTAATGCGCGTCAATGTTATTCCAACCAGTATGGTTTTAGCACAGGCTGCGCTTGAATCTGGCTGGGGAACTTCAAGATTTGCCGTTCAGGGGAATAATTATTTTGGTCAGCACTGCTTTAGTAAAGGCTGTGGTATGGTGCCAAAAGACAGAGCAAAAGGTGCAATTAATGAAGTGGCAGTATTTGAGACGCCATTAGCAAGTGTTGATGCTTATTTTAAGCTTTTAAATACCGGAGACAAGTTTAAAGCATTTAGAAGAATGCGTGCTGATTTGCTGGCAAAAGGTAACCCGTTAACTGGAAAGGATCTTATTAGCACATTGGTACATTATTCAGAGCTGAAAGATGGTGAATATGAAAAGCGCTTGCTTGTAACGATGGATTATAATGATCTATACAAATACAACTAATCTTTTGACTGAATGCTGGTCCAGCCACATCTCGGCACACGAATCATTTGTTACCGCTGCTTCCTTCCGGACCTGACGGGGTTCACAAACTATCGTCGCAAGAGGACCAAACCAACGGATGGTATTATTTCTTGTTTGGCTGATAATTTCAAGCTTTAAATTAAAGTTTTACAAGCAACGATTTGTATAACATCAGCTATAATGGGAATAAAGCCACTTTAGGAGGACGCAGCATGGCAAAAAATATCGACTTGGAAGACTATCTCAACACGCAAACTTTACGCGGAAAACTATACTTATCTGTTGAAATGACCGTGGCAATTTTCATTTGCTTTTTATTGGGTTATATAATGACAGCAAGTAATGGCGGTATGCCTGCTATCAGTGCTCTATGGTGTGCTATTTCAGCGATTACGGTACTACATGACACAAGAAAAGAGACTATTCATTCGGGTATCATAAGAGTGATTGGCTCTTTGATAGGCGCCTTGATAAGTGGTATTTTATTGAGTTATTTTTCAGCCGGTTTTTGGGTGTTACTACCGATGATGTTCATTATATCGATTATTTGTAAACTGATTAATTTTGAAGAAGGTTTACGCTTAGCCTTACTAACGGCCGCTGTGGTGTTTGCAGTCAGCTATGCAAGTCCAAGTGTATCTGGCTATGAAAATGCGATATTTAGATTTTTGGAATCACTTGTGGGGACCGCCGTTGCCGTCGCACTTAGGATCGTAGCATTAAAGCTTTTAACTCGGAGTAATGTGTAGAGTAATAAACAACTCACTAATCAATATAGTTTTGGCGGTATAATTTTTATTTATTTTCTCACACAAATTCAAGTACACTAATCTTTCACATGGCAATAAGAGGGAAAAGTTATATGTGGAAGATTATCAAATCATTAATGTTATCAGGATTACTCTGTTCAATGTTATCTCAACTGCTATTTTCAGCAGAGGTATTACAAGAAGGAGATGAGCGATTTTACCCAGTGGAAACATCCTCAGGAGTTGTTGCCTCTCAAGAGGCACTTGCCAGCAAAGCAGGTGCTGAAATTTTACAACAAGGTGGTAATGCGGTTGATGCTGCGGTAGCAACTGGCTTTGCTTTGGCTGTCACCTTGCCAAAGGCTGGGAATTTAGGGGGCGGTGGTTTTATGGTTGTATGGCTTAATAAAGAGAAAAAATCCATTGCAATTAATTATCGCGAAAAAGCCCCGCTTTTAGCCAGTTCAGATATGTATTTAAATGAGAAAAAAGAGGTCGATCGAAATAAAATTTCAGGCACGTACCTTGCCTCTGGTACACCTGGCACAGTTGCAGGGTTGATACTAGCGCAAAAAACCTATGGAAAGCTTTCTTTGGCTCAAGTGATGGCGCCTGCTATTAAACTTGCCAAGGAAGGATTTGTGATGAACTATCCACTTTATCTTTCTTTATTAGAGGCAAAACCATGGTTGAGTAAATCAAAAGCATCGATGGCGATTTTCTTTAAAAAAGACGGTAGTAGCTATTTACCGGGAGAGCGCTTTAAGCAGCCTCAACTTGCTTGGACATTAGAGAGAATTGCAAAGACAAATGGTAAAGACTTTTATCATGGAGAGATTGCTAAGAGGCTTGCTAAAGACTTTAAAGACAACGGTGGGTTGATCACTTTAAAGGACTTAAATAGTTACAAAGCAGAGATTGTAGAGCCTGTTAAAGGTAATTATAAAGGATATACAGTTTATTCTATGCCACCGCCAAGTTCAGGTGGTGTCATCCTTGTTGAGCTCTTGAATATTCTTGAGAATTTTCCACTTAAAGAATACGGTGCTAACAGTGCAAAGGCCATTCATGTCATGACTGAAGCAATGAATTATGCCTATAATGATCGGAACAGTGATCTTGGTGATCCGCATTTTATTAAAATGGATTTATCTGAACTTCTATCTAAGAAGTACGCAGCTTCAATTGCAGCTAAAATAGATCCAAAGGAGCATACCCCAGCATCAGCAATCAGCAAAATAAAGCCAGATGACTTAGAGAGCAATCAAACCACTCAATATTCTGTCGTGGATAAAGAGGGAAATATGGTATCAAATACCTACACATTGAACTATTCCTACGGTAGTGGCATCAGTGCAAATGGACTTGGGTTTTTGCTGAATAATGAAATGGATGACTTTACTGCCAAAGTTGGTGTGGCAAATGCTTATGGATTGATTCAAGGTGAGGCAAATAATATTGCTCCCGGGAAACAACCATTAAGCTCAATGACACCAACTATCGTGCTGAATAAAGAAGGTGAGCCGTATTTTGCAACAGGTTCTCCCGGTGGTAGCCGTATTATCACAACGACGTTACAGGTTATTCTTAATGTGCTTGAGTACGGCTATAACTTACAAACTGCAGTGAGTTTGCCGCGAGTACACAGCCAGCTGTGGCCAGATGAGATTAGGATAGAGCAAGGTATTAGCCCTGATACAATTGAGCTTCTTAAGAAAATGGGACATAAAGTCAGCTTACTTCCAGCAATGGGGGCAGCTGAGTCAGTTATGTTGAAAAATGGACATTTTTATGGCGCTGCTGACCCAAGGCGATCTGGGGCGTTAGCCGCATAGATACGTTATAAAGAGGCAAGGCGTTTGTTAGATATACACTGATAAATCAAGCGTCACTTCATTTGATACCAAGTTTGAATAGGTAATCATTCTGCCATACTCTAAACCAACTAATACATTGTCAGTGAAAAATGGCCTTTGCATACTTGCTGTATAAAGCTCTCTCACCCCCATGATATTATAGCCATCTTTGGCATCACCACCTAACTGAACGGCAAGGTTTTGTGTGTTATAGGCGCGGTTATAAGAGATGGAAAAAGCCGTTTCACGGTTGAATATTGGGGTAGAGTAAGTGCCTTGTAAATACCATGCGCTTGCTCTGGCATTATTCGTATAAGCTTTTGAGAAGGTTGTTGTTGCATAGCCGCCTGAAAGCCCATAATTGTTATAGCCTAATTTTCCATCAAAATTAATTACAGAGTTTCTGTCATTTTCTGGAATTTTATTGCTGCCTGTTACACTGCTTGACTGGTTCAGTGCGCCCATGTCAGTGCCTTGCCAGTTATAAACATAACCTACAATACCCGAGTATTCAAATTTACCGATGTTATTGCCATATGCCATGCTATACAGTGCATTTGTACTGGTATCAGATCCACCATTAAAGAGCGATAAATTAGCAACAAAATTGTCTTTAGCATAGCCAAGTGTCACATTGGATTCATAACCAGGTCGAAATAGCATTTGCGTTAGACCACCGACCCACGGAGCACCACCATTAAAGGTACCCAAAGACATCCGTGTTTTACCCACTGTGGCATAAAAAGGAGTAGTAGCTAAGTTACCAAAGGTCACAAAGGCTTCTTTAACAAAAACATCAGTACTTTGTGAGCCTTCTAGGGTTAAGTTTGCTTGCACATATTTACCTAAGTTTGAAACAGCATACATTCTACCTGTTGTGATATAAGTGCCATATCCTGATTTATAGCTGACTTTATTAAGAGTATCTGTACCTTCATAAGCAGGCATATCATCTCCCCACCAACCCTGTGTGTCAGATTCAATATAGCCACCAAAGATAAGCGCATTGTCTCCATAATCGTTACGCGCTTGCAAGAGCGCAAGCGGATATTGTGATGAGGGCATCAAGCCAAAAGGAACGCTGCCCTTTGCATTATCTAGCTCCAACAGACTTAAGGATCCTTGTTGTGTCACACCCTTTTGATCAGGGTTTTTCTCTTTGACCGTTGTTTGTCCAGATGATAGTGATTGCTGGTTTTTCTCAAGTGTAGCAATTTGTGCTTTTAACTCGGCAATTTGCGCTTGAACGGATGTATTTTCATTAGCATCGGTAACATTGTCGTTATTGGTATCAGCAGCATAGCTCGTATAAGTAGAGGCAATGCTTAAAGCTAAAATAGAGGTTGTAATAGATTTTATTTTCATGATTAAGCGTTAAATTCTCAATGTTAGGTTTATATTATCAACAAATGCTACCACTGTAATCAGGGATTATGCTGATGATATATCTTATGTTAATAAAAGTGGCAGAATCATACCAAGTTCAATCCAAATGTACATATAGAGATGGAAAGCTTTATGAAAGTTTTACACTTCTTAAGAAGTCTTACATTGATAAAACCACCATTTTTTGGCTATGCTACTGTTATACCACCCGCAAACCATTTCACCCTATTTCTGCCATTGAATTTCTTGTTCTTTTGAGTCATCAGATATTGCTAATAGTCCGAGCTATTACCTGCAACCCAATGACTCAAAACTATCAAAAACTGCTTCAACATTAAACACCGCAAAATGATTCGCGAGTGGTATAGACTTCCTAATATTCCACAATTATACACTTGTTCCCTTTTATGTTCCCAATGCATAATGCCGATGAGCAGGGGGTGTGCTGAACTACAAGGTTAGCAAAAAATCACCGATTCACTTTCTTAATGCCTGTTCGTGTATAGCTAAGCGAGCTTTATATGCTAGTATTGCTTGGCTGTTAATAGAATAAAGGAAGTGAGATGAGAAAATTTGCAATCGTAACAGGTGGAAGTAGGGGTATTGGATTCGCTGTTGCCAAATATTTAGCAAAATCAGGCTATGATTTAGCATTGATTGCAAGAGATCAAGCCAAATTAACAGAGGCAAAATTAGCGATAGAAATAGAGTCCCCGGATGCTGAGGTGAGTATATATGCATCTGATATTGGTGATGCAGAAAAATCCTATCAGCTGACTCAGAAAATTTGTCAAAGTACAAAGCAAGTTGATGTTTTGTTTAATAATGCTGGGGTTGCATTAGCTGGAACAGATGAGCTTTCTATCAGTGATATGCAAAGCATGTTAAATATCAATGTGATGGGTGTGTTTGCTGTTGCAAAAGCAGTTCTAGAGAAAATGGCTGAGCAAAAATCAGGCTATATTATGAACCTATCTTCTATGTCAGGTAGAAGGTCTTTGCCTAGAATGGGCGGATATGGTGCCAGCAAATTCGCAGTCAGTGGTTTAACCGAGGCTTTATTTGCAAAGTATGTCCCACAAGGCATTCAAGTGACAGCAATTTGTCCAGGTGTGATTGATACGGATATGACCAGAGGTGTAAGTTTGGAAAATGCCGATAAAATCCAGCTTACAGATATTGTTGCGACAGTTGATTATCTATTAACTGTTGGAAGGCAGACTGCCATTCCATTTATTGAGATGAGAAATAGTGCTTTGGTTGGCAAAGATGGGAGCTTATCCAATGCTAAAAAGGCTGATCAGCCTCTAGAAAACGCTTAGAGATCAATGCGCTCTAGTGTTGCAATTTTTGTGACAACGGCTAAGACTTCTGTCGCGCGCTTGATTTCATCAACTGATGGCAAGGAAGGTGCAATACGAATATTTGCGTCACTTGGGTCTATTCCATAAGGGAAAGTTGCTCCTGCTTTTGTGAGCTTAACTCCCGCTTCAGCTGCCATATTAACGACTTTTTTGGCTAAGTTGTTTTGGGTGTTAAAGCTAATAAAATACCCGCCTTCAGGCTTAATCCACGTGGCATATTCACCCAAGTTGCCAAGCTCTTTTGTTAAAATCTCATCAACGGCATCAAATTTAGGTTTAAGTATCTCAGCATGTGCTTTCATATGAGAAAGAAAAGCATCTTTTGATGGTAAAAGCTTGAGGTGTCTTAGCTGATTTATTTTGTCATAGCCTATGCTTTGGAAGCTAAGTTGCTTTTGAAACCAAGCGATATTTGCCTCATTCGCAGCAATGATTGCCACTCCAGCACCGGCATAGGTGATTTTAGAAGTTGATGCATACATAAATACACGATCTGGGTTGCCCGCATCTTTAGCTGCTTTTAATATGTTTTTAACATATTTGTTTTCAGAGCTGAAATCCAAATGGTGCATTGCATAGGCATTATCCCAGAAAATTCTAAAGTCGCTAGCTGCCGTTTTCATGCGAGCTAAGCGCAATACAGTTTCATCACTATAGATTTCACCAGTTGGATTACTATATTGTGGCACACACCACATTCCTTTAATTTGTGGATCATCTAATAGCAATTTTTCTACATAGTCCATGTCAGGACCATGACCGGTTAAAGGAACATTAATCATTTCAATACCAAGTGCCTCACAAATGCCAAAATGTCGATCATATCCAGGCGTTGGGCATAGGAACTTGATTTTTCCTTGTTCAGACCAGCTTTTTGATGCTTGAGGAAGCTTTATCAACAGGGCACGGATGATGGTGTCATACATCAAGCTTAAAGAGGAATTACCACCAATGATAATATTCTCTTGTGGAATTGACAGTACATCAGAGAAGAGTTTTTTTGCCTCTGGGAGCCCAGTTAAAAACTGGGGTGTGCTGTAGTTCCTATAATCAGGTGCTTCTCTAGCCTCTTCAGCGCTTATGTTTGTGAGAATGTCATCAGAGAGAGAAAGCTGTTCCTTTGAAGGTTTTCCGCGTGTTAAATCAAGGGAAAGATTCTGTGCTTTAAGGTTTTGATAACGCTCATACAAGGCTTTTAATAGCAGCTCGTTTTCAGTAGAAGTGCTTGCAATCATCTTTTATTAACTCCAAGAAACCAGTAGATAAATATAAATTCCAACATATAACAACATAAAGATAAATGGCATATAGGTTTCAAGGCGCTTAAGTGGCGCGAAGGATCCTTTTTGCTCTGCGGTTACACGCTCAGCCGAAAAAATAGGGCTTGAGGGCAATCGTTTTTCCAGCGCACCAATTACCTGCTCTTTAATATTAACAGTATGGCGATAAAAGCGAACCACACGCCACCAGCAATAGCAAATAGCAAGAAGCCCCAAAAGAGGCAGTACTAAAAGACCAAGTGACAGCTCTGTGCTGGAGCGACTAATGCCAAGTGCCATGATTCCCACAACAAGGATGTTAACAATTAGGAAAAACAAGTTGATAGAAACACGGCGAAAGCTTGCTCTGTCAGCCATTTCGACATAAATTTTATATTGCTCGATCAAAAGAGAGTAATACTGCTCATTACTGAAATTGTCCTGCTCTTCATTCCATAGCTTATCTATATTGGCGTCATTATAACGACTCATAGGGCGTAAACTCCATTATTAAAATCATCGAATTTAATTTGTTTTTATAGCCTTATGGTAATCGGAATTGTAGCAAATATCCAGTTATTCAATCGACACCGACCTAAAATACTGAAATCATAAGAATGGTAACGGAGTGTAATTTTATGAAGCTTTAGTCACTTTACTTTTCTTTAAGGAATAAACACAGGAAAATAAACATAGCCTATTTCATTTTTGTGGGGGAAAAATGTATTTGGAAAATGAAAAATCAGGAAAGTCTCTTTTTATTTATTTCTCAGGGACAGGAGATTTTAATAGAGTACAGTTTAGCAATTATAGTGCCTTAAAATACTATATTGGTAGTGACAGAAAATTAGATGGGTATGTAGTTACGGGCTGCGGTCATAACACATTAGATTTTATTTTTCCTAAACTTGAGC
Source organism: Fangia hongkongensis FSC776 = DSM 21703 (assembly GCF_000379445.1). Taxonomy (GTDB): domain Bacteria; phylum Pseudomonadota; class Gammaproteobacteria; order Francisellales; family Francisellaceae; genus Fangia; species Fangia hongkongensis. Next base: position 118,974 of record NZ_KB902273.1, read on the forward strand.
TAACAGCTAAGATATTAGCAGATAAACTTAGAAACCCTAGCGACTTGCACAGTAGATATAACAATAGGATAAGTGAAAACAGAAAAAAGGGGAGGGGTAACGATAGTCCAAGGCTATTAAGAAGGTTTTTTTCCCCGATTGGGACGACAACAGAATTGGTCCACAATGAATCCCACTACGATAACATTATATTAAGTGGCTTTAGTAGAGGTTGTTTTTCTGCAGTTTTTTTAGCCAAGCAGCTTTCTAAGTTTATGAATCCAAAAAAAATATGCCTATTTTGCTTTGATCCTGTACCTGGCAATATGTCCAGTTATTTTCCTCGATCAATATCTTCACAAGCAGATTGCTTACAAAGTGAAAAACTCCGATTTGTGTTTTTTGGAGTTGGCAATTATTTAAATAAGATTCCGAGCATGGAAAGATATGTTCCAAAAATATCGCCTTTCACAGAGGTGGATATAGCTTTGCTAGAGGCCAAAAATCATGTCGAATCTCTTGATGATCGAGATGAAATTATTTTGTTCTATTTGAAGCAATTTCGCATTATTGGGGATTTACACATGTTGTCAAATGTCCCTGAAGAGGCGTCAATAAGATATGGCTTAGGTGCTTTTGGTCTACACCGAGTGTGGGGAAATATAAAGCAAAAGGTTGCAGGGTTTCCAATTACAAATAGCGAGTCTGTATTTACTATTAGGAGGACTCAAAAATATATGGAGATAGTATATTTATTGCATATTTTGAAAATAATTGAAGTTTCATTTAAGCTTGAAAAATTAGATAGTTTATCGTTTAGGTCACAGATCCAGCAATATCAAGCACAGCTTAAACGATCGTTAGTTAATCAAACGCCTATTGTTGTACCTTCATATATCAAATCAATCAGCAATCTTATTTATTTTCATATTCCACAGATGATTACAAGGAAAAAGTATATTGATGAATATATCAGTCCAAATATTTATCATTCCTATTTTGCTGATTTAGCATCTGCTTTAGAAAATACAGTGCCACAAAAAGAGTTTAGCAATCCAGTCTTTAGGCGGGGTGACCCTCTAAGGCAAGCATTGAGAAGATAATTTGGCATTATATTAAATTTTAAGTGCATCACCCTTAAAGGCCACGCCAGACATTAGTAGACCATTTTCACACACATAAGTGGTGTTACTGTTATTTGCAATGCCTTGCCAGTTTGACTGGATGTTTCCAACCGCATTACCTCCGAGTTTCTGTGCTTGAATTTTCATATCAATCAGTGCCGAATAAAAAACCCAATTACAAGAAATAACAGGCTCCTTGGCAACAGCATTAGTGCGATTACTGGTTGAGATGGGCCCTAATTTTTTCGAGAAATAAGGCGCTGAGTTTTGACCAAAATAGTATTTAAAGTCATCTGTTTTTGCCTTTACATCTGAGGGCATTTTTTCAAATGCCTGATTTATATTATATTGATGATAGCCTGTATTTGATGTGCACCCTGCAATGAGAGCGAGTGTAGAAAAGGCAAAAAGCGCAGTCGCTAGCTTTTTTGTAAACACGATATTCATGGGTGATAATCCTAGCTATAAACGAATGTAAGCTCGCCTTTTTTATTTGCAGTCAACTCAGCGCGCCCACCGGAAGATAGTTTACCAAATAAAATCTCCTCGGCCAGTTGTTTTTTGATTTGCTCTTGGATTAATCGTGACATAGGACGAGCCCCCATTTTTTCATCATAACCGTGTTCGGCTAGCCAGTCTTTTGCTTTTTCATCCACCTCAAGTGATACCCCTCGTTGATCAAGCTGCCCTTGAAGCTGTGCCAAGAACTTATCAACAACTGATTTCACATCATCTTTAGATAAAGACTCAAATTGAATCACAGCATCTAAGCGATTACGAAATTCAGGGGTGAAAACACGTTTAAGTGCTTCCATACTATCTGGGCGATTATCCTGCTCTGCAAAGCCCATCACATTTTTCTGTGATTCAAAGGCGCCAGCATTGGTCGTCATAATCAAGATGATATTTCTAAAGTCAGCTTTTCGGCCATTGTTATCTGTTAAGGTGCCGTGATCCATTACCTGTAATAATAGGTTATAAATATCTGGGTGTGCTTTTTCTATTTCATCCAGAAGCACGACAGCATAAGGGTGCTTCATCACAGCTTCAGTGAGAAGCCCACCTTCTTCATAGCCAACATAGCCAGGAGGTGAGCCAATCAACCTTGAGACGGTGTGGCGCTCCATATATTCAGACATGTCAAAACGCAATAGCTCAACACCCAGTAAATTAGCAAGCTGTTGTGTTACCTCGGTTTTACCCACCCCAGTTGGGCCGGCAAATAAAAATGATCCCCACGGCTTATCTGGATCTCTGAGTCCTGCTCTGGCAAGTTTAATGGTGTCAACCATAGCTTCAATAGCATTATCTTGACCATAAACCAGCATTTTTAAATCTTTGCCTAAAGAAGCCATAGAGTCTTTGTCGGAGCTAGAGACGGTTTTGGCAGGAATACGTGCAAGACGTGCCACCATGTTTTCAACATCGGTAACGTTGATGAGCTTTTTCCTTTTGGCAGTCGTAGTTTGCTGGAATGCACCCAGCTCATCAATGACATCAATCGCCTTATCCGGTAGAAATCGCTCTGCAATGTATTTAGCCGAAAGCTCTGCTGCTGCATGCAGTGCAGGGAGTGTATATTTGATATTGTGATGGTCTTCAAAGTAAGGCTTAAGACCTTTTAAAATTTCATAGGTTTGCTCAATAGTTGGTTCTTCAACATCAACTTTTTGAAAGCGTCTTGCCAAAGCATGGTCTTTTTCAAAGATGGTGCGATATTCTTGATAAGTCGTGGAACCAATACATTTCAAATCACCTGAGGCAAGCGCAGGTTTAATTAAATTTGATGCGTCCATAACGCCACCGGAGGCAGCGCCAGCGCCTACAATTGTATGGATTTCATCAATAAATAAAATAGCACCTTCTTGCTCTTGAAGTTGTTTTAGTACTTCCTTAAAACGCTTTTCAAAATCACCACGATATTTCGTTCCAGCAAGCAATGTGCCCATATCTAGCGAATAAATAACGCCGTTTGATAATACTTTTGGCACTTGTGCATCAACAATTTTCTTCGCAAGCCCCTCAGCAATAGCCGTTTTACCAACACCAGCCTCGCCAACAAGAAGTGGGTTATTTTTACGCCGGCGACAAAGCACTTGAACGACACGTTCAACCTCATAGTCTCTGCCAATTAAACGATCAATTTTACCTGCTTTGGCACGCTCATTTAAATTAACTGCATACAGCTCAAGCGGTGTTTTTTCTCTTTGTTCTTCAGAGGGCGCTGAGACTGTTTGCTGTGCTTGTTGTGATGAACTTGATGAGTTTGAAACGCCATGCGATAAATAGTTGACGACATCCAAGCGTGTAACATTTTCTTGTTTCAGTAAACTGACTGCTTGAGAGTCTTGTTCACTAAAAATTGCCACAAGAACATTTGACCCTTGCACCTCGCTTCGACCAGAAGATTGTACATGAAACACAGCACGCTGTAGCACACGTTGAAACCCAAGTGTTGGCTGTGTGTCTTTACCTTCTTCAACAATTTTTGGGGTCGATTGATCAATAAAGCTATTGAGTGCTCCTCGTAGTCTTGCAATGTCAGCACCGCAAGCCTTGAGTACCTTTTTTGCATCTGCATTATCAAGGAGTGCGCTTAGCAAGTGCTCAACAGTCAAATATTCATGCTTAAGGTCTCTGGCATATTGAAACGCCTGATTTAACGTTAACTCTAATTCCTTACTTAGCATATGACACCTGCAACTGTTCGTGATCCTTATCTTTATCATAGACCAATTGCTGGTACAAAAAAACTTGAATATGAAAAACTCTTGCCCTTTTGTAGTAATTTAACGAGAAGAGATTTTATTGGAGGTTATTTATTTGCAGTTAAAAATAAAAGTGGATGTCCTTTCGCCCTTGCAATATCCATTGCAGTATAAGCCATCGTCTCTGCAATATCCTTTGGAAATTCACCGCACAACGCTTTGCCATCAAAGTGTGCTTTCATTGTCGTACGTTCAGAGGTTCTCTCGTCCATTTTAAATACGCGTTCTAGTACATCAACAACAAATTCCATTGGCGTAAAGTTATCATTATATACATATACTTTACGGCTAAATGATTCACTGTGATAGGCGCATGAATGCTCAACACTTTTGCTGATAGGCGACTCAATACTCAAGCTTGTCATTTCACTCAACTCCCATAAAGTAGGTTACGTTTTAACCAAGTGGCTGTATTACACCAAATTTGTATTACAAAATCAAGAATTTATAGTAAATATTCATCTTTTTTGTATTGAGGGAGTTGATAAAAAAATAAGTTAAGTTTACCGGAGGTATCTATAGGTATGCTTTAAAGTGTGTTGTTAAAGAAAAAACAATTGGTGGCTAAGTTGGCTATTTATTTCGCAGTTGCAGTATTTAAAAAATTATGATTTGGTTGTAAATATTCAAAAATGCCGTGATTGCTATTGTTTTTTCCATTTACAATTAGCAGAATGCTTTTTTGGGCTGACAAATTTGGAGTAGTAGCATGGAAAAGAAGCCACAATCAATAGCAAGTAGTGAAAAAATGTATCATGTTGGTTTATCTAAAGAGATGCTTAAGGGCGCGCGTTATGCTATTTTGCCTGGGGATCCAGGGCGTGTCGCATCGATTGCAAATCAGATTGATGACAATTGTATCTCACTTGCACAAAATCGGGAGTATACCTCTTATCTCGCTTATATTGATAATGAGCCCGTGCTTGTATGTTCTACTGGAATGGGTGGCCCATCGGTTTCCATCGCAGTTGAGGAGCTCGCGTGTCTTGGAATTACACACTACATTCGTATTGGAACCACTGGTGCGATACAAAAAAATATCTCACTTGGAAGTTTGATTGTATCTACAGCGTCGGTAAGGCTTGATGGGACATCATTTCATTATGCGCCAGAAGGCTACCCTGCGGTGGCTGATTTTGAATTAACACAAAGCTTAATTAAACAGTCGCGCCTCCATAAAGAAGAAACACATTTTGGGATTACAGCTTCTTCAGACACATTCTATCCGGGGCAAGAGCGGTATGATAGCTTTAGTGGTTATGTCAGAAAACAATTTCAAGACTCACTGCAGGAGTGGCAGAAGTTGAATGTGCTGAACTTCGAAATGGAGTCTTCTGCACTTTTTGTTGTGTGTAGTGCACTTAAGCTTCATGCGGCAGCAATTTATACAGTAATGGCAAATCGCACTCAGTCTGAAGCATTAAACCATACGGTATACAAAAAGGGTGTTAATAGTTGTGTTGAAGTGATCAAATCGGCAATTTCTGAGAGTCTATCTGAGAAGCAGCTTAAAGCGCCCAGCCATAAAGAGCTAGAGGATGCTTAATTTTGTGTTATTAACTGGGAATGGAAAAAAGCTTTTTTTCAATCCAGCGTAATAGCCCAAAGAAGCTTTCTTGAAAGGGACGTCTTTTAAAATTACTAAAGGGTTTGGTAATCAAAATGGGATACGCACCTGCTAGAATACAAGCTAAACATCCAGTTAGTAAGCGATCATCGACTAAAGCGATTTCATAACTTTTGCATTTAGCAAGTGTTTGAATTTGTTGTAATCCATCTGGGTAGGGCTTTTTGCGCACATTATCAATGAAACGGATCTTTGGGAAGTATTTTTCAAAATATGACTTCCTCTCTAGAGTAGGCTTATTTGAGAGGATGAAAATATGCTCCTGAGGAAATCGCTCGCAAAAAGTGCTGAGCCAATTTTTAATGGACTCACTTGGAAGCGGTTGACCATGTGCTGCTAAAACACCATCAAAATCGAGTGCTAAATACTGAACATTCGCCTTTTGCAGTAATAGAGGACTAAGCGATGTCACGCTTGTGAGCCTATGTTTTTTTTGCCTGATTGCCTTTAGCTTCTTTTTGGCTTTAAAGCTCTCTTTTAAGGTAAAATATAACTTTCCCATCTACTTATCATGTGCCTCAAGCGCGAGCGCCTTTTTATATAAACTATTCTTCTTTAACCCTGTAATATCAGCTGCAAGCTTCACCGCTTGTTTCAAAGGCAGCTCACGTAGTAATACAGATAATACATGTTCGCTATTAATAGAAGTGTCATCAGTATTATGCGTTTGCTGTTCGCCTTGAATCAAAATAACAAACTCCCCCTTACATAACAATGGATCATCGTTAAATTTCTGTTGTATCTCAGCTGCATTGCCGATAAAAAAATGCTCATATTGTTTGGTGAGTTCTTTGGCAACAACAATGCATCGATCAGCAAGTACGTTATTTATTGACTCAAGTGTCGAGGTAATTCTGTGTGTTGACTCGTAAAAAATATGCGTCATGTGAAGTGGCTTTATTGAATTTAGCAGGTTAAGCCGAGCAGTACTCTTTACAGGAAAAAACCCATGAAACTGAAATGCATCTGAAGGAAGTCCTGATGCTGATAGTGCGGTAATAAGTGCACTCACACCCGGAATGGGAACAATTTTATAGCCCTTTTCACGTAGGTTTTGACAGATAATAAAACCGGGGTCAGAAATAAGCGGGGTTCCTGCATCACTGACAAGAACGACAACCTCATTATTATCAAGCGCTGTGATTATTTGTGAAATGCGTTCTTTTTCATTGTGTTCATGGCAAGAAAGCATCTTAGGCGGTGTGATGGCATATTTTTGTAATAACTGCCTAGAGACTCTGGTGTCTTCAGCAAAAATAATGCTGGCTTCTTTTAGTATATCAAGTGCACGTAAAGTAATGTCTTTCAAGTTCCCAATAGGTGTGGAAACGATATACAATACGCCAGATTCAACTTTGTTTTTCAAATCCATGTATTCACCAGTTTTGCAATATCGCCAGCCCCTTGCAGCAATACAATATCATTTTCTTCAATCACATTGTTTAATTGACAATGTACAGAGTTAAAATCGCCAGTATAGTAGCAATTTTTTTGTGTGCTTGCTAAGTGTGTTGCTATCTCTTTTGCAGTAATTTTCTCGATAGGCTTTTCACCCGCTGCGTATATATCCATTAGTAAAAGGATATCAGGTTTTTTTAATACAGTAATAAACTCATTAAATAAATCATGTGTGCGTGAATAGCGGTGCGGTTGAAAAATATGAATAATACGCCTTTTAGGAAAACGAAGTTTAATGGCTTCTAGAGTCACCGCAATTTCCTTTGGATGATGTCCGTAATCATCGATTAAAGTAATGGATTTATTCGCAATAGAAGTTTGGTAGCAATCAAAGCGTCTTTTAACACCTTTAAAGTTAGCAATTGCTTTTTGGATAGCGTTAACATCAATGCCAAGCTTTAACATCAGCCCAATCACAGAAAGGGCATTCAGCACATTATGTTTTCCGGGTAAATAAAGCTCAAACCCTTTTACTATTGTGCCAAAATAATCAACATCAAAGTATGATACACCCTCTTGTTGCTGATAGTTTAGCGCCTTGATTTTCGCACTCTCTGCAAAGCCATATGAGATATAGTTTCTTTTAATAATTGTTGTTAAATTTTGTATGCCACTGTCATCAATGCCAAGAAATAGTACTCCCTCAGAGGCTAAATTATCAGTAAATTGTGAAAATAGGGCGAGTAGTTTTTGATCTTGATGTTCAAAAGTCGCCATATGGTCTTTATCAATATTGGTGATTACACCAAATGAGGGTTTAAAACAGGACAAAGAAGCATCGCTTTCATCAGCTTCATAGATAAAATAATCATTACTTGTTTGGCTGTGATGACCGTGATTTTTGAGTGTATGCACTTCTCCTCCAAGCACATAACTTGGCTCTAAGGATAGCTCACTCATTGTGTGGGCAAAAAGCGATGATACAGTGGTTTTACCATGTGTGCCTGTGATGGCAATTTTGTGATGATAAGACATGCTTAGCTCTTCTAATAGCTCAGCACGGTGACAAAGGGTGATTTGTTGTGTTTTGGCACTTTTGTATTCAGGGTTATCAGGATGTATAGCAGATGAGTAAATCACTTTATCAATATGACTAGCATTTAATTCTTTGTGTTCAAAGTGAATCTCTGCGCCAGCTTGAATCAGTTTGTCAGTCAGTATACTTGAATTCAAATCAGAACCTGTAACTTTGATGCCTTTTTCAAGAGATAAAAGTGCTAAAGCAGACATACCAATGCCGCCAATGCCAATGAAGTGATAATGTAGAGTGCGCTGTTTATTTATCATAGGGTTATATACAAAAAAATGCTGCAACACATCATAATACAAATAACAATAAAAGCCCAATTGATTTGCTTTTTGTTCGTCCATAGTACACTAAAAGTACTTTGAGAGATTTTTCTTGCTATTAATAAAATAAATAAGCTACGCTCGTCACATACAAAGATCAAAATTAACTTAGCTCATACCCATCATCAACGATTTTTTGTGGGTATTGTGATAGGAGAATATAGCCATGCTGATTAAAAACAAACCGGTTACCTTGACATTTTTTATCACCTTGTTTCAGACGATGAGTACAGGGGTGATGTTCAGCTTAACGGTGCTGTATCTCACCTTGTCTTTAAAAGTTACTGAGCAAGAAGCCTACGCGCTAAATGCAGCACTGTTTTCACTTTTTTACTGTTTGCCACTTGTTGCCGGGATTGTGTCAGATCGTCTTTTAGATGCGAAACGTACCTTAATTATTGGGCAGCTGTTTAGCATCGTTGGTTTTTTTAGTTTGGCGGCACTTGGTAGTGAAATACTGGTTGCCAGTTTAAGTTGTATCGCTATTGGTGGAGCTTTTTATCTGCCAAGCATGTGGAAGCTTTTAAATAGCTGTTTTCAAGGACATGTTAAGAAGCGATCATATTATTTTACCGTTGCTTATATTAGCTTGGCAACAGGTGGTGTTATTTCAACCTTTAGCTCAGGATATATTGCTGAATATCTAGGCTATCATAGCGCCTTTTATATCGGTGGCATTTACAATGTTATTGCGCTTGTCCTATTTATACTATTTCACCGCATTTACCCAACTTCAAACTATCAAAGATCTTATCGTAAAGTAAGCTTCAGTGCAGCGGCATTTGCCATTACATTTATTATTGTATATTACCTAATCCAGCAGCCATATATCTCAAGTATTGTGATCTATATTGCAGGTGTCTTATTGGTCATTTATTTTAGTTATCTTGCGCTTCAGGCAAAAACAGTTATTGAAAGAAAAAACATTTTCCTATTTTTGCTGTTTTGTTTTATTGCTTGTGCTTATTGGAGTATTGCCACACTGGCGCAAAGCAATATTACACTATTTGCCAAATACAATCTAAATAGACATATATTTAACTTTGAATATCCGGCAGGTTCAGTCATTAGCTTTTGGTATATCAGCATGTTTATATGTGCCATTTTGGTTTGTGTATTTTGGTATCGAAAGTTGCAGCATAATGCCTTTAATCAGAAGTTTTTTATTGGCTTGATTGTCACCACACTTGCAAGTATTACTATTCCTGCTGCTATTTTAATGTCAGAAACAGGTGCACAAGTGGCATTTTTTTGGATCGTGATATTTTTCTTCTTTTTGGGATTAGGGGAGATTTTGATTCAACCAAATGGCAATGCCGCCGCGGGTGAATGCATTCCTGAAAAACATCGAGGGTTTGCGCTTGGCGCATGGCAGTTTGCAGGTGGGTTAGGAGTTGCTATTTCAGGGCAACTTTCAATGTTAACGATTACAAAAGACCACACTGCAAATAATTTAGCGCTCAGTAACCAAATGTACAGTCAGGTTTTTTTCTATATCGCAATTGTGTGTTTAATTTTTGCAGTTATTGCCTATTTAGTAGGCTTAAAGTTGCATGCAGCAAGGAATACCCCCTAAATTTGCGGTATTACAATCAATCATCAAATCGCATATCATTACCTTGTCTATACAGACAGTGAACTTTAGGTGATAAACTTTAAGTTTATGTGGGGGCTGAAGTCCAGCGCTTCTGAGGGTGGGGTATCCCTCAGAAGATGCCTGTATCAAAGTAAGTTCGAATCCACTTTATTCCATCAGTTTAATTTTGATATTTAAAGCGCAAAACGCTTGTCAGATAGTTATGATAAATATTTTAATGTTGAATTTAGGTTCCACTAACAAAAAGCATCATTAAGATGGTATAATTTCGCTATATATTATGCTTTAAGTAAAAATCGTTTCATGTCTATTAAATCACGCCAGCAAGCGCTTATTGAAGATTTTGAATTTTTTGATGACTGGTCAGATAAATATGCTTACTTGATTAGTTTAGGGAAAACATTGCCTGCTTTTCCAGAGGATAAAAAAAATCAGGCACATATGGTCAAAGGCTGTCAGTCTCAGGTATGGTTTGATGTTGAGATCAAAGAAGGGAAGCTTATCTTCTATGGTATAAGTGATGCTGCAATTGTCTCTGGATTAATTGGACTTTTGCTTAAAGTGTATAGTGATAGTGATGCAGATGAAATACTTGCATCCGATACAAGTTTTATGGATGAAATTGGTCTTTCTCAGCACTTGAGCCCAACTAGGAATAATGGTCTTTCTGCAATGATTAATTACATATATAAGGCGGCAAAAGACTATGCCGATGCGCAAGAAGCTTGATGTGATCGTTTGCCGTTCGGGGAAAAAAGGGCAAACATTAGCAGAAGATTTGATAGATAAAGGCATTTGTAGTGTGCATCTGCCAACTTTTATGATTCAGTCAAAATCATTTGTGAGTCATCTTGATAGGTGTGAAATTACAGATATTATCTTTATTAGTGTTAATGCGGTGATACACTTTATCTCCAAGCTTGATGATCATGAAAAAGCAATATTGCAAACCGCAAAAATATGGTGTGTTGGCGAGGGTACAGCTAAAGTACTCAAACAATATGGCTTACTGGCGCATTATCCTAAAAAAGCAAATTCAGAGTCGCTTTTAGATTTGATTGAGAATGATATAAGACAAACTCAGCGCTTTTTTTTACTGGTCAAAGGAGAAGGTGGCAGGGATTTTTTGGAAACAGAATTAAAGCGCCACTATGCGTGTTTTACAGTCGCTTGCTATAGCCGCCAATATTGCTCTAAAGAGCACTTATTAAATATATTATCAGAACAAGGATATCAAATCTCTGATAGCTTGTTTCCGGAGTTAATACTCTTTAGCAGTTTTGATGGGTTAAAAGCTGCAATGCCAGTATTTGATTTTTATCCCAGTTGGAAGCAAAATAGTACTATTACCGTGACAAATGCGCGGATGCATGAGTGGGCAAAAGCGCAAGGGTTTGCGAAGTTAATCTTAATAGATAGTTATGACAATACAGCACTGATTGCACTGAGTGAAAAGATATTAGCAAAAGGAAAAATTTGATGGCAAATGATTCAAATGATGGCAAAGCGAAAAATGCAGAGGCTTCTGATAAAACCGCTATCGATGCACAGAAAAAGTATGAACAAAAAAATGCCACTGATAAAACGCATCAATCCGTGAAAGCTAAAAACAAGGCTCAAGGTAAAACTTTGGGTTTTGGCGTTATCTGGTCGATTATCGTTACCATTATCGCCCTTATTGCTATCTTGCTCTCTGGCTTTATGTGGTATAAAAATCATAATAGCGTTTTGCAGGCAAATAATGAAAAATTAGTTGCAACAACAGCATCCAACAATGAAAAAGTGTTGATGGCAGATGTTGATGCGCTTAAAAAAATGCAAGCTGAAACCAGCAAGCAAGTTGCAGCTCAGCTTCAAACCATCCAAAAACTAGCACAGCAAAACCATGAACTTAAGTCGTATATTGATGCCGAAGTATCAGGCGTGAATGCGAATCAAGCAGAGAATAATCAAAAACTAGCACAATTATCCAGAACCTATTTACAGCCAACAACCGAGCTCTCAAAACAAATCACCTTGCTTCACAAGCAAAGTGCACTCAATAACCTTTCATTAGGAAAAACAGCTTGGCAACTGTTAAAGGATAAAACGGCAACTTTATATTTCTTATCAAGCACTAAAAAATCGCTAGAGGGCATGCCAAATACAACAGCGCTTACCCTTGAGCTTGATAGATTAGCGCTTGCAATTAATAATGCACCGGATATTAACAACTCCCTTACTGCAATCAATGCGCTGAATGGATTAGTTGATGCGCTTTCACTCAAAGCGCCAATGGCTGAGAAATCTACAGCTAAAGTTAAAAGTAATGCGCCAGAGGGTTACCAAAGTGCACTGGCAAACTCATGGAAGGAAATTAAGTCGCTTATTAGTGTTCATCAAATAAGTGATGAAGACAAGGTAATGAATAGTTATCAGGCAAGGTTGAAAGTACAAGAGATTCTCTATCAGGAGCTAACACAGTTAAAAGAAGCTTTAATTTTGGGTGAAAGCGCTTCATTTAGTACGGCAAAATCATCGCTTAATCAGTTATTAGTCAAGTATTTTCAAAAAGATAACCAATGGGAAAACTGGCAAAAGACACTCTCTGAAGTTCAGTTTGTCGATGCAAATCAATTTGCGACACAGTTCACGCAGTTAACCAAAGCGATAACACAGAAAAATGCCTCTTCTGTTAGTTTGCAGCCAAAGAAAGTGAAAGTAGATGCATCTAAAGAGCAAGGACGTGTACAATGAGAAAGATACTATGGCTTATTTTCATTTGTGCACTTGCCGCTGTTATTGCACTTTGGGTGATTTTAAATCCAGCAGTAATTGGCATTTTTGCGCATGGTTATTTAATTAAACTGCCACTTTGGTTATTTATTATCGCAATTATTTTTGCACTTTTTGTTTTATGGGTGCTGCTTGGTTTTTGTAAAGCATTGATACTAACACCTAAAAATATGAAGCACTTTTTCAAACGATCAGGCGAAAAAAAGCAAAAAAAAGCGCTTTTACGACTAAGCGCAGCAAGTGTTGTTAAAGATGGTCAATATTTGTTGCAAAACTATCAAAGCGCATATGGGCAATCAGAGTTTGTGAGTGAGATAGCTCAGAGCATGCTCTTTAACGAGCTCTATACTAGGCAAGATTTCAAGATGATAGAGCAAAAGCTCAAAGAGGTTCGATCGCCTAAAGACAGCTTCTCTTATCATTTTTATCATGCGCTAATATTAACAAAGCTACATAAAAAGCACACTGAAGCATTGGCTATTTTTAAATCGCTTGTTAAATCCTATCCTGCAAGTGCGCTTTTACAAGAGCAAATCATTGAAATCATGCTGATAAAAAGAGATTTATCTGCTGCACTTAAGTTTGTCGTGGGTCATAAAAATAGCTTTGCAGATGAGCAATATAAAAAGGTGCTGTTAGAGATAGTTCTTTCTATTAGCAGTGAAAGCGAGCTTGTGGATGTGTGGAAAGAGCTTTCCAAAAAGGACAAAGAATCTCCCAAACTTATTGCTGCATATATGTTGAAGATGGCAAAAATAAAAGGGAAAGAAAAGGCGCTTGTGAGTCTTAAAAAATCACTGCAAAAAGTGTTTCATATTGAGCTTGTGAAGCTTTATTTAACACTTGACTCACAGAAAGAAAGCTATGATTTTATCAAACATGAATGGCAGAGACATCATACACATCAACCAAATCTGCTGTTATTGATTTTGCCATATGCACTTCAATATCAAGACTGGCAGTTCATTGATAAGTACTTATTATCTATTAATATTGAAAAGCTTGATGCCGTTGAAAAGGCAAGAATGACGCTAATCAATGCAGCATTAAGTGAGCATAAGTCGATGCATACACAGGCGATGCGACTCAAGGCGCAAGCTGAGAAACTATTATTAAATATCAAAGAGACAAGCTAATGCATGAACATATCTATATTAAACGTTGGTTTTTAAATAACCCACTTAGGAACTACAACTATCTTATTGTGAACCCTGAAAATAAACACTGCCTTATTGTTGATCCAACGATGGTGGAGCACTACACGCAGTATATTGATCAACATCAATTGATTCCTGAGGCGATTTTATTAACACATCATCATACTGATCATATTGCAGGTGTTGATAAGTTAGTTGAGAGATATAACTGTCCAAGCTATGGTAATTTTGATCACACACGAAAAGGGCAAATAACCCATAAAGTTCAAAACCATGAGAAGCTCCATTTTCAAACTGTTTCAGAGATTGAAGTAATCTTCTCTCCAGGACATATCAGTTCACATGTGTGCTTTTATCTACCAAAGGAAAAGGCGCTTTTTTGTGGGGATACTATATTTACAGCTGGTATTGGGCATGTGAATGACCCTAGTGCTGATATTGATGTGTTTTATCAGAGCATCCAGTACCTTAAAACCCTTCCGGGTGATACTAAACTGTATACAGCACATGACTATTTTGAGAAAAATCTTTCATTTGCAATGAGTATTGATCCTGATAATGCTAACTACCGAAAGTGGCACGATAAAGTAAAAGGCGTTTTAGCTGAGGATAAACCTGTTACAAGCATTCAAGATGAGCATGAAATGAATATATTTTTTCATGCAGACTCATCAGCGCTTAAAAATAGATTGAGCGAAAAGCAGAAACATCTCACCTCATCAGAGGCCGTTTTTTGCTATCTAAGAGCACAGAAAGATGTCTTCTAGTCGTGATACTGCCATTAGAGAATTATCCCAAAAATCGCACTATAATATCAGTGATTTATTAGCGATTATGCGCTGCATGCGTGATAAAGAGTCAGGCTGTGCTTGGACGCAGGGGCAAAGCTTTGACTCTTTAACAGTGCATACGCTGGAGGAGGCCTATGAGCTTGTCAATAGCATTGAGAATAAAGATTATGATGAGCTAAAAGGTGAACTTGGAGATTTATTAAACCAGATTATATTTTATGCTGAGATTGCTAAGGAAAATAAGCTATTTGATTTTGCGGATATTGTTGATTTTCTCAGTAAAAAGCTCATTGCAAGGCATCCTGATGTTTTTGCAGATGGAAAAGTAGATGATTATGATGCCCTTGAGAAACAGTGGCAGCTTCTTAAAAGAAAAGAGCGTGAAAAAAAAGCCCAAAAAAAGGCGAATGCGTCTTTAGATAATATGAGCATTCTAGAGGATATTGCCGAGAATTTACCAAGCTTGTCCTATGCGCAAAAGCTGCAAACAAGGGCACAAAGTGTTGGTTTTGATTGGAAAAATACAGCTGATGTCCTTCAGGTGTTAAAAGCTGAAATAACAGAGCTTGAAGAGGCGATTCAAGCAGGTAGTATAAAAGAGATGCATGAAGAGCTGGGTGATGTGATGTTTAGTTGTGTTAATCTATCACGTCACCTTAAAGCAGATGCAGAGCAGCTTCTTCGCCAAGCAAATGGCAAATTTAAACGCCGATTTATGGGCGTGGAGCGTGCCTTAAAAGAAAAAGGTATTGCAGTTGAAACAGCAGAGCCTGATCTGATGGAAGCACTGTGGGAATTACAAAAAGAGCATGAACGCCAAACAAAGGTTGAGTCATAGCGATGGAAAATCTGAACTATTTTACCTTTTTGAATAATCGACTTTCCATTCAGAAGTTTTTGAGTATTTGCCTTATCTTATTAATCACCTGCTCGATTTGTATCTTGGGGGTGTTTAACTACTATCAGATGAAGCGTCAAAATGAAGACTTGTTCCAAATGCAGATGGTAAATAGTGCCAATGCGCTCGATGCGCTTTTGGCTGCAGCGGTGAAAGACAGCTCACAAAAACAGCTTACAAATCTGCTACAGTCGAACTCCTTTGTGATGTTAGAGAACATTCGTGATAATCTAAAGCCTAAGGTTGCGCAATTTGATAATGTGTATAAAGACTCCTTTGCCTTTCAGGTGTATGACCGCACAACAGGAAATCTTCTGTTGCACTCTTCTGGCTCACCACGGCTTTTATATAGCAGGCTTGATAAAGATGATACATTTCAAAATATTACTATAAAGACTAAACATGGGGCAAAAACTTGGAATACCTTTAGTATTACAAGTCACTATAAGCCTTATCAAATTGTGGTGATGGTCAGCTCTGATTTCAAGCACCAGATGTTTTTAAATCTTTTTAGAAGTGCGCTTTGGGATTTGATTATTCTCTATATTTTCTTATTGCTTTCAATGTTTATTGTTGTGCAATTGGCCTTAAGGCCGCTTTCAGATATGCGCCGAGCGATCGCTGAGAAAAATCCAAGAAAGCTCGAACCCATTGCCGTTAAAACAGCACCTCCTGAGATTATTCCGCTTCTTAATCAGTTAAATATCTTATTTCGCAAATTTAATGATGTCTTAGAGCGAGAAAAGCGCTTTGCCGGTGATGCTGCACATGAGCTCAAAACACCGCTTGCAGCGCTAAAGACACAGGCTGAAATTGCACTTAATATGAGTGATATTGATGAGATTAAAGGCAAAATACGTAATATTATCGGTGGTGCAGATCGTTATTTTTATATTATTGATCAGCTATTAACATTAAGCCGCTTGGAGCCACAGCAAAATTTGCCCGATAGAAAATTCCTTAATATTAATACAGTTGCAGAAGATCAGCTTGCCAATTTAGCGATGCTTGCAATTGATAAGGAGATTGAACTTATCTTTATGCCAAGCAAGGAAGAGGCAAGCATTAATGGCAGTGAAGCGCTGTTAAGTGTGTTATTTCGTAACTTAATTGATAATGCCATTCGTTATACACCAAATGGTGGCAAGGTTAGTATTTATAGCTATGTTTCAGCAAAAGAGGTGATTGTTGAGGTGGTGGACACAGGCTCTGGTGTTGATGAAGATAAACTCAAGCGTATTTTCGATCGCTTCTATCGTCAAGCAGGATCTGGGCAATCAGGTAGTGGTCTTGGCTTATCTATCGTAAAGGAAATTGTGCGCTTGCATGATGGCTCTGTTGTTGCGCACAGGCCACAAAAACACTCAGGGCTTAGTGTTAAGTTGGTTTTTCCAAAAGTAGATTGATTGGAGTCTAATATTGCTCAGATCAATGACTTCCAATACATTGATAAACTCAAAGGTAGGCTAGATTTCCTTATTATCAAGACCAATATACAACTGATAATTGGCTTTGCCTTTTTCTTTTGCCTTGTACATTGCTTTATCTGCACGCTGTAAAAGATGATCAAGATCATCCCCTTCTCTGGCAAAAGCAATCCCAATGCTCACTGAAATACTGCGTGCCTCTTTGACTAGATCAATGGGCGTTTGCATGGCGGTTAAGAGATCTTCTGCTATCGTGATGACTTCATTATTTTCTTTACCGGTCAATAAAGCTGCAAATTCATCGCCACCTAAACGGGCAAAAAAGCCTCGACTACTCAAAAGAGAGGTATAGCGTCTACTTAACTCTTTTAGCACCATATCACCTGCTAAATGCCCCAATGTATCATTAATCATCTTGAAATTATCAATATCAATCATCAAAAGCGAGAGACGGGTACTTTTTTCAAAGGCATTGTTTAATATTTTTTCCCCTTCTTTTTCAAAGGCATGTCGATTGGGAAGAGCCGTTAAATAGTCTGTAAATGCCGCTTTTTTAAGTGCCTCATCCTGCTCTTTGATTTTACGTTTTAATTTTGCCTTTTCAAATGCATTAATAATAGCACGGGTAAGTGCTGCTTCACTCAATGAATCTTTAACAAGATAGTCAAGCGCACCAAGCTTGAGTGCTGTGACTGCAATTTTCTCATTGCCTTCTCCTGTAACCATAATAACCGTTGGTATACTACTACTACTACTTAATTGTTTCAGCACCTCAATGCCGTCAATATCTGGAAGCAGATAATCTAGTAAAATACAGTCACTTTTTTGGAGGATATCACTTTGAAGTGCGGCATTTCCACTGTCAAAATAATGAATTTCAATATTATCAAAGCTTTTTTTTAAAAATCGTTTTATGGTGAGATAGTCTTCATAGCTATCATCAATAACAGTAAGCTTATGGAGCATATTTAACCCTCTTTAGGCAGAATAATAATTTCAAACCAATACTCACGAAAGCGTTTCAATGCATCAATGAAGTGCTCTAAACTGACTGGTTTTTGCATATAGCTATTTGCCCCTAGCTGATAGCACATATCAATATCTTTTGGATCTGATGAGCTGGTTAAAACAACGACGGGAATTTTTTTAAGCTTATCATCAGATTTGATTTTTTTTAACACTTCCGTGCCATCTATTTTTGGCAGATTTAAATCGAGTAAAATCACATTGGGTGTCGGGTGAACACCCTCATTATCAAAAGGCGCTTCAGAGAAAAGATAGGCAAGCGCTTCAGCACCATCTTTAACACGGTGTAACTCATTGGCAAGTCCAGCTTTACTAAAAGCACGCTTGGTGGTGTAGTAGTCTTCTTCACTATCCTCTACTAGTAGGATAATAGGTTTTTTTTCATTTTGTTCCATTTAGCTTTCCTTGTTATCCACTGTGTCAAAAGTCTTCGCAATAGAAAAATAAAATATACTTCCTTTACCGGGCTTGGATGTTAGCCAAATCTCACCGCCATGGCGTTTGATGATTTTATCACTTATCGTCATCCCAGCACCCGTACCGCCGCCGTAGGCATCTTTAGCATGAAGGCGTTTAAAAATAGAGAATATTCTTTTGAAATCCTCCTTTTTAATGCCAATACCATTGTCTTCTACTGAGAAGGTGTAGCTATTGCTTGTTTCAGTATAGTCAATAGTAATGATCTTTTGATCATTATCGTTATACTTAATGCCATTGGTGATAAAATTCTGGAAGACCTCGCCAATTCTGACTTTATCACAATTAAGTATAGGCAGTGGCTTTTTAATAATGACCTTTGCTTGGTTTTCCTCTAAAAACGGCTGTAAAAGCACAAGTTTATCATTGAGAATTTGATTGAGATCATATAGCTGCATTGCAAAATCAACACGTCCCACCCTTGAGAAGCTTAAAAGATCATTAATTAAAGCTTCCATTCGTTTGGCAAGCTTGCTTAGGGTCTTAAGCTGCATTTTGCCCTCGTTATCAAGCTTATCTTCATAATCCTCTAATAAGAAGCTTGAGAAGTTGGCAATGCCGCGAAGTGGCTCTTTTAAATCATGCGAGGCGATATAAGCGAAATCATCCAACTCTTTGTTGGATTGCTCTAGTGATTGATTCAATTTTCGAAGGTGTTTGTTTTGCTTTAAAGAGTGTTGCCAGCTTAATATTGTGACAAGAATTAAAATAATGATAAGCATGCCAATGCTGAAATATAGTAGTGATAAAAAGAGTCCAAAGTGTATAGAGGGTGCTTTATCAAACAGAGTTACCTCAAAAGGTTGATCCAATAGCACCGCGCTTTGTGTATAGTTTAACTGATCTTTAAAGGCTATAAGCCTAGGACTTTTATAGATAGTATTTTGCAGTGAGGTGATAGAAGCATAATAAGAAGAAAAAAGATTGCCTTCAAAGATGTTTTGCATCATGGGCTTGGTATTAAATATAGCAAGTGCTTGGGTATGAGTGTCCTGTATGCATAATAAGGCACCACTAAAAGCAATTTTAGTATCACTTGAGCCCCTTTTGAGTTGAAGTGCATCAAGACAGTTGGCAATAGGCTTGTTTAGGCTTTGTTGTGTGATTTTTTGCTGTGGATTTATATAGTTACTCAGAGTACTATTTGTGATGTTGGGTGTGCTGATAAGCTGTAAATTTTTATAATCAGTAAAATACTGCTCAATATCTTTCTCTAAAATACCGGGGCTGTTAGTAAGCAGCTTTAAGCGCACAAAAAAGCGCTTTGTCGCTTTGATATCTGAGCCTAAAAGGATGTTCATTTCATTTGCTGCATAGTATGCATTTTTTTGCATTGTCTTATAGTGTAGCTGCTGCTGGTTGATATAGATTATTTGCCATGTAAGCCCAAGTAGCACGAGCAATATCGAGGTAATCAAAGCAGGAATATGCGCTGATTGTAAGGAAAAAACGGCTTTTTTTGATATAAAATAACTAAGATTCTGTAAGCTCAATAATAATAGAATGATGGCCAGTGGCAAAAAGAAAATGCCGTTATTAAACTGGTATAATCTATTGACATCAAATATAACCCCAATGATTGCAAGGAGTGAGACAATAAAAACACTATAAAGCAGGATTAGTTGAATGATGTTAAAAAGAGTGTGCTTAAAGGCGCGTTTTAGTATAAAAAAGAGCCCCATAAAGAGACAAGCGATCTTTGCGCTAATAGAAAGCATGGTTTCATGAGTTGTGGAGAGCTCAAATACGTTATCAAACAAAAAATGAAAGTAGTGCTCTTGCAGAAAAAGTGCCACCGAGAAAAGCACTAAGAGCGCTCCAAGTAGTGCCGTGATATTTTTATAGTGCCTTGAGAAGATCATAAGCAGGCTTAGTACAACACCCAAAATAGCAATGTCAAAATGAAAGTGTTCAAGACCAAGTGCAATAGTGAAAAAAATTGAATGACTCAGCCAAGCAATAATTGCAACGAGGCTATATACTAGCGCTATGATGCCTAAAAAAATAAAGGCACTTTGAAGCTTGTTTTTCCCTTGTGTCATAGTGAGGCCTTTAAAAGTATTACTTTATCAGTATAGCGACTACATTAACTTTTGTTAGATGACTTTAATAAAGCAAGGTGTATCAATAGAGATGATACAAAATTTTCTTAGCTATACTTATGGAAAAGAGACCAAAGTGAATAGCCTAAAGGTGAGAGTATGCAGGGAAGAGGGATGAAAAAAATAAAAAGACTTTATTTATACACTTCATTATTCTTCATGTTATCACTTATTTGTGTTTATTTTGTCTTATTTATTCCTACATATACTGAGATAAAAGCGCAAAAATCAAAAGCGCTGAATTATACTCTACAGAGCACATCGCTTATTTTAAAGCATTATCTTAGCAGTATTACCAGCACATCAGCACAAATTGCCTCAAGAACAAAAGCCAAGGATTTAACAGAGAGTTATATAACACAGAAAAAGAGCATCAATGAGATAACGCCAATGCTAGAGAAAATTCTAACGGCAGCCTTAGATAGCAGTGAATCACTAAAAGGCATTACGCGTATTTCACAATCTGGACAACGTATTGTATCTGTCGGGCAAGCGATTCCCAACTTAAATCATTGGTATAAAAAGAGCAAAAATTTAGAGCACTCAAAAGTGCTGTCAGTCATCTATATGAGTGGAAAACGCTATTTACTGTTATATATGCCAATAAAAAATACGGCTTTTTCTCAGATAATGTCTAGCGATTTAGCGTTGTTTTCAGTTAGTCAGCTCTATGCTGAGCTAAAAAATATTGCCATACAAAGAGAAAGTACAATTGGTATTTATATGTCTAACGGAAAGATGAGCAGGTTGTATTCAACAGATGATAAGCTGTTTAATATTAAAGCGCCTAATATTAAACAGGGACGCCAAGGTGAAATAGAGAGCCAAGTCATTATGTTGGATAATCAAAGTTATATTTTAAGTCATCTTGCAATTAAAAATACGCCGTGGGTTTTAGTGACCCTTGTCTCATCAAGTACTATGTATGGTGAGCTGCAATGGATTTTTTATTTTAACGTTGTTGTTTTGATTGCTATCTTTTTGCTTTTTATCGCTGGGCTTTATGTGTTGTTTATTAAGGTAAATAAATAAAATGTAGTTATATAACTACATTGATGCTATAATCGATTATACGTAGAGCTTCACATAATTAGGTGTTGAGATGAGTATTACAACATTTACCAGTAGGGAGTTTAATCAAAGCCCAAATAAGGTGAAAAATGCAGCGCAAAATGGCGCAGTATTTATTACTGAAAGAGGGACAGTTTCACATGTTCTACTTACCTTAGAAGAGTATAATAAAATACATACAGATGAGCGCTCTATTGTCGATATGTTGACGATGCATGATGGATCTGAAATTGATTTTGAGCCACCCAAACTCTCTAAAGCTTTATTCCACCGAGATGAGTTGTAAGCATGTATGTTGTTGATACTAATGTTATCTCTGAACTTCGAAAGGCTGCTGTCAAAAAAGCAGATATAAACGTAGTAAAGTGGGCTAGTTCCGTGTCAGCCTCTGAGCTATTTGTTTCATCCATTAGTATTTTAGAGCTGGAAATTGGAATATTATCCAAACAAAGAAAAGATAAGCCTCAAGGCGATATTTTAAGAGCATGGATGGATAGTCATGTGATGCCAGCTTTTGCAGATCGCATATTGGCGTTTGATGCAAATGTAGCAAAAAAATGTGCAAGATTACACATTCCAGATCCAAAGTCAGATCGTGATGCTATGATAGGGGCAACAGCATTATTGCACGGCATGACATTGGTCACACGTGATATTGCAGATTTCAAGTGGATGAAACTCTCATGTATTAACCCGTGGGATGAACAGTAAAATAGTGATATACTCAGCGGATACACCCTAGTAATAACATTGTGATGAAAATATCAGGCTTTACTTTTTTACGAAACGCAGAAGAGCTTTGCTTTCCCTATATCCAGTCGATTAAATCCATTATTGATATATGTGATGAATTTATCATCGCGCTTGGTCAGTCACAAGATGATACAAAAGAAAAACTTCTCTCTTTAGCGCAAGAATATCCGCAAATTAAAATCATTTATACCATATGGAATGAGCATATGCAGGTAAAAGGCTATACCTATGCGCAGCAAAAGATGATTGCGCAGTTTGCCTGCACGGGCGATTGGCTATTTTACTTGGAAGGTGATGAGATGGTGCATGAAAAGGACTTAGCTAATATTAAAAAGGCGATGATTCAATATAAAGATGACCCTGAGGTAGAAGCGCTCGCTTTTCACTATTATCATTTTTATGGCAATACCAATACTTATTTGTCTTCTCCCACTTGGTATCGCTACGCACCAAGAGTTATTAAAGCAAGTGTAAGAAGTTATGCGCCAGATGGACTGTATTGGTTGGTGTTGGATCCGAAAAAGTCCAACCGTATTGCACGCTATCCCAAAGCGAAGCTTTTAGATTGCTATATGTATCATTACGGGTGGGTGAGACCTGAGTCAGCGATGAGTAAAAAAATCTCACAGGTCAATAAGCACTGGGGCAAAAAGGAAGGCTTTGATCAAAGCTATCGAGATATTGATGAGCGGATTCTAACCGAGTTTACGGGCGTCCACCCCAAGTTGATTGACGGCTTTTTCCCAAATGAAAAAGGGGTGTTTAAAGCAAATCCAGTGCATAAACTCACAAAAAAAGAAAAACGTCAGCGTTTTAAAATGAAGCTTGAGAAAGCCTTTGGTGTTGATTTAAGCCGCAGGCATTTCACTAAAGTTCGCTAGCTATCTTGCTGCTTTTCGCTTACACTTTGTCACATTAATCTTGTTCAATGATAAAAAGATGATAACTGAATTAGATTTAGGACAATATAGTAATTTTCGTGGTGTTGAAAGAGAAGCGCTAAGAGTGACTCAAGATGGTCAGATTGCAACTACGATGCACCCAAAATCGCTTGGCTCTAAGCTTGCGAATGATACCATTACCGTTGATTTTTCTGAAAGTCTTTTAGAGCTCATTACAAAGCCACATAATAGTATTGATAAGGCGCTCGATGAGCTTAAAAGTATTTCTGCCTTTTGTGCGCAAAATATTGCTAAAGATGAATATTTGTTAAATGCGAGTATGCCTGTCCCTACAGTGGAAAATGACATCAACATTGCTTATTTTGGCACTTCAAACTCAGGAAAGATGAAAGAGATCTATAGGCGTGGACTGGCTGTAAGATATGGCAAGATCATGCAGGCAATTGCCGGTGTGCATTATAATTTTTCCTTTGATACAAGCCTGTTAAATCTATTAGGCACACAAACTGGGCTAAATCAGAACCAACTTTATTTCTCAGTCATTAATCACTACTTTGAAGCCATGTGGCTTATTCCATACCTATTTGGCGCCTCACCTATTTGTGCTAAAAGTTCAGTTAAGGAAAAGCCTGCGTATTTACAAGATTTTGATGCAGAACATTATATTGGTGAATATGCGACCAGTCTTAGAATGAGTGATTTAGGCTATCAAAGCCCAGCGCAAAGTGATCTATATATCTCATATAAAGATGTCTCAAGCTATGTGCATGGTTTGATTCAAGCAACAGATACACCGTATCAGGCTTTTGTTGATTTAGGTCTTTATAATGTAAAAGGTGATCTACAGCAGCTTAATACCAGTATCTTGCAAATCGAAAATGAGTATTACAGCAGTATCAGGCCAAAGCAGATTGCCAAAAGGGGGCAAAGACCTGCCTGTGCGCTTTTGCAAAGTGGGGTGCGATATTTGGAAGTGCGCCTTATTGATATTAATCCATTTACACCTCTAGGTGTTGATAAAAATACAGCAGTCTTTATAGAGCTTATGTTAATGAGTGCACTACTAAAGCCTGTGAAAGTGTATCATCGTGATGCTACTTTAAGGTATCAAAATAATCTTCGCCAAGTGATTCAATTTGGTCGGAAGCCTGGTCTTCAACTATTGGATGAGGATGTGCGTAATATCACACTTAAAAGCTATGGCTATCGTTTGTTGGATGAGATGCAAAAGACGGCACTTTTCATGGGTGAAAATTATACAAATGCTTTGGAAGATGCTTATAAGAAGCTTGATAATATTGATAAAACACCCTCTAGTCAAATGATTGAGACCTCTCAAAGTAGAGGATATCTTACAAGTATTTTAGATTTGTCTAAAAAACACCACCTTGAAATGCTAAACCATACGCTTGATCAAGCCGAGCAAACTAAGTTTACTAAGCAGGTAGAGGCGTCTTTAAAAAACCAAAGTATACTTGAGCATAGTGATACTTGTGATATTCAATCGTATATTCAGGCGTATTACAACTCTGCAGGTTGCGATAGTAAATAGGATATTTACAATTTCTTGCTGATCCTACTTGAATTTAAAAGCAAATAAGCGATGATAATGAGCTAATATATTTACAAATATCAGGTGATTATCATGCAAAATTTTGAGTATTATAACCCAACTCGCATTTACTTTGGCACAGGTGAAATTGCAAAATTAGAAAATGCAGTACCGAAAGACAAACGTGTTCTTATTATTTACGGTGGCGGTAGTATTAAGAATAATGGTGTCTATGATGAAGTGTTGTCGGCGCTATCAAATCATGATACACATGACTTTTCAGGGATTGAGCCAAATCCTGAATATGAAACGTGCATGAAGGCAGTTAAGTACATTCAAGCAAACAATATTGATTTTGTGGTTGCTGTGGGTGGTGGTTCAGTGATTGATGCGACAAAATTCATTGTTGCAGCAGCTTATTTTGAGGGTGAGCCTTGGGATATTTTGACAAAAGGAGCTGAAATCAAAAAAGCTTTGCCATTTGGCTGCGTTTTAACATTGCCAGCAACAGGTTCAGAAATGAATATCAACTCAGTTATTTCAAGACGAGAGTTTAATAAAAAGCTTCCGTTTGCTAACGAAAAAGTATTCCCACAGTTTTCAATTCTTGATCCAGAAACAACCTATACACTTCCATCAAGACAGGTTGCAAATGGTGTGGTGGATGCATTTGTTCATGTGATTGAGCAGTATCTAACCTATCCGCAAGATGCGCCACTTCAAGATCGATTTGCAGAGGGTATTTTGCAAACGCTTATTGAAGAAGGAGAGAAAGTCTTAGCAAAGCCTGATGATTATAATGTACGTGCAAATATTATGTGGTGCGCAACTTTGGCATTAAATACGCTTATCTCAAAAGGAGTTAAAAGTGATTGGGCTACGCATATGATTGGTCATGAATTAACGGCAATTTTTGGCCTTGATCATGCACAGACTTTAGCAATTATTCTGCCAAGCGTGATGAATTATAAGCGCGATAAGAAGGCCAAAAAGCTTTCTCAATATGCCGAGCGTGTATGGCAGGCGGATAAAAACCTATCACAAGATGAGAAAATTGACTTCGCAATTGCGAAAACACGTCAGTTTTTTGAAACGATGGGCAATCATACTTATTTAAAAGCCTATGATATTGATCAATCCAAGTTGCCACTTGTGCTTGAAAACTTACAAGATAACAATATGGTTTCACTGGGTGAACACCAAGATATTACATTAGAAGACAGCCAAAAAATTATTGAAATGAGCTATGATCATTAGTTGATAATTGATTGATTACTTTATGCTAAACTGGAAGGCGGTTAAGGTTACTGCCAGTTATTTTATACTGTATGTGATCATTGCATCTTTGGCTGCATGGGTGCCTTTTATGTTGTTTGGTATTATATTTGGCGGCATATCCATCATTCTGGCGGCAATGACTATGGCGGTTTTAAGAGCAATTGATTTTATCAATGATCAAAAGAAAAAAATTGGCATTAAAAAGTTTCTTATTGCCATGATCCTACTGTTATGTATCGATGTTGTATGGTTTTTCTTGTATGGACTATGGGCTTAATTCTTTTTTATGTAGAGCGCTTATGCTTATAAAGTTGTAATACTAATCACTTTCGTGATTGGATTAAATGTTTAAAAGGTATTGAAAATAATAATAGTTATCATTATTATAACTAGCCTTGTTATCAATCTTTATCTTAAATATGTTTAAAATAAAAACGATTTTCATAGCGGCATTTTTTTGCCTTTTTAGTATTTATCATGCAGTAGCACTAGAAACTCAACATCAAAATTTAGCACATAAACGTGTTGTTGTGTTAGAGTTTGGTCTTCTAGATAGCTTGATGATATTAGGAATTAAGCCTGTGGCGATTGCTGGCAATCATGTGGGTGAGGGCACTATTCCCGGTTATTTAAAAGATGTTGTAGCCAAAAGCCAAAGTGTTGGCACAAGACAAAATCCAAGTTTAACTGCGATTGCGGCTTTAAAGCCAGATGTTATTCTAGCAGATACAACCTTTCATAGCGGAGTGATTCCTGAGCTTAAAAAAATTGCGCCTGTCATCGCTTTAAATAGCATGATGGCAACACCAAAAGAGCAAATGGAAAACCTAATGGTGCTGGCAAAGTATTTCCATCAAGAGGGCAAAGCCAAAATAGCAATTGAACAATTTAATCAAGAATATCAAGAGCTTGTGATCAAAGGCAAAGCGCATAAAGCAACTGTTCTTATGGGTTATGTCACGCCAACAGGAATGTTCCGTGCTTTGTCGCACAACTCTGTTGCAACGGTTATTCTCAAAGAAATATCAAAAGAAAATTTGATTTTACAAAGCTCTTCCCACCAGCGTGTTGAAATGACACCAGAGGCTGTGCTTGCTAAAAACCCACAAGCGATTGTTATTCTTGTCACTGATGGGGATTATAAAACCCTTAAAAAACTCACCAATAATCCACTTTGGAAAAATCTTCAGGCAGTAAAAAATAATAAAGTATATTTTATGTCTCGTGATATTTGGGCGCAAACACATGGATTACAGGCCGATAAATTAGCACTAGAGCAAGCAAAAGATAGTGGGTTTTTAACTTTGTCGACTCCTGTGAAATTAAGCCAAAAAAGCATCATGATGTAATTTTGTCATGACAAAAATAAGCTTTCTAATACAAGTTCTAAAGTATTTTGAAATAAATACTTCCTGTGCTTATAAGTGCATTGAACATGCATAAAATTCAGTTAAGCAAAACAGGTTATTTGGCCTCTTTTGGCGCTATGTTGCTAGTGGTTCTTTTCATTTATTCGCTAAAATTAGGTGCAATTAATATATCACTTATGCCGTTATTTCAAGGCGTGCACTTAAGTGATTTGCAACGGATTATTTTGTTTGATGTCCATATGCCACGAGTGATTTCAGCGGCTATTATTGGTGCAGCATTAGCGATCAGCGGTCTTTTGGTACAAGTGGTGCTTAAAAATGACTTGGCAAGTCCAAGTTTGCTTGGGATCAGTCAAGGGGTGGCGTTAACAGATGTTATTTTATGGCTTTTTTTCTCGCACCTTGGTCAGTTTTATTATTTTGTGTTTTCTGTGTTAGGCGGACTTATAACAGCATTTTTGATATTTGGATTGACTGCAAAAGGCGTGATGTCAAAAACCAAACTGATCCTTGCAGGAATCGCAGTTAATACACTTTTATACGCACTGTCACACTTGTTGATTTTGCTTTTTCCGGATGAAGCACAAAGTGTCCTGTTTAATATTAACGGCTCTTTAATGGCAACCAACTGGCAAAGTGTGTTATATCTTCTTTCAGGTGTAACGCCTGTGATGATTATCTTAGTGTTTTTAACACATAAGCTTAATATTTTAAGCCTTTCTGATGAGGTGCAAAGTGCCCTTGGGGAGAATATACGCTTTTTGAAAGTAATTTTTATTCTCTTTGCAGTTATATTAAATGCCGTAGCTGTTAGTGTTTCAGGTCCAATATTTTTCTTTGGACTTCTTATCCCGCAAGGCTTGAGACTTATGGGGGTCCATTTGATAAAGGCAAGGTTTTACTTATGTTTGATTTTTGGTCCTATTGTCTTGATTGCAGCAGATAGTATTATTCGTTACTTTTTTAGCACAGATGAAGTGCCGATTGGGATTATTATCGGAATGATTTCAGCCCCTTTATTTATTCTTTTAGCACGAGTGTCAGCGAGGTGATAGATGAAAGAGAATAGAGCCTTTTTTTTGTTGCTTTTGTTTTTTATCGCGCTTCTTGGATTTGGTGTGTTCTTTTGGCTTTATTATATTTATAGTACAGTCCCTTTGTATTCACGCGCGCTTATTATCTATCAGTTTAATCTGCCTCGAATCCTTCTTGATATACTATGTGGTTCCCTATTTGCCTTAGCAGGCACTTTTTTGCAGGCGTGTATTAAAAACCCCTTGGGTTCACCAGAGGTGATGGGCATTTCAACAGCCTCTGTTTTATCCATTGCAATTGCGCTGTCGTTTGGATTTTCTCAGACACCAATTATTTTGATGTTATGTGCGTTTTTGGGTGCGTTAATAGCGATATTATGTGTGTTTTTATTTTCATATAAAAATGGCCATATTACGATTTTGCAATTGATTTTGATGGGTTCTGGCGTTGCTCTTTTTACCAAGGCAGTTTTACACTTTCTCACGCTAAATATGCCACCTGCAGTGACTTCGTTATTAACTATTATTGCCGGGTCAAGCTATGGTGCAAACTGGCATCTTTTGCATTATTTGTTGCCGATAGGCATTGTAAGCTTGATTATTGGCATTTGTTTTTCGTATAAAATAAAGTATCTGTATTTAGGGGATGTGTTATGCAAAAGCTTAGGAATTAACATCTTACGACTTCGCATTAGTTTATTATTATTGGTTGTGCTGTTAACTGCGCTTGCAAGTGCAGGTACGGGTAATTTAGGTTTTGTGGGTTTGGTTGCACCGAATATTGCAAGACTTTTGACTAAAAGGCAAATGCAGTGGATTTTACTATATGCCATTGTGTTAGGTGCGCTATTTGTACTTTTTGCTGATGCACTTAATGTGTTTGTTTTCTCGCCAACTGAAATTCCTGTTGGCCTTATTACCATTATTATTGGTACACCTTATTTTATTTGGTTATTAAGAAGAAGTGATACATAGATGATTCATATTCAAAATTTAGCATATGCTTATGGCAAAAAATTAATACTCCAAGACATTAGTGTTGAAATACCGGCAAATAAAATCACGGCCATCATTGGCACAAATGGATGTGGGAAATCAACGCTACTTAAAAATATTGCTAAGATACTCTCTTATCAAAAAGGCTGTATTCAGATTGATGGTGAGAAACTCACTGCAATGAGTCGAAAGCGCTTAGCAAAGAAAGTTGCCTTTTTACCGCAAAATCCCGAGGCGCCAGAAGGGCTTACGGTGCGAGAAATCGTTGAGTTGGGGCGCCACCCTTATCAAAGCTTCCTTTCGGGTAAAAGTGTCTCAGATGCCATGAAGGTGGAGCAGGCGCTTAAAGAAGTTAGTTTAACGGAGGAGCAAGATAAGCTTTTAAGTGCGCTATCAGGCGGACAAAAACAACGTGCTTGGCTTGCTATGACGCTGGCGCAAGATACGCCTATTTTGCTTCTAGATGAGCCAACGACCTTTTTGGATATCCAACACCAAAAACAATTGTTAGAGCTTCTTCACAGGTTGAATCAGAAATTAAATAAAACCATTGTTATGGTGCTTCATGACTTAAATCAGGTGAATCAGTTTGCTGATTATATTGTTGCGCTTAAGGCAGGAAAGCTCGTAACACAAGGGTATAAAGCAGATGTGATGAATAAAAGCACCATTTTACAGGTGTTTAATATCGAAGTGGATTTTTTGCATAATGCACAGGGAAAGTGTGATTATATTGCTGTGTGAAAAATAAAATGACGTGGTAGCTACGAGTGGACTTGAACCACCGACCCCAGCATTATGAATGCTGTGCTCTAACCAGCTGAGCTACGTAGCCACGACAGCTGTGAATTATCTTAGAGAGAGGAAATTTTGTCAATAGCTTTTTTAAAGCTTTCTGCAAGAATCATAGATTTTCATCAGCCAGTTGTGCAATAAATGCTGATTTTTGCGGTTATTGTGTCTATAATGTCGAGCTTATTGCTAAGGTGATGTTGCTCGGTTAGTAATAATGCTGATTTTGATGTGGTTAATGTCAAGATCGGATAGATGAATTTTAATTATAAAAGGTAATATAGGAATATCGTAATGTCTGACGGTAGAGATAAATTAAATGATTTTTCACTGTTAAAATCATTGGTAGGTGGAAAAAGCATTAAAGAGAAAACTGAGCGTATGCGAAAGGCGCATGCTGAGGCAAAAGAGCGTAATGCAAAAGCACCGCACGCCAAAAGAGCGAAAGCTGAGTCAACTGAGCAAAATGCTAAGCCTGCTACTCGACGTCATTCAAAGCACACGAAATCTACAAGACAAGAGCGTGTTAACCAGCAGCGGACACCTTTTCGTATGCCGCAATTTGGCCAAAAACAGCATGATGAGTTGGTGGTCGAATTGCCAGAAGAAGCTGCTGAAGCTGTGGTTATTAGCATTAACCCAGAAAAACAGCAATTTAAAGAAGAACAAAGACTTTTTAAATGGCTATGTCAACGATTTCCAAAGTGCTTTAATCCAAAAGATAAACGTCCACTTAAAATTGGCATAAGCCAAGATATTGAAGTGATTTACCAAAATGAGCACTTTGCTCCGGTGGATCAGTATATATTGCGCAATGTTTTAAAGCGTTATGTTGGGGATACACGCTATCAACGTGCGGTATTAGAACATAAAATGCGTTTTAATTTGCAAGGCATGCCCGTTGAGGACTATGCAGAGGAGCACATCTCTTATGCCAAACAGCGCTTAGAAGAAATTGCTGAAAAGGCTGAACTTAGGGCGCAAGGCATTGATATTAAAGAATATTATCAGAAAAAACGCGAGCAAGAGCGTTTAGAGAAAGAGGCCGAGCTTAAGTCAAAAGAAGAAGGCGATGACAATACTTCAAAGACGAGTGAGTCAACTGACACAACAAGCGAAGAGAAAGCTCTGGATGTTACAAATACAACGAGTGATGCTTCTATTGATGATAAGGCTGATAAAGCGGATAAGGAATAATCCATGTCACTTGAAAGTCATATTAATAAGCGAAAAACATTCGCTATTATTTCTCACCCAGATGCTGGAAAGACAACCATCACAGAGAAAATGCTTCTTTTTGGGAATCTAATTCAGTTGGCTGGAACCGTAAAGGGTAAAAAATCAGGTAGGCATGCTACTTCTGATTGGATGGAGATGGAAAAGCAGCGCGGTATCTCCATTACAACCTCTGTAATGCAGTTCCCTTATGGGGGGAATGTTATCAACCTTTTAGATACCCCAGGACACGAGGATTTCTCAGAAGATACCTATCGCACACTAACAGCAGTGGATTCAGCCTTAATGGTGATCGATGGTGTGAAAGGGGTCGAGCAAAGAACCATTAAGTTAATGGAGGTTTGCCGCCTTAGAACAACGCCAATTTTAACCTTTATCAATAAGTTTGATCGTGACACACGTGATCCAATGGAGCTTATGGATGAAGTTGAAGAGGTCTTAAACATAAAATGTGCGCCAATGACTTGGCCGATCGCCTCTGGAAAGTCCTTTAAAGGTGTATATCATCTCTATGAAGATAAAACTATTTTATTTGAAACCGGTCATGGTCACCATATTCACGATTATGAAGTGATCGAAGGTTTGGGCAACCCAGTATTGGATGAGAAAATTGGCTACCTTGCTGAGGAGCTTCGCGAGGAAGTGGAGCTTGTGAAAGGGGCAAGTCATGAGTTTGATTTAGAGGCGTATAACAAAGGAGAGTTGACGCCTGTCTTTTTTGGTACGGCGCTCAGTAATTTTGGTATTAAAGAAATGCTCGATGCATTTGCTAAATACGCTCCAGCGCCACAAGCACGTGAGACCAAAGAGAGAATGGTCGAACCAAATGAGAATAATTTAACAGGCTTTGTGTTTAAAATTCAGGCAAATATGGATCCGCAACATCGTGATCGTATTGCCTTTTTTCGATTGTGCTCAGGTGAGTATAAAAAGGGAATGAAGCTTTATCATGTGCGCTCAGGTAAGCAAATGCAAGTTTCTAATGCGCTGATGTTCAAAGCTGGAGAGCGCGAGCATTTGGAAGAGGCTTACTCTGGTGATATCATTGGGCTTCACAATCACGGCACAATCCAGATAGGTGATGTGTTTACACTTGGAGAAAAGCTTAAATACACAGGTATTCCAAATTTTGCGCCAGAGCTTTTTAAACGTGTCCGTCTACAGGATCCGCTTAAAATGAAAGCACTCTTAAAAGGGCTTATTCAGCTATCAGAAGAAGGTGCAACGCAAGTTTTCAGGCCACTTAATAGTAATGATTTAATTCTAGGGGCAATTGGGGTGCTACAGTTTGATGTTGTGGCGCAGCGTCTAGAGACAGAATACGGCGTGAAATGCTCTTATGAAGCAGTTAATGTAGTCGCCTCAAGATGGGTTGAGTGTGATGACAAGAAAAAGCTTGAGCTATTTAGCAAAAAATACCATGACAACCTTGCCTTAGATGGCGGGGATCATCTAACTTATCTAGCGGCAACACGGGTGAACTTGCAATTAGCAGAGGAGCGAAACCCTGATATTCGCTTTCTCGCGACCAGAGAGCACTAAATCCTACCCAACCTACCAGCATCCGCTCGGTGTTTTAGTAATGCTTGCATTATTTGACACAAGCACAAGTGGTGTGCAGGCGCTATCTGCTGTTTGTGTGCCAGTGGCAGTTGCCGTGATTTGAAATCCGGTGGCATTGGCAGGATTCGTTGTGACGCTACCACCAGTATCCAACATGACCAAAGTTAAAGTGTAAAACCCTTCTTGTGAGGCGGTTCCATTATCCCAGACATTAGATAAAGTATTGGTATAAGCGCCATTATTAAGCATATATTCTTCTTCATTAAGCGCGATTGTACTGGCAGCTTGAATACCGTCTGCGCGGTGAGCACGCAAGATATAAGACTGATAAGTCGGAATTGCAATTGCCGTGACAATTGCAATAACAGCGATAACAATCAACAGCTCAATAAGAGAAAAGCCAAGCTGTTTGAATAGCGATCGGTTTCTTTTTTGTGGATTTAACATCAGCTGTTTTCTAATCAGTGCCGGTTTGTTTATAGTATAGTGAGGATGTCTGCAATTGACATAGAGAAATTTACTGTGCGCCGTACCCATTTGCCAAAGGGATTGTTACAATAGCGCAAAGTTTTCGGGTTGGATTCATAAAGAGGTTAGAAATGGATAGAAATTTGGCATTGGAAAGTGTGCGTGTTACAGAGGCTGCGGCATTATCTGCTTGGCTGCAAATGGGGCGAGGTGATGAGAAGGCGGCTGATCAGGTGGCAGTTGATGCAATGAGAAAAGCATTAAATGCTCTGAACATTGAGGGCACTGTTGTTATCGGTGAAGGTGAGCGCGATGAAGCGCCAATGCTATATATCGGTGAGAAAGTGGGCAAAGGTGGTCCAAAGGTTGATATTGCACTTGATCCACTTGAAGGCACAACCATCACCGCAAAAGGTGGTCCAAATGCATTGGCTGTTATTGCAATGGCGGAAGATGGTGGATTTTTAAATGCTCCAGATGTTTATATGGAAAAAATTGCTGTTGGTGGGCACGGGATTCCAGAGGGAATTCTTAATATCAATGATCCAGTGGAAGCGAATTTAGCTCGCCTTGCTGCGCATAAAGGTGTGCCGGTTGAAGCTTTGGTTGTATGCATTTTAGATCGACCTCGCCATGAAGATATTATTAAAGCTGTGAGAAAGGCAGGGGCAAGAATTGCGCTTATTGGTGATGGTGATGTCTCTGCAGTGATTGCAACCGCGCAAGAAGACTCAGGTATTGATATGTATATTGGTACAGGTGGTGCACCGGAGGGTGTGCTCGCTGCTGCTGCCCTTCGTTGTCTTGGTGGCCAGATGCAAGGCAGGCTAATTTTTAGAAATGATGCTGAAAAAGCGCGTGCTAAAAAATGGGGTATCGATGATTTAAATAAGGTCTATCATCTAAAAGATCTAGCCAGTGGTAATGTGCTATTTGCAGCAACAGGAGTGACAGATGGGCAAATGCTAAAGGGCGTTAAACGCTCAGGGAAGTTTGCAAAAACACACAGTATGGTGATGCGTTCCATTTCAGGCACAGTAAGGCATATTGAAGCGGAACATAATTTCAACTTTAAAAGTGGCTTTGAATATCTAGGATAAATCCACTTCTATACCACTCGCTAATCATTTTGCGGTGTTTAATGTTGAAGAAGTTTTTGATAGTTTTGAGTCATTGGGTTGCAGGTAATAGCTCGGACTATTAGCAATATCTGATGACTCAAAAGAACAAGAAATTCAATGGCAGAAATGGGGTAAAATGGTTTGCGGGTGGTATATATTATTTGTCTATAGCAAAATTAAGGTTATACTCAGCGCTGTATATTAAATGGCCTTGGAGAGTATGGTTGGTTTTGCGTGTTAGCTCTTTTTTCATCTTTGTTTATTTACTGTTGTTTGCAGCTGCCGCTCAAAGTGCAGCGAATCAGCAAGCCTTTAATTTTAATCATTTAGATTTACTGAAAGCGCCATCTCAATCTGTAAGTGAGCTTACAATGACCGTAACAAAAAAGAAAGCTCAGCTCATAGTCACCTGGGAAATTCCAAAGGGGCAGTATCTATATCGTGATAAGATCTTTGTAAAAGGAGTTGATGCACCTGATTTGACAGTAGGAGATATTGTTTTTCCTCCAGCACTTGCCCACCCTGTTGATAATGAGGCGGTGTATCAAAATATACTGCAAATTACGGTGCCATTAAGTGGTACACTTCTAGAGGAAAGCAAACTTCAAATTGGTTATCAAGGGTGCACGAATAACATTTGCTTTTTACCGCAAGTTAAAACAGTTTCCTTAGATGAAAGTGTTCTACCTGTTAGCGGTCTGCCTTTTAATTGGCTTGGCATTTTAGCCTTATTGGGTATTGGGATTTTGCTTGCATTTACACCTTGCGTGCTACCAATGGTGCCTATCATTACTGCTATTGTAATGGGGAAAAGCACATCGAGAACACATGGCGTTTTGTTGGCAATAAGCTATGTGCTGGGCATGGCTCTTATGTATTCACTTTTGGGTGTTATTATTAGTACCGTTGGACTTTCTTTTCAGCTGTTCTTTCAACAAGGCTGGGTGATTTATTTAATGGCCTTAGTTTTTATACTCCTTGCATTATCAATGTTTGGCCTTTTTCAGCTGGCGCTGCCAAGTGGGATAACTCAGAAGCTACATTATCTGCAATCTAAATTACAAACAGGCTCCGTTGTCGCAAGCTTCTTAATGGGGGTGCTTGCAAGTTTGGTTTTATCACCTTGTACCTCTGCACCACTTATTGCCGTTTTGGGGACAATGGCACAAACAGGCGATGTGCTTTATGGTGCACTGTCGTTATTTGCGTTAGGTATTGGCATGGGGGTCCCGCTTATTTTTATTGCGCTTGGGCTTAATCGTTTTGTGCCAAGATCAGGCGCATGGATGAATGAGGTAAAAGTATTTTTTGGCATGGCAATGCTTGCAATGGCAATTTATATTCTCTCAAGAGTGATTCTCTCATCTACTGTTATCTATATTCTATCACTAATCCTAATTGCCGCTTATATTCTATATTTTGTTTTGCTATCAACTTTGTCAGACAAATTAAAACGTGCTCATAAGCTTTATTTAATTCTTATTACTTTGATTCTTTTTATAGCTGCAATGAGCGTCTTATTAACAAAATCGCTTACAGATAATCATGCTCAGAGTTTAAATGCGGGTAATATTACAACGGTGTACAGTATTAGTGAGCTAGATAAAGCAAAGTTATATGCCCAAAAGAAGCATCAATATATCCTTGTTGATTACTATGCAAGCTGGTGTACAAATTGCGTTGCATTAAAGGAAGTTCTAACAAGCAGGGAAATGACAGCTTTTTTTGCAAATAAGAATATTAAAGTCATTGAGGTGAATGTGACAGATTATGATGAGCAAAGTAAAGCGCTCCTAAATAAGGCAAAAGTTTTAGGTCTGCCAACACTAAGGCTTATTTCCAGTAAAGATAATGCTGAGTTAGTACGCCTCTCAGGAAAGCTAGCTAAAGATGAGCTTAAGGGGAAGATTACTGCTCATATGAAGTAATATTGCCTTATTTGTGAACATAGTTGTAGCGAGAATGTTCTATTTAAAATAATTTCTAAAAAAGTTGTTTAAAGGGGTTGCTGAGTTGGGATTGATGTGTATAATAGCCCCTCGTTGCCAGCGAGAATGGTTGCTGGGATAAGATGTTTAAAGAGATAGAAATTGTAGATACTTGAATACTTTGAGGATTAAGTAATTGCGAGGTTATGTTAGTTTATGCTGATATAATCTTAAGGATATAAACTGAAGAGTTTGATCCTGGCTCAGATTGAACGCTGGTGGTATGCTTAACACATGCAAGTCGAACGGACTTGTTAACCTGCTTGCAGGTTAACGGTT
>NZ_KB902274.1 GCF_000379445.1 Fangia hongkongensis FSC776 = DSM 21703
TTAAAACATTACAGCATTTTAAGGTAAAGTGCTTTTTCAGTGATGACTGGGGCAGCTACACGAAATATATTCCTGAGAGATATCATGAGATAGGGAAGCGAAATACACAAAAGATTGAGCGTAAGTTTCTAACCTTTAGGACAAGGATTAAAAGGCTTGCTAGAAAGAGCATTTGTTTTTCAAAAAGCGAGTTTATGCATGACGCTGTGATTGGTCTTTACATCAATCGAGTCGAATGGGGAAGAAACATATAAAAGACAAAGGGAAACACCACCAAAAATTTCACTTGGCAATGTTATTGAATGGTATGATTTTAGCCTTTATGGCTATTTTGCAGTAGCAATAGCCGCGACGTTTTTTCCTAATTTAAATCCTTTTATTTCGTTGCTGGCAACTTTTGCAGTTTTTGGTGCTGGTTTTTTAGCCCGACCTTTAGGAGCTTTTGTTTTTGGGCATTTAGGCGATAAAGTGGGTCGTCATTATGCAATGAACCTCTCTATTGCTATGATGGGGTTAGCAACACTAGGAATGGCTTTTCTCCCAGGTTTTTCAACAATAGGTATACTGGCTCCAATTTTACTGGTTATACTTCGCATGCTCCAAGGATTATCTGCAGGTGGGCAATTTGGCAACCTTTTAACCATTACAACTGAAGATGAAAATTATCGCTTAAAAGGTTTAAATATAGGTATTGCTTATGCTGTATCAGTCATTGGTTTTTTGTTAGCGGCTTTTGTTAGTGTTATTGCAATAAAATTAACTCCTGATTCTCTACAGGAATATGCTTGGAGAGTTCCTTTTTTGATAAGTGTTATCCTTTTAATTATGCAAATCACTCTCAAAGAAAAAGATGCTAACGTAAATACTAACATTGTTAAAAATAATAATTTTTCACCTGTCAAAACAGTATTTAAAAATCATAGGAGAAGCCTTGTATGTGTTATCGTACTTTCAGCTATCGCTGCTTCTTTATTTTATATTTTAGCAACTTATCTTGTTACTTATATGACACAGCATCTCAATATAGCTCAATCCACAGCACTGGGTATCAATAGCTTAGCTCTAGGACTTGTATGTATTATAGTCCCTGCTTCAGGGCTTTTTTCTGATTATTGGGGTCGGAAAAAATCATTGAATATATGTCTTTTACTAATGATAGTATTATCAATGCCAGTAATGCTATTATTTCACTCTACAAGCTACATATTGATCATAATGGGCACTGTATTAATTAGTGCACTTGTATCCTTTCTTCAGGGAGTTATAACACCTATATACTCTGAGATTTTTCCAAAAAATGTACGTGCATCTGGTTGTTCTATTGCTTATGGTATAGGCGTGTCAATCTCTGGCTTTGCACCGATGCTTGCCGACATATTTGTTAGAATATCTCCATTATATGGTTTAATTGGTTTTATTTACAGTCTCCTTATTATTGGTGCTATAACTACACTTTATCTACCGACAAATAAAGTCAGACATATTGATTATGTTCGAGTTCGCTCTTTGGTCGTGTCGCGTTAAATTCCAAAAGTAGCTAGTGTTTCATCTTAAGCTATAATTTATGTTTGCAGTCAACTACAGGTATCAGCAAAGCAAGTGTTTTTAATCTCATTTAGGTTGAACTCTCCATAGCTTACTGCGAGGATAGCAATTTAGCTTACTTTTAAAGTTATCGTATAATCTAAGCTCGCAGTATTCAAGCTTAACCCGATGATGGTGTATGTTTGCCTTGTACTCTTAAGTAGCAACACTGTCCATTATAGATAGCAGTCAGTTTGATGAGTTAGCCATAAAATGGTTGCGCCATATAGTCATGATCAACTAATATACATTTTAAGCAACTCAACAAGCATATTAGAACAACATGGGAAATCAATACGCCAGTAGCAGCTTTGCAGAGGTATTAGAGAATAGATATAACAAACCTGTTTCAGATAGTCTTATAGACCTACAACTGCAAGGTTATACCTACCAAGATATTTGTAAATTAACAGGCTATAAGGAAACAACGGTACGTAAGTATTGTCGCAGATATCAAATTGTTTTAAGTAATACACCAGGGGTGGTGCCAACTCATGCTACTCCATATAGTAAGTTATTAACAAAGATTCGTGTTAATGGGATTACGATTGACAATGCGCTCTATAAGAACTGGGGAAACTATGATTTTGAAGTATAGCTAATATTTTATTAGGCCGTTATCCATGAAGTGTTTTATGTAACAGTGCTAATGCCTGAGTTTTGATAAAATTGGGAGGTAGTGCGACCATGGTTTTATTCACGATCTACATTCAAGCTGGCAAGAATCTCCACTGCAACCAAAACCATACCCCCATTCGAAAATGTCTCCACCTGATAGCTTACAGTTTTTCCCTGAGTTTGGTAAAAGCTTACCATCTATCATTAAGTCAAGCCTATCACCACCTTTAATCCCGCTACCAGTAACCGTATACAAACATGATAAATGAGGGTAGTCGGTATTTGAAAAAAAGCTATTCGCCAATCGATTATTACTCTCCACCTTTGCTTTTGAAATGTCACTTTTATTGTGTGAATAGTAACCATTTATATTTTGTACCAGAGTTAGATCATTGATTTTTCCTGAATATATACCTTTCCAAATAATCCCATCTCTATCATAATCCTCCTTTACACTAATAAGATTAATTTTGTCTCCTGCGGGACATTTGTATACTTTCATCGGTGTCAGAAGAACATTGTCCATTAAAAGCACGCCATTACTTGGGTCAATGACACCCAGCCGTGTAGCGCCATTAACATCTGTATGCACTTCTGCTAATTTCCCTGCATAGTTGCCGCTCTTAATAGCAACAACAGATGGGTTGGTGGCTATTTGATTGCCAATTGGATTTTTATGGAGAATTGCACCATTAACGGGGTCGATGACCATATACCATAACCCAAGTTCTGTTTCATATGCTACGGCAATCGAGCCTGAGTAGCTGCCTGAGTTTATTATTGTTGCTGATGGATTGTGTCCGTATAGGTGGGGATACATTCT
The DNA here is from genome assembly GCF_000379445.1 of Fangia hongkongensis FSC776 = DSM 21703. Lineage (GTDB taxonomy): Bacteria > Pseudomonadota > Gammaproteobacteria > Francisellales > Francisellaceae > Fangia > Fangia hongkongensis. The sequence continues at coordinate 3,026 of NZ_KB902274.1, forward strand.
TGAGTATATAAACATGCCTTGATTTCCAAGTTCACTTGGATTAATGACGCTATACACCATCTTATTATCAAAAAGCCCTACTTGAGCAAGATATCCTTTATACTTTCCTGTAGTGATAAAAACTAACGATGGATTCTTATCAGCAATAATACTCTTGAACAAGGAGCTGATTGTTCCTTTGTTTACATCAATAATACCGTAAGTAATTTCCGTATAGCCATCACTATCAGCTGGTCTTTGGAATAGTATAGCGAAACGTCCTTGACCAATAGACGCTATTGAAGGATGGCTTCCTACCCCTATGCACCCATGGTAATTGCTATCACCTGTAACCGAAGACAACACATCATAACATACTTTTGTAATACCATGAGAATCAGTAAAATCATATGCAATGATACTGTCTCCTGAATAGTGTCCATATTTTATTCCAGATACTGAAGTATTGTGCTTATCATATCCAAAGGGATTCTGTCTATACTTTTCAACCAGACTATTAGATATTATTTTTAGCGTCGAAAGAGATTCTGACCTGCCATCTGTTCCAATAGCGAGTCTATCGTGATTACCATTTAGACCAGGAATATTACCAATTGAGGCACTGGCAAATAAATTATGCGCTGCTAAAGTAGACGTGACTATTAGTGAGAGGGATAATAACTTTTTAAATTTCAATTTAATATTAAGCATATTGAAGCCAACGAATCTTGTATGAATATAATCACCTTAAAGATAACTTATGGGATAAACTACCTTGAGAGATGGATATCATCAATACGCTTGATATAGGACTTATTTGGTGAAAATTATCTTTAAAAGATGCAGAGAGCTATCATCATGCTAGTTTATTGCTATAAATAGGATTAATTTATAATGCAAGTTTCTAATATTGGATGTACAAACTGTCACTGATTTTAGGAAATATTTATGCCGTCTCTATATGATGTTATGACCGTAACACTCTCATTTTATATTGATAATAAGACAGGGAGGAATACTCTCAGCGCCACCCGCAAAAAGCAAAAAAAGCAAGCCTTGGAGCTACAAAAACAGCTTGATAAATTTAAAGCTAAAGAGGATGAGGGAATTATTCACAGTATAATCGAGCTTGCTGTGCAAAATAATGAATGTTCCCCTTCATTAAAGGCGGCTATTTCGCATAGTTTAGAGAGATATGATTCATATGTAGAAAAAATTACAAAAGATAGTTCTTTAAGCTTAACTGCATTTGATATTGGAGGTGATTTTAAAAAAATAAAAGACGAGCCTATATCTGTATGTTTTTCTAATCTAGAACCAACTGATGCAAAAGCTGATAAGTCTGCTCACGAAGTTACTACATTTAAAGATGAAAATGAAAATATTTTCTTTGTCAAACGTCTTCCTGATAAACTTACTGGTAAGGAAAGAGATGATCAAATAGAAGCTTATGTGTCAGAATTAATTTACTCTAAATTCTGGCAATATTTTATGGGAGAGAAAGCCTCTTCTTCATTTTTATTTTTAGATGATGAAGATAATATTATTGGAGTTGCCTCTAAGGCTTTAGAAGGTTTTAAATCTTATTCTAATGTTAACCCTCAGGAGGAAGCATATCCAAATTTAATATCTTTGTTAGTATATATGTATTTCCTTATTGAAGATGATGCGCACAAAAAGAATTTTGGCGTTGCTCAATTTTCTGTTGCTAATCAAGATGGAAAATTTTCAGCTTATGGAAAGATTGATCATGATTATCTAGCTACTCACTGGGAAAAAGGCCAAAGTGGGCGTGAATTAAATAATGAATTTACAGTAGCGCCATTAGCAAAAGTACTTAAAGCAGGATTCAATCCCAAAACGACATTTATTGCCCTATCAAAGCTATTATCCAAATTACGATTTAGTCCCATGCATAAGAATGATCCTCTATTACGAAAAGGGCATCAAGTGCGAGAAATGACAGGAGGTCAAGAAGCGACTACTACTTCACTAAAAGAACAAAAAGCATTTACCTTAGCGTTGGGTAGTGTTGAGAACATCCAAGAGTTTGAGGATTTGTGTCAGGACTTATCTAAAAAACTTGATCCAGACGAAATAGAGAAATTAATTGGTTATATGTATGATATTTTAGATCAGAGTGTAATTCCAGATGAGTACAAGGGAAATGCTAAGGAAATAATAATATTTATTGGTAATAGGATAATGCAGCTAAGAGAGAAAATGTCTCAGAAGGTTGTGTCAAAGAAAAAATTATCTGATGGGATGCCATCTCTATTTTCGGATAATGGTGCTTCAGATAGTTCTCCCGACTTACCAGATAATATTAGTGCAGGTATTTATCTGGAAGCGTTAGATGATTATGATAATGATGAAAATATAGAAAAAGCACAGGAAGAAATTAATAGGTGGAGTGAAGATCAGAACACTATACAAAATCCTTTACGGTTAGGGTGTCTTAATCTTAGTGCAAAGGATTTAAGTGTGCTAATTGAAAATAATAAAGAGGTATTTGAAAGAGTTAAATATCTTGATTTAGGTGGTAACAATTTAGAATCATTACCTAAATCTATAGAGGAGCTAAAAAATGTCAAGTTGCTTTATTTGGGGAGTAACAATTTATGTTCATTACCCGAATTTATAGGAAATTTAAATACTTTGGAGGTGTTACATTTAAATTCTAACAACTTGGAGTCATTGCCTGAGTCCATAGGGAATTTGGATAGTTTAAAGGTGCTTCATTTAGGTTCTAACAACTTGGAGTCATTGCCTGAGTCCATAGGGAATTTGAATAATTTAGAGGTGCTCCATTTAGGAGATAACAATTTATGTTCATTACCTGCGTCCATGAGAGCACTAAAGAACGTAGAGGAATTGTACTTACGCCATAACCCAATAGATCTAAAAGGGAAAATGCTTGCTTTAGTTGATAAGGCATATAAAAACACAGGTGATTTTAGTATCGGAAAACGCATGACTTTAGATTTATTTAAAGAAGAAATTATGAGGTGTAAGGATAGAGATAAATTAGAACATATTGCTATTAAATTTGCTAAATATATTGTTTCACAGCTTCTATCATCGACCTCCAGAAATGCAACTGTTATGAGTATTTTGGCATTAAACGACGACATTACCAATAAAGATTTAAAAAAGACATTACTTGATTTCCAGAGTTTAGATGTAGTGAAAAGCAATGCTAGATCCTATAACAAAGGCGCTATAGAGTTTGATCGAGCTATTGAATTAAATAGGGTGGCTTGTGAAAATAAGAATGAGTTAGCTAAATCAAATGTAGAGCAAGTTGTGGCAGAGTATTTTGGTAATAAGTGGGGTACTCCTACAAAAGCAATGCAGCAGGTTAAAGATTTACTACAAGAAGAAAAAATATTTGACTGTGATATTAAATTTATACTTGAAGCTAAATCACAAAGAGAGGAAAGTCGTAGGGGGTTTTCAATAGATTTTGAATCAGAGACATCAAGACAACTAAAATCTCTATTTACAGAAGATAATTTTGCTAGCAATAATAGACGAACTCTGGATCTTTAAGAGTGTAGTGTCTCAACTTCAGATCCAATCAAGTTGAGTTGTCCGTGGAGATATCACTAGGTGGGATATCAAATTTTTACAACATCCTTATTCCCATCATCAAGTATAAATGTACAATTAGCCGTTGAACTAGTACATGATGATTTTGCTGGTACTGCTTGCCAATACTTTTGATAAAGACCGCTATAAAATGAGTTATTTATTCGACCTTGATATAGTTCAGCCACTAGGAAATCTTTTGAATTTTGAAAACCATCTACATGGTACCAACACTGAATAAACTTGAGCATTCCTGCTTTAGTAGGAATCATTGCGCCTTCAAATGAAGTAACTTGTTTAAACTGGTGTAGGTAAGCTGTATACCAGATATTGTTAAACCCAGTGTGACTATCAATAAACTCAAAGTCAGCTGATCTGTTAGGGTGGTTTTTCCATTGCTGATATGCATGGTTCATATTATTTACAGTTGGGCATGAATAATGTACTTCTGCCTGCCCTATATTAGCAAGAGCAATAAATGCACAGCTGACCGATATTGCCAGTTTTATCATGAGAGTATCTCCTTTTAGTTTAAAAACATGATTTATTCAAATGTGTTTTGAAGGGTAAATCTAATTTCATATTGAGGAAAGAAGATTTGGGCTATGCTAAAGATTCTGGACGAATTGACCAAATTAAGCCAAATGAATGGATTATGTCGCAACTCAACGAATCAATGATATTTATCATATGACTTATCTATAGTTTTGCATTTTCTTAGCAAACAGGTGTTAAATATAGTCAAACTGACTATAAGTGTTTGTAATTATAGGAAGGAGTAACTCTTTTTAGGTTAATTTAGCAAATCAATTATTACGCATAACAGTTGGGCTTGATGACAGCATCACTCTAAAGCGATGTGTTGTTAAGTATCTAATGCTATGCAAATTGTGGAATTATTTAAAAGGGGTACACATGAAACTAAAATATACAAGAGTATTATTTGTTTTGTCCATTTCGGCGGGATTAGCTGCTTGTGGGGGTGAGGGGAGTTCTTCATCATCTCAACACAGTAAAGCTTGGTCACCGCTATCACCGGCAAAAAAGGAGCCATTAACACCTTTGTCTCCCTCTCTGGCGCCTCTTAAGCCAGCAAATAAAGTGCCATTAACACCTTTATCTCCCTCACTTGCACCTCTCAAGCCAGCAAAACCTGTGCATTCAGATAATATATAAATTAAAGTCGTAAAGCCTGCGGATTATTCGTTATATCCAGGTTACACAAAAAAGGTGCAATTTACGCTAACTAATCATGGGGAGTCTCCTTATGATCTTAAAAATATCAAAAGCTTCCCTTCAAAATTTACTACGTTTGATAAAGCTGGCACAACCTGTCTAAATACATTAAATGCGAATGAGAGTTGTCAATATAGCATTTCTTTCCATGCTCCAGTAGATCAAAATGAGCAAGGTAAATTATATGATATTGGTTTAGAGGCTTATTCACATAGTAAAGAGATAAGTTCAAGCTATAGTTCTATCTTTGTGACATTAGGCTCTTTGCCAACCAAGGTGGTGGTTTTATATAATAGCGATGCAACTCATACTATTTATCCTGTTATTGAAACTTCCAGAAAGATTAAGGATGTGATTGCACATATAGATAATCCAGATACATGGTTAATGACATATTTTGGGCATCAAAAAACAGCTCCTATTTATACCAGTGGTGTTTATCGAGTTTATGTGGGAGGCTTAAAAGGCATTGCGCCACATCATTATGCTATGGTAGCCGTTCCTTTGTATTCTGAGTTTAAAGAAAAACAAAAAAATAATGACCTTTATATTGACTGGTGGCGTGGAACAAGAATCTATATGTATGACAATCCAAGCGTGGTTTTAGTGAGAATGGGGCAACAAGATAAAGCACTGGCAAAAAATACATTTGTATCAGCGTTGCAAGATACGCGTGTTTGTGAAATAGGGCGTGATGTATCTGGTTGTCATAATGTTAAAAGTGTCGTGTATCAAGATAAACTTAATACATCATTTCCTAATAATGATCCGATGCAGTTAATAGAGTATACCTTTGGAAGTGATGGGGGTAATAATTATAAATGGAATGCTATCCCTGTAGATTATGATATTTCCTATGTTGATAATATTTATCTTGGTTTAGCTTTAGGACGTGTTAACTATCTGGATAGAACACTTGGATGGGTTGGCACAGATATGCCCATCAGTACCTTTCAAGACAAAATTAAAAACTCACTATTAATGAATCCTAATACAGATGATTTATGGCCAAAGTACATTGATTCTGAACGTATTGAAAAGTCCTTGAAAAACCATAATGAAAGGGCGCAAATCAAAGTGCCAAGTCTAGCTGTGGCATTACAGGATTTGCATGCAGGGTTACCGATACATGAAAAAGCATCAAATGGCTTAAATTTTCAATTAAATAGAAAGGCAAATGATGGTCATTGGGTAAATACATCACTCTCAAGCCAGTGGCAATTTATTAAAGATATTCAAAATGCGTGGCGTCAGGCAATCAACACACGAGATGGTAAAATTATTTGGGATGCTTTTGAGAAAAACTATAATAAAAACTGCCCAAATAGTCAAAAACAGCTTACCCTAAGTTTTGCTCTCACACGAATAATTGGCTTTGTGGATTTTGCAAACTGTATGGATGAAAAACAAAAAAGCTACAATTATCCTTTGCCTGATTCTAAAACACCAGAAGGCAAAGCATTGATTAATGCGTATCATCGAATTATGTATGCCAACCCAGCACTAAACCCTTGGGTCGCTTTTATACATCAGCAGATGGGCCTAAAGTATGCTTATGGTTTTTCAATTGATGATGCTTATGGCAATGTTGAAACAATAGGCGATGGCGTAGTGGTTGATGTCTCTGGTAATGATGGTTTAGAAAATCATGATCAACAGCTCCCAGTTAAGCAAACAATTGCAGTGCATTACTCGCCAGTCAATCTATATGAAATTCATGATGCGGTAATTTGTGGGAATAAAGTACAAGGTAACACGCAAAGTAAAGGCACTAAGGTGATATCATATAAAAATACAAGCCCCATATATTTAAGTGAGCTAACCGATAACAAATGTGTATTATCATTCAATGGTACGCGTGTACAAGATAACAAGGACTTTAAAGTAACAGTCAAGCTTCCAAATATTTCTCAATCTATCAGTGAGGAAGCATTTAGTGATTTATTTCATAAGAATTGTAAGGACACTTTAAGTGGGTTATTTTGTCGAACGATTGTGGTTAACAAGAATCCAGATGCTCAAGGATTCTTATTTGATATTACTTTTCCAGCTTAGATATCAGCATCAAATCAAAGGCAATAGCGTTTGTTGCGAAAATCCAAATGATAATTCATCGATTTGATGAGTTATCCCTTCAAATTTATTTTCCTTGATGTTTTATGGCACACTCTTGCTATTCTTTAGTCCAACATAATAATTTGGACTATGCATGAAAAATTATCATACTATTGTTGTATCACTTGGCAGTATGGCTTTATTAACTTTATCCTATGGAAGTGACTTAGATGCTTTTAGTAGTAGAGAAGTGATCAGAAAGAACCTTTTTGAGACGTATAAATCTAAGATTGTTTTTAAAAAAGGTGAGGGCGATCAGATAGATGGTAAAGTGTGTGTGTTTAATGAGGGCGAAAAAAGTTGTCAATCATTTAAGGTTATTGTTCCACATAGAGATGGCACACAAGCGCCAATTTACCTAGAAGATAAGATGGTACAATCTCCAAATGAGAATATGAAGTGGCATAATGCCTCTGAGCATTTTTTAACAGCTACTGAAGCAAAGCGTGTGTATAGGGCAACAAATCAAGGAGAGTTTGTCGTTAACTGTGCATTGTCTCATAGAGCAAGATGGGATTCAATTGTTCAGCGAGGTGTACAAGAGTCAATGCATATGCATGATTTTTATGGTAATAGAAATACAAATTACAATTCAACTGCCACAAGCTTAATGCAGGGAAATAGAGCGCATCAGAAGTATGTTGCATCGAATGCCGCATACTATGTGAAAAAGGATGATTTAAATAGTATAACAAACTGTGATGTTGCTGAAGATCTTAGTGCTTATTGGGCCCCCACATTATATAATGAGAATGATAAAGCGATCAATCCTGAGAGAGTGCAAATATACTATAAAATATACTCTCCAGTTGACCCAAAATATATTGTCCCAATCCCTCAGTATTTTAACATGATTGCAGGGTCAGCTATGCCAGCGACGGGCGATATGAACTACAATCACGGCGTCAGGTGGGCATGTGAATATAACTCTAAGACATATAATCGCATCCCAAATTGTGCAAAAGAAAGCGGGAACTTATCAAGTAAGCTTTACAGTATCATCGTGTTTCCTCAGTGGTGGGATGGGAAAATGCCTCAATCTAAAGGGCAGCATATGTCATATTATTGGAGTCAAGAGCATCCTTATAGAATTCCGCAAATTGAAATTAGAGTCACTTATCCAACATCAGGAGATAGCCATTATTATTTAGCTTCTGATAAAATGCAGGGGAATGTTGATAAAGGTATTGGCAATGGGGAAACACTACATGCAGATTTTTTTAATGGCTGGCAACAAAGTAGCTTAAATGCTTTGCATGCTAATTGCTTATCGGATCCATGGACGTGTTTTTCTACACCACAAATGCTTAATGGGATTAATAATGGTGAGAATATTGATCACTATCGCAGGTGATGTAATAAATACACTTTAGTATGAAAAGAGGCGAGGATACTCAATAGGTAAAAGATGAATGAAAGTGCGTTAAATAATATATTGGGAATTAATGAAAAAGCTACATTAGAGATGCAAAAAGTATTTCTAGATCAATTTTCAGCTCTAATAATGTTTATGGATACTGACAGTCGAATTGTTTTGGCAAATCAGGCAGAGTTGGAGTATCTGGGGTATGAAAGGCTTGACGATGTACTGGGTAAGACAGTTGAAGCTTGTCGCGGAAAGGGAGTGGAGTTGGCTGAAGAATTTATTGATCAAAATGATGAGATTGTATCTCAGAATCAGGACTTCTCTATATTATCTTGCTCGGGAGCTGCTTCAGGCGAGCTAAGAGTGTATCTGTCTCCGAGAAAGCCAATAAAAAATGCATCTGGAGAAGTTGTTGGTATTGTTTATCAGGGAGTTAATCTGACAAATACAACCTTAATGAATTCAGTAATGTCATTATTTCGCAATAAAAAAGGTGGATTTAACCAAGGACTGCTAAAACTGGTATCCACTTTGGATGACCCTCATGACCTAACTTCTAGAGAGCTTGATTGTTTGGCTTTTTTATTACGTGGTTTTGGTGTTAAAGAAATTGCAAATGCGTTAAGGTTAAATTCTAGAACCATTGAGTATCATATAGCGCGTATGCGTTACAAGCTAAATGTAGAAAGTAAAAGGCTGTTAATAGATAAAGCCATTGCTTTGGGGTATTTTAATTTTGTCCCAGAGCATTGGCTGATATCATAGGTGTTATGGCTCAAAATGTTTATAAACAACCATTATATTGGAATTCTTCTAATTCTGCTTGGACCTTATAAAGTGCCTTATTATCATTAAATAATGATTGATAGCTATCGATAGTTGGTAGCTCAAATGCGATGCGAAATTCATTAGCAAGTTCAAATGGGGTTTTTGCAATAACTGCATGTCCAATAACCTGATGGGTTTCCACTTGTTTTCGCTGCAATTTTGGGTGAGTATTTAATAATGTGACAATTTCCTCAGAAAGTAAGCCTTGCTTCTGAAGCTCGCTAAGGCTTTTGGTGAGCTGATCTATACATTCTTTTTCACTCGCATTTTCATTAGCCTCTGCATAACTCTTAAGCTTGCTGGCGATAGGCTGATTAGAGTGAAAAAAACTAGCTTTTTCACCATGCTTGGCTAGATAATCACTTGCTAGCTTATCTATGGCTCTAGCATTAATGGTTATACCTTGAGTATTTATTGCGATATTGAGTTTCTGGCAAAATTGTTTGAGCCTTGTTGCTATAGCTTTAGAGCTTGATGAGTTCATGTCTGAATAAATTATTTCTGCAAACTGCTTTGTTAGTTCTCTGATCTTTTGCTTGTCTGTACACGCATTAATTTTTTTATAATAGGATGAGAATAGCGCTCGTTTTTCATCACTTCTCCAGCCTGTTTGCTGGTAGGCTGTTCCAACTAAATAAAGCAGATAATTTTTAGCATCATCATTTGGAAACAAAACTTGGCGGAGTTTATATAGACCTTCTAAGTAAGATGATGTCTTGTCAATAGATCTATTAAATGAGTATTCTAATACCTTACTCTCCAAATATTGAAGCGTTTTCTCAGAATCCTCTTTACTTTTATTTGATGAATATGCCTCGTCTGAGTCTGATTGAGAGGTGCTTGATAAATGAGTTGCTGAAGATTGATTATTCATAGATGAGGTTGAAGACAAACGAGATTTTTGCTCAGGTTGGAAGGGTATTTGGGGGGCGAGCAGTTGCTGTATAGCTTGTAAAATAGGGTGGTAGGCAATATTTTTAGTCGAAAGATTATGTTTTCTTTCAGAGTCCCCTAAGGGAGAATTTGCTTTGCAATAAGTAATACATGGTTTCCCTGATTCCGTGTTGATAACACTTAGCTCAAGTGTAATTGAACAGTCTGTGAGTCCTTGTGTATCTTCTTTCAAAAAGGAGCTTTGAATTACCATGGAGTTTGCTTTGTGAGGAGAACTGATCAAATCCTTTAGATCAATAGCATTATCTTTAAGTTTGTCATTAATAGTAATTAGTAACTCACTCACAAAGATCCTATTGTTGAGTGCAGCATTCATTGAGCGTTGATAATTAAACTGCAAAGTAAGTAAGTGTGGCTCTTCTGGATTAGATATAGTTTGCTGATCAATTGGTTTTTTTGATATGTTATGAGGGTGTGAGTACATAGCTGCTCCTGTTAAATTATCTTATTAATAAATGCTATTTCATCCTAGCTAAAAGCCATCTTTTCTATCAATAACAAGAAAGATAAATAAGCATTTTGCTTTAAATCTGTTGTTTATATGTCAGGTATATTTTCACTGAGTGTGAAACTTATCATTTAGTCTAAAAATAGTATTGCCTTATGGGGAAATAAAACAATCAGGTGTAGATTATAGATGGAATTGTTTGAGCTAAAAGTAGGAGAGTTAAGGTATGTTTTATCATCGTCATTACAGATATAAAATCTGCTACATAGTCCTAACTTCACTCAAAAGATAGATAGCTATAGAAGCAAGATTATGATGAATGACAAATAATGTTTAATACTCACATTATTTTATAATTTTTATGTAAAACGAAGGAGAGAAAATATGTTTGGATCAAGCCATGCTTTTAATCGTGCACAGATTGAAATTGATCAATGTAAAGAGAGTGGAGCTGTTTTTTTAAACCTTTCAAATATGTCCCTTACAGCAGAAGATTTAGAGAGATTAATTGAAGGTAATAAAGGCTTTTTTAGCCAAATTAAATCACTTAATTTGCAAGATAATGATCTTGTATATTTGCCTGAAAATATTGCTAGTTTACTTCAGCTTGAGAACTTGGAGTTGGATCATAATGGACTTATGAGTTTGCCTGAAAGCATTGGTAATTTAGGGAACCTTCAGTATCTTAGGGCAGATAATAACAAGCTAGAAAGGTTACCTGAATCTATCGGAAACTTGAAAATGCTAATTGGCCTTTCTGCGAATAGTAATCAATTACAATCACTGCCAACAACGATTGGTAATTTGGATATTTTGCAGATGCTATTTATTAAATATAATAAGTTAAGCTTTCTTCCAGAGAGTTGTGCTCAGCTAACAAGCCTTAGTTACTTTAATGCATCATCTAATCAATTAGAGGTATTACCGAAGTGTATTATGGGTTTGCCAGCACTTAATGATTTAGATGTCAGGAATAATAGAATCCATACAATTGCAGATGAGTTTCATGAAAGCTCAAATTTGAGATGTATTGATTTGTCAGACAACTGTATAGAGGTGCTTCCAGAGTCAATCGCAAGCTTGCAGTTGCTTGAAAGTTTAGATATATCAAATAATCAGTTGCAGGGATTGCCAGAGAGTATCGGGGTTATTCCTAATTTAAAGCGTTTATTTGTTTTGCATAATAATTTACAACAACTTCCTTCTACTATTTCAAATATAAGCAGCCTACAAATTTTAGCATTACAGCATAATCAGCTTAGTAGTATTCCTGAAGCTGTCACGAGGTTACCAAATTGCAATGAGATTCATTTACAAAACAATCCTTTAGATAATGGTACCATACATTACCTTGAGTGCTCGGGGTTTAATAACATTGAATACAATATGGCGGCATATGAATTCAATCACGAGGAGAATGACTGGTTAGAAGTGTTAAAGGAGCTTGATTGTCAGAGTGATTTTATTAAGGAGATTATATCGTCAAATGAAAACTTGCAGAAGTTTTTAGCAAAAGCTACGCAAACAGCTTTATATAGAAATGGGCATAAGGATATTGTATTTAATGGACTGTCATATTTATTGTCTCATCTTAAGGACGATTATGACTTGGTGATGGTTGAGATAATAGGATCATTAGGTGACTGTTCAACGCCAGTTGCTGATTTATTATCTAAAAAACATTTTTTACGCATGCAGGAGACTGGGCAAGCGTTAGATCCAAGCCTTCTCGAGAAGCTTGCATTGATGGATTATATTCAAAAGCATGAAAAAATACTTAGCCTTAGCCGTGGAGATGCAATTGAATGTGCTCATGGTCTTGTGAATGCAGTTTATTTGGATGGTAGTGAATGTATACAAAATAACAAAATTAAAATCAATAACCGAAAATATACGCTGCCTTCAGGCACAAATAATATTGATTTTGCATTTGATCTAGTATCAAGCGAGTGCGCCTATAAGTTTGCCCAAGTTATCTGTATAACAGATAAAGAGGGTAAGGCCCTGCAAGATGAAAACGGCTGTTATACTTTAGATGAAGATAAGCTGGCTCTAATTACACATAACTATTGTCGCTATGCTTTACCAGAGAACGCTGATTATAATAAAGTGCTTGAAGAGGGGTACAGCAAGTTATACGAAATACTGGTGAAATATGATTATGATTACATTAATGATCCACAAGGTTTTTTTCCATACAAGGAGGCAGGAATGGATGAGATTAAACACTATACCGCGCTAAAATCTGGCATGTCACAGGGGTGTGATTATAATACTAATCAACTAAAACTGATTGAGTATTTGCAAAAGATAGAATTAATGCTTCAGCCATCATCAACCTTTAATGCCATATTCCAAAGTAGTTCAGAAAGTGATAAAGAATGTGATAATACAGCTTTAGATCCTCTTTAAATATTTAATCTTTATAGTTTGGAAAAAGGTGGGCAATATAGGGTGAATGCTTTTAACGCTACTTATTTTTTTGTTAAACAATAATATCTATGGTGCAAATTATTTTTATTGTCAGTCTATTTGTAATCACTTTGATGATACTAAAATTCCTTTATCGATAATGAAGTTATTTAGGTATAAATTTGCTGAGTAAGTATGCTGTTTAATTCGCGGCAAGGTTTGATTGGTTGGTAATGCAATTTTAAATAAATAGGAGAAGGGTTATGGCTAATGACACAAAAAAGACAGCAGAAAATCAAGAGACTCAAGCAGATGTTTCAGGGGAAAACTATGCTGAAGTTAATACTTCTGAGTCTGATCAATCCACTCCTTTAGAAAATCCCCAAAGTACGGATGCCGCAAATGATGGTATACATGAGACAGAAGAAAAGGATGAAGGTGTTACATCAAGTAGTAATGAAACTGTTGAAGCTATGGATGTTGAGCTAACAATAGAACAAAACAGCGGTGAAAAAGCTCCAAGTGGAAATAGTGACTTTCAAACTAAACAAGAAAACGATGACAGTAAAATTATTGGGCAAAGTAGCACAGAGAATATTGATATAAGTATGCCTGAAGAAAGTCTGACTGAAGTAAATCAAGATGATAGTGCCGAAGAGCATAAAATAGATGAACAAAACGATGTAAACTCTAGCATTGAGGAAGTTATAAGCCTATCAGAAGAGGCTCAGAAGGCGGAGGGGAGTATAACTGTAACTGAAGATATTGGAGAACAACATCAACAAGGGTCGGTTTTGCAATCAGGGGAAAGTAATAGTGAAGATGAGTTATTTTCTTTGCAGGATGATAATCAGGTTGAAGGAGAACACTTAGTTGACAGTTATGTACCATTAGATAGCGAAAACGGTGGTTTGTATAATACAGAATTATCACAAGAGCAAAGTGAAAGTGAGCCTTTGCCCTTTAATGCTATTGAGCGTGAAGAAGGTAGTGACGAAAATTTTGCAACACGCCAAGTAAACCTTGAGTTAGAGGGCTACAAAGAAAGATTAGCTAACCTCCAAGAGATGAATAGTCAATATTATGATATGCGAGATGGTCCATATAATGGTGAGATTAGGAAAAAGTCAAACTTGAAAACTAAGTTAAATAAAAAGGCTGCTTCATTACAGTCAGAGCTTGTAAAGGCAAAAAAAAACACAAATCTGTCCGAAAAGTATGAAGTTGAATTGGAGCAGATTTTGCAAGCTGTTAAAGATATAAGGGATAATCTAAACCCTGTTTCTAGCGCAGGGTTGACAAGTGCTTTTAGTACTCCCTCATCTCCTCCTAGAAGGGTAAAAAGAGAAAATAAAACGGAAAATAATGATCAGTCACGCCCCCAAAATTTAAATATAGCAAGAAGTAGAAAGCGTAAAAGAGAAGATAATGAAGATGAACGCGCTATTAAGCAGCGAAGAAGTGATAATATGTCCTCGCCAAGACGTAAGTCTTCAGCAGATCAAGCAGAAAGAGAAATTAGATTAGAGGTTAGAGAAAGCCCGCAAGAGAACTTTGAGAGTCCTGATCTATCAGTGATTGCTGCAAGTGAATATTTGGCTTTTCCCAAAGATAAGACTAGTCAGCAAGCGTTTTTAGATCAGGTATTTACAAAAGACGAATACAAGGTGATAGAGAATCCAGATTTATGGACTCGAGCTAAACAAGGCGCAGCATCATTTACCGGGGGAGAGTCCTTTTTATTTACTAATAGAAGTAGCACGAATACATATACGCTCAGCAAAGACAAATCAGGTGTTAAAACTTTATCTGCTGAAGGTGACTTAGCGCAGAATATAGCGACTATTGTTCGGTTTTGTAATCATACATTAGAAGAGAAAAAGCAGGAATTTAAAGAGAAATATCAGGAAGCTAAAGGGAAAAGTGAGCAAGAAAAAGAAGCTCTTTTAGAGGATCTTTTATCAAGTGCGCCAACCGTTAAACTTTCATTACCGAAAGGCCGGACTAAAGAGGAGTATATAAAATACTTAAAAATGTTTGAAGGGGTTAACATTACTTTAGATCGTGATCAAGATAAAAATTTAAAGCTAGCACATAAAGAGCTTTTTGGCGCTAAAGATGAGCATAACTATTTATTCCAATCATTAAGTGAGAAAGATAATACCAGTAGCGTTACCTTTGATGCTGCTATTTAGGTAATGTGTAAGCTCACCTAAAAATCTCCTTAAAACAATCATATTGATGAAGTTAGTACTGGAAGGTTTTTATGGTGAGTAAATCAAGCTATAGTTCCATTATCAAAGGGAGTGAAATCTTAGTAATAATATAAATGCGTTTTAAAGTGAGCCATGTGGGGGTTCATGTGTAGAAAGCTGTGGTTTGTTTCACCCGCAAGCCACAGTTCTCTACCGAGCTTTCAATGCGCTTTATTATGTCTGTAAGTGGCTTTATCATTAATCATGCGTTTACATACTGTTTGACTCACGATCCACTAATCAAGGAAGATAATAACTTTTAGTTCCCAAAGACGAATAATAGCTATACAAGCATGTAGGACAAGTTAAGCATTATCACTATTCAATTTGCTGTGATTAAATCATAAAAGTATCACTTTATGATCAATTTGATGAGTTTTTCTTCAGTTGCTAGCCTATTTTGGCAGGTTATTTATACAGTTGAAATATAGATACATTTTGTATTGAAAATTTTATTTCGTTTAATCAATTAAGTGGAGGATAGGTTATGTTCAACATGAGAAAACATGCTGGGAATGGCATAAAAAATATGGTTCAGGATTTTTTTATTAGTGTTGAAAAATCATGGGAAAATGTGGAAGATTATAATTCAGTAGCGAGAAAGGGTGTAACTGTTAATGCATTAAGTGGAGGACAATATTATGGTCAGTTTCTTGATCAACTAATAACAAATCTAGAGAAGCTCCATGGTAATGAGTATGCACAAGAATTGATTGCAACTATTGAAGATGATCTAAAAGCCGTACCGGTCAAACAAAAAATAGATAATGCTAATGCTAAAGCAAACAATGTTGATGAGTATCTAAAAAACTTCACACATGTCTTAGTCAATATTAAAGAAAAAGAGTTAAATCTAAATAGAGAGGAAAAGGCCAAAAATTTTAAGAAGTTTGACTTTCTTATTCTTTTACTTGACTCATATCAGGAATATCGAGCAAATACTCGAACAGAAGGTGTCAATATAAATAATACAGCTACTGGCTTATCTAATGTTCTTTATACACTGGCTCGTGTGACTGAAAAGTTGTTAAATATGCCACTATCATCTGATGATAAAATGGTAGATCCAAAAAAAGTTGAGCAGGTGACAAGTGCAATTTCAGGTGCGATTGAGTCTACACTAATGAACAGTACTTTATTTGATGATAAATACAATAAAGGTGATGAGCAAAGTGAAGATAAAGAAAGCGTAACCACTAACGTATCAGTTGAGAATAAAAAATTAACTGAAAGCGACCAAGGTAGTAAGCGGCAGGATTTTTTTGAGAAATACTGTGAATTTGTTTTATCTGATATTAATGAATATGTAAGAGATCAATATAACAAAAGTAATTTTAACAAGGCTGTTAACACGCTGGAAAGTAATACTTTTATGTTAACGAATAACCTGCTTGCAACTTCTGTTTTTGTTTCTCAGATGTCAGAAAAGCGCTTAGATAAAGCACAAAAAAAAGGTCTTGACTCTGTGCGTTTAGATTTGTTTCATGTTTATGAACAAGTTCTATTAGAGGCATATGCCGATGCTCATATTATTGCTGAGGCTATAGCATTAGAAAGTAGCCAGACTAATCAAGGAGCTATAAATATAGCTCAGAGTAAGCAAGCTAAGAATTATGATCAAAGTGATTTTATTTCTAAAAGATTTACGGTTAATGAATATGCTGATGTCCATGAAAGAATAGGGATGCCAACTAATAATCCATTTGTGAATTCAGATCAATCAATGTTGGAGACAAACCCAAAAGGCAATGATGACAAAAGCTCTGCTATGGAGAAAAGCCTCGCTTCACACACCCATAAGTCTTTGCAATTAGAAGAAACCAAAGCTGGCAGAGGTAAATATACTCAAAAGCAGTTTACTGAATTAAAACGCCCTGAGCTTATTAATAATGATTTAGTCAGAGCAATTTATCGTCTACAGCTAGAGCAGGAGCTAGCACACTTAAATTTAGATGACAATAAATTAAAAGAGTGTGTTCTCGCTGCCGAAAAGAATTTTAACCAACGACATCCAATTAAGCAAGACCATACAAATGAGCATTATTTAAAGTATTTCTCCTCTGATAAAGATAAAGCTCAAGACAAAGCAGAGAATCTGGTTAAAGCTTGTGAGTTAATGTATGGAATTGAAGCCTGTATTAGCTCAATTAAAACGCTAACAGAGTCTCTGGGATCTATTTGGTGGGTTAAAACACGTAAAGCAGATTTACAATCAGTCATTAAGCTACTAGAGGAATCTACAAATAAGGTAGAAGAATACATTAAAGAAGCATCTATGGATAAGGGTTTGGCTTCTAATGAGGTGACAAAATTTTTATCACAAAGATTGCTGGGTATTAAGGCAAATCTTCCTAAAGAATTAACTCAGGAGTTAGAAAAAAAAGTTGATGAAATTGATGATAATGAAGATACTTTTATTCGCAATGTTAACAACTTTTATCAATCCTCCAGAAAATTAGCAGGGCTGATTGGGAAAACAGATCTAGAATTTACCAAAGAGTCTAATATTACAGCACCTTATCAAGGGACAACTTTAAATGCACAACCATTGAGTGCTGTGAATTTGATTTTGCTAGAGATTCAACGTTTAAGCTATGAACTTAAAATGGATCATAGTCAGTTGGAGATCTTGCAGGCAAAGTTAGGTCAGCTTACAGAAATAGTTCGTCATAATAAAGAATATACTCAAACAGCTATAGATGAGCTAAAAAGTGCTCAAAATCTGTTGAACGGAGAGATTACTGATGAGAGCAAGACAAAAATACAAGAAAAGTTACAGGAGGTTATTAACGCTTTAAATAATCAGAAAAATATTATAGAAGATACTAGGACTCTAGAGACAGACTTAGGAGTGACAACAAATAGTATTGGTCAAATACAATCTAATATCGAAAGCAAGGCTTCGGCAGCATTAGATGTTATAAGTGAAATACAAAAGGAGCAAGAAATATTCCCAACTGAGGAAGAAGAAGATCGTCATAATGAAAATGAAAACTTTAAACAACTTGCAGAGCAAGTAACTGAAGAAAATACAAAGTTACAAAAGGAATTGAAGAGCAAGACAAAAAAGCTTAAAGAACTGAATGATCAAAATGAGAAGCAGAGGAAAGAAATACAGGGTCTGAAAGATCAACAAAGGGAGTTGGAAGCTGAGAAAATTGAATTAAAACAAAATGTTAAGGATCTTGAGGCTGCACAAACTCAATTATCAGATGAGCTTACAGTAAAAACGGAGGAGGTAGAATCTTTAGATGCTCAAGTTCAGGAGAGTAATGGTAAAGTAAAGAATCTTGAAGAAAGCATGGATATTCTTGAAAAGAGAAGGAAAGCGCTAGAACAAGAATCCAATACAAATAAAGAAGAAATAGAAAGAATTACTGAACAGATTGAAAGTGTGAAAAAAGAGAAAGAAGCTGAGAGCGAAAAAAACATTAAATTGGAGCTGGAGAAAGATAGTGCACAAAATCAATTGGCAGATAAAGCTAAAGAATTAAAAAATATTGAGCTGAAACTAGGTGAAACCGAGCGCGAGTATAAAGGGGTAAGAGATGAGAATGCTAGCCTAGAGACAAAGCTAAGTGATACAAAAGCTAAATATAAAACTACTTTGGGCGCAAAAGATGAGGAAATTAGTCGGCAACAGAGTGAGATTGAAGAACAAGCTCAAAAGAGCAAAGAGATGCAGGATGAATTTGATAGATACAAAGCTGAAGTAGAAAAGAAGATTGAAGCAAAAACGCAAAAGAACAAAGCGATACAAGGTGAATTTGATGAATACAAAGCTGAAATAGCAGCGGGAAAGACAATTCAGAATATAAATAAGATGTTGAGTGAGAACAGCCAGTATGTAGAGAAGGAAAATGCCTGTCAGGAGGGGATGGATAATATTAAAGTTCTTCTTGAAAGGGTTCAAAAACATTCTGGTTTAGAGGATGAAAATACAAAAAACCTATTACAGAGCTATATAAAAAATCATTTTTTTGATAGTAATAATGATTTAAAAACGATGACAGCTACAGAATATGAAAATCAATTTGAACGATTAGCAAATTTACTTGATGTGATTGTTGGGTCAGATAAAGTATCTGATGGGTTTAAGGAAAGTTATCGCAATAGCCGTTCAAATCTTTCAAATAATGATGCGAGATTGTTTTTTAAAAAATCTGTAGCTCAATTTATTACAGATAAAAAGTCACTTGAGTCTTTAGGTAAAAAAGGTTTAAGTGATGAAGAGAAAATAGATTTAGATAGCATCAAGGAAAAACTACAGGATAAAGAAAATAATACAAATCCTTTCTCAGAAATATCACAAAATACTCTTACTAAAAAAGAGCTAGAGACTCTTCAGAAAGTGCAAGAAAGATTCAGTCAAAAAGGTGATGAAAGTGGAGCCTCGGGAGACAAAAGAGAAAGTGATAAAAGTAGAGACTTGGGAGACGGGGGAGAAAATGATGATATACACAACTTAATTAAACAAAAAATTAAAACTGATCTTATTAATAATAATCATAGCTTCAAGCTCGGATTTGGTCGATCTGCACATAAAATAAAGATACAAGATGCAAATGGGGTAGACAAAGAAATAATGGTCCCTAAAAGAGTTAAAATGCTGTATGAAGGTAAGAATTTAGACTCAAATGAACGGTTATCTGAAGATGAAATGAGGGATATTTCTTTGAAGGCTTCTATCCATGGATCAGGAAGCTGGTGGTTGACCGATCATTCTACTAATGAATATGTGTTAAATTTATTTGAAACAATAGACAAGCCTAAAGGTGATCAGCCTAATAATGAAATCAGAGATACAGGACCTCAATAAAGCAGTTTAAGAAATTACCTATTTAATTCCATGGACAGAGTGATGATTTATATAGGGATATTGAAAAACTGCTTTATCCTATATGGTGATATAGTAACCTTAGCTTTATAATGACAAATAGTTGTAAATACTGGGAGAATTTTAATGGTGAATAAATTGAAGGAAGAGAGTTATAAAGTGAACATTCTTCCTGATAAGGTGGTTGCAATAAAAATGGCAAACTTTTTCCCTAACTCCCTACATAATGAGGCTAAGCAGGTGAATTCACCTGAGCCTTCAGATTTTAAAAAAATGTCCAGTTTATTTGAGCAAGAACCATTAATAGAGCCCTCCAATACAAATGGACTCAATACATAATCTTTATACTTAGGTTTTCTTGTAGAGATTGCTGAGGTA
Source organism: Fangia hongkongensis FSC776 = DSM 21703 (assembly GCF_000379445.1). Lineage (GTDB taxonomy): Bacteria > Pseudomonadota > Gammaproteobacteria > Francisellales > Francisellaceae > Fangia > Fangia hongkongensis. Next base: position 23,425 of record NZ_KB902274.1, read on the forward strand.
TAAAACTTTTTGATTTATGCCTTTAATCTAGACTGAAATCAAGTGCAAAAGGATTGCAATTACAGATTATTTGCACTTTGTATTATTCTTATCTCTTACTAGTTTACAGTGCTTATATCGGTTGAGTTTAGCGCAATTTCGAAAAATACGTAAATCGTTTACTATTTTGCAATTAATGACTATTAATTCCACTATCTGTGTTTTCTTAGCTAGATTCATTTGATACTGAGTCTAAGATTCAAGATTGGGGAATACAGGTGGCAAGTGAAGCAGTTGTCTACATCGAATCTATTTTAAAGATTCTAGGTGGAAGCAAGATCAATCTGTTTACACTGATTCGTGTTATTGCCACCATCATTGGTTTTGTGCTTTTATTTATTGCGCTTATTCGCCTGAGTAAGCATGGGAAAACACAGCAAATGTTCCGCTATTATGCGCCGATTACAACGGCGATGATGTTTTTCTCTGGCGTGATATTAATCTCATCAACTGGATTTATTCAGATGATAACCATTACAGTAATGCCAACAACATCGTTAGATCCAACAAATGCGATTAGTGCGTATATTACTCAAATATCAAACTTGGGTGTTGATAGTAGTACTATTGCACAGAAATATCTAATTTTTGCTTTGTTAAATATCATTGGTTTTATCGCCCTTATCAAGGGGATGTTTTTGTTAATTAAAGTTGGCGAAGGCCAGCAAGAAGGTGGTGTTGCTCAAATTATATCTTATTTCGTCGCTGGCATTATAGGGATGAATCTGGAGTTTTGTTTGGCAATACTACAAGGCATTTATCATTTACCAACCTAAGAAGGAGATTGATATGAAATATGTGAACTTTAAAAAGCTTGCTTTAGGCTCTGCGCTTATTTGCCTGACTGTAGGGATGAGTTATGCCGTGGGTTTCAGTGCTAATGGCTTTACTGAATGGGGGCGAAGTATGCTTGGTTTTTTTAATCAGATTAAAACCTTCATTCAGATTATTGCAACTGTAGTTGGTCTTTGGTTTATTTTTAGCTCTTTACAGCTATTTCGAAAACATCATACTAACCAAGGTGCACAAGGGGAGCATGTCAAACATGGCTCAGGGCATTTAGCCATTGGTATTGCACTTGTCTGCTTGGTGCCATTTATTCAAATGCTGCAAACAACACTGGGAAGTGATGCTGGGAATAAAGATGCACAGCAAGTCTTTCAAGTACAAAGTGTTGGTGACTCGTTTGGTACCGTGCCAATGCAGCCAATAACCCCTGCAGGGTAGCAATGAAATATATAGGCTTTTATCTTATTTTGTTGATGTTCATAACTGCTTGCGCGCATACGCCGCCAACAAAAGCGGCTCAAAAGCAAAAAAAGCAGTATGAATATATCAACAAAGTTATTCTGAATGAAATTCAACTTTCAAGTGAAAAAGTGCAACAGTCCCTCACAGCGCTGTCGCTTTCAAACCAGTTGAAATATGGTAAAAATCCAATCCCTTTTAAAAACATTCATGATAAACAATTAAACCGAGTTTTATCAGTGAGTTGGTATGGACCACTTGAGAATGTGCTTGGGAAAGTTGCAAAGGAAGTCGGTTACAAAGTACAGTATTTTGGTAAGAAGCCTGCTTTTCCCATTCTTGTTATTCTTGGCAAATTGAATGCTCCTATGACAGCAAGTGCAATTAATATTCTAAGGGATATTGCTTCACAATCTGCGCTAATGAGTGATATCCATATTAATACCAAGGTTCATATAATCAGTGTTAGGTATAAGTAGTGATGGTTGCAATGACGCTTGCCTACTTAGAGGCGCTGAATCAAAATACAGCTCAAGTTGCATATGATACCAAAATGCAAAGCTTGAGAGTGCGTGCACTTAAAGAGGCTGCAATGGAAGTTGGTGTACAAGGTGGACTTGCTTTTACCTCAAAGGTGATTAATCGCTCTTTAGACACAATAGCGCCTTTGTTGTATCAGAGCTATAATTTTAATAGTCTGATGTTGCCAAATAACGTTATGCCAGCGGTTATTGAAACAGGGTACAATCAATCGATGATCAGCAAAAATGCAAGAAATGTCACGGTTAATGGTCAGGTTTATCACATAGATAAGCAATCTCATTTTGTGTCAACTCCGCCAACATGGAGAGATTATTTGGTAATGAATTATGCGCCACCTGAATTGCCAGATAAGTCTGTTTTACCTAAAAATAAAGCTGAAATGCTACTATGGAAGAAATATATTAATATTGCTTGGGATAAAGGTATTGAGCAAGGTGTTGATATATTCAAACAGAGATTATATGTGTTAACACGTGATTTTTCAGGCATGATTTTATATTACGAGCTGATTAATCGAAACATGGTGACTCTGCCATATGTTAGCACATCATTAAAAGCAGTCTCAGCCAATAAAAACGATTTACTTATCGATAGCCGTGCACTTCACTTAGAGCTTTTGCCAGAGTTTCAAAAGAATGCTAAAAAATGGCAGATTGTCCTTAAATCAGATAAAACGCAAAGTGGCTTATGATGTATATGAACTATATTTTTGATGTCGAGCCAGCATATTTATTACAGACACATTATTATCAAATTTTAAAGTATGCTTATACACATCATTATAGTGACTTGAGTTTCCAATCTGGCTGCCCGGTGATGGCGGTCAAAGATGGCAGAAACATTCAATTAACCATGCGTAGCTTAACACACCATGAAGCAGAAGATGTGACAAATCTACTCTATGGTAGTAATGCTGTTGCCAAAGTGTTAACAGGGACTGATATTGATTTTTCATACGTATTACCAGATAAAGATAAATGTAAGCGATTTAGAGTCAATGCAACAATGGTTCATTATGGTAGTTCTATTGGTGTGCAGTTATCACTTCGTATAATGCCTATGATCTTACCAACACTAGATGCATTAAATTTTCCAGATAAATTAGCACAGTTAAGTTATGTTCGTGAAGGGATTGTTATTATTTGTGGTGCAACGGGCTCGGGCAAATCAACACTGTTAGCTTCGATGATGACCGAACGGGCACAAAAAAGTCAATTAGGTGAGAAAATCATCACTTTTGAATCACCAATAGAGTATCTTCTTCCTGCACAGATTGGTCACTCTATTATTGCTCAATCAGAGATTCCACGTTATCTACCAAGCTATAGCTATGCTGTGAAAAATGCATTAAGACGCACCCCAACTGCCATTATGGTTGGTGAATCCAGAGACAAAGAAACACTATTATCGGTAATTGAGTCAGCAATGACAGGTCACGCTGTTTATAGTACGGTTCATAGTCAAAGTGTCATTGGTGCATTGAGTCGAATCTTGCTTCTATTTCCTTCTAATGAGCGTGATAGAGTATTATATGATCTTTTAAGTTCACTTCGAGCGATTATTTGGCAGAGCTTACTGCCTCGCTCTCAAGGAGGGAGGGTTGCGCTTAGAGAGTATATCTTATTTGATCAGCATTTCACTTATTCACAAATGTCGATAAATAAGCTCGATAGCTTCTTAGAAAGTGAAATGACAAGGCAAAAAAGTACACGTCAAGAGCATCTGTTATCACTCTATCAGCAAGGTGAGATCTCACAAGAGACGTTTTATCAATACAGCCAGTCATTCAAAGCGGATAAAGGTGAGTATTCTTATGCAGGATGATTTAACACATTGGCGTGACTCTGGGCGTTCGCCAAAATTCTTTATAATTGAGGCGCAGGTTTTTTTTCCTATACTATTAAGCCTATTTCATTTTCGTGTTTGGACACTCACACTTGCTGTTGGTATGGGCATTTTGCTTTTGGTGCTTCGGTATTACAATGTTACCCTTAAAGTGTTTCTTTTGAACTTAAGGGAATGGATCTTTGGGCGGGAGAAGACAGTTGAGCTTCATGAGTCGGAATAAATTCAGAGGCTTAAATAAGTCACAGGAAGCCAAGCCTAGTGAGAGTGTTCGTGATACCAGAGCACTTATTTTTGTATTTTATGATTTAATGTCATCACGAACTGGTAGTATTATTTTGCTGCTGTTGTTGATGGTGTTGATATATTTTTTACCTTTAGTTAGTGATCTATTGTTTGTGTTGATATTGGTGATTTTTTGGAATGCTTTTTGGCAAGTGCCAAAACTTCCCTTCAGGCTGCCAATTGGATCTAGATATCCAGATTTTTCTGATAGTAACCATCATAGTAAAAAGGCAAAAGAGGCAAAGGGAATTTATTTATTTGGAAATGAAGTAGCCTCTAAACATGAGCTTTGGTTCTCTAATGAAGATATGCGCACCCATGCTTTAATTCTCGGTTCAACGGGCTCAGGGAAAACACAAACTTTGCTTTCTTTAGCATTTAATGCCATTTGCCAAGGCAGTGGCTTTATTTATGTTGATGGAAAAGGGGACAATTCGTTATATGCGCAAGTGTATTCAATGGCAAAATTTATGGGTAGAGAAGATGATTTACTTGTCATTAATTATATGACTGGTGCTGAAGATATCATTGGGCCACAAAAAGAGAAAATATCAAATACCTTAAATCCATTTTCAATTGGCTCATCTAGCATGTTGTCACAGTTGATTGTAAGTATGATGCAATCTTCCAGTCAAGGTGGAGGAGATGGGGATATGTGGAAAGGACGTGCTATTTCCTTTGTTGAAGCTTTAATGCGTATTTTGGTTTATTTAAGAGATCAAGGCTATTTATTGCTAGAGGCAAATACAATAAGACGCTATTTTGTTTTGGATGTGCTTGAGGACTTATTAGCCGATAATAAAGTGCTTGATCATAATAATAGTGTGGTTTCACTTCATGAAAAATTACCCATTGATGTTGTTGATCCAATGTACAATTATTTGGCAACACTGCCTGGATATCAACAAAAAAACGTTGGAAAGCAGTCAGATAAAACCTATGAGCAACATGGTTATATTACCATGCAATTAACCAGAATATTTGGTTCATTAGCAGATGTATATGCGCATATTATGCGTACCAATCTTGCTGATGTTGATTTTACAGATGTCATTTTGAATAAGCGAATATTGGTGGTTCTTTTACCTGCACTTGAGAAGTCACCTGATGAATTATCTAATCTTGGAAAATTGATTATTGCTTCATTAAAAGCAATGTTAGCGGCTGGTTTAGGCAGTCGTATTCAAGGTGATTATAGTGAGGTGATTGAGTCTAAACCATCAAATTCAGATACGCCTTTTTTATGTATATTGGATGAATATGGCTATTATGCAGTTGAAGGGTTTGCAGTTGTGCCTGCACAGGCTCGCTCTTTGGGCTTTTCCGTTGTATTTGCAGGACAAGATATTCCCGCATTTCAAAAAGCATCTAAAGAGGAAGCTGCCTCTATTTTTGCCAATACAAATATCAAGCTGTGTATGAAGTTGGAAGACCCTACTGAGACATGGGACTTTTTTAATAAGACAGCGGGGGAGGCCTACGTGTCAACTGTAAGAGCTTATAATATGGGGCAAGATGGTGATGCTTTGGGATATAAAGATAGTAAAGAGGCCGGTATCGAGAAGCGAGCAAGAATTGATTTGATGGATTTAAAGGACCAGTTGCCGGGAGAGGCGCACATTTTCTTTAAATCTACTATTGTTAGAGCCAAATCATTTTATGCAGCACCGCCTAAAACATCTTATATTGGATTAAATCAGTTTTTAAAAGTTGAGCCACTTAGTGAGAGTTATATTAGGCTTGTTAAATTATCTGGGCAAAAAACTGGGAAACAGATTAGATGTAAACTAGATCCGGTAATGTTACACTCAGAGCTTTTGCAAAGCGATGATGTTAAACCGCAAGTAGAGATAAGTGAAATACACTCAGATAAGGGCGATAAAAAAGAGCCACTCAATGATATTAATGAAAAAATAAACTCTTCAATAGAGAATGTTGAGAGTAAGCAAGTAAGAAATACTGAAATTAAATTGTTACCAGATAGTGTGTTATTTGGTGAAATATCTATAGATGATAAACTCAATAGTCCTTATTTTGATGTTGAGCATGCAAGTTTTAATGATCGATTAATTAACCTTGAGTCTATATATAAGTTTTGTTATCGATTTAATACCTACAAAGGTGTTGGCTTAGTAACAAGTCGTGCAGAAATTGAAAAGCGGATTAACATGATAAAATTGACATCTGAAGATTATCTGAAGGGTCGAGAAAACTCAGAGCTTAATTCTTTATTTAAAAGTAGCATCATTATGAATCATTCAGAAGAGGTATCGCATGACGATTGATGAAATTATCAGAAAACTAACTGTAAAGAGACAAATTCAATTTATTGAAAAAGGCAAGAGAGTTGACTATGACCGCCTATTATTGAAGGAGGCACTTTTGCGGAAGTTTTCACAAGAGGCGTGTCGGAATTATAATTATATTTTTAGCGATGATTCTGTTGTGCCAGATGGTATTTTGGATAATGCTATTGTCACTTTATTTTTATGTGATGAGTTATTAAATGCACTACAGGACAATACATTTAATGTGGATCATTACTTAGGGCAAGCCTATGATGCAAAATAGTTCAAACCATGATGATACAGGCATGGGGCCAGCTTATGTTGCTATTGCTATTTTAATTTCATGCTTATTTATCTATTGGTATTTTCATGATAATGTTATTCGTATCATCTTTATGCTTCGCCGCTTTGAGCTATCTATCATTATGTTATGGAATGACAGTTATTTAATGCTCATGAACTGGTGTAATCATGTGTTAACCCAAAAGGTGACATTGGTTGACTTGAAATATCTTTCTTATAGCGTTGCTTATGCATTAAGTCCAATCTATTTTTCTCTAGGTGTGTTATTTATATTATTATTGTGGTTATTTCACCCATCACGCCGTTATCGACAAGAATATAATATGCGTACATTTTCGTTGAAAATAAGAGAAAGCTTTGAACGTGTTTTTTTGCCACATGAAAAAAAAGCATCGTTACTTAACGATAAAAAGTCGCTAGCATTAAAGCCGATTGAGTACATTAAATACTATAAGCTTGCAAAATCTAAGAAGATTGATGAGATTGCGGTTTCGATATGTATGCAGACTCAGCTGGGAAATAAATGGCAAAATAGTAGTAATATACCATGGGCGCATTACGGCCTTTTTGCAGCCTTCTGCTCATATTGCATGAAAGATCGTCAGCTGGGAGAGAATATACTGAACCTGCTTAATAAACACTACTCATACAGCGGTAAAATCAGCAAAAAGCACTCTGACAAACAACTAAAGTTGAAAGTTGAGCGGGCTATATCTCAATATGGAGCCTCTGAAATGATTGGAGAGAAGATCCATCGACATTACTATGTGACAACACTACTGGTTGAACTGCTTTTTATAGCAAGACAAGATGGCTCTTTGGCTTGTTCAAATTTTTTGTGGCTAAAGTCCATTGATCGTGCGCTCTGGTATGGTTTAAACAACCTTGGACGAAAAACGTATTTTTGTGAAGGCATTGCCATTATCACTCACTGGCAAGCTGAAAAGTCGTTGTCTACAAGGCTAAAAACACCAATGCTTCACAATGTTATTGCCGCATTAAAACAGGAATATAGTAATTATCTATAAGTTGAGAATATGCAAAAAAAAGAACTGAGCCTCCTAGCAAAGCCCGGAAATGGTTATGCTTTTATGAAAAGACGTGAACATCGTAAGTATCGTAGTTATCTTTTAGATATCGCTCAAAAAAGTGCTAGCATGTGTGCTTTTTGTCACTATGAAGCAAAAAACGCCTTCGATGTGTTTCATATTATTAACGTTGATGGAGATTATTCAAACAACGCCCCCGATAATCACATATTGGCATGTGATTTTTGTGCTTATAGTCAATTGCTTGATCTTGCACTATTATCGCAATATAATCATAGCTTAATATTATTGCCCAATATGTCACAAGCTGATTTAAATAGAAAGTATCAATACTTTCGAGATCTTATTGCCAAAGGTGAAAATATCTTTGAGGTAAAAGAGGCACTTAATGAGTTAGAGTCACTGTCTAAACAGGTGGAACAAGTAGTTCAAATCAAGACTGATTTTAAAGATTATCTAGGGCTTTTGTTTAACAAACCGGCAGCAGGAGATGATTTTCTCTGTGCTATTAGGTGGCTGCCTGGGTATGATTTTTTACAACATTTTAACTGGAGCTAGAATAAGTTTAATTAGATGGATCATAGCAAAGAGATATTTGCATTACTTGATTTTTTGCCCAATGCAATTGCAATCAAGCATTTGGATGGTAGCTATATTTACGCAAATAAAAATTATATAAAACTGCTCTCTGTCTCAACTCAAAAAGAGATACTGTCTTTACAAGATGACAGCATATTATCTTTAGAGATGGCTATTATGTGGAGTGAATATGAAAAAGAAGTGCTAAAGGGTCTTAAAAATAGTAATTATTTATGTATTGTCAGAGTTGGGCGTTTTTTTAAGTATCTTTATTGTATTACTGAGCCATATTTTGAAGATGGTGTGCTAGTTGGAGTGCATAGAAATATCACTGATTTTAGTCACGCTCCATGGATAAAAGTAAATGCACACTTTTTCAAGAAACAAGGCAAAAAAGTTGAAATGGTGGTTGAGATTGGACGTTCAGCAAACCATCAGGATTTGTCACAGCGTGAAGAAGAAGTCCTATTTTACTTTATTAGAGGTGTTTCAATTATGCAGATAGCTAATATCTTTGCTGTTTCAAATAAGACGATAGAAACTTATATTGCTAGAATGAGGGCGAAGTTTGAGGTTATCTATAGTTCAGAACTTGTTGATAAAGCAATTGCATTGGGTTATTTAAAAATTATCCCGAATTCACTAATATCAATCGATACTTCACAACAGAGTTAAGTTTTTTTAACTTCTGATTTAGCAATACTCTCTCCAAATATCTGGCACTTTTTAGCATATTCAAATAACTCATGCACACTATCTAGCTGTAGCTTTTGTTTAAACTTATGAATATAGCCATCTATAGTTCTAGGTGAAATCTTTAGCCTAGTGGCAATTTCATTTTTCTCCTTAATTCCTTGAGATAAGACCTCAAAAAACAATACTTCTTTTGCATTAAATGGGTAGTGCTTTGATATATCAAACTTTTCTTTTTCACTATACCAGCGAGGTGATAGTTTTAGCGGCTTTAATTTTCTTGCATCAATTCGAGGCAATTTTTGGAATTTGATTTGAATATCAATTAAACAAGGCATTAGATCCATTAGAAGAGGGTATAAGTCTAGGCAGCGAATGTAAAATGTCATTGCTTGGTGGATATCTGCATAATAGAAGACAAACCGATGAACAGTGTTATCTTGCATGAAACAATAAGATAATGCGTGGCACTCTCCATAACTGGAGATACTTGGATAGAGTAAATCCCCCCAGCTTTCAGAGTAGGTAGAAAGATCTGAAAAGCTACATATTTTAGGTAGTAAACGCGCTAAATGGTAGTCATGATAAGGGTCTTCAAGTCGGTAATGTTTGTTTAAATGGAAGCGAGAGGCATATTTATGTGTTGATAAGGGGGCGCACCAAGTGAAGTGCTCATTTACATTTGCATAATCAATGCCACAACAATTTAACATTGTGTATAGTTCCTGCAATACCTTTGTAAGGTTGAATTTTTGGCAAATTGTCAAAATGTTATCTTTATGAGAAGTCATAGATCTATAAAACTCTATATATAAAATGGTTTTTTGGTTTAAACTTTACTTTCATTTTTGTTGAGCATGGTTCATAAGTAATCTTGCAATGCTTAACAGCTGGCCTTTTATTGCGAGGTAGGGCTTATTAGAGATTGAAAAAATACCAATTTTTTCTGTAGGCAGCAAAATAACCCAAGTATTAAACCCACTAACCCAGCCATTTTTATGTAATACAATGGGTAGGCCATTCTCAGGGTCATCAACAGACCAGCCTAGTGCCATACCTGAATCTGAAAAGCGGAGCTTATTATCTAAAGCATCCCGATAAATATAAGTGGCATGAGCAATTTGATTAGCAGAAAAGTCATTGCCAGAGAGTAAGTTTAGATTATATTGAATAAAACGTAATAAATCATCACCAGTGGAGTACACTCCGCCACTTGGCTGATTAAAATTAAACTGCCAGTTTGATTTAATAAGCGTACCATTAAACCAGTAGCTTTTTGCTTGATCTTTTTTCTGTTTTTCCGTTAGTTTTACAGTGGTATTTTTCATTTCCAGCTGTTGATTTAAATAGCTGTGTATTAGTTCCGCATAGGTGGTTTTTTCATGATAAGCTAATGCATTTCCCAACAGTCCAAACCCAATATTGGAGTATTGGTAATGTGTTCCAGGCTCTATAGTTAGCTGATACTGAGAAAGCCATTTATAGGCGCGATTTTGATTAAAGGATTCATTGGATTGAAAAGTAGTGTTTTTATTCAGCCCCGTGATTTCACGGGGTAAACCTGAAGTATGAGTCGCAAGATCAAGTAGAGTAATGCTTCTGCCTTGATATGAAGGAACAGTGGTACCTTTAGGAAGGTTATCCTGAAGCTTTGCTGTTAAGGTGATCTTTCCTTGATCAACCATCATGGCAAAAATACTAGTAGTCAAAACCTTAGAGACAGAGCCAATTTGCCATATGGTATCGCCTGTTGGTCGTATGTTATTTCCTTTTACTGTTTCACCACAGCTAAAAAGTTGTGTTTTTCCATTTGCGACTACACCAACTAAAAGCCCAGGTAGTTGCCCCATTTTATAAATTCCCTGATTAATCAACTGATTAATACTTGCTGTTTGAATCAACGTATTTGAATTTTCAAGAGGGGTGCAAGGAAGAGAATTTGCTAGGGCAGATGATGAAAAAAGGCAAGTTGCAAATAGAAAAATTGGCTTTAGCTTGATCATAAGAAGTGCTCCCATTTGATGATTTTAAAGTTGCTTTTTAAAATTTAGAAAGTGTTAACCGACATATTTGCCGTTATTCTCAATATAAAGGTAGTCTATCGTAGTTGATAAGAATAAGGAAAATATAAAAAAAATACTCATCAAAGTGATGAAAAAAGAGATTTTTTCGCGCTGTATATGAGTGCATTTCACTCATATTTGTGTTTTATATCTGTGAAGGTATTTGAAAATACAGCCAAATCTATAGTCACTTTGTCCGTTTTAGTCACTTTAAATAGTCAAAACTATCGTGAAGCTATAGCGTTTGCTATAACAGTGTTCTGCTATAGATGAGTGTTGATGAATGTCTATATATAATGATGAGTCTAGAAGGAGTGCAAACAGCAAGAGGCTTAGTAAAAATCATACACTTAAGATCAAGAAACCAACTTATGAGTTATTTAAAGAGCTCGTATCTGATTCAATTACCACATATGCCAGTGAGTTGGTGAAAAACAAGGAGTGCGAGGGGATAGAAGAAGCTTATAGCTTAGCTAAAGAGGAAGTTGAAAGTTTATTTGACACAGAATCAATTGATGATTTATACTTCTACGTCTTATTTTGTGATGATAAAATAATAGGCTATATTTGGTTTGATATTATTGAGTACTCAGAAGTAAAGACAGCTTTTTTGCTTTATATTTATGTAGATAGAGCATACCGTAGGCGCTCTTATGCAAAGTATTTAATGGATTTTTATCAAAGAGAAATACAGCTGCTTGGTGTAAAGCGAAGCGAGCTATATGTGTTTGCTAAAAATCATCCAGCCATAGCTTTATATTTGAATCAGGGATATATTGTCTCAAATAAGGCAGGTTTTTATCGTGCACAGGAGCAAGGTCTGATAAGTAGATTTAAGTTAGTAAAATATATATTTACATAATAGTCCGAAATTAAATTGAAAAAACAGAGTGTTAGTATTTTGATAAATTGTGATTTTAGAATTAATAGAATATGAATGATGCATTTTTAAAACAGTTACTCAATCCGGATAAAGAATTATTTTTAAAAGAGCAAAAAGCCTTATTGGATCAGTTTTCAACGCTTACAGTTTTCATGGATTTAAATAGCCAAGTGATGCTCGCTAATCAATCGCTTATTGATTATATGGGATATCAAAAAATTGAAGATATAGTTGGCTTGACAATTGAGCATAGTAAAAGCAATGCATCAGAATTGGCAGAAGAATTTATCAAACAAAACAAAAATATTATAGTTGAAGACAAAAAGCTTTCAATATTAACCTGTACAGAATCTGCGGCAGGCGAAATTTGCTTTTACCTTTCTCCTCGACAACCAATAAAAAATACAAAAGACGAGGTTGTTGGTATTGCCTATCAAGGAATAAATCTGATGAATACCACGATGATGAATTCAGCGATAGCACTATTTCGTGATAAGAAGGGTGTATTAAAGCAAGGTTTATTAACATTCAAGTCAGCTCATGATGATAAATATGATTTTAATGCCAGAGAACTCGATTGTTTGGCGTTTTTATTGCGTGGCTTTAGTGTGAAGGAAATAGCAAATCGTTTAAAACTGGGTGTTCGCTCAGTTGAATATTATGTAGCATGCATGCGCCATAAATTTAGTGTAGGAAGTAAAAATGCTTTAATAGACAAGGCAATGTCTTTAGGTTATTTTAACTTTGTGCCTGAGCATTGGCTTTCTTATTAGTAATTCTCCCGACGGTATTTTTACGCTAAAAGCGATACGCTTGCCAATATCAGTTTAAACAGTTGGGGTTGTTATGCATTTGAAAGTAGTGGTTCTATTGCTTGGTGTGTTAAGTCATGGAGGAACGCTACGTTCGAATTCAGCCGTTATAGAAAAGCCTGTGGCGCATATACACACTCTGTTTAAATTTGAATATGCTTCTTTTTTGGGTAAAGAAAATCAAATTTGTGTTATCGAAAAGACTAATAATATTTTCCCATAATAGTAAAAGTTCTTTTGCAAATTTTTACCTATACCTAAAGCTAAATTAAACAAAGTGATGATAACAATTAAAACGATTGGGTTGTTATTTATGTCTTAAGTACCCTTAACAGTGATAGTGCAGTTAGACAATCTTTAGGGGAGAAATATGCATAAATTTATAGAGCAAAAAAGTGGAATCAATAAAGTAAAAACTGTGGTGGCAGCAGTTGCCATTGCCATTCTAACTGGGTGCTCATCGGGCAGTGGTGACGGCTCCTCAGATGTAACACCCGTAACGCCTGTTGAAAGTCTAAGTAGTTCATCAGATAATATACTGGTGATGGGTGCTTCTATGCAAATTTCAGTCACAACAAAAGCTGAAAAAAGTACGTTAAGAATTGGTAAAGAAAGTAGCGAGGTGCATGATCTTAAGTTTAATTTTAAGAATGCGCAGTATAATGATAAATTTACTATATTATATGGCAATAGTTGTAGTCATTTCTCTAGCCTTGATCCTTGTGTAATTACACTTTTACCAAAATCATCAGCAGTAGATCTTTTAGGTGAAAATATTGAATATACAATAAGTGGCGTAATTGGCCCAAGTGCAAATCGTAGCACAATTCAAGGTAGCTTTATACTTAAAAGCTTAACTAGCACCATTACTGGTAATGAATATAGAACTGGTCTTGGCGCAGGGCACTCGGCAACAATCAGTATTTCTAATCAAACAGGAAAAGTTGTTGATTTATCTAAATCTCAATTGGTCTCTCAAGATCCTGATTTATCCTTTAGTCAGAATAATTGCACCTCCATTATATCCAATGATCAAAATTGTACTATTGTTGTCAATGCAAGTAGTCAGTCTAATTCTAAAAAAGTTGCTTTTGATCTAAAAAACCAATATGGCACTACGGTGTTGTCTTCTGCTGTTCCTATTGTCCGCCCAATAATTTCAATTAGCTCTTCACTGGAAGAAAATCAAAAGTTACTTCCTAATGAAGAAATGGCGCTAACGGTTAAGAATGTATCTCCTGTGAGCGCACTGTCTTTAAAGCTGAATAAAACACTGGCTGAAGGTGTAAAAATAAGCAGCAATACATGTCAAGAAATATTACCAGCATTAAGCCAATGTACAATCTCTTTACAAGCGGGCAGCTTTGCTAATGGAAAATCAAATTTCATTGTTAATGGTAATAACTTTAATCAAGTAGAGCATAGTGTATTGGCCTATACGCCGCTTTGGATGAGTGTGGCATTATCTCGGCATCATTTAGTAACAAATAACCTTGCAGATAAGAAGCTTATTGTTACAGTTGAAAATACATCTTCTAATCTTGATCTTCATAATATCAACTTATCTTTCTCTACTCCCATTTCAGATCTGGAGGTAATCTCCAGATTAAGCTCCTGTAAGCACCTACAGGATAATACATTAATACCAAAGGCAACTTGCCGGTACACACTGTCCTATCAGCCTGATAGTATTCAAAGCGTACAAAGTTTAGATACTACATTAATAATTAAAGATGATGAGCACCATCAGGTATCTGAGGCGATTAGTATTAATCATTATCCAGCTTATTATAGTATTCCAAATAACTTAAAGCGTTACCATCAAAATATTGCTGGAAGTCATGTTAATGATATTTATATACAAAATAAGCATATTTATGCTGCGACGGCATCAGGGCTATCTATTTCAAAAGATGAGGGAAAAACTTGGCAAAATAAGACAGTCGCAGATGGGTTATTAAGTAATGATATTAGGGCTGTTTTTGTATTTGATAATACTATTTATGCTGCGACGGCATCGGGGCTATCTATTTCAAAAGATGAGGGAAAAACTTGGCAGAATAAGACAGTCGCAGATGGCTTGGCAAGCAATAACCTTACAGCGGTATATGTGTCTAATAGCGATATTTATGCTGCTAGCGCCTCGGGTTTATCAATCTCTAAAGATGGTGGAAAGACATGGGAAAAACAAACGGCTGCAGATGGTCTGGCAAGCGATAATATTAATGATATATATGTTTTTTCAAATACAATTTATGCTGCGACGTCATCAGGGCTATCTATTTCAAAAGACGAGGGAAAAACTTGGATAACAAGGACTATATCAAATGGCTTACCAAGCGATAACATTCAAAATGTGTACGTCACAAAGGGGTATATTATTGATGGAGACCCGAGTATCTACGTAGCAACATCAAATGGTATTTCAGTTTCCAACAATGAAGGAGAAAGCTGGGAGAGTTATTTGCAAGATAAATATATCCATGCTGTCTATGTCAAAGGGGCTTATATATATGCTGCTACAGAGAGTGGCTTGTATATTTCAGATGACAATTATAAAAATTGGCAAATCAAAACAACAACTGATGGGCTAGGAAATAACATTATTAATCAGGTTGTGTTAAGCGATGATAAAGTATATGTAGCAACTATAGGTGGCTTATCAATCTCTAAGGATAATGCTAAAACGTGGAATAATCACACTAGCTCCTATCCATTTGAAAATGAAATTATTAGGGATGTATATTATAAAAATGGTGTGATTTATTTAGCATCGAGTAGTGGTGGCATTTATATTTCAAAAGATGGTGGCGTAACGTGGAAAAATGCAACTGTTGAAAATGGACTTGGGAGCAACCTTGTCTGGAGAATATATGTTGAAGGAAATACCATTTATGCAGCAACGCATGATGGGCTATCTATTTCTTATGATGATGGAGCGAATTGGCAGAATAAAACAGTAGCTGATGGTTTAGTAAGCAACTATATTAGAGATGTTATAGCAGAAGGTGATCGCATCTATGTTGCAACTATGAAAGGGGTATCTATGTCAGAAGATGCTGGCAAAACTTGGAGCTCACCAATCACTTCAACAGATATGCAAGGTTTGTTTATTTCACAAGGTATTCTTTATGCTGCAAGCCTTGATCGTGGAATATATATTTCAAAAGATAATGGGACCAACTGGAGTAATGTTCAAATAAAAGATGGAGATTCTTTATTTAATCGTGCAAGTGGATTATATGTGAATTCAGGTATTATTTATGTTGCCACAGCAGGCGGGATTGCTATTAGCAAAGATGAAGGAAAAAACTGGGATTATCAGGTGCTCAGTCAAAATGAGACAATTGGCGTGATAGAGATTGAGGTTAGCGGATCAACGATGTATGCGCTTACCTCAAAAAATGGATTGTATACTTCAAAAGATAATGGCGTTACATGGACAATAAAAACGCCCGCTAATGGTGTTTCTTCACACTCAATTAACAGCATAGCAATAAGTGGAAGTAATATTTATCTTGGAACAACAAAAGGCCTATCAGTTACTACTAAAACAGCTGAAGGCAAATGGGAGAATCATGTTATTACTAGCGATGTAAATAATCATAAAATATATGGAGTATATGTTTCAGGTAATACTATTTATGCTGCAAGCTTTGGTCATGGTGTATTTGTCTCCAAAGATAATGGCAAGACTTGGGAGCAAAGAAATAAAGGATTGGGAAGCGTGCTTGTCAATAATATCACTATGTCAGCTAATGTGATTTATGCTGCAACAGAAAAGGGCTTAGCTATTTCATATGATGGCGGTTATAACTGGGTAAACAAGACAAAAGAAAATAGTGGCTTAATAAGTGATGAAATTACCAATGTATATGCCATAGGAAATTCTATTTATGTAGCAAGTTATGCTCATGGAATATCTGTGTCACATGATGGTGGAAAAAGTTGGATAAATAGTACAACAGAGCAAGGTCTGGATGATGTGAGAATATCAGATATTTTCACTACTGATAATGGTGAAATATATGCAGCAACCTATAAGGGTGTGGCTATTTCTAAAGATGGTGGGAAAACTTGGAAAACCTACTTTGAAGGGATGAGTAATACCAGCGTCCATGGTGTATATGTTGCTAATAATACCATTTATGCTGCAACCAGTGATGGACTATCTATTTCTAAAGATGATGGTAAAAATTGGGAAAATATTTCTGAAAGCTTGCCTTATAAGGTGATAGGTAAAGTGTATGTAGTCGGCAAGCGTATATATTTAGCAAGTGATGGTGGAGGGGTGTTTATCTCTAAAGATGATGGTAAAAATTGGGAGGTGGTAAAAGTAAATGAAGGGCTGGGAGACAACCGCATCCATAATACCTTTGCCCTTGGTAGTTCTGTGTATGCAGCAACCTTTAATGGATTGTCCATTGCTCAGGACTTATTAAATTAGGAGCGATAAATAGAGAAAAATATCAGAAATAGCTTATCTTTATTGCTCATTCATCCAAGTTTCTAAAATAACACAGGCTGCAAATGCATCTACTTTTAGATGGCGGTTTGATTTGTTTTTCACTTCCTCTAAGCGCCAACGCGCCTCTCGAGTTGAAAAAGTTTCTGAGATTAAACTGACAGGTTGTTGATAGCGCGTTTTTATAAGCTCAGCAAATTCGCGTGCAGCTTTGGTCATATCTGTTTCTTGATCTTTCGCATCAATTGGTAAGCCGACGACAATATGGTGTGGTTTGTATTTTTTAATAATATCATCAAGTTCCTGCCAGTGGGGGGTGCCTGATTTTGCTTTTATGGTGGCAAGTGGGGTGGCAGTTTTCGTAATCATTTGTCCTGTGGCAATGCCAATTCTGGATTTACCAAAATCAAGACCAATTAGTTTTGTGATCATAGAGATTAAATAATGCTATGCTGTTGCTTAAGATCAGTTAATGCTGTTTTGGTTTTTTGCAAACGCTGTTGTGCATCTTGCTCATTAAGCCTTGCGTAGTTATATACCAGAAAATCAATAATAGTCAGCTGTTTCAAGCGATGTGCCATTGGAACAAATAACCCGGTATCAACCTGTTTTTTTATATTCAGTCGAATGCTGGCAGTTTGATCAACGGGTGAGTCAGGATCTGTAATGGTAATGACCTTGGCACCGTTTGAGCGTGCCAGTTTACATAAGCTAATTAAAGCTTCTGATTTACCACTATTAGAGATGGCAATTATAGCATCATTGGGCTGCAGTGAACCAACTGCCATGGCTGACATATGCATATCAGGATGATAGCCAACTTTGGGTGTCATTCTAAAGAGCTTATGAAAGCTGTCAAATGCGGTGCAATTAGATGCCCCAAAGCCACAGACGATAACTCTGTTGGCATCCATCAGCGCTTGAGTAGCAAGCTCTAATTGTGCACTATCAATTTCACGATCAACATTTGAAATCGCGGCTCTGGCAAATTGTGCAACTTTATCTTTAACTGCCTCGGTAGTATCATCCACTTTGATATCAATCGATTCATTGATTTTTCCAAGCGCCAAATCTTCTGCAAATTTGATTTTAAATTCTTGATAACCTTTACAGCCAACTGCGCGGCAAAAGCGTACAATAGTCGGCTCACTCACACCAATTTTTTGTGCAATGGTTGTGATATTAAGCGCAGTTGTTTCACCGGCATTTTCCATCACCCAGTTTGCTACTTTTTGCTCAGATTTTCTAAGTTTAAACTCACCATTTTGTAGTTTTTCTAAAATTGTTTCATCGTGTCTCACAGTTTTCCCCTGAGTGCTTAAAACGTAAAAATGAACGACACAGCCATTGATTCTAGCAATTAATAGGGTTCATTTAAACGGAAGTATTTACAATAAGTTGGGCTAAGTTTAACAAAGTTTTGCCCTGAGGTATGCTATTATAACAAATATATTTTACAATTGGGTGTTTTTTTACGATATAGAGGTGAGGGGAAATGCTGAAAATAAGCAAAAATGATCCAGGTGCGCTCATTTTACTGATGGTGGGAAAAGTTGCAATATGTATGGTGGTTTATTTTGCTTTTGCTTTGATCTTAAAGTTGCCTTATGAAGTGATTATCTGGACATTGTATTTTTTGTCATTTATTGCACTGGCGTGCGCTATCGGAGATGTTAAAACAAAAAAGAGGATCTTTTTTTCATTTGCGCTTAGTTTTCTTTGTATATTGTTATTTTCTGATTTGCTGAATCTCTCGCGCATTGTTGCATTTATCATTATTATAGTGGCAAGTTATTTTGCTTTTTGGCTTAGAAAGTATGGTAATAGCTTTCAGTTATTTCCGGGTTATCTTGTGATTGTACTTGCCATTTCATCGATGCATTTGCCGGTAAAAGCCACTATGTTGTGGCAATTAACCTTAAGTCTTTTATTTGCAGGCTTTTTATTTTATGTGTTGGTGATTATTATCTCGCCTTGGGATACTCCCAATCAGCTGAAATCTTTGATTAGGCAATATGTGTTTGATACACAACATTTATTAAGAAAACTTGGGATGAAGCTTAATGACAGTGAAAACAAAACACATGAAATTCTAGCGTTAGAATCTTATATTCTTGAGCGTGCTGAGCTGATGCAGAAAAAAGGCCGTTCATGGATATTAAAACCTGAGCGCAAAATCTATTGGGATAAAAATTGTGTTGATTATCATAATTTAGTGATTTTACTTTGCCGTATTGTTTCAATTTATCAAAGCCTGTTATTAAAACCACCCAAGTTAATTCAACCTTTAACAAAAGAAATGCAACTGCAAGAGCTTATTTTAATTGCGCTTAGGTTGCCAGTACTTGCAATCACACTCAAAGAAGAAGGGGATTTTATTTCAAGGTATGAAAACTATGAAAGCAAGCTTGATTTTTTGCAAAGGTACATGATAACGCATCAAAGTGAAATTAAAGGATCAAAAGCGCTTTTTTATGATTTATTCATTGCGCTTGAAAGCATAGTTGTCACAGCCAAGCATCTTAGGAGAAACTTCCATGCGCTTATTTGAACGCTTTGACAGAAGACCGATACATCATTTGCTCGCCTTTAGAGTCATTTGCGCTATTGTCTTGAGCATTTTGATTACAGAGTTTCTATCCTTGCCACGAAATTATTGGAGCATTGTTGCCATTATCTCAATTAGTATCAGCATACATCGAAGGGATATTCTATTTCGCTCAAAAGCAATTGTATCAAATACTTTAATTGGCTGTTTGGCAGGAACGGTTATCTATTATTATTTAAGTCTCTTTTTACCTATTGAGTCTTTAATTGTTATTATACTGATATTAGGACTTTTAAGCTTGTATTTCACCGTGGTCAATTACGCTGCAGGTATATTGTTTAATAGCTTGTTTTTAGTGATGTTTGTCGGTGTACTCTCTTATTGGGATTTTGCCCTTTTTGTTACGCGTGTTATTGATATTATTATCGGAGCTGGTTGTATTTTGCTGATGACTTTTCTTTTTAGGCCAAGGTCAATGAAACATAGGCTCTTAGAAGAACTAGACACTTTGCAGCAAGCACAAAAAGAGTATTATGCGCTCATGTTAAGCGCGAGTGAAAGCGATAAATTATTGCTTAGAAAGCATGGTATTAAACGCTTGTTGAAGTTGCAAAAATTACAAAAGGAGATGGTTGCCAATTTGTTTAATGCAGAGATGGAATTATCACAAAAACAAATGCATCTTTTTCGCTCTATGCTCGGCGCGCTAGATGAGCTTTCTATGAGCTATTATCAATACTTATTGTTTATGCAAAAAGCGAATAAACATGTGGAAGAAGATCAAAATATGCGGGATTTTCAGCAGGAAATAAGTATTTTTTGTCAGAAAAAGCTCATTAACTTGTATGATTTATTTGAGGATTCCTATCAGGATATTGTTAGCAGTTTTGCAAAGCCGCGTACATAAGAAAGTGAGAAACTAGAGCTGTTAAGAGTTATCAGGAAATACCGTGATTCCCAAACCTTCCATAAATATATCTTGCTGCCACTCAACTATTTTAACACCTGAAAAGTCCAACTCCTTTATGTTGACGTTACAAATTTGAGCATGCCTTAAATCTGCTTGAAATAATTGCAAGTTAATATACTGGCTGGGCGCAAAATCAGTACTTGTTAGATTAGCTCCCTCTAAGTTTGCCTCAGATAAAATGACATCTATAAATCGGCTGCATGATAAATTACACTTTTCTAAATACACCCCAGTAAAATCAGAATATCTAAAATCACTGTTAGTCAACTCTGCGATACTAAAAATCTTACTTTTACTGACTACTGTCGTAAAGTTAGTGTGCTTAAAATTACAACCATGTGCTTTGCAGTCCTTTATGCTTATCTGAAAAGCATCAGCTAGCTCAAAATTGTTAAGTGAAATATTACAATTTGTGAAGGCCGCTCTTAATAAACTCGTCCTGAAAAAATCACATCCCAAGGCATTATCAGCCTGATAGAAAGAACAGCTTTCAAATTCTGCATCATTGAGTGTTGCTTGAGAAAAGTCACAATCATATATTTCACAGTTAAACATCTTTAAATTCGGCAGACTTGAATATTTGAAATTTGAGCCCTTAATTTTACAGTTTCTAAAGGTAAGATATTCATGATTTATGTTTTCACAGTCTAAATTCACAAAGTTCCTGTTTTCAATTAAGCTCTCATTCCCTAAAGTTAAACTCTCCTCCCACTTTTCTGTCTCGGGAGCATGCTCTATAGACATAATAATCATTACCTCTTATTAGATTTAACGGTTAATGGAAATAAGTTTTTTCATAAAACAAAAGAAGATTTTACATCAGCATATACCAAGCATAAGCAACGATAAAAATAGTAATAATAGATAAAAGTACGCCCAAGAAGATATCTGGGAAGCGGGTTTTATAGCTGACGATTTCTTTTTGATTAATGAGCTTTCTATTGATTCCAAAGCGAATGGAAGAGATTAAAATAATTAGAACGGCAATGAGCATTAAAATAATCCCGATGATTTCAGCTGATTGTGATAAAGAAGTATGCGCTTTTACACCAACGCCTTTTGCCATAATGCGTAGGAAAATATCAAACTTTTCAATCAAAAAGCCAAACGCCATAAGGGCAATGGAGGTCCTGACCCAAGCAAGGTAAGTTCTTTCATTAGCAGCATGATCATTAAAGCTTTGAATCACAATATTTATTCCTTGTAAAATAACTTGTGTCTTTAGTATATACCAAGCATTTGCAAATAGAATTGCCGGCATTGGATTTTTATTCATTTGCGGAAAAAGGCAAAAAAATAACCTGTAACATCGATAGCAACTTTAGTATGATAATGAATACTTTAAAGTGCCATATAAATGAATGAACATTAAAGACGATGTAGAGAAGCTTAAGCGCAAGCTTGAACATGTGATTGCTGACAGTAAGATGTCCTCTGAGCTAGAGGTTCAAACCATTTATCATGAGCTCAGTCAATTTATTCACAATTGTAATTATTATTACCACACATTAGACAAACCGTTGGTTTCAGATCGTGATTATGATGAGCTATATCATTTACTGAAAAATTTAGAGGAGCGCTTTTTATTTCTAGATAGCACGCACTCGCCAACAACGCGCGTTGGCGCTAAAGTGCTTTCAAGTTTTAATGTTGTAAAACATAAACTTCAGATGTTGTCACTTTCAAATGGCTTTAGTGAAGAAGATATCAAGGCTTTTGATAAGCGCCTTCAAGATTTAACCGGTATTTCTGATTTACAATATGAATGTGAGCCAAAGTTAGATGGTCTTGCAATCAGTATTCATTATCAAGATGGAAAGCTTTTATACGCACTAACACGAGGGGATGGCACTGAAGGCGAAGAGGTTACAGAAAATGTCAAAACCATTCGAAATGTACCACTGGTATTAAGTGGAAATGCACCAAGGTATGTTGAAGTTCGCGGTGAAATTGTGATTAATAAAGCGGATTTTTTGTCCCTCAACCAACAAAGTGAAAAAAAAGGACAGAAGCTATTTGCTAACCCAAGAAATGCAGCAGCAGGCAGTATTCGCCAGTTAGATTCAAAAATAGCGGCAAAAAGACCACTTAAGTTATACGCTTATGGTATTGGCGTGCATGAGGGATATGCTGTACCCAACACACAATATCAGATGATGCAGGATGTTCACAGTTGGGGTTTTCAGATAACTAATGAGGTTGAAGTTGTCTCGGGTGCAAAGGGGTTGATTGCATACTATAATAAACTATCACATATTCGTGCCGATTTGCCGTATGATATCGATGGACTTGTCTATAAGTTAAATGAAATTTCTAAGCAGCAAGAAGCGGGGTTTATAGCAAAAGCGCCAAGATGGGCTCTGGCACATAAATTTCCTGCTGAAGAGGTGGAGACTGAGATTGAACGGGTAGATTTTCAAATAGGTCGAACTGGTGCTATTACACCAGTTGCAAGATTAAAGCCTGTTGCTGTCGGGGGGGTGATTGTCTCTAATGCCACTTTGCATAATATGGATGAGATTAAACGAAAAGATGTTCACATTGGAGATAGGGTCATTATTAGAAGGGCCGGAGATGTTATTCCTGAAGTGGTAAGACCGCTTCCTCAATATAGAAGAAATACCACAAGCATTGTTATGCCTGAAAATTGCCCTGTGTGTCACTCAAAGATTGAGATTATCAATGATCAAGCCGTTGCGCGCTGTACTGGAGATTGGCTATGTAAGGCACAAACAAAAGAAAGAATTAAACATTTCGCTTCAAGAAAGGCCGCTGACATCGATGGCTTGGGTGATAAAATAATAGAGCAATTGGTAGATAAAGAGTTGGTTAAACTGCCAGATGATCTTTACCAGTTGACTTTAACGGATTTAGTGCAGCTTGAGAGAATGGCTAGGAAGTCTTCATTAAATCTTTTGGCATCGATTGCTTCGAGTAAAAAGCTTGATTTAGCGCGCTTTATTTATGCGATTGGTATTCGTGATATTGGCGAGGTGTCCTCTAAGGCGCTGGCATTACACTTTGGTTCGCTCGAGAACATAGCCTCAGCAAATTTTGATGCGCTTATTAGCATTAATGATATTGGTGAGGTAATGGCAAAAAACCTAATAGAGTTTTGGCAAAACCAGAATAATCAAGATATGGTGAAGCGACTTCTTGAATGTGGTATTGAGCTGATCAATCCTGAGGTTCAAACAGTGAGTCAAATAGATGAGGATAATCCATTTTTTAATAAAACACTTGTCATCACTGGCAGCTTTAATGATTTCTCACGTGATAAGCTTAAGGAGAAGCTGCAAAGCTATGGTGCAAAATGTGTAGGCAGTGTCTCAAAAAAAACAGATATGCTCATTGCAGGGGATAAAGCCGGCTCAAAACTTGAAAAAGCGCAATCACTCAATATTAAGATAATAGATGAACGCGAACTGAGCGTGCTACTGAATAACGAGAGTAAGTAAGATACATCAAAAATAAGCTAAATGGGGCAGAGATAATGACAAAGAAAATAGCGATACTTGGGAACGGTCAATTAGCTGCAATGTTAAAAGAAGAGTCCAAGGATTTGGCTATTAAGGTTGATAGCTTTGATTTGCCGGAGATTAATCTTGATGGCAATTCTTCAGATCAAGAAATAAGCGCCTATTGCAGTAAACTTGAAGGATATGATGTGGTCAGTTATGAGATTGAAAATATATCAGTTGATTTATTAAGAGCGCTAGCAAAAAGCGCACAAGTATTTCCGAGTATCAATGCCTTAGAAGTCGCACAGGATCGCTTAAAAGAAAAGTATTTATTTACAAAGTTGGATGTGAAAACAAATCGATATTTATCTGTCAATAGCAAAGATGAGCTTAGAAAAGCCGCTGATACATTTGGTTTGCCCTTTATCGTTAAAACAAGGCGATTCGGCTATGATGGAAAAGGGCAGTATGTTATTAAAAAGACAGAAGATATTGATCAGGCTTGGCGTGAGCTCGGCCAGTATGATTTGATTGCAGAGTCCTTTGTGGATTTTGAGTTTGAAGTCTCTCAAGTGGCAACACAAGATCAATTTGGCAATGTGGCTTTTTACCCGCTGGTGAAAAATACACATGTCGATGGAATCTTACGTGAAAGTGTGTTGTTAGAGGATAGCTGCTTACAAGAGATGGCTAAAGCCCATATTCATAAGTTATTAAAACACTTTGATTATGTTGGGACCTTGGCAATTGAGTTTTTTGTTAAAGATAATATGTTATATGCCAACGAAATGGCGCCTCGTGTGCATAACTCTGGACACTTCACCCTTGATGCCTCATATACAAGCCAGTTTAAAAATCATATGCTGGCCATTTCTGGAGAAAAAGTCGCTGACCCATCACTTAAATACTCCTATACGCTTATGGTGAACTTAATTGGGGAGGATGTACCAAAAGGGCTTTTGAAGTCTGATACTATTAGACCCAAAAGTTATCAAAAGTCGCTTCGAGCGGGGCGAAAAATGGGACATATTAATATTGTTGCTCATGATGAACCTGCATTGAATCAAGCAAAAAAGCTGATCTATCAATATATTGAGGCTAAGCCAGTAGATTGCCAAAGAGCCTATTTTGCTGGAGGATGTTTTTGGGGTGTTGAGTATTATTTCTCTTGTCAAGAAGGTGTTATATCAGCAAAGTCTGGTTATATGGGAGGCGCTTTAGAGCATCCAGATTATCAGCGTGTTAAAAAAGGTGATACTGGGCATTTGGAGGTGGTAGAGGTTTCATTTGATCCTAAGATGGTGAGTTATGAGACCTTGGTGAAGCTTTTTTTTGAAATACATGATCCAACACAAAAAAATGGTCAAGGCGTTGATATTGGGACACAGTATCTAAGTGCTATATTTTATGTAGATGAGGAGCAAAAAGAGTGTGCGCTTTTGTTAATGAAAACGCTTGAAGAAAAAGGCTATCATCTTGCAACAAAACTCATTGATGCAAAGTGTTATCCATTTTGGTGTGCAGAGCAGTTTCATCAAAACTACTTCAATAAGCTTCATGAAGCACCTACCTGTCACATTCGAACAAAACGCTTTTAAAGTGCTCTAAAGAACATAACATCTTAGGGGAGAGTGAACTTGTTAGAGGTTCTAATTTTAGCATTTGCATTGAGTATGGATGCGTTTGCTGTGTCTATTGGTCTGGGAGCAAAATATCGCCATAAAACCATAAAAACAGCGCTTTTATCGGGCAGTTACTTTGGTGTGTTTCAGGGGATCATGCCTATATTGGGGCTTTTTATGGGATATAAGCTGTTGATTTGGGCTAAGGAGTATACCTATTGGATCGCATTTATTATTTTAGCAATTTTAGGGGTGAAGATGATTATGGAGGCATTTTCATCTGATTCAAATGAAATGAAAATAAAGCTGACACATAGAGCGCTTATCATGTTAGCGATTGCCACAAGCTTAGATGCTATGTTTGCAGGTTTTGGCATTGCTTTAATTCCTTTATCGCCCATTATCATATGTATCATCATTGCACTTGTAACCTTCTTTTTTAGTTTTGTCGGTGCTGTTGTTGGTGCAAAGGGGGTCACTTTTATAGGGAAAAAAGCCGAGCTTTTAGGGGGTGTTATCTTAATCATTATCGGGTTTAAGCTTCTTATGTTTTAATCAGAAGTTACCCTGTTACATCAAAATAAAAAGCTGTAAATTCACTGATGATAAGTATATACTCAATCGAATTTAGGTAAAGTACTGTTGTTATATGCATGAAATAAGCGAAATCAACAAAAATATTGAAAGCTATTATGATCTATCTCAACCATTGGAAGAAAAGCTTCATATGATTGATGATATGGCAGATCAGCTAGGTGAAATGTTAGACTGGGTATTAACGATTGATTTTCAAATTATTCGCGCCCCTCAAAAAACGGATGAGTCAGATGATAAGATGATCAGTAAGCTCTATGCTGTTTCTGTGATTGCTGGTGATGCTGATGATGAAGATGCGCCTGTGCTTTTTACAACTGCATCTGCTGATGAGGCGCTGATTCGTCTTCAAGTGTATATCAACTTGATGGAAAAGCTGAATATTCGCAATTTGGCACAATCTGAGTCTTATTATGAAGAAATGCTAAGTGCTTTAGAAAATTATTATAATAATGATTGTCAGGATGTGCTGGAAGAGATAGTGCTAAGTAGCTTTTTTGAGTTCAACCGGCAGCTTTCTGCTGAGTAATACACTAAGGAAATAGAAGTGGGAAAGGTAAGCTACGAATATCATCATATGGGGATTCCTACCAAGGTGAAAAAAGAAGGTGAGCGTTATAGTTCAACTTTTAAAATGTATACAACAAAAGGACATAATGGGCACCGTGTTCAGTGGCACCGCTTTGAAGAAGGTTGTCCTTTGCATCCACTTATTCAATCCACAGCGCATGTTGCATTTAAAGTCAATTCAATCGATGAGGCGATCAAAGGGAAAAAAGTTATTCTGGCGCCTTATTTTCCAATTGAGAATTTTCGTGTTGCTATGGTAGAGATTGAAGGTGCGCCAGTTGAGTATATTGAAACATCTTTAAGTGAAGATGAAATCTGGAATGAAAAAAAGCACCAAGGGTCAGTAATTTATCCTCAAAATGACTAATCTACCCAAGCGCTTTGAGATACAAAAAAAATCGAAATTCCTTGCTGAAATTCGTCAATTTTTTTGTGATGAAGGGGTTTTGGAGGTGGACACGCCTTTGGCTTATACGCATCCTGTTACTGATCCATATATTGATGTTTTTGCGATACAAACACAATCAGGTAAGCGCTTTTTGCAAAGCTCACCTGAATATGCAATGAAACAGCTGTTGGCTGAATATAAAGTATCAATTTATCAAATTTGTAAAGCATTTCGTGATGATCCCTCTGCCAGATACCATCATCATGAATTTATGATGCTTGAGTGGTATAAAGTAGGCTTTGATGACTGGCAGTTAATGGGAGAGCTTGAGAAGCTTATTACAACACTCGACCCCGAGGCAGAGTTTATATATATCAGCTATCAAAGTTTATTTGAAAAATATATTGATATAAATCCACATCAAGCGTCTAGCTCCAAGCTATTAGCGCTCGTCACTCAGCATATAGGGGAGGTAGTCGGGCTAAAAGATCTCACCTATAATGACTGTTTAGATTTACTCTTTACTCACCTAATTGAACCTAAGCTTGCAGATTATAATGAGTTTGTTTTTATTTATCACTACCCAGCATCACAATCTGCGCTGGCAAAAAAAGTGTTGGATAAGGAAAAACAGCAAGTTTCAGCAAGATTTGAGCTTTTTTGCAAAGGAATTGAACTTGCAAATGGCTATAATGAGTTAACTAATGCGCATCAACTTAAAGCGCAGTTTGAGGCAGAAATTTCCTTGAGAGACAAGCTTGGCTTAAAGCAAGTAGAAATAGATGAGGCGCTTCTGAGCTGTATTGAAAAACTCCCTGAATGTGCAGGTGTTGCAGTTGGTTTAGATCGATTATTTATGTGCCTTTTAGGAAAAAAGAAGATATCAGATGTAAGTTTCTGTATTTAGTTGCTTGTCACTTGATCGGCTGTTTTATAAGTACCTGTCGCTGAGGATGTATTGCCATAGTCTAAAGTTGGCTGTGTGGGCGTTGTTTTTGTACTGCTTGCAGCAGAACCAGATCCGCTAGATTGTTTTTTAGTAAGTGGGTTGGTTGCAGGTGTGCTATTATCTGTATCATTGGTGGCGCTGTCGCTGGAGTTTGTGCTATCAGATGAACTGGTTCCAGATGCTGAATTTGTCGTGCTAGCTGTAGCATTAGGTGAAGATACAGGTTTTACCTGCGGGGTGGCAACAGCTGTGTTATTAGTTCCTGTTGTGCTATTGGAGCTGGCTGTAGATGATGTGCTGGCTGTGGCTCCTGTTGATCCTTGTGAAGCTGCAAATGTATTTCCAAGTGTTGCCAGCATTAAAAGTGTAAAAGCGGTTATCGATAGTTTTAGCTTTGTGTTTAATGTAGTCATTATTTTTTTAATCATTTTAACGTGCCTCCAATGACTGTTTATATCTTGTACTTCAGTCTTACGATAGAGTGAAAAAATTAAAATAAACTTAATTAAGGTTTAGCAGAGATTAAAACTTAATGAAAGTAAGTTTGTCATGAGCGCTTTTTTTTGTCATTATAGCCATAGTTTATTGTTGCAAACGTATGAAAGTGTAATGCAGAAAATATTGGATATTCCCGTTAAGGTTGAAAGTGGTGAGAAGTATAAAACAAAAGAGGGCTTCTCGGCTGTTAAAGATGGGGTAAGAAATAAAAAGGAAAATGAAATACGACTGAAAAAGCCAGAATGGCTTAAAGTTAAGAAACAAGCTTCTTCCGCTGTATTCAATGAAGTGAAAAAAATCACTAAAGATAGGCGCTTATCCACGGTTTGTGAAGAGGCAAAGTGTCCTAACATTAATGAGTGCTGGTCACATGGCACAGCCACCATTATGTTAATGGGGAGTGTCTGTACACGTGCTTGTAGATTTTGCTCTGTCGATACAGGGAATCCGAAGGGCTGGCTTGATAAAGATGAACCTAAAAATGCAGCAAATAGCGTGAAGTTAATGAACCTTCAATATGTTGTTCTCACCTCTGTAGATCGTGATGATTTAGAAGATGGAGGTGCTGGGCATTATGCTAAAGCAATAGATGAAATAAAGCTTTTGGTGCCTGAGGTTAAGGTTGAGGCGCTAACGCCTGACTTTCAGGGAAGTAAAAAAAGTATTGATAAGTTGTTGGCAACGGATGTCGATGTCTTTGCGCAAAATATTGAAACGGTTAAACGCCTTACTCATCCAGTGAGAGATATAAGAGCAGGCTATCAGCAAACGCTTGATGTTTTAGCTTATGTTAAACAATCTGCGCCTAAAGTCTTAACCAAAACAAGCTTAATGTTGGGTTTGGGTGAAACGCGCAAGGAGGTGCTTGAAACAATGGATGATTTGCGCGCTGTGGGTGTTGATGTTTTAACGCTTGGGCAGTATATGCAGCCAACACGTCATCATTTAGCTATAGATCGCTTTGTAACACCAGATGAGTTTAAAGAGTATCGTGATATAGGGCTTCAAAAAGGCTTTTTGGAGGTTGCATCGGGACCGATGGTTCGCTCTAGTTATCGAGCAGATAGGGTATTTAAGAGAAATAATTTAGATTTAACCGAATGATGGGAGTTAGTTTGTTATCAATTTTTGAATGATTAACCAATACAAATAAGGAGAAGGAAGTGAAAATTGCAGTTGTTTTGTCAGGATCAGGTGTCTTTGATGGCGCTGAAATTCATGAGTCAGTATTAACCTTGCTTGCACTTTGTAAACGTGGCATTGAGCATGATGTGATTGCGCCAAATGTTGATCAATATCATGTAATCAATCATGTTACAGGCACAGAGATGAATGAAACCAGAAATGTGCTTATTGAGTCCGCGCGCATTGCTCGGGGTGAGATAAAAGATTTATCTGAAGTCAAGTCGACTGATTATGATGCGCTTATTCTTCCAGGAGGATTTGGCGCAGCTAAGAATTTATTTGATTTTGCAATAAAGCAAAATGCTGATTACACGATTCTTCCAATGCTGAAATCATTCATTTGTGCATTTAGAGATGCGGGCAAGCCAGTTGGGTTTATTTGCATATCACCGATGATGATTCCTGAGATTTACCCAAAAGGTGTCAAACTAACCATTGGTAATGATTCTGAAACAGCGAAAGTTGCAATGGAAAAAGGGGCAACACATGTTGATACCAAGGTAGATGAGATTTGTGTTGATTATGAGAACCAGATTGTCTCTACAGCTGCTTATATGACGCAAAGCTCCATTTATGAAATCTCCCTTGGGATTGATAAACTCGTAGAGAAAGTATGTGAGCTGGCTAAAAATACAGCGCCATTAAGTTAAAAGTGAATTTGTTACAGGGAAAATAGGATGAAAAAATACTTGTTACTACTGGCGATTAGTGCTCCAGTGCTAGGAGTTGCTGCTCCACTAAACCAATATGCAGATATTGATAATGCGCTATTGCATGGCAAGGAGATTGTGGTTGTGACCAATTTAAACCATTGCACACCACAGCTGCCGATAAGCGCAAGCTACAAGCCAAAGGCTGTGATGCTGTTGAAAGATCGTATTAGTTTTTCAAGCTCTCATTTAACAGTGAATAACCCTAAGCATAAGGGTGAAGCAGTTATTGAAAACACAACCTATAATATTACAAAAGACAATAAGCTGACTTTAACGACAGTTGTATTAAATGCGCAAAGTTATCAGCCTTACTCTCAATCGAAGCCATTTTCAGTGACATGTCATCTTGGTAAAGAGGGCGGAGCAAGCATATACCAGTTGTAACTGGCAAGTCATGGAATGAATGCATTAGTTGGCGTTTGCGAAAATATATTGTGTAATTAACTCTGAGCTAAACCACACGCCAACACCGCTGACTTCTGTTGGAATAGCGCCAAGACCGCCTTTGTGTTTACAAGAAGCTAAATCCATGTGCAGCCAACGGACTTCTTTGTTGACAAACTGCTGAAGGAATTTAGCTGCTAAAATATGATCGGCATTGCCTGTGACATTACATTGCTTTAAATCAGCTACTTCAGATTTAAGTTCGTTTAGATAATGCTTATCCATCGGAAAGGGCCAGACTTTCTCACCAGAGTTAATGCCATAATTTACAAGCTTATCTTGCCAGTCATAGTGGTTACTGAAAATGGCGGCATATTCAGTGCCAAGCGCACGAACCGCAGCCCCAGTTAATGTTGCATAATCAATTAACAAATCAGGTTTTGAGCGACATGCTAGAACAAGTGCATCAGCTAATGCCATTCTACCTTCTGCATCAGTATCAACAACTTCAATGGTCTTGCCATTTAATGCACGAACGACCTCATTGGGTAAAAAGGCATCTTTATCAATGTTATTTTGCGTAATAGCAAGATAGCATTCCATTTTAATTGGGACTTGTTGCATGCTAAGCGCAAGAAAAGTACCAAGTGCAACGGCGCTTCCCATCATATCATCGTTCATGCCATGCATGTATTGTGGTGGTTTAATGCTGACGCCACCTGTGTCAAAGCAAACGCCTTTGCCTACAAAGCTGATAAGCTGCTTACTACTTTGATCTTCTGGAAAATAGCTAAGCTTAACAATAGCTGCATGATCGCTGGCATTGGCAACAGCAGAAAATGCACCAGCGCCCATCTCTTTTAAAGCATTTTTATCATACACTTCACATTGCCAGTTCTCTGACTGGGCAAGCTTCTTAACCTCATCGATATAAATCTCAGGTGTTAAATAATTAGTTGGTAAAATAGTTAAATAGCGTGCCAGTGCATTGCCTTTGTCCTTTGCAAGCACTTCCAAAAAGTCCGCTTCCACATAATCGCCGATGATATCAATGTCAACCTTGATCGTATCTGGCTTTCTTTGATAATTTGGCATGTTATGGGTGTGTGCTAAAATGGTTCTAACAATCTGGTTAGCTGTTTTTTCAGAAGCATCTTCTAAAAAAAGGGCAATTTTCTTTGCGCCGATAAGATCAATTTTACTTAAAAGCTTACTTAATTGGCTCAGCCAGATATAAACATCTTTATTGTCCGTATTTTCAACCAAGATAATCTGAGTGCCTTTTCTATTTGGCAACGATGAAAGATAGCCTTTTTTAAGTTTGATATTATTGGCTTGAATGCGCTCAATTAGAACATCACCAAAGGGCAGTGATTGAAGCGAGTTTTCCTGATTGTTAGCCGCAATAATAAGATCATATTGTTCATGATCTTCAATGCTATGGATGAAATTTAAACGTGGGCCAGTTAACGCCTGTAGCATTTTTGAACTCTCATATTAATTAAACTACATAGAGGATAATGCCTTTTAGGATAAATGATTAGCCTTTTATTGTTTTTTCTGCATATTTTTTTAATTCAGCTCTTTTCATTTAAAAATATGCCGTTATAATTGTCTCCAGTTGTTCGGAGAGATGGCTGAGTGGTCGAAAGCGGCGGTCTTGAAAACCGTTGACTGTAACAGGTCCGGGGGTTCGAATCCCTCTCTCTCCGCCATAACTTGATCCTTCAATCACTTCCAATTTTTTATAGATAAAAACAAGATATTTTTTACCGATGAATTAGCTATAGATATTAAAAAATCTCCATTATGTCTACTATTGACAACATATTGTCCTGATGCTGCTATTCTGATTTAATGCTTTTTGATAGATTATTGTGAGACTCTATTTATTGAATAGAGGCTTAATATTAGGAAGGGTTGTTATCGAAATTATTTAAAAGGAAGTGTAAGAAAGGGAGTGAACTTTAATGGGAAGGATGTTGTCAGTTGCTTTTTTAGTTATTTGTCTATTTAATGCTGCCAATGCATGGTGGGTGACTGGACATGCATTAACTGCGGAAGTTGCACATGAAAAAATAAGCAGCATAACACAGCTAAAGATTAATCAGCTGTTAGATAAAAAGCCAGATGTGCCAATTTTAGCTAAAGAAAAGCAGCCTAAGCCAGATTTAGAGGTGCTATACAAATCTTATAATTATATACAAGGGGCGGCAAGCTGGGCGGATGACATTAAACGATATCATTGGAAAAGTGATAGTTTAAGAGCTAATTATTCGGCTATGCACTATGTTGGTGTTGATATTAATTTAGCATATCAAGGGTCAAAAACATATTGTAAAAACACATTGACGCCAGCGTATATGCAGAGTTTTTTTCTGGTAAAAAAATCAAATGTTGTTAATGCAATTAAAAGTGCAATTAAGTCCTTGGTCTTATCTACAACCTCTGATGCTGAGAAAGCAACGGCTTTACGCTATTTAATTCACCTAATGGGAGATCTGCATCAACCTTTACATACGGTGAGCCCTAAGTTTAATAGCACTCAAACTGCTGGAGGTAATGGGATTAAATTCACTCATAAAGCCCCTTTGTATTATCAGGTTTCAGGTAGGAATCCATTCACGGAGATTAAGCTTTATCCATTTTCTAATTTTCATGCATATTTTGATGGAGTATTAGGGAAATATAATCAATTACAAGAAACTATAACATCTTCTTATAGTCCAAATGGCTTTGAGTTATGGCAGAGTCATAAGAGGGTATATTTAGGGTATTTATCTATGCTTTCAAGAAAATTAAATAGCTTTAGGTTTGAGGATATAATCTTCCCTAATGTTGAAAGTTGGGCTATGGAATCTAGTAAGCTTGCCTGTAACTTGTTAATAAATGACAGAGGTTTATATTTTGTTGTAGTTGGCAAACAACTCAATTTGAAATTTAATCCTCATTATTTCACAAGAAAATATTCCTATAAAATTGATAGACAGTTGTATTTAGGAGGGCTACGCTTAGGAATGTTATTAGAGGCAATATATAATCCTAACCCTAGTGTGCGGAATTATCAAAAATATTTAATCAAGCCAATTATGCATGACCAATCTATTCCTACTTTAAATCAACTAGGTGAAAGTTGAGTATTCACTAACAGAATTAAGCAAGCCCTTAGGCAAGATTCTCTTAAATCTGCGGGATTGGGGAGAGTATTATACAAATGCATTAGATAAAACCTGAGCACCCATTGAGCGGGGTTATCTGGGGTTCTTTATTAGTAAAGGTTTGGTGATTCATACCATGTGCGACTAGTCAAATAAGCGCTTTATCGATACAATGTTTCACAGAATATGAAAGTAAAGACACTAAAGAAACTGTTGTAAAGGGGTTTATATGGCAGGCCATAGTAAATGGGCAAACATCAAGCACAAAAAAGCCGCACAAGATGCAAAACGTGGGAAGGTTTTCACTAAATTAATTCGTGAGATTACCGTTGCTGCGCGCTTAGGCGGTGGAGATAGAGATTCAAATCCAAGACTTCGAGCAGCAATTGCAGCCGCTTTGAGTAATAATATGACCAAAGATACCATTGAGCGCGCGGTAAAAAAAGGCGCAGGTGGTGAAGAGGGGAGTAATCTTGAAGAAGTTCGTTATGAAGGCTACGGTCCCTCTGGTACGGCATTTATTGTCGATTGCATGACAGATAATAGAAATAGAACGGTTGCAGAGGTTCGCCATGCCTTTAGTAAAGCAGGTGGTAACTTGGGTACAGATGGCTCAGTAGCATACATGTTTCATAAAAAAGGTATTCTTAGCTTTGAGTCAGGTCATGATGAAGATCAGATTATGGAAGCGGCTTTAGATGCTGGCGCAGAAGATGTTATCAGTCATGAGGATGGTAGTATTGATGTGATTACCGATCCCAATCAATTTCTTGAAATAAAAGAGCGTTTAGATGAAAAAGGGCTGAGCGCGTCTTCTGCTGAGGTGATCTTGGATGCAGATGTTAAGGCCGCAGTTGATTCCAAGGAGCTTGCTGAGAAGATTGTAAATATGATTGATCGCTTGGAAGATTTAGATGATGTGCAAAATGTTTACACAAATGCAGATATTAGTGATGAGATTATGGCTGAATTATAGTGATTATTCTTGGTATTGATCCAGGGTCACGTATCACGGGTTTTGGTGTTCTTAAGGTTGTTGAAAAAAAGTGCCATTATGTAACAAGTGGGTGTATTCGTATTACTGAGGAAAATGATGCATATCGTTTAAAGCAAGTTCAAGATGGCATTAGGGAAGTGATTCAAGTTTATAAACCAGATGAGTCAGCAATTGAGCAGATTTTTATGTTTCAAAACCCGGGAGCTGCCTTAAAGTTAGGGCAAGCACGTGGTGTGGCTATGTGTACTTTGGCAAGTTCAGATCTCCCGGTATATGAATACTCGGCAAAACAGGTTAAACAGGCCGTCGTTGGCACAGGTTCTGCAAATAAGGCGCAAGTTCAACATATGGTGCAATCATTTTTGCTATTGAATAAAAAACCACAAGCTGATGCCGCTGATGCGTTAGCAATCGCAATTTGCCATTTTCACACGAGAAACAGCCTAAGAGCTATTCCAAGTGCAACCAAAATTGTAAGAGGAAGATTAAGATGATCGGACGAATTCGAGGAGAGTTAATTGAAAAGCAGCCTCCGTTGGTATTAATAGAAGCTTATGGAGTGGGTTATGAGATCTTAACCCCGATGAGTTCTATCTATCATTTGGGTGAGACGGGAAAAGAGGTGATTCTATATACGCACTTTGTGGTGAGAGAAGATCTTCAGCAGCTTTATGGCTTTTCAACAAAGTCAGATAGACGATTATTTCAAGAGCTCATTAAGGTTAATGGTATCGGTGCTAAGATGGCACTTGCTATTCTATCTGGAATGGATGGAGCGACTTTGGTGCACTGTATTGACTCTAAAGATCATGCACTTTTGTGCAGCATTCCCGGTATTGGTAAAAAAACAGCAGAGCGCATTGTGATCGAGCTTAAAGATAAACTTGATAAGCTCACAGGCGAAATGGATGGCTTCTCATCGAATATTACCTCCATAGATGGCGCGGCGCTGACAAGAAAAACAGATGCATCTTCTGAGGCAGTTGGCGCGCTTGAAGCACTTGGTTATAAGCATAAAGATGCACAAAGTGCAGTTAAAAAGGTGCAAAAGGAAGGGCAGTCTTTGGAGGAAACCATTAAACTTGCACTACAAATGGCACAAAAAAGATAAGTTTATTTTTTAGCAAAAAAGTTATATTCAAAGCCTGCTCGATTTAATGATAAGTGCTGGCAATGACCAGTATCACAATGGCGACTAGCAGTAAAAATATGGCAATGCACATTTTAAGTCCGATGTTTCTCGGGATATTTTTCCATTCACCATGTTTAAATCCCCAGAAGTTAGACATCAAGATAATAAATGCCATAAAAAGCGGCCAAGCAACAATAGGACCAAGTGCTCCCAGTGTTTGAGATGCTTTACTGTAGAAAATAACAGATTCAAAGAGCATGATAGCCATGGCAATAATCAATAAATGTCCCTTGAGACTAAGCTGATTTTGCTTTGTGCTATCAGGGTTTTGTTTTTTATAGCAATACTCCGCAATAAAAAAATAGAGTGCATAAGGGATAAATCCACCGGCAAATATAAATAGCCAAGGAATAGCTGAGCTGATAAAGCTGTGGGAGTATTCTAAGGGGATGCTATTTTTGGCTGCTGAGATAGCAAAGGCATATGAGGCGCCTTGTATGGCAGAGCTTATTCCGCAAAGAATCGTGATAATAATAGCAAAAATACTCATGCTTTTTGAGCTGTTACTACTTTCTTTATAGATGAATTTTTCACGTTGATGTGCTGCAATTCCTGCAGAAATAACTGCAAGGATCAGTAGAGTAACGCCAAGGTAAATCAGAATATTAAATACAATATTGGTTTGAGCACCGGGGAATAAGATAAAAGGAATCAGTGTGCCTCCCGCTGTGCCAATACCAATATTAATCACAAATGAAATGCCAATACCAATATACTTTAAAGCGATGCTAAGAAAAACCATCCCAATCCCCCACAGGAAGCCTGCGGCAAAGGGAATAAAAATAGCGCTATCTGGAAGTGTGGCTATATAGCGAGTGAAATGGGGATTAATAATAACAATGCTAATAAGCGGGATAACGACAAATGCCCAAAAAGAAAAATAAAGCCAAAGCTTGCTGTCATTGATTTTTAGGTATTTAATTGGCAGGGCAAAACTGCCATTTAGAATGCCCGCGATAATAGCAAACAACAGGGCAATAAAAACTAACTCCATGTGAGATTCCTTAATGTAAGTGTTTGGCTTGTGCAAAAAGTACAGCGCCTTCAAGCGCAGTGTCATAACCCAATGTTGATAGGATAAGCTTAGGAGAACTAACAAGTTTTAACTCTTTATGCAGATAGTTGGCGCTTAGATCAAGAAGTTTATTTCCTCCGCCAATAGAAACACCGCCACCAAATACAATAACTTCAGGGGATAAAATGCAGGCGATATTTCTAAGCCCTAATGCTAGATGGTAAGCGACCTCATCCCATTCTCTCGTATTAAGTTCTTCAGCTGGTTTTTTGTAGATATTTCGAATACCATTTCCTGAAACAAGTGCCTCAAGACAGTTGCTTGCACCACATTCACAAATCACGATGTTATATGGATGTGTAATACATTGATGTGCAATTTCAGGGTGTGACAAACCTTGATAGATTTTTCCATCCAAAATAAACCCGCCGCCCATTCCAGTGCTAAGCGTAATATATAAAAATCGTCCTTGTTGATAATCGCCAAGTGTATACTCTGCAAAGGCGGCAACATTGGTGTCAACGTCAACATAAAAAGGACACTGCCACTTATCTTCCATAATTTTTTTAAGTGGAATATCCCTCCAGTTAGGTTGATGTAAAGGTGAAACAAGGTGGTTTTTATGGTCAATAGGACCGCCGATAGCCGCCCCAATACCGAGAATTTTTCGGCCATTGGCGGCTTTTTTGATTAAATGATGTAAAAGATTTATTCCCTCAAGATAATCAATGGGTGTTGGTTCTTTATAGAGAATGCTTTGATGGGTGTTAGTATCGATGGATTTTACCATTATTTTTGTACCGCCGATATCAAGTCCAATATAACAAGACATAAATAGAGACTAAAAAGTTAACATAGCTTGAACTGTAACGTAATTTGATAACAGATTCTATACAAAATCGTGCGAATTTTTGATATTTAAATCATACCTCCATGTTAATAACACCAAATCATTTTCATGGTTTCTATGCATTACCCTAGAGCATATTATAAGACGCCATCAAATATCCGGCAGAGCCAAAGTTAGCATCAAATACTTTACTATGAATTTTTTAAATCTCTAGATATAACACCTGAGTAAGTAAAGGTTACTCCAGAAATCAATATTACACATAATACGATAATAGGCATCATGTGAACATAGTGGGTAGTGTATAATATAAATAGATTGAGTAACATAATAATAATTATGGCGATAGAAAACGAAAGCGACGTTGCCGTATATCTTATATTTTTAGGGAATATGCTGGGTATATAACCAATCGTTAGAGTTGAAATAAGACCATTGATTATTCCAGCAATAATCATCCATACTTCTAGATTAAAGTGCAAACCAACAGTAAATAATAGAATAGAAAATATTATTTGTATGAAAACGGCTATTAGCCACGATTTGGCAAAAAATCTTTGTGGAAAAAAAGTAGCAACAAGCAGGGAGGATATTAATAATGCAACGGAAGAATAAATATGAAGATAGGAAACATCTTTAAAGGTTAATGATGTGATCTTAAGCAAAATAATTGGTAAAAAGACGCCTGTTATTGTAATAGATACAGTAACTAAGGATAGCAATATGGCAAGCGTTAGACGTTTCTTATAGTTAAGAAATAAATCATAAATAGGTGGGTGCTTTTGAGATTTTGGATGAAATGTTTCGGTTAATTTAAATCTAAGAAGATAGCTAATAAAGGTCAACACCGCACCAAAAGCAAAAGCAATTCTCCACCCATAGTCAATCATAGATTGTGGCGAGATACTGTATACAAGTATAGCAATTATACTGGTGACCAATATAGTCCCTGCGCTAGTTAGAGCTTCAAATATAGCACAGAATTTAAGGGAATACTTAGGGATGCCATATTCATAACATAGCGTTAACCCGCCTCCAACTTCACCGCCAAAGGAAAACCCCTGTATCATTCTAAGTAATAAGAATATAAAGACCGCCAATGCGCCAATAGATTGAGAGCTTGGTGTGAAAACAAGCATGATTGTTGCAATAAGCATTATAAAGGTATTGGCAATATAAGTTTTTTTTCTGCCATATTTATCTCCAAAAAAGCCTATAACTATCGCGCCTATGGGTCTGGAAAAATAACCAATCATTATAATGATATAGTAAACTATCAAAGAGAGCGTAGGTGTATTAGTATAGAAAACCTTGCTAAGAATGGGGGCAAGACTTAATGCAAGACCAAAATCATAACATTCTAGCATGCTGATACTGCCGCACAACCAAGTTTTTTTACTGTTAGAGGACATAAGATTACCCATCTTTAAATGTAATTAAAATTAAATGCTATATTTATTATTTACCCCACCTTTAAGCAAGTGCTCAACCAGCCGAGAAGAGAGATGTAATCAAATTTAGTATGGGTCTATAATAAGCATTCCTTAGGTGGTACTTTCTTTGCTGAATGATAGAATTATTTTGCAGAATATCCACTATCAGCTGAGAAATAATGCAATTTATCATTCATTTTGATACGAAGAATGATTTACACCACACGGCTATAGCCTTTTTACGCGGTTGTGGTATATTTTGCGGTTATAGCGATTCAGTGAGTATTTTTATGTCCGATAACCTTGAAGATAGCCTTATTTCCCTTTTTGATCGCCATGTTTCTCGCAAAGGAACTGACTCAACAAAACTGGATTTATGTGATCAGATGTTACATGGAAAAGACCTTACACCTGCTTGGGTGGCAGATGGTGATTTTCCTTGTCCTAATGAAGTTGTCAATGAAATGCGTAAAACAGCAGATCAATCGATTTATGGTTATACGTATTTAAGCACTGCATTCTATCAAAGTATTGTAAATTGGTATCAGCAGGAGCATAGTTTAACGATTGATCACAATAATATTATAACCAGTAATGGTGTGGTGAATGCCTTGGCATTACTGATTAACACCTTTAGCAAAGAAGGGGATGGGGTAATTGTTCAATCACCGGTCTATTATCCATTTTTTCAACTGGTTAAAGAGAATAATCGCGTTGTGTTAGATAATCCACTTCGTGAAGAAAATGGCCACTATTCGATTGATTTTGATCATTTTGAGTCTTTAGCCCGCTCAGGCGCTAAGCTTTTCATTTTATGCTCTCCGCATAATCCAATTGGAAAGGTGTGGGAAAAAGAAGAACTTAAGAAATTGGTCGATATTTGTAAAACATATAATATCATGATGATAAGTGATGAGATTCATTCAGATTTAATCTATTCACCTTCTGTGTTTAATTCTACTTTGCCATTTTCTGATGACTATAATAATCTGATTGTACTGAACTCAGCTGCAAAAACCTTTAATATTGCAGGGCTTTTTACCAGCTATGGCGTAACGTATAATAAAGAAATTAAACAGCGTTATGAAAGCACTGCTAATAAGTGGGGGATGCACAATAACTTATTTGGCATTCGTGCAACAATGGCCGCGTATCGTTCAAAGGACTACTTAATTGCGCTTCGCTCTTATCTAAAAGGAAATATTGATTTAATTGATGCAATGATAAAAGCTTCAAATAAGCCTATTGGTTTTGTAAGACCCGAGGCAACTTATCTTGCATGGCTTGATTTTAGAGGGTTAAATTTAAGTGAAACAAAGCTGAAAGCAAAAATTCATGGTCAGGCAAAAATAGGCATCACACCCGGGGTAGGCTTTGGCAAAAAGGGCGCTGGGTTTTATCGCATGAACTTTGCAACACCAAGAGACAATCTTGCTGATATTATGAGTAGGCTTTTAGCTGTTTTTTAAAACAAATCAGCAAGTGACTCAAATAACTGTTTAGTATAGCTCTTATTAACTTTGCACATACGAAACTGTGCCTTTCTTTCACAAGTCACAATGCCAGCATCTTCAAGTTGTTGTATATGCTGTGAGGTAACAGATTGAGACAGTCCCACTTTTTGCATAATCATATTGATTGTAACGCCTTCTTTTTCAATATCGACTTTTTCGGAGAAAAAGTTTTTTTTAGGTTCTAATAGCCATTGCACGATATTAAACCTGTCGGGGTTTGACAGTGCTTTAAAGGCTTTTAGATAGAGCTCTGTTTGATACATTGAGCCCAAATTTTTAATTAAAGACATATAAATCCTTAAAAGGGGAGTGCTTTTATATTTAGTTTTATAGATGAATGCATATCTTGTCAATATTGTTCGGCTCAAAAGTTTATTGCTATATTTAAATAATTATATATCCGAGTATTTGAATATTCCAATAATCAAATATATAAGTATTAGAGTCAGTGAATTGATTGTTTTTTTGTTCTGTTTGAATGAATATCAGAAAATAAAAAGATGAAAGCAAAAGATTTAGTTTACACATTTAAACTCTGGAAATAATATACTTGGATAGATTGTTACTGATTAAGATAAAATCGCTTAAAATTTCACTTAAGTATTTTAAGGAAAAGGTAGATAAATATTATGAGAATATGTTTTATAATGTATCCATGGGATAGAGTGGACCCGCAAACAGACTCCACTATTAGGCTCATTCATGAGTGTGTTAAAAGAGAGCATACGGTTGCAATTACAACACCAAATAACTTAACAATCAGAGATAGTGTAGCTCAAGTATATGCTGATGTTTTTACTAAGGGAGCGAAGCTTAGTAATAGCATGGTTTCTTTTTATAAAAATGCAGTTTTTAAGCGTTGCCAGTTACCTTTGTCTGGTTTTGATGTGATTTTCATGAGAAGTAACCCGCCTTTGGACATGCTTGCTTTAAATTTTCTTGATTCTGTTGACTCGGGAACGTTTATTATGAATGACCTTAATGGATTGAGAATAGCAAACAATAAACTCTATACATCTTCATTTGATGATGAGGAAAATAGGTTTATTCCCGTCACTCATGCATCAAAAAATAGAGAGTATCTTGAGCGAGTGCTTAAAGATTCACCTCAAGATAAAATGATTTTGAAGCCATTAAATGGCTATGGTGGTGAAGGCGTGATTGTTGTTGAAAAAAAAGCATCATCGAACTTCCGCTCATTGTTGGATTTTTATATTGGAGATAAAAATAAAACGGGCAACTATGTTATTCTGCAGGAATATGTTGAGGGCGCTGAGAAAGGGGATGTGAGAATTTTAATGCTGAATGGAGAGCCTATTGGTGCAATGAAGCGTGTTCCGGCTGAAAATGATTTGCGTTCCAATGTGCATGCAGGTGGTCGTGTTGAAAAACATATTCTATCAAAGGAAGAAAAAGAATTATGTAAACTTATTGGACCAAAGTTAGTACAGGATGGTCTTTATTTCGTTGGTATTGATGTGATCAATGGAAAGTTAATTGAGGTAAATGTACAAAGCCCTGGTGGTATATCGCGGATAAACAAGTTAAATGGAGTTAAGTTGCAGAAAAAAGTAATTGATTTTCTAGAGACAATTGTAACCAGTAGAAAAATAGCTATAGAAAGAAGAAAGTTATTTACCAAGGTGATAGATGATGTTAACTCTTGATGAAGATGAAATTATTCAGAAAATAAAAAATAATGAATGCTTTAGTGCTCAAAATAGCACGGGTTCATTTGTTATTACTATTAATGCATATGTTCCTTATTTAGCAACAGCTATTCATGCAGGGAAACAGATTAGTAAAGAAATGGAAGACTGCTATACAGTAGATGAAAAAGAGCGTTTATTTGAAGAAGACCCCTATACGGATGAGTTTATATTTGGATTGCCCATTACACTTGTAGCAAAGGATTCTCGATTTAGCTATGATCTTAACAGGTCAATTGACCAGTGTGTTTACGATACGGCATGGGGAAAAACAGTCTGGAAAAAACCAATTACAGATAAAATGAGAGATGAGCTCTATAGCCGTCATAGTAAATATTATAAAATATTGAAAGCCCTTGTGTCTAAATTAGAGTCGTTATACTCGAAGTGTTACATTTTTGATATTCATAGTTATAATTATCAAAGAATCACAACGGTGCAAACACCAACTTTTAACTTAGGCTCATTTTACTGTCAGCATCGATATCAATCAGAAGTTGAACGCTTTGTAGCGGATTTAGGCAAAATTGTACTCCCTAACCTTGATACAACAGTTGAAGTCAATAATGTATTTGAAGGGAAGGGCTACCAAGCTTTCTTTATTAATAAATTCTTTAAGCATACTTGCCTGTTCCCAGTAGAAATTAAAAAAGTTTTTATGGATGAAAATGAAGGCATTCCTTACCCGTTAGTTATAGAAGAAGTCGCTAAAGAATTGCAAAGAGCCATAAAATCTTTTGTTGATAAGAGTCAGAAAAAATCATCTGCTATGTCAGTTGGAAAACATAGAGTTGATAAGGAGGTAATTGCTTTAGATAAAAAGCTTTTTCAGCTTTCAAGGAAAATCGATGTCTTGTACTATGTTAATCCCATTA
The DNA here is from genome assembly GCF_000379445.1 of Fangia hongkongensis FSC776 = DSM 21703. Taxonomy (GTDB): domain Bacteria; phylum Pseudomonadota; class Gammaproteobacteria; order Francisellales; family Francisellaceae; genus Fangia; species Fangia hongkongensis. The sequence goes on from NZ_KB902274.1 coordinate 67,145, forward strand.
ATTATGAATCGGAAAAGCGTAAATTTTTTAAAAATCCCATGAGTTACTATCCGGATTTCAAATATCGCCAATTAAAAATTGATCCCTTTGATTTTAGAGAAAAACTATATAAGCTCCCAGTTTCTAACGTAAGCTCTCCGACATTACGACAACTATACCGTGAAGTTATTGATTCTATCGCCTTAGATGTGGACTTAATTACAAGTGTCGGTACAGAAAGTTTTTTTTATAATTCCTTAAGGATATATGGCGAGCCGAATAATAGAGATATTAATAATGCAAAGTTTTTATTGTATGCTCCAGCGAGTTGTCATCAAGACAAAAAGGTTGTTTCTGCTGAGGAAATTATTCATTTATTTGAAGAGAGTATTCAGCATTATGATATCCCATTTCAAATCAGGCTATCAGACCAGATTATTGCTAAGGCAATGGTTGATAATACAAAAAAAATGGTCCTGATTAATAAAAGAGCACAGTTAACACGAACTGAGCTTTTAGCTTTGATACATCATGAGGTTGGAGTGCATGCGGTTACTACTAGTAATGCAGAGAGGCAGCCATTATCTATTTACCGTTTGGGCTTGCCAAATAATACGCATACACAAGAAGGCTTAGCCATTTATAGTGAGTATCTTTCCGGTAACTTAACATTGGAGAGGTTGCAGGAGCTGGCATTGCGAGTTGTCGCCGTTGATCATATGATTAAACACCAAAATTTTATCAAAACGTATCAGTACATACTAACAAACTATAAAGATGATAAAGAATTTTGTTTCAAACTGGTGTCACGTGTTTATCGTGGTGGGGGCTTTAGTAAAGACTTTCTGTATTTAAGTGGGCTTAGAGATATCATTAAAAATATAACACATCCAAATTTCAATCTACTATTTTCAGGTAAAACAAGCTTGCAATACCTTGATCTTTTGCAACTCTTAGCTCAAGAGGGGTATTTAGTCTCTCCACATCTTATGCCTATTAGTTATCACGATAAGATACAAAAAAAAGACAAAGATCGTATCATCATCGATTATTTAATAGAGTCCATTCGGTAATATACATGATCGCACTTAGAGATGTCAGTTATCTTTCAAGAGTTAAGTCTCTGGAGTATCAGTTTCACGCCCAACGTTGCTATGGCACATTAGGCGTCAATGGCGCAGGAAAATCAACCTTATTGAAGCTGCTCTCTGGGCAATTTCCACACAAAAAAGTATCAGGAGAGATGTATTTAAATCAAATGAACCTTCTACAAATGCAAACAAAAGAGCGAGCAAAATATATTGCCATGCTATCACAAAGCATACATTTGAATTTCCCCTATTTAGCCGAGGATATTTTGGCGATGGGACGCTATGCTCTTGGTTTATCAAATCAGCAAACAAAAGCGGCATTTGACCTGATTGTGGAGTTGCTCCATTTGGAGCCAATACTCAAAAAAGAGTATCATAAACTCTCAGGCGGTCAAAAGCAGCGCCTTCAGCTTGCGCGCGTGATTTTCCAGTTAATAGGGGATTTGGATGAGGAAAATGAGCGTTGGCTTTTATTGGATGAGCATGCAGCAGGTCTTGATATATATCGTCAATATCAATCTTTTGAGGTGTTAATGTCAATTAAACAAAGATTTAATATTGGGATTATTGCAATTATCCACGATATTAATTTGGCAGCAAAGTATGCAGATAATTTATTACTTTTAGATCAAGGAGAGCTTGCAATTGCAGGCAATGCTGAAAAAGTGCTGTTATCAGGTGAATTTTCAAACGCTTTTCAAAGTAAAGTTGAGTACTTAAGTGAAAAAGCGATATACTTAACGCACCCAAATAGATCGACAATGAGTTAATGTATAATCATGTTACAAACAAGATTTTTTGATATTGCTTTGGAGGCCAAAGCACTGCGCTTTGGTGAGTTCACACTGAAATCTGGACGAATAAGTCCTTATTTTTTTAATGCGGGGCTGTTTAATGATGGACAAAAACTCTATCAGTTAGCGACGTGCTATGCACAGTGTATCATTGAAAAAAACATTCAATTTGATGTTTTATTTGGTCCTGCGTATAAAGGCATTCCTCTGGTGGCTCTCGTTTCGGCGATATTATATGAGGTGCACGGCAGAAATGTCGGCTTTTGTTATAACCGTAAAGAGCAAAAAGATCATGGCGAGGGCGGTATTTTAGTTGGCAGTGATATTAAAAATAAGCGCGTTTTAATTATTGATGATCTCATAACAGCTGGTACAGCTATTAAACAGGCAATTGGTATGATTCAAGCAGCAGAAGCTGGGCTCTCTGGCGTTGTGGTTGCACTTGATCGAGAGGAAGTAGCATCAAATCAGAGAGTTTCAGCGATTCAAGCAATTGAAGATACGTATCAATTTCCAGTGTTTTCAGTTGCCTCTTTGAGCGCGATGATTCAATTTATGAAAACGCATGGCGCTTTTTCTAAGGATGAAATTCAGCGTATAGAGCATTATCAAGCAGAGTATGGAGTCAAACAATAACATGATTGGTATTCTTGCTGGTATGGGGCCATTTTCAACAGCGCCTTTTATTGATCGATTGATGAAAAGCTGGCAAGAGCACTTTAATGCGCACTATGATATAGATTTTCCTCATGTATTAATATATTCATTGCCAACACCATTTTACCTTGATCGAGAAGTAGATCATTTGGTTTTAGAGAGAAGCATCATAACTGGAGCGCTTAAACTTCAAAGTGCAGGAGTTGATTTTATTGCAATGCCTTGTGGTAGTGCACATAGGTATTTTGAGGCAGTAAAAAGCAAGCTTAATATTGAGCTTCTAAATATGCTCGAATTAAGCATCACTAATCTTACTGATCTTACTGGTAAAGCCCAAAAGATTGCTGTTTTAGCCACGGATTCAACTATAAGTTCAGGTCTGTATCAAAGAGCGCTAGAACAAAAGGGTTTGGCTTATATTAACTCTATGATCTATCAAAAGGATGTAAATGCGTTAATTCACTCTGTTAAATGCGCCAAAGAGACCAATTATCTTGATGTTAAGGCTGTAAATCTGCTTGAGAAACTAAAAAAAGAAAATGTCAAAACAGCACTTATTGCTTGCACTGAATTAAGTGAGTGCTTCTCACGCATAATTCATTCACCGAGCTACCAAAATAAAATAGATATAATCGATGCTTCCGATGCGTTAGTAAAAGGCAGCGTCTTTACTGGAAGCACGATAAAAGAAAGTGCGCTAGACTTGTTGTTTTTCTAAAAAGACGGTATCATACGGCGTTGCTAAGCACTTTAGTGTTTTTGAGTGAATCAAAACCGCTATTGAATGGGAGCTTTAGCAATGTAAATAGACTAATAAACAACGGAGAAAACATATGTTAAGCACCGAACAAAAACAAGCAATCGTTGCTGAGTATCAGCAAGCAGAAGGTGATACGGGCTCACCAGAAGTGCAAGTTGCGCTTTTAACTGCACGTATTACAGATTTACAAGGCCACTTTAAAAATCACAAGCAAGATTTCCACTCAAGACGTGGATTATTGCGCCTTGTTAGTCAACGCCGTAAGTTGTTAGATTATCTTAAAGGTAAAGACATTGATCGTTACCGTTCACTTATCAAGCGTTTAGAATTACGTAGATAATTGATTAAAGATAATTGGAAATAAGGATAATATTAAGGTATACACATTGTGAAAATTTATAAAGAAGTCTTCCAACTAGGTAACACTGAATACTCGATTGAAACTGGGGGTATTGCTCGTCAGGCGACAGGGTCTGTACTTGTTAGTGCAGGAGATACGGTTGTTTTGGTGACAGCAGTTGCAAAAAAAGAAGTTAAAGATGGTGCTGATTTTTTCCCATTGACAGTTAACTATCAAGAAAAGTCTTATGCAGCTGGAAAAATCCCTGGTGGATTCCCACGTCGAGAAGGTAGACCTGGTGAAGCTGAAACGTTAACGGCACGTTTAATCGACCGTCCGTTACGCCCGCTTTTTCCGGAAGGCTTTTATAATGAAGTGCAAGTCGTTGCCACAGTATTATCATTTGATCCAGAGGTTCCACCAGATATTCCAGCGCTGATCGGTGCTTCGGCCTCGTTGGTTTTATCTGGTGTACCTTTTGAAGGCCCTATTGCAGGGGTTCGTGTTGGTTTTATTGATGGCCAATATGTATTGAATCCATCTTTGGATGCACAGAAAAAATCGGAGTTAGATCTTGTTGTTGCAGGAACATCTGATGCTGTGTTGATGGTTGAATCAGAAGCTGAAAGTTTACCAGAAGAGGTAATGCTTGGCGCCGTTTTGTATGGCCATAAAGAGATGCAGGTGATTATTGATGCAATTAATCATTTAGCAGAGTATGCAGCAAAACCACGTTGGGATTATGAGCCTAAGAAAGAAAATAAGGCATTAAAAGAGCAAATTAAGTCGAAATTTTTCAGTAAGATTAAATCAGCATATGAAGAGACTGAAAAACAAAAACGTAATGCTTGCATAAATACACTCAGACAAGAAGTTATTGAGGCAATTGTTGCCGATGAAAATGAAGCTGAAGAAGTTTCCGTTGATGAAATCAAAGATGTATTTCATAGCATAGAGAAAGATTTAGTTAGAAAAAATATTCTAGCTGGTAGTCCAAGAATTGATGGACGTGATACGCGTACTGTTCGCCCAATTAGTGTGAGAACTGGCGTTATTCCTAAAGCGCACGGCTCAGCACTTTTTACCCGTGGAGAAACCCAAGCACTTGTGGTCACTACATTAGGTAATGATAGAGATGCTCAGCTAATTGAAAATTTAAATGGTGATTTGAAAAATCGCTATATGTTACATTATAACTTTCCACCTTATTCAGTAGGTGAAACAGGGATGATGGGCACGCCAAAGCGTCGTGAGATCGGTCATGCTAATTTGGCCAAACGTGCAACACAGGCAGTGTTTCCAAATGAAGCTGTTTATCCATACGTTGTACGTGTGGTATCTGAAATTACAGAGTCAAATGGCTCAAGTTCTATGGCAACTGTTTGCGGATCATCATTATCAATGATGGATGCAGGTGTGCCACTTGCCGCTCCGGTTGCAGGTATTGCAATGGGGCTTATTAAAGAGGGCGATAAGTTTGCTGTGTTATCAGATATCCTAGGTGATGAAGATCATCTTGGCGATATGGACTTTAAAGTAGCAGGAACGCAATATGGTGTGACTGCATTACAAATGGATATTAAAATTAAAGGCATTACACGTGAAATTATGCAAGCTGCTTTAGATCAAGCAAAAGAAGGTCGTTTGCATATTTTAGGTATTATGAATGAAGTGATTTCTGAGTATAAAACAGAGACCTCAGCACATGCTCCTCAGGTTGAAGTTATTAGTATTGATCCATCGAAAATACGTGATGTCATTGGTAAAGGTGGCGCGACAGTAAAAGGGATTACCGAAAAAACAGGCGCTTCAATCGATACCTCTGATAATGGTGATGTAAAGATTTTTGCCAAGAGCAAAGCGTCATTAGAGGCTGCCATTGCTGAAGTGGAGGCATTAACTGCTTCTGCAGAGGTGGGACAAACCTATACAGGCAAAGTGGTTAAAGTCTTAGATTTTGGTGCTTTTGTGAACATCCTTCCTGGAAAAGATGGTTTGTTGCCATTTTCTGAGCTTGAGTCACTTGGTATCAATCCAAATACACTTGCAGAAGGCAAGTCGCTTAAAGTTATGGTGCAAAATGTCGACAGAATGGGTAAAATTAAACTAGTCCCATTACAGTAAAAGGTAAGAATATATGACAGTACAGCAAGCCGCACCGCTTAATTTTACAGATGCAGCTGCCCTCAAAGTCAAGGAATTGATTGAAGAAGAGGGCAATGATGAGTTGAAGCTTCGTGTGTATATTACAGGAGGTGGCTGTTCAGGGTTTCAGTATGGATTTAGCTTCGATGAAGCGCAAAAAGAAGATGATATGGTTTTTACAAATCATGGCGTACATCTTTTAGTGGATGCAATGAGTTTTCAATATTTAATTGGTGCAGATATCGATTACAAAGAAGATGTTGAAGGCGCACACTTTATCATTAGAAACCCAAATGCTAAAACAACCTGTGGTTGTGGATCGTCTTTTTCTGTTTAAACTAAATGTTTAAGTCTTTTAAAATAACAACAAAATATTGATCATTATTCATATTAATATCTAAAATGACCCATCTTTCATCCGGGTAATATCAACGACTTTAAATATAAGTAATTTCCCCTTAATCTATGCATTGAATCCGTAGTTACTACGGTTTTTGATTTTTTAAAATCTCGATATCATTTCCTCAATCGCATAAGGATAGTGCACGGATAACTCAGGCTGGTGTGTTATTAATTATATTGTTTTATCAGTCTAAAAGCACTTTTCTTATTAGAGCAAAAACAAAGCCACTCGAGGCTTTTATACTTACTCGCTAAAACTGAAATTATATAAGGAAGAATATATGCAGTTGACTCAAATAGTAAAAGATCGGGTTTTGAAAGAGATAGATGGATATGTGACAAGAAGTAGACCAAAGCTTTTCTATAATAACGACTTATTTAATGACAAAACTGATATTGCAAGGAATTTACAACTTGGCAGGGTTTGATCAAAATCTCGGATCTAGAGCATCAGGTATTGCAGATGACACAAAAGCATTAATTCATGAGGTTTTTAGATTTTTTGGTATTGTGTTGACTGTTGAAAACGGGGGTATAGCACAGTTATTGAATAGCAACGGCTATAGCCGTTCAGCAAATTTAGTTGGATTTGTAAAAAAGCTGTTAGGGTATTCATAGTACAGCATAATAAATCACATAGTGTAAATAACACCAAATCATTATAGTTTCAATACGTATGATGAGTTATGCTTAAGCGTATGTATATATCCTATAATTCTATGAATACTAAACTATTGTTTAGATGTCATAAAAAGCATATATTTAGGTATTCAAAGTAATATTGACAACATACAGAGTGAGTAAAAATGAAAGAAATCATGACATTAAGCAATAACTTGGTGCGTTTGGAGCTATTGTCTTATGCGCATTTAGAAGGTTTAGAGCAGGCAACACAAGATGGTTATCTATGGGAGCTGTGGTTTACAATCGTGCCTACGCCTGAAGACATGAGAGCTGATATTAAGCGTAGACTGAGACTCTATCAACAAGGTAGCATGTTGCCGTATACAGTTATTTGTCAAAAAAGTGGCAGAATTTTGGGCATGACTAGTTATATGAATATTGATCATGAGCAAAACCGTCTAGAGATTGGTAGCACATGGTACGCGAAAGCTGTACACGGTACAGCAATTAATGTTGCCTGTAAGTTGCTTCTTTTGGAACATGCTTTTGAAGTGTTTAAGTGTATTGCTGTTGAATTTAGAACACATCATTTGAATTTTGCATCGCGACGCGCCATAGAATCCATAGGTGCCAAATTGGATGGTATTCTGCGTAATCATCGCAAGATGCACAACGGCACACTACGTGATACTTGTGTTTATAGTATTATTGATTCTGAGTGGAAAACTATCAAAGCACATTTGAATTATAAGCTAATGGCAAAGCAGAGGAAATCAGCTGAAATCTAATGTGGTTTATGAACTTTATGTTCAAGCCAGCCTGTAAAGGCAATCATAATGGCTGAAAATACAAAAACAAGGTGAATAATCACATTCCATAAAAGCTCTCTATCAGAGATATGTGCAATATCTAAAAATTGCTTTAGCAGTGAAATGGAGGATATCGCTACAATTGACCCTGCAATTTTCATCTTAACACCGGTAGGGGAAAGCTTTTTAATCCAAATTGGTTCTCCTTTATCATGGGCAACGTCTATTTTGGAGACAAAGTTCTCATAGCCGCTTATTACAACAACGACAACCAAATTTGCAACTAAAGCAGCATCACATAAAGTCAGTGCAAATACGATAAGCTCGTGACCGCCAAAGTCTTTAATATTAATCAGCATCATTATGACAGACTTAGAGATGTCAAAAACAAAAGCTAAAAGTACCAATGACAAGACAAGATAAATGGGCGCTTGCAGCCATCGACTGGAAAAAACAACTTTTTCAATACCCGTTTCAACTTTAGAGATTTTTCTAATACTATTATCAGTGTTAAGATTATTATCCATTTAAATTCTATTATGTAGTAGTGTGTTTTAAATACATAGCAATATTGTAGAGCAACAGTAATCAGCATTAAATAATTTATTGCAATAAAGGATAAAAAATCTATATCTATCAGAGGATAAGACATAATAACATAAGTTCGCATAATATATATTATGTTAAATTATAGAATTAGAACTCCCTGCTTCATACGTTGCCTTGAAAGTATCACCGGTTAAACCTATTTAAGATTTACTAGATCTACAAAATCAATTACTCTGAGCTTGAATCCTGATGCCTGATTTTCAACAATTATATTATCATTAGTTAAATCTGCATGATAAAAAGATCGGCGCGATAAATTTTCAGGTCCATGCAGACCTCTCAGCTTATTTATTTCCTTTAATAAAAAATGTATTTCTTCATCATCATCTAGAGCCCTCAGCTTTTCCCCGCAGTCAAAAACCCAAAAAATGGCATTATCATGGCTTTTCTATATGACTTAATAATAATTTCTTGAAAAAAGTGTAAGAAGAACGTTTATTTTATTTTTGACAATAGAGCCATCGTTAGGAAAATAAGAATCATCACAAAGATAACTCCCCAAAAGTGCATAAACACATATCCGGTGACAGCAAGAATGCCACCTAGAGAAAAGCCTAATAAAGCACTGCCAAATACGAGAATATTTTTGACCGCATTTTTTTTCGAAATAATTGATTTACGATTGAATAGATACAGTAAAACTGCAGATAGATCGATAATAAATTGTGTAAAATTGCCTGTCATCATGGTCACTGGAGGTGATTTTTGTAAATAGAGCTTGGAAATCGTATTATGAATGGCCATTGCACAAACAGGCAACATACTTAAGAGGATAAAATTAAGTGACGTTACATTTAACTTAGGGGAAAGTGAGCCCAATAACATTAAGAAAAAGAAAAGCATTCCTTCTAGCGCTAGCCAGAAGACTAAATGCTTTCTCTTGACACCATGGAGCTCAATAATGCATGAAATAATGGCAGCAAAGACCATAAATACAGGGATTGCAACGACCTTTGATGCAACCCCTGAGGTATCTGTGACTAAATAAGCAATAATAATCACAATGTTCCCAGTAATATGGGCTGTAAATAAATGAGCAAGGGCAATAAAACCAAATACATCACTAAAGCCCCCTATTGCTGAGAGCAAAAACACAAGCGTTTTATTTACGCCGCAGTCTATGACGCCCAAATGTTGACTCATATACGATTATAAAAATGATTTTGAATATCTAAAAAGATAGCATAATTTATGATGATTTGTGTTTGATCTCCCAGCAATGATGGATGTTTGGACGGCGAAGAAAGTCTCTTGATAGGCATACTTTATCAATATTCTGGCAATGATATTTTTTCATCAGGTTTTCATCTAAGGTGAATTTTCTATAGTTATTAGAAAAATATAAGATGCCATTTTCCTTTAATGATCGCATCGCAAGATCGATCAAAAGCGCATGATCACGCTGAACATCAAGTGTCTCTTGCATCTTTTTGGAATTTGAAAAAGTCGGTGGATCTAGGAAGATAACATCATATTGTTGATGGTTCTCCTTAAGCCATCCTATACAATCTGATTCAATAAATTCATACTTTTTACCCAAGCTTAACTTATTTAATTCAAAATTTCGCTTTCCCCAGTCAAGGTAGGTTCGAGACATATCTACATTAGTAATGCGCTTAGCACCAGCTAAGGCTGCATGAACACTTGCAGTGCAGGTATATGAAAAGAGGTTTAATAAGGCTTTTCCTTTTGACGCTTTAGCGACAATTTGTCTTATTTTACGGTGATCTAAAAACAAGCCTGTATCTAAATAATCATTAAAATTAACATAAAATAAGGCTTCATTTTCACGGACCACATGATAAGTTTTTTGTGCATCTAGCTTATGATATTGTGCTTTACCTGCTTGTTTTTTACGTGTTTTCAAATGAATGTTTTTATATGGGATATCTAGCGTGTGATGAATATGATACAGAATTTGCTTTAATCTTTTCTCTGCTGCGTTATGATCAACATATTTCTCAGCTTGATATTCTTGTACATGCACGTGATTATTATAAAGATCAACGGCAACAGAAAACTCCGGAATATCAGCATCATAAAGACGATAGCATTCAATTTCATTTTGTTTTGCCCACTTTCTCAGTTGGGTAACATTCTTATTTAAACGGTTTTTAAAAGAAAGATGCTTATCATCTTCATTAATTGCCTGTTCAATGTGCCTTTTCTCTTTTTCGGCAGCACTTTCAAAGCGCATTTTTGATTGTGGATCAATGTTGATATGATAAAGAACCGTTTCAATCGCACCGTTAAATAGCTTGTTTTGCTTATAACTTCTAAGAGAAAGAGATTTAGTTGTCTCTTTAAATCCACTAAATACACATAGTTTCCAGTCTTGAAAGTGAGATAAAAGCTGATCTGAAAAGGTATTAAAAAGTGCTTTGAGCTTGTTTTCTTGTTGATGGTATAACCGCTCGCCATAAGGCGGATTGGTTAAGATAATGCCTTGTGCATCATCTGGCAGATCAGATAAGTCATATCGATCTAGTTTAGAGATATCCTGAACAGCAATACTGATTTTATTTTCCAAGCCAATAGCAGCAATATTCTCTTTTGCTTTATCGATAACATAAGGATCAGAGTCATATCCTATAATGTGAATATCCTTTTTTCCTTGCTCGCTAAATTGATGTGAGTTTTTCTCCATCATATCAAGAGCGTTTCTTTTAACCGATTCAAACAATGCTTGGTCATAGTCAAGCCAGTGCATAAAAGAAAAGTTTTCTCGATGAATATTAGGTAAAACACCATAGGCGATCATTGCCGCTTCTATTAAAAGTGTTCCAGAGCCACACATCGGGTCAATTAAGACAGGATGGCTATTTTCAATGAGTAGTGTTTGCCAACCTGATCGATACACAATGGCAGCGGCAAGCGTTTCTTTTAATGGCGCCCTTCCCTGCTCAACTCTATAACCTCGCCTATGCAAGCTCTCTCCGGTAGCTGAGAGATACACACTTACACTGCCGCGGTGAAAGTGAAGTGAAATAATAATCTCAGGGGACTCTAAGTTAATATTGGGTCTAGCCTCACACTCATTACGAAATTTATCAGCAACAGCATCTTTTGCCTTTTGCGCAGCATATTGCATATTATTAAATGCTCGATGCTTTCCAGTAACCTCAACTTTAAAGGTTTTATCTACTGCAAAGAGACTATGCCATGGTATTTCATATAATACTTGGTATAGCTCATCGGCATTTTCAATTTTTCTTTCATCTAATTTTAAATAAATTTGATTGGCAATACGGGAGCTAAAGCAAGCTTCATAGAGCTTTTCGCGCGTTGTGACAAATGACACACCTGCAACGTGTAGTTTTGTATGGTGAATGCCAAGTGTATGGAGTTCACTTTGCAGCAAATCTTCAGTACTTTTTGCGCAACTGGCAAAACAGTCAATTGTATTTTGAGACATATGATCTCTATCAGGTATAAATTAACAGCATTATATCATTGGATAGATATATTTTTGAGATTATTTCATGCTAACTTTTAGAGTAAGATCAATGAGTGTGCTTTAAATATGATTTGGTGTTATTTACGCATATAATTTCTTACCTATCTCCGAGCTTTTTATACACATTTCAATCATCTCAATAAGACCCACAGCCTCCTCTGGCGTGACAGGAAGCGGGGAGTTAGTTAAAATTGCATTAGCTATTTGATTGTAATAGATCCTGTAATCTCCAGCAATTGTTGCAACTTTCTGCTCTTTGCCATCGATATCTGTTTTGATACCATATTGAGTGCTCTTTTCTATTCCCAGAGCATCACTTGGTTTTTCTCCTTGCTTTAATCGCTCCTCTTGAGGGTCAAGACCATATTTTACAAAACTTCCCTTATCTCCATGAACAGTGAAACGCGGCATTGATGCTTTAACAACACTTGCTGAGTGTAAAATGACCCGCAAATCATTATAACCTAAAACAATATGGAAATAATCATCCACCTTCGCCCCCTCTCTTGTCTTGGCAACATCTGCAATAATCCAATGAGGCTTACCAAATAAAACCATAGCCTGATCGATCAAATGCGCACCCAAGTCGTATAAAACACCGCTTCCTGGCTTATCCTGCTCACGCCACTTTTGCAAATCTACATGTGGGCGAAAACGATCAAAATGACTTTCAAAAGTATAAATTTCACCTAGCGCATTATTATCTAACAGTGTTTTAACCGTCATGAAATCACCATCAAAACGTCTATTTTGATATACGCTGAGTTTCTTATCTTTCAATTGGGCAATCTCTTTAAGCTCCAAAGCTTCTTCTTTTGTAATGACAAAAGGCTTATCAACGACCACATGCTTATCGGCCATAAGCGCAGCTTTAGCAAGTGCATAGTGCGTATCTGTTGGTGTTGCAATTACAACCAGGTCAATTTGATCATCCTTAAGTACTGCATCCACATCCGCTAGAACTTTAACATTTGGATAGCGTGAGCTAATTTCGTTTTTTCTTGAGCTAACAATAGCGCTAAGTGTTAAACTCTCTACTTCTTCAATCACAGGGGCATGAAAAGCAGATCCCGCAAGCCCATAACCAACCAGTGCAACATGAATATTTTGATTTTTTTGATAATCAGACAAAATTATACTTCCTAGGTTTCTATAGGGTATAAATCTACAGCAGCTAGATGCACTTGCCTAGCCCTATTTTTTCTATTTTTAATCTTTCTCTTATCATTCAGTTAGAATCTATCATAAAATAAATATAAGATAATAAAAACAATCTAAAACAAATGAGAATCTCTAGAGTCTATAGTGATACTATACATGCTGGTTTAACATCAACCACACTCTCATCAACATTAAGCCATTACTTGATCCGAGTTTTAAGGCATAAAAAATCGCATCAAGTCAAACTCTTTAATAACCATGACGGGATAGAGTATTTAGCTGAAATTACAGATGCCAACTCAAAAGGCTGTACTTTAGAGGTTATTGACGCATATAAAGTATTCAATGAATCACCTATTAAGATCCACCTTTATCAAGCCTTGTCAAAAGGAGGAAAGTTTGAGGCCGTGGTACAAAAAGCAACTGAGCTTGGCGTCAATACCATCACCCCCATGATAACAGAGCATGTCGATTTTAAACTGCCGACAGAGAAGCTTGAGACTAAAGTGTCACACTGGCAAAAAGTGGCAATTAGTGCTGCTGAGCAATCTCAACGTGTCTTTTTTCCGAAGTTATCAACCCCGATGTGCTTTAATGATGTGCTAAAAGAAAAAACAACAATAAAAGCAGCTGATCAGCTTTTTGTGCTTTTGTGCCCACATCAAGGGATATCCATTCAAAAGCTTCATAAGCAATATCCAGATGTAAAAGCTATTCATCTTTTCATTGGACCAGAGGGAGGCTTTTCTGAGACTGAGAACAATCAATCCTTGGATTTAATAGAGCGTATTAAACTTGGTCCTCGTGTGCTTAGAACTGAAACCACGCCAGTGGCAATATGTGCGATCATTCAAACACTATGGGGTGATTTTTAGTGCATATGTTTATGTTATTGATCATAATGAATCAGAGACAATACAACAATTAGTGAGGACGCAAACTCTATCTAGTGACGAATAAAGACACGCCTCTCTATTACTGATAGTCTTTGCAAAGAAGGAAAGCCAGCAAGCATTTAAACCAATATTATTCAGGATATTCTTGAAAAATAGTTTGTGATTACTCTCTTCTCCAAGGTATAATTTGCACACATTTACCAGCCAACCTGTGCTTTATGTCAACAAAACACCTAAGCTATAGTGATGCCGGCGTAGATATCGATGCCGGAAATGCCCTTATCGAACAAATTAAACCTTTTGCTAAAAAAACCATGCGCCCTGAAGTGTTAACAGGTCTTGGTGGCTTTGGCGCCTTATTTGAGCTGCCACTTGATAAGTATAAAAACCCTGTACTCGTCTCTGGAACAGATGGTGTTGGGACAAAGCTTAAGCTTGCCTACGATGCTAATATGCACGATAAAATTGGAATTGATCTTGTAGCCATGTGCGTCAATGATCTTATCGTTGGTGGTGCTGAGCCTCTTTTTTTCCTCGATTATTATGCCACAGGAAAGCTAAGTGTTTCTCAAGCGACTGATGTAATAAAAGGTATTTCAGAGGGCTGTCTTCAAGCTGGCTGCTCTCTTGTTGGAGGCGAGACGGCTGAAATGCCTGGCATGTATAATCAGGATGAGTATGATCTTGCTGGTTTTTGTGTTGGTATCGTTGAGAAATCCAACATAATAACAGGTCAAAAAGTTAAAGAAGGCGACCGATTGATCGCCCTTTCTTCTTCCGGCATTCATTCAAATGGCTACTCTCTTGTACGTAAAGTCATTGAAATGAATAATCTCTCACTTGATATGCCTTTTTTAGACAGCACATTAAAAGCACATCTTTTAGCACCAACTCGTATCTATGTGAAAAGCATTTTGGAACTCTTGAAAACCTTTGATATTCATGCCATTTCTCATATAACAGGTGGTGGATTTACAGAAAACATCCCGCGTGTATTACCTGAGTATAGCAATGCAGTGATTGATTTATCCAGTTGGGACTTCCCGCCTATTTTCAAATGGTTAGCAGAAAAAGGAAATATTGAGCAACATGAGATGCTGCGCACATTCAACTGTGGTGCCGGAATGATTCTGAGTGTTGCAAAAGAAGATGTCACAAATGTTATAGATGCACTTCATACTCTAGGTGAAAACGCTTGGGAGATTGGAGAGATTAAAGCCGGGGCGCAAAAAACACCTTTTGTTTCCTACCAAGAAACATAAAGATTTATGAATAATACTAACACGAAGAAAATAGTTATTCTTTGCTCAGGTGAAGGATCAAACCTGCAAGCAATTATTGATTATTTTAATGGTTATTCTGATGTTGAAATTGCCTGCATTATCTCAGATAAACCCTCTAAGTCACTTGAACGTGGGATTGCACATAACATTCCAACGCTATACCTTCCCAAGCTTAATCACCCTCGAGAGAGTTATGATCAAGTGCTTATGGCTCACATTAATCTCTATCAACCTGATCTAATTATCTTAGCAGGGTTTATGCGTATTTTATCCGCCAAGTTTATTCAATCTTACCCTAAAAAAATCCTTAATATCCACCCATCATTACTGCCAAAGTACAAGGGGTTAAATACCCATAAGCGCGCACTTGAGAATAATGATAAAATACATGGAACAACTATACACTATGTTAATGAGGATTTAGATGGTGGAGAGATTATTATTCAAAAATCCATTAAGATTCTAGAGAGTGATAATGAGAAGACACTTGAAGAAAAAGTTAAAGTCATAGAGCATCAACTTTATCCCAAAACAATCGTATCACTCCTAAGTAGTAAACACTAATGTTTGAATTGGGCTTGTCGTTTTTTGCATCTCCACATGTTAAAATCTTTCGGGTTTGTTTTTATGGAGATTAAACATGATTTCACATATTGACCATATTGTCCTTACGGTTCAAAACATCGATCGATCTATTCACTTTTATCAAAAGTTAGGTATGACAGTGCAAACGTTTGCTCATGGTCGAAAGTCCTTACATTTTGGAAATCAAAAAATCAACTTGCAAGAATTAGGACAAGAAACAAGAAATAATGCACAAATTGGCTCTGGAGATCTGTGTTTAATTAGTGATTGGTCACTAGATGCTATTATTAATCATTTAGCTAATCATCAAATTCCAATCATTGAAGGTCCTGTAAAAAAGACAGGGGCTCAAGGGAAGATTGACAGCATTTATATTAGTGATCCAGATAAAAATTTAGTTGAAATATCTGTATACACTAAAGTTTGAATCTTAGCACTTAAAATAAACAAGCAAACGTATTGCATCACTCCCAATAGAATACATTCCACCCAATCCGTTATTTTTTTACAGAAATTATCTATTTTTATTTGCAACTCATTTGAAAAGTGTTTATAAATATTCCCCTAGACAGGGAGGAGATACATTGCACCACGTGATTTTTTATCATGTTATTTCTAGGAATAACTAGCTGTGAACAAGCAAAACTTGCTGATAAACTAAACATCTAACATGTTTAATTTATTCTCACAACTGTGGCGCAATCTGTCATGGCAATATAACAAGTAGTAAATAAACAACAACATACACTAACATAAATCGGGGGATTTATATGAGTAATATCGCAGGCGCTCAGTCCAAAGGGCTGCCAAAGCAGTTTTGGGTCATTTGGGGGATAGAACTTTGGGAGCGATTTGGCTATTATGCGACCCAAGCAGTACTCACACTTTATTTTGTGAGCCATCTTGGCTTTTCTCAAAAACTGAGCATATATACGTTTGGATCATTTGCTGCATTTGTATTTGGATTTATCTGGGTTGGCGGGTTTGTTGGCGATAAATATTTAGGTGCCAAGCGTACTGTCGCTTTAGGTGCATTTATATTATTTCTCTCTTATGCAGCACTTGCACTCTCAACCAAATCAACCATATTTTACGCACTTGGTGGTATTATTGTTGGCAATGCGCTTTTCAAAGCAAACCCATCTTCTCTTATCTCCAAACTGTATGAAAAAGGTGATCCAGCATTAGATGGTGCAATGACATTATATTACATGGCCATTAACATTGGCTCATTTGTCTCTATGCTGATTGCGCCGATTGCAGCACAAGCTTATGGCTGGCAAGCGGCTTTTTGGATCAGTGCCTTTGGTCTACTTCTAGGTCTTTTAAATTACTTTGTCTTTTATAAGGTGCTAAGTAGCATCTCCACCGAAGCTGGCGCAAAACCAATGGCATTTGGCAGATTAATTAGCGTTATTATCGCCTCTATCATCGGTATTATTATTTTTGGGAATATTCTGCCTTATACAACACTTTGTTACACCATTGTATATGTGGTGGTTGCCGGTGGCTTTTTATACTTTTTGAAAACAGCGCTAACCTTGAAAGGCAAAGATAGAGCAAGAATGCTTATTGCCTTTTTGTTAATTTTAGAAGGTATTGTCTTCTTTGTTCTTTATAATCAAATGCCAACTTCATTGACATTCTTTGCACTTCATAATATTGATGGAAATGTCTTTGGTTGGCACATTCCTGCTGCCTCTTATCAAGTGCTTAATCCACTTGTAATTATCGTTGCCTCGCCAATTTTAGCAATTATCTACAAAAAACTAC
The DNA here is from genome assembly GCF_000379445.1 of Fangia hongkongensis FSC776 = DSM 21703. GTDB lineage: Bacteria > Pseudomonadota > Gammaproteobacteria > Francisellales > Francisellaceae > Fangia > Fangia hongkongensis. Next base: position 84,510 of record NZ_KB902274.1, read on the forward strand.
CTGGTACGCATGCAACCAAATTCTGCTGTGGCATGACTTTATGTGGATTGGCTTTTTTGGTTTTATTTTTACCACGGTACACTGCAACAAACGGTCTTGCCTCACCTTGGTGGATGGTTTTAACCTATACACTACAATCAACAGGTGAGCTATTAGTGTCAGCACTTGGTATTGCCATGGTTGCAGAGCTATGCCCCAGAAACATGTCAGGGTTTGTCATGGGAATCTGGTTTTTAACAACCATGTTGGCTGGACCTGTTGGCGCTTATGTGGGTAATTTAACCTCACCGCCGACAGGCATTACACTTGATACCATGCAAAGCTTATATCTATATACTGGGGTATTTGCCAAAATTGGCATTGTCACATTGATTATCGCCCTTTTTATGTGGTTAACACGCCCAATAGTCAATCGCTATATCCAACATTAATTGCCTTCGCAAACTCATTTTATAAGTCTTTTCTTAAAAAATATGCCTTTGTGTTTTTATCGAAACCTTTTCGAACAAACTCAACCTGATAGCCGTGTTTCTCATAAAATTCTTTTGCTTCAAATTCCATTGTATTAACTGCAATAAAGTGGCAATTTCTTTGTCTTGCAAGCGCTTCCGCTTTTTGTAATAACGCGCTACCATAGCCTTTTTTGCGCGCATTTTTCACAACAAATAGTAAATCAATATAAAAGCAGCCGCAATAATTCAACCCGGAAATACCCGCTACAAACTGATTCTGTTCATTAACAATTGAAAAGGAATATGGTGCATTATTCTGACCTATACCCTTTTGCTCATAGGCGTGATCATTCAATCCTTCTTTAATATGCTTAAGATGTGCTTCAGATAGATAATCTTTATATTCTATTACAAAATCAACTTCTCTTTCCTCTAACATGCCTTCCTCGATATTTCATTTTCTAACCTGACAGTAATGTAGCCCATCTAAAGTACTTTTACCATTTTTCTTGCGATAGCAACAAATATACCACTCGCGAATCATTTTTCGGTGTTTAATGTTGAAGAAGTTTTTGATAGCTTTGAGTCATTGGATTGCAGGTAATAGCTAGGACTATTAGCAATATCTAATGACTCAAAAGAACAAGAAATTCAATGGCAGAAATAGGGTAAAATGATTTGCGGGTGGTATAACAGCACCTAAAGTATTCGATACGCTTTTTATTTGGCTGAGTTTTATATAAACTAGAAATCACAAAACAAACAATAAGCTCGTTGCAAAAATGAAACAATTTCGCTATCTGATTGCTTTAGTGCTCGGCATTGTATTGAGTACTTCAGGACATGCAAATGCAAATTTTGATCAAGCATTGACTTATGCAACCGTTAATTCAGCTGTTGCAACCACATCGGCAATTGCATTACAAAAGGCAGGCTACCCAACACAAACTGTTAACACACCCTATGGCCTTGTGACTACCATTAAAGATTCAAATACACCCGCAGCCACTGCAAACCAACCACCTGCTTGGCAGCAACAACAGCAGGTTCAATCACAACGCGAAGCGTTTATGAATAGCTAAAAGAAATTAAATTCAATTGCGATCTAATAAATTCTTGCCATAATATTATCTATAACAAGGCATAAAGCCCTACATAACGATAGATAATGAACCTAAAACCCAAAAAACTCTTATTAAATACCCGACAGCCAACAGGCATGTGGGTGATATTATTCACATCGATACTCTACACAATGAGTACGACCACAATTATCATTACATTTGAAGATTACATTTTAAATAGCGCACCCTATCTCAACTATCTCTCCAAAAGCTTTGATTTAAGCCTGTATAGTAATTTATTTCTATTCTCATTTGCTAGCGTGATTGGCGGTATTTTAGGTTATAATATCGGCCACAAAAGATCGGTATTAATCGGCATTTTTTACTCTTGCGCTGGATTGATATTACTGACAATTAACAACCTCGCATTGATCGGTTTTTCAGCCTACATTATTGGGGTTGGTGTCACCGTGCCAAACCTATATACAACTTTAAGCTTTCTCTATACTCAGGATGATCCAAGGCGCCATGCTGGCTTTACCCTTGTCTACATTGCCACCATTGTGGGTGCAGCATTAGCCATTGTTATCACTGATTTATTTGCTCGCCATTTAGGTTATCAGAGTTTGTATCTTATTATGGCCGTTGCAAGTATTATTGGCGCACTGACTTTCTTATATGCCAGTGCAACATTGAATAAGAGTGTGAGTATTTCAGATAATATTGATGCCAAGTTCACCCCTTCAGTCTATAGCGTTATTTTTATCTTAATCGTTCTTTCAACTTTAATTAGTTACCTGTTAGATTATATCTATGTGTTAGAGGGAATTATTCTGATTGTCGCCGCTATTGCTTTTATCCTCATGTGCCTTTATAGCTTTTTTGAAAAAGACTATGCTCAAAGAAAACGCATTATTGCACTCATTACGCTTAGCATCCTTGCAGGCTGCTATTGGTTTATTGATAAAAACATTCTGATTATCTTTTTGTATTATCTACGAATATATGGTGAAAATGCCAACATGGGCATTCCTGAGTTTATCTCATCAAACTTTATCTTCGAGGCAAACATCGTCCTGATTGTTATTATCGGGATTATCATGGCAGGATTTTGGAACAAGAATAAGCATCAAAAACACATCATTCAAATCACACGGTTCTTTTCACTGGCACTTCTTATTTCAGCCGTTGCCTGCTTATTTATTGCATTAAGCTTCTTTCTTGGCAAAAGTGCCAGCTACTTGCTTTTGATCACCGTTGCACTCAACTCTATTGCTAAAGTGATTTTATTACCACTTTACTATGCGATTGTCGGCAAACTCTCACCGAGAAAGTATGAGTCTATCATTATGGGATTTTTCTTCCTATTTACTGCTGCAATTGGTATTTTATCTATCTATGTCAATAATAAAACCATATCCTCTCAAGCCTTTCACCGACAGGAGTTAGGCTATCTTTATTCGTACTTTTTCATTGGCGTTTTAATCACTGCCATTCTCGCTTTTGCACTGAGTAAAATTTGGAAAAAATATCTAAAAAGTAAACAAATATAAGCCATTTGCTATTGTTTTTCCAGCGATAGACCACATATACTATACAGTGAAATGTTATAATAATTGTGTATTAATTGTACAGGAGTGACTATGAGTAATCAGTTCAACTACAACCGACAAAATGCGCGCGTGATCGATCAACGCAGCAAAACATCGGTTATTCAAAGCAACAAGGTGCTGAGAAATACCTATTTGCTATTATCCTTAACCTTGTTGTTAAGTGCACTAACTGCTGGCTGGTCAATGATGATTGGCGCGCCAGTCATTAGCCCTATTTTAACCTTAATTCTTTATTTTGCTTTACTGTTCGGCATTCAAGCAACAAGAAATAGTCCAATAGGTCTTGTGCTTACCTTTGTTCTTACTGGATTTTTAGGCTTTACCCTCGGACCTATTTTAAACTTCTACATTACTACTTTTTCAAATGGATCTGAGCTTATTATGATGGCACTTGGCGCAACAGGAGCTATCTTTTTGGGACTATCAGCTATTGCCTTAAATCCAAATCGTGATTTTACTCGCCTTGGTCCAATTTTAGGTGTAGGTGCATTGGTTGCACTGGTGGCTATTGTGGTTAATTTATTCTTGCAGATGCCGGCTTTATACTTAGCGCTGTCTGTTATTGTCGCCTTTATTTCAGCTGGATTTATTTTATGGCAAACGAACCAAATTGTTCGTGGCGGCGAAACAAATTACATTATGGCAACTGTCACAATCTATATTTCAATACTTAATATCTTTATGACTATTTTGCAGTTTCTAGGCATGTTTGCTGGCAACAGAAACTAAAGTAATACTCAATCATATTTTATATAGGCCTGTTCATCAGGCCTTTTTTAATCCATCCCACTGCCTTTTGTATGATTTTTATCGATTTAAACCCATCTCTTGCTTGAATTTTCCTCCTTTGCCCTAAGCTTAAAAGGTATAAAAATAAATATGATTTTAACATGATGAATTGACGCTATGATATTTAAACACGATACGGATCAAGCTAATTATGACAACGCCTGTAAAATTGCAAAAAGGCTTTTTCGTCTGCTGAAATTAAAAGGTGGCATTGGTGTTATTTCTGATCAAAATACCAATGTGCTTAGTTATGAGTTTGTGATCCATTTTCATGACATACCCATTAATTTTGGCAGCTGCTTGACTTCAGAAGAGCTATTAGCAAAAACAAAACTTTACAAAGAGCTATTAACTGATGTCAGTATACAGCCAGATAAGCTCTTTGAAGCTTGCGCTCAAAAAGCACAAAAAAACCCTCAATTTAAAGCAATTTTGCAAGATTTGGTGATCGTAAGTGAATTTCTAAAGCATCAATCTCTCCTGCCAACCTCCCCACTTCTTAGTCAGGCAATCCACTAGCGCGATTATCCCCATTCAGTTACAATACACACACTTTATAAGATTAGACAAACCTATGAAATTATTTATCTATGAACATTGTCCCTATTGCGTGAGGCCAAGAATGCTTGCAGGCATAAAATCACTAGAGGTTACACTTCAGTTTCTTGCCAATGATGATGAACAGGCACATATTAAGCGCATTGGGAAAAAACAGGTTCCTTTTTTAGAGAAAGATGATGGTCGTTATATCACAGAGAGTTTAGATATTTGTCATTATCTTAATGAATTTGATCACAAGCCTATATTAGCGCCCCATGCAAGCGATACAACACTTGTTGATTTATGTAATAGGCTTGCTACGTATGCAAAAAACATTACCTATATTAGATTTCCATATCACCCACAACATCAGCAAGATTTTCCAACTGATAGCGCCAAGGCTTACTTTATCAATAAAAAAGAGAGTTATATTGGGGATTTCAAAGCGCATTATTTATTTCCCCAAGCAACTATAGAGAAGATAATGCCATTGATAAATCAAATTGACTCCTTAATGCAATATGACTATGCAAGCTCAGAGAAGCTATCTTTTGATGATATCATTATCTTTCCAATCTTGCGCAGCTTAACTTTAGCCCAAGACATCCTGACACTTCCACAAAATATAATGCGTTATCTAGAGCATATCAGTCAAAAATCTGGCGTGTCACTTTATACAAAATATGATTATAAACAGGATCTTTTATGATTATTTCGATTGATCAAATTGATGCTATATTACCGCAAACACAGTGCACTAAATGTGGATATAAAGACTGTTATGATTACGCAAAAGCCATTAGTAATGGTGAAAAACACAACCGCTGTCCTCCAGGCGGAGAAGAAGGAATACAAAAACTTGCTAATTTATTAGATAGGGAGACGCTTCCACTTGATTTAAATTGTGGACAAGAAGCCCCTAAAAGTGTTGCAGTTATTGATGAATCACTATGTATTGGCTGTGAGAAGTGCCTTCTAGCCTGCCCTGTTGATGCAATTATTGGCAGCAAAAAATTAATGCATACCGTAATTGCTGATGAATGCACAGGCTGTGATCTTTGCATTACTCCTTGCCCAATGGATTGTATTGAAATGGAAATAATTGATAGCCAAAAGCAGCCTCAAAATATGCCTATTTCTTTGCTAGAAGAACAAAAAGCTCATTATCGTCAAAAGCATATTGCAAAAGAAGCGCGCTTAAAGGCAAAAGAGAAACTATCCAAGAAAACACACAGCAATAATATAAAAGGCAAGGCGCTGAATATTGATAAAAAAGCCTATATCAAAGAGGCTCTTGCAGCCTACAAGAAGAAAAAAGGGTCACGATGAATAAGCAAAAACGCCTTGAGATATTTGAAATATTCAAAAACAACAACCCGAACCCAACTACTGAGCTTAATTATCACTCCACCTTTGAGCTCTTGATTGCAGTTATTTTATCTGCTCAAGCAACTGATGTCAGCGTGAATAAGGCAACAGACAAACTCTATCCAATTGCCAATACACCCGAGGCAATCTATGCACTTGGCGAGGCTCGTCTTATGGAGTATATAAAATCAATCGGGCTTTATAAAACCAAAGCAAAGAATGTAATTAAAACCTGCCGTATTTTAATCGATCAATATCAATCAACTGTACCCAATGACAGAAAAGCACTTGAGTCTTTGCCCGGAGTTGGCAGAAAGACTGCAAATGTTATTTTAAATACGGCCTTTGGAGAGCCTACCATGGCGGTGGATACGCATATTTTTCGCATCAGCAATCGTATAAACCTTGCCCCCGGAAAAACACCTTTAGAAGTTGAGAGTAGACTATTACGCGTGATCCCAAAAGCCTATTTACAAGATGCACATCACTGGCTAATATTACATGGTCGTTATATCTGTAAAGCACAAAAACCAAGCTGCGGCGAATGCCCTATCTTTTCACTTTGTGAGTATAGAGAAAAGGAGGCGTATCTATGATTTTCTCTCACGAACGCCTTGAGCTTAGAAAACTCTATTTCGATGTATGGGAAAAGCATCAGAATAAGCTTGTCATGAGCGAGATGGAAAAGCAAATTTTTCGTGTTATTGAGTTTCACCCTGAATACCACCATTACCTGCAAACACGTGATAATTTACATAAGGACTTTCCACCAGAGTTTGGACAAAGTAACCCTTTTTTACATATGGGGCTTCACCTTGGTCTTATTGAGCAAATCATCACTGATCGACCACAGGGAATTCAGAGTATCTATCAACAATTACTGCAAAAATTCAAAGATGAGCATACACTTCAACACGAGATGATGGATAGGCTTGCAGAGTCTATTTATAGCGCACAAAAAAACCATACCCCACCTGATGAGCAAAACTATTTGCGTGAGCTTCAAGCCCTCTGTAATAATTAAACTTAATAAGAGCTTATCTTAAATACTTTCTAAGTAGAGGGTCATAGATATGATACTGATTATCCTTCAGACTGTAATAAATTAGATCCTTCGTTTTTAGATATTCCAATGCTTGCTTTGCACTACTGTAATTCCGAATGCCAATTTCCACTAATAATGTTTGATCTAATGTCTTGCCAAACGGATATTGAGATAAATACTTTAAAACACGCTTTTGATTAGGGCTAAGTCCTTTGACATCTTCTTTAATATAAGGAAAAATCTGCTCGCATAGTGATGCCCAAGCTATTTTAACCTGCTCCATGCTCGGAATAGTCTCATAGCGATCCCAGATTTCCATACACAAATAATTGACATAGTAAGGGTGAAGTTCAGTCATATTCACCAAAATTTCATCCATAATCTGTTTTGGCAGCACGCTCCCCCATCTTTCCTTTGCTGCTTTTTCAATGAAATCATAATAATGTTCCAGCTCAATTTTATCTAATTTCATTATTTTACATAAGCGATAAAGCGGCTTTGATTTATCCATAAACAGCACTTCTAACATGTGTCTAGATGAACCAGAGAAAATGTAAGCTACCCGCTCTGATCTTTCTGCAGCATGTCTTATTGCCGCTTGTAGAACGCCTGATTTATCAATATCATACATCTGCTGGAACTCATCACACACAATGACTACCTGAATTTCAAGTGATATTGCTAACTGATCAATGGATAACAGTAAATCAGCAATATCCTCAGGTGATGCTGTTTTTTCTTGCAATGACAGCTTAACACTCTGTCCATATATCGTACTAATAAACTCTGGTTTATAATGGGCAAAAAACTTATAGATTAAGCCTTTAATTGCATTTAAATCACTGGTCATTTGACCAATCAAATTTGAGAGCTTTTTACAAATCACATGAATAACATCTGCTGTATCGATCGCCTTTAGAAAATCAAACCAAACATGCTTATAATCATTCAAACGAATAACCTCACTGATTAAGCTTGTTTTCCCATATCTTCTTGGCGCAATGATCACTGTATGCTCTGCATGGTTAATGCTTTTACTTAATGCTTTTTTCTCCTGTGTTCTATTACAAAAACTCTCGCCTTTTGCAATCGCTAGAGTGAATTTTTGGCTCATCACAATTCTCACTTACCTCCATATGATATATCACTATATTATATATCAATATGCAATATAAGGGTATGAGTTATTGACTGTTGATTTCAGATAGTTGGCTATCCTTTATTTGCATTGTGGCTCACACAGACTTAATCGGTTAAAATATCATGTATGATATTTTTTTGGATAACGGCTGCGTCACTTTGTTTGTCTTGGCACTGAGATAGCTCAAATGTTGTTTTCCAAAGTGCCCAAGCTTTTGCTCTTAACCAAGTGTCATTATCTAATGCTATAGCATCTTGAAAGATTTTTCGTGAATTGCCTTTTAAAAAAGTCCATGCAATAACAAGATCACAGGCTGGATCTCCTAAAGCTGTACCACCAAAATCAATGATGCCAGATAGTTTATTATTCTTAATAAGAATATTGCCAGAAGCAAAATCACCATGAATCCAAACAGGTGTATTTTCCCACTTGGTAGCACAGGCTTTTTCCCATAAATCTAAAGCATGATCAGCATCTATAATATCTCTCAAACTAGCAATTTGCTCTTTTGCCCCTTTATCATAAACACTAATATGATCACCTCGCCACCAGTTGTGTTGACCGGGGCTTGGACCTTTGATATTTATTATTGCTTGAAGTTCTGTTAAAAAGTTTGCTAGCGCAGAAGCGATATGTGCCAGTGCTTTGTAGCTAAGCGTTAGATGATTAGCACTTTCACCATTAAGCCACTTATAAATAGAAAATGGATAAGGGTAATCATCACTTGGCAAGCCCATCTTAATAGGCTCAGAAATGGCGACGCTTAACTGTTTTGCAAGTTGAGGTAATAATGCTTGTTCTATCGGTACTTTTAGCGCATATGCCTCTGTAGTTGGCATGCGAATGAGCATGTCATCGCCTATTCTATAGGTTCGATTATCATGTCCTTGCACCTCTACTTCAGTAATATTTAAATGAGAATATTCAGGAAATTGCGTAGCAATTAGCTTTTTTGCAAGCTTAAGTGTAATCATAATACCGCCTTAGCGCATTAAACTGGGATAAAGCACTGATGCTAGCCTTAGCATTTCATCAGGATTGCCATTATCTTCGATAAACCATTGGGCCGAGATAATAGCACGCAAAAACACCCATGATCGCAGCCGATCCTCAGGAATGTCAAGGTTATTTGCTAAGCGTGATAATCGTTGATTAATCTTATCAGGAATTGTGTTTATCTCATTCCAGTCAGATTGATTTAACACATCAAAGGCCGAAGCTTCAAATGCCATCTCTCCTATAATACCTTTTGGATCGATACTTAACCATGAATCTTGATGCCTGATGATATTATCTAAATGCAAATCACCATGACAGAGATATTCAGCTCTATTCGAGCTTAGAAGATAAGCTTTAAGTTCTTTGGCTTTATCAATATATTTAAGGCTTATGCGTGGATCGGTAATGTTATCTATTGCTTGGCACCATTTTTTAACATGTGTGTATTGAGTTTTTGGTATTGGTATTGGCTTCGATGCCAGTGTTTTTACAATACCTGCGTAAATTTCGATGGTGTTTTCAATATTCTGAGAATAATTCTCTTTTAATGACATCCCTGGAATCGCTTGCTCAAGTAAGAGCGCATTGTGACAGCTAGCGCTATCAATAACCCGTATGGAGCCCACACCATCCCAATGTTTCAAAGCACGGTACTCATTTTTAATTAGTGCCTGATCACAGCTACATTTTAATACCACAGGAGTATTGTGATCTTGTTTGGCAAATGCCACATAGTTGTAACTTATATTTTCCACTGGCATTACATTACTTAACTTCCAATGCATTGATAATTCATCGATGATGTTTGGCAGTCTATTTAACCACTCTCTGCCTGTATCTCCCCAAACATTAATCACGTTTTTCTCTAGCATCTCCATACTCATAGTGACCGTCTCAATTCATCGACGAATAAACGCATCATAATATGTGGTTTAGAATTAAAAGTGGGACAAAACTCACCCGCTGAAAACTTAATTTTGGGTGATGGTTGTTACATAATAATTGACCGGTCATATGGTTTTTAATTCCAAGCTGAATTATAGTTCTCTATAAGATATTATTATAGCTATGCCAAGAAAACGACTCTTTTATTAGAGCTTCCTGTGATTCTATATAATAGTTCCAGTATATAACCGACCAAATATGTCCATATCAATCCTTTGTTACATATAGGCTTGAGTCATGCGGGTATTTATTAGAATTACTATATATTTCAATTTAATATAGTATCATTAAGGCGGAAATTAAGGCACAAAAAAAGCGCCCTAAGGCGCTTTTAACGTATTATCTGAACATCTTAAATATTATTGAACAGACTCTGCCTTTTCAATGGAAACATATTGACGATTATGCTTGCCACCAATGTGGAATTTTACATATCCATCTTCTGTTGCAAAAATAGTGTGATCACGGCCACAACCTGTATTCACACCTGAATGAAATTTAGTACCACGCTGGCGAACAACAATTGTTCCAGCTTTAACAAATTCACCACCATAACGCTTCACACCTAAATACTTAGGATTCGAATCGCGACCATTTCGTGTACTACCACCTGCTTTCTTATGAGCCATTGTTTACTCCTTAGATTAACCTTGAATTGCTGTAACTTTAACCGCAGTGTAATACTGACGGTGACCTTGACGCTTCATGCTATGTTTGCGACGACGGAATTTAATAATGGTAACTTTTTTATGGCGACCTTGCTCTAACACTTCAGCTGTCACTTTTGCGCCTTCAACAACTGGACTGCCTACTTTAACTTCTTCACCATTTTGTAGCATTAGCACTTGATCAAACTCGATATTTTCACCAACGCCTTTTTCAATTTTTTCTAATTTAACGACAGCACCTTCAGTTACCTTGTACTGCTTGCCGCCACTTTTTATAATTGCAAACATAATTTTAAGCTCCGCTTAGGTTTTTTGCTCAAACTGACACAAAGTCACTTTATATCGTTTGACTTTTTGTTATCTAATATACTGAAACACTTTTTTATTAAGAGCGCTCCAAGCGGACAAATGATACTGGGTTTGGCTTGGAATTTCAAGGATAGGGGCTTATTTTTAATTAATTACTTCGACTATTTTTGCAAAATACTCGGGAAGCACCCCCCTATCATACCAGCAAAGTGCAATTTCATGATCATAATACTCTTTTTCATTCATGATAACGACTTCTTTATTTTTACAATATTGCTTATAAAACTCTTCTGTTACAACAGTATAACCGAGCGCATTTTCAACCAATAGTGATAAATCCTCCGGCGAGTTAATAAAGTGCCTATCTTTTCTTGCCAACTCAAATAAGTTGAATTTCTTAAGGTAGCTATAGGTAATATCATCACTCGGATCAAAATCAACAATGTTTTCACTTGAGATAATCTCTGTAATGTCACGACTAACCCACGCTGCAGGAATTAGCATTTTATATCGCTCTGGTCTTAAAGTTTTGGTGCAGACTTCCTTTGAGACATGTTTTTTTTGCACAATCGCCATATCAACTTTGCCGGCCTTAAGATCAAGATGTCTTAACTCCAGATCATTAATTTGAAAGTGTACTCTTAATTGGGGATATAATTTAATGGTATCTGAGACGGAGGATAAAATCCTTGTTTTCATTACTGTTGATGAAGATAAAATTGTCAGGTTAATAATGTAACTCTCATCCACAGCGCCAAGCGTTTGCATGTAGCTTGCTTCTAGTTTTTTTAAGTTATGACAGTATCGAAGCAGTATTTCGCCCTCGGAAGTTAACTGCATGCCTTTTCTTGAACGGATAAAAAGCGGCGTTTTAAGCTTTTGCTCTAATAATTTAATCCGCTGCGTTACAGCTGTCTGTGTTAAAAATAATATTTCAGCTGCACTATGAACGCTTTTTGCTTTCGCTACTGCAATAAATGCTTCTAACTGTGGATTCAACATGATCATTTTAATTCATCACTTAATAAAAATAATTTATTTTATTGATGTATAAACTTAGATTACCATAGCCTTCATTAAATGAGAATATAAATACACTACTTACAAATCGTTTTGTTTTGTAGCTGTAAAACTACGATTCGCTTTGACATTCGCTCAAGAATGCTTTTTGATGTAGTAAGACGGGTAACAGAATTACTTTCCATGCTGACATTAACAAATATACACAAATCTTATGGTGATGATGCCGTACTTAACGGCATTGATTTAACCTTATCTAAAGGGAAGGTTCTTGTTCTTTTGGGACCAAGCGGCTCTGGTAAGAGTACACTCCTTAAATGTATTAATCTTCTGGAGACTCCCTCTTCTGGATCTATGCACTTAAATGACAAGTTATATGACTTTAATCAAACTAGAACAAAACTCTCAGCAAAAACACTGCAATCGCTTAGAAATGAAGTGGGAATGGTGTTTCAACAATTTAATTTATGGAGTCACTTAAATGTGCTTCACAATTTAACGCTTGCTGCAAGAAAAGTACTGAAGCTCTCTAAAAATGAAGCAGAGAAAAAAGCAGTTTCCTTATTAAAACAACTTGGATTAGAGAGCAAAAAAGAAAGCTACCCTGCAATGCTATCTGGCGGACAAAAGCAGCGTGTATCCATTGCTAGATCTCTTATGATGTCACCTCAAATTATGTTATTTGATGAACCAACCTCTGCACTTGACCCAGAAATGGTTAATGAAGTTCTCGCAATGATAAAATCTTTAAAAGAAAATGGAATGACCATGATTATTTCAACACATGAGATTGAATTTGCAAAAGCCATTGCTGATGAAGTGATCTTTATCGAAGGAGGTAAAGTGTATGAACAAGGTGGCAGTGAAATCATTGATCAGCCAAAAACTGCTCGCATGTCAAAATTTTTGAATTTAATGAACCATGAACAAGTTTAAAAACTTTAAAAAAAACCAACGGGAGAAGCGTGATGACTACTAAAAATAATAAGCTCTGCAAACTACTTTCTATTGCAGCATTGACCACTATGGCATTTGGTGCAAGTTATGCAGATCAGATTAATATCAAATTTGCAACCAATGCAACCTATCCTCCTTTTGTGAGTAAAAATGCACAAGGAAAAATGATCGGCTATGATATTGATGTTGTCCATGCTATTTGTAAAGATATCAAAGCAAAATGTAGCATTGAGGATACTTCCTTTGAAGCGTTAATTCCTTCACTAACTTTAGGCAAATATGATGCAATTTTTGGTGGACTATCTATCACACCTAAGCGCCAGCAAGTGGTTGATTTTACTAAGCCGCTTTATCAAAATGCAGCAACTTTTATTGTTGCCAAAGATAGCGAATTTTCATTAAAACAATCTGAAATGGATGGCAAAGTTATTGGCTACCAACAAGGCAACACTTTCCCGAATTATATCAAAGCGACCTACGGGAGCAAAGTAAAGCTTAAAGCTTATCCTTCTCCTGCTTTGGCATTTCAAGATCTTATACACCATCGAATCGATGCTGTAATGCTTGATAAGATTGTTGCAACAGATATGCTGAGAAAACAAAATAATAAAGATTATATAACTGTTGGCGATATCTACAATGCAAAATACTTTGGCATTGGCAGCGGTATTGCGGTGAAAAAAGGCAATCAAACACTACTTAAGGAGCTTGATCAAAGCATCCATACACTACATCAAAATGGCACCATTAAAAAGTTGCAAAAGAAATGGCATTTAGATGAACAATCTTGAGTACTTTTTACAAATCATCTATGCGCTGAAGATAACTGTTTTTTTAGCTTTAGGCGCATTGATATTAGGTCTTGTATTGGGTCTTCTTGGTGCTTTAATGGAAAGAGGAATGCTTCTCTTTCGCATTATCGCACAAATTTGGCATTTAATTATTCGAGCATTGCCAGAGATTATTGTTATTTTTATTTTCTACTTTGGTCTTAGTATTGTTTTAAGTGCACTCCTTCATACTTATGTTGAAGTCAGTGCCTTTCTCTCTGGCGTGATCGCACTTGGTATTATTTTTGGCGCTTATGCTTCACAAATTATCCAATCGGCAATGAATAGCATTGACCAAGGTGAAATAGATGCCGCCTTATCGCTTGGCATGTCCAAATATCAAGCCTTTATAATGATTGCGCTTCCAAATATTGCCAAACATGCTTTCCCTGGATTAATGAATTTATGGCTTGTTGTATTAAAAGACAGCTCCATTGTTTCTGTCATTGGTGTTGTTGATATTATGCGCGCATCACAAACTGCCGCGGCACAAAACTTTGCTCCATTAACATTTTATTTATTTGCTGCATTTTTATATTTGCTCTTAACAACTTTATCCTATATTGGAGCACGCTTTTTGAATAAGAAACTACACCATGGGGAGCAGTATGAGCGAATTAGTTTATAACTATGGACAGCTGTGGATCTCTGGGATTATCACCACAGTGTCACTTACTATTCTCGCTATTATTATTGCGCTTTTTCTCTCTTTAGCACTTGCATGGTTAAAGTTAAAGGAATATAGCGTGATAAGTGGCATTATTGATATCTACCTATATCTTGTTCGCGGCACGCCATTTCTAATACAGCTTTTTTTAATCTACTACGGAAGTGGTCAAATATCATGGATCAATAACTCCTTTTTGGGTGATATTTTTGCCAATGCTTTTATTAGTGGACTCATTGCCCTTATTATTAACTCGACAGCGTATGCAACTGTGCTTATTTATGGTGGTTTGCAAAATCTTAATCGTGATGAGCTCTTAAGCGCAAAAGCCTCTGGCCTTAGTTCATGGCAAAGCTTTATTTATATTATGCTACCCAGTTTGTTTTACCGCATTTTTCCTGCTTATATCAATGAGATGATCATGGTGTTAAAATGCTCTGCCTTAGTAAGCACAATCACTGTTTTGGATATTACAGGAAGCGCACAAGAAATTATCAGTGATAGCTATCAAAGTTTGAATACACTTCTGATTGCCGCGGTATTTTATCTACTCATTACACTGATCTTAGCGGTGCCGACAAAGGCCATTTTTAGCTGGATGTTTAACAAGCGTTTCAAGCGCATTTAAAAATACACTTTTAGCTGATAAAAGTTTCTTTCCATTTGAGTGAAATATCACTATGATACCCCTACTAAATTTGACATATCCTAACCAATGGGGGATTTATGCCCAATGGAGCGTACAACTCATAAAAAACCGCTTGTTAGCATTCGTAATCTGATTAAACGTTTTGATGACGGCCATACTGCTGTTGATGGTATTTCCTTAGATATTTATCCAAAAGAGTTTTTTGCCTTACTTGGAAGCTCAGGAAGCGGAAAAAGTACTTTACTTCGCATGCTTGCAGGATTTGAACAACCAACTGATGGTAAAATTCTAATTGATGGCGTTGATATGACACATATTCCACCTTATGATCGCCCTGTGAATATGATGTTTCAATCCTATGCGCTTTTTCCACATATGAGTATTGAGCAAAATATTGCATTTGGTTTAAAGCAAGATAAGTTACCAAAAGATGAAATTCAAAAGCGCACTCATTCTGCCCTCAAGATCATCAAAATGGAGCATTTAGCCAAAAGAAAGCCACACCAACTATCAGGTGGACAGCGCCAAAGAGCCGCTCTTGCTAGATGTCTTGCCAAACGTCCAAAGCTTATTTTACTTGATGAACCACTCTCTGCACTTGATAAGAATTTACGTGATCAGATGAAGTTTGAGCTTGTTGATATTCAAGAGCAAACAGGCAGCACCTTTATTATGGTAACGCATGATCAAGAAGAAGCCATGACGATGGCCTCTCGAATCGGCATTATGTCTGATGGCTGGTTAGAGCAAGTCAGCCCACCAGAGGAAGTGTATGAGTTCCCGAAAAGTCGTTTTGTCGCCAACTTCATTGGTAAAAGTGCTATTTTTGAGGCTTCAATTACCAGAATTGGTGATGATTACAGCATTATTGATTCTGATGAAACACGCTGTTCATTTAAAGTTGATCGAAAGCTAGAAGGTATTGAAGCTCAACAAATATGGGTTGGCTTACGACCTGAAAAAATCTCAATCTCTAAAGAGCCACCTGAGGCATATAACCCCAAAAAACCGGTTAATATGCTGGTTGGAAAAGTGCAAGATATCGCCTATATGGGCGGGCTTTCAACCTATCATGTTGTGACCGCTGCCGGCAAACTCATTAAAGCCACTGATTTTAATATTGAACGTAACGCAGACCACCCAACTTGGGATGACACAGTCTATCTTAGCTGGGAGCAAGAAAGTATCATGGTGCTTTACTCATGAAGTCTTTATCTTCTGCACTTGATACACAAAAATGGCAGCGAAGAGTTATCGTCGCCATTCCGATGCTATGGTTTATCATTTTTCTTCTTATTCCCTTTTTATTTGTTGTTGCAATCAGTTTTACAGTTCCTGCAAATGGGACGCCTCCCTTTAGTGCAATTTTAAGTTATACCGATCAAACACTACATATTATATTGCATCTAGAGAACTATATTCACACGCTGCATGCCAAGCTTATTTATATTGCTCTTTATGATTCAATTAGTGTTGCATTAATTACAACGCTATTATGTATCTTAATCGGCTATCCAATCGCGCTTGCCTTATCAAGAATGAAAAAAGGCGCACAGCAGTTATTTTTAGTACTCATTATCATTCCCTATTGGACCTCATTTCTACTACGTACTTATGCTTGGGTAACCGTGCTTGGCAACCACCAATTAAACGAATTTTTAATGTGGCTTGGCCTTCCCAGCATGGGCCTTTTATATAACAACTTTTCTATGTATTTAGGCATGGTTTACTGCTATTTGCCCTTTTTAATTCTGCCTTTGTATGCAAGTTTAATCAAACTTGATCCTATTTTAAATGATGCTGCGGCCGATCTTGGTGCAAAACCAATGAGCACCTTTTTTAAGATCACTTTACCGTTATCTATGCCAGGGCTTATTGCAGGCAGTCTTCTTGTATTTATTCCCGCAGTCGGTGAGGTGGTTGTACCACAAATTATGGGTGGCTTAAACAATATCATGATTGGTAGTGTTATCTGGGATCAATTCTTCACAGCGAACAACTGGGGCATGTCAGCGGCTATTTCAGTAATTCTATTGATCATTTTGGTGCTTCCAATGATTTGGATGCAAAAAATTCAACAACGTCAAGTACATTACTAGGAGAAAAGATGCGATTATTTCCTTTTAGTAAAATCATGTTAATACTTGGACTGATATTCTTATATATCCCTCTGGTTGTTTTAATTCTCTTTTCTTTTAGTAATTCTGAGATTATTAATCTATGGGGCGGTTTTACATTAGATTGGTATAAAGAGCTGTTTCAAGACAGTGATATTATTAATGCCGCATTAGTGAGCCTTCAAGTAGCAGTCGTCGCCTCCCTTGCTGCAACTATTCTTGGCACAATCATTGCCTATAGTATCACACGATTTAAGCGCTTTCGTGGCAAACACTTTCTTTATGGCATGACAATTACACCACTTGTTTTGCCTGATATTGTCCTAGGTGTCTCTTTGCTTTTAATGTTCACTTCTTTACAAGGCATTATCGGCTGGCCACATGGTCGCGGGATGATGACAATTATCTTGGCGCATATTACCTTTTGTACCGCCTATGTTACCATTGTAATGCAAGCACGAATCAGAAGCGTTGATTTATCCATTGAAGAGGCAGCGATGGATCTTGGCGCAAAGCCACTGAAAGTATTTTTTCAAATTACATTACCACAGATTATTCCATCTTTGATCGCCTCATTTTTATTAGCATTTACCTTATCTATTGATGATTTGGTCATTACTGAATTTGTTGCTGGCAGCTCTGATCCGACATTACCTATGTATATTTACTCAACAGTTAAAAATGGCCCAACGCCTGAAATTAATGCCTTAGCCACCATTATGATTGCCATTATTTCAACCGTTGTTGTTATTGGGGCGTTTATTACATTTAAAGTAGAAAATAATAAGAAAAAGAAAAATAGATAGGGCGAATATCTTTAATGTAAATTTATGATGCTTTAGAGGACAAAAAAGGATAGTCTATATAACCCTCTTGCCCACCAAGGTAAAAGGTTGTTGAATCAGGGACATTACGTTTTTCATTTTGCTCAAACCTTGAAACAAGATCAGGGTTTGCGATAAATAACTGCCCCCAGCTTGCTGCATCGGCAATACCACTTTCAATAGCACTTTCAGCTTCAGATTTAGATAACTGCTGATTAATCACATAAGCACCACCAAATGCCTTTTTTAATTTTTGCGTTAAATCATCACTGCCTAGATTAGCGCGAGCAAATAAAAAGGCAAGTTTTCGTCTTCCCAGCTCTTTTGCTATATATGAAAAAGTCTCAACTGGATTAGAGTCACCCATGTCATGGGCATCACACCTAGGGGCTAAATGCATCCCAACACGATCAGCGCCCCATACACCACACACAGCATCTGTTACTTCAAGCATAAAACGTGCTCTTTTCTCAAGCGTTCCACCATACTCATCCTCACGTAAATTGGTACTATCTTGCAAAAACTGATCTAATAAATAACCATTAGCGCCATGTATCTCAACACCATCAAAACCGGCTTTTTTTGCATTTTTTGCCCCTTGCTCAAATGCTTTTATCGTTTCTTGAATCTCATCAATGCTCATTGCTTTTGGTGTTTCGAAATCACGTATTGGTCGCACAAGTGATGGGTGACCTGCTGGCTTTACGGCACTTGGCGCTAGAGGCAGTTTACCATTTAAATATAATGAAGCTGATATTCTTCCAACATGCCATAGTTGTAATATAATCTTGCCTCCTTCTTGGTGAACAGCATCTGTTACTTTTTGCCAGCCTTTCACTTGCTCTTCACTCCAAATACCAGGAGTCTGAGGGTAGCCTACCCCCATAGGACAAACTGAAGTCGCCTCAGTAATGATAAGCCCTGCACTTGAACGTTGTTTGTAATACTTGACCATAAGATCATTTGGCGCACGTGTTCTCTCATCCGCTCGGCATCTTGTCAGTGGTGCCATAATCATTCTATTTTTTAGGTTTAAAGCACCTAATTTCACGGGGGTAAGTAATATATCATTCGTCTTTTTTTCCACTAGAATTCTCCTATTTTGCTATTTATCCTTTTCATGCAAGTTTTGCAGCATGTAATCTTTAAAAACATGTTATAAACAATATGTAAATCCGCATATAGAGTAAATGCATTACTCATCCAAATAATAGTATACCGGTGACATTGCTGCCAAATGTTCATGTAACTTTTGAAGCTCCACCCTTGGACCATGTACCTCAAGTTGCACAATCTCCGATACAGATAACAGCTCATCAATCAAAGTCTTGGTGCTTTCTATATGTTCAAGTAAAGCCAGTGCATTAATATAACCCTCTCGACAATGCATCATGTGATCGTTAAACGTAAAATTATAAAACAAACACCCAGACTCCTTTTGCGTCAATGACACCAATTGCTTTGTAATTGACTTTGCTTGCTCAAGCGCACCGTCATTGATTTTAAAGTAAGGAACAATCGTACAAAAATTATCATTTAGTTTCATTGGAAAACCCCTCTTTTGTGATTCAGGTTAATATTTTTATTTTACAAGGTAGAGTCAGTATAGCTCTCATCTTTTAGTGATAGCCAGCATAACAGCCAACTAATAGAGCTATTTCATAATATTTCAATACTCTGCTTTGTCCTAATAAGTGACATCTCAAATATTGCTATTTATAAAAATTTTGTCTTGACTTTAACCTATAGGTAAAGCTGTATTTTACTCATATAGACAATGTGATAATAAATAACCTGAGGAAAGACCATGAAACTGATTCGCTTCATTTATATCATTAGCATTATGATGATAACCAGTAGCGCACTACTGATTGCAGCCCCCATCAATCTTTATGTAAAAAAAGAGAAAATAAACATTAATAATAAGACCGCCCAAGTTTATACCATTCAACAGAAAAACAAACAAGAAGGCTTTATTGGCACTGTTGGCGATAATTTTAATGCCATTATTCATAATGACACACAATCACCACTTACCCTTCACTGGCAT
Source organism: Fangia hongkongensis FSC776 = DSM 21703 (assembly GCF_000379445.1). GTDB lineage: Bacteria > Pseudomonadota > Gammaproteobacteria > Francisellales > Francisellaceae > Fangia > Fangia hongkongensis. Next base: position 104,557 of record NZ_KB902274.1, read on the forward strand.
GGCTTAATTGATCCAAGTAAAGAAGATGGTGTGCCTTATTTGAGTCAGCTTCCTTTGATGCCAGGGAAAACTGAACATATCAAATTCCCTCTTGTACAAGCAGGTACTTATTGGATGCATTCACATTATCAGCTTCAAGAAGGCTCACTGATGTCTGCCCCCTTTATTATTTTGCCTAAAAAACCAAGAGCTATTGCCAAAGATGCAAAAGACATCACGGTTATGATTGAAGACTATAGTTTTAAAGCACCTGAGGCGATTCTTGCTGATTTAATTAAAAACTCACAAAAGCCAATGAAAGGTGACAGTAAGCCTGATTTATTTGATGTGAAATCAGATGCCTTGCTCGCCAATAGACACACGCTGAATAACCCTCAAGTTATTGATGTGCAAGCGAATCAAAAAATACGACTTCGCATGATTAATGCCGCCTCAGCGAATAATGTCTATGTTAAGTTTCCAAAGTCCATTATCGCAGCAGCAATTGCCAAAGATGGCTCTAATCTTAAGCCTTATTATGGACAAAAATTTCAACTCAGTGTTGCCAGTAGATTAGACTTTATATTTACGGTTCCCCAAGTAAAAGAAGGTGTTTTCCCAGTATTTATTCAAGCAGAAGGCAGAAGACTCAGAACCGGAATTATCTTTCGTGTAGGTAATGCTAAATTACCTGTTTATTCGGAGTATGCCAATAAAAAAACAAAAGGATTTAGCTATTTACAATATTACAATATGCACCCACTCAAAGCACTTAAAAAACGACCGGTTGACAGAACACTTATCTATAATCTCACTGGAAAAATGTCTGGTTATATATGGGGTATTAACGGTGCCTCATGGCCTAATATTAAACCATTTTTTATTAAAGAAGGTCAAAGAGTGCAAATGATCATTAACAACACCACTTCAATGGCACACCCAATGCACTTACATGGTCATGTTTTTCAGTTAATTGCTATTAATGGCACTTACATTAATGGATTTGAAGGAGACACAATTGATGTTCTACCGCACAGTAGCGTGACTCTTGAGTTCGATGCAAATAACCCAGGCATTTGGGCATTTCACTGTCATTTAATGTATCATCTGGCAGCAGGCATGTTCACATCAATCAACTATGCCAAAGTTGACCCACCGCAATTTTATCTCAATAAAATCCACATGACTAAACAACAATATGATACTTGGAAAAAACAGAATCTATCAACCAGTACAGAATGATCTCAATCTTTCTAAAGAGAACCCGGTGTTTCTACTTCAGTATTTTCAAGAGGCTCAGAGGCCTCTTTTTCTTCATTTAACCCCTCTAATGGCGCTTCATCAAGTGACTGCTCATTTTGTTCATTTTGCTCTTTTTGATGCTTTGCAAAGATCGCTAAAACCTCAGAGACAAACTCACGCAGTGTCTCAACCATAATGGTAAAATCAGCGTCAAAACGTGCTTCTTTTGTTTCAGTAACAATATCATTGGCTTTATCTTGAACATACTCTAAATATTTAATAGATTTAATCATAAATTCATCGTTGAGAATAAATGACAATTGCTCTTGCCATGACAAGCCAAGTTGCACTACCTCTCTTCCAGTATCAATCAAAGACTGGATATCCTCTGTTAACAGATTCTGCTTTTGACAGCGAATAACACCAGATGAATCTTCATTGTCCTGTAATACACACTGATCTTCAATGGTAAGACTCTGTGGGTATTCATTTGTCTTTACCCAATTGGTTAAAATCATTGATATTGGTAACAACTCTGGAATGCGGATTTTGAGACTTCCTAATGCTTTACGTAAATTGACAGTCACTAAATCTGCTTTTTTGCTTGAAGCTGCATTGACGATAAAAAGCCCTTTTAACTGGTCAATATAAGCATAGGTCACTGTATTTCGTGTAAAGGCGCGCGGTAAAAGCGTCTGAAAAATTTCCTCTTTTAATGTATCTTTTTCTTTTTTCTTAACTTTTCTGGACTCTCTAAGCTCTATTTCCTCTACTTTTTCATCTAATAGCTCTTTCACTACACTTGCAGGAACAATTTTTTCTTGCACTTGAAATGCAATCATAATTGCACCTTGCGCTTGATGGATTAATGGACCATCATGTGTAGAAAATGGAGAAACCCAGCCCATAGAAATAGGAACGCTAGATCCACAAGGGACAAACTTATGATCACTAAGTGCTTTTTCTAGTGCATCGCACTCTGTCTCAAAAGGTGCTAAAAATTCAAATATTGATAAGTTTTTAAACCACATAAAATTTTCCTCTTCATCTTAAATAAAAGTGGCACAAAAAAAGACTCGTGCCAATTCTATTTTTACTGCTTTTATCGTATTTTTTTAAAAATATGGTGGTTAACACCAAGGGTGTACTATTTAAAAATAACCGTCTGCTTTTTCGCCGCATTTTCTAAGGATTTTAAATAGCTGTTCTTTGGATAGTTTTTTCTTAAAATTTCAAGATATTCCTCTGACTGATCAGGAAGTTTCAAAATATCATAGGCCTGAATGGTTAAGACCAATGCATCTTGAATAGCATTACTTTGCGGATAGTCTTTGATAACGATTTTTGCACGGTTAATCGCAGCGACATAGGCTTCATGATCAAAATAAAACTTAGCAATATTGTACTGGTACTCTCCAACCGTGTTATTAATATAAATCATCCGCCTTGTCGCATCTTCCACATAGCTGCCTTTTGGATTAATCAATACCGCTTTTTTAAACTGATTATATGCTTCAATATAGGCTTGTGGATCATGTTGAGCCATGTCATATGGAAGGCGCCTTTGTAAAAAGCCTCGCCCATTATCAAAGTTCATCACACCCATCATATAATACACATACCCCAGATGTTTAGAAGTTGGATAGGCTCTTAGAAATTGCTGGGCAAGACCCAGCGCCATTGCTGAGTCATTATTTTGATAATACGCATAAATTAAATCTAAATTTCCAAGCTCGGTATATTTTTGAAATGGATATTGCGCATTCAATGATCGAAAGGTTTTAATGGCATCATAGAAATCTTCATTTTGAATCTGCTCATGGCCTTTGGCATAGATATACTTTGCACTTTCGCCCTGGTAAGGCAAAGGCTCTTTATCTGTAGAGGCACACCCTGTCACAAGGGCTAAAACACTCGCACCAACAACTGCCATTAAACTCTTTTTCATTTATTTACCTTTATTTGTTAACTTAAATGGGATTTATTCGTTAAAATACTCCCAATTAAAGTAATACATTACGTGGAATTTATTTGTGTCACATCATACCGCATTTAGCGATATTCATCAAAATGTTATTGTACCAGATGAGCTTGCTGGAAAGCGATTAGATCAGGTATTATCTATGCTTTTTGATAGTTATTCTCGCTCCCAGTTGCAAAAATGGTTAAAGCAAGGTGATATTTTAATCGATGGAGAAATAAAAAAGGCTAAGGATAAGTTAATTGGGGGTGAGCATATTTCATTGAATATTGCCCTTCAAACACAAACTATCTGGCAAGCAGAAAAGATGCCGCTTGATATCATTTATGAAGATCAGGATATTATTGTCATTAATAAGCCTACAGGCTTGGTTGTGCACCCAGGCGCTGGAAACACCTCTGGCACGCTATCAAATGCACTTTTAGCACATGATGAAGCCTTTAGCAAAGTGCCTAGAGCTGGCATTGTCCATCGTTTAGATAAAGATACATCAGGGCTGATGGTTGCGGCAAAAACCCTGAGTGCTCATGCTTCCTTAGTTGATCAATTATCAAAAAGAAAGGTGAAAAGAGAATATGAAGCTATTGCTACAGGCTATATTACTGTAGGCAGTACAATTAAAACCAAAATTGGGCGCTCTCCTCATAATCGCCTTAAAATGGCAGTAACCCCTACAGGTAAAGATGCAATCACTCACTTTATTATTCTCGAGCGATATAGAGGACATACTCGAATTCGTTGCAAACTAGAGACAGGTAGAACACATCAGATTCGCGTTCATATGCAACATGTTCGTGCACCACTTTTAGGCGATCCTGTTTATAACCCACGTTTGAAGTTGGTAAAAGGCAGCTCTGAAGCACTGCAAGAGGTACTTAAAAACTTTAAACGCCAAGCACTTCATGCTTATAAGCTTGCGTTTATACACCCTATTACAAAAGAAGAAGTGACTTTTAGTGCTAAGCCACCTGAAGATATGCAAAGCTTAATTAAGCTGTTAAGAGAAGATGCCAAAGCTTTATATGAATATCAAGATTCATTTGACGACTTTGAGGATTTTGATGAGTTTGAAGCGTATGATGATGACGATGACTATGGTGATGACGATGAAATGGAATTTGAATATCGCCCTTAAACGACATCTGACAACAAATAGTTCTTAGGTTTAAGCTTAATTAACCACTGCTGGCGCAATATAAAGATAGATAGCAAAAAAATGCGCTATGCTTCCTGCTAAAACAAACAAGTGCCAAATGACATGACAATATTGTATGCTTTCATCTAACATATAAAACACCACGCCACTTGTATATAGAATTCCGCCAAGCACAATCCACATTAAACAAGCAGCTGGCAATGCACTGACAATTTGTACGATAAACCCAAGTGCCACCCATCCCATAATGACATAAAGCGCAGTAGAGAGCCAACCATCGCCAAAATAAAAAAGCTTATAAATAAGACCCACTAAAGCCACTCCCCAGAGGATAGAAAAGATAATCCAACCATAGGGGCCATAAAGCGAAATAAGTGCAATGGGTGTATAGGTCCCAGCAATTAGAAAAAATATATTCAGATGATCTGCTTGGCGCAATCTACGCTTCCACTTGGAGGTTTTTGCTGCATGATAACAGCTGGAGGCACCATACATTGACACCAAAGAGGCCCCAAAAATACTCACTCCCACTACATTAATCACACTGCCAAAAGTTGCCGCTTTAACAATCAAAAGTATCAACGCAACAACACTTAATATAGCACCCACAAAATGCGTTAGCGCATTGAACCTTTCTTCATTTTGGCTGTACATATTCTCTTTATTCAGCGCATTATCTGCAAGCGCGCTATTTATCATCTTGATATCCAATGTTCATTGTATTCTCCTACATATTTCGTTATTCCTTTTAAAAAAGCAAGTCATATCCAAAGAAAGTTCTTTTTGATCTACACTTAACTTACAAACACTTACCTACATTGCTATGCTACCGTTAACATGAGCCTTATAGAGAAACTAGCAAACAAAATCACACACTTTTTAACTACCAATGTGGAGAAATCACGAAAAGTGCCCTTGAGTGATTTTAAGGCGCTTTGCCAAAATATTGTGCCTTGTGATGTGATTTTAGTTGAGGGAAGGAGTCGCTCTGCCAAAGCAATTAACTACATAACTAAAAGTGTCTGGACGCATTCGGCTATTTATATTGGGACAGTTAACGAGATACCCTCTTGTTTTAACAAAAGTATGAATTTAATTCAATTCCAACAAACGGATCGTATTATTATTGAGAGCAATTTAGGTGAAGGTGTGATTGTTACAAGCTTAGAAAAATACAAAGAAGAGCATATTCGAATCTGCCGACCTACTGGAATCAGTGAAAATCAGAAAATCACTGTACTCGAATACCTCTCAACACAAATTGGTCATCCATACGATGCACGGCAGATTTTTGATCTGGCACGCTTTTTCTTCCCATGGTGGGTTTTGCCAAGGAAGTGGAGATCAAGTCTGTTCCAACATAATGCACAAAGTCATACCAAAGCAAGCTGCTCACTACTCATTGCAAATGCTTTTATTAATGCACGTTTTCCTATTATCCCAGTAATTGAGAGAAAAGGCTCTTCTCATTATTTTGAAGCCATCATTCGAAACCCAAGACTTTTTGTTCCTGCTGATTTTGACTACTCTCCTTTTTTTAATATTATCAAATATCCTATTATTCAATTAAACGGAAGACATCAAGATCATATCACTTGGGATGACTCAAGCATCAGTAATGATGAATATGGCATCACTAAATCACCGTCATAAAACCTTGCTCTTTCAACGCATTTTGCATAAAAGGTCTCGCTTCTTTTGCCAGTTTGGCCTCAATATCATCTGACCAGCTATTGTCTTTTTTATTATTCGTTCTGTTTTTATAGTACTCTCTCACTTGTTGATCGTATTGATCAAGTGCATCTCTATCGAGTGATTGGTAGCGATCTTCATGTACAAAAATATCAACCGGCAACCTTGGTTTGCACTCTGGGGATTCTTCAGGATACCCTAAACAAAGTCCCATCAAAGGGAATACCTGACAAGGGAGCTCTAAAAGCTTACAAACTTCAAGTGGGTTATTTCTGATGCCGCCAATAAAGACACCACCTAAAGATAATGACTCTGCAGCCAATAGTGCATTTTGCCCCATAATGCCAGCATCAACTGCCCCTAGTATCACCTGCTCAGTATATCCATAGCACCCCTTAGGAACTATCTTTTGATGTCTTGCATAATCAATACAAAACACCCAAAATTCAGCGGCATTTCCTACATAAGGCTGATTACCTGTCAGTGTGACCAGTTTTTCTCTTTTATCCTTATTCACAACACGAATAATACTAACACATTGTACAAAGCTGGAACTTGACGCAGAGATTGCTGCTGTTAAGATTTTCTCTTGTATCTCACGGCTTAATGGTTTTGCCGTAAACTTACGTATTGATCGGTGAGATTTCATTAAATCAACAACCGTATTTTGCATAACATACCCTCTAAATACCTTCCAACTGATTGGCAGTCTCCAGTATCACTATAAGGTTGTCAAGCACTCTAAGCTAAATCTCTCTAACTTTTGGTATATATTGGCAAAGAGTCGATAATAGGTCCAATATAATCTCCGGCATCAAGGCGTTTTTTGCGCACACTCATTACATTATAACTGTAGTGTAACGGTAATTCGCTGCAAACAAATACAGGCGTGCTACAAATAACCCGCATTGGGCGCCTGTCATTCAAGGTGTAAATATTTACCGCATGCCTTATCTCTCTATCGTATCTCATATAGAAAATCTCCGAGGCATCATAATGCTGAATACAAGAAATCTCTTTTGTTATTTCAAGATCTATTTTTTTCAATGCATTTAATTTCTTTAACAAGGCCTCTTGTGTTAATTTGTTGCTAACCACATTCTTCTCATGATAAAAGGTCATATGAGTGATATTGCCCTCTATCATATACAAGTGGCGATTAAGCATTTTCCAATTAATACGCTTATGAAACCGTGTGGATTTAAATAGCTGTATATAATGAGCACTTCCTTTATAAAGCGCCTTTACACTTGTGATTTGCTCCTTGATTGATTGTTTTTCTCTATTTACTATTTCAATATAATGACTAATATCTTCTTTGATTGCTTTTGGAATATCAATATAGCCAACTGCGACAGCTGTATGTCCACTTTCCAGCACATCAGTATTCATATACGATAGACTCATATCCAACAATTTTTCAAGTGCCATCTCTTTTTCATCGCAATTGAGCCCTTCTGTATAATAAAGATGCCATTTTACCTGTGAGGCAGATTTCATGATTTTGTCAATAAGCTCAGCGCTATAGTTATCAATTTTTGTCAGCGAGGCATGGATATTATTTTCGTGCTTTTTGAGTGTGAATTCTTCTGGTTGCTTTGGCTTTTTCATCTACTAAGAACATTATCTTCAATCTTCTTAGTAGGATAGATAGCAATATTAAAAAACACAACATGATTTGGTGTTATTAACGCAAAATTTCATTTTAAGCGATAGAATTCAATGCCATATTTAGATATTTTCTCTTATGCTTCAGCTGCTTACGATGAGAAAAATATATCCAAATAAGTGGAATAGCGATGATGATTGCATCCGCTACAACCATAATGATAATATACCAGCCCATTGATTTGATATGTGAAAAAGCAGGCGGGAAAAGCCCTGCGACAAATCCTAGAAGGCAGGCCATAATAGCAAGTGAAGCCATTAAGATTAATATAGCGTTGCCTTTTCTCTTACCGCCAACACGAAAGCTTCGATCAGCATCACGCTTTGTATATCTAAGGCGAATTGCCGAGATAAATATCATAATCCACATTAATACTGTAAATTGTGAGGTCAAAGCAATTAATAATGCAAAGGCAGAGACAATCGATGGCATGAGTAAAAAAGCCAGTGATAAGATGCTACCAATACATACCTGAATTAACAGCATATTAACTGGCATTCCCGAGGCATTTTTTCTTTGACAAAATGAAGGGAAAAGCTTTGCCTCTGCTGCCTCTTGCATCCCTCTTGCAGGTCCCAATACCCAAGTGCTTAAAGCTGATAACATCCCGATGCCAATTAAAAAGGCAACAATAAACTGTGACACAGCGCCAAAGCCAAGATAGCTCATGACCATGCTAATAGCTTGGACAAGGCCATTTAATGGATTTACTTCATTGGCAGGCAAAATAATGACAAGCGAAAGCGTTGCTAATATGGTCAATAGCAAAATAATAACTACAGCAAACAACATAGAACGAGGAACATTTTTTTGTGGATCCTCAATATTTTTCATATGAAAGGCAACTGACTGAATGCCTGAGTAAGCTGATAATGTTTTTACCAATAAAGCAAAAGTGCCAAAAGAGGCAATGGGGATTAAATCATTCACACCATGAAAACTTGTCTCCACCTTCCCAATGACAAGATAGTACACAGCGCCACAGATAATTAAGATTCCAGGTAATATCATACCAAAAAGCGCACCAATAATGTTTAAAATAACAACTCGCTTCATTGGCAGTAAATTAAACAGCGTTATCAGCCAAAATACAGCAAGCATAATAAGCCAAAGTATATATTTATTCTCCATAAGCGAGGGAAAAGCAACCAATGTTATTGTGGCAATAATAGTTGATATCGTGCCTGGAAAACTAATGACATTATTAAACCATTCAAGCCACATGGCAATCACACCAGCCTTTTCACCCAAACCTTCTTTGACCCAGCTAAACACCCCACCATTATTTTTGGTCATCATGCCACTTAGCTCTGCGCATATCATACTTGAGGGAACTAAAAATAAAATCGCTGCAAATATATAAAATATAACACTTTGAAAGCCAAGTGTTGCCATATAAGCAACAGAACTAAGACTCACAACAGCTGTAATGTTCAGCATCACCAATGAGAAAAGTGACACCTTTCTATTTAACATAAAGAAACCTCTCTCTTTTATTTCTACAGTTATCTCTACAATAAAAACTCTTTAACTTTTGGTCGCAAATTATACTCACTTGAAAGCACCTTACCATAGGCACCCACTGAGTAAATTGCAATAAAATTGCCCCTTTGAATCTCAGGTAATAGCAAGTTTTTTGCAAAAATATCACTAGATTCACAAATAGGTCCTGCCAAAGTATACTTTTCAAATTTGCTAGCTGCTAAGGGGTTTAATGCAATGATTTTATGCTCTGCCTGATATAATGCCGGTCGCATTAACTCTGTCATTCCTGCATCTAAAATTGCAAAATGACTGCCAGCAGTTTTTTTTGTAAATAACACCTTTGAAATCAATACCCCTATCTGCCCGACCAAAGAACGCCCAAGTTCAAAATGGATGTTAACCCCTTGTAAGTTCGATAATGGTGCAAAGGCATTAAAATAGGTTTTAAAATCAACTATTTGCTGTGCAAAAGGGTCACTATAATTAATACCAAGGCCGCCACCCACATTAATGTGCTTAATCTCAAACCCATTGCCCGTTAATTGTTTATAATGCGCCAATATACTCTCTGTTAGCTTAGAGAAACTTGTCATATCAATGATTTGTGAACCAATATGATAATGGCAACCAATAAATTGAATATGGCTTGTGTGCTTATATCGTGTGTTTAACCACTGATAAACATCTTCAAATGCAATACCAAACTTATTGTCATAGCTTCCTGTGCTAATATAGTGATGCGTATTCACATTGATATCTGGATTTACTCTAAAACAAATTTGTGCCTTAACATTCATTTCTCTGGCAAACTGATCAATCACCTCAGCTTCTTGTAAAGACTCGCAATTAAATGCAAAAATCCCAGCTTTGAGCGCATCACAAATCTCAAGGTCGGTTTTCCCCACACCAGCAAATACAACCTGATTTCCAGCAAACCCTGCATCAATTGCACATTTTATCTCACCCCCGCTCACACAATCCACGCCCAGATCATATGACTGAATCATCTGTAAAATAGCTTTATTATGATTGGCCTTCATTGCATAGTGAATATGACCATAAGCCCCAAAAACTGCCTCTTTTGCCTTTATTGCTGCTTTCAAGATTGCTTGCAGTAAATGACTATCATATAAATAAAAAGGTGTCTCGTAAGCCTTCTTGTGTATTAGATTCAAAAGATTTTCAGGATCAAAAATACAGGATTTTGTCATTAGGCAAAACTGGATAAGGTTTTATACATTTTCGTATACTAAGAGATATAAAAATCCCCGTCTAGATAAGATATGCTGCAAATGCACGTTGACAATGATATTAAGCAGGACAAGCTTCCTTTATCTGTCCATATACTGGGAATTTGCTACACAATTCAACCACTTCATTTTTCACTTTTTGCTCTAATGCTTCATCACCTAAATTCTCGATGATATCACACATCCAATTTGCAATTTGCTCACACTCTTTTTCTTTGAAACCACGTGTTGTGATTGCAGGTGTGCCAATACGAAGGCCGCTTGTGACAAATGGAGATCTTGGATCATTCGGTACAGAGTTTTTATTAACGGTAATATTCGCTCTACCAAGCGCGGCTTCAACATCTTTGCCAGTGATATCTTTATTGATCAAATCAATCAAAATCAAATGATTTTCAGTGCCGTTTGATACAACATTCACCCCTCTAGAGATAAGCACCTCTGCCATTTTTTTAGCATTTTTGACAACCTGTCTTTGATACTCAACAAACTCTGGCTCCAAGGCTTCTTTGAAAGCAACCGCTTTTGCTGCAATCACATGCATTAAAGGGCCACCTTGAGTACCTGGAAAGACAATCGATTGGAATTTTTTTTCTAACTCAGGGTTAGATTTTGCCAAAATAAGCCCACCTCTTGGTCCACGCAATGTTTTATGGGTTGTACTTGTAACAACATCGGCATAAGGCACAGGGTTTGGATAAACTCCCGCTGCAATTAAGCCTGCCACATGCGCCATATCAACCATTAAATATGCGCCCACTTCATCGGCAATCTCTCTAAAGCGCTTCCAATCAACAATACCTGAAAATGCCGAAAAGCCAGCAATAATCATTTTAGGTTTATGAAGCTCGGCCAATCGTTTCACTTCGTTATAATCAATATCACCTGTTTCAGGGTCTAACCCATACTGAATGGCATTAAATAACTTCCCTGAAAAGCTAACCTTAGCCCCATGCGTTAAATGTCCACCATGTGCTAGAGACATTCCAAGCACAGTATCACCGGGATTTAAAAGGGCAAAATAGACAGCGGCATTTGCCTGAGAACCAGAGTGTGGCTGTACATTTGCATAATCTGCGCCAAAGAGTTTTTTAATTCTATTTACAGCTAGCTCTTCTGCCACATCCACATACTCACAACCACCATAATAGCGTTTTCTGGCATAGCCTTCTGCATATTTATTGGTTAATTGGGAGCCTTGAGCTTCCATTACAGCTGGAGAGGCATAATTTTCAGATGCAATAAGCTCAATATGTTCTTGTTGACGGTTATTTTCTTTTTGTATCGCTTCATTTAATTCCGGGTCAAATGATGAAATGGTTACAGAACGATCAAACATTAATACGCCTCCTTTTAATCTTTCGATGATTGATGCTTTTTAGTTTCTAAGCGTGTGAAATTTGGTTATCATTTTACACAGTGCTGAATAGAAAACCTAGCTAAACCTGCATGAATTCCAATTTTGAACCAAAAACACATGAAGACACTGAAAAGACACTTAGTAGAACAAAGCTTAAAAAGGCCTCTTTGGATATTACTGATTTCGCCAAAAAACTGCTTGAACTAAGTGAGGATAGGCTTAAGAAGCTGCCACTTGAGGAACATATTATCTATGAGCTTCTCAAAGCAAAACCCATGAAAAAAATTGCACTTAAGCGCCAGACTCAATATATCGGGAAGCTTATGCGAAATAGTGACATAGATCAAGCTGTGGAGTATTACGATAAGCTGATGCAAAAAAATAAAGCCAGTAACGTTGAGTTTAAAAGGCTTGAGCAATTACGAGATGCATTAATTCATCCAGAGTCTATGAAAGAGGCGCTAGATAGGCTTGTTGAGAAATATCCAGCTGTTGATATTCAAAAGCTCAGACAATTGATTCGCGCCTATCATAAAGAAGTACAAAAATCACCCGATGAAGAGAGCTCAGCGACACCAAAATCTTATAAACTGATTTTTCAATTTTTAAAATCATTGTCTCAAGGCTAAATATGCAAAAGCGCTTTATCTATGCTTTTTGGATTGTTGTTCTTATTTTGGCAAGTTTTATTGCACATTTGTATCTACAAAACAAAAACAAACAAGCACTAACCCCAGAGAGTTCAGTAACTTTAAACGGTGCTGTTGTCTCAATAAAAGCCTACAATCATCACTATCAAAGCTATGGTAAAATCAATGATGAAACAGTGATATTTTTAGTGGATACGGGCGCCACAAGTGTCTCGATCCCTGAGCATATTGCCAACTCAATTGGACTTAAAAAGGGTTATGCGCTTCAAGCTTCTACGGCAAATGGCATAACAACTGTCTATTATACTTTGATTCCAAAATTACAAATTGGTAATATTGTTCTTCACAATGTCCGTGGAAATATCAACCCTTCGATGAAAGGTGATAGTATCCTTCTAGGAATGAGTGCGCTTAGGCGATTGGAGATAACACAAAAAAACAATGTCTTAACGTTAAAACAGCAAAAATAAACAACGTATTAGCCTATAGCGCTTTAAAGAGAGTGGGAAAGTGAGGGGAAACAAAGCGAATGCAAAAACGCTTATTTTTAGGCTCGTATTCATTATACTGTGCTTAATTTTAATGATCTTCAGCATTTCCCGCGCTTATGCAAGTGACGAGCTACCCCCTGGGTTTGAAGACTTCTTAGAAGAGAATGAGACAACTCTTGTTACCTTACAATTTGGTAATAATACCTTAGCTGAAGCGGTTGCAACATTTGATGATAATGAAATTACGCTTGAAGACCCAGATAAAGTATTAGCTGAACTTAAACCTTATATTAAAAAATCTGCACAGAGCATCCTTCTTTCTGCATTATCCGATCCATTGGCGACAAACATAGATAGAGCCTGTCAAGATGGGCCTCAGTGTGGGTTTATTAAACCCAATATCCTTGGTGTTATCTTTGATAGGAATAACTATAAACTCTCTATCTTTATTAATCCTATCTACCTGTTAAATCAAAAAACAATCCCAACAAAATACCTCAAAGATTCTACCGCTGGCATTAGCATGTTAAATCTATTTCAATTTGGCGCCTCGGGCAACAATGATGAAAACCACTCTCTCTCTATGAATCACAATGGGTTTTTAGGCTATCAAAACTGGCACATTGACTATAAGACAAACTACACTTACTCAGTCACCCCAGAGCAAGAAACAATTAATCAATTTCAGTTTCGAGATCTAGATTTAAATTGGCGCCATAAACAATACTATGCTTCTTTTGGTCTTCAGGATACCATCGGCACACTGATTATCCCAACCTTTCAAATTGTTGGCGCAAGCTTTCAAACCAATAGTGATTTGATTACTAACCTAAATGAGCAAATTGCCACACCTGTTGAGGTGAATATAATCGTCCCAAGCTATGTTGATGTCTATAGAAACAATACGCTTATCGATACACAATACTTCCCACCTGGAAACTATTTTCTTGATACAAGAGGCTTTCCATCTGGCGCTTACTTTCTGAAGCTTGACATTAGAACATTAAACAATCAAAGAAGTACCAAAGAGGTATATTTTATTAAAACTTCAGCATTACCTTTGCTCTCTTTACCGAATTACTACATCAGCTATGGCCGCTTGGCTGAAATTGACTCAAGCACCGTATTTCCTACTTTAACAAATCTCAATGTTCTATCATTGGAAGCCAAACAACGCCTACATAAACTCTTTGGTATCGGTGAGCATATTACCCTTTTTAATGAGTCTCAAGGGATGGCAGAGCTCAGCTTCATGGCTGAACTGACACATATGAGCATGGTACTATCAGGTGCTTTAAGTAACTTTGGTGATACCGGTCTTGGTTTTTCAGTGGCTGGCAGTTTTTATAGCGTCGTACTAAACACTTACCTTCGTCAAATTTGGATTAAAAACACAGAGAACAGTTACATTAATGAGTATTTTGAAGACACTGATACAAGTAATACAAACATTGGGACATCAATTGCTTTTAACTGGCATGATATAAACTTTAATGCTGGACTTAGCTATGCCTACGTTGATGAAGAGTTTCAACATAATATTGAATTTGGCGCGACTAAATATTTCTCTTTTGGCCCCTATAATGATTTCTCTATTGCACTGACACTCGATGCCTCACAAACAAATAAAAGCATATTTTTACAGTTCACATGGAACATTGGCAGTCCAAGTGGATGGTATGGTGCTATTGGCGCTGAGGGACAGCTTTCCAAAGAATCATCAAGCACGATACAAAGAGAGCAAAACCTTAAGTTTAATGTCGGCAAAGAAATTAATACTGCTTATACTTCTTCTGATATTGGCACAAGTACACAAATTGATGCAAACAATCAATATTATTCTCAATATGGCAGCACATCAAATCCATACTTTGATGCTTTACAACAGTTTGACTTTGCTCAATCAAAAGATAACGGCGATACCTTTAACTATAATTTAAAATTTGCAACAAGCCTTGCTTATAGCCCATCCACCTACTGGGGAGTGAGTCATTCAGATGAAACAAGTGGCGTGCTTGTTCGAGTTAATAGTGATATCCCAAGTCAATATACTGTTTATGTCAATGGTAAACCGGATAAAGTTATTGATGCAAATAGCACTTATTATCTTCCTTTAACAAGCTATGAAACACATAATATTCAAATTCAGACACATGAGGTGACCTTAAGCGTTCCGCATAATGATCTTGATGTCGTTGTTTACCCCGGAAATGTCCAAAGTATTATTCGCTCTGCCAAGCCTGCCCTTTTACTTATGGGTAATTTTGTCACCGAAAATGGCGCACTTCTTACACATGCAACCATTTCAGGCGGACTTGAAGATACAAATACCGATGATGAAGGGTTTGCACAAATTGATGTCCTTGAAGGGGAACCTCTCACTTTAACACTGCAAAATGGCAGTACCTGCGAGGTTACAACCAATAATCTACAGCCCGAAGATGGTTTTGTTTATTTAGATCAAATCATTTGTCATTAGCAGGCATGCTCTTTTGCAGGTGTTTCGCAAGCGCTTCATTATACGCCGTTAACACCGCCTCAATATTTTTATACTTAGGATGACTAAAGCTCGATTTTTTTGATAATACGGTATAGTAGATCTTGGTAAATAATGGCGTCCCTTGAATAGATACTTTGTTCCTATGAAGCGCCTGATTATAATATTCAACAATTTCAGGAATCGCTAAAATCAGCTGAATTTTATTGAGCATTAACATTCTAATTGCTGTTTCTAAATTTGGATAGGCTACAATGCGAGAGCGATTTTCGGACTTAGAGAGACACTTCAAAAAAGCACTATTATAACTATTCCCCTTCACTACACCAACTTTTAACTTTTCTTTTGACAGATTTGGACAGGCATCAAAATAGCGCGCCTGATAATGCTCATTTGTCACCCATACATACTCTGCCGTTGTCACAGGAATGCTTGGGTAATAAACACTCTTCTCCCTAAATTTCTTTTTTGATACCATCAGCGCACCATCAATCTTACCACTTGCTACCAGTTTCCAGCACTGACTCCACGGAATAATTGTTATAGTGGTTTTAACCCCCAAAGATGAAAAGAGCTTCCTATTTAGCTCAACATCTTTGCCTTTCACTTGGCCATTTACTTTATAATCATATGGAGGCCAAGGCTCTGCACAAAGCGTTAAATGCCTTGCTTCATCTGTTTTACTTTCAGCTGCAATGCCTAAATTAGTAGACAGTCCAAGAGCAATAATACCCATCAAAAAAACCAAAAAAATTATTCGGCGCACGAATAGACTCACCTCTCTCCTCCTTTGTTGAAATGAAATAATTTATAACACACTCATCGAAAAATGTAGCAAGTAATTTCATATTTGCAATTACTTCTTATCAGGAATAATTCCCATCACTGGCAACACATGGCTCATCATCTCGGCAAATACAGGTGCAGCAGCTGATCCTCCACCATATGCCTCACCTTTTGGGTCATCAATCACCACAACAGCCACAATCTCAGGATGCGAAGCCGGAGCAATGCCAACAAAGGTTGCCATGTAACTATCTGTAGCATAGCCCCCGGCAATGGCCTTTCTTACGGTACCTGTTTTGCCAGCAATATGATAGCTTGGCACTTTTGCCTTTGAAGCGGTTCCTCCTCTACCCTCAACAACAGAGCTTAGCATATCAACCATTTTATTTGCGATTACTTTGGAGATAATAGGATAAGATGGCGCTGGCTCATTTTGACTTCGTTTTAATAAGGTTGGTGGCACCATTTTCCCATCATTCGCAATGGTCGCATAAGCCTTTGCAATCTGTAGCGCCGTACCATTCATACTATAACCAAATGATAAAGTTGCTAAGGGGAAATCTCCCCATTTGTGTGGTGATGGCACATAACCTGTACGCTCCCCTGGGAATTCAATTCCAGTGATCTTACCAAATCCAAATTCCCTTAATGTCTCTGCCAAAGCATTTGCATTTAAAGAGAGAATAATGCGTGAAATACCCACGTTGGATGATTTCATTAAAATATGACGCAAATCCATTTCACCGTAATTACGAAAATCTCTCACCGTTCTGCCACCTACGCGATAATAGCCAGGGGATGTATCAACCACTGTATCAACATCATACTGACCACTTTTTAGTCCTGTTACCGCTGCAAAGGGTTTCATCACAGAACCCGGTTCATAAACATCTGTTAACACGCGGTTTCTACGCTTATCTGGCGTTGCATCAGAGAGATTATTCGGGTTATAAGATGGATAATTTACCATCGCTAATACCTCACCTGTATGAACATTTAAAATAACAGCTGATCCTGCCGTAGCATTATTTTCAATAACCCCTTCTTTGATATACTTATAAGCAATATATTGTATTTTCCTGTCAATACTTAAATATACATCCTGACCATGCTCTAAGGGCTTATCATCAACATTCTTTCGCGCCACACCCCCTTTTAAATCACGCTGAATCGAGCGCTTTCCATCCTTCCCAGTTAAAAGCGTATCAAACTGAAGTTCAATTCCTTCTTGCCCCTTACCATCAACATTGGTAAAACCAACAATATGTGCAGTAACAGATGCATCCGGATAGTAACGTTTAAACTCCCGATCAAGGTTCACACCTTTGATATCCATATTGTTAATTTGCTCAGCAATAAGCGGAGAAACTTGTCTTTTAAGATAAATAAAACCACTTCTTCCATGAAGTTTTCTTAAACGCTCGAGTATACGGCTTTGCTGCGCGTTTGAGAGCTTTAATAACTGCATGACTTGTTTAAGCTTTGGATTATCTGCACGAATGAAAAATGGATCAATCCAAATAGAGTCAACTGGCGTGCTAATTGCCAAAGGCTTTCCATTTCGATCTAGAATCATGCCACGATAAGCATGTGTGACCATCGTACGCTCTGAGCGATTATCCCCTTCTTGTTTTAATTTTTGGTGCTCTTTGGTTTGCATATGGATAAGCTTATAAATCAACAAAACAACCACAAGCATAAGCACAAAGGTAATAAAAATATAACGCCATAGGTAATTAGACTTTTTTGCTTTTTTTGCCGTTTTTACCTTATTTCCACCTAGCTCTTTTTTTTTATTATTTATATTTCTCTTGACTCTGTGGTACTGCGTTTCATTAGAAGGCTTTTTGCGATCAGTCATTTTCCACCTGTATGGTTTGAATATCTTTTGCCTTTGGTAAGTACATATTGTTTTTCTTGGCAACTTCTTCCACATGTGTTGGTGAGGCGAGTGTGCTATGCTCAATTAAAATTTGAGTCCATTGATCTCTTAAGTCCTCTCGCCCATAATATAGTTTCTGCTCCTGATCAAGCGCAACCTTATAGTGATATTTAACAACAACCACCGAAAAAGCTGACAATAAAACAAAAAGACATAGTACAAAAGCAACAATCACCTTTGCATTAAAGGTGCTTTTAACAAAAGATTGCCAGAGTTTTTGGCGAACCTCTTTTCGCGACATCATCTACAGTTTCTCCACAACTCTCAGCATTGCACTTCTTGAGCGAATATTTTCTTCTAATTCATTATCTGTCGCTTTTGCCTTTTTTACCACCCATTTCATCAAAGCAGGTTTTTCCTCCATAATTGGCAAATGCCTTGGTAGTGACTTGTCGCTTTGTTTTGCTGCCATATTCACCATGAATTGCTTGACTATTCTATCTTCAAGCGAATGAAATGTGATAATGCTAAGGCGCCCTTTAGCCGCTAGAATATCATACGCACATTTAAGCACACTGTGCACCTCATCTAGCTCCTGATTCACATAAATTCGAAGCGCTTGAAATACCCGTGTGGCAGGGTGTTTTTTTTCGCGTTTCCCAATGGTTTTTAGAATAAAATCAGCCAAGTCAACCGTTGTGTTAAAAGATTCACCCAATAAAAGATGCGCCTTTATTGATTTTGCAATTTTCCAAGCATGGCGCTCCTCACCAAAGTTTCTAAAAATATCAGCAAGCTCTTGATCAGAGAGCTTCTCTAGCACTTCTTTAGCCGAGATGCCTTTAGTGGGATCCATTCGCATATCTAATGGACCTAACTTAGAAAAACTAAACCCTCTTTCTGCCACATCAAGCTGCGGTGAAGAAACACCCAAGTCTAATAAAATGCCATCTACTTTGCCTATTAGGTTATGCTCTTCGCAATACTGATGCATATTAGAAAATGGCGCATGAACAATACTAAAGTTTGGCGCATTAAAGTGCGTATTGGCATAAGCAACTGCATCTGGATCTCTGTCAAATGCAATGAGTTTTCCCTCTCTGCCAAGCATTTTTAATATGACTTTAGAGTGGCCACCACGCCCAAAAGTGCCATCAATGTATACACCATCTGTTTGAATATTTAATCCATCTATTGACTCTTCAAGTAGAACTGAGTAATGCATTTTGTTCCTTCACCTGTTGAATAAAGCTCGCAATTTCACTTTGAGCATGATGAAGGTTATTGAGATTTTTTTCAATGATTGATGTAAAGAAACTGCCAACAATTGCACCATTAGCACCGGCTTCCCATACTGTACGAACATGCTCAGGTTTAGAAATGCCAAACCCCACCACCATCGGCTCGTCAATTAAGGCTCTCACATGCTGAATGCGTTTAATGGTTTCAGGAGCGACTTCAGATCTCGCACCTGTTGTACCAAAACCACTTAATACATAATTAAATGCTGTTGTATGGCTAGAGAGAAGCGCAATGCGTTTATCATTTGTATTTGGAGCAATCATTTGAACACTGCCAATATGATACTTCTTCAATAAAGCTAAATGCCTTTGGGCTTCTTCTAAAGGCAAATCCGCAGAAACAATCGCATCAACACCTGCCTCACTTAGCGCTTGATAGGCACTTTCTCCTTGCTTAAATAACAGGTTATAGTAAATAAGAAGCCCAATAGGAATATCATTGGAAATTTGACGAATTTCCTTTAAAAAAGCAATAGAGCGTTCAAAACTCATGCCTGATTGTAAGGCGCGCTCCATTGAGCGCTGATTGGTTGGCCCATCAGCGATAGGATCCGAAAATGCAAATCCAAGCTCAAGCGCATCTGCTCCTGCTTCAATCACTGATTTGATCAAAGCAAGACTTGCTTCATAATTAGGGTCACCAATTGTAAAAAATGGGATAAATATCTTTTTGTTTTCAGTTGAGAATAAACGTTGAAATCGATTCATTAGGCCTCGCCTCTATAATTAAAATAACTCTGCAAATCCTTGTCTCCCCTACCTGAAAGGTTAACAAGCACGGTTTTCCCACAAAGCGTCTCTTTTGCCAACTTCAATGCCAAGGCCAAGGCATGTGAAGACTCAAATGCCGGAATAATTCCCTCTTTTTTCGATAATATTTCAAAGGCGCAAATTGCTTCTTCATCAGTAATCGTCTTGTAATTAACCCGAGAAATAGATTGCAAATAGGCATGCTCAGGACCAATCCCCGGGTAATCCAGCCCTGCTGAAATAGAATAGGGCTCTTTAATCTGACCATCTTCATTCTGTAAAAAAAGTGATTGCATACCATGAAAGACGCCTTCAACGCCTCTATTCATTGTTGCTGCATGCTCTTCAGTATCCATGCCTTTTCCAGCAGGCTCAGCCCCATAAATCATAACCGATTTATCTTCCAAAAAAGCAGAGAAAAGCCCAATGGCATTACTACCACCACCAACACACGCTATAATCGCATCTGGCAGCTTTCCAGTGCGCGCTAACATCTGTGCTTTTGCTTCTTGACCAATAACAGATTGAAAATAGCGGACAATTTCCGGAAAAGGATAAGGCCCTGCTGCCGTTCCAAAACAATAATAAGTATCCTCTGCATGTGTGATCCAATCACGCATTGCATCGTTAATAGCATCTTTTAAAGTTGCACTACCAGAAGAAACGCTATGCACCTTAGCACCAAACAGCTTCATCCTTTCAACATTTGGCTGCTGCCTTGCAATATCTACAGCGCCCATATAAATTTCAACATCCATACCAAGCATCGCGCCTGTCATTGCTGTTGCTACACCATGCTGCCCTGCCCCTGTCTCTGCAATGATGCGTTTTTTGCCCAAATATTTAGCCAATAGCAATTGCCCGATGGTGTTATTTGTTTTATGTGCGCCTCCATGCAATAAATCCTCTCGTTTTAAATATAAATCAAATCCATAAGCTTTAGAGAGGTTTTTCATGTAGGTTACAGGAGTTTCTCTTCCTGCATAGTTTTTAAGTAGATCTTGAAACTCACTTTGGAATGACTGATCCTCTTTTGCTTTGATAAAACCCGCTTCAATTTCCATTAATATCGGCATTAAGCTCTCAGGCGCATAACAACCGCCATATCTGCCATAACGTGATTTTAACTTCATGCACTCACTCACTATTTGAACATTACTATCTAGAAAATCACTATAGCATGTATTAGTGCAGAAATACAAATAATCTTGCCACTTTATATTACAGTGGACTGCATTTTTTCTCTTTTTTTAAAAACCTTATCGCGTAGAACATTAATAACCCCATAATCATGCCTATAAAGAGATTAATTAAAAAACCAACTGCAAATGTGAACATACATGGCACAAAGTGTCCCATTCCCTGGCGATAGATAGCTTTGATTTTATCAAAACGAATAAAACTAAATCCAAGGGCAATCATGACAACTGCAATAGAAACCAAAGGAATATAATTCACAAAGTAGCTAAGCCCCATAAAGGTCACAACTATCATAAGAAGATAATACAATATAGCGTAACGTGTTGATGCACCATACTGACAGTTGAGCGTTGTTCCAACCAATGAAGTGCTAATCGGAACACCACCAAAAAATGACAAACACATATTGCTCACACCTTGAACTTTTAGTTCATGTTGAATATCGACCTTTTCATTTACTCTAAGGTTAATCGACTTTATCATTGTCATGGCTTCAAAGCTTGATACCAATGCAATAATAATAGCACAAAGATAAACTCTATAGTCCAACAAAGTGGTATCTAGCGTATCTGGAAAGAAAAACCGATAGTGGAAGTTATGCATATTTGTAGTGCGTATCAGCGTATCGCCTGTTAGAGCGATATCTGGAATAAAGTGAATAAATAACAAATTTATGATTGTCGCAAGCACAATCACTATGCAGACAGCAGAAAGAAAATAAGAATAATCTCGACCTTTTAGCATAAAGGCGGGCTTAGCAAATATATACAAACTCATAAAACTAATAAGTGAGAGAATTAACGCGCCAACGTTATATTGAGTGCTAATATCTGCAAATACCTTAACAAAACTGTTTGCACCATGGATATCTAATAATGACCAAAGGCCAACATAGACTTCTTCATTACCTGTCAAATAAGGAATCTGTCTCACAATAAGCGCCAAGCCAATTGCTCCAAGCACCCCGACAATAATACACTTTGGAAATAACTTCATTAACTTATCTAATGGCAAATAGGCCAATATAACCTGCAAAACGCCTGCTAAGAAGATTGATACCAGAAATAATTCAATTGACCCAAGAAAAGAGATGCAGAAAATGCTGGCAACCACAACACCCATTGCAGGAAGGTTGATTAATCTTGTTGATTTTGAAAAAAGAAAGCTTATAAGCGCTGCGATAACTGCTGAGATCATCCCAGAACTTGCTGGAAATCCGCTAGCAATCGCTACACCTACACTTAGTGGCAATGTAATTAAAAACACCACCAAAGCTGCTCTTAAATTCAATAACATAAGCATCTTCTTTTTGTTATAATCCACAAGAGATCGAATCAATATATGCTGATTAAATTCTTAAATCCAGCGTACTAAATACGCAAAATCTTACTTTTTCCTATATAAATAATGCTATGCAAGCATGATATAGCATTTAATTTGAACTGTATGTTTCAAACAAGCAACAGTGTGTATTATTTTTGATACATAAAAATTGTATTATGAACCCCTTATACCACTCGCGAATCATTTTGCGGTGTTTAATGTTGAAGAAGTTTTTATAGTTTTGAGTCATTGGGTTGCAGGTAATAGCTCGGACTATTAGCAATATCTGATGACTCAAAAGAACAAGAAATTCAATGGCAGAAATAGGGTAAAATGGTTTGTGGGTGGTATATACTCTTTCACATCGCTTATTCTGTGGAATTTGTTTTCATTATTCCAATGCCTTTAATTCACTTGCAAAACTTCACTCATCATGCTCCAATAACAGCGCCTTAAACATTAAATCTTAAATAATATATGTCTAAATTTAACTACCTTTTTTTTGACCTTGATGGCACGCTGATTGATAGTGTCACAGATATCACCTATGCACTGAATCAAATGCGCCACTATTTTTCACTGGCCGATATCAGCCCTCATACCGTTTCGAATATTGTTGGCAAAGGTTTTCCAACAACGGTTAGAAAGGTGCTTGAACTTGATTTAAATGCGACCCAAGTAGAGCAATATGCTTCAAAAGCACTTTCGATTACTCTAGATGCTTATGAGAAAAATTTAGGCAAACATACCACTATATATACTGGCGTTACTGATGTACTTCAGTTTGCTCAAGCCAAAGGCATTAAAATGGCCGTTGTCACTAATAAAGAAGCAAGGCATGCAACAAAGACATTAAAGGCACTCAAGCTAATAGATTATTTTAATCTTGTTGTTGGTGGGGATTCCACTCAGCACTACAAACCACACCCAGCGCCACTTCAATATGCGATGGAAGCACTAAAAGCTGATGAAGATACAAGCCTAATGATTGGTGATTCAGATAATGATTATTTATGTGCGAAAAAATGCGATATTCCATGCATTCTTACTACTGAGGGTTATAATCAAGGCGTTGACTTTACAAGCTTAAAGCCATATGCAATTATCAATCAATTTATCGAACTTAAAAACTATCTATAAGATCAGGTTATGATACACATAAATTAGATAGCCAATATCAACTGTAAAGTATTTCACAGTTGATATTAATTTGCTCTCTAACGTTTGTCTTCTTTAATAGAAAGCTTTTTACCTGCAACCCATACTTTCTTTAAATGCTCAATTTGTGACTTAGAAGTATCTTCTGGTAAATCAACGGTACTAAATTTATCAAAGAGTTTAATCTGACCGATAAACTTGCTTTCAATTCCAGCTTCATTGGCAATAGCCCCAACGAGATTTCTTGGCTCAACACCGTCCACTTTTCCAACTTCAACGCGATAAGTAGTCATTGGCATATTGCTATCGCGACGTGGGCGTGCGCCTTTTCTATCACGGTCAGAGCCTTTTCGTCTATTATCACGATCATCAAAGCGCCCTTTAGTGCGTCTATCCCTATCACGGCGTTCACTTTGTACTTTTACTTCTTTAACAAATAAATTTCTATCTGTTTGCGCTAAGAAAATAAGTCCCGCCAGCATATCTTCTGTCTCAGTGCCATATTCAACCTGAATATCATGTGCCAGCGCTTTAAATTTCGTTAGATCTTTATGACGAACAATTTCCGCCAAATCATGTTTAAATTTTTGCACACGCTTTTGGGTAATTTCTTCAGCACTTGGTAACTCCATCTCTTCTAAAGAGTGACGGATAACACGCTCTAAAATTCTTACTTGGCGAAGGTCTCTTGTATAAACAAGTGAAATAGCATCTCCTTCTCGTCCTGCGCGTCCAGTACGACCAATTCGATGAACATATGCTTCATTATCTTGCGGCAAATCAAAATTGATAACGTGACTGATGCGCTCAACATCCAAGCCACGCGCAACTACATCTGTTGCGACCAAGATATTAATTTTACCTGACTTTAACTGATCGATAATATATTCACGCTGATTTTGCTGCATATCGCCATTAATCGCAGCGGCCAAATGCCCTTTAGCTTTAAGTCCATCAGCAACTTCAATGGTTGAAGTCTTTGTTTTAACAAAGATCATTACACCATCTGTGTTCTCCACTTCAAGAATACGATCCAACGCATCTAACTTGCTTAATCCTTTTACCACAAAAAAGCGCTGGCGAATGGTTTTTGCCGTTGCTGCTTTTGTTTTAATCTGAACCTTGCACGGCTCTCTTAGGTAGGTATTCACAATACCGATAACATCCCTTGGCATCGTTGCTGAGAATAACAAACGCTGACAGCTGTCAGGGGTGTGCGATAACACCCATTTAACATCATCAATAAAGCCCATTCTTAACATTTCATCAGCTTCATCTAAAACGAGCGCTTTTAATGCATCCAGTTTTAATGTGCCTTTTCGCATATGATCCATAATACGACCCGCCGTTCCTACAACCACTTGCACTCCACGGCGAAGCGCTTGTATTTGACGGCCATATTCCTGACCACCATAGATAGAAACCACATTTAACCGAGCAATATTCTTTGAAAACTGCTCAAAGCTCTCTGCAACTTGAATCGCCAGCTCACGGGTTGGAGTTAACACCAATACCTGTGGCTGCTTGCTTGAACTATCTAAATCCATATTATTCAAAAGTGGCAGTGCAAATGCTGCTGTTTTCCCTGTACCTGTTTGCGCTTGCCCCAAAACATCACGCCCCTCTAGCACATACGGAATCGTATTTGCTTGTATCGGCGTTGGCTCTTTATAGCCTAACGCATCGATAGCTGACAGTAATTTCTCATTTAAACCTAAAGAGTGAAAATTTAATTCACTAGAATCAGAACTCATATATTAATCCAAAAGTTAACTATATATTTGATATACAAAATAGATAGCACATTGTACCTGATTTTAATCAAAGGTACATCATTATTTTAACTTACAACTGATTGATATATAATCTGAATAATTTTACAGTTATGATTATTTATAACATTTCAAGGACTACCACACTATGGGACTACCTCAATCAAATGATACCACCTCTTTTTGCATCTGGCTCATGCCATCAAAACAAAGCTTTAACTTTAATGATATCATTCAACACTATGCCAGTACTTACAAAACGCCTAAGTTTGCTGCACACATGACTTTGTTTTGTGGTAGAACCACGCACTTACCTACACTTATTGATCGATTTAATGCTTTGTTTGATCATGCCTGTAGCGCCACTTCAAACATCAATGGAATGATTATAAATAAAAGCTTTTTCCAATCTTTAGCGTTAACTTTTAAGAAGACTGAGTCACTCTTAGCGCTTCACAAACTATCACAAGCTTTAGATCCCAAAAGCCAATATGAATTTAATCCTCATCTTAGCTTATTGTATGGCAGGCAAGATACGATACCACTTGAATTCACAATTAATAATGGCGCGATTATATTTGACAAAATATATCTAATGTCAGATTGTGATGGCGAAAATAACGAATGTATTTGTTCTTGGCATCAAATACAACATTCAAGAGAAATCACGCTACAAGAAGTACCGTAGCAAGAATACGAGATAAAATAATAGATTACGAACGTGACGTTACTTCAACAAGATGATAGCCAAATTGTGTTTTCACAGGACCATGCACCTTGCCTACTTCTTCATTAAAGACCACTTGATCAAATTCAGGAACCATTTGACCTGGACCAAATGTACCTAATTCACCCCCATTTCTACCAGATGGGCAAAGTGATTTCTCTTTTGCTGCCTCAGCAAAATCTTTTCCAGATTCAATCTCTGCTTTTAAGGCTTCACATTCTTTTTCTGTTTGCACCAAAATGTGGCGCGCTGCGGCTTGTGTCATTTATATTCTCCTATTGACTGGCCTGAATAACTCAGATTCTGATTATGTTGCACCGATTGTAACGAATCATCTACAAATCTTCAATGAAACTTTAGCTAAACACAAAAATCTATCAACAAACTTCACTACATCAATGATCTGACACCTTGACAGGCTCTAGAGGTATATAACTTTGGAGACAAGGAAAATTGATGGGAATAATGGCTTTGTATATACTCTTGATATTCATCTATTCTCTGATCTTCCACGAGAGCAACAGTAGATCCACCAAATCCACCTCCTGTCATCCTAGCGCCATAAACACCATCAAAGTGCTTTGATAGCTCTACAAGATAATCAAGCTCATCACAGCTGACCCTGAAATCATGTTGTAGTGATTGGTGTGATTCAAACATAAGCGCTCCAAAAGCATGCCAGTTTTCTGCACGCATAGCCCTTTTCGCCTCGAGCACTCTTTGATTCTCTGTAATCACATGCTTAGCACAGAAAAAACTCTCCTTTGGCATTTTCTCACCGAAGCTCACCAATTTATCGTATGTCACTTCTCTGAGTGTTTTTTCACCACAAACCTGAGCAGCAAGCTCACAAGACGCTCTTCTGTCATTATACGCCGAGTCCGCAAGTGAGTGTTTCACCGAGCTATCGCAAATCACAAAAGAAAGGTTCTCAAATTCACAAGGAACTTGCTCAGATGTCAATGTATCACAATCAAGACAAAGCGCATGACT
Source organism: Fangia hongkongensis FSC776 = DSM 21703 (assembly GCF_000379445.1). Taxonomy (GTDB): domain Bacteria; phylum Pseudomonadota; class Gammaproteobacteria; order Francisellales; family Francisellaceae; genus Fangia; species Fangia hongkongensis. The sequence goes on from NZ_KB902274.1 coordinate 131,901, forward strand.
CTCCTTAGCCAAAGCACAAACCATCTGATCCATAATACCACAGAGCGTTCCGGCAAATTGGTGTTCAACTTTTTGTGCAAGCTCAGCAAGTCTACGCTTTGGGCAAGATAAATTGTATATTGCTTGATAAGCATAGCCTACTGCGATAGTTAATGATGCCGATGAGGAAAGACCTGCTCCCATTGGGAGGTTACTGTAAATGTATATATCTGCACCTGTATGCCCATCTAGAGCACAATGTTGTATTAGAAAATATATCACTCCTGCTACATAGTTTGCCCAACGGTTTTCTCCTGTTAAAGCATTAAAGCTATTAATATTTTCAATACTAACTGCCTCAGAGAGATTTTGACTGAAAATATTTAGCTGATTATCCTCTCTTTTTGCTATTGTGATATAGGTGCCTTTATTAATTGCCATTGGCATGACAAATCCATGATTATAATCCGTATGCTCACCAATAATATTAACACGTCCAGGCGCATAAAAAACCTGACCCCTCTTGTGAAATCGTGTTTGAAAATGATCTTGCAATGATGATTTGATTGAATCTATTGTCATTATTACAGCTCCTGTAATACAGTTGCAACATATTCAGGCGTGAGATCTCGCTGAGACTCCCCTAACATTTCAAATCCCACCATAAACTTTTTCACACTTTCAGAGCGCAAAAGCGGCGGATAGAAATGTGCATGGAGCTGCCAATATGGTATATCTTTTGCAAAAGGAGCGCCGTGCCATCCCATAGAATATGGAAAAGAGGTATTAAATAGCTTATCATATTTCGTTAATAATATTTTTAAAATCGAAGCCAAGTCTTGTTGATATTTCCCATCTAAATAATTTAAGTGACTCATTTGCTTTTTAGGCAACAACATCGTTTCAAATGGCCATACTGCCCAAAAAGGCACAACGACAACCCAGCTGTCATTCTCACTCACCACACGCGATTGTAGGGTTAACTCACGCTCAACATAATCTAATAAAAGATTGCTTTGATAACGCTCATAATACTCTTTTTGTTTTTGATCTTCTTTCTCTCCCTCCGTCGGCAGAAAATCACATGCCCAGATTTGCCCATGAGGGTGCGGATTAGAGCAGCCCATTATCGCACCTTTATTTTCAAACACCTGTACCCAACGATATTCAGAAGATAACGCTTCCACTTCATCTGACCAAAGTGAAATAACACTTTGAATTTGATGCTCTTCCATCGATGCCATACTAAGGGCATGATTTTCTGAGAAACAAATTACTTTTGCTGTCCCTCTTGCTGATTGCACAGAAAAAAGTGGATCATCTTCAAAAAAATCCTTACTCTCAGGCAACAGCGCAGCATAATCATTTGTAAAAGAAAACGTGCCCTTATAATCAGGATTCATTTGTCCATTTGCACGCTGATTCCCCGGACAAAGATAACAGCTTTTATCATAGTTGGCATTTTCAAGCACTAATGGTGCTTCAGACTGTCCTTGCCAAGGGCGAGAAAGTCTATGTGGCGAGACAAGCACCCATTCACCAGTTAATGGATTTTTGCGTCTATGTGGATGTTTATTATATTGCATAGTTATGGAACCATCTTCTTTATTATATTCACTGCAAAGTATATCATTTACCAAGCGTACTTACTCTTAAACACTATTGTTATTGCTGCATCGGAAAATCAAGCTGGCGAAGCGCTTCATACAGCATAATCGCAGTTGCATTAGATAAGTTCAAGCTCCTACTTCCCTCTCGCATCGGCAATTTAATTTGCGTTTTTTGGAGCAAATCCAATACATCTTGTGGTAAACCTCTACTTTCAGGGCCTAACAATAGCATGTCATCTTTATTAAATGTCACTTTATGATAATATGATTTTGCTTTTGTTGTGCAAGCCCAAATTCTCTTATTTTGATGTTGGCTTAGAAAGTCTTGAAAGTTTTTATAGCTTGTAACATTGGTAAGCTCATGATAATCAAGCCCTGCTCTTCTTAACTTTTTTTCATCCAAATTAAACCCAAGTGGCTCAATAAGATGCAACTGAGCACCAACATTTGCACATAGGCGAATGATATTTCCTGTATTTGGTGGAATTTCTGGCTCATATAAAACAATGTGGATCATAAATCATACTTTTTCATATTCTAAACATCTGAAATTGTAACCAGATCAGCTTGAACTTGCCAGAATTTTAATCTAAAACACGGCTAAGAACACTAGCACTATTATGATTTTCTGGTAGCATAGGCTCTAAGCCTTGCACAGGCTTTAGGGATGAAAGGAAAACTCAACATAAACATTTGTGTATAGCGTTTACTTTGTAGATACCACAAACCTATAGCAAAATTAACAACACAAAGAAAAAACATAGGCCGGTCAAATAGTATATCGATTTGACAAGCATGCCTTAGCACTAAAGAGAAATTATATAAGGTGGGGAGATGTCAAGTTACCTAAGACGACGCATGTCATTGTTTGCAAATAGCGCCTTCAGCTGCGCTTGTTTGATGGGTTTTTGCTCAGCGATTGGTGTTGGCATCACCTATATCGCCATGAGTTGGCATTTGTTGTCCATCTATAACAGCATCATTGCAATTATTCTTTTTATGTTTACTTGGTGGATATTTGCAACCTTACTCTCACCATTAACAGGTTACGTTGCTGATAAATTTCCACGGCGCAATATTGTTATTACAGTCAATGTGCTTCGTGTGCTTTTGGTGCTTTGTTACCTATTTCTTGGAGAGCTGGACTCTTTAGTTAAAATTTATATCTTCACAACACTATGGGGGATCATTCTCGCATTTTTTATGCCTGCTATGCTGATACTGGTGCGAGAGCTATTTGAAGACGATAAAAATTTAATGTACGCCAATAGCACCATTGATGGCATTTTTGAAATTGGGATGGTTATTGGGATGTCATTAGGTGGGCTTCTCATTACTATTTACAGCATGCATGATATTTTATATATTTTGCTTTTTGTTCTACTTATCTCTCTCATTGCAAGCTTTGGCATCCATCCAAGACGAGAAGTTGAAACAACCTCCACAACCTTTATCCAAGACTGGAAAGAAGTGATCATTTATCTCAATCAGCATCGTTTTGTATTTTGGTATTATATCGCTCAGATCTGCTTTAGTAGCTTATTTATGATTGTTCCAGCTTTCTTAGCCCCTTATGCAAAGAATATTCTGCATGCAAGCTCATTTGAGTTTGGCATTATTGAAACAAGTTTTTCTGTTGGCTTTATCGTTGGCACATTTGCCATGCCTTGGTTTGCTGATCGATATACTGATGTTAAGGTCATTATGTTTGCGCTTGTCTTCTCAGCTATTTTATATCTGCTTTTGGCCTCTATACATCACATTCCTTTAGCTGTGATTTGTTATTTTTTTGTTGGATTATGTGTCTCTTGCTGGGCCATTATCATTACACTTGCACAAAAAAACACGGTGATTTCACTTCAGGGTAAGGCACAAGGGGTTGCCTATGGGGTATCAGGTCTTATTGTGATGCTTGTTTATGCACTGTTCTTAGTGATTGACCTTGTCCATCCTATGCCAAGTAATAAGTGGTTCTACTTTACTTTGCTTATCGCCGTATTTGCGCTTATCCCGCTTTATAAAGGAAAGCGCTTAGAAAAAAAAGCACGAGAGAAAAGTATATAACGTCAACTTATTGCACTTCTTGTAAGGCAATCACACCATAAGGCATTGGTGCATTTTGAATTTCAATACTGCCAGAATCTGTATTCAAATAGACCTTTTGTGTCGTAACGCTATAGGTAATATAACTGCCGGAAGTCAGGCTAATATTTGAATAAGTTTTAAATGTGCCAAGCGTTTGCTCAAGCGCAATAAAATAAGCATTTCCGCCATCGGTTAATACAATAATAAACCCGCGAAACGGAAAAACTTTTACAACAGCTTCTGTCACTGAGCTAAATGCAGTTTTAATGAAAGTTAGTGTAGGCGTGCTTGGCGTTGCGGCCATATCTGAAGGGGCATAATCATAAACATCCACTCTATCTGCATAGCTAATCACAAGATATTCACTTGACCCATCACGAGGGATAATTTGCGGTGGGTAGCTCATTACCCCAATAATCGGATTAATCGTTAGCATATTGGTTGCACTTTGAATCGCTGCACTTTGAATGCGAGAGGAGTAAATTGTCTCTAAACCTGATGTCGTTGAAGCAAAAATCAAAACATCTTGTACATTTTGATTACTATTTCGATCTAAAGGCAAAAGATAGATGCCAGTTGCACTACTGTAAGCACCGTAATCATAGCTATTTTGTGTCCCTCCAGAATTGGTATAGACATATGCCACAAGGTTATTACTTGAGTTTTTTGTCATCACCATTGAATAAATGGTGTCTCTATCATTAATCAGCTTGGCACTCATAATTGTATTACTGGTATCAAGCCCTGCTGAAAAAGCCACCCATGGGATATATAACAGCATAAATAACAGTATTTTTCGGCAATATTTCATCATATGTATCACCTCCACCTTATACTAAATCCCACTTACCAGGATGTGTTGCTGGCGTTTGCCCTGGTGCAACGGTTTGATTATAGTTTCTATCTGTCTCATACACATTTCCCTGAAAGGTTACTCGATCATCCATATAATAGCGAACATTAGCATTATATGTTGGTGCTGTGCCTTCTGGGATTAAAACACGCCATCTATTTTGGTTATTTTGATAAGGATTATTTTTTGTATTTGTTGTACTGACAAAAGTTTGCCCATCGTAGGTGATTTTTAAACCTTTGGTATAATACACCTTATTACTATATGGCAAATTTGCTGAGCTCGTATTAACTACCCGCCAGTTATTACTTTGCTGGAAAGGTGTTTTATTTTTGTTACTTTTTTTAATGTTCACAAAGGTAAAGGTATCCCCACCAGAGCTGTAAGTAACATACTCACCTGGGTTATATACTTGCGACTGCCAAGAAGATGCACTTGTTGAGTTCACCACTGCCCAACGATTGCTTGGCGGAGCTGATTGACTCTGACTATTGTTTTTTGTTGCCACATATTTTGTGCCATTTTCAGTAATAACATCGCCTTTAAAATAATATACACTTGTATTCCAACTAGGATAGGTGTTCTCAGGGATCACTAATCGCCACCATGTTGGCTTACTATATGGATCTTTATTATTACCACTATTTACAGCACGAACAGATACAAAAACTTGGCCATCATAAGTAACATAGCTGCCTTTAGGATATTTAATACTTGAGTTATACGGATCATGAGTTGTGGTATTTGGTGAGATAATATTTGTCCAAGTAAGCGTTGAGAATGTATCATTATTCTCCAAATCAAGCACATTGGCTAAACTAATGGATGTTTGATAGGCATAGTTTGTACTTACATCATAGATAAATAAGCTCCAATACCATGCGCCTCCACTTAAATACCATCCTTGGGTTAATACATAGTTATTATTATCAGGATAGTTTAATGTAAAGCTTTGTGGTGTTGTTGCGGGATAGGGTGTGAAGGTTAATGTTTTAGCTGTATTATCGCTGGTAATATAGCCAACATACCCGGCAGCACCATTATCTAATGAACTGGAGATATTCAATTGTGCTGTGTTTAAATTCCCAACTTTAACAATAGGAATATTCACCTCTTGTATTGTATTAGGACTAATAGTGTCAATTAAATAATACTGGCTTGGTGAGTTAATTAACGAGTAATAACTTGTACTTGCTCCAGAGGTATTGGTTACACTTATTGTTGAGTTATATTGAAGGTATGCTGCAGGAGAGTAAAGCATAATGCTCTCAGGATAAATACCATTAACATTTTTTGTCACTGTGATGGTTGTATTGGCAGAGCTATAGTTTGATGTCCCTGAGCTTGGTGTATTGGTGTATGGGAAACCCGCGCTTGAAATATTGGCTTTCAGCGCTAGAAACACGCTGTTTCTGTTATCATTATAACGGTTAATAGCGTTGTTCTGTACGATGCTAATTTTCACCACATATAAAATAGAACCTGCAAGGATTGCAACTGCCGCCACAACAATAAGCGCAATAAGAATCACACCCCCTTGTTGTTTCCTTAATTTACCGAGCAACATCATACTTACCTCACAACTTAATCCTACGTTTAAGAGGCAACTGCTATCATCTATAACAAAACGCTAACAGTAATATCCTTACATCTACCTCTTTTTAAGTATAGTATAAAAATGAGTCCATCAGGAACCTGTATAATTTTAATTCTTTCCATAAGGAATATATAACCTACTCGGTAGTGTTTTACTTTGTCTTAACTCCGTGTAAAATGCTCAATCAAAAATGGCAAAAATTGACGTTACTTGCAGGCTATGTAAATCCAATAATACAGTAAAGGCTGGTAGGCATAGGATAAAGTCAAACCCTGAGGGAGTTCAGAAGTATAAATGCCAAGATTGTGGCAAATACTTTCAGCTTGAATATAAAGCAAAAGGCAGGCTTCCTGAGACAAAAGAAAAGATTATTGATATGTGCAACAATGGTAGTGGTATTCGTGATACGGCACGTGTGCTCAAAGTCAGCACTA
>NZ_KB902275.1 GCF_000379445.1 Fangia hongkongensis FSC776 = DSM 21703
AAACCACTACTGCCATTACCTATCTGACCACTTAAGCTACTAATAGAACTGCTATTATCTGTCACTGATTTCACCAAGCCTGAATCTTTATTCCCTACTGCAGTTGTTAAACTTGTAACATCTTTGACTAAGCCTGAGTCTTTATCTCCCACTGTCCCTTGAAGCTTACTAATTGACCCCTTATTTGCACTAATCCCTTCAGCATTACTCTTAATATCAGCAAATATACCCGTATTATCTGCTTTGCTCCCTACCGTTTTACTTAAATTGCTGACATCTGAAATCAAACCCGATTTATCTTTCCCATCTCCATTCAATGTCTCTACTAACTTCGAACTCCCTGTTAAATTCCCTAACGCGCTTAAGGCTGATTTATTAATACCTACATCAGTGGTGTTTTTTTTAATATCATCTTTGTATTGGCTTAACTTCTGCAAATCTGGAAGCATTGCTTTTTCATACTTAATATTCTCATTTAATGTTACCCAGTTATCATAAGGAATTCCATATGTATTAACATACTGAAGTCCTTCAGCGAAGCCAGTATTCAAACTTACTAAAGGGATAAATAGAAAAGCACTTAATGTATAAGTTGATTTAATCAACCATTCTCTTAACACATAAAGTCTTTTTACTGACTCAAACATATTAAATACCCCCTTATCTATTCACTATTTCAAACTTGGATTATGTTTTAAAAAACAAATACATCAATTAGTATTCCCAGAGTACCGATTGCTTACCAAAAAAATATCGTAATTTTTACGCTATTTTAATTACTTTGAATTTATATGATAAAAAGATGCCCTTAAGCTATCGAATTTCTAAAAGGTGAACATATTGTTAAAATATATCTATCCATCCATATTATTTATTAGCGTAGTTTTTATCTCAGGATGTGGTGGAGGTGGCGGTGGCGGTGGATCAGGAGGGTCTAACACACCCACGACAACCATATCACTTTCAGCAAGCAGTAGTAACTTATATGCAGATATAGGAGAAAATGCATCAGCAACTTTTACAATCACCAGTAAAACAGACAACCTTGTAATTGATAGCGCCAAACTGACAACACAAACGGTTAATATTTCTGGCATTAGTAGACCTTATGAACTTTTTGACAACAACTGCACAACAGGACTTAATGATAATGGCACTTGTTCATTTAAAGTAAGATACAGTCCCACTTCGACAAGCCAATACTTTTCGACAGCGGATATTAATATACAAGTTGGCCAAAAACACTTAAACACCTCACTAATGGGTGCAGAAAAAACGTTTATCTACACAAGCGCAGCAACCCCTGCAAATAGTATTACATTTAACTCACATGTTAACCCTCTCAATGTACGGCTTTTTGATAGCGATGAGCTAAACTACACAGCTCGCATACAAAATAATACAACTCAATCGCTTAGCAATGTAAAATTGCTCTTTGAAGATGCACTGAAAGGGGTGAAAATAACAACGACTAATAACTGTGTAGATAATAAAGCCTGCAATATTGCATCAATTAATTTTTCACCAAAATCACTTGCATCACAAGGGGAATCTAACTCTCAAGGCACCAAATTAAGCCTTAACTTTAAGCTTAAACAACATGATCTAAGCTATAATCTTGGTTATCTAAAATTCACAAGTTACGGAAAACAATATTTTATCAACCCACTTTATGATTTGGGAGAAAACATCCCTCAACCACTTGGTAGTTTTATCACGTTCATCAAACAGCTTTCAGCAAACTCAATCATTATCGGCACCACTGATGGGCTTTATTTCAGTTATGACAATGGATTAAGCTGGCATACTTTAGATCAATATCACACATCTATATCTGCATATAATAATACAGACTCCACAAGCTTTGTGAGCACAGGCGATACGCTACTTGTTTATGATTATGATACACAAACTGGTCTAACCAGCGCTATAAAAGCCTACCAATATAATCAAAATTCAAAGCTTATCCCAAAAGGTGAAATAATAGGTATTTTTCTCAATCAGAATAAAGACAAGCTTATTATTGTCGCTAGAGGCGGAATTGCTATTGATAGCTATGATAAAAGCACCTCAACCATCACAAAGTCACTACATTACTATCAAGTAACTGATCTTAGCATTAACTACATTGTTAAAGCAATATTTGATAACAGTAAATGGCTTATGCTCGCAACTGCAAAAAAAGGGGTACAAACCTATCAATATGATAACACCAATAACAACATCACGCTTACTCACAGTTATACGACAACATCAATCAACGAAAAGCTACCAAGCGATAACATTACAAATATATCACTCTATCATGCTGCTTCTCCAACCAATGATGCGCTTTTTATTTCCACAATCAAAGGACTTGTGGCAGCATCTTATCTAAATGGAGCCTTATCTAATATTAACTTGACAGACGTAACCTACCCATTTACCAATAGCATTGACATCATTGATAATAAGTGGATGATTATAGGCAGCCAGCTAAATGGGCTTAGTGTTGGCAAATACGATCCGTCAACACGAAAGATATCTGATGTAATCACGTATAAAACAACTACACAACCAAGCTTAGCAAATAACTATGTGACAGCTTTATCACGCAAGGATAAAACCCTTTTAGTTGGCATAGCTAAGAGTGGTTTACTTAAAATACCATTTAATAGCACAAGCGCCTCTAGCAAAGATTTTCTTGACATGACCAAGGTCTCTCAGTATACACAAACGCCACTACTTCCCCCTTATACAATTAGCTCACTTCAATCTGAAGGTAATAACATAACAATCACAACAACAGGAGGGGGAGTTTGCACAGCTTCTACAGACCCCCAAACTTATCAACTAAGTATTAATAATTGCTATAACACCACATCAAAGATAAAACTGCCAAGTAATGGAGTTACAAACGCACTATTCAATAAAAACCAGCTTCTTCTTGGATTTGATAACGGACTTTCCATTGCTGAGTATAAAGATAATGCTATAACAAATATTCATACTTTCTTAAACACACATTACATCAGCTCTATTGCACAAAAGGATACAACGCTTTTTATTGGCACAACTGACATTGGCCTTATTCTTGCTAAGCTAGACGGCAGTAATCTTTCTAGCCTAAAAACTTATAACAACCCTGTTTTACCATCAGATCATATCACAACAGTCAAAACAGCTAATAACCTTGTTTTTATTGGCACTCTCAATGGACTTTCTATAGGGAAATATAACCCAGACAGTCAAAATCTATCTAACTTTACAACCTACAACGCCTCCAATATCCTTCCAGATAGTCAAATCAATGCACTGGCTGTAAAGAATGGCTATCTATATATTGGCACATCTAAAGGACTTGTTATTGCGAAATATGATAACAACAAAGGAAGTTTATCTGATATTCATACTTACACGACTAGCTCCAGCATCCGGCTAACAAATGCAAATATTGCAACCCTATCACTTTATAGCAATAACAAGCTTATTATTGGCACTGATAGTAACCTCCTTATGGTAGCCACATTAAATGCAGATAACAGCATTAAAAGCATCACCAGCCTCACATTACCAAGCGAGAGCTACACATCTATTAAAAGTGCTACCTTGCTTGGAAATAAGCTTCTACTTGGCATTACAGGAGGAAACCTTCTATTAGGTGAAATTGGATAAATTATGATGCACAACCATACAGCTGTTAAAGAATATTCATTATAAATTAAGGAGGTAAGTTATAATAGTCTAGCGTGAGGGTACGTGAAACTTTAAATCAATAGTGATTAACAAACCAATGAGGTTTTAAAAATGAAACTTAAAAATATTATATTATTATCACTTACAGGAATAACAATGGCAACTACACCTATCGCCGCGTTAGCACTTAATAACCAAGGGGTATCATCGTACCCATATGTACATATTCAAAATACAACTGATTATGCTATATATGGTACTGTAAAATACGCTAGTGCTTTTTGCAGTAATGATGATTATAGGATTGAGCCACATAAGTCATGGACGGCCGACTCAAGAGGGGTATGCTTAGTTACCGAAATTAGTGCTACAAATGCGAATACCGGCAAATCAGGTTCCTCATATGAGAGCAGTGGTACTTCATATAGTCAATTTTTAGTGTATGATGATAAAGGAAAACCTGATGTAACACGTGTTACAGGCATGAGCTAACTATAAATTATAAATATGAGGTTATAATATTATTGGTTTTTCTAATATGTTTAAACTCTCATATTTACAAACTAAAAAGGAGTCATGTAACCATAGACCTTCAAATAGCTACTAGAGCTGATCACCTGTCAGAGCACATCCTTGTGCCTGACTTCCCCACCGGAAAGAAGATTATTTATCTTTAATTGAAACAGAAAAAGTATCACTATTAACTTTCTCGATACAATAGGACTCTTTTTTAACTGTATAGGCATGATAGTAAGATTTCTCAGGCGCTTGTAAGCTGCCAATACTTGCAGCAAAAGTTGCAATAACACCATCAGCATCTAAAAGCGTAAAGACGACACGAGAGATTCCATAACCTCCCATTTCGCCACAAGCGATTGAATAATCAAAGTGCAACGTACTCTCTGTTCCTACATTTAACACACCATTATGTTTATCGTATAGATTCATATACTTTACAGCCGATGCACAATTTGTTTTCATTGTGGCCAAATAAAGTTTGTCACTGGAGTGATTAACAATATGAAAACTCCCTCCACCAAAGCCATTACAGATACCAACACTTGGTAGCGCTATGAGGTATGCACAGAACATCATATTGCCAAATTTTTTATATTTTCCCCATTTCATATTCTCTCCCCAATTGTATTTTTTCCCAATCCCAAAACCCAGCCACCTTTTAACAAAATGACTGAGTCATGACACACCCCATGTGTAGTGATTATGTAATACTTTTAAGCACCAAGCTTTCTCAGTGGCAGCTCTTTTAAAATGTTATTTTCAATTTCTTCCAATGAAACGCCCTTTGTCTCAGGCAACTTGAAAAAGACATATATAAAACCAATAACCGCAATACCAAGAAAGCATGAGAAGGTTGCCACAGCGCCATATTTTTGCAGGAAAATAGGAAATAAGAAGGCAACGATAACATTCGTTCCCCAATTGCACGCTGCCGAAATTCCCACACCCTGACTTCTGATACTGACAGGGAAAATTTCAGATGGAATCAACCAACAGGCAGGCCCCGTACTAAAGGCCTGACATGCGATGAAAAACACCATCGCAAAAAGTGCCAGCCAAGCAACTGATCCTGCGGCTACTTTACCATCAAAAGCAACACTTAGAATCATAAGACTAACAATAATGCCACTTAGACCAACTAACAATAGCTTACGCCGACCTGCTTTATCAATAATTCCAATTGCCAGGATAGTAAAGACAACATTGGTTAATCCAATACCCAAAGTTGCTAAAATCGCAGTACTATTTGATGAAAAGCCTGTCAGTTTAAAAATGGTTGGCGCGTAGTATATAATCGCATTAACTCCAACCGCTTGCGTTACAATGCTAATCATAATACCAAGCAACAATGGCTTTATATATTTTCGATTAAAAATAGAAACTTTATGATTAGCCTTCTCAAGCACAGATTTAATTTCATCATATTCACGCTTTGCATGATCTTTGCCATGTATGCTACATAAAATGGCTTCTGCTTCTTTGGTATAATGATTCGCCATCAGCCATCTTGGGCTTTTTGGGAGATAGCATAATATAATGAGTAAAAGGATGGCAGGACAGGCACCAAGTAATAACATCAACCGCCAGTCTCCTGAACTTGAAAAAATCAAATTCACAACATATGCCACACAAATGCCAAGTGTGATCGCAAGTTGATTTAATGTTACCAAACGTCCACGTAGTTTTTTAGGTGCAATTTCAGATATGTATAACGGCACGGTAAAAGAACCAATTCCAACGGCAACACCTAGTATCGCCCGACCTAAACACAGCATGATACTTGAACCAGCAATTGCGCAAATGACAGAACCAACAACAAACAAAAATGCCGTGGTAATTAATAAACTCTTTCTGCCATAACGATCTCCTAATTTACCACAAAACAAAGCCGAGATAAACGCACCAAAGGCCACAGCACCAACAATCAAACCCACCTCGATTGCAGAGAGGGAAAAATACGGCTTAATAAAAATAATTACCCCTGAAATAATCCCAACATCATAGCCAAATAAAAGGCCAACGATAGCAGCAGAGGCAGCAATAAAGAAAGTTAATATTTGATTTGTATTCATTTAAATGCCTTACGTAAGAGTGCTTTTTTCTCACGCTCTAATTGTTTTTGCTTATAGTCGGTAATCCAACAATATCCACAACAAATCATCTCAATACTCCTTCATTAATTTATCTACGCTTCAAAATCCCAAGCTTAGGTTTGTGATACACAAGATTCAATTGGGTAGCTGGACCTCGGGGGTACATTAAAATCCAGCTACCTACTATATAACCAAACTATCACTGCTGATAACAGCGTAAATATTACCCTAAAGAGTTCAAATCTAGACTCAGCTTTCGCTCACTGCTAGTAATTGACATAAAAGGAACAATAATCGCGATAAAAATAGGAGAGATGCTTACTGCCAACCTGAATCAGATATAACGGAATCACTACCTTTCAAGATTTGTGGCATGATTAAAAGTAAGTTTAAGTGATAGAGTACCAAACGCCACGACCTTTACCATGTTGGCTGATTTGCTTCATTGAGACTAACTTTTGAAAATGTTTTTTCAGTGTGTTTCTGTTTATACCAGTGAAAGTAACCATTTCTGAAAGAGTAACACGCCCATGTGCTTTTATATGCTCTATGATCATTAATGATGTTTCCGGGAGTGTTTGTAACAGCATTTGTTCTTTTTCAATTTTGATCATTAGGCGTTTGACTTGTTTATTTAAAGAATTGAGAAAAAATAGGATCCATGGCATCCACTAAGTTATCCATTTATATCCAATAATACAGTCTAATTTATTACATATCCATAAAAATATCCATTTACATCCAATTAAGGAATATGATTTTAGTTAGTTGTTGATAATACTCATTCTCAAGCTTACGAAACTTTGTGTAATCATCATGCAGCGTATTTTGTTTGTCAGATAGGAGATATACATAGCCTGAGAAATTAGCAAGTGAGGTGGTTTTCTCAAGTTTATTTCCTTCAGTCAAATTCACAAAACTGCTGTGGAGTGTTGTAATGTCACACCATGGAGCACTTTGTGGCACCGCTTGGATATCCCCTTCTATTGTTGAGAATAAAAATACATGCATGGCAAATTTCTCTAACGCCACTTCCTTATCAATGTCTTTTAGAAACTTCTTCTCATCCAAATAGCTTTTTACAAGTTCAATTACTTGGTTTGTGCCTATGCACTTACTCACCGCACTCAGATCTGTTGACCCTGCAACGCGCGCACCAATCTCAACGAGCTTTGGTGTTAAATCTGACTGTAAAATCACCTCTAAATGCGAAGCACCATGCAAAATACCCACCGCTTGAATCACTTGATTGGCATAGCGCGTTAGAATCTTATATTCATCATAACTGTAATCAATCAATACCGAGTACATATTAATTGGTCGATCATTGATAATATAATCGGACTTATTAGAAACTTAAACAAAGTGTTCAATTGATAACTTCCTGATTGACCATAACTACTCGCCAAGAAATTAACAAATGAAAAAAGAAGTACCGCAACCACAACATCGTACATAAAAAATATACCAAGTGTGCTTTTATTAAAAAGTAACAGTGCATAGATTAAACCCAAACTCCCGCCTTCTGCCGAGCAAAACATAATGACATTACTGCCAGATTTAATTCTTTCAGAGGGCTTTATACGATAAAATACAATAATTATTGCTGCCATAATCAGCGTCCAAAGCACAGCAACAACAGGAATGACAAGCTCTCTTTCATAAAAATGAAAGCTATACATTGAGCAAAAGATCGTCATCGGCAATAGTACATAAATAATCACACCATTTAATTTTGCTTTAATAGTTGATACTAGTTTATTCTCCTGAAGACGTATCCCAGCAAAAAATAACATTACGGCACAGATAAAAGAGGCAATCACAATGTAGCTCCTTTTATATCTAAAAACAAATCCAGCACTTCGCTCACACCTTTTTGAGCAGAGTGTGTAGCAACGATGCCATTTTTTGCTAATGCTAATGTTTTTATCTCATAAATCGAGTTGCAAACCGCCATCGGAATCACATTGCTACGGGACATTAACGATACATCATTAAATGAGTCACCAAAGAACATAACCTGTTCATCCGCTTGGATATAGTTCAAAATAACTGATTTATCGACTCCTTTAGGAACAAGATCCAGCGCACAATCATCATATAAAAACACATCCACACTCAACTGATTCTTGTGAATGAAGTCAATCAAGCTCTGACGCGCTTTTTGACCTTCTTTCATCGTATAAAAGCACAGGGTTATAATGGATTTTTTCTTTTCAACCTTATGTGGTGGTAGCGTGTTAAAATTGAACCTTTGGGAAATACACTTCAGATCATTGTCTTTTATTGCTAATGCGTTATCTTCTTTTCCTTCCAATAAAACATGCCCGCCATTTTCAGCAACAATGGCCCAAGGGGAAAATGAAAACTCTTTGCAAATATCAATGATATACTGCATTGGCTTTCCTGATGCAAAAAACACATAATGCCCCAATTTTTGCAACTTTACGATGCGATGTTTCATTTGTGTTGAAAGCTTATCACCTGCAAATAACAGCGTGCCATCTATATCAAATCCGATATATTTTGCTAGTTTATCCATAAATTATCTCTTGCACCCTTAGTATCTATCACTTTTAGAAAGTGACCCCATTTATACCACCCGCAAACCATTTCACCCTATTTCTGCCATTGAATTTCTTGTTCTTTTAAGTCATCAGATATTGCTAATAGTCCGAGCTATTACCTGCAATCCAATGACTCAAAACTATCAAAAACTTCTTCAACATTAAACACCGTAAAATGATTCGCGAGTGGTATATATTTATTCGCAATCATTTTACAATTAGCATTTCGCCTGAAATAGAATGATTTTTAATCTGATATAGTTACTAAGATATCAAGAGGGAATGATGAAATATATCGTAAGAATTACGCTAATCGTTAAAGGTCTCTGTGATCCCAATCAATAAATCCAGCTTTTGCAAAATAAGCTTTCGCTCATCCAGTGTGATGGTGCTAATTAGTATGGACTCGATACGAGAGAGCGCAATAGATCTACACTGTTCAGGAAGTGCAAAGCTATCTTGCTCCAAATAATCTCTATGGGTAATTTTCACATGTAGTACATCATGCTTGTCGTACGATTGCGTACTAAGTGGACAGATAAAAATAGGTGATAAGTTACTATCGAGAAATAATTGATGCGTTAGTATGATAACCGGTCGCTTTTTTCCTATCTCACTCCCCTTATTTGGATTCAGATTAGCAAGATAAATACCTGAAGTTTTCAGAGAATTACTCATCACTGAGACCTTTTTCAATATCTTCCATCTCTATTTGATATTGCTTATTTTGACGCATCTGCAAAAGAAATTTTGCTATTTTTTCACGCTCTTTTTTGCGTTTAATCCGTGCAATCTCATGTTCTATTGCATGTGTGATAAACTTCGTTCTTGATAACCCTAGTGATTTAGCAACCACCATGCTTTCCTTTTCTAGTGCATCATCAAGCTTTAAAGATATCATAGACATAGGTTATTCCTAAAGGATTAATATATATTTAAATATATCACTTTAAATATATTTATCAACATGACTTTAATAGATAAAGAATAACAAAGGCTACTTTTTAAGCCTCTATATCAAAAGAACGATCACAGACATCAATAAAGCGCTTAAGATTAACCCTATCAATATAGTGATAAAGATAGGCAATATTTAGAAGTTCAATTTTTCTCGCTACTGATAAATCACCTTTGATAATACCATTTAATACTGCCGCTTTATCTTGCTTTGAGCTTAGCATAGATTGGATAAGCAACTCACCGAGTCTTTGCTGGTCGTCCTCAAATGGAAGCTCTACAGATGTAAAGTGAATCTTTTGCCTTTGATTTAAAGTAAACGCCATTGTGCTCGCCCATAGGGTTTTAATAACTTTATTTTATAAAACCATGAAATAACAAAACAGAGTAACTATTACGCTTATACCACCCGCAAAATGATTCGCGAGTGGTATATACAAATTTTTGCATACTCCCTTTGAATTTTCACACATCAATGATTATCATCAAATGCGAAAGGAATATCATGGAGAGAATTATGTTTAAAAAAATGACTTTATCATGGCTTATTGTTATCAGTGCAATTTCGGCTTTATTTGCCAGTGATTTAACTGTATTAAGTTACAATGCAAATCTTTTACCTAACATCCCAATTTCTGATTTAACCAAAAATCTCAATCACCCCTTTAAGCGCGCGTATTATATCCCCAAAAAAATTAATAAGCTTAATGTCGATGTCGTGGCTTTCCAAGAGGACATTGCACCTATATCCTCAGCAATTCTAAATGCACAAATGAAAAAATATGGTTTTATCTACAAAACTAAAGTGGTTGGTCAACCAAGCTGGGAGCATATTAATCTTTTAAATGGTGGCGTGATTATTTACAGCAAATACCCCTTTGCGGGCTCACCACAGTATCTTGTATTTCCACGCTCATATGGCGTTGAAGGCATTTCAAATAAAGGCGCTGTATTTGTCAGTATCAACAAAGATAATAAGCGCTACAATATTATTTCACTTCACACACAAAGTTTATCCTTCCCACAATATACTACTGAAGAATATACCCACTGGAAAAACCAAATTGGTGCACTCAATCAGTTTATTGCCAACTTACAACTACCAGCAAATGAGCCACTTATTGTCCTTGGAGATTTTAATGCTGATAGTGGTAAGGCAATAAAAGGGCAAGCGCCTCAAAGTAAAGACCATCCTATTTATGCTGAGCTTCTAAGGATACTGAATGCCACAGCAGCTTCAGTATATGGCCCAGAGACACTTCCTTTTAGCTATGATGCTACAACAAATACGATGATTGATAGCAGTGAGCAAACAACACTTGATCATATTCTTTGTATTCAAGGCTATCTCTGTGCCAATGAACACTCAAGCACATCAATCATTGCACTGAAAAGCAAACAGTTAAAAGGCAAACCAGATCTTTCTGATCACTACGCGGTTATTGCCAAACTCAACTTTGATGTTAAGTAAGATAGATGCTTGTCTATTACACCACACTCTTGATTTTATCAGCGTTGATACACATTCTTACTAGCAGCAGAAAATCTGGCTTTATATTTGCGTTTTTTACTTTTTTCAAGGTGCTAACGACATCTTTGATTATTTTATATGTCATCTTTAATGCGCCAAACTTTTCTTTATATGCAAGTCTTATCGTCCTTGGACTTTGCTTCTCTTTATTTGGCGATGCATTTTTGCTCTCTCAGAGGTATTTCACCCACGGGCTTGTTGCTTTTTTAATTGCCCATATTTTCTATATTATTGGCTTTTATTTGCTACAAACCAGCTATAGCCTCATACTTATTTTGCCAATATTACTCTATGGAGTCGGTTTTTATTGCCTATTATTCTCAAAACTTGGCAATGACAAAGCGGCTGTTGCTATCTACATCCTTATCATTAGCATCATGGGGTATTTAGCAATTAATGCATTTATTGGCAGATCTCAAAGTACTGAGAGCCTCATTTTTGCAGGTGCTATTTTATTTATGCTATCTGATTCCATACTCGCATGGGATAAGTTTAAAATGCCTATGAAACAGGCTACATTATGGATTATGAGCACCTATTATCTTGCTCAATGGTTGATTGGACTCTCTGTTATTTACTGACCATATGCAGGTAAAACTCATAAAAAAGCGCCAGTGCAAACAAGATTAAAATCACACCAAATATTTTCTCAAGCTTCGGCATTTGTCTGGCAAACATACTTCGTACACGCGCATAGCCCATCACGCTTGCCACAAAACTAAACCAGATAAGTGTTGTTAAAAACATAATGGCAATAATGGCTAGATGATACCAAAGCGCACTTGATTTCATCACAAAAAGTGGTAGTAGACTCAAAAAGAAGATAATGACCTTTGGATTTGATAAATTACAGCCAAGACCCGTTGTAAATAAGTGTTTTTTTGATACTTGAACGCTATTTCCCTTATCATCCAAGCTTGTAGGTGAGCCTGAGGCTTTAAAGCAATGATAGGCAATATACAGCAAATAACAGCCACCAAAAAGGCCAATCCACTGCACGATAGATAAGAATGACTCACTCATATAATCAAGAAATAAAACCACAACAGAGGCGTAGATAAAGACGCCGCATGCAATGCCAAGCGCAACGACTAAAGCCGGGTTTCGGCCATATTTTAATGATGAGCGAAGCACCATAAAAAAATCAGGTCCTGGTAACATCACGCCCAGAATCTGAAAAATAAATAAACTCAATAACGACAGCAGTAACATAGGTTAAAATAAGGTTCCATCTATATCATAAATCAGATGCTCTATTATAACGCAAAGTTCTTATAAATCTGCTTAAATTCGATATTTTTAAGCGTGTGTTTTACTGCCTTCAACTAGAATAACTTCACGGTGCTGAGATAAAAGCTTCAATGAAGGTGCTTTGGTTAACATGCTACCAACATAAATACCAATACAGGCAAATACAAACCCCGGAAGAAGCTCATAGAGCGCAAAAATGCCACCATAACTTTTAAAGTGTGGCCAGATAATGACGGTTAATGCACCGATGATAATCCCTAAAAATGCCCCTGTCAGATTCATTCGTTTCCAAAAAAGTGACAACACAATAATGGGTCCAAATGATGCGCCCAATCCTGCCCAAGCATATCCAACGAGAGCCAAAATAGAGCTTTTAGGATTCAATGACAGTAAAACAGCAATAACGGCAATAACAAGCACAATCAGGCGACTCACCCATAACAGCTCACGTGCTTTTGCATCTGGGCGAATAAATTTATGATAAAAATCTTCAGCCACTGCACTTGATGAGGCAAGAAGTTGTGCTGAGGCAGTGCTCATTGTCGCGGATAATACGGCTGCCAACAGTAAACCTGCAATCCACGGATTAAATAAGCTCTCTGCTAAAACCAAAAACACTGTCTCTGGATTGGATAAACCATTAGGTGCAAAAAATGCAATGCCTAAAAGACCTGTAAATACTGCACCTAAAAGTGCTAAACACATCCATGTCATACAAATAAACTGTGCCTGCGGAATCGTTTTTGCACTTTTTGTCGCCATAAAACGCACCAGAATATGCGGCTGACCAAAATAGCCAAGCCCCCAAGCAAATAAAGAGATCACACCAATAAAAGAAGTGCCCTTAAATGCATTTAAGTACACACTTGACTGATGTGTAATGGTAGAGAGGCTTCCTTGTAAAGAACCTAAGTGATGCAACACGGTGATTGGCACAACCAATAGCGCAATAAACATTAAGCAGCCTTGAAAAAAATCAATCCATGAGATTGCCAGAAAACCACCAATACAAGTGTAAATAAGAATAATTGCAGCGGTAAGAACAAGCCCTGTGGTATATCCCACATGAAAGGTGGAGCTAAATAAAAGCCCTCCTGCTACAAAGCCAGAGGCAGTATAAAAAGTAAAAAAGATTAAAATTACAAGCGCCGTTAATAATCTTAACATGCCTGTTGTGTCATGAAATCGGTTCTCAAAATACGATGGAATCGTAATGGAGTCTTTTGCTACTTCAGTATAAACCCTAAGGCGCTTTGCAACAATTTGCCAGTTTAGATACGCACCGAGCGCCAGTCCAATTGGCAGCCATATTTGATTAAGACCATGAAGCATAACCGCCCCTGGAAGCGCCAACAAAAGCCATGAGCTCATATCTGAAGCACCTGCACCAAGCGCAGCAATGGGTCCACTTAATGAGCGGCCACCTAACATGTAATCATGCATATTTTTGGTGTAGAAATACGAGCAGATGCCAAGCGCGAATATCACGGCAATATAAATAACAAATACAATGGTTAGTATCACTGTTTACCCCTTTATTTTTAGTTCCAACCAATGCTGCATTAAGCTTGCACACTACTATGATTACTTTATATCAATCCCTTTTAAGCACACAATAGCCACTTACAAGCAGCAAAGCTCATAGCTAACTTTAGCGTTTAACCTTTACGGAGATAATTAACCAATGATAAACCAACGATGAACACAAACGGCACAAATACAACTAGCCATGAAGACATAATATTTAACTCCTAAGTAATTACCACCCCGAGATGAAAAATAACTTTTCAATCTGAGGCACAGGATATACAAAATGCTTGCTAGTTGCAAATGACGATCATGTGTTTTCAGAATATTTTATTTTAGCTTAGCTCACCGATCTTAGGCTTATCCCACGTTCCAGTCACTTTAAATGCGACAAGCCCTGTGCTTTTAAACAAAGTTCCACCGAGTATTTTGCCCCCCAGATAAGTTGCCATGCCAATTACTGGATTCACAAGAAAACCAGCAACAACCGCTGTTGTACCAGACATATGTGGCTGATATTTAATCACCTGATCCAGCTTATGCGTACTAATGTCAATCTCACCTTCGACAACCAATGAGAAGCTTGGCGTGTCAATAACAACGGAAGGGGTGCTTTGTGCGACACCGTTTTCTATTTTGTAACTCCCAGATAAGCTATTAAATGCCATTCCCTTACCAACAATACTACTATCTGATAAAAATAGGCGTTTGAAATAGGAATCAATACTCAATAAGCCAATATATTTTGCAAAACCACTACTCACTGACAATAAGGTACCATTGGTTAAATCTGCACCGATTTGTCCATTTAAATCATTGATATTTGGCAAATAACCATTCCAAGTTAAATTAGCAGTAAAAGACCCTGAGCCATTTTTCAAAATGCCATCTCGACCAAAATTATTTAACATCTCTCCCCAGTTGCTTGATAACATATGAACGCTTAAGCTACTTTTTGCTGAAGAAAGCTTCGCTGATGCCAGAAGCTTAAAGCTTGGATCATAAATACTAAATGCAGGAATAAAAATACTGCCATGCTCTATTTGTACTGCCATTAATAAATTGGGAATGCTAAAGGCGCCAATTTGCAAATTTGTCACTTTAACATCCATATCTGGAAGTAATTTTAAAACCGTTGGTGAGAGATAATTCTCAATGTTATCTGTATTTTTTTGCAATGATTTATTGTCACCCTCGGCAATAAAAATATTATTTGCTGTCAACTCCATAACACCATCATCCACCTTGGGGATCCTAAGAGAAGCTGTCATGTTGTCTTTATTTTGTGAAATAACTGCATTGATATCCATTTCAGTTGCCTTGTGATCACTTTTGCTTGTCAGCTGTACGCTCTGGTATGGGTATTGATTTAAAATAAGCGTATTTACTGAAAGCGCCGCATCAGGAGCGCTTTCATTTATCCACTGACGATAAAGACAACTGTAGATATTTTGATAAGGCACACAATGGGTTGCATTTGCTGTATTGGTACTCTTTTCACTTATATATTCAGGCGCTTTAGCGAAAAGTGTATATTGCCAAGCATTCTCTTTGGATAACTTTGAGAATAACTTATCAAGGTTCAATGTGTTTATCTGTCCATTTAAATGGATATTTTTTAGCCGATTACCTTCAACACTAAAACTACTATTTAGCTGAATATTATTTTTAACTGCAAGCTTTGAGTATACATCCAATAGCATTGAGTTTGTTTTATTTATCTTGTCTTCCTTCTCTTGCCAACGACTGTAAAACGTATTAGGAAACACAAGAAGCTTATTTTGTTTTTGCAGCCCATATGCATAAGAAGCATTACCGAGTGAGCCTATTTTAGCATGAATCGATCCACTTTTTACACCACCGCCAATTGTTGCAATAAAAGGAACCGCGTACTCTAAATGACCCAACATCCAGCTCACATTGGAGTAAGTTCTATTGAACATGCCAACTGGCAGTGCACCGCTTAAAAGCAAATTAGAGTTAATCAAATCATCATCGCCAACGATCAAACTTCCAGCCAATCTAACGGGTGCATTTGACGCTAGAAATCCATCTAGGTTATCTACCTTAATCTGATCATTCACAAAGGACACCTTTCCATTAACACCATAAATATCTCGCGAAAATGGTAATTTGGAGCTTAATACGCCAGAACTTGTATGTACCTCACCTGAAATAATATCTTTTTTTGTTATATCGCCAAGTGGAAAGTTGAGATTTAAAGAAAAGCCAAGCTTACCTTTATAATTGAAATAACGCATAAAATGGTCAATTAAAGCTTTCTCTTTCGTGCTTTTAAGGTATTGAATTGCCTCTTTTGCCAAGCCTTGTCCTTGCCCCTGAATCACCAATGCTGAAGGCAAATGCGGTGCGATATTATTGACTTTTAAATCAACATTATTGACTTTAAGCCCAAGAAGGTTGCCAGAGCTTACTTTCACACTTAAGGTTTGATTATCAATCAAAAGCCGGCCATTTACCTGATCGGCTGTCCCCCAGCCGTCATAAGGAGAAAGGCGCGCACCACCGGCATCTGCACGAATATAGAACATACCTGGATGCTGATAAAATGGAATATCGGTGATTTTGCCATCAATCTTCACTTGTGCCTTTAGGGTGTCAGCACCATAAATATTATGCATTAACCAGTGATATAAATCAGGAGGAATGCCTGACCTTGGCAAAAAAGATTGATACTCATCTGTTAAGTCAGAGCCATTTAACGCTCCTTCAACCTTAATTGTTGTATCTGCTGGTGATTTTTTTGGAATATCTAATACCAAAAGGCCCTGATAATCAAAGTGCTGATTTTGTATTTTGATATCTGGCGCATTAATTTTAATATTATGATCATCCCAACTAACCTTCACATTCGTGTTCAGAGAAATCTCTGGCCATGCTTTCGTAAACACCGCATTATTGCCAAGTTTGAAATCTGTTGAATCAATTTTCAGATTGATGCTCTGCCCCTCCCAGACAAGCGAGCCATTAAGGTCTGCAAAATCAAACTTGTTGGCACTATTTTCCACTCCCAAATTGAAAAACTGTCCTCTTAGAATAATATGATCGAGATCTGGCTTATCAAGGTTAATCGAAAAGTTGACATTTTTAAGCTCACCAGAGAGTAATAAATGTTCTCTCCAAGCAATATTATCTGTGTTAATCAGGCTTGAAAATGGCGCTAAATGAATGCTTGGGATATTAATATACAACCGCTCATTTGATACCGTAAAAAGCGCTGATGTAAAAGTAAATCGCTTATTATCAGTAATAAACGTCAGTGGTGAGGCAATCAGTTGAAAGTTATCGTTATTATTTTCAATGCGCAAATGAAATAAAATATCTCTAAGGTGAATCTTCTTTGTAAGAGGGCTTTGCACTTCCACGCCCGCAAGCTGTCCTGCAAGGCGCGCCTCCAAAAGTTTATTCTCTGATGATTTTACAGCAACTTTCATAATGCCATTCACTAAATGCTTTGCAATTGGCCTATCAGAAAGTGTGTTAAGTGATTTTAGAAAAATATCATGATAATCGCGCACAACTGCATTGAAAGCAACTTTGCTTTGAGATTGTGTAATCGTTGCTGAAATCACCGCTTTTTCACGTTGATTCGTTGTGTATAGACTCATTGTCACAACGCCTGATTTTCCAAGCTGATTTGTATGGAAATTGGCATTCACATGATAATCGATCTCTTTTTGATTGCTACCACTTCTTACTCGAATAAGCATATTTTCTATATCAAGCTGCTTTTGCGCCAGCATATAGATAAAGGCCGCATTAAACTTTCCGCCAAAGCTATTTAATGCATTTGCACTGATGTCTTTTATCCATGCATAGTTATTTGCTTCATCATTTAACCTCAGACTCACTTCAGGTTTGCTAAGATTTACCTCTTTTGTGATAATTTTTCCATGCAGTAGAGAACTCAAAATATTTAATTTTACATGCATTTTATCTAGACTAGCATGGAAATTTTGACCCTCCAGCGAGACATGAGTTACATTTAAAACAGGATCAATTCCTTCCCAGCCTGCATAGCTGACTTTGAGCGTTACTTTTGCTCCTGTCACATTGGAAAGAACACCCTCTAGTGTGCTCTGATAATAAGGTAAAAATCGAAAGAAACTATAAATACATAAGCTCAAAAGCAACAAAAAAGACACAAATACTACCGCAAGGCAGCTAACAAAGGTTCGTCTTCTCATTGATGCTATATCCTGAAGCTACATTAATACAATATCATACATTTCTTGAGCATAACTCATTTCTGCTTGAAGTTTAATCGGTTTTTGTATGATAATTTCAAGCTCTCCAAGTCCAAATGACTCATCATTTTGTAGCGCATCAACCACCTGTGATGAAGCAACAACAATAAAACCACTACTTTGGTATGCTTTTGATTCTCGCTTAATCTCGCGAAATATCTCATAACAGACTGTTTGCACTGTTTTAATTTTACCCTTTCCTTGACACATAGAACAAGGCTCACACAAAAACTGCACCAAACTCTCTTGAGTGCGCTTTCTTGTCATTTCAACCAAGCCTAGCTCTGACAATCCTGAGAAAGTAGTTCTGGCATAATCTTGCTCTAGCGCTTTACCAAGGGCCTCCAACACAAGCTCCTTGTGCTCTTCATCACTCATGTCAATAAAATCAATAATGATAATGCCACCAAGATTTCTGAGCCTTAACTGCCTTGCGATAACATAAACAGCTTCAAGGTTGGTTTTGAAAATAGTTTCCTCTAAATTCACCATGCCAACATAGGCGCCTGTGTTGACATCAATGGTGGTCATTGCCTCTGTCTGATCAATGATAATATAACCCCCTGATTTCAACGGCACCTTTCTCTCAATTGCTTTGGCTAGCGCATCTTCAACTGCATACATATCAAAGATTGGCACATTTGAATGGTAACATTCAAGCTTCTCACGCACCCCGGGAACAAACTTATCACTAAAACGACATAGCTCACTGTATAAATCTAGATTATCAACACGTATTTTTTCCACCCTATCATTGGCAAGATCACGAAGTGTCCGAGTGGCAAGGCTTAAATCCTGATAAACGACGCCAGGCTTAGTGACTGTACTTGAAGAATCAACAACATCTTGCCAAAGATTCTGTAAAAATATAATATCTTTTCTAAGCGCTTCAGCTGACAGTCCTTCTGCCACAGTGCGAATAATAAAACCACGTGGGTGCTCTTGAGACAATGCCTCTTTCATCACACTTTGCAGTCGATCACGCTCCTGTTCAGATTCAATACGAAGTGAAATACCGATATGATCCAAATCTGGCATATGAACAAGATAGCGAGAGGCCAGTGATAAGTGTGCACTTAACCTTGCTCCTTTTGTTCCTAATGGATCCTTAAGCACCTGTACCAAGATACTTTGCCCTTCACGCAGCCATTTTCTTACATCAGCCTCTTTACTATTTAAATCAATTCCTGCATTTTCATCCGATGCAATTGGCATAACATCAGAGACATGTAAAAATCCAGAGCGCTCAAGCCCAATATCGACAAATGCAGCCTGCATACCCGGCAACACACGAATAATCTTACCTTTATAAATATTCCCAACAATGCCCCGCTGATTCTCACGCTCAATGTGAACCTCTTGCAACACTCCATTTTCAATGATTGCAACACGCTTTTCATGTGGCTCAATATTCATTAGAATTTCGGCTTTTGTAGTGTTGCTCATCGTATCCTCTTTTTCCTGTACACTTGTCATAAAACGATGTTCCACAAAAACCATCACCTCACATATTATGAGAGTTTGACACTATGAAGCCCATCTGAATAATAAAGACTTCATAAATTTGGCACGAAAGTATTGCGTCACACCAGAAATAAAATCCTAGATATAGGTCATTCTACCGTATTTCTGGTATTATTTTTACTGTAATTCTAAGGTGTTTGCGTTTTATTCTTATAATTCTACTTATGCGTTAGCCAGCTAGCGCTTGATCCAAATCCTCCATAAGATCAATTGGGCTTTCGCCCCCAATACTCAAACGAATTAAATTATTCTCAATCCCGGCGATTTCTCTTCCCTGATCTCCTTGCTGCTGGTGTGTTGTTGTTGCAGGAATGGTTGCAATTGATTTGACTCGGCCTAAATCTGTCGCACGAAAAATCAGCTTAAGGCGTGTTAAAACCTCATTCGCTGTTTGTCCATCACCTTTCACGCTAAAAGACATTAAATGCCCAAAAGCATGCACCGCTTTATAGTTATAGCTTTCTGTTTGTGAATCAACGAGCCAAAAGTACTCTCGCGCTAGATCTTTTTGCTGGTAGCTTTCAAGGCCAGGATAACTCACCCACTCCACTTTTGGATGTGCTTCTAAAAACTGGGCAATCTTAAGTGCATTGTGTGAGAACTTCTCAACGCGCATCCTGAGGGTCCTTAGCTCAGATAAAGTTAAAAATGCCTGCATAGGGGACAGACATGCGCCATTATCACGATTTAAAAGAAGTTTAATAAAGCCTGCAAAGTTCTCTCGTATTTCATCTGCTAAAAATCCAGCACTTATATTCTCTTTAGCAATCAGCGCACCCCCTATTACCATTCCTGAGGCATTCATAATCTTAGACAGTGAATGAATAACAATATCTGCACCATATTTAAGCGGTCTGATAAGCGCAGGCGTTGCCAATGTTGCATCAACAATTAATGGGATATTATATTGATGTGCAAGCACAGAGAGTGCTTTAATATCACTCATTGCAATTGTCGGGTTTGATGGCACTTCAATATAAATAAAACGGGTGTTTTCATCAATATTCTCTTCCCACTTTTCAATATTCGCTGTCGCATCTACCCAGCGAACCTGACGTTTTTTTTGTGCTTGGCGAATTGAAAATAACTGAAATGTCCCACCATAAACCTGTGCTGAAGACACAAAGTTTGCATTTTCAGCGCCCTCCAAAAGTGCCTCAACAACAGTATTAATTGCCGACATTCCCGAACTTGTGACACAGGCATGCGCTTCAGAGGGACACTCATAACTCTCCAAAAGTGCCAAGGTTTCCTCTAAATAATAAAGTGTTGGATTATGAATTCGTGTGTAACTCCAACTTGGAATCTCATAAGCGAGTGCTTTTTGCATAATCTCTGCATTTTCAAAGGTTTGCGCAGTGGATAAATATACAGGTTCAATAATGGATCCTTGATTTAAAAGCGCCTCATTTAAATCATACACCCCGTGCGTTGCAATACTATCAAAAGACAGACTCTTTGCCCTTTTTCTCGCTTTTTCCCTTTGTGAAATTTGCTCCTGTAAGTTCATGATTTTCTCATCCATATTCCCTCCTTTCATTACGTACTAACCAAATATAGCCATGTATGTTAGTGAAGCAAAGACAGTGGAATTTTCAAGGAAGATACAGGCAGGTATTTTTAAATAGATAAGTTCATGCTACCCTTTATGCTATCAATTACACCTTCACACCTATTTAAATATGAGAGATTTACAAAGCTGGCTAGATGAATATGCACAAAGCCACCAAAACCAAACCAATAAGAAAATTCACTATATCTGTGTTCCTGTCATCATGTTTAGCCTGCTTGGAATATTATGGAGTATTTCAGCTTGGCTACTTGGGTTGATCGTTGTGATTAGCATGATTTTTTATATCAAACTGTCGCTAAAGCTGAGTATTTACATGCTTGTTATCACATTAATTATGATCGGCATTTTAGCGCTACTCCCTTATATGTTAACTATCTGTATTGTTCTTTTTATCATTAGTTGGATATTTCAATTTATTGGTCATCAAATAGAGGGGAAAAAGCCCTCCTTTTTGAAGGATTTACAATTTCTATTAGTGGGCCCTTTATGGATATTAAGCCGTGCTATTGATGCAAAATTAAACTAGAATAATGCCATCTTTAGTATGAATATAATCCATTAATTTAATAATGATAAAAGAATCTGCAATTATAAACGCAGTGAATCATCTGCAGCAGCATGATATTGTTGCTTTGCCGACAGAGTCTATTTACGGCTTAAGCTCAATCATCACCCCTAAAGCTATTTCACAAATCATTGCCTTAAAAAAACGCCCTAAAGAAAAAGGATTTATTGTTCTTTCTGGAGATATCAATCATCTCATCCCTTATATTGATGTAACCAATCTCAAAGCAGAACACTTAGAAAAAATAAGCCAAAATGCTACAAAAAGAGCCACCACTTGGATTTGCCCTGTTAAGAAAGAATATCAATGGCTAACTGGTAAATTTGATAGCATTGCCATACGCCTTAGTACACATCCTGTATTGTGCGAGATTACCAAGCGCATGGGGGAGGCAATCATCTCAACAAGTGCAAATATCTCTAGCATGCCACCTGCTGCAACAGCCAATGAAATTTGGCAATATTTCAAAGGAGAGGTTTCGTATATCTACCCTGAAAGCACTCAAGGTGCAAGCAAGCCCTCAAGAATTATTGATCTGATATCTGGCAAGGTTATTAGGGAATAATCAACTAGCGACAAGCACTGTTTTCACATTTGCCAGCTCTCGAAGCGCTTCAACGGAACACTCTCTGCCATAACCTGACTGCTTTACACCCCCAAATGGCAAAGCGGGGTGTGAGGCGACACATTGGTTAATAAAGCACATCCCAGCTTCAATTCGATGTCTTGCCACCTTTTTTGCATAATCGATATCTTGTGTGAAAATTCCGCTTCCTAAGCCATACTGTGATTGATTTGCAAGCGATATTGCCTCCTCGTCATTGTGCGAGACAATAATACTAATTACAGGACCAAAAAGCTCCTCCTGAAAGGCAGTCATTTCAGAGGTGACATTTGTCAACACGGTTGGTTCATAGTATACAACATGCGCATTCTCACTTGGAACTTCTTTGCCTCCTATCAGTAATCTTGCACCTTGATCAATACTCTTAGCAATCTGTCTATTAAGATTATCTCTAAGATCCGCCCTTGCCATAGGTCCCATTGTTGTCTCATCATCCAACGGATTCCCCATTTTAATTGTTTTAACGGCCTCAAGAACTGCTTTTTCAAATGCCTCTTTAATACTGACATCCACAATTAATCGCTTTGGTGAAATACACACCTGACCTGCATTGGCCATTCTCACTTTAACTATGTGTTTCGCCACTTCATCAACATCAACATCAGCGCGGATAATATAAGCATCTGAGCCACCTAGCTCTAAAACGGCCTTTTTACACACCTCACCTGCTTGTTTGGCAACAATGGCACCGGCTCGATTACTACCCGTTAAGGTCACTGCCGCAATATCAGGATGTTTAATAATATGCTCTGATAAACTCAAATCAATTGCGATGTTTTTAAAGATATTTAACCCTGTTGCTTCAAAGATAATAGATTCAATCGCATAACCTGCACCAATAACATTCTCTGCATGTTTTAATACAATGCCATTACCGATCAGCAAACTTGGAATTGCAGCTCTTAATACCTGCCAAAAAGGGAAATTCCACGGCATAATGGTATAGATCACACCAAGTGGCTCAAAGACACGCTCAGCGTTAAGCCCTTCAAAATCAATTTTCTGAGCCGCCATAAATGCTTTGCCATGCTCAGTATAATACGAACATAAAAAAGCACATTTTTCTACCTCAGCGATACTCTCTTTAAGTGTTTTTCCCATTTCATTTGTCATAAGAAGCGCATAGTCATGCTTATTTTTAAGCAAGATTTGTCCGATTTTTTCAATACATATAAGCTTTTGCTCAATCGTATGGTCATGCCAGAGCTTTTGTGCATCTTTTACATCTAAAATCACTTCATCTAACTGTATCTTTGATAAAGTTGGATACTCACCGAGAGTCTCACCCGTTGCTGGATTTATACTTTGATATTTATCAATCATCACTTTCCACCATTGAAATTAAAAAAGGTTAAACAATTCGCTTTAAATGTTCAAAGAGCTTCATATTCTCACTATAGTCAATTGGAACCAAAAGAACACTTGGCCGATCTGTTATCTTATCAATTCTCTCAAATGCCTCAGCCAACATAGAAGGTGCCTCAATCACTTGGGCATAACAGCCAAAAGCCTCTGCTACCTGTAGTAAATTTGGGTTATGTAAATCAATATGTGAATACTGATTAAAATGCATTTCCTGTTTCCATTTGATTAAGCCATAATGATCATCAATCCATATAATAACGGTAATAGCTTGTTTTAATGCACTGGCAGAGGCCAAGGCTTGTATACTCATAATAAAACCACCATCACCACAAAGTGCTACAACACGCCTATTAGGGTGAATCTGTTTTGCAGCCAATGCCGATGGCATACTGCCGCCCATAGAGCAAAACCCGTTACTGATAAAACAAGTTTTTGACTGATATGCTCGATACTGCCTTGCGACCCACATCTTATGTGCCCCAACATCACTAAATAACAAATCATCATCGGCTAAGACTTCTCGCAATCTATGTAAAAACGCCTTTGGTTTAGAAGGGAATGAGTCATTGTTATCATCTTGATTAAGATCATCCTTAACCAGTTTTTGTATTGCTTTAAATGATTGAATATCATCTTTAGTACAGCCTTGAGTGAGCTGTTTATTAATCTGAGTGAGTATGCCACCGATATCGCCAATCATCTCCAAACTCGGCAAATAGGCGCTATCCACTTCAGCCGGTGCAACATTGATATGAATAATTTTTTTATCCCCACGCGGGTTCCATCTATCAGGCGCCCACTCAACAAGATCATAGCCGATACAGATCACAAGATCAGCTTCATCAAATGCCTTAACTGCTATATCTTTCATTCCCATACCAACGGTATACAGTGATTTCTCATAATGATCTGAAATCACTCCTTTACCCATAAAAGTGCTTGCACCATAAAGATTTGCCGTTGTTAGAAAACGCTTAAGCGGTTTATCTACCGCTTGACGCACAGCTGAATCACCTGCAAGAACAATCGGTTTTTCAGCACTTTGCAATAATTGAATAAAACTTGAGATCGACTCCTCTGCAATCTCTTTGTTATCACTGACTGCAATTTTTGGCAAAACACTTAGTTTGGCATTTACTTCCATTGCTGCAATATCTTCTGGGAACTCAATTAAAACCGCCCCCGGCAAGCCCTCTTGTGCGCGCTTGAATGCCTTGGCGACAATTTCAGGAATTGTGTCTGCATCACGAATCGTCACCGCCCATTTGGTGACAGATTTATACATATCTACCGAGTCCATATTCTGGTGTGATATCTTATGTAACCTGTGTGTACTTGCCTGACCAATAATGACAATTAAAGGCATATGATCCATATTTGCTTGAGCAACACCTGTTAGAAGATTAGTTGCCCCTGGACCTAATGTTGATAAACAAACCCCAGGCTGCCCTGTTAGATAGCCCTCCATCGCTGCGCTAAATGCTGCCGTTTGCTCATGACGCATAGTTAAAAACTCAATGTTAGAGTCTAAAAGTGAAATCATTACATCGGCATTTTCCTCACCTGGAACACCATATATTCTATAACTTCCTTGTGCCTCAATGCACTTTAATAACAAATCAGATGCTTTCATACAAGCCACCTTTTTGAAAAGCTGATAAGTCAATCTTAGCAAGGATCATTATCGATGCAACACCTTCACAAGCATTGATAATGCTTATGACAATTTTTTATTCTTCAGTATACTTAAACGCATCTAGGGTTATTGGATAACAATATGCAATTACACAAATACAAACATCATGGTTGGATCATTTGGTTTATCGTCGCGTTTTTCTATTTCTATGAGTATATATTGCGCTCAGCACCAAGCATTATGATCAAACAACTTGAACAGTACCTTCATGTTAACAACCTAGCCATTGCTGCTATTATCGGAGCTTTCTACTATAGCTATGCCCCACTACAGCTCGTTGCTGGCTCTTTAATGGATAAATTTGGCGGTAAAAAGATTTTGCCTTTTGCCGTCCTTTTATGTGCCATTGGCTGCTTTTTATTTATTGTTCAAGACAGTACAGTCATGTTAATTGGCAGACTATTAATTGGTGCAGGCTCAGCATTTGCCTTTGTTGGCATTATTTATGTTGCAACGAACTGGATAGATAAATCTCATCATGGGCTTGTATTTGGATTAACTCAAGCCATGGGGATGATTGGCGGCATTGCAGGTCAGGCCATTTTAGTGCGCACAACGACTGAAAGTAACTGGCCAAATGATTGGATTGCGCTCGCAATTATTGGGGTTATCCTAACGGTTATTCTTTTATTTATTATTCCTAAAAGGCCTGCTGCATTAACAAAAGCCGCTCATAAAAAAGGCAGACTATTTAAAAACTATTTACCTTTTATCAAAAATTATCGCTGCTGGTTTATCTCGCTATCAGGCGGGTTTATCTTTATTCCAACAACCGTATTTGCAATGCTCTGGGGCGTTCCCTATCTAGAAAAAGCATATTTACTTAGCTCTCAAGATGCCGCAACACTCTGCTCACTGGTATTATTTGGCTGGGTGTTTGGCAGCCCACTTGCTGGAATCATCTCTGATAAAATGCAATCCTTTAAAGCCACGATCCTTATCAGCTATATCGGGGTATTGGTGGTTTTTAGCTTAATTATTTACACGCCGTTATTTAGCAATTTGATCATCTTAGGCATAGCCATGTTCTTGTTAGGCTTATTCTCAGGCGCCCAAATTTTGGTATTTGCCGTCACTAAAAATCATACCCCTGAGCATGCCAAAGGCACTTCAATAGGTGCGTGTAATTTTCTTGTATTTATCACAACGGCTATTTTAATTCCACTTTCCGGTATTATTATGCGCCTACTCAATGATCAAGAGATTCAATACTTTAGCGCGCATGATTTTGAGGCCAGTTTTATTTATATTATCATTTGCATTATTATCGCTATAATTCTCGCTTTTTTTGCGCTACTTGCAACATCGAAGGCAGAATAAACTTATCCTTTTAAAAACAATGCTGTTGCATCAATAGAGGCATAATATTGATAGAGTAAATGCTCAAGGGATTCATTTTTCTGGCTCGATTTGGTATAAAGCCCTTCTTCAAACTGATAGAACACAGCTTGTGAACCGAGTAAAACAGCGCCATCTTTATTTGCAGCCAAACCTGTCGAGTTAAATGCCACACCCTCGTTGACATTTGAGAGCATGCTGTGCCCAATCGCATAGTAACTCGTGTCTGGTAGAGTGAGCTCAATTAAGGTTGGCATAATATCCTTATGCGAGCCAAACTTACTTGTATCAATCGTATATCTTGCCAGTGCTTCACTTGGAGCATATAAATAAAACGGAACGGCTGATTTTAAAAACATCTCTTGATCAGAGGTTTTATATCCTCGATAAGCGTGATCACCCGTGATTGCAATTACCGTTTCCTCTGCTAAATGTGACTCTTTCACAGTTGACACAAAACGCCCCAACGCATCATTACAATATTCATATACTTTAAAACGCTTCAGTGCCTCATCCGATCGAAGAAATCGATTTTGGTATTTTTCAACTAATGCCATATTTGCAAACTCAAACGACGGATCTGTAGAAAAAGGCGGGTGATTTGTAGTACTCAATACAACAATAAATTGTGGCGTAGTTGCCTTTTGCAGATATTGGCTGACATAGTCAATCAAATGCCCATCATACAACCCCCACTCATTGCCAATATCAGATTTCTCATCAAGTCCAAGCTCATGTGTAATATTCTTCTCACCTTTTATATGATCAAACCCTTGCGACTCAAGAAATTTACCAATGTTACGCCAAGAGAGAAGCCCTCCGTAGGCTGCCATTGTTTCATAGCCTGATTGCTTATAAAGTGCAGCAACAGAAGAAGGTAATAGCTGATTTAAGTACTGTGATTCAGTCAGTGCATTTGCAAAAGGCAACATCATCATATTTGCAATCAATGAAGCAAAACTCTCTGCTGTACCGTTTGCATCTGATAAAAAGTTATAAAACACATGATCTTGATCAAAGTGTGGCTCTAATGAACCTAAAAGCTTTCTTGCCTCTTTATCTTCAATTAAAAACTGGGAACCAAAACTCTCCATCATAAACACAACCACATGCGGTGGCCTTTTCTGCTCGTATGAAGTGCTTTGCCGCAGCATAAGCTCTTGAACGGTACTGGCATTAGAATGTGGCGATATGACTTCTTTCACTTTATTGAAGTCCTGATGCAGAGGCGTTTCAAACTCTTTATTATTTTTGCTTTTTTTACGCATTTTCATCATGTAATACATCAAGGTAACAGGGTTATTACAAAGTGAATTTAAAAAAGCATGCTCACTGACATACGCATGCTTTACTGACAACGGCATATGCCTTAAGGTGCCCCGTGTGAAGATAATATTCAGCACAACTAAAACAATCCAAATCAGCAAAAAGCTCCAAAGTGAGTGAAATATAGGAATAAACGCAGAGAGTAGCACCAGCTTTAAAACGGCAAAAACACAAACCAATAAAAACAAAATACCCGAAAGATACCCTATCACATTATAATCTTTCCAAATCGTAATCAATAAAGCTTTCAAATCATCATCGATAAGCCCCCAGATAAGGTAGTTTATTCTATCACTGAAATAAGAGTAGAAAAAATAATCTGTAATGATCATCGTTAAAAATGCAATCAGTGCTAGGAAATAATACACTAATATGATGATATAAAAGCTAAAGCTCAGCACTGGAAAGAAAAAAGCAACAATTGCAAGGACTAGTGGAAAGAAGTTAACTGAAGCTATGTTTTTCAAATCAAACCGAATACCAAGCACATGCGCTTTGAAAAGGTCTTTTTGATATGCTGGGCGCATTCTTTTATCTGAATAACGATAATAGAAAAACACGCGCCCTAAAGTGAAGATCGCCCCACTTAACAAAGAAAAAGCGATAATGGGTAAAATAAGCTGCATATCAAGCCCCTGTAGATGCAATTTTAACTATTTAGTCAGATGGGCAGGTGGCAAATAGGCAATCTGAAAACGCATTGGCTTTTGATCTGGTTTTGCTCTTTCCCATTTTACTTCTTGAAAAGGTGTAATAATTAAATTGGGATATTCATTTAGAATCTCCTTGGAGAAATGATTGTGACCTTCCATTTGAGGAATAAGAATAAATACAGCACCTTTTTCACGCAAATCTTTCATATTAAGCGCAGGATTAAGTGCTGGATTAAAATCAATTAATCCTTCCGGGCGATCTTGAGAGTATCTTGCCATATAACTGACTGGGCGGTTATACCCTGCCACATAGCGAAGCGGGGTATGATAGCGCTCATGCCAAGATTCTGTCATGATTTTAGCAATTGCTCTTGCAGGATAATTGGCACTTGAGGTCTTACTTCTTGACAGTGAAATACTGTAACCTGTAATTAATAATACGGTAACGAGTCCCGCAACAAACATAACACGATATACTTTCGCTTTTGTTAAAACAGGTTTAGTCCATGCAAGTAAAATCACGCCCCACATGCTTAAAAGTGGAATTCCCCACATCGTATAAATGCGCCATCCTGTTGTCATTGAAATCAAAACGGTTAATAAAAACGGTGCAATCCCTACATAAAACAAAAATCGATGATCATATTGACTGATCACAGGCTTATCATTGAGCTTATTGTTTTTTACTTTGCCGAAATAACCAAAAAGAAACACGGCAACGGCTCCCATAAATGTGCCTATTTGCGCAAAGAAAAAATCAATCCCATAACCAAAATGCTTAGTGAAAAGGCTTGCTGTATCCGCTGAGCGATGCAAAACAGATAGTGAAAACTGAATAGGAACAAAATCATAAACAAACAACCAAATGGCATGCGGTGTGGAGATGGCAAAAACAATAATAAGCGCAAGGTATATTTTATACTCTTTAAAAAAACAATGGTTTGATTTATCAAATAGCATAAACAGGAACATGGTTACAAGTGGCACGGCTGTGTAATACTTTGCCATCATCCCAACGCCTGCAATCACACCCAAATATAACCAATGCTTTAGCCTATTTGTTGTCAAACTCCGATAGAAATACAAAAACATCAAAGGCCAAAGCCCAAGTTCACAAGCATTATCGTTAAAATCAACAACCCCTAAATTGTAATATTGGATGGCAACTAGAATAATAAC
The DNA here is from genome assembly GCF_000379445.1 of Fangia hongkongensis FSC776 = DSM 21703. Taxonomy (GTDB): domain Bacteria; phylum Pseudomonadota; class Gammaproteobacteria; order Francisellales; family Francisellaceae; genus Fangia; species Fangia hongkongensis. The sequence continues at coordinate 30,233 of NZ_KB902275.1, forward strand.
AGCCACCAAGGCCAAATAATCATTTTTTAGAATGATTCTTCCAAGGCGCCATACAGACCAAATGGCTAACAGCACCATCAATTGCGAGAGCAGATATACACTCCAATCTTGATCACCACTTACCCAAAGTGCAAATTTTGTTAAAAGCGCATTGAACCAAGGATCTCTTGGATACCCCCACTGTAAAACCTGCCCCCACATGGCTCCCTCAGTAGAGTCCATTGGCGTCACAAACCTAACGAGTGAAGGAGTTAACACCCACAAAAACGCATAGATAATAAAAAACGACCAAAGTAAATAGCTTGCTTTTGGTAGCCTTTGCATAAAACACACTGTCCCTAGAAAATAATATTTTATGTATCATAACAAGGAAAATTTGTTTTTCAACTGCAATTTACCGCTAGAATAAACGCGCTCAAAATACGGTGATTTTAAATTATATTGCATTAACAGTCATGAAAAGGGTAAAGTTAAAACATCCTTGAAGATTAAAAGAGTAAAGCTGCTTTTACTATTTAGGCGCCATTGGTTTAATATACTTTTTATAGCTCTCGGTTTCGCTGTTATCATCCACCCTCGCATTAGGGTAACCTAGGTGTTTCATAGTCTGCCAAAAAGCCAGCATAACGATTCCGCCACAAACAATTGCAATCACTAAATCAATCGGCTCATACAGTGTAACTGTGGGGATAACCCTGCCAATTAATATATAAACAACAAAAGTGATAAATAAGCCAATCGCCAATAGTTCCGCATAAAATACAAGATTCATAAAGCTTTTATTATTCGTATACATATCAATCATCCTCCACTCAAAGTGATCTATAGGCATCAGAAAAGTATTTCATAGCACTTTTCACTTTGTCTTCGCATGATTTCTGCAAACTTTTTTACAACTAAGTCCCACAAAATACTTCAAGATGGATATACTAATTTTAGCTGATTTTTATAATAATGGTTTGCTCAGATATAAAATGAGGCTCCACATCACTCCACTGACAGCTTGGTGGTCTCTTTAGTTGATTTACAAAATGTCTCCTTAATAAAGAAGCTTGAAATAATAAGCGCAATAAACATAAAGGCAATTAACACAATAAAAGCACTTTGATAGTTGCCAATACTGATCGTGTTTCCTTGTGATAAGTGCGAAATAACAGCGCCAACAATCGGCGCACAGATGCCCGTCACCAGCATAATCATTGCATTATTTAATCCTAAACCTGCTGCCAGATAATTATGATTACATTGCTCAGCCATGATAGCAAAGCCAATACTTTGCCCACTTGCGCCAATGCCAAGAAGGAAAAAAGCGATTGTTATCACAACAATATTAATAGGGAAATACACAATCAATATGACCGCAACCAAACCACAAAAAGCCGATAGCATCATAACTTTTTTGCGCTTACTTAGCACATCTGAAATAAGCCCAAGAAGCGGACAACCAATTGCATAGCCAAGCCAAGAGACCGTTAACATATAGGAAGAAGCATCTGAGCTAAATCCATGGAGCATCAAAAAAGCTTTACCACTATTTTCTGATAAATACTCAATTGAGAAGTACACGCAGGCTGAGAAAATAGCAATAAGCCATACCTGAGGTTGCTTCATTAATGCCACCAGCCCATAACGTACAGGCTCTGATTTCTTTAAAATACGAAAGCCTTGAATGCTATCTGTGTTATTTTTAACAATGCCAATCACCAACAGCGCAATCAATATACCAATAGCGCCAAGCGCAAAGAAGATATAGCGCCAATTCACACCAGAGGTATTGGCAAGTGTATTCATAGGGCCTGCTGCTAACATGGGGCCCATTGTTCCAATAAATTGTGACAGCCCAATAAAAAGACCAATATACTTTCTTGGCATCCAATCATATACCGCAACCAAAAGACAGATAAAGCCAAAAGCCGAACCAAATCCCATTAAGATTCGAAAGCCAATTGCTAAGGGAAACTCACTGGCAAACCCAAAACCAACTACGGCAAATGAGCAAACAATCACCGCCAAAAAGAGCGTTTTTTTCAATCCAAATTTATCTGTAATAATTCCCACTGGAATTTGCATCACACCATAGACAAGCTGATAAGCCGTTGAACTTAAAATCGCAAAGGTGATTAAGTTTAAATGCAAATCATGCATAATCGGATGTTCAAAGGTTCCAAGGATGGTTCTTAAAAGAAACTCATACATGAAAAAAAGCGCACAGATAATCCAAATTACTGTGCCTATAGCAGACATTTTTTGATTTTGAGACATATACTACTCGTCAATCTCAGGTTTTAACTCTTCCCATTCTTCTAAAATAGCTTCTGCTTTTTGATTATCAATAAAGGAAGCCACTTTAAAAATTGACTCTCCTTCCTGAATAAGTGGTGAGCGATTAATCCCGACAACAACACCATCTAAATTAGACTTCACAACCGTGACACTCTCATTACTAAACGGATCAGACAAGCGCCCGATCTTCTCTCCTTTTTTAATCGATTCGCCCAAGGTTACATCTGTATGTAACACACCAGAGGACGGTGAACTTAGCCAATCTTCATCTTTTGAAAACACAGCAGAGACTTTATACTCCAAATCCCCCTCTAACATGGAGAGTTTTTTCATTACATTTTGAATGCCTTCAAAACCAATTTGAATTGACTCTTGATCAAAACGCATGGCTTCACCTGCTTCATAAACCAATAGCGGAATATTTAAACTTTCAGCGGTTTCTCTTAAAGTGCTCGCTTCTGTCTCTACTTCAGTGATCACAGGTGCCTGAAATGCCTTCGCAAGCTTTCTAAGAGAGGCATTATCAAAGTTACAATACACTTGCGGTAAACTTTGATGATTTAATGAGCCTGTTTGCAGCTCAATACAATAATCTACTTTCTTTAAGATTTCTTCGGTGAAAATATAGGCAATACGTTCACTGTAGTTACCTTGAACATCGCCCGGAAAGCTATCAGCCATAGGAACACCACTTGGCGAGACTTTGGGATAGTGTGTTAACCCATATACATTTAAAGCTGGTACTGCTACAACCGTACCGTGAAGCGACTCAGCAGAGAGTTCATCAAATAGCTGGTTTACTATTTCAAGGCCATTAAATTCATTACCATTAAGCATCGCAAAAACCAGTAATTTAGGGCCTGGGTGCTTGCCATTTACCACTTTAATCGGCATATACATAGGCGAGCATGAATACTGCTCAGGTAATGGCAATGCAAGTGTGACCTTTTCTCCTGCATGAACGTTAGCATCACAAACTTTAAACGTTGCGTTTTTCATAAAATTAACTATATCCTGTTTTCTCTCAGATCAAGTGCGACTGTCAGCTACAGTTTAGCTGATAATGCTTTTTTTGAGGTCAGTTCTGATAAATGACTGACAACTTGGTCTATTTCATCCTCCGTATTATAATAGGCAAAACCTAATCTCACAACACCCCCTTGATACTCAAGTGCCATTCTTTGTACAAACTTTGGCACATAAAAATTACCAGAACCTGCAAACACACCTCTATTGGCGAGCGACTTTGCAACCTCATGTGCACTTTTATCAGGAATACTTAAGGCAAAAGTGGGTGTTCTTCTATCAATCTCAGCTTGATCTTTCACACCATGAATATTCACCCGTTCAAGCATACTAAGTTTATCTAACAACCTTTTTTTAAGCCTACTTTCATGTGTTTTAATCATCAGCATACTTTGTATAATCGATGAGCGATCTAAGGATGCATCCTTTGTAGAGCTTAATGATGCTTTATGGATGATAGCTCGAGTTAAACCAACCATTGCCTCAAAATTTTGCGTTCCGGTCTCATAGCAAAATGGCCTTGTTTGCGGTGCAGGCAAAATTTTATTCGGTGTAATGGTGTTTGTTGTTTTTGCATTACTATACAACACCCCAATATGCGGCCCACAAATCTTATAACCAGAAAAGGCCAGCCAATCACAACCAATTTCTTTCACATCGACAATATGATGCGCAATAAAATGCACCGCATCAACGTACACTTGTACATTATAACTTTTTGCATATGCCATCACTTTTTGAATATCTGTTATGCTACCGCAAATATTCGACGCCAATGTAATTGCAAGAAACTTAACCCCGCCTTGCTGTAAATACTCGGCTAAGGTATCTAAATCCAGCATACAGGTTTCTTGATTAAAGGGAATGTACTTAACTGTAGCCCCAGCACGATTTGCAGCATCAACCCACGGTGATATATTTGCCTCATGATCAAGCTCCGATACAACAATAACATCGCCTTTTTGCCAAGTTTTGGCGATTGCCTGAGAAATAGAAAAGGTGATACTTGTCATATTTTGCCCAAAGCTAATTTCACTTTCATCTTCTGCATTGATAAGAAGCTTAACTCCATGGCGAGCAGCTTGCATAACATCTATCGTTTTAAGACTAGTTGGATAAAACCCACCTAGATTACTCACACCTGTAAGCATATACTCTTTCATGCTATCTGCCACAATAGATGGCACTTGGGTTCCACCTGGCGCATCAGCAAAAATAGCGCTCTTTCCTGCATAACTTTGTGACAGAGCGGGAAAGCTTCGTCGCACTTGATTTACATCAAACATCTTTTCTCCTGTCATGGTGTTTTTACTTCTTGCAAAGTAGTGACAAACACATCTCTATATCCTTCACCTGGCAATAATGGCACAATCGGTGAGGCGTAGTGTGCATAAAGCTTATCATCAAAAACAATCATTTCATTTGGTGTCAGAATCTGATTAAACAGCACATCATCGTGCTGATCTGCCTTCACCAACAGTGAGTTGCCGCCTGTGACATTATGAAAATCAACACAATTCACTGCAACATAATTAAACCCATCTTGATGAATGCCCTCTGGTGCAGGCAATCCTGTCATTACATCCGTTGCCTTAATGCGGATTTGATGGATACCAAAGTGATAGTCATTTTGCGGAATTTTACTATACACATGTGGCAAAATAATATGCTTGGCAACAAATCGTGCAACATCCATCTCAATCAAAGGAAAATAGCGATCGATCCCTCCTTTGTATTTGTTCAGCTTCTTTGATTGATGAAAAACTTCACTGTGTTCACTAATTGAAATCTCCCCTGCAAAGATATTGCCTACACTAAAAGCACGATAGCGATAATCATCCCCTTTTTCCATATTAGGATCACGCTTTAGTCGAATAAACGACTCTTTAATCAGCTCTGGCATAGTTGCCATCTTCTCTACATAAAACATTTTTTGCTCCCTGACATTAAACTCATATCATCCATTTAGCAATCAATCAAAGCCAAATCAAACTTGAGGCAATATTATCTAAGGCCAAGTTAGTTTGATTTAATTCTTTTAACTTCCTGTATCAGCTCAACTTAACATCCAAGCCTCTACTTATGTGAAAAAGGCTACCTTGTACAAAATGCTAATGAATGATATTTGTTATCTATCTAAATGAAAAATTTGCTTATTTGCAAGCATATCACACTATAAAAGATCCAAGCGTTACCCGTGGATGCCCTGATAAATCTGATAATGTCTTAATATTTTGATAACCATATTGTTGGTATAATTGATGAACTTCAGAGGCCTGAGAATAACCATGCTCTAATGCCAATACCCCATCAGCCTTTAAAAATGTGCTTGCCGTTTTAATAATCGCATGAATATCCCCAAGCCCATTTTCATTTGCAATGAGCGCACTTTTGGGCTCATATTCTTTTACGTAATGACATAAATCAGGATCATCTTCTCTAATATAAGGTGGATTAGAAACGATAATATCAAACTTATTTTCCGCCAAGAGTGATGAAAACCAGTTACTTTGTATAAAATGAATGTTTTTATAACCATACCGTGAAACGTTTTCCTGTGCCACCTCAAGGGCCCTTTGAGAAATATCAACGCCAGTAATTTGCCAATTTGGGCGCTCGCTTGCAAGTGCAATCGAAATTGCGCCACTGCCAGCACCAAGCTCTAATAAAGACAAAGGTTTATCTTGTTCTATATCAAGCTTAAGTACACTTTCAACCAATGTTTCAGTATCAGCTCGTGGAATCAAAGTATCTCGCGTTACTTTTAAACTATGGGACCAAAACTCTTTTATCCCTATGATATAAGCAACAGGCTCACCTTTTGATCTTCTCTCTATCAAGGCATCAAAAGCTTTTGCCTCTTGATTAGATAGGCTTTTATCAGGCCAAGTATAGAAATAACTGCTCGGTCTATTTAACACAAAGGATAAGAGAATTTCAGCATCATAACGTGCTGAATCTGAAACATAAGAGAGTGTTTTTTTTGCCCTAGATAAATAAGCTGAAATAGAGTTATGCATTTTCTTCTGAAATCTGCGCCAATAAATCTGCCTGATACTCTTGCGTTAAAGGTCCGATAACTGAGCCTAAGTCTCCTTCCATCACCTCATCGAGTTTATATAAGGTCAAATTAATTCTATGATCAGTCACTCGTCCTTGTGGATAGTTATAGGTGCGAATGCGCTCGGAGCGATCACCACTACCAACGAGGTTACGTCTTTGGTCTGCTTGTGCACTTTGCTGCTTGTCAATTTCCGCCTGCAAGAGACGTGATTTTAACATTGACATCGCCTGCGCACGGTTTTTATGTTGTGAACGCTGGTCTTGACACTCAACCACCACACCTGTTGGAATGTGTGTAATACGAATTGCCGAATCTGTTTTATTAACATGCTGACCACCGGCACCTGAGGCACGAAATGTATCCACTTTTAAATCAGCGGGATTAATTTCAATACCCTCTACTTCATCCACCTCAGGCATAACAGCAACCGTACAAGCAGAAGTATGAACACGCCCTTGTGATTCTGTCTCAGGTACACGTTGAACACGGTGCGCACCGGATTCAAACTTCAATTGCGAGTAAACATCGTCCCCTGAAACCTTACTGATGATCTCTTTAAAACCACCATGCTCACCTTCATTTTGACTGACAATTTCAATGCGCCAGCCCTTTCTTTCTGCATAACGGCTGTACATTCTGAATAAATCGCCTGAGAAAATAGCCGCCTCATCACCACCAGTCCCTGCGCGAATCTCTAAAAATACATTAGCGCCATCATTTGGATCTTTTGGTAATAGCAGAATTTCAAGCTCCTGAGCATATTTTTCTAAAGCTTCCTCAGCCGAATCAAGCTCTTCTTTTGCAAGCTCTTTCATCTCAGGATCAGATTCCTTTAACATTTCATTTGCACTTTCAATATCACTTTGTGCCTGATCATATGCCTTGAATGTTTTGACAATTGGCTCTAACTGCGCATATTCTTTTGATAAATCTCTAAATTTATTTTGATCCGTAATAATGTCAGCATCCCCTAAGAGCACGCTGATCTCCTCATGGCGCTCTAAAAGCCCTTGAAGTTTTGCTTTAATTGATTGTTTCATTGATTATTTCTTTCCAATTTCAAGACCAAATATTTCTTTGGCATAACCTAAGACATCTTCACGGCCTTCGATTGCCGCATTTCTAACTGATACACTTGGCGTATGCATCCATTTATTATTGATATTATGCGCAAATCTTGCCAGCACCAACCTTGGATCTTCACCATTTTCCAAGCGCTTTAGGCTTCGCTTAAGCTCACTATCGACAATCTCTTTGCTTTGCTGACGCATGGCAATGATAAGATTATCCGAACTAATTGCTTTTTCCTGTGAAATATACTCATCAAGTCCTTTTTCAATCCACTTTTCAGCATAAATAGCGGCTTTTTCACGCAACAATTGATTGCTTTCAATCATCCCTGCAACATCATCGACACAATAGCTAACTACATGCTCTAGCACATCAAGCTCATCACTTATTACCTGCGGTACAGATAAATCAATCACCATACATAAAGATGACTTATCTGCCAACATCTCTTTATTAATAAGCGTTTTGGCCGAATTAACGGCAGTAACAATAATATCAGCCTCTTTGGCGAGCCTAGAGATGGCATCTAATCCATGGGCGGAAATATAGTACTTATCAGCTAATATCTCAGCCTTTTGTATCGTACGATTTGCCACAAAAATTGCTTTGGGATTCAGTGCACCTAAATGACGGACCACTAGAGATGCTGTATCTCCAGCGCCTACAACCAATATTTTTTTATCACTAAAGTCGCTAAAGTTTTGCTTCGCTAAGGATAAAGCTGAAAATGCCACCGACACGGGGCACTGCCCAATATCAGTCTTGTAACGAACCGCTTTGGCAACTGAGAAGACTTTTTGAAATAGGCGATTTAGCTCTCCACCAACAACGCCCGCATGCATTGCCACTTGGTAGGCATGTTTAATCTGACCCAAAATCTGTGGCTCACCCAACACCATTGACTCCAAACCTGAAGCCAAACGCATTAAATGATGCGCAACATGACTCTCTTGTCTTACCACTAAGAAAGGCTTTAAATCATAGTTTTCAAGCTTTGATTGATTTTGCCACCAGTTAATCACATGATCTAAATCCCTAAGCTCTTTTAAAACCACGTATAATTCAGTGCGATTACAGGTAGAAAGAATAACCGATTGCATCACACCATTTTGTGCATTTAAACCATCCAAATAACGCGGTAACAGCTCACCCTCAAGAGAAAAGGCGCTTCGCACTTTAGCCTTGGCTTTTTTGTAATCTATTGCTAATGAAACTAAGGTCATCTTAACATTTGCTCAAATTTATGCGTTTATGCACCCAGATCACTTCCTCTACATCCCACAAACAAGGTATCAATTAGGGTGAAATTTTGAACGTTATTGTAGCATAAAATCTTGAAATTGCTATCTTTGAAAAAGCAGCTGTTTTTAATTACTGACGATATCCACCGGAATCACAACTCGTACACTTTGTTTGAGTATAAGATCTTTTGTAATGCGTTGTCTTTGAATAAACTTTACAATTTGTGCTTGGAGCTCTTTAGTCATTTCTCCAGTGAAATTAACACTAAAGTTCTGATCTGCCTTTAAGGTTAAGATAATACTAAAGCTTGAAGTGTTTAAATATGCACTATTTTTCAGATATTTAAATAACGCTGCTTGAAGCTCTGATAAAGATGCTTGTATCTCTTTTTTCTGTGTATACTGCACCACTACTTTAGGCGCACTTTGTGTAGGCAGTTGTGTATTCACCTGATCTTTTGATTTTTCCAGTTTTTTAAGCTGTTTTTCTTGTGTATGCTCTAATGTTTTACCCTTCTTCTTTTCAGCTGCAAAAGGTGAAACAGTAGATGATACTGGCAGTTTAAAGTGCTCTGATACTTTATGATTTACCTCTTTTGCTTGAGCTCTTGGCTCAGCTTTTGAGCTATTTTCAACAGGGTAATATACAATATTTGCTTGTATGCTTTTTGGCGCATTAGATACGGTCACATAAGCGGTTTTTGTATGAAAAAGCAAACTTGATAAGATAACAACAGTAATAACAAAAAGATGTAAGCTAAAAGATAATATCACTGCCAAACGCATACTTGCTCACACCAGATAAAAGTTCAAATTAGTCAAAGCGATATTGTACATTGAACACCCCTGAAATACCATCTGCAGGGTAATAAGAAAGCTGTCCATAACCTGCCGTACTGACATAACTATAGTAGAACTTATTAAATAGATTTTGAATTGACAGACTAAAATACCAGTTTTGTACATGATAATTAAGCATCAGGTTTGTGATAAAATAGCCCGGCTGCTTTGCCAATGTATTGGTGAAATCGCCATCTGCATACATACTACTGACATAGCGCTCTTGCAGCCACAGATTCACGTTGCTTAAAAGCTCAATATTTGTATGAATTTCAGCGCTAAATGGTGGCTGACCTGGCACTTGGTTGCCTGCGACCGACTGTTGCTCTCTAGTGCTACTTGAGGTGCTTGGATACAGCTCACCAGATGTAAAAGTATTTATATTTAATGCGAAACTTCCACCTAATGACAAACGTTGAAAAAGCTGATAGTCAACACTTGATAAGCTTCCAATCGTACGAGTTGGTGGCAAATTAGTATTATAACCAAAGAGCGAGCTATCATTACCTGCATAAGCTATTTGATTGCGAATTTCCATCCAATAAAGGCTGTTTTTGACAGAAATTCTCTTATCTTTATAACTGTTATCCAACTGATAAATCCATGCTGTTTGCGGGTTTAAGCCAAACTCGGAAGATATATTTGGTGAGGTATAGTTCGACTGGTCAATAAATGGCAGCTGATAGGCACGTGACACAGAAAATCTTGAGTTTGCTTTTGCATTCCAGTTGTACTGCACATACACATTTCCAGCACCGATATTAACCGTTTGATGTGCCGTCACTTGTGGAGATTTATTGGTAAATGTCCCTCTTGTATAGCTGTGCTCAAAGCGCCCGCCTAAACCACTTTGCCATTTCGATGTGAGAAAGATATCCAATTGGTTAAAAAGAGCAAGGTTTGTTTGACTGGATGCCGATGTAGTATAGCTTTGAGTAAAGGTTTGATAGACACTTTCCATGCCTAGTGTGTTTTTAAAGCGATCATCTTTATAAACCACATCAGGGCGTAAATAAAAAAGGGACGATCCTTGAGTAGATGAGCCATATAATGGATTTTTAAAAATCAAATTACTCCACTGCTGAAAATACTGTGTCTTAAGATTAAAGTGCCAATTTTTATCGAGCAGTTGTGAAAAATCAATTTGTCCATTGACTGTATGGTTAATCGACTTTTCGCTAGTACCAGAGGCTTGCCAAGGATTGTCATTAACTTCCTGCTCGGTTAATGAACCTGGGAACTGTAGATATTGATAGCTATCACTAAAGTTAATATTGAGCTTTTGTGTTTGACTTTGATGCATCAAGGCAATATTGATCGCATTATTAAAATTACGCGAATAATCTCGATAACCATCGGTTGTGTTGGTATTTGTTGCCAACTGGACTGCCCAGCTTTTGTCACTATCAAGCACCTGATTTACAAAGCTATTAATCCCACCACCAAAAGGGTAACTTGCGCTTGTCCCTATTTGATATAGATTATGATCGATAAATTTTTGCTCGATATTAATACTCCCACCAAGCCCCATCGAGCCATATAATACACTTTGGGAAGTGGGGTTTATCTCAATCTTGGCAATGCTTTGCGGTGGAATAAGAGAGATAAATTGTGATTGCGAATTAAACTGATTAAGTGGAATACCATTAAAAAGTACACTTGCTCTTTGCCCTTTAATCGTAAGCTTAGGATTGGGACTACTTGGCTCTATCATATCCACCCAAGCATTTTGTGAAAGGGTATTCTCAATACTTTGATTATTATTTTGTGGAAAAAGCTGAATTTGAACCGGTGAGGTCAACTGACTAGTAGTTAGGCCCTTTTGTTTAGAGCTTGCCGACTTTGTATTTAAATCAATTTTAATCGTTGGCAGTATATAATCCACACTATCTTGATAGCTGTTGTCAGCATTTTCAGCAACCGCATTTCCTACAGAACAAAAAATTAGCGCCATCGTAACGCTTTGATATCTTTTCAAATAACGCATTATTTCTCTCTCGTTTATATCCCCGTAAACATCTATAAAATCTAAAAGGCAGGTTTCCGGACTTGTCGTTACCTAGCACCTTCCCAGTTTCCCAGTGGTGACTGCTAACTATCTTCACATATAGCGACTTACCGTTGCGGGCACAGCATTGGATTTTCACCAATTTCCCTTTTCATACATCACAAGATCAACACTTTGATCCATGTACACCTTTTATTTCGCTGCTTATACTAAAGTGATTTCCAGCAATCTGCAAACTATTTGGCTCACGAATAATAATAAGATGAGCGTGTATTTTAGCTACTTGCATTTTGCTCTCACATGCTGTAAGTTAATTACAAGAAGGTTGTTAATTGACCTTTTTTACTCTGGGGGAACATGAGGGGGAATCATGAAATTAAATAAAAACGTTGGTCTTTTTGGCGCCATCTATGCTTCTATTGGTGGCATCATTGGATCAGGCTGGTTATTTGGTCCATTACACGCAGTAGAATCATCTGGAATCTACAGTATCTTAGCGTGGTTCATCGGTGCAGCTGCCATGCTAACCATTGCATTTTGCTATGCAGAGCTCAGCACAATGTTTCCAAAAAGTGGGGCATTAATACACCTTTCCTACTTAACGCACGGGGAGTTGTTAGGGAAAATATGGAGCTGGATTTTATTTTTGGCTTATGTGTGTATTGCACCGATTGAGGTCATGGCTGTATTAACTTATGCCAGCAACTATATCCCTGATTTGGTTCATGCTGGTTCTGGACTTCTAACCATGAATGGATTTTTTGTCTCCATCGTGATGCTGGCGATTTTAGTTGTTGTAAATTTCTTTGCCGTTCGCTGGGTAATTGCCATTAACAGCACGATCACGATATGGAAAATCATTATCCCAATAGCAACCGTATTTGTACTTTTAAGCTACTCATTTCATCCGGAAAATTTAGCCGCTTCTGCGCATGGCTTTCACCTAGTGGATGCTCTTCCAACAGTGGCAACCGCAGGCATTGCCTTTAGCTATTTTGGCTTTAGAAACGCCATTGATATTGCTGGGGAAACCTCAAACCCTGCCAAGCAAATCCCGATTGCGCTTATCTCCTCTATTGCAATTTGTCTTGTCATTTATATTGGTCTGCAACTTGCTTTTATCTTGTCTGTTCCAAATGGTCAAACAGCCAATTGGAGTAACCTGTCTTTCAGTGGCGTTGCCGGCCCACTTGCCGCTATTTCAATTATTGCAGGTGCAGTTTGGTGGTCTGTGGTACTGTATGCTGATGCGCTTATTTCACCACTTGGCACAGGCTATATTTATACCACCACCTCTTCAAGAGTGATTATGGCCGCAGGCGAAACTGGCAGTGCTCCTAAGTCTATGATGCACTTAAATCGCTTTGGCTCGCCATGGAAAGCCCTTGTTGTCACCTTTATCTTTGGTTGCATTTTCTTCTTTCCATTTCCTTCTTGGCAAAAGATGGTCAGCTATGTTTCATCGATCACTGTCCTGTCTTATGGAATTGGTCCTGTTATTTTATTACAACTTAGAAAGAGCTTACCTAATAAAAAACGACCATTCACATTAAAAGGTGCTTATGTCATTGCGCCTGTTGCATTTTTTATCTCAAATGCCATTATCATCTGGAGTGGCTATGCAGCAATTAACTTTATGTTTAGCCTGATCTTGATCCTATTTATCCTCTTTCTATTTTGGCAGTATTTTATCAAGCGCGTTCAAACGGAGATTTTTGGCTGGGCGCATATGTGGTGGACTATCCCATACTTTCTAGGGCTTTGGCTTATTTCAAAATATAGCCCTACAATGCTTGGTGGCTCAGGCGGCCTATCCTTTGGAATGGCAATGCTACTGACTTTAATTTTAAGTGGTTTAATCTTGGCTTTTGCATTAAGAAGTAGCGTTGATGATGAAAAAATGTCACAAACAGCCGAGTATATTGATAACTTGCAAGGCTAAATATCTCAATGATCATGCATTTATAGTTTTAAATCTTGAAAATGGTTTATCGCATCTTTTGATATGTGTACAATAAGTGCAACACAATATTAAATTTCAAAGGTGTATCATGGCAAAAGGTACTATAAATAAAGTTATTCTACTTGGTCGTTTAGGCGCAGATCCAGAGGTTCGCTATATGCCAAGCGGCATGTCTGTTGCAAATTTACGTTTGGCGACAAATGATGGTTATAAAGATCGCCAGACAGGTCAGTTTATTGAAAATACTGAGTGGCACCGTGTGGTAATATTTGGTAAGCAAGCTGAGGTCATTCAACAATATACACAAAAAGGCTCGCTTTTATATGTTGAAGGACGTATTCGTACAAACAAATGGCAAGATCAATCTGGTCAAGATCGCTATAGTACTGAAATTGTTGCTACGGAGTTTCAGCTTATTGGTGGTCGCGGCGAGCAAGGTAGTAGTGATTTTTCACAGCCAAATCAAAGCATGCAACAAAATAACAATCAATTTGCGCAGCCTTCATCTAAGCCAGCAACGCAAAATAACACACAGCCAAATCAGCCTGATTTAAATCAGTTAAATGACTTTAATGATGATGATATTCCGTTTTAGAGTTTACCTGAGATAGATTTTATAAAAAATACAATTAGGGCCCTTATTAAAAGGGCTTTTTTTATTTCTTGTCAAAATATCCTCTGAACCATTGTCAAAGGATCTTAAAATGCTGGCACGCCTGTAAGTGCCTTACCTAAAATTAAGGTATGAATCGTACTGGTTCCTTCATAGGTATCAACTGCATACAAGTTTGTTAAGTGCCTCATCACATCGTAATCATCTAAAATACCATTCCCTCCAAGCAAGTCTCTGGCATCTTGTGCTATTTTCAAGGCCTTTTGAGTTGAGTTAAGCTTTAAAAGAGAAATCATGTTATGGTGTGATCTACCCATTTCCATTAGTTGGGCAACCCGATAACAAGCTTGCAATCCTAATGCGATTTCAACCTGCATATTTACCAGCTTCTGCTGTGTGATTTGTTTTGCTGCCAATGACTGACCAAAAATGTGACGTGATTGACTATACTTCAAAGCTTTATCAAGACATGATTGGGCTGCACCTAATACACCCCATGAAATACCATATCGCGCCTGATTGAGACAGCTAAACGGCGCTGAGAACCCTTTTGCCTTAGGTAACATATAACTGCGCTCTAAATAGACATTATCAAATGTAATATCTGCTTGAGGGACCGTTCGAAGTGATAACTTGCCATTAATATCCTTCGTGCTAACACCTCTTTGGCTCCGTGGAACAATAAAACCTCGCACCACACCTTCTTCATCCTTTGCCCAAACAATTAAGATATCAGCATAATTGCCTAAGCCAATCCAACGTTTCTTACCATTAAGAATATAACCCGCTTCATGTTTTTTCACAGAACTTTCCATAGCGCCTGTATCTGAGCCGTGTTCAGGCTCAGTTAATGCAAACCCACCCACGGCTTCTGCTTTCAGCAACTTTGACAGCCACATTTCTTTTTGCTGCTCAGAACCATAGGCATAAATAGCATGCATCACCAATGAGCTAGCCACGCTATATAATGTTCTATAACCACTATCAACTCTTTCCAACTCATAAGCAATCAGCCCATAGCTTACCGAATTGATTCTCCTTCCTCCATAGAGCTCACAACAATCTCCTCCAAGAATGCCCAGTTTCCCCATTTCTTTATATTTCTCAAGAAATAACGCCTGATCTCTATATGCCTTGGTTACAGTTGGATATAGATGCGCTTGTGCAAATTCTCTGACTACTTTACGAACTTCAGTTTCTTCATCTGTTAGCTGCGCATCAAAAAGAAGTGGGTCATGAGCATCAAAACCTTCTTCTTGTACAAAGGATTGTCTATCTTTCATTGTTAATCGCCTTATCATAATCAATTTATTGAAAATACGACTGTTTTTACTCTACGTGTAGTCGTACCTGCCATTTTTTCCTCTAGGATTAATGCCTGAGCTTTTTCCTGTTCAAAGACTTCTTTCATATTATTTATTTTGCCAACTGGAATTTTTTTACTCTCACATATATTCAAGAGTTCTTCAGAGGAATACATCAATATACTTTCAGCAATAATTTTATTAAGCTCAGGTCTGTTCTTGAGCCGTGCTTGATTGGTCTTAAAACGCGGATCCATTATCAACTCTTTCATTTTCATTGCCTCACAGAACTTTCCAAACTGAAAATCATTGCCAATAGAAAGTAATATATCCACCCCATCTTTTAAATGATAAACTTCCCCATATGGCGCAATGTTCGGATGCAAAGACCCTTCTCTTTTCGGAAGATAACCTGCCATCAGCCAATTAGTTGCCTGATTTTCTAACGAAGCGATGGCTGCATCATAAAGCGAGACATGGACCAATGCGCCTTTGTTTGTTCTTTCTCGTTGATATAGTGCTGTCAGTACACCTTCTTTTAACTGGTGACCAGCTAAAATATCAATTAATGCTACTGGTAACTTTGCTGGTGGGCTATCTGGCCATCCTGTCATAGACATAAAGCCCGTCTCAGCTTGCAATACAATATCAAATGCCACACGCTCACTGTCTTGACCATAGCCTGATATCTGAGCATAGATTAAGCGTGGATTTATTGCTGATAGCGCATCATAGTCAATTTTTAACTTTTTGGCTGATGAAGCGCGAAAGTTAGATATAATAACATCAGCATCAGCAACCAACTGATATAGCTTAAGTAAATCTTGTTGATTCTTAAAATCAAGCTGTATGTATTGCTTATTATAGTTTGTCGCACAGAAATAGGCTGGAAACGTATTGTCTTTGGACTCATCAGGTAGATGCCATGATCTTGCTGAATCCGGCTTATGGGGACTCTCTATTTTAATAACTTCAGCACCTAATTCAGCAAAAAACATGCCGACGCTGGGGCCAGCCAAAACAGTTGCTATTTCCACAACCTTAAGATGATTAAATATACTGTTATTCATGATGTACCTCTTCACTCAATAACTTAAACTGGATCTGACAACCATCATTTTTTTTAAAAACTTTTGCTTATTCATGTTAATGAATAATACATAAACAGCAAATATCAGAGTCAACAATCAAACAAGAGCACATTCATTAAAATATGGGCGAGATCAGATAAACCAAATAACTCTTGACTCACTTAAGGCAATCTATCACAAACATCTGCTTGTTACTGTTTCAAACAAGTAACAGAATGTATCAAATTTGATACAACCTTTTGTCAGTTTTTAAGCATTACTAGCTTGTTTCTCCTTCCAAATCACAATACTCACAAGAATAATAATCCCTATCCCAAGAAGTGGTCCCAAGTAAATCGGGACTTGTTTGTTGATATGCTGCCCCAGAAAGCCTGAAGTGAAAAGGCAGATGGCAGCACCAATCGACCCAGACATGATTAAAAAGGCGGTAATCTTTGGCGAGTTATAATTTGCCTGAGTAATGCCATAGCCAAGGAGTGTGGGGAAAAGTGCTGAGCATCCGATACCAAGAATAATGGCACCGATAAAAAATAACACAATGCTATCTGATGCTAAAAACACAAGAAAGCCGATAATAGTAATGGCTGTGCTAATTATCAAATAATATGCAGGTTTTACCTTGCTTAAAATAAAGATCCCAACAATTAAACGAAAAAGTGCAATCATCGCCCAAAAAACGCCAATAATGGCACCCGTATAAATCACTGCAACTGACTTTTCTTCTTGCAAATAAGGGGAAAACCAATAAGAAACAATATATTCAACATAGACATAAAACACCAAAGCCAGTGCAATTAATACAACACTTAGGTTTAACATTTTATGTTGGTGATTCTCTGAAGGTGGGCTCGCTTTTTTTGTATGAGAGACTGTCGCATCGGCTTGTTCAAAGCGATAGACACAAAAAAAAGCAAGGATGAATAATAACACATACAAACTGCCTAAAGCTGCAAACACCCCTTTCCATGAAAAGTAGTGCACAATATATCCTCCAACAATGGGCACAACAGCAGCGCCCAAACCAAAAAAGAAATTAAGAATATTGAGTCTCGCTTCCCCTTTATTACTTGCCCTGTAAGCTGCAAAAATACTCTGGCTTACCGTTGGCACCAAAAGACCCAAACAGGCTCCATTGATAAGTGCACAAACGGCATACACCGCCAAAGGAAACCCAAAAGAGATGGTAAATTGTGCAATAATCCCTAAAAATATCGCTAGCAACAATGTTTTATGACAGCCTAAACGCTCCATAAGTCTTGCACTTAAAATATTGCCAATCAAAAGCCCAACGATATTAAGCACATCCAAATAGACAATATGCGAAACATGGACACCATAAAAGGCTGCAAGCTGCGGCGATACAAGCCCAATTGCCGCACCGAAACCTCCTGTAATAAATGCTGCCAAAAAGCAAATGGTCACTGCCTTTAGTTTATATTTCTGTGAAATAATTAATACTTCTTGATGATAGTTTGTCTGTACTGTGGCCATATATCCCTCTTTGTTTATTACTCCATTTTTAATCTAGATTTAGCATCTTAATATTGCTGTAGGTCAATCTCTCACTTATTGGCGCTTAAAAAGCTATCTTACACTCAAGGTGATATCAGTCCCATATTGAACGGAAATACCAAAGGCGAGCTTGTGGTATGTTTTGCGCCTTTGCTGTTAATATCAGCTCTTTTCTGAGTGACCCTTCAAGATAAAATCGTGTTGTTATACACGCCCTGCCATCATTAATAAACACCTCGATACTACTGGTATCAAGCAATATTAAAGCATCAAGATCAGCACTTAAGGTCAATGGAATATCAATATTTTGTGCATTGTCTGTTAAATGATTAATAAGCACAAGCTGGCCTTTTTCATATACTAAGCCTAGCTTCATTGAACCTGCCTCATTTATCAAGCTCATCTCCCAGCTGCTATCAGGAGCGCTTTGCAACTGAATCTCCATTAAATGATCAGAGATTCTTGGCGGGTAAGACACCTCTGGCAGAATGTTAATGCCATCTTTATGTGATCTTAGCTTTTTGTAATTAGGCGTTGGCATCATACAAAGCACATTATCTTTCACAGTCATTTCACGTGCAATTGTCATCGCCCCTGCAAAAAAGTGCCTATTTGCCACCGCGCGATCTGTCCAGTTATTCATCCATGCTATGATGTAACGTTTTTCATTTTCACCTTCAAAACTTTGTGCCGCATAAAAGTCCTCACCCAAATCCATTCTTTTTGGCTCAGTTTTTGGCACAAACACTTTGCCATCAAAATCGCCGATATAGTAATAGTTCTGATAATTGCAGTTCACATTATCTATGGTATCGAAAATCGATAAAACTAAAACATAGACGCCATTGATATAGAATAAATCCGGGCATTCTAAAGAGCGCCCTGTCAGATTTTCTTCCTGAAATAAAACACTATGATATTCCCACTCACCTAATGATTCTGAGCGATACACAACCACGCTTGGAACTTGATCCACTGCTGTGCCGATAATCATATAGTAACAATTGTGTACTTTATCAAACCAGATCTTAGGGTCACGAAAATCATGCGAGCAAACCTCGGGCTTACAATTCACCATAATCTCGGGACAATCAAAATATACCCCATCTGAACTTTTTAGCTTTCTTTGCTTTTCAATAAAAATATCAGGGGTGTTCTCTTTATCTTCAAAATGCTCTGTATAGGCCAAATGAAGCGTATCTTCAACCACAAAAGCGCTACCAGAGAACGCCCCGCCAATGTAGCGATTATTCAAGTTTTCATGTGGGTAAATAGCAATAGGTAAATCCTGCCAATGAATCAAGTCTTCAGATGCAGCATGCCCCCAGTGCATATTCCCCCAATGTGCTTCATAGGGATTGTATTGATAAAACAAATGATACATCCCTTTAAAATAAACAAGCCCATTAGGATCATTCATCCAGCCTTGCTTTGGGGTAAAGTGATACTGCGGTCTTTCCGCAACATCATGGCGCATATGTGAGGAGGAACGCGATGTAAGCCAGTGCCCTCTGTCACAACTAAAACAAATCCCTGCAGTTGAGATATCTAT
Source organism: Fangia hongkongensis FSC776 = DSM 21703 (assembly GCF_000379445.1). Classification (GTDB taxonomy): domain Bacteria; phylum Pseudomonadota; class Gammaproteobacteria; order Francisellales; family Francisellaceae; genus Fangia; species Fangia hongkongensis. Next base: position 49,801 of record NZ_KB902275.1, read on the forward strand.
GCTGTTAAGCCAGCCATTTTCTATTATTATTTCGTGTATGCTGTCACTTGGAATAGCAAGCTTGTAGTGCTTTTGTGCATCAAGCCGCCAATGGATATGCCTATACTGATCACCCTTTGTGTGGGCCAAGAGCATATACTCAACAATATCACCCTTTTCATTATATAAATAAAGCGCTGTCGAACACTCTGTCTTACAATCAAATGAAAGCACGACACTCTCTTCAGCGTAAATAGAAACCATATTTTCTTGTAAAGGCGTAAACTGCATAAATCCATTTAGCACAAATCATCTATAGTCGATATCTTACCTTTTTTTGCCTTAAAGTGTTAGTATAAAATATAAACTTTACTATGATCTATGGCACCTCACAGCCATTAGCAATCTCTAAAATAGCAAACCAATCCTCAAGTGAAAGAGCGATATCTTTTGCTTTTAATGCGTTTTCAAAGCGCGCTTGATTTTGTGTCCCAAGCACAGGCATCACCTTTGCAGGATGCTTTAAAATCCATGCCAATGCGATCTGATCAATGCTGTCAGCCTCGTATTTTGCTAATAATGATTGAAGCTTTTGCACCATCTTTTGTTGTGTTTCTGAACTTGGTGAGAAAAGCGCCCCGCCTGCTAAAGGTGACCATGCCATTGGACGCACACGATACTGCTGTAATTGATCCAAAGTGCCATCATACATCGGATTTGCATGCAAAAGTGAATATTCAATCTGGTTAGTCATAAGCTCAATTCTGCTATTGAGTAAATCAAACTGTGATGGGGTGAAATTAGATACGCCAAATGCTTTCACTTTGCCTTCATGCTTAAGCCTTGAAAAGCTCTCAGCAATCTCATCAACATCCATAATCGGGCTTGGCCTATGCACTAAAAGCACATCCAACACATCTGTATTTAAGTTTCTCAACGTGTTTTCAACGGAAGTTTTAATGCTTTTTGCCGATAGATCATAGTGTTTTGTTGCAACATTTGGCGTTGCTTCACAGGCAAATTTAATACCACATTTACTGACAATTGTCATTTTCTCGCGCAGTGATGGCTTGGCTTTTAAAAGTTGACCAAAGATAGCCTCACAGCGATACTCACCATAGATATCGGCATGGTCCATTACAGTTACATTATTATCAAGTGCACTTAGCACCAGCGACTCAAGTGCATTTAGCGTTAAATTAGCATCATCTAGACGCCAAAAACCCAAGGCAAATTCATTTGATAGTTTTACTGACATAATACCCTCTTTTTCTGATAAATCTTTATGTTGTTTGATTACATTAAACTAATGGCGAATGAGGCTAAACTATTTTTTTGCAAAATTTAATACAATTTTTTGCACATGCTATATATTTTTTTGTGCAAAAAAAAATTAAGATAATTTCAACCCTAAAAATTTACAACAAAAATAAACGCGGAGGAGCCATGGAAATTAAAAATACACCGATAAAAGAGCAGAAAAATTACGGAAATTCTGTTTTTCCTTATGTTATTAATGGTGAGAATCAAAAAGAAAAATCTGAGTTTCTACTTTGGGTCCAACAAAATAAAGAGGCACTTAAAGCCACTTTGCATCAAAATGATGCCATTTTATTTAGAAATTTCCCGATTCAATCTGCTGAAGATTTTGAAAAAATGCTTGATGCAGCTGAATTTGAAAATATGGATTATATGGGCGGCGCTGCACCTAGAACACAAGTAACCAAATCACGCATTTTGACTTCAAATGAATCTCCTGCCTCTGAAGCAATCCCTTTTCACCATGAGATGTCTCAAGTGCCAAATCCGCCAAATTATATCTTTTTTTGCTGTGGTATCAGTGCAGAAAAAGGCGGCGCAACACCTATTATTCGCTCCAAGCGTGTTTATGAGCAATTTCAAAACATCAATGCTGAATTTGCCAACAAGGTTGAACAAAGTGGTGTACGTTATATTCGTGTTATGCCAGAGAAAACAGATGCAGATTCCGCTATTGGCCGCTCTTGGAAAGAGACATTCCAGTGCACAAGCAAAGAAGAAGCTGAAAGAAAAATGCAATCGCTTGGCATGGAATATCAGTGGCTAGAAGATAACAGTGTTAAAACAACTACCGCTATTTTGCCTGCCATCCGTAACTATCAGGACCAAAAAATGTTCTTTAATTCAATTTATGCAGCCTACCATGGTTGGAATGATGCCAGAAACGAAGGGCATAAGTCAGTCACGCTTGCAGATGGCGCCTATATCGATGACACGGTAATGAATACCCTCACTGAAAAAATGAAAGAAGACACCGTGAGCTTTCACTGGCAAGAAGGTGATGTGCTATGGATTAACAACAACACTGTTTTGCACTCACGAGAGCCTTATCAAGGCGCAAGAAAAGTGTATGCCTCCATTGCCAAGTGAGGCCATATTCATTTAGCTGTACCAACAATAGATTACTTTTTATGATGTCAGCACATTTCTGCAAACAACTCAGCATGCTGAGCATCTTTACGATAAAAGACAGGCGGCTCTCCTAAAGGCGCCTTCACAGTCACATAACCGCCGGTAAATTCCTCTTTTGAATACGCATGCACCCATTTATCTTCAGGCAAATAGACTTGCCACTCATCTTGATGCTCTTTATACACAGGGGCGACTAAAATATCTTTGCCAAGCAAGTATTGATACTGAATATCATAGCAAGTCTCATCCTCTTCATAGTGCATAAATAGTGGTCTTTGTACCGGCACGCCTTTTAGTGCATTTTCCTCAACCAGTGATTTGATATACGGCTTTAGATGTGTATAAGTGCCAACCATTTTTGCCAAGTGTTTTAGTACACTTTCATCTTGGTCAAACTGAAAATTATCCTGTGGGCGATTGCCTTCATGTGTACGCATCACAGGCGTGAAAGCTGCCATTTCTGACCAACGCATAAAGAGCTCCTTATTGCGCTTTAAGCCATGAAGCGTGGTATAGCCACCAATGTCACTATGATGAAGCCCCATGCCAGATAAACCAGATGATAAGGCAGCTGGAATAACTGATGCTAAGCCATCATGCATGCTAAAATCAACACATTGATCCCCCGCCCAGAGCAAACGATTGTAAGGTTGAAACCCATTGAAGCCCGCACGCATAAAATACATAACTTCTTCAGATTGACCGGATTCTTCCACTGCTTCAAAGTTCGCTTTTGCCCAAAGGCGTGGCCAGTCGTTATGCATAATCTTTGCACTTTTATTATTATACAGCTTACAATCAACTGGCAAATACTCACCAAAATCTGCCATCCAGCCTGACAGACCAAAATCAATCATCTCTTTTCGAATCACACGGTCTTTATACCATGAGAAAGCCTCAGGATTGGTAAAATCAACCACACCACAATAAAACTCACCAAAATCAACGACATATTCACTGCCATCATCCTTAGTAGCAAAATATCCCTTATCAAAAGCTTCATTGTATAAATCATATCCTTGAATCAAATAAGGGTTAATATAGCCTAGAAAACGAATGCCTTCCTCTTTAAGCTCATGTACCTTTTTGTCCAAATCTGGATATAACGCCTTATCCCACTGCCAATTCCAGTTAAGGCGTTTGCCAAAGCTCGTGCGCCTTTCTCCTTGCCAGTCTTGCGCCCATATTCCAGAGACTTTCACCCCTGCATCAAGCGCTTTTTTCGCTTTGTCTATAACAATTTCAGTGCCATCTTGAATGCCCAAAATAATCCCATTATACACCCACTCTGGCAGTGGTTTTTGTCGCCCGAAAAAGCCACTTAATCCCTGAACTAACGCCTGATAACTCTCTGCTTGTTCAAATATTAACGCCTCAGGCACTTCCCAACACTGAAGCTCATGAAAATTATCATTTCTAAAATCAAAGTCCATATAAGCTGTGCTTTGCATGTGGCAGTAGTATTTTTGGGTTGAAATAAAGGTCGATTGTGGATAGTTTGTATTGTAATAATCTCCACCTGCTTTATCCTTCACATCTGCTTGCCAAGTTACATAGCTTGATTTATCCCTACCAACCCCCGGCTCAGAAGTCCAAAGTGGAAAGTGTTTACCACGCAAATTAAAATACGATAATTGCTCCCCACAACCATATACTTTTTCTTTCTGATCTGCATGAATGCGAATCCAAAAGCGATTAATCATTTCATTAGAGCAGCTAAAGCTGACATACAATCGATTGTCTTTCTCTTGAAGTTTCAGCTTTAAATTTGCTTCATCATGAGAAAAATTAATTTCAACATGGCTGCTTGAGATCTGCTCGATGGCATATTTTCTAAGTGCAAAGCGCTCAACTAGATAATCAGATATGTCAAAATTCCCACGGTACATATCCATTTTATCCTTGCCAACGCCTAAAAATATCATAGGCGAGCTATTTGTATGCTCAAATAGCACCTGATCGTTGTACTGTAATTTAAAACCTTTTTGATGTTCATTAATGGTAATCATTGTGTCTCCTGTAAAGATCAATGTTGATATTAAATCTGCTAAGTCTATGTGTATTTAATGAAATAACTTTTCATATTTCTTGCCTGTCAGCTTCTCACAAACCACTTGTGTTTCAGGGCAGACATGCTCTTTTTTACCGCCATTTTCCAAACGGGAAATCTCCGCCTTAATAATCTCAAAGTTCTTGGGGTTCACTTTAAAACGAAGTGAAAAATAAAACCCAATGATAATTAATATGATCGGGAAAAGAATAAAAATAAGCTTTAAATCCATCAAGGTTGCAGTAGACTGTGTACTCAAGGATGCATCATAGCCAATGACGGTCAATAAAAGCCCGATTCCCGGCAAGACAATAATACCCTGAGAGAGCTTTCTTGCCGATGACATGGCGCCAGCATAAACGCCTGTTCTTCGTTTTTTTGTCATCAAACAATCGACCTCAGTCACAAAGCTTATCATTGCCATTGGAATCATATAACAAGGCGATAAACCAACACCGATAAGTGCAAAGTGAATGGCAACATTTAATGCTGATGCGTTATGTGGCGTTAAGGTAAATAATAGCAGCATCGATAATGCCCAAATTGTCGCGCCAACACGATATGCTGTAGCCTTTGAATATTTGTTGGCAAGATAGGTATAAAATGGTAGCACACACACCTGTGCAATCCACATGGCACTCATGTAGCTTAAAAGATCCGGGCGTGCTAAATAGTTATTAATATAATAAGCACCAAGCCCCATCAGAATATCAAGTGCAGCAAAGGCAAAGAGAAAAAGTCCAAGCTGTGCTCTAAATGACTTATTCATAAATGCCGTTCCAATATCTTTAAACATCCCACCTAACACCTTGCCAACGGATGTTTTTTGCACTACTTTTTCCTGATGGACGGGGATTTCAAAGGTTCCAAAAAAGACCACCACCCAAATAACGGCATATAGTATAGAGAAAGAAATGGCCATGATTAAATAGGCCTCATTACTATAGGAAAAAGCGACGAGTAATATTGGCGCAACAGCCGTTGCCAAAATAGATGAAAACTGCGAAAAGCCCATGCGAAATGCTGATAGCCTTACTCTTGATTTGTACTCATGACTCATATCGGCAACAAGTGCAGAATAAGGGATGATCACCATTGAATAAGCTAGATCAAAAATAATGTACATACCAAAGTAATAGACAAAGGCATGCCACTGCTCAACACCATTCACCCCCACTTTCATTGGCACAAGCCAAAGAGGAATAAACGTCACAAGAATCGGAATAATGCCCACTAAAAAGTAGATGCGCCGTCTGCCAAATCGTGAACGTGTTCGATCGGATATCATGCCAAATATCGGGTCTGTCAGCGACATCCAAAATCGTCCAACACCAAACAAAATTCCTGCTAAAAAAGGTGATAGCCCGACATTATTTGTCAAGAATATTAAAAAGAACGTTCCAATAATGGTAAAAGCACCACCGCCATAAATATCCCCCATTCCATATGAAACATAATTTCTTAATTTTAACTTTCTTGCCCCCACTAAACACTCCTATAAAAAATTTCGTAAAATTATTATGGTGTAATTTTATTAGAGTGTATATATAGAAGATGGCAAATAAGGGCTCAATTGGAGTATTAAACTACGCTAAAAATGAGAAATATGTAAATTAATGACTATGAAAGCGTTGCAGAGAGGTGAAATCCTGGAGGATTAGAGATGATTTGATACTTTCCAGCAATGACTTTATCTGCTGTGAGAGATGTCACTGTTCCGACATTTGGCAAATCTTTTCCGATGGTTGCAATGACAAAATCTCCATTTTTATTCTGTAGCACTAAACCGTAATTATTAATAGAGTAAATACGATAATCAGTGGAAGTTTGTTTACCAAGGCTGATCATATCTGATAAGGAGCTTGTGCTTTGTGCTTGATTGGTTGATGCTTTTTTCGCTGACTCTGCTGGCTCTGCGCTTAAATCTGCATTTAATTTTTTATTGAGCGCATCGACACTTGCCAGTTTTTTCTGTAATTGATCGAGCGTCATCTTAAGCGTTTGAAGCTCCGTTACTGTCTCTGTGTGATTATTAAGGATCATTTTTTGTAACGTCGCTACTTTTTTATCCGTTGCTTCACGCACAACTTTGGCTTCAGCCTGCACCACATCAGACAATGCATTTTTAATCGCGCCTGCCTGACCTTCTATATTCATTTGTAATGCACCTTGGTTATTGCGAAGCCCTTGCTGATTAGCAATAATAAAAAGCTCAAAAATCAAAATACATGCAAGTAAAACAGCGCCCACAATAACGAGCTTTTTCTGTGTACTCATCGGCGTTTTTTGCACATTGGCAGGGGCACTATTATCCGCCTCTACAGCATCATCTTTTTTCTTCGATGTTCCAAACAGCTTTTTCATCTTTGATCGTATATTTTCTCTATAAATTTACACTCAGTATAGTGATAAATCAGAGCGTAGCCTAGTTTGCGATGGTAAAAACTTCTCTGTAAAAGAATTCTCCTTTGCTCTATGGTGTTTTGTTAACGAAGCGCATACAATATGAGCATTATTTTTCTGTGGAGAATAAAATGACAACAAGAAAAAAAACAACAGTACTTCTAATACTCGATGGATTCGGCTACAGAGAAGAAAATACTTCAAATGCCATCAATAATGCGCACACTCCTAACTGGGATAAAATATGGAATGATTCAAGCCATACATTAATTAATGCATCTGGCTTAATGGTTGGTCTACCAAAAGGGCAAATGGGCAACTCTGAGGTCGGTCATATCAACATTGGCTCAGGAAGAGTGGTATATCAAGAGTTAACCCGTGTTGATAAAGCAATTGAAGAGAATATCTTTCAAGACAACAAAGTGCTTTGTGATGCGGTTGATCTCGCAAAAGATAAAGATGGCGCTGTACATATTATGGGGCTTTTGTCACCGGGAGGCGTTCACTCACACGAGTCCCACCTGCATGCGATGGTAAAACTGGCACAATCAAGAGGTGCAAAAAAAATCTATGTCCATGCCTTTTTAGATGGCAGAGACACCCCTCCGCGCTCAGCTGAAGCCTCTATTGAGAAAATGGATGCTCTTTTACATGAGCTTAACGTTGGCTATATTGCCAGCATCTCTGGTCGCTACTACGCAATGGATAGAGATAATCGTTGGGAGCGTGTTGAAAAGGCATATAATGCGATGGTTGCAGGTGATGCTGAGTATTATGCTTCTAGTGCATTAGAAGCACTTGAGATGGCCTATACGCGCGGAGAAAATGATGAATTTGTCATTCCAACGGTGATTGAAAAAGCAGGTAAAAAAGTCAGTATTAATGATGGTGATTCAGTGATATTTATGAATTTCAGAGCTGATCGTGCCCGCCAAATGTCACATGTATTTGTAGATCAGGACTTTACAGGGTTCAAACGCATCAAAACACCAAAAGTGAACTTTGTCACACTGACACAATATGCCAAAGATATCAACGCCCCTGCTGCTTATATGCCTGAGAAGCTAAGTAATATCCTAGGTGAGGTTTTGGAGAAAAATCATCTCACACAACTTCGCATTGCCGAAACGGAAAAATACGCACATGTTACTTTTTTCTTTAATGGTGGCAGAGAAAAACCATTCGAAGGGGAAGATCGCATTTTAGTCCCTTCTCCTAAAGTTGCCACATATGATTTACAGCCTGAGATGAGTGCTTATGAAGTAACTGATAAGCTCACCCATGCCATTGAATCTGGGAAGTATGATGTCATCATTTGCAACTATGCCAATGCTGATATGGTTGGACATACAGGGTTTTATGAGGCAGCGCTCAAAGCAATAGAAGCCTTGGATCATTGCCTTGGAAAAGTAAGAGATGCGGTTGAAAAGATTGATGGAAACTTATTTGTCACTGCTGATCATGGGAATGCAGATTTAATGGTTAACCCACAAACAGGAAAAGCCCACACAGCGCATACAACTAACCCTGTGCCATTTACCTATCTTGGCAATAAAAGAGCAAACCTAAGCATTGAAAATGGCAAGCTGTCTGATATTGCACCCACCATCTTATCAGTCATTGGAGTGGAAAAACCCAAAGAGATGACTGGAAAAAGCATTTTTACATTTGAAAACAAATAATCAAAACAGGTGAAAGAACTTACATGATTGACCCAAAGCTCCTTAGAATGAATGTCGAAGAAGTGCATAATGCGCTATTAAAGCGTGGCTATACACTTGATATTGCGGCCTTTGAAGATTTAGAAGCAAAGCGAAAATCACTTCAAGAGGAAACCCAATCACTTCAAGCAATACGAAACGCGAAATCAAAAGAGATTGGCAAACTAAAAGCACAGCAACAAGATGCAAGTGACATCATGGCTGAAGTCTCAGCGCTTGGGGATCAACTAAAATCCTCTGAAGAAGCGCTTAAGCTTTGTCAAAAAGAAATTCTAGATTTCACCTCTGAGATGCCTAATCTGCCTTATGAAGAAATCCCTGTTGGGAAAGATGAAGCTGACAATGTTGAAATATCACGCTGGGGACAGCCAAGAGCGTTTGATTTCACTATTCAAGATCATGTTGATCTTGGTGAGAAGCTAAAGGGCATGGACTTTCAACTGGCATCCAAACTAACCGGCAGCCGTTTTGTCGTTATGAAACGTGAAATTGCCAATATGCACCGTGCGCTTATACAGTTTATGCTTGATACACATATCTATGAGCATGGCTATCAGGAGGTGTACGTTCCTTATCTTGTTAATCAGGACTCACTCTATGGTACAGGACAGCTGCCTAAATTCTCTGAAGATCTGTTCCATATCGATGGTCATTTCCCCTATAGCTTAATTCCAACTGCTGAGGTGCCGATCACAAATTTTGTGCGTGATGAGATTGTGAAAGGTGAAAGTTTACCACTTAAGTTCACAGCCCATACACCATGCTTTAGAAGTGAAGCTGGCTCCTATGGTCGAGATACTCGCGGCCTTATTAGACAGCATCAATTTGAAAAAGTTGAGATGGTCCAAGTTGTTGCCCCTGAAAATGGGCTTCATGCACTTGAGTCATTACGTCAAGATGCTGAGAATATTTTAAGAAAACTTGAGCTACCTTATCGTGTTGTGGAACTTTGCACAGGAGATATGGGATTTTCAGCCAGAAGAACCTATGATTTAGAAGTGTGGATTCCATCACAAAATACCTATCGCGAAATATCTTCATGTAGCTGGTGCGGCGATTTTCAAGCCAGACGCATGCAAGCAAGATTTAAAACAAATGAAATGAAAAGACCTGAATATGTCCACACATTAAATGGTTCAGGCCTTGCTGTCGGGCGTGCGCTTGTGGCAATCTTAGAGAATAATCAACAAGAAGATGGCTCAATTGTCGTGCCTGAAGTACTTAGAAAGTATATGCAAGGACTGCATGTTATTAAGCCTTAGAATATAGGATACTATGCCCCCTGCGAATGGACATAATCAAACTTCATTTTAGCAGAGCCTGCACTACCTTCCCCTCAAATGGTAATGCAGGATGCATTGCGCCCCACGCATGTCTTTTTAGAACCTTCCCTAATTTAGGGTAAAATCCCCACCGTTATTCTTATTCATCACATACTGATGATTTGCCATAAAGGATGTGAATTATGATAAACTAATTTTTTCAAAAAAAATTTAGGGTTTTCCCCTAGTTTTTATATTATTTATCAGGAAATATAATGTCTGAACGAAAAAATCTTGGTAACGCTATGACAAAAAATTCTCTATTTTACAATAATCGCACTATGACAAGTTTAAGAAAGTACGTTGGAAAACAGTTAGTATCCTTTTTAAGAAAGGATAACTTTGCGCATGCAGGTGAAAGTGAGGCCATAGATCTTGTTATGTCCGCTTATAATAATCATCGATTTGAGCATTTGCTTGATGTTGGCTGTGGACTTGGGGGAACGGCTCAATATATTAAAGATAAAGGGTGGAGTAAGACTATTTCTGGCTTTGATGTTGATTCTGAAGCTATTGACTATGCCACTAGCACATATAAAGATTTAAACTTTACCTGTTGCGATGTGTTTAATGTTTCTAATAATATATCAACCAGTTTTGATATGTTTTGCTTATTTAATGTGTTTTATGCTTTTTCAGATCAGAAAAAGGCGCTTCATGAACTTAGTCTGATTGCAAGGAAAGGTGCTCAACTTGCTATTTTTGACTATTCTGACCCCTGTGAAGGCAAACATACGCCACTTAAACGTGATGGCAAAGATGGACGAACACCATTTATCCCCGTAAAACTCGATACTATTGAAACAATGTTATCTGACACTGCATGGCGCCCTATTGAAATTGTTGATATCAGCGATCAATATACACATTGGTATAGCCAATTATGTACATTATTAATAGAGAATAAATCAAATGTCATCGATAGATTTAATGAAGAGGCATTTGATAACGCCCTTTCTACTTACTCAAAACTTACAGATGCAATCCAAAAAAAACTATTAGGCGGAACTATTGTTTATGCAGAAAAACGGTAGGTTATTATTTATTTTTCAATGTTAACGCAACTGGTAAAGCAATCAAGCAGGATGCTATTAAAAATAGTATCGGTGAGATATCTGAATGTGTTTTATGAATCAAATAACTGCTTAATGTAGGTGCTAAACCACCAAATACTGCTGTTGATAAGGTAAATCCAATACTGATACCCCTTCCTCGAAAGTAATGACTAAAGCGACTTGCCATCATTTCCATATTAATTCCTTGAATAAACCCCATACAAACTGCAAAGATTAATTGGACGAGCACAACGAGTAAAAAGTTACCATGCTTCAGTAAATGGAACATCGGGTAGCAGAGTATTAAAATTGTTATAATGCTGGTGATTGCCATATTTCTTCGACCCAATTTAGGCGAAAAATAGCCAAAAATTAATGTGAATACAATAAGAAAAAATAAACTTAAACTGCTACTTGTAAATGCAGCTACCGAAGAGAGTTTTAAAAACACATGTAAATATGATGGCATCCACACAAACAATAAATAAAAAGCTATCGATATAAACGCATTTAACATAATGACTTGCAGCATTGGAAACCAGTTTTCAACTATCCCATGCAGGGTTGAGATGTTAGTTTTTAAGGGCGTTTTTTCAGGTTCCACTATTTTTCGTCTGATATAAAAAACAAAGATGACACCTATAAATCCTAAGAAAAATGGTACTCTCCAACCCCACTCTAGCATAGTCTTACTTCCTAACACTGCATACAGTATGCCAATAGTAATAGACCCTAAAAGAACACCGGTCATAGAGCTTGCTGCAACAAAGCTTGAGTAAAAACCTTTTGATCCACTGGGAGAAGCCTCATACATATAACAAGCCGAAATAGGCAGCTCACCACCTGCTGCAAATCCTTGTATCAGTCGCAAAATAATCAAACCTGCTGAGGCAAAAATCCCAGCTTGTGCATAGGTTGGCAGGAAGGCGATAACAAGTGTAGGAATTGCCATTAAAATTAAGCTCGCTCTTAAAACAAACGATCTTGTATACTTATCTGCTAATATCCCAAAGAATATACTGCCAATGGGTCGCACCAAATAACTGACAGAAAAAAGGATAAACGCCTTTATTAGAGCTATGTATTGGTCAGTTGATGGAAAAAATAGCTGACCAATTACCGCTGCAAGATATGCATAGATAACAAAGTCATACCATTCAAAAATATTACTTACAAACCCAATTTTAATTAATGCTGTTCTTTTCATTTAGCTACGATCCTCTTAGATAAGCTAATACATCTGATATACTACAATTATGTAACTTTGCGGCAATGTTAGTTACATGAAACTCAACGGTTTTTATCGAAACATAAAGACTATCGGCAATTGAACGATAGTGCTGATCTTTTTGCATCCACAGCAAGCAGTACATTTCTTTCTCAGTCAAGGTTTTTGAAAAAAATTTCTCGATTTTAAGGTGCTTCATAAAATATCTAATCGCATTGGCTTTAGTTGTATAGTGACGCTTATAAAGCTCATACAAACTAAAGTTACTGACTCTATCCGTGAAATCCTCACTGATGGTCATGATAGAAGATACTTTCTTACCTGTTATACTATTAACTGGTATTTTTGTCATATTTTGTATATGAAGAAGTCCTGTAACATCAACGAAGACAATATCTTTCGTTACAACCGTTTCTGACTTAATAACAACACTATGATCAACCCGATGAATATGACTAGAAAACTCCTTCCCCCAATAGGGTTTCATAAAACCATCAAAATCATGCACCGTTAAACCAATAATTTCCTCGATTGCAGATAAATTATAAACTTCTAAATTAGCTTGATTGGAGATAAGGTATTTCCCCGTTGTTGCATCCTTAATATGGACGGGAGTTTGAAATGAGCTAACCACATCAAATACTTTATCTCCATATATAGTCAGCTTACTATCCATCGAATTAAGCTCTTGCCTAATAGACCCCATTTTATCCTCCTATACATACAATCGCTAGATTGGTATGCAATTGCATTTGACTTAATGAAGATCAACTACGATGTGACATAAGAAACTTAATCGTTGTATGTTTAACATGGGGTAACGGACTATATTTAACACTTTCATCTTTGCTCCTTGATAACACTTGATACACTCTACTCCCCATAAGTAGTATGTATAATTTATATGCGTACATTTTACTATAAAGCGATTTTATTACTATATAGTGATTAAAATATTGAGTCAATCATGTCATGGTTTAAGGATAATGCTTGTACTTAAGTTTGATAAATTGGCATCTCTTATCTAAAATGTACAAACAATTCCTTGGATAATAAGCACAATAAAAATGTCTGCGGTTAAAGATTATAAGTTTTCAAACACTATCCTGATCAAAAATATTAAAAAACTCATTTTAGAATATGGGATCAATGAGCTGGAACTATCTAAGCATATTCAAATACCTCAGTCCACCCTCAATAAACTCCTTACAGGAAACACTAAAGACCCAAAAATAACAGTCATTAGAAAAATAGCTGATTACTTTTCTACTTCTATTGAACAATTATATGATGATACGACTGCTCAAGTAAATATGGGCAAAAAAGTGGCACCCATTATATCTTGGCAAGAGTGTGCTTCATTTGATTATGAAAGCATGACGCAAAAGAAAAATACTGCCTGGCTCCCTATAGAGTATGAAAATAATGGCCATGTATTTGTCTTAAAAAGCAAGCCTGTTATGGAGCCACGATTCCCCAATAACACGCATTTAGTAATTAACACCAGAGTTCAGCCAAATGATGGTGATATTATTGTTGTTCAATATCCTAATGTAGCTGATGCTACAGTAAAGATATTTTCTATTAACGGTTATGATACCTATTTATATAACTTAAACCAAAGTGAATATTCAATTTTAAGTGAGCGTGACAAAGTCATTGGCGTGCTTACAGAATCACGCTTCAACTATATCTAAATTACGGAAAATTTATAAAAAGAACGGCCATTTGACTCATGACTTTCTTTCACAAACCCAAATTTTTCATACAAATTAATTGCCACAGCATTATGATGAAACACATATAGTGATATGTATCCCGCGTGCGCTCTTTTAGCTAATTTATGCCAGTACACTAATACCTGTTTACTGTGTCCTTTACCTCTAAAGTGCGGATATAAGTAGATATAGTTTAATTTTAAACATAATCCTTTTTGAAAGTTGATCCATGTATACCCTAATAACGTATTATTATCGCCTAAAATACTATATACACGCTGATTCTTTGTATTAACTCCATTTGTGAATATTGAATCAAATTTATTTTTAAGTTTATCTTTGGAGTCAGGAAATTGTGCAACATTGAGATTCGTTAGCTTATTTGTAACAGCAATAGATGCAAACTGATCAAAAAGTGTTTTATCTCGAATGCGAATGATTTTCATGCTTTCAACTGAAACGGATTAAAATTAGTATTAAATTCCTCTGGGTTTCCACCATTCATGCGTTCTTGTTTTTTTAAAAAGCCGCAAAGCATTGCTGCTGGATAAGAAAAAACAGCAATAAACAATACCTTAGCCATATAATTTGAAAACATAATATTGACTGCATGCTCAAAGCTTGTCATCCCATATAATATAATAGTTCCAGCAACTAAAACATAGATAATCACACCAATGATGGATGACATAACTGACCTTAGTAAAAAATACTTATTTTTAAAGGCAATTTTTAATTTAGAGATCAATATTGCATTAATAAAACTTCCTACAATATTACCTATATAGCCACCGATCACAATCCGCCAAGTATTCCCTAATACAGTTCTAAAGGCATCATTATTATTCCAAAAATCAGGCGCTGGAAGATTGATAACAAGCATAATAAGCGTCGTACTGATAAACCCCATCGCTACACTACTCCAAATCACCAGTTTCGTGACATTAAAACCATACACTTCTGTAATAATATCTGCTATGGGATAGGTAATTGGGAATATAAAGGCAGAGGCAGGTAAAATCAAATGTCACATGTTCACCATTTTATATGCTACAACGTTCGACGTGATGTCCAACGTCACATAAAGCATAATGATCAATACCAAGTATATGCTTACTCTAGGCGTGTTTTTTGTTAACACTGTATCATTTTTGATGTGTTTTAGATTTGTGTTATTCATTCTTGATTGCACAATGGGTAAAAGAAGTGTAAAACTATACCCATGATTTATTCAAGATGTAAATAGCGATGATTAAATATATTCGCAAACTGCTATTTGATGCCATTATCATTCGTTACCATTTACACTCAATCAATATGAAAAATGGAAAATGTACGTTTTTCATGAAAAATAAGTCAAAGCCTTTTCGATTATCGTTTGATAATCTACTGGAAGATGCCGATATCATTCTTGGAATGGATACCAGAGAAGCATGCTATCTCGGTGGGTATTATGGTCACTTTGTTCGCCAAAGAACTTCAGCTTGTAAAAAGCAAAAAAATCGATTTATGTTACTCACTCATTTACATATGAAAAAAGGACGATATCACATATTATCCATCAATCGAGCCGGTGAAATCAAATATCATGACAGAAGGCTTAACCAATATCATACTGAACACCCCATCAATATTGTAAAGAGTAATTATAAAATCAATCTATTTTCTCCAGCCCAAGTATTTTACATGGGTTATTTAGCCTCTAGCCATCTAATTGAGAAGAATAACTCCTCAATACATACTAGTCCAACCCACTTAACTTTAGTTTCTTAAGTTTGTCTGTTACTATCCAAACTTCCGTTGTTATTTGAAAGCATCACTATGATTTTATAGCTTTGGCTTGAGTATTAAATACTGCTGTATCAGCACTTAAGGTCCATAGATAATCATTTATATAAAACTCTCAAGGGGAGACAGTGACATGTTAAACCTATTCTCAAACTATATGCCTAATTTCAAATGAGCTCTCTTACAGCCTATATGAGAAGTATTAAGCCTTAATATACTGATCAGCGTTTTTCAGCCAACGCTCAATAATGGCACCCACGCTTTCTGGGTGATCTTTCACTAATACGCTTGCTATTTCAGTCACATCATTAAAAAGCGACTGATGCATGCTTAGATCCGCGACTTTAAAGTGAATATCCCCAGTTTGGTTTTTGCCAAAGATATCACCTGGCCCTCTTAGCTTTAAATCTTCCTCCGCAATCACAAAGCCATCTTGTGTTTGGCGCATCAGCTCCAAGCGCTTTCTTGCCGTCACCGATAATGGAGCTTGATAAAGTAAAATACAATTACTCTCTTTATGTCCTCTACCCACCCTACCACGCAGCTGATGGAGCTGTGATAAGCCAAGACGCTCTGCATTATCAATAATCATAATATTGGCATTTGGCACATCAACACCCACTTCAATCACAGTGGTCGCAACCAACACATCAAGCTTATGTGCTTTAAAATCAGCCATTACTAGGGCTTTCTCTGTAGCTTTCATTGCGCCGTGAATAAGCCCAATGCGCACATTTGGCAGGGCATTTTTAACTCGCTCATAAAGCGAGCTGACATCTTGAAGTCTTGTGAGCACTTCTGAGCTTTCAATTAAAGGACACACCCAATATGCCTGCCCGCCTTTTTCAACATGCGCCTCCAGTTTTTGAATCAATGTTGCTTTTTTATTTTCTGAAAGCACACTTGTCTTAATTGGCTTTCGATTTGGGGGAAGCTCATCAATCACTGATAAATCTAAATCACCATACACCGTCATCGCCAATGTTCTTGGAATCGGTGTTGCCGTCATCACAATTTGATGTGGACTATAGTCCTTTGATTTTGCTTTTTCAATAAGTGCTAGGCGCTGTTCTACACCAAAGCGATGCTGCTCATCAATAATCACTAAAGCCAAATTAGGATAATGCATTGACTCTTGAAAAACGGCATGCGTTCCCACCACGACACAATTGGGATTTTGCTGTATTTCATCTAATGCTGTCTCTCGTGCCTTTTTCGTTAACTTTTGCGCAACAAAAATAACGGGGATATCAAACGCCTCTAACCAGTTTTTTAAATTATGATAATGCTGTTCAGCAAGAATCTCAGTTGGCGCCATGATAATCGATTGGAAATTATTTAACGAGGCTTGAATAAGACAAGCGGCTGCAATGAGTGTTTTCCCCGAGCCCACATCCCCTTGAATTAACCTTGAGATCGGTTTTTTAGCTGAGAAATCTGTAAAGATTTCATCTATAACGCGCATTTGCGCTTTGGTTGGTGTAAAACTTAAGCCTGCCAGAAACTCCTTATGTTCCTTAAGGTTAATTTCAAATGGAACATAGTCACCTACAGTCATTTTGTCTCTTGCGATCTTAGCATTTAGATGATGCGCTAGAATCTCCTCTAAAGCCAATCGATAACGCGCTTTATGGCTCAGATCGAATATTTCATTCAATGTTTTATTTGGTGGAAAGTGTATTGTTTGAATGGCATGATTAATGCTAATTAGATTAAAATGTTTTAATACAGTATCTGGAATATACTCGCTAAATAAATAATCTTTCAGTTGGGTAATGAATTTATAAATAACATGTGAGCTAATACCATCGATACTTGGGTAAACAGGTGTAATTCCTTTTTTAAGCGATGCATTTTGCTGATTGATAATTTGCCATTCTGGGTGAATCAACTCAATAATGTTAGCGCTCGTATTTTGCTTGATTATTTCACCATAACAGCGAATTTTTGCGCCATTTTTGAGAAGCGATACTTGATTGGGGTAAAAGCGAAATAAATGCATCTGACATCCACCTGTATCATCTGCAAAAAAACAACTTAAGTGTTTTTTACCAAAAGGTGTGACATTCACTCCTTGAATCACCCCTTCAATCAATGCTTTTTGTCCCGCTTGAACACTGGCAATTTTGCTAATGACTCTTCTATCTTCATAGGATTTAGGCAAATGTAATAATAATGCCTCTACAGAGTGAATACCGCCCTTTTCAAGTTTGGCGCTTAAACTCTTACCTAAGCCTTTTAATGTCTCTAGCTCCATCAAAGTGCTCGCTAACGAAATGCCGCGCGAAAGCGTTTTTGCAGTGCTTCTTGCACCGCTTTTTGAATAATGGGCTGAATTTGCTGGCGAATATTCTCCTCATCTACCTTGCCTTGAAAGGTGTGATTGCGATAAAGAATATGATAAGGAATGATAAAATTACTCGCCCCAGTCAAACTCAAAGTCAAAGGATAATTTGCTACAAACGGCTTTAAAAGCACTTTGCCTTTCCCGGTTATGACAAATTCAGGCGCCTGCCAGCGTAGCTGATCTGTTACAAGCTGACTATTTGATAGGGTGTTATTAATTGTGAGTTTATCAAGTGTTGTCATTTCTTTGATATTTGGTTTAATTTGTCCATTATTCAAAAGTGGCATCAGTTGATGGCGAAGGCGCTGAAATGCCCCACCAATTCCTTGTCCATTATTCAGTGAGACTATTAATCCATTTGTAGAATGGGCAAGTTTATTTAAATTAATACCCCGAAGCTGTCCCTGTTTCGCTTCAATGTCTATTTTGCTATCTAATTTTTTATTTTTTTCAACATCTGCATGCACTGCCAGCTGATTTAATTTTAAGCGATAGCCCTTTAAATTGAAAATACGCTCAACATCAAAGTGCTCTGCTTGATAATCTAGAGAAAGCCTAAGTGGTTTAAAGTGCTTAATTTGTACATCCACTTTTCCTTGATTGCCATTAAGATCAATGGATATATTATTTATCGTCAGTGCTTTTAGCCCCTTTGAAATACTTAGCTCTGGCAAGCGTACCTCTACTTTATTTTTCTGTGCTGTATAAGTGGCCTTTGTTGATGATAAAATCAGCGTTTGACCCTTCTCAGTCACCGCGCTTTTTATATGCAGATTGCCATTAAAGCCCTTCAGCCAAGCATCTATATATAACAACCCTTGTTGTTGCCTGACAAGTGACTTTGTGTTTTGCAGTTGATAATGGTCGTTGATGGTAATCTCACCATGATCCAGCTGCAAAGCTGAAACTGGAATTGTTGGTGAAAACAATAATTCCTTCAAGGAGGTATGTAAAGTTGCTTTTTGCCATGATCCAGCGAGCTCCAAGCCTTGATTTTTTGTGTGAATCGTTACATCTTTCGCTGTCAGTTCCATCTTCCAAATATCAAGCGCCATATCGCCATTTATAGCCACTTCAACATTTGGATTTTTATTCAGCGAATTAAGTAAATCTGCTTTGTAATGATTCGGGTTTAGAAAAAAGAAAAACCATATCACAACACATAAAATGACAAGCACAACAAGCGCGATAATACTAAGCACAATACGTTTGATCATAAACCAACCTTTCATCCCAGTTGATAAGAATAACCTCGCCACAAATCATCATAGAAATACAAGCATTATGATGAACCTTATCTTTCAATCATAAAAAACTCATATTTCTGATTGGCTTCATAGGCGATGTTTCTTATTATGTTTGTATTATTGTAGCGAAGTTTTCAGTAGTACCAAATAGATTATGATAAAAAAGCAATATGCCTTTATCCTTATAGCACTTGGGTTGATGCTCACAGGCTGTGGCCAAATGGGTCCGCTTTATCTGCCACAAGATAATGTGGATGCAAAAACTACCACAAGTGACAATACCAATACACAACAAAACACAAAAACAAATGTAGCAGATAGTAATAGTTCACAGTCACAAAAAGATGATGACACAACAACACAAAAGTCCAATAACACAAGTAATAGTACAACAGATAATGACACAGATAGCAGTGTCCCACCGCTACTAAAAGCACCTGCATCTAATACATAAAATGAATAAAATTGAAAAAGAGAGGTTTACTATGAGTCGATATAAATATAGCGCTATTTTATTCTTTGGTGCGCTTATATCTAGTGGTTTTGCTGCCAGCAATAGTACTGAGAATGCAGCTGCCATGGCTCAAAAATACAGAGATTTGGCAAAAAGCTATCAAGCGCTTGCTGATCAATATCAAAAAGAGGCTGATGCACAACAAACACCAGCTCATACGGATGTTACTAGCACAAAAGCAAGTACATCAACACCTACGACGACTGCTGTAGCTAGTGACAAGGCGACAAGCGCATCCACTACTACTAATAAGGATACAACTGATAAGACAGCTCAAAATACTGTTAGCCCTTGGGAAGCAAAACGCTTAGAAAATGCAAAGGCTAGTTCACAATCCTCTAACACTGATACAACTAAAAGCGATACATCACACCTCGCTTCTTTAAAACAAGGTGAGAGCGACAGTGTGCCGCAAAGCATTATTGATGATGAGCAAATTAAAAAACCAACCCTTGCCGTAGCTGAACCATGGAAAGGAACAAACTTTGGGCTTGGTGGCAGCATGACCACAGGAAACTCAGCAGCGACAAATTATAATGCTAATGCCAATTTAAGTTATACACCCATTGTCCCATGGCAAAATACACTCACGATGAACTATAACTATTCACGTGATGACACCGCCGATAATGTTAAAACTAACAAATTCCAAGCATTTGGTAAAAGTGCATGGAATTTTGATAAAAACAACGGGGTTTACGGCAGTATCAATTACCTTAAAGATCAACTTGATACTTATGTTTATGTTGTGACGGAATCCTTTGGTTATCAACGTCTATTATACGGCAATGATAAAATGACGCTAAGTGTGTTAACAGGTCCAAGTTTAACGCAGCAACAGGTACAAAATAGTGGCGAATTTACAAACTCATTTGGTTGGCAGTCTGGGTTAGATTATGTTTGGAACTTTACGGATAGTTCCTCCCTTAAACAGAGCATTATCGTCAACTATACCGGCTCTAATGGTACAACTTACACCTCAAACTCAACGCTTTCAACACAGCTTTATAAAAACTTAAGCTTACAGCTGAGCTTTATTGTAAATGGTTCAAGTTGGGCTGAAGCAGGTAAAAAACGCGTTGGCACAACGACCACAACTTCGCTTTTATATACATTCTAGCTCTAAAAACATAGGAGGACTTATGGCAAAAGGAACAGCAAAACAGCGCTATAATATAGCAATTCGCATCTTACACAAACTGGTTGCACTTTGCATTATTCTACAGTTTATCATTGGCTTTTTCTTCGATAGCCTTTTTGCAAACTTTTACCCAAGCACATTTATGATGCTGCATAAATCTATCGGTCTTAGCACGCTGATCCTTGTGATACTCCTTATTCTAATACGCCTTGTAAGTAAAAAACTCCCCTATGGAAACACCTTGCCAAAGCCGCAAATTTTCCTTGCAAAAGTGGTTCATTTTGGCATGTATGTTTGTATTATTCTCATGTCACTATCTGGCTTTATTGCCTCGCAATTATTCCAATACCCTTTTTGGTATTTCGATCTTGTTCAAATCCCCGTTTTCCTGCCTCATAACGCAGCACTAGGTGCACAAATCTTCTCTTTGCATCCAATCGTTGCTTACATTCTTTTAGTGCTTGTTATTTTGCATATATTAGCGGTTATCTATCATCGATTTATTGTCAAAGACAGTATTTTAAAGCGTATCTGGTAGCACCACCCAAAACTATACTTAGCTCCAGTTTCTTTTGTCTCAGCGCTTGCTGTCATCGGAAATTTTGCTAAGTATTTTTATTGCAAATCTCGCTATACATTTGATATAGAAAAGATGACAATACTCATGAGTTCTATCTATATGTTTACAGGGGGATATCATGTCAAAAGCACAACCTACAGCACAAAAATCTGTTGTTTTAATCACAGGGGCAAGCTCAGGCTTTGGTGAGGCTATGGCTGAAAAATACAATGCTAATGGACACCCTTTAATTCTGATTGCACGGCGCTTTCAAAAGCTTGAGAGTTTAGCAGCAAGGCTTAATCAGGACTATCCTATCCATATTGCTGAAGTTGATGTGAGCAATAAAGTGAGTATTGATACATTTTTAGACAATTTACCTAAAAAGCTCCAATCTATTGGCGTTCTAATTAATAATGCAGGCCTTGCACTTGGTACTCAAGCATTCAACCTTGCCAATGAAAATGATTTTGAAACAATGATTCAAACCAATATCAATGGACTTTTGTACATGACTAAACGTGTTTTACCTTACATGTTAGCACATCATAAAGGGCACATTGTAAACATTGGCTCTACTGCTGGAAACTGGCCTTATGGCGGCGGTAATGTTTATTGTGGAACAAAAGCATTTGTTCAGCAATTTTCACGAGCACTTCGCTCAGATTTACAAGGGGAAAACATCCGCGTAAGTAATATTGAACCTGGCATGGCGGAGACAGAGTTCTCTGTTGTCCGCTTTAAGGGTGATCAGGAACAGGCTGATAATGTCTATCAAGGAACACAGGCACTTGAAGCTGAAGATATTGCTAATATTGTCTATTTTACTACAAGCTTACCTCAGCATGTTAATATCAACACTTTAGAGGTTATGCCCACCTCTCAAAGCTGGGGACCACTTCATGTCGTGCGTAACAAAGACATAAGCTGAATTCCCATGAGTGTTTTTTATCTGAT
Source organism: Fangia hongkongensis FSC776 = DSM 21703 (assembly GCF_000379445.1). Classification (GTDB taxonomy): domain Bacteria; phylum Pseudomonadota; class Gammaproteobacteria; order Francisellales; family Francisellaceae; genus Fangia; species Fangia hongkongensis. Next base: position 72,281 of record NZ_KB902275.1, read on the forward strand.
CCTCGCCCAGGTTGTGACTGGAATAAACATTACTGGCTCAAAATACCTTGTTGCACACTTACCTATTGTTGCTCTTCTGGAAATCCGCTTTATTGTTGGCAGCATTGTGCTTTTATGTTGTATTCCTTTTTTTAATAAGCAACAAAAAAGTGCCTCCAGCATACGCGCATTAAATAAATCCGACTGGGGGATATTAATTCTACAGGCATTATGCGCTGGCATGTTTTTTAACCTTATGATGCTAAGTGGTATCCAGTTCACCAGCGCCTCAATGGCAGGACTGATCACAAGCACTTTGCCTGCCATTATCATTGTGCTTTCCTTCTTTATCTTTAAGCAGCGCATCACCCGTTTTAAGCTTCTTTGTATTATCTTTGCCACCATAGGTTTAATTGCAATTAATGCGCCCAACATGCATGGTAGCAGCTTTTCCGCCTACTCACTTCTGGGCGATGTCATCATACTCTTTGCGATGATTCCAGAGGCGCTTTATTATGTGCTTAGCAAATTCAAAGCAACGAAGCTTTCAGCTGTTAAAGCGGCGTTTTTAATGAATTTGATTAATGCTATCGCTATGCTTCCTATTATATTTTTTGCCCACTGGGGCAGCCTCCTTGAGCTCAATTTAACCGGTAGTGCCGTTCTTTTGTTGGTGTCCATTGTTTCTGCTCTTTTTTACCTTTTTTGGTTTATGGGCTGCAATCAAGTCTCTAGCACAACAGCGGGACTCATCACTGCATTTATGCCCATTTCAACACTTGGGCTTTCTTTTATTTTCCTTGGTGAAAAAATCACATTGATTCAAGGCATAGGGACGCTTTTAATTCTGCTCTCAATTATCTTTGGCAGTAGAAAAGCATAAAAAATCATTGCGTATTACATTGGTTTTGTTATAGTGAATTTGTATTAATTATAAACAGAGGCACCTAAATTGGACGTTCCGTTGGAACTCATTATCAGTTTTATCACCATTACAGCATTAGAAACTGTACTCGCAATTGATAACTTATTGTTTATTTATCTTGTCACCTCCAAACTGCCTAAGCATCAGCAGCGTAAGGCACAGGTGACGGCTATTTCATTGGCTGCAATAATGCGTATCGCCTGTTTGTTGGCGATCAGTTTTATTATGTCATTAACCGCGCCTTTGTTTAACATTTTTGACAATGCCATTAGCACACGTGATTTGATTCTCATCGGTGGTGGTCTTTTCTTAATGGTCAAAGCTATTTATGAAATTGCTGCATTATATAAACCTAAAAAAGCACACCTTCAGGTCTCCTATAACATTGTCTCGGCGATTATTCAAATTGTGTTAATTGATGCGGTATTCTCAATTGATAGTGTTATTACTGCGATTGGTTTGACCGATAATACCATGATTATTGTCGCTTCCATTTTGACTTCATGTGTCCTGATGGTAATCGCGAGTAAATACTTGGTGAAGTTAACCGAATCGGTGCAATTAAAGCTTATTGCTTTATCATCACTTGTCTTTATTGGCGTGATTTTGATTGCACAAGGCGTGGATATTAAAATTGACAAATCATATCTTCTTGTTGCGCTTGGATTTGCTGCGGCTATCTATATTCTACAGAAGTTTGCTAGAAAAACGTCATAACATTTTTTGACACTATCTTAACATACAGCTCTTGGGGAAATCGGGGAACCACAAACCTGTACTTGATGCTAAGATAGCGACAGCACCATAGTAATACAACAGTATTGAAATTATAAAATCACCAAGAATCATCAATCTTCACAGATTAAGGGCAAAGTACTAATTTCCCTACTGTATGCCCACTTTCCAACAATTGATGTGCTTCAGCTGCCGCGTTAAAGTTCAGTTTTTTGCTAATATGGATATGAAGCGCGCCTTTTACAATCAGGTCACACAATAGGTTTAACTCCTGTAAATCCATACTGGCAATCATTGTGCAAGCATTCACCCCCTTTTCTTTTGCCTGATCGAGCACTCTATCTTTTGTTACCGATGGCACTGTCACCACTTTGCCAGTTTTTCCCACAACATCAAGTGAATGAACACCTGTATCACCGCCCACTAAGTCAATCACCAAATCAATATCATCCAATACTTTATAAAATTCAACTTGAGTATAATCAATAATCTCATCGGCTCCTAAAGACTTAACAAACTCATGGTTTCTTTTTGATGCCGTTGTAATGACATAGGCACCTTTTAATTTCGCAAGCTGAATCGCAATATGACCCACCCCGCCAGCACCTGCATGAATCAATACACGCTCACCTTTTTTCATCTGACCATGTGTGAAAAGTGCCTGCCATGCTGTAAGTGCTGCAATTGGCAAAGAGGCACCTGCCTCATAAGGAACCCCTTCAGGTTTAATCACAGTATTCTCAGGTTTAACTAAAACATATTCGCTATAACCATTTGGCACTGCAAAATCAAGCCTTGAAATCACTTTCTGACCAATATGAAATGCTGTTATATCATTATCCAAATCAATAATTTCACCACTTATTTCATATCCAAGCCCAGAGGGAAGTGCTAAAGATTGGCAAACAAAGCTCGTTCCATTTCGTATTTTTGCATCAATAGGGTTAACACCACTGGCATGCACCTTAATTAACATCTCACCCTGTTGCACTTTAGGCATCGGCGCATCAATGTTATATTGTAAAACCTCTACACCACCAAAACTTGCAATCTGTACTTTTTCCATTTCATCTCACCTATAACCATTTTGTTATTATTAACGCTCAATATGAATATAAAAGATTATTATGCTTGTTAAAACTAATTTAAGATTAAGCATGCTCACAATATGATACTCTAAAGCTCAGTATAAAAACCGCTCTTTAATTTCCTTAATCTGATCTCTAAGTTGACCTGCCTTTTCAAACTCAAGCTCTCTTGCATGCGCTTTCATTTTCTTCTCTAGCTTTTTCACCAATTTAAGCGCTTCTTTTGCCCCTAAAATCGCATCAATATTAATCTCATCTATCTTGGTACGCTTGGCATTTTTTGCTGCTCTTTTCTTTTTCTCAGGCGAGAAATCAAGCATATCATCAACATTTTTGCGAATACTTTGCGGCGTAATATTATGTGCTTGATTATAATTTTCCTGCTTTTCTCGGCGCCTTTTTGTCTCATCAATCGCCTTTTGCATCGATTTTGTAATCACATCTGCATATAAGATGGCACGGCCTTTAACATTTCTTGCTGCACGCCCGATGGTTTGAATAAGTGAACGCTCAGAGCGCAAAAAGCCCTCTTTATCCGCATCAAAAATTAAAACCGTGCTCACCTCTGGCATATCCAGCCCTTCTCTTAATAGGTTAATCCCCACCAAGACATCAAAACTGCCCAAACGTAAATCACGAATGATCTCAACACGCTCAACTGTATCGATATCTGAATGCAAATAGCGCACATTGACATTATGCTCAGCAAGATAATCACTCAAATCCTCTGCCATCCGCTTGGTTAAAGTAGTAATCAAAACACGCTCATCCGCTGCCACTGCCTTATGAATTTCAGATAAGGCATCTTCTACTTGAATCGAAACGGGGCGTATTTCCACTGTTGGATCAAGAAGCCCGGTTGGTCTGACAACTTGCTCTGCAAGGTTCTCTTGATGTGTTTTTTCATACTCTGCAGGCGTTGCTGAAACATAAATGGCTTGTGATACCAATTCTTCAAATTCTGGAAATTTAAGGGGTCTGTTATCCAAAGCCGAAGGCAAGCGAAAGCCATAGTTAACCAAGTTTTCTTTACGTGAGCGATCCCCTTTATACATCGCACCAATCTGCGGCACACTAACATGAGACTCATCAATAACAACAAATGCATTTTGTGGCAGATAATCAAGCAGTGTTGGTGGCGGCTCTCCGGGTGATCGCCCTGATAACAACCTTGAGTAATTCTCAATTCCAGTACAATAGCCAAGCTCATTAATCATCTCAATATCATATAAGGTTCTTTGCTCTAGGCGTTGCCCTTCAACTAACCTATTTTCCTCTTTAAAATATTCCAAGCGTTCTTTTAATTCCTCTTTAATCTCATCCACCATCGATTTTTGTCGCTCTTTTGAACTTACATAGTGCGTCCCTGGGAAAATGGTCGTGCGATAGGTATGTCTCAGCTTCTTTCCTGTCAATGGATCAATAATCGAAATGGACTCAATCTCATCATCAAACAGCTCAACGCGCACAGCCTCTTGGTCACTATCAGCAGGAAATATATCAATCACTTCACCACGAACACGATATGTGCCGCGGGCAAAGTCCATATCATTTCTTTTATACTGCATGTCACTTAAGCGTCTTAAAATGGCTCTTTGATCAATTTCATCGCCCACTTTTAAATGCAGCAACATTTGCATATATTGCTCAGGATCACCCAAACCATAAATAGCAGAAACCGTTGCAACAATAATAACATCCGGGCGCTCTAGTAGCGCTTTGGTCGCTGAGAGTCGCATTTGCTCAACATGTTCATTGATAGAGGCATCTTTTTCAATATAGGTATCGGAGACCGCAACATAAGCCTCAGGTTGATAATAATCATAATATGAGACAAAGTACTCAACTGCATTATGTGGGAAAAACTGCTTCATCTCTGAATATAGCTGGGCTGCTAGTGTTTTATTATGCGCCATAATCAAAGTAGGCCTTTGCACATTTTGAATAACATTGGCAATGGTGTAAGTTTTGCCAGAGCCTGTTACCCCCAAAAGCGTCTGATGTCGCAAGCCTTTTTCCAAGCCCCTAACCAAAGAGGAAATGGCGTTTGGCTGATCTCCAGATGGCTGATAGTTTGTAACCAGTTCAAAGTGTTTTGACTCTTTTCTTTCTAACATGACCTGTCATTTGCCATTTGTTTGCACTTATTATATCGTAAAGGCATATTCAATTCATTGAAAGGACAACAACCAGCATGGAAAATACTCATTCCAAAAAAGCGCGCGGTTTAGATATTTTACAAAAAATACATCCTGACGCTTTTGTGCGTTTAAGTGATGAAATGAAAGATATTTGCCCAGAGATGAGCGAATATATCGCAGAGTTTGCCTATGGCACCATCTATACAAGAGAAACACTAGACATTGAGTCTCGCTCACTTTGTACCATAAGCATACTGACAACGCTTGGTGGCGTCACATCCGAGCTAAAAGCACATATCCAAGGCGCGCTTAATCTTGGCATTTCAAAAGAAAAGATTACCGAAACCATCGTCCATACACTGATATACGCAGGCTTCCCACGCGCACTTGAAGGGCTCAAGGTTGCAAAAGAGGTTTTTTTGGCTAACTAACGCAATAGTGCCTATGCTGTATCATCTCTTTTATTTACCAATTTTTAACAATAATTGGTGATTTTTTGTGATTCGCTTTCTTTTAACAGCCAAGATATTCTATAACTATCTAGAGACAACAAGTTAGCTTATCATTATTGAATCGGGGTTGGTATGTTAGATTATAGGAAGCTGTGTGTTATTGTGGGGGCATCGTGCATGAGTTTATCCTATGGGCAAACTATCAATCAAGCACCCAAAAATGAGGCTGAAAATTCACCTAAAGAGCTTACCGTGGGGGAGGAGTCAACATCGGAAAAAAAAGCTTCTTTTGATGTCACACGACCTTGGAGCATTGGCGTTGGGAGTATCTTCTCTCCCAACCCATATAAGTCAAGTGATGATAAAGTTCTGGCATTTCCGATGGTGGCTTATAAGGGTGAAAATTTGCGCGTACTTGGGCCTTATGTTGGTTACAAATTTTTAGGCAATCAAGTTGCAAGTTTATCTGTAGATGCTTTTTTATATCCTCAGGTATTTGATCCTGACAGCTCTTCTGATCCACAGTTACAGAAACTGGACGAGCGCCACTATATGGTAATGGGCGGCCTCTCTGGGAAACTCCAAACACCATATGGCCGCTTTCAAGCTGGTGTTAATATGGATTTAACTGCCGGTACTACTGGCATTATGATGAACTTTCAATATCTCAAAGCCTTTGTTTTTGAATCTGGCAAACATATGTTTATTACAACGCCAGGTATAGGGGTGCAGTGGACACAAGATAAAATTCTCGACTATTACTACGGTGTCTCTGCTTCAGAGTCAGCACGATCAGGGCTGAATGAATATCATCCTGATAGTGCATTCTCGCCCTATTTATCACTGTCTTTAATGTATCGTTATAACAAACGTTGGGCAGTCACAGGAGCGTTTCGTTTAAATCAGCTGCCAAAAACAGTGACTGATAGCCCAATGGTTGGGCAAACCTATGTGTTAACTTCAGCCCTCTCTTTCACCTATTCCTTTTAAGCTTCCCTTTGCCCCCTCAAATATAGGGGGTATATTATTTTTATAATTCACTGTATCATAAATATACAAATTTGATTTTTATAGCAGGGGTGGGATTATGCTAAAGAAAACAAATAAAGTACGACAGCGAGTAGAAGTTTTTTTAAGCGCTTCAAAACAAGCGTGTGATACAAAACTGAAGTCGCATACACAAATGACACATACAATTAAGGTTCCAGCAAGTAGAGCACAATTCGCTAATGTCATCTGCTAAGTCATCTGCTAAGTCACCTGCATTTTCTGGGTTGACTTATTAGCTTGATTTGACAAAGATGGATGAAAGTGCTTTTTTGGTAGTTTTATGATTACAGTTAAACAGTTACAGATATTCTCTGCAATTGCCCAAACAGGCAGCATCACAAAAGCCGCAAAAAACCTCAATTTGACGCAACCAGCGGTTAGCGCTGCGTTGTCTACTTTAGAGGGACAGCTTCAGGTGAAGCTATTTGACCGTTTAGATAGAAAAATTGCACTTAACGATAATGGCAGACGCTTTTTTCCAGAGGCTTTATCCTTAGTGGATAAAGTTAATACAATGGAAAAAACTTTTAGCAAAGAAAAAAACCTCACTGGCAATATCAAAATTGCAGCAAGTACGACAATTGGGAACTATATTTTACCGCCTATTATGGCGAAGTTTAAAACAGCCTATCCAGAGGTGAAACTCTCCCTTAGTATTGCCAATACAGACAGCGTAATTGAGCAGATTGCACATTATGATGCAGATGTGGGTTTTATAGAGGGCTATTGCTTACACTCAAACATTCATGCCCACGCATTTCAAGAAGATGAACTGATCTTTATTGTAAATGACACACACCCGCTTTTGAAAAAGAAACACCTTACACCACAAGATTTGGCAAACTATCCCTTTGTGATTCGTGAACAAGGCTCCGGTAGTCGACAAATTTTTGAAGAGCAGGCACTGCCTGTACTTGGGCACAATGTCGAGATATTTCTCGAGCTAGGTGGAAGCTCAGCCATTAAAGCTGCGATAAAACACAGTAATGCCATCGGATGCATTTCAAAAAATGCTTATACTGAATCTGAGGGTTTATCTATCATTACAGCAAAAGGGATTTCACTGAATCGCACCTTTTTGCTACTGCAAAATAAACGCCTACACGTATCAAGACTTCTTGAAGAGTGGCTTGATTGGATGTATACCGCAGGAAAAAGAAAATAACAGTACTATTTACTATTTACTTCTATAGACAAGCTTTAAAAGCTTCAAAGAGTACAATGCACAAAGACCAATAATCACATAGACAATTTTCTCTGTAACAGGGTAGTCCGCTAAGATACTATTCACTAAATTAAAGCTAAAAACACTTAGCAAAAACCAGTTAAATGCACCGATAATCGTAATCAAAAGAACAATGACATTTACAAACTTCATCACAATACATCTCCTTATGAAATCATGCTTTTGTCTTCTTTCACTGCCTTATATGCAGCTGAAAGATAAAGCCACATTGAATAAACCGTTAAAATCACGGCAGCATATAATAAAATAAATCCTAAAATCACCCACAGATCTGTTAAGCTTTTGGGTTTTAATAGCAGTAAAAAGATTGCCGCCATCTGACAAGCAGTTTTGACTTTTCCAACCATCGATACTTTAACCACTGACCTTTGGCCAATCTCTGCCATCCACTCACGCAGCGCAGAGACAATAATCTCACGACAAATAATGATAATAGCTGGAACAGCAACCCATGGGTAAGGATAAAGTGCAATTAAAAGCCCAAGCGCTGTTGCCACCATAAGTTTATCTGCAACAGGATCTAAAAAAGCGCCAAGCTTTGTGGTTTGCTGAAAGTATCTTGCTAAAAATCCATCTAACCAATCTGTCAGTGCTGCCAGTAGAAAAATGGTTGCACTTACACCATGGTGGTGTGGAAAAGGAACATAGAACGCAATGACTAATACTGGAATTAATAAAATGCGCAGCATGGTTAAAATATTCGGAACTGTCCAAATCATAATGCGAATCACCTTCTTCAACTATCTACAACAAGCATACTAACACTACAAACCCAACACAACAAGGACACTTAGCTTGGGGAGAGCGTTTATTTGACACCCGTGTGTCCAAATCCACCTGTACTTCTTTGGCTTTGATCACTAAAACACTCAACAGCAACAAACTCTGCCTGCACAACTGGCACAATGATAAATTGAGCAAAACGCATCAACGGCTCAATTTCTATCTCTTGCTGAGAGCGATTCCAACATGAAACCATCAACTCTCCCTGATAATCAGAATCAATCAGCCCCACTGAGTTTCCAAGGATAAGTCCCTTTTTATGCCCAAGGCCTGAGCGCGGGAGGATCATCCCTGCTAAAGAAGCATCAGAAATATGAACAGCAATACCCGTTGGGATAAGCTCACAAGCGCCAGGTTTGAGTGTAATCAGCTGATCAATGGCTGCACGCAAATCAACCGCTGCAGACCCTGATGTGCCATATTCAGGCAAAGAGGAGAAAATTTCAGGTCGTAATAATTTTAATTCGATAACAGGCTTATGCATTGTACTCTCAATTCAGCTCTATATAGCTTTTATTTTACAAGAAAATGCGCTAATCAGAGATAAAAATTAACATTTTTCCTGTTTTCTATATTTTGAAGGTTAACCCACCATCACCGCTTTGATGATTCGCACATCCATCCAGTGGTAAAAAAGCTTCATACCTTGAGATCGTCCAAGGTAGCCCATATGCCCACCCCCTTTTGTCTGCTCATAGGTAATATGCTTATTTTGAATATCCAAAAGCTTGGAGTTATCTATAAAAGGATCCTCACTATCTGCAATAATCAGGGTATTTAGTTTAATCTGATCCAAATAAACATACGCACTTTCATTTTGATAATAACTCTCGGCATTTTCATGTCCGGCTTCTTTTGAGGTGTAATGATTATCTATATCATACAAGCTTAAATGGCGGTGATATCTAATTGAGTGATTCACTGCATTTGGATGCAATTTTAATCTGGCTAAATACATGCGATAAACCTTCTGACTAAAATAGCGATTAAATAGACGATTTTCAGGCTGTAATAGCTTATTAATGGAGGCAACTAAATCAATACTTGGGCAAATGGCCATTGCTTTTTGAATATGCATTTGATTAAGCTCAGGATACTTGCCAAGTGCCTTTAGTAGCATATTACCCGATAAAGAAAACCCAACTGGGAAAAGTGCAGCATCTGGGTATGTACTTGCAACATGCCTTAGCACACAAAGGACATCTTCAGATTTACCCGCATGATAGATATTTCTAGCTAATGGCAAGAGCTTTTTATTTGCCCCTCGGTGATTAACACGAATAACACTCACACCTAAATGATAAAACTTTCTTGCTAAGCGAATCATATAAGCCGACTCAGCATCACCACACAGCCCATGAAAAAGAATAACGATCTTTTTGTCTTTTTTCAGATTACCTGTTTGTGTAGCACTTTTTTCAAGCTTTCTCGCCTTTGGCGTTGAAATAGATAAAACAAGCGCATCGCCATCAGGAAGCTTCAGTGTTTCATTATACCTTGGTGGCGCTTTTCCTGCTGGCAGCAAGCTGGCAATAATTGTCTGCCACTTTGCTGATAGAAATGTCGGTTGAAACTCCATATATCAATGCCAGCTAGCTAACCGTGCTGATATTAGAATAGGTTGCTGTGCTAAGCGAGCAAGCGGCAAGATTACTATCACTTGAATCGACAGAACAATTACTCACAGGGAAACTTACTTGTATTTGCGTTGGTGTGGTATCCGATGAAGAGCTATAGAGTTTGGCATAGATCACACCCTGCCAATAGTTTGACTCAGAGCCACTTGTTGGCGTGAAAGTATAAGATTTATAACCGCCATAGGTACCATTAATCACTGTATCTGCACTTTTTATGGTAACCGCATTACTCGATAGGGTGTTTTGCGAGCCACAACTATTATAATCTGAAGAGCAAAAGCTTATTGAGTAATATGAGGTACTGGTATTTGTTAAAGTTAAGGTGATATTATTACTAGCGACATTAGCAAACGGATTCACCTCAGTTTGTGAAGTTTTAGACATCTGATAACTGTAGGAATAACTTGCTGCGCCAAATTTCATTTTAAAAGTTGAAGAGCTCGAATAAGGGTAATAGCCGCCATAGTTATTGAGGTTATTATTATACGGGTTTGTGCTTGTACTAGAGCTGTCTGTGCTACTTTTATCGTCAGTTTTATCCTGTTTATCATCTTTGTTTTTGTATGGGTTATCTTTATTTTGGTCGTTATTTTGATTACTTCTACTTGATTGATAACGGCTTTTATTTGGAGATCTAGGCGCACCACCTGCTACAAAAATAGGGCTGTTCATCGCCTGCTTATCAAGGGCTGAGTAATGCTTTGTTTCGCTCTTATTATTCTTAGGCGCTACTGTTTTGTCCTTGTCGAATTTTTTAAGTGACTCTGAAAGCTTTGCAATTTCTTGATTGATTTTTTCAAGCTCTTGCAGCTGTGCTTTAGATTTCTCCAAGAGAGCCGCATCTGTATTTTCCTCTACAGGCGCACTACTCTCTGCATAGACTATACAAGATCCTAATAAAAACACACAAGCTATCAACCACTTCATATTATTACTCATTTTGATTATTCACCAACCATTGTATGAGAAAATCAATGATAATCAAAGTTTTGATGCTCTTACAGTTGACCATAAAAGTTGCAAAGGTGAAATAACAACACTTTCTTTAAATGGGTTATCCACCTTTTTCAAATACTGTTTCAGTGCAAAAGCAAGTATATAATTGAAGTTTGCTAATGCCTTGGGTAACCCGACAAAGCGACTTTGTGATTGTTGTAAATTTTGAATCATCTCAATATACGGTTTAAAGCTTTGTTTGTAGTCACCAAAGCTCTCAGGTCTCACCTCTGCATTCATTTGAATATTTCTAGAGAAGTGTTTTCCTATCAGCAATAAATGACGGCTAAGCTCGTTGATATGATTTGTTGTTGAGATTGCTTCAATGTTATCAAAATCAAGTAATTTTGCCTTTAAGTGCTCAATACCCAAATAATTGTTAGTAAGATAACTGTCAAAATTCTCCTTTCTACCTTCTGCTAACGTTGCCATCACAAGCTCAAAGTCTTGCTGCAAAAGCTGATAGGCTAGGTTACAATCAAGTGTTTTCGAGAGATGATGCGTAATGGGAATGCTTGGCGCACTCTTTTTCAATCTCTCTAGCTCTTCTTGCCACCATTTTAATTTTTGCAATGCTGGATAAGGCTCAAAGTAAAACTCACTTGCCTTCATCCACTGATATTTCAGCTGATCAAGTGCATACAAACTTTGTGTTAATTTCTCATCTAATTTTCGATAGGCGTAATAATGCATGCTGCCTTCTTTGGGCAACGCGCCTTCTATACATTCAAATAGGTAATCCACTGTCTTAATTGCTCCAAACTTTCAATACTTGCATCATGCGGCCAAAGCGCCACATCCTTAGAAACATAGCCATACTTTGCAATCACTGACTGACAAAGTGCATATTTTGCCGCCAACATATCTACCAAACCATCACCGACATAAAGGGCGTCTTTTGCTTGAATATTCAATGTCTCAAGTGCATGAAAAAATCCAATAGGATGGGGTTTATGATATGCCAAGTCTTCGCGGCAGATAAGAATGCTGGCCGTTTCAAAGCTTGGAACAAGGGGGAAAACTGCCTCAGTTAAATCTCTTGTCTTATTTGTAATAACGCCCCATAAAATTCCCTTTTCATTTAATCTCTCAAGCAGCTCTTTTGCCCCTTCATAAGCCGTGGTTTCATCATAGGCATGTTTTTTATAATAACCAAAAGCACTCTTTTTAATTGCTGAAACTTGCGCTTTAGAGAGGTTGTTTTTAATCTTACTCACCAAATAACCAACGCCATTTCCCGCTTGATTTCTAAGCTTTTCATCATCAAAATCAACAGGAATATCATGCGCCAAAAAAGCATGACGAATAGAGGAAAATATTCCCTTTGATGAGTCAAGTAAGGTTCCATCTAAATCAAAAAGTATCAGTTTTGGCAGGCTTGATCGCTGTAATTTCATCAGATAAGTTTAGGCTTTTTGAAAGGCAATAATATAATTTACATCTGCATTACCACCCATTGAAAATGTTTTTGTTAATGGGTTGTAATGAATCCCTTTCATAATTTTTGGAAAAAGACCATATTCTTTAGCGCTACGAATAAGCTCAGATGGCTTAATAAACTTTTCATATTCATGCGTCCCTTTAGGGATAAGTTTCAACACATGCTCTGCCATAACAACCGATAGTAAATAGGATTTAAGGTTTCTGTTGAGTGTAGAGAAAAACACCCAGCCCCCTTCTTTCACAAGCTCACTACATGCTTTGATAACACTTTTTGGCTCTGGGACATGCTCTAGCATCTCCATAGAGCTTACCACATCAAAACTTTCAGGAGAAATATCAGCAAGCGCCTCAGCCGTAATACAGCGATAATCAACTTCTAAATCAGACTCCAAAAGATGTAATTTAGCCACTTTCAAAGAGGCTTTGGCCATATCGATTCCTGTTACTTTTGCTCCTTTTTTGGCAAGCGCTTCAGATAAAATACCGCCACCACAACCTACATCTAAAATCTGTAGGCCTGTCAGTGATTTGACTCTTTGTTCAATAAAAGAGACCCGAAGTGGGTTGACTTGATGCAGTGTTCTAAACTCTCCATCTTCGCACCACCACTGGTGAGCTAAAGCAGAAAATTTGTTAATCTCTTTTTGATCCACATTCATTGCTATGCGTCATTTTTATGCATAAGAATGAGGATACTATACCACTTGTAGCGCATTTTGCAGATGTTAATTGCAAAGAAATATCCAGAATTTGATGGGTGAGGAAATTCATCTACACTTAATAACATCGCTGACATAAAGAAGGGTTTATATCATGATTTCAAAATTCATACGTAGCATTGGCATGCTATCAATATCCGCGCTTGCCTTGGTTCTAAGTGGTTGTATTGCAGCGGGTGTTTACACTGCACAAACTACCGTTGCCACCATCGATGGCGCACAAATGAACAAGGTTGTGATAACACCAAAAACAAAGCCAGTTAGCGCTGTGAATAAAGTGCTGATTAATCTTGATTATTTAGATGAAAATAACAAAGCCTCCCTTGGAAAGAGCATACATCAAAATATTATTCAGTCACTTAAAGAGGCTGGAATATATCAACCTGATAATAATAATGCCGATACAATAAGAATCACCATTAGTAAAGTAACAGATACTTATGCTGATAAATCAGTACAATCCTATGTTGAGGTATTTAATGCCAAAGGTAAAGCTGAGTACTCTGCTGTGTATATTATGAATGGCAAAGGATTAAGACGTGTTAGTTACGTCGAAGGAGAGTTTGCCAAAGTGTTGGTAAAAGACTTGCAGCAAGCCCCGGAAGCAAAATAAATAGAGAATAAGGAAAAAGCCATGAATCCACTTAAAACTTTTGCCCTTTTGACTTCAGTGCTTATTTTATTGTCTGGTTGTACCTTATTTGTCAACACAGCACAAAGTGAAAAATCGCGTGTTGTCCCTGTGATGCCAAAGACACAAACCATTCATAACGTCAGTCAAATCCAATTTGATTTCAGTGCATTGAAACTCTCTAGTGAAGATCAAAAAACACAACAAGACTCACTTTATACGATGCTGGTTGAAAAATTAAAAGCAGCGCATCTTTATCAAAATGATAAAACACCTGCCATAACAGTTAAAATCATTGTTAAGCGTGTTAATGACAACTTCTCAGACAAGGCGATGGAAGCATTTGTTATCTTGCAAAACAACCAAGGACAAACCATCTCATCAGCAGTTTTTGTTGAACGCGGCGAGGGCTTAAGACGACTTAGCTATTTTAAAGAACAGTTTATCGACCAGTTGGTTAAATATATTCAATCACCAGCACAAAAAGTGCAAAACAATTAAGTTACTTTGACAGCTGGTAGTTCTTCAAACACATTCTTGCCATAATTTTGGTCGCAAGCTCTTCAACTGAAAGATACGTTGAATCTAAATATTGAATTTTCTCATGTTTATATAAGCGCTCAACCGCCCGAATCTCGCGCAAACACTGTAACTTTGAAGCATACTGACTATGTGGACGGCGCTCCTCTCTTATGGCCATTAAACGCTCGACACTAATGGTTAGGCCAAAAAGCTTATCCTTATACGCTTTTAGCGGCTCTGGGAGAGCATCTTCTTGTAAATCTTCTTCAGTAATGGGGTAATTTGCAACCGATAAACCATTATTCAATGCTAGAAATAGGCTGGTTGGCGTTTTCCCTGAGCGTGAAACACCGACTAGAATTAAATCGGCATAACGATAATGATGCACAGCTGCACCATCATCAGCGCTCAAACTATAATTTACAGCATCCATTCGCCGTTTATAGTGCTCATAGTCACTCATTCCATGGGCTTTTCCGATACTATGTGATGAGTTGACTCCCAGTGTTTTTTCCATCGGTTTTAAAAAAGTTTGAATGAAATCAAACTGCACACAAGGCGCATTTGCAATCACATTTAAAATATCATCATTCATAATAGTTGTAATTGCAATCGGCGGTGTATTTTCCGTTGCCGCTGAAGCTTTAATTTTCTTTTCCACCTCATAGGCACGCTCTAAGGTGTTGACATAAGGAAGGTTCACAACGGTAAATTCAATACTTTCAAACTGTGATAGCAAACTTTGTGCCATCGATGAGACGGTAATTCCAGTTCCATCCGAAATCAAAAAAACACATTGTGTCATAGGCTGCACAACTTTCTTTTATCTTAAAATCATCATACCATAGCTTAGGTACTTGTGTGAATGTGATCAACCCTAACGATAAAGGTATGAGCTATGGAATATGTACTTCCCTTTAATCAACTCTCCATCAATGATATTAACCGTGTTGGCGGAAAAAATGCTTCACTTGGGGAGATGCTTTGCCATCTCTCAGCGCTTGGTGTGCGCATTCCCGATGGTTTTGCAACAACCGCTGATGCTTATCGAGAATTTCTAAGCCACAATGACCTTCATCTTCGCATTAATGATGCGCTTAATATGCTTGATGTTAGCGATGTAGAGGCACTGGCAAGAACTGGGAAAACCATTCGCAAATGGATTATGGAAACCCCACTAACTCCTAGATTTGAAGAGGCTGTGAGATCTCATTATCAAAAGCTTTGCGCACAATCTGGTAGTGGTGATATTTGTGTTGCTGTACGCTCCTCTGCGACAGCTGAAGATCTACCAGAGGCTTCTTTTGCTGGACAGCAAGAGACTTTTTTAAATATCACCGGCATCGAAAATGTCCTAGAGGCTATTCATAAGGTATTTGCCTCATTATTCACAGATCGTGCCATCTCTTATCGAGACCATCATGGATTTGCCCACAGTGAAGTTGCTTTATCTGTCGGCATACAATTTATGGTCAGAAGCGATGAAGCAACAAGTGGCGTCATGTTCAGCGTTGATACCGAATCGGGTTTTAAAGATGTTGTGTTTATCACTGCCTCCTATGGCTTAGGCGAAATGGTAGTACAAGGCGCGGTCAACCCTGATGAATATTATGTCCATAAGCCAACTCTAGAGGAAGGCTTTGCTTCTGTTATTCGCCGTAACCTTGGCAGTAAAGAGAAAAAGATGGTCTTTACAACAGAGCAAAGTGCAGGGAAATCCGTTCAAACGATTGATGTTCCAAAAGAAAAACAATCCTGTTATGCCCTCAGTGATGATGAAGTGTTAGAACTTGCTGGATATGCGATGATCATTGAGAAGCATTATAGCATACCAATGGATATTGAGTGGGCTAAAGATGCGGTTAATGGACAGTTGTATATCGTACAGGCAAGGCCTGAAACAGTTGCAAGCCATGAGAATATGAACATCATCGAGCGCTATCATATTCAAACAACAGAAAAACCCATTGCCATTGGTCGCAGCATCGGCAAAAAAATAGGTTCTGGCGTCGCAAAAGTCGTGCGCTCAATTAAGGATATTTCCATGATTAATCCGGGTGATGTCATCGTAACAGATATGACCGACCCAGATTGGGAGCCTGTGATGAAAATTGCCTCTGCGATTGTCACAAATAGAGGGGGTCGCACTTGTCATGCTGCCATTATTGCACGAGAAATTGGTGTGCCTGCTGTCGTTGGATGTTCAAATGCAACAGATCAGATTCAATACAATCAACAAGTCACTGTATCTTGCGCTGAAGGAGATACCGGTTATGTCTACTCAGAAGAGATTCCGTTTGAGCTAAAGCGTATTGATATTAACAAAATGCCTGAAGTTCCCTTTAATATTATGATGAATATTGCAAACCCCGAACGGGCATTTGATTTTCAAAAAATCCCCAACCATGGTGTAGGTCTTGCCCGCTTGGAGTTTATTATCAACAATAGCATTGGCTATCACCCAAAAGCGCTGCTGCATCCAGAGAAAATTGATGATGCACTTCGTGAAGAAATTAAAGAGATGACAAAAGCCTACCAAAACCCGCGTGATTTTTATGTACAAAAACTAGCTGAAGGCATTGCCACACTAGCCAGCGCCTTTTATCCAAAGCCTGTTATTGCAAGATTATCTGATTTTAAATCCAATGAGTATGCCAACATGATCGGTGGCAGCTATTTTGAGCCACATGAAGAAAATCCGATGATTGGTTTTAGGGGCGCATCACGCTATATTGACCCTTCCTTTCAAGCCTGCTTTGAAATGGAGTGTGAAGCCGTATCAATTGTCCGTGACAAAATGGGGCTTAAAAACCTACAAATCATGATCCCTTTTGTACGCACATTAAAAGAGGCTCATGCTGTGAGTGAGCTTTTATCATCACATGGATTATCGCGAGGAAAAGATGGACTTAAGATTATTATGATGTGTGAGATTCCATCGAATGCACTTCTGGCGGAGGAATTTTTGCATTACTTTGATGGTTTTTCAATTGGCTCAAATGACATGACCCAGCTGAGCCTGGGCCTTGATAGAGATTCCAGCATTATTGCCGATAGCTTTGATGAGCGAGACCCTGCGGTGAAAAAGCTTCTCAGTATGGCCATTTCCACCTGTAATGCCAAAGGGAAATATATCGGCATTTGTGGTCAGGGACCTTCTGATCATGAGGATTTTGCCAAGTGGCTCATTGATCAAGGGATCCACAGTATCTCTTTAAACCCTGATACGGTGATTGAAACTTGGCTTGCTTTGTCTAAACATAGCAAACACAACAAAACAAATGAAAAAGCTGTGATCTAAACCACAAAAACCATTTTTCAATCTGCTATATTTTTTTAACAAAACTGTAACATACTTTTGCTAGTGTAAACTCGGAAGCTTGATCAACTAACGGAGAGAGAAATGAGAAAACAGCTTAGCGCATCTTTAATGGCATTATTTTCAATGGAAGCTTTATTTGCACAAGAGACAACAGCTGATAACAGTGTAAACTGGCATGTCCAACCTTTAATGCAACTTGAAAAAGCCAAGCACTACACCCCCAATCATGCTGAAGCTAAAAATGTGATTTTAATGATTGGCGATGGCATGTCGATAGGCACTATTACTGCCTCGCGCATTTATGCCGGCCAACTTGAAGGCAAAAAAGGCGAAGAACATCGCCTTTATATGGAAAACCTTCCGCATGTTGCCATCTCTAAAACTTATTCAGCTGACATGCAAACGGTTGATTCCGCCGCTGCCGCCACTGCAATTATGACGGGTCAGAAAACCAATAATGGCGTACTTGGAGTGAGTGATAAAGTTGCGCTCAATAATTGCCAAAGCGCCTTAAGAAATGAGCTTAGCACCATTTTTGAAATCGCAGCAGAAGAAGGCTTATCTGTAGGGGTTGTTACAACAACAAGGCTGACTCATGCTACCCCTGCTGCCACTTATGCCCACTCTGCTAATCGCAACTGGGAGTCGATTGCTAATATGCCTAAAAGCGCATTGAATAAAGGCTGCATTGATATTGCCAGACAGTTGATTGAGTTTGATTATGGCAGTGGCATTCAAGTCGCTCTAGGCGGTGGCAAAAGCAAATTCACGCTCAAACAATCAGGAGGCGAGAGAGATGATGAAGATCTGATTTTAAGTTGGCAAAAACGCTACCCAAATGGCACCTTTGTTGAGAATAAAAAGGCACTTTTAGAGGTTGATGCAGCATCAACTGATCGCTTATTCGGTCTTTTCTCAGATAGCCACATGCCTTATGTATTAGATAAATCTGAAATGCAAAATGTACCTTCTCTTGCTGAAATGACGCAAAAGGCTATTGCTGTGCTATCAAAAAACCCTAGAGGCTATATTTTAATGGTTGAAGGTGGCAGAATTGATCATGCGCATCATGCTAATCTTGCCAAAAAGGCACTCGCTGAAACGGTTGAGTTTGATAATGCAATTCAGGCTGCCAATAAAGTTGCAGACATGGATAATACGCTTCTTATTGTCACATCTGATCATTCACAAGCTTTGACACTAAGTGGCTATGCAAAGCGTGGCACCCCTATTGTTGGTTTATCGGATGAGAAAGATCAAAATGGCAACAGCTATACAACCCTTGCCTATACCACAGGTCCGGGCACGGGAAATACGCTCTCAGGTGAGCTCACAATTGATGAAATTTCCGATAAAGATTATAGCCAAAAAGCAAACATCCCACGCGCAAGTGGTACGCACTCAGGAGAAGATGTTGTGATCTCAGCCACAGGCGCAAGCGCATCACTATTTCAAGGATTTGTTGATGACACCTATACTTTCTATGCCATCAATGAAGCGCTTGGTTTTAGACAACAAGAGCACATCACTACTATGCATTAAGCGCCAGAGAGCTTAAATACTCAACATCGATACTTTTATCATAATCAACACCTTCTACATTAAAGCCGTTGATTTCAAGAAAATCTTGATAAAATCCTGCAAAATCACTAATTCCTTTAAAGTTATCGTTATCCATTATCTCCATAATGGCATCTACTTTTTGCTGTGTGGCTGGATTCATTTCAAGATTATCCGGGCGCACCCTGCCAACCTCATCAACAATACGCTTATCACCATACATCATATCACGCATAAAACGCTCAATTTGCTCAATGGTATTCTCATGAGTTCCCTCTTCTTTCATCACTTTAAAGAGCGCACAACCATAAAGTGGGAATAGCGGAATGAAGGCACTTGCCTTAGTAACAAGCGCCTTAGCAACGGTAACAAATGCCTCACCTTGTATATTTTTTAATGCATCATTTAGCTCATGTGCTGTTTTTTCAAGATGACGCTTTGCAGCGCCAATGGTTCCTTTTTTGTAAATAAGGTCAGTCGCCTTGGCGCCATCATAAGAATAGGCTGTGCTCTTAAACCCCTCTGCTAAGAGATCTGCTTCCTGAAGCGCTTCCACCCATAACTGCCAGTCTTCTCCGCCCATCACTTTGATGGTCTCATCGATATCATCTTTTGTGGCTTCCAACATTTTGCCATCAACAATGCGCTCTTTGGCCAAATCCAATGTTGGCGCAGCCACCTCTCCTGTCGTACTTTTCAATACTGAGCTATGTACGATGCCTGTTTTTGGGTCTTTTCTTTTTGGGGAAGCCAAACTATAAATCAGCACATCTATTTTGCCACCAAACTCTCTTTTTATCGCTTCAATGGTTTGTTGTTTTATTTCATCTGAAAAAGCATCACCAATAATATCTGTAGCAATTAAACCATCTTGTTTTGCAAAGTGTTCAAACCAAATGTTATTCCACCAGCCCGCACTACCAAGACGCTTATCTGTAACACCATTCTCAAAAGAAACATTAATCGTATCGGCATTTGCGCCGTAGGCAAGCGCAATCCTAGAGGCAAGACCATAGCCAGAGGATCCACCAATAATCAGCGCACGTTTTTTGCCAGTAAATTGCCCTTTTGATTTTGTATAATCAATATACTTGCTAACAACATTTTTAAGGCCGATTGGATGTGGGTTTTTAACAAGGCCACCACGCATAATTTGCGGTTTAATAATCATAATTCACTTCACTTACTATTTATTATACATGCATCATACTTTTCAATAATCAACAAGGTCAAGTAAACCTGCACATAATAGCATTTTTCATACTGTTCCACTTGAGCTCCATCAACTTGATATTTTCATCTTGCACTTTACATTCAGCTATAGCTTTTTACTGTCAAGCCGGCTGAATAGATACATCTGTTAATAGACAACTTCTCAGTTATTTGGCGTATTTATATTGTTGGTTATTGATTGCAATCAATACGTGCTATTTAGTTATTTTGTGTTGATTTTCAGGTATAAACGTAGATGAAAGGTCAAAAGACTATAATAAATATAGACAAAAAAACCGCTCAAAGCAGGCAGATGATCTAATGGAAACGTTTTTAAGGAAAGAGAATAAGGCGCTTTGAATATTTCATAACCATAAGTTTAAAAAACAAACAATTATGGAGGGTTATATGAAAATTAAACTAAAATTGCATATATTTTGTTTTTATTCCATCTTAGATGGGATATTTTAAAGCCATGTTGCTTGAGGACTACTCAGTTGCATACCCCGTCAAATCAACATATGGAGAGAATGGAATGTATAAAGTAAAACTATCGCTTGTCGCTTTGGGACTTCTCAATACAGCTGCTGTATTTGCTGCTGCTCCTGCATGGTCTGTTGATAACTTATCAACTTATCAAGCAGGTACACAGGTAAGTGATAATAATGTCACCTATCAATGTCTACCTTGGCCAAACTCTGGCTGGTGTAAACTCGCAGCCTACAGACCAAGTGGAGTCTATGGCGCTGATGCTTGGAAAAAAGTAGGCACACCTGAGCCGGTTGATCAACAGCGAACATTAGAGATCAAAGCACCGACAAACCTACCAAATGGCGCAGTGATTGAGTTTGTTAATGCTGGAGGGACAAAATACAAAGTTATCTCTGGCAAGGTAACACTTCCTTATGCTAAAAGTGGAACAAGTTATAGTATTCAACTTCAAGGAGCTGAAGGCACACTTTCTCCAAGTAGCTATATTGTTACAAAAGACTCAGCAGCACCGACACTAAGCTATAAAGAAGCACCTACACCACCTGCCGGACAGTGCGGTGAGATCCCTTCTGATGTTCTTGCTTGGAAAAAGCCCGGCGCTTGGCCAAATGATCATTACGATGGGGGCAGCTTTGTCAGCTATGATGGAAAAATATGGAAGGCTAAATGGTGGACCAACACAGCGCCAAGTGCTTCAAATAACAGTTGGCAATATTGCGAGGTGCAAATCCTAGGAACTGTGCCTGTAAGTGTCACGGGGTTAAATGGTGCCGATAGCTTTACCTTAAAGCTCAATGAACAAAGCTACACAATTAGTAAAAATGGGGATCCTGATAAAATCAAACTTGCACCTGGTAGTTATGCTGTCAGTGTTCCAACAGTTGTAAATATTAAAGATATGCATGCTTATACGGCAGCAGTCAATCCTGAAAGCTTGGAGATTGATAAAAAAGGCACTTACCCACTGTCAGTTAAATTTACCGAAAAAGCGATTCAAAATACACCTGTCATAGCGCATGTTACCTTTGCAAATGGCACCTCACCTAACCCGCTACCAAACGCATCTATTACAGGAGAGGCAGGTTATCAAGATTCAACACAACTTAAAGCCGGCAGCAACAGTATTAGCATTCCTGAATATGGGAGCTATCATATTACACCTGCAAGCTATAGTATTGATGGTAAAAAATATGTTGCCAACTCGCTCAATGTTGCTGATGGTAAGCTAGTTAGTGGCGACAGTATTAAATATGCCTCAGACTCAAGAGTACTTGCAGGTTACATGCCGGTGAGCTGGAATCAACCTGTGAAAATA
This sequence comes from Fangia hongkongensis FSC776 = DSM 21703, assembly GCF_000379445.1. Lineage (GTDB taxonomy): Bacteria > Pseudomonadota > Gammaproteobacteria > Francisellales > Francisellaceae > Fangia > Fangia hongkongensis. The sequence continues at coordinate 94,529 of NZ_KB902275.1, forward strand.
TCAGAAGCTGCCAAGATAGGCTACAATGTCGTACTACCTGCTTTTGTGATTGTTAATGGCACCTCACCTATTTCATTTGTTGATAATGTCTTTTTGGCTTACAGCACATGGAACCATAAGGCTGACGATCCTGATGTCATTGCAGCGATCAAAAAAGATATTACGTTAGCCAAAGAACAATATGGTTTGAAGTATGTTATTGCCTCTGTTGGCGGAGAGCGTAATACTTTTGATCCTAAAGGCGCTGATGTCAATACACTTGCACAGAAAGTTGTGGATTTTCTTCATACATATAGCTTTGATGGAATCGACTTTGATCTTGAAGCCGTGCCAGCTGATATCACTCAAAGCTATCTTGCTAACTTTATCAAAGCATTAAAAGCTAAAATGCCAAATATTATTATCTCTGGGGCACCACAGGTAAATAATGTTAATGGTGCTTTAGAGTATGTCAACACAGGCACACAGCAAGTATATAATGAAGCGATTAAAGATGGGTTATTTACCTATTTATTCGCCCAAGAGTATAATACAGGTGGCAATTTTGTTGATGGAAATGGCAATCTTTGCACGCAAGGCACAGCAAACTGCTATGATCAAAAATCAACTGGGTTTATTGTTAATAGCTTCTATGCTCTTGAGAAAATTACACCTAAGTCCACTCTTATTGTTGCAGGGCAGCCAGCAACAAAAGCAGCGGCTGGCGCTGCGACAGTATATAATGGCCCAGATGCCTCTGATGTGTATAACAAGATGGCAGAAGCTTATGGCAAGCTCTCTGGAGAAAGTCAATTTGGCGGTGCCATGACTTGGGAAATCTCGCTTGATGCTGCAAATAACTATCAGTTTGCTAAATCAATTAAGCCTGCTGTCTCTCAATAATCTAATGATGTGCTCGAATGAGCATTTCAATTCTATCAAGCCCAAGTGTTAACTCATTTAAGCTTGGGCCAAAACTAAAGCGTACATATTTTTTCAATCGTGTATTTACCGTTTTTCTTCTGTGTCCTGGGTTAACATCAAAAAACTCTCCTGGCACACAGATCACTTTTTCTTTTAAGAGCCGTTTAAAAAACTCCATGCCATCTTGTAATTCAGCTGGCATATTTTCTAAAGAGGCAAAGCAATAAAAGCCACCTTCTGGCAAAGAGGATAATACAAAACCCATATTGACTAAACGCTTATACATATAATCACGTTTAATGACAAAAGCACCTTGAATAGATAATGACTCTTCTTTGGCATGCTCTGGTGATAATAATGGAATAGCTGCCTTTTGAATGGCATGAACAGCGCCACCATCTAAAAATGATCCCGCAGAGGCAATGCCTTCAATCACTTTTTTAGGTCCAAGCGTCCATGAAATGCGAAGTCCAGGATAGCGCCAATTTTTAGTGAGTCCATCAACTATCAAAATATTATCTCTATTGACATCTTCAACATAACTTGCTGCACTTAGTGCTTCAATTTGGTGGTTGTAAATATAGTGCGAGTAAAACTCATCAAAGATCATCGAGCAGCCAACTTCTTTTGCCCCCTCAACAAGCGCTTCTAACTCTTCACCAATGATCACCTGACCACTTGGGTTACATGGGTTTGATAATAACATCGCGCCTAAACCAAGGTTAATCATTGCCTTTTTCATCTCACTGGCATTGGCTTTGAAGCCTGTCTTTGAGGGATATGAAATGGGAATAGAGACAAACCCATTAAAAACATTCAACAGCTCTTCATACGCCGTGTAGTCAGGTAAAAAATGGCCTAAATTAACATTGTCAATTGTTGCTGCAATGCGACACAATGCCGAACGCCCTCCTGAAGAAATAGCGACATTTTCATAGGTGTACTGCGAGGACTTATCCACACGAAATCTTGTATTATAAAGGTGAGCCACTGCTTTTCTAAGCTCAATGTCACCTGCCACTGGTGAGTATTCCGCTGATATTTCATTTAATGCAATTTCACATAGGCGCGCTGGACTTGCTGCCAGATTTCCTGTCTCTGGTGCCCCTTGACCTAAGTTTGACCATTCTGGATTACCGTAATAAAAGCCATGTGCTTGTGCTTTTGCCATCACATAAATCACGCCTGTCTTTGGCACGCGCTTAAAACCATTCTCTTGCATCAGAATACAAATTTATAAATATCAACTGAAAAGTGGCACTAGTATATACCAATCACATCATATTTTTCAGTATTTATGCGCTTTAATAGCGTTATACCACCCGCAAACCATTTTACCCTATTTCTGCCATTGAATTTCTTGTTCTTTTGAGTCATCAAATATTGCTAATAGTCCGAGCTATTACCTGCAATCCAATGACTCAAAACTATCAAAAACTTCTTCAACATTAAACACCGCAAAATGATTCGCGAGTGGTATAAATACCTTACAGATCATCCATGTCAAACATCATCTCTGAATTCGATGGGCTGTGTTGAGTAAAGGCGGGAGGTGGCGTTAATTCTCGCTCTTTTTTAGCCAAAATATCACAATGATATTGCGTAGGAAAAGCCTCAGCTACTTTAGCACAGAGCATCTTTTTTGTTTCATCATAATCAAGCCCCAACTCTAAAATAGCACGGCGTGTCAAATGATCAAGCTCCCCACCTTCTTCAATGGTAAAGCAATAGGTTTTAGCACGATCATAGAGCCGAATACTGCTAAGTGGTTTAATGGGACTTGAGAAATAGCCACTAATGAACTCCCTGTTAAGCCCTTTATAATTTACATCTGGGTGTGGCTCAGTTGCTGTAATAATATAAACATTGTACTCATAGGCATCCAAAATATGCTGCCCCGGCAAGACAACATACACACCATCATCTAACTTTTTTCGTCTATTTGGATCACTTGCTTCTCCAACTTCCCCCATTCCCTCTCTAAACCCCGGGATCAAACCTAAGTTTTTAATGCTTGGCAAATAGGCTTCTTTGGTCGTATGCAGGTAAATATACTCTTTCCCCGTAAAAACAGGGTTCTCTGATAAGGCTTTTTGCCGTAATGCACGTAAATAATTTTCATCGCTGGCAAAAAGTGCAGAGTAATACTTCATTCTAAAGTTATCTAATGGCATCGTTTAATCTCCTTATACACACTCAAATCTGTTTGTTTTATAACAAAACAACTGTTCTACTTTATCAGGGTTTTAGTAAAATAAATCCCATTTTACAGCACATTTTATAATCTGGTTTTGTGCGAATAGGCTTTTTTTGGTATGGTTAAAGCGAAGGCATCCGAGTATTTGCATTACATTGACTTTGTCCTTAGAATAAGTAATGATTAAACCATAAAACATAAATACAATTAATATTACTTGGTGATAGTTTAACGCTAACTTGGATATCAGTGCTTGGATTCTCAATGAATCAATGTCCCTTGATACCAACAGATTGATCATGTCACTTAACCAAGCAGTGAGAATAAGATGGAACGAAGTGCGCTAACAGCAACTGAATTAATTGACAAATTTATGTCCGATCATGCTGATAGCCCTCAGTATAAATGCTATTTTGTTAAAGATCATGATGGGCGAATTTTGACCTGTAACCAGTCATTTTACACCAATGCTGGCTTTGACTATGAAAGACAAATTTTAGGTCGATGTGATCATGAAATACCCAAATGGCAGAAGATGGCAAGCTCATATAATATAGGTGAGCTTTTGTGTCTAAAAAGTGGAATGTATTACCTTGCACAAGAGATGTTAGTCACTGAAGAAGATACACTTGAGCCTATTATTACTGAAAAACGCCCCTTTATTACACAAGATGATAAAGTCATTCTACTTGGAAACTATCAAAGAGAGCGTGATTTTTTAGCGCCTAAACTGCACTATAAAGCTGATAATGTTACTTTAGATCATGTGATTGTTGATACGTTAAAAGGGTCTGTTAACCTAAGTGCAATTGAAATACGCGTTCTTTATTTAAAAGGCATTTGCTTTGCTCAAAATAAGGAAATCTCCCATCTTTTGCTCACCAGTGAATCAAATGTTAAAAAGAAAATTAATCAGTTATATGACAAACTTAACTTTACGCGTCACCGCCAAAGAAACCTTGAAAATTTAAGAAAAGTCGCCAATATTATTTTCACTGAGCACAATATGCCCATTTTTAAAGATGCCCTACAACATAAGTAAATATTGATCAAAATCGCGTTATCTCTAACCGGCCTTTATTTTCTGACGCAACCTGACCTACCCTGCAGATTTGGGACACTTTACTTTCTCAAACTCCATCTTAAACTCAAACGCTTTTGGCGTCATGTAATTTATCTGGGTCTTTTGGCCTTTTTTAAATTCCGCCCGTCACGATGTTCAACTTTTGGTTTATTAATTGGCTTTTTACGCGCTTTTTTATAGTTGTGCAAGTTCGACTCTGGTAAGTTGTGTACGGGGTCAAACCCTTCGATAAACACTCGCTCTAATTGTTTTTTTAATAAACACTCAATATCTGCTAATTGTTTAAATTCATCTGCGCTAACCAATGAAACAGCTTCACCTGTTGCACCTGCTCTTCCTGTGCGCCCAATGCGATGAACATAGTCTTCTGCAACATTTGGTAAATCATAGTTTACCACTTGTGGGAGTTGGTCAATATCGAGCCCTCGTGCTGCAATGTCAGTGGCGACTAATACTTGCAGTTGATTGTTTTTGAAACTTGCTAATGCTTTAGTTCGGGCGCCTTGACTCTTATTGCCATGAATGGCAGTACAGTTTATCTTAGCGCGAGCTAGCTTTCTTACCAAATCATTGGCGCCATGTTTGGTACGGGAAAAGACTAAAACTTGAGGCCAGTTATTCGTTTTAATTAAATGAATAAGCAAAGCGGTTTTTTGCTTTTTGTCAATCGGGACAATCCAATGATTTACTTTTGGTGTTGCTTGATTGGGTGGGCTAACTGATATTTCTAGTGGATTATGAACAATGCTTTTTGCTAACGTTTTAATTTTATTACTAAAGGTTGCAGAAAACATTAGGTTCTGGCGCTTTTTAGGTAATATGTTAAGAATTTTTTTAATGTCGTGAATAAACCCCATGTCTAACATGCGATCTGCTTCATCTAGTACTAAAAATTTAAGTTTGTTAAAGCGAATAGCATTTTGTTGGTATAAATCTAATAAACGCCCAGGTGTTGCCACGAGTATATCAGTGCCCTTGCGTAAACGCATCATTTGTGGATTGATCTTAACGCCACCAAAGACAACTTCACAACGGACATGTAAATACTTGCTATAGCTTTGAATATTATCTTTCACTTGTGCTGCAAGTTCTCGTGTTGGTGTCAATATTAAGGCTAAGGTTTGATTTGATTGTGCCTGAGCGCTGTGAGATAAACTCTCTAAAATTGGTAAGGTAAAGGCAGCTGTTTTCCCACTACCTGTTTGAGCTGCAGCAAGTAAATCGCGACCACTTAAGACTTCAGGTATTGTTTTGCTTTGTATTGGGGAGGGCTTTTTATAGCCTTGCTCAGATAAGGCATCTAAGATTGCAGGACTAAGTCCTAGTGCTGAGAATGACATAGGTCTATCGCATTTAAATTATTTGTGCTTAAGGATAGGCTTGTTAGAAGGAAATTGATAGCATTTTGGGGTTAATTGGTCGAGTAAGTCAGAGGAACCTCCTCTGGAACCGTACGTGACGGCCTCCTGTCCTACGGCTCTTATTGTACAACCTTTTGCTAGTTCAATTGCCAATGTATATAGATATTGGGCTACCCCGCTCTTACTCCTGCTAACTACTCCCTTGCTTAGCTTTACTTGTTTTGAGCTTTTTTAAATTTCCTTTTTGCCCAGTCACGAAAGAAACCCGTATACATTACCTATGATGACTTTGATTGCTCAACTATCTCACAATACTGTAGGATATACGGCTTGACTGTGAAAAGTATTGTGAGCGCTGTCATGAAAAGCGCGCCATCACCAACCGTCCTCTATTTTCCTTATGTACCTGTCCGAGCTTATAATATTTAATCGACATTCTACCTGTGTTATCTATATCAAGCACTTTAGTGCTATTAACTAGTAGATTAATCATTCCTAAATTATCTATCTGAAGCTTGTCAGCAAATAACTCATTCAAATTAAAATAGGTTTCTCCTAGCGTCTTGATGGCAATTTCCCCTACCTTTCCACTGGCAAAAAAATCACACTGTCCAAATGTATTGACCTCAAGTTGATCAGCAAATAAACCTGATATATTCACATGATCTTTGCCACTTAGCTTAAAGTTAATGCTATCTGCATTAATGCTCGAGAAAATCCCTTTTGCATTACCATGATCGATAAAGCTAAACGCTTTTGTCTCTATCGGGGCAAAAAAGTACTGTATTTTGCCATTTAAATATACTCTAGTTAGACTTTCCGATGACAGCGCAAGCACTATTTTGTCATCACTCGACCAAAGACTATCTTTTCGTTTATCGGTGATTTTTAAGCAATTTCCTTGCTGAGAAATATCAATCTTATTGCTATCGGCGCTCTTAAGCAGCCTCAGCTGACTCGAACCTAACTGCCAAGATAATTTAAAATTCCCATCAACCTCCAAGCATTGATATGCCTTAAGATTTTGTCCATAGGATGTTATATATAAACCCATACTGATAAGTAAACAAATGATTATGTTGCGTAAAAAATGCATTTTTCTTTCCCTATTCTTCAATTATTAAAAACCAAATAAGACTTATTGCCAGCACAGCAAGCGCAATTGCCACGCTGTAGTACTCAATCAGGGCCATATTTAAATACGCCTCTAATTGTCCCATCTTCAAACTAAAAACAACTGAAAAAATAAATAAAAATAGACCCACAATCAAAATTGGAATAATTTTCAACCAAGTGAGACTTCTTCTCTTAGGCAGTGAGCACATGACACTATCAGCAAATCCATCATCTTCAATATACTCGCTTTCACTGCTAAACATTGCCTTTATTGGATCATCATCCGACATTCTCTACTCCTAATTGCTTTTTCAATTTTTCTACCCCTCGCATAATGTGAGATTTCACTGTGCCAAGGGGAAGCGTTGTGATTTTACTAATCTCACTGTGTGTAAATTCATGTTGGTAATACAGCAAAACAACCAATCGCTCATCAAGATGAAGCCTCTTTAAAGCCTTTTCCAACCTATTTTTGTCCTCTTCTTGATGATCCATTGTCACAGTTAATGAGATATCTTCAGATAACATTTCATATGGCAATTTCTTCTTTCTAGCAAATTGTAAAAATACACGATAGCCAATTTGGAACAGCCATGCCTCAAAGGTCCCTTCTAACTTAAGTTGCTTTATACTGCGATAAGCCTGCAAAAAGCTCTCTTGAGCAAGATCATCCCCATCTTCATTGTTTTGACTTAACTTTCGTAAAAAACCTCTGAGTTTAGATTGATAACGCAATATTAAACTTCTAAATGCATGTTGATCATTATTGTGAATAACCCGATAAATAAGCTTACTTTCCAAATCCTCCATCTATCCATCCTAATCATGCTGATTGGATAAGATTTTGGCAATGATAAGCTCTCCAAGACCCAAAGCAATCGCAAGCAATGACCAGCTCCAATAAAAACGCGAAAAACCAAATACCAGCCAAAGGGCAATACCAAGCGCAAGCCCAACTGCAATCAGCTTCACACCGCGACTGAATCTCCCTGCTACAGAAGTTTTAAAGCCCTGCTGTTTAATAAACGCTTCACTTACCCCTTGACCTGAGTCAATCATTTTTTGAATGGTGCGCTGATATTCACGCTTTTCACGAAAGCGTAGATAAAAAATAATAAATACAACCAATACCACCATAATAAACGGTGAAAGTGGTACCAATAGTCCTAAATATTGCATGAGATACTCTTGTAATTCTATTCCTGTTAACTACTAAGATGCATCAATTTGACAAATGGATGCAAAAAGATAAATTTTTTTGTTATTTTTATTGAACCTCTCCTTGGGCTTTGCTTTCCTAATAGGGAAAATTCTCACTCAATCTATTTAAGAGCAAGAATTAGTTTAACGCGTAAAATGTAAGACACTTTGACTCAATTAAGCCTTTAGTTTTCTTACTAGAACATCCTGTTTCGCATGATGCAATACCGCATTGGCAGTTGATCCTAAGAAGAAACGACCAAGCGCGCCACGCTGATGACTTCCAATGACAATCAAGCCATAGCCATCATCATTAGCCACTGTGGTAATTTCATCTGCCGCATTACCGATATTGTTATAATGCTTGCCTGTAAATCCATGGGTATCTGACCAATCATCAAGGCGTTTTTTCACCTCTTCAGTCATTTTATCTTGCACCTCTGGCACAATACCATATATCCCTGTAACCACGGTTGGATCGCCCTGAACCGTAATGGTTGAAACCGTTGAATCAAAACGATTTGCAAAGGATTTTGCAAGTTTAGCCACCTCATCACTATCATCTTCCAAATCTGTCGCGAGCAATATTTTTGCATAATTGGTCACAATATTTGGGTTTCGCTCACGAATACGCACGGTTAAGACATCACATTTTGCTTTATGTAAAATGCTATTTGCCGTTGAGCCCAAAAGAAGGTTCAGACCATGCCTTGCATGTGATCCAAGAATAATAAGATCATAGCCATTTTCTTCTGCATAATGTACGATTTGATGGTTTGGATTTCCTTGTAGAATATGGAAATTAGCACTTAGCCCTTCAAACTTCTTCTTAATCTCCTCAAGCTTTTCTCTGGCATTTTGCTCCAAGTTTTTTTGAAACTCAATCGCAGCTGGGACAAACTCTGCTGCATTATCAATCACGGTTACCACATCACAAGAGGCACCAATTTTTTTGATAATCGCTATAGCAGAGTCAACAACATGAGTGTAATCTTCGTAAATATTAACCGCAACAAGTACTTTTTGGTATTGCATATTTCAGAGCTCCATTTGATATCACTTCTTATCAAGTTTCTCAGAATATTTGCTACTTGAAAATAGCTGACAACACTTTAGTTGATCTAAATCAACATATACCACTCGCGAATCATTTTGCGGTGTTTAATGTTGAAGCAGTTTTTGATAGTTTTGAGTCATTGGGTTGCAGGTAATAGCTCGGACTATTAGCAATATCTGATGACTCAAAAGAACAAGAAATTCAATGGCAGAAATAGGGTAAAATGGTTTGTGGGTGGTATATACTCATCACAAACTGCTTTACAACGGGCATTTATACTATGCTTGTTGGCGTGTCGCTGCAATCACAACATCGCGAATATTGACATTTTGAGGCTGTTCATACATAAAAAGCGCTGTTCTTGCGATATCATCTGCCACTAAGACACCGCCCATAGATGTTTTCCAATCTTCATAAGAGTCGATAATATCTTGAGAAGTTGTATGACTTAAAAGCTCAGTTTCCACCGCACCCGGGCAAATACTCATCACTCTGACACCCAAATCTGCTACTTCCTCACGAACATTTTCACTAATGGAAGAAACCGCAAACTTGGTGCCAACGTAAGCGGCATGATTTGGAAATGATTTTTTCCCCGCAATGGAGCTCACATTAATAATCGTACCGCCATGGCGTTTTTTCATCCCACCTAAAACTGCCTGCATTGTGTTTAATAATGCCAACACGTTTACATCGAACATTTGTTTCCACTCTTTTGAATCCTGCTCATCAACTTGCCCAAGCAACATGACGCCAGCATTATTAATCAAACAATCGACAGGACCAAATTGTCTCTCTGCTTCTTCTATTGCCACTTTAAAAGCTGCTGCATCGTTAACATCAACTTTTTTGCATAGCGTATTGGGTAAGCTCAAAGCTTCCATTTTTTCAACGCGTCTACCAATTAATAAAAGTGCATGCCCGGCTTCAGAAAAGCGCTTTGCCATTGCAGCCCCAATTCCCGAGCTTGCTCCAGTAATTACAACGAGTGATTTTTGCATAACTTATCTCCAATATTGATTTTGCTTTATCATTCTAGATCATAAATTTACATTTACATCCATTGAATGTTGGATCTAGTCTACCTTTTGTGATTATACTTATAAATAGCTATAAAATAAAAATACTGTTATGAAAAGATGAACAATATATATTGGCGCGGAGTTTATGCGTTTATTCATGTTGCCGAAGAGAGAAGCTTTACTCGTGCGGCTGAAAAACTGGGTGCCTCAAAATCCAACTTAAGTCAACAGGTCCATGAGCTAGAGACTCACTTAAAAGCTCAGCTATTACACCGAACAACAAGACAGATACGCTTAACAGAAATTGGGCAAACCTATTACACACGCTGTAAAGCTGCGTTTAAAGATCTAATGCTTGCAGATGAGCTCGCGACACAAGAGACCAGCTCACTTCAAGGGGTTATTCGCATCAATAGCGTCGGTGGTATCCTTGGAGAGGAAGTGATTGCACCTATTATCATTGCGTTTCAAATGGCACACCCAGATGTTCAAATACACCTTGATTTTTCCAGCACACATGTTGATTTACTGGGTACACAGTATGATATTGTTGTCAGAATGGGAACACTTTTAGACTCTTCATTGATTGCAAGAACTTTGCGTACAGTAACCACACGTTTCGTTGCCAGCCCCTCTTTTTTTGACAAATACCCTGATGCCATCACACCTACAAAACTTCGCGCTTTACCTGTTATTTATGGCAGCATTAGTCAATGGAACTTCAGTACAAAAGGAAATAAGCAAATGATTGATGTCAGTCATCATGGGCTTAAGCTCACCAATGGGCGCGTGATGAAACAAGCAGCGCTTTGTGGCCTTGGTATTGCAAGATTAATGGATCTTTATGTCGATGCGGATATTCAATCTGGCAAATTGATTGAGGTTTTACCAGAGTATGCTGAACAAACGCCACTTTCTTTGATCTCTCCACCTGCACAATACCAGCTAAAACGCGTCAAAACACTGATTGATTGGATACATGATAAATTTAATACCCACTATGAGAGTAAACTTGCCTCATCGAGCTGATATAACATATGAGTAATCGTTTTAATCGCAAGCTGTACTTGATCGGCTTCTAATACTCTTGGCCTTGGAGCATCAATAGTATGCTCATAGGCCACTCTTCCTGGGTGCGCATCAAATACAATCACCCTATCTGCCATTAACACCGCCTCTTCAATATTATGCGTGACCATGACAATGGATTGAGTGGCAATCTTTTTATTGACCCACAATGATAAAATATCCTCGCGCAGTTTTTTTGCCGTGGCAATATCCAAAGAGGAAAAAGGCTCATCCAATAGCAAAATTTCAGGGGAAACCATCAGCGCCCTTGCAAAGCCTACACGTTGTTTCATTCCGCCTGAAAGCTCACTAACACGGTGCTTCTCAAAGCCTTTAAGTCCGATCACTTCAATCATATTCAGCGCACTTTTTTCACTTTGTTTTCTTGAAACGCCCATCGCATCAATGCCAAATAACACATTCTCCAACACACTAAGCCACGGTAGAAGTGCAAAACTTTGAAATACCATTGCCATATCTTCAATCACTGAAGTCACAGGCTTGTCTTTATATAAAACCTGCCCATAATCAGGCTGAATAAGCCCTGAAATCACACGCAAAAAGCTTGATTTTCCTGCCCCTGATTTCCCGACAATGGCCACAATCTCGCCTTGTTTTAATGTGAAATTAATGCGATCAAGTGCCTTATAAACACCCTTTTTACCCTTTGTAAAGCTAAGCTCAACATTCTTACATTCAATTAAATTTCTTTCAGTCATAACAGCACCTTATTTTCAGGTTGGCTTAATTACAGCTAATGCATTTAGGTCATTTGTGAAATGCCAATAGAGATAACTAAACCAACCATGGTCAACCTCTTTAAATGTTAAATTTTATATTTTGTCTCAGCCAGTTTATACAATGGCTTCCAGATGAAGATAATACACAGCGCAACAAGAACACACATGGCAGAGACGGCCAATGCTGCTTGAGGAAGCTCATTGTTTGAAGTGGTTACAGAAACAAGCTCGCCTATTCCTGATATGGAAAAGCTTTTACCTGCCCACAAAATAAACTCAGCTGCAATCGCTGAATTCCACGCGCCACCTGCGGCACTAATAATCCCGCAGACGATATAAGGAAATACCGCAGGAATTGCAAATTTATACCACCACTTGACTCCTTTGAGTTTAAAGGCTCGGCTCATTTCAATAAGATCTGATGGCAAAGCTTGTGCGCCTGCAATTACATTAAATAATACATACCACGAAGTCCCTGTCATAATAAGCGGAATACTCCAAATGCTTAAGCTTCCACCGCCCAGCATAAGTAGAAGAGCAACCACTGGAAAGAAAATGGGTTGTGGAATAGCTGCCATAATCTGGATAACAGGTTGCAAATACTTTGTACGCTTTTGAGAAATACCAATCCATATGCCTAAAGGTACACAAATAAGTACACTCAACCCCATCGCAATAAACACTCTGTAACTTGTCTCCCACATTAAAGGCAATAAATAACTCATATTCCCGCTTGGGAAAAACTGCCAAAGCGCGTGAAATGCCCAAAGAGCAAGGCTAACAACACAAACATACCAGCAAAATACAAAAAGCCCTTGTGTTGTATGATTTGGCTTAATACGATCTAAAAGCTTCTTAGCACCCATTAGCTGAACAATATTAATCCAATAGAATTTAGCGCATGAAAAAGCACGTCCCATATGATGACAAACAGAAGAAGAAAGGCAAAGCTCATACATCCAAGATGATTGCACTGATTTTTGCTCTATCTGCTCATATTTAAAACGCTCTGCATATTTTACGCATGGTCTAAATAGGAGCTGATCAAATAAGACAATGCAAAGGACAATAGCCACAAGTGCATATAAAATAGCAGTAACATTACCATCAGTGAGCGCCAGTGAAATATACGAACCAACGCCCGGCAACATAACATCTTTACCACCAACAGGAATCGCCTCTGTCGCAACAAGTGCAAACCATGCAGCAGACTGTGACACCATCGTATTCCATAAAAGTCCTGGAACAGAATAAGGCATTTCTATTCGCCAAAATCGCTGCCAAGCATTTAGCTTAAACACATAAGATGCCTCAACTAATTCCTCTGGCACAATACGAACGGTTTGATATACGATAAGTGCCATATTCCAAGCTTGACTGGTAAACACACCAAAAATAGCCGCAGCTTCCAATCCCATCACTGAATTTGGAAACAAAAAGAGGAAAAACACCGTTGTAAAGGTGAGAAAACCCAGAAGTGGCACCGATTCCATAAAATTAATAATGGGCAGTAAAATGCGCGCAATATGCTTGTTTTTAGCACAACCATATCCTGCAATAAGTGCAAATAGAAGTGAAAAAATTAAGCCGATCATCAAACGCATCACAGTTCTTAAACTATAATACGGCAAATCAAATAAAGACAATTGAATCTTTGCCAAACCTTGTGCTGGCATAAAATCCTGATTCATCCCAAGATAAGCGTAATAAGACAAGCCCAAAATACCAATGCATAGCAGGATAAAAAATGCATCATTTAATCGCACTGATTTCTTCGAAATTTTTAAAATATTCATAATAATACTCGACAAAAATACATAGAACCTCCTTATTTCAAAGCAAAAATAGATCCATTTATTTCTTTTAATATTTAATTTCAGTGTTGAGATAGCCTATCAATATCAGCTGCTCTCTCTTTAGAAAGACCCCTCAGAAAAAATTCCTAAGGCATAACAACTCTAAATTTAAATCAGATAATATCTATATATGGCACTCAGTTGTGAATCATCTTATGATCTGATATTTTTTCTTAACTATATAAGCCACAGAAAAAGCAAAGGACAAAGCCTTTCAGCAAAGAGAATAGACACTAATGCCTTAAAGGTTTGCCATATCAAAACATAAAATTATAGTGCTGGAATTAGCAACTTGGTGGTTGAAGAGTATGTGAAATTTTCATGCTTAGCTCCTTAATTCAGTTGGGGAGGTCACATGCAAGCACTGTGTCTGGATACGATGCTCGCTCAATATAAGAGGCATTATAAAAAACAAAACAGAAGAGTCAAGCCTTATTTTTATTTCTTTATATTTATTTTATTATACTCAACCGTTATCGTGCCCCTGTTAAAATGTTCATTCCACTTAAAATATCTCTACAGGTAGTGCATGCGGGATAAGGAATTAAGAGATTTCTTTCACCAACACCATTTGTTGCTATCTGAATATCGGCCAGATTTTCAGTTATGGTGCTACTCATGCCATGCCTAGCCAGCTTATTAAACAAGTTATTTGCAGCTCGCACCTCTCCATGAATACCAGGGATGCCACTTGATAAACGTAATTCATTTTTATTGCTTTCAATAAAAGTATCGATTTTTTTACGCATTACGGGGTGTAGCGAATTACCTTCTCTTTCATATACTTCTGACAGCTGTTTCATCAGCCTTGCCTTATTTGTGATTTTATAACTTTGCCCATCAACTGCTACCCCATTAAAACGCCTAACGCCAAGTCCTCTTCCTAGAGGATTTGTATATGCTTCACTTCTGATTCCGCCTAATTCAGCTCTTGAAACAACATTCATTTGAGCTCGATCAGATAGCCCATAACGAGCACTATTTACAATTGACTCAGCATCTAACTTCACTTGCTGAGTTAAACAAACATTATGAACAAGTGATTTAAAGTCCCCTACATAGTAATTATGTGCTTGATACACCTCAATATTATAAACCAATATGGGCTTGTTATATTTGTTATACCGCTGACCACAGTGACTGAGTTTTCCTTTCGGACAAACAAGCTGAACTTCTTCACCATCGGCGCTTAGAACATGATCTTGAGAGGATAACTGATCAATAGCAATAAAACGCTTTTTATTTATAACATAAAAAGGGTGTGTCGGGGTCGCATGAATTTGCTCAACTTTGCCATTTCTATCTTGAAAGGTATAGGTATTCACTGTTTTGGCATAGCGCTTAAATATCCCGATCACAGGACGTGCAGTTTCCTTTGAATAATCAAACTCTGTTATATCAAGTGTGCTTGGGGTCAATTTCGTAACTGTCGCATTGACTTGATTGATGCCAAATTCAGAAATAGACAGATTAAGCTTGTCTCCTACTTTTTCAATATGATGTGCCTTCAGCCAGCTTAAAGGGCGAAGTAGCTTAATCTCTGCGGGATATTTTTTATTATTAATCGTGTCAATATACTCCAGCTTAATCACTCGCCATTGCAGGTTTTCAACCTGACTTGCTAAATCCATGGCCTGAGCCTGAAAACTACTCAAAAATAAGATAAAGCATGTAAAGCTTGCCAATAATGTATTTTTATTTTTTGCCATAGAATATTTCACAATACTCACCTCTTTAATCAAAAACTAAACTAATCTTCCCACTGTATATTTTCAAATGCACTAGCTTCTTCCAAAGAAATTTTTGACCAATAACTGTCTTTTATGGCTGGTGCGCTAGTATATTCAGCACCAAGATATGCTTGTTTGAATTTTATTCTACTAAAGGGAATATTTTCGATTACTTGTGCTTCTTTCGTAACTGCTGCGTCATAAGGTGCATTAATTGCACTTAATTCATTTGAACTGGCGCCTTCAAAAGTAATTACCTGTAACCCTTCAGAGTCAATTTCATATAAATATTGAACATCGTTCAAGCAAGCTTCACACGCTTGCAGAATTATTTCTGAATCATTTAAAGTTGAGGTAGAAATTGAATAAGGAATTACATGGTCTGGATATACCGGCTGTAATAGATTTGGGCCTGATCGCAGTCTTGTAAAGCCTCCTGCTTCAGCTATTTTTTCAGGCGACCTTGTTTCAATACGATATAGTTTACTCACATCTGTTCTTACCAGCTTTTTAATAATAGGGTCAGATAGTTTTTGTTCTGTCAGAGCATTAACCTCTGCATCACAAATATTATGCACAAGTGATTTAAAGTTCCCTACATAGTAATTATGCGCTTGATAAACCTCGATATTATAGACCAATATGGGCTTGTTATCCTTGTTATACCTCTGACCACAATGGCTAAGCTTTCCTTTTGGACAAACAAGCTGAATTTCTTTGCCATCGGCGCTTAGCAACTGATCTTGTGAGGATAACTCATCAATAGCAATAAAACGCTTTTTGTTTATCACATAAAAAGGATGAGTTGGGGTCGCATGAATTTGCTCAACTTTGCCATTTTCATCTTGAAAGGTATAGGTATTCACTGTTTTGGCATAGCGCTTAAATATCCCGATCACAGGACGTGTAGTTTCCTTTGAATGATTAGATGCTGTTATATCAAGTGTGCTTGGGGTTAATTGCGTCACTGTCGCATTGACTTGATTGATACCAAATTCAGAAATAGACAGATTAAGCTTATCTCCTACTTTTTCAATATGATGTGCTTTCAGCCAGCTTAAAGGGCGAAGTAACTTAATCTCTGCGGGATACGATTTGCCGCCAATAACCTCATTATAATCAAGCTGTAGCGCTACCCATGATTTTTTAACATTGACTGTCAGCGGCTGTGCAAACAAAGGGTTAGCAAACACCAATATATAAAGACTTAAAAAGACTGCAATCATATAGCCGACAGATTTTAGTTTTTCCATTTTTTGAGAAAAAAAAGACATCTCCACTCCCCCATTTTATTCAATACAATAATACGATTACTTTACCCACCTAGTCTTCTCTAAGGCCAGCTAGAAACGCCTTAGTAAAATCATATGGATCCTGCTTAATACTAGAGCAATCAGGACTTACGCCTTGGTTACAGTTTCCTGATTTATTCTGATTCCTATCTACATCGGCAGACCAAAATGAAACACCTGCAAGCGCTTGTTGTTTTGCAAAATTTCCAATAACTATTGCATCTTTTGGATATAAAACACTGCCATCATAATCAAGACCAATGCGTGGTGTAACACGAATCTTGGATAACAATATCTCTTTGCTTATTGATGGAAAAATACCTTGTAATTGTTTCAACCCCTTATCAACAGCAGCAATAACACTTTTTGAAATATCCCCTGGCAATTTTTGTGCATACCATGCCATCGTCATCATATTATACTCATAAATTGGAACGCCTTTTTCCTTTGCCTCTTTAATAATGGCCAATCCAAGCGGATTAAACCCATCGATATTGGCAGGCAAAGTTAAGGAAATACGCAAATCTGGATAGGTTTTCATCAAAGCTTTTAAAGCATCGAGCCTTCTTGTGTTGGCATCCTTATCAGACAATGCGCCACCTTCAATATCAAAATCAATCATCCATGGTTTATAAATCTCTATTGCCAATTGATAGGCTTTTTCAACGTCAGCTAAATTACACTTTTTAGCAACCGATCCACCATTTTCTCCACCAAAAGAAATACCAATTTTGCCACCTTTAGCTTTAAGGTAATTTATATCTGACAAATACAGTTTCTTATCAAGCGCTAACGATGGCTGACCAGCCCATGCTGGAGAGCAGCTCTTGCTCCACGCATCTTGGGTGACAAAAGCCAATATATAGGAGTATTGACCAGAGTTATCTGCAATCTCTTTTAAATTAGAGCTCGCTGGGTTCGTTGACCATATCATATTATAAGAAATATCTTTAAATGGCATTAACGCAACTTTAGGCGCTTGTTCTTTATATGTCACTTCTATCGTTTGAGTTTTGATGTTTGCAATAACGCTAGCTGTACTTAGTTGCGCGACATATTGATTATACGAAGGTGCTTGAATATTCCAAATACTTCCATCTCTAGGAAGCGTTATTTGATAATGGCCATCACCATGAATAGGAACACTTTTTTTGCTCCCAGAAATCGAGGTAAGCGAAAAATCTACAGTAGCCTCCTTAGGAAGTCCTTTCACATTAAATGACAAAGTGAATTTTGGCACTTCCATAGCTGTATACACAACATTAAGAGGTGTAGTCATATTTGTTATAACGGTGACATTGTACTGAGACTTCTCAGGTTTATACAATACGCCTTGTTGAATAAATTCAGGCAAGTTTAGTACATATTGCACACCTTCTTTTGAGGATGGAATCTGATTGATAATATTGCTTCCTTCATCAATCTCGCCTTGTCGCACGGTCACATGATCTTTACTTAGCTGATAACTGGCTTTAAAGTTTTTTACACCTGCCCCTTTTAACTGAACATTTAGCTGTAAGCTTCCTGTTTCTTTTGGTGCTGGTTTTCTATAGCTGATATCAACTTTTTGAGTTTGATTACTTCTAAGCGCAAAGCTCTCAGGGACAGCGTAACCTTTGCTGCCATCCAAATCTGGAACAAAAACGGTAAAATCGGCTTGTTTTTCGCTAAAGCGGACAGGGATTGAAATAAGCTTTCCCCAAGACTGCTTAGAGACAACTGCGACGACCTGCCCATTTTTTTGTATCATAACTGTAGCAAGCTTTCCATCTGTAATATACGCTGGTTTTTTAGGTAACTGTATTTCAACGACGGCCTCTGATAGCGGTTTTTTTTGCCCAACCTGAAAATTGGAGATTACAAAATTATTATTTGAAGGTGAAAAATTAATCTTAGCTACTTTTTGCGCAGGTAATATATACGGACTATTTTTAGGCCACCACTTAAACGCTTGAACAATCACTTTGTTTTCATCTTGCTGAAACCTGATATCATCCACTCCCCACATAGAAGTGATGGTCACATTATTACTTAAACTAAAGCTCACAGGGCTTTTACTTAAATCAATCGTTTTGTCACACTTAAAAGCCACCTGCCCCGTCCATCCACTCGTTGCATTGATAAGTGTACAATCTGCAAGCAAATATGAGGCAGAGCCAAGCATCAGCCCCAATACTATTAGAATAGATTTTATTAGTTTATACATGATAAGCTCCTTTTTACCTTGTTCAACACGGCTGTTTACTCATTCCGACACCCAGCCCAATACCAATGATGATGCCTGTAGCACCAATAAGTGGAATGCTCCATAAAGCTCTTTTCTTTGTTTGTTGTTGTGATGCAAGCCTCCTTGTTGTCTCTTCAAATATCTCGGCATTTTGCTGTAGCTGCACACTTTTTGGCTGAAGTACTCTTGCTTTATATCCACGTGCAATAAGCTTGTTACGCAATGCTAAAGCCATTTCTTTATTTTCCTCTGCTTGTACTTGCTGTACAGCAAGATCATACCTATCTGCCATCCATCCAGCATCCAAAGCCTCAGCACGATCGATACTTGGCCAACTAATCGTATTACCATGTTCATTGAAAAGAAGCTGATTTTCATGTCCGCTTGCATCACTATGATGAACAAAAACCGTATCATCCCCAATAACATCATCCGTGTATTCGCTTGGATCAAATGCAAGATTATTTTCAATCTCCTGTTGATATTTTTGTGCAAGCTTAGCGTTTTGATAATGGAGCACATCATTCTCAAACCTAAGATCGGCATTTGCTTCTTTTAAAATGCTACTTTCAATACGCAAGCGCCTAATTTTATTAATAACGGCGCCGATCATTCTCCCGACCCCAAAGGTTGCTACCATGACAGCGGAGTTAATCAAGATATTCTTCCACATCTCATTACTACTTAACTCACTTGAGAAGAGCTGCCCAAAGTTCTGATGCAAATAAGTTGCCGTGACAATAGCCCCAATCCCCGCCAAGATCACAGAGCTGATCACCCCGACAATCAGCTGCACGGCGAGTCCGCCTGGAATGAAGGAAGAAAGCACCCCACCAACCAGTGAGATAATTAACAAAATCCCACTCAATGCTTTCATCTTCTCCGTCATCTCAATATATTGTGTGGTCGCCTTATTAATACGATTAACATCCTTGTCTGTCGCATGCCCCGACGGATCAAAGCCGTTAACTGGGTCATTATCCGCATAGACATAACCATTGATCCCTCCCTCTGCCCAAGGAGAAGCACTATCATGCTTAAGAAAGACTCGTAATCTGGCATCATACCCCCGGTAACCATCACCAAAGAACTGCCATCCTGTCTCTTGATCGGTATTCATCATACGATAAGATAAAGTGGTTTTTTGAATAGTGAGTGCTAATTTCTGTGCCTGCTGTAAATCACTTTGCAAGCCAAATGGTGTATAGACCTTATCCCCACTAATGCGCCCATCAATAAGACTGCCTGTTAGATGAAAGCCATCACTCACATCACGCTGATATTGATTTTGATAGATACTCCCTCCAGCAACATAATAACGAGAGTTATTCTCTAAACGCTGCTCACTCAACCCCCCTAAGTAATATTGTCTTAGAGTTTGTGGTGGGGTGTCTTTTTTGGATACACTTTCACGAGTTTGTTGTCCAGAGGCATTATAACCATAGTGTATTTGCTTATCATCAAGATCCAGCTGAACAAGGTTCTGCTGTGCATCATACTTCATATGATACTGTGAAATGCCGCCTTTTTGATTCAATGCGGACATGGCAATAACATTCCCATTTGCATCGTAGTTTAACGTCGTTTTGCCCTTTGTCGCATAGTCAATCTCACTGACTTGGGTGGGATCTTGATGTTGATAGCGATATTGAATTGTTTGACTTGCTGTCTGATTCACAGGGGTCTCAGTGACACGATCGAGAGTATTAAATAAGTTGTTGTATTGATAATGAATCAAAGAGAGCGGTTGACCAAATAAATTACGAGGGCAGCCATCACCACTACATTGATAATCCACCAATTGTGATAATCGACTGTAGTCATAATGCTCCGTGGTCTGCCCTGTAGATTCTGTATTGGATATTTTCAATGATTTACGTCCTAAGCGATCATAACCATACTGGTAGCTGCGCACAGGCTGTGTATTAACATAATTATTAATCCCAATGAGCTGCCCTAATGGATTATACTCATAGCTTATTGCTTGGCGTTGATCATAAAGACGTGCTTTTAAGCTTAAATCTGGATTGTAAAGACTCGACAGTGAGAAATGCGCGACACCTTGATAATCCACTTGAGTCACCTGCCCCAGTGCATTACTGTGAAGCTGTGTTTGATACACTGGTTGTTGATTGGCACTGTAGCTTTGGCTTTGTAGTGTAAAGTAGTTGTTATGTGTATTGGATACTGTGCGTGTATCACCTTGATCATCAGTAACCTTGATCTCAAAGAGCTGATGTGTCAGGGGGTCATACTGATAGGCCTTTTGACTTATCAACACACCTTGTTGATCATATTTGCTAATGCTTTTAAGATTCCCATTCACCGTATAGAGATAAGAGACTGTGAAATCCAATGTGCCACCTTGTTGATAAAAGTAAATGGTGGCAGGTTTGTTTTTCCATGTGGAATCATAGGTTGTGTGTACACGATTACCCAGCGCATCTTGCATTTCAATCGGTAAACCACTTTGTTGGTCATAACGAATCTCTATCTGACTGGTTTGTGTGTTCACCAAGGTGCTTGCGTTAAGCAAATAGCCAAGTGCACTGTAAGTGCGCACACCCACAAGCGTCTTTTTAGCCTTTGGATTATAGTCCCCAGAGCTGATTTCAATCTTATTACGATTGCCATACTGATCATAGCTATAATACTGTGTTTTAATCGCTTTGAAGCTGCCATCATCTTGCTGTAGATAAAAGCTTTGTGCATTTAATTGATCGGGTTGAAGGGGATCATAAAAGCGCTTGATCATATAGCCATTGACATAATCCTCTGTCACATCATTACGTTTATAGTGATCTAAATGAGAGACCTCAAAACTTGCAGCAACACAACTTTGGCGATTTAAACAGCCTTCTTTTACATGATCTGCTAAATTCGCAAGATGTGTATAATCTAATGCCAAACCCAGTGTAAGTGGTTGAGTCACACTGCTCACAAAGCCTTGGAAGCCTGCGTTATAAAGCGGCACCTTTTGTCCAGTTTTATCGGTATAGCGAAAGTTAGGATCAAGAATAATACGATAATTCAGTGCTGCATTTTTAATCCAGATAGGACGCTCACTCCCACTTGGCGCCGCATCTTGCACTTCGGCAGATTGCACAGAAACAGACGCCACTTTACAGGTGTTATATACCCGATGCTGATCATTAGAAACAAGTGGGTTAAAGCAAAGTGATTTTGCATCTGTTGTTGGCACTCCTGTTGGCTGCATCACATAGGTAAACTTACTCAAATGATACGGATCATTCAATGTAACACTGGTGCTGCCATCTGGATGGGTTACCGCTGCAACATCTTGATTGCGATCATAGAAATAACGCGTCTCGCTTGGGTGTGCTTTCCCTGTTTCGTCATAATAGTAATTCACCTTGTGATCAAGCTTACCAATACTGTTGTAATAGTACTCTTGCTTGGTGAAATACTGCTTCTGATCTTGTGTTTGCGCTTCGGTTCGAACCAACTGACCATTGGCATTATACAGACGCTTAATGCTATAGCCTGATGCTGTTGAGGTCGGTGTGATTTCGCTAATGGTTAATGCATAACCTGCCATGCTCGAGGCATCATTGTACCCATATAGCACTTGATAGTCATAACGATACACTTGCTTGTTTTTGCTTTGCCCAGCTGGATAGTAGCTTAGCTGTGTTACTCTTCCCAAAGCATCATGACTATCATAAGTAGTGATATCCCCTGTGATAGGATCAACCGTTTTAAGTAGTGCTCCATATTGGTTATAGTATTTTTTAGTTGATGCCATTTGGGTAGGCGCTAAGAGCGTATGCTCTTTAAGCGCTTTTCTTTCACTCCAAGTAACATAACCACCCTCTGGGGTTGCCTGAACATGCACTTGGTTCTCAATAGCCGCTGATTGACCATTACTTGTCCGTGTTGTACTCATCGGCAATCCAAAGCCTAAACTATTAGGATCAATATCATAGTTAAGCTTACTTTGCGACTTTTGCGTTCCATTTAAATCATTACTGATTTGTGTGATATAAGGCATATCAACCTGATAATCAGTATTGCCTATTTTCACCGTTTTGCTAAGTATTTGCGGTGCACTATAGTGTGTTGTGATCACATCTGGGTTTTGATATAAGTAACTGGTTTGCTCTGATGGCAGGCTTTGATAAATCCCCTTTACTCTTGAGTAGTAACTGATTGTTTGACTGTTACCATATGGGTCAGTCATTGACTTTAGCTCACCATGATGGCTTGTATCATTATAATAATCAAAGGTTGTTACAAGCTTTCTTGCCTGAATACCCGCTTGATCATAAATGCGCTGGATTTTTTGAAGGGGTTGGTTATATGATGGGCTTAAATCAGCCATCTTGGTTGCTTCAAATACTTTAGGGTTAAAGATGCTTTGTACTTGTGAAACAAGTTTGCCATCTACCTTTCTTGTTTCTACATCCTGAAGCTGAAGATAATTATACCCACGAATCGTTTGTGCTGTTTGTTGATCGGGGATATTTGTTCCATTAAAGACCGGTACGGTTACCTCTTCAGTTGTACTATAACGATAGCGTCCAACTTGATTGCTAAAGCCACATTGCATCATCCAGTCTTGAAGGGGTTTTAACGCATCAAAGATGGCCTTACTACAGGTGATATTATTCCCTGCAAAGTTACTGCCATCAACACTTGGGAAATAACGATACGTTTTATTCTCGCTATAGCGATTCAGCATATGTTGGGTGTATGATTTCACATAGTAAAACTGTTTATCAACGGCTTGTGTTTCACCATCAATAATGTAATTTACTTTATCAAGCACGCCATATTGAATGCTGTAATAACTGCCATTTGCTAAAGTAATATTGGTTAAATTAGCATGTCCATCAAAGCCGAGCGTTGTATTTTGTCCTAATGGATTGCTAATCGTCACATTGGGTGTGTTCTGTGTAATGGTATAGACACGTGCTGTTCCGTAGTGATCAAGATATTGAATGCGTACATGGGCACCAGAGCGAAACACCACCGCAACAATTTGCTGCTTGCCATTTAACACTTTAATCACATCACCATTGTAATCAAAATAAATCGGCTCACCGGTTGCTGAGATAATGGAAGTACAGCGGTAGAGATAACGAGAGCTGCCTTTTTCAAAGATATATTTCACCCCTGAGCTTGTCGTTAAAATAGCTTTATCTCCTTGAAAAACAAAACCAAAGCTCGCTTTATTAGGTGCTTCATATAAAAAGTGAATCTCGCTGATATCGCCCTTTTGATCGCGTGTCACTTTAAAGGGGAAGTTATTCTCTCCCGTACTGAGGTTATAATATGCTGTGTTTTTTGATTGAGAGCGAAGTTGTAAGTAAGGAATATTTAAAGAGAGGTTATATTGTCCAATCAGTGCACTGTCTTTATTATAATTATGTGCATAGACAATACTAAGGGGAAAGCTAAAGTTACTGTGCGCTGTTGATTTAATATCAACGATCTTTTGATTGAGGTTCATTGACAAGGTTGCAGGATTTACTGAAACCCCAATACCCAGATTATGGTTACCTGCTTGTGATTGAAACGAGTCGGCACTACTTTGTGCAGCCAAAGCGGTGAGTTTGTCCAACACGGCTTCGCGCTTGANNNTNACTGCTGATGATTTNGCTGACTCTTTTGTGGTNCTCGCTGATAGGTGATACTCTGTCGTTGCTGCATAGTTCGTAACAGCAAACACCATTAGCATCAGCCAAGTGAGTATGCGTGTATATAAAGACTGAATAACCATCTCTAGTTCCTCGTGA